>NZ_JBIBTW010000020.1:0-1395 GCF_043078785.1 Streptomyces sp. NPDC015346 | reverse complement strand
TGAGGACAAGCCCTCGGCCTATTAGTACCGGTCAGCTCCACCCATTACTGGGCTTCCACATCCGGCCTATCAACCCAGTCGTCTACTGGGAGCCTTACCCTCTCAAGGAGGTGGGAATACTCATCTCGAAGCAGGCTTCCCGCTTAGATGCTTTCAGCGGTTATCCCTCCCGAACGTAGCCAACCAGCCATGCCCTTGGCAGGACAACTGGCACACCAGAGGTTCGTCCGTCCCGGTCCTCTCGTACTAGGGACAGCCCTTCTCAATATTCCTACGCGCACAGCGGATAGGGACCGAACTGTCTCACGACGTTCTAAACCCAGCTCGCGTACCGCTTTAATGGGCGAACAGCCCAACCCTTGGGACCGACTCCAGCCCCAGGATGCGACGAGCCGACATCGAGGTGCCAAACCATCCCGTCGATATGGACTCTTGGGGAAGATCAGCCTGTTATCCCCGGGGTACCTTTTATCCGTTGAGCGACGGCGCTTCCACAAGCCACCGCCGGATCACTAGTCCCGACTTTCGTCCCTGCTCGACCCGTCGGTCTCACAGTCAAGCTCCCTTGTGCACTTACACTCAACACCTGATTGCCAACCAGGCTGAGGGAACCTTTGGGCGCCTCCGTTACCCTTTGGGAGGCAACCGCCCCAGTTAAACTACCCATCAGACACTGTCCCTGATCCGGATCACGGACCGAGGTTAGACATCCAGCACGACCAGAGTGGTATTTCAACGGCGACTCCACCATGACTGGCGTCACGGCTTCAAAGTCTCCCACCTATCCTACACAAGCCGAACCGAACACCAATATCAAACTGTAGTAAAGGTCCCGGGGTCTTTCCGTCCTGCTGCGCGAAACGAGCATCTTTACTCGTAGTGCAATTTCACCGGGCCTATGGTTGAGACAGTCGAGAAGTCGTTACGCCATTCGTGCAGGTCGGAACTTACCCGACAAGGAATTTCGCTACCTTAGGATGGTTATAGTTACCACCGCCGTTTACTGGCGCTTAAGTTCTCAGCTTCGCAACCCCGAAAGGTCACTAACCGGTCCCCTTAACGTTCCAGCACCGGGCAGGCGTCAGTCCGTATACATCGCCTTACGGCTTCGCACGGACCTGTGTTTTTAGTAAACAGTCGCTTCTCGCTGGTCTCTGCGGCCACCCCCAGCTCACCGAGTAAATCGGATCACCAGTGATGGCCCCCCTTCTCCCGAAGTTACGGGGGCATTTTGCCGAGTTCCTTAACCATAGTTCACCCGAACGCCTCGGTATTCTCTACCTGACCACCTGAGTCGGTTTAGGGTACGGGCCGCCATGAAACTCGCTAGAGGCTTTTCTCGACAGCATAGGATCATCCACTTCACCACAATCGGCTCGGCATCAGGTCTCAGCC
>NZ_JBIBTW010000019.1:0-1411 GCF_043078785.1 Streptomyces sp. NPDC015346 | reverse complement strand
CTAGTAGTGCTTCGTTACGTCGGGTGATCTCGCCTGGTGGTGGGCATCTTCTTCGGTATGAGGCTTGGGGAGGTGGAACGGCTCCGGGGTGAGTTATCGGAGTTCGTTGCCGATGTGTTCGCCTCGCTTCCGCGGTGGGATCAGCGGCGGTGGGGCGGCTGTTATCTGCGGGGTTTGATGCTGGACGGCCGTCGGAAGTCGATCCAGCCGATGGCCGAGCGGTTGCCGGATGGGAACATGCAGGCCCTGCAGCAGTTCGTGAACCAGTCGCCGTGGGATCCGCTGCCGGTGAGGCGGCGGATCGCCGAGCGATTGAGCGAAGCGATCGCGCCTGAGGTGTGGGTCGTCGACGATGTGTCGTTCCCCAAGTGCGGCACGGCGTCGGTGGGGGTGGCCCGGCAGTACTGCGGGGCGCTGGGCAAGCGGGCGAACTGCCAGGTCGCGGTCAGCGTGCACGCGGCCACCGACACGGCATCGTGCCCGTTGGAGTGGGAGTTGTTCCTGCCCGAGGAATGGAACAGTGATGACCGGCGACGCCGACTGGCCGGTGTCCCCGACGGGATCGGGCATGTCTCCAAGACCCGTCTGGCCTTGGGGTTGCTGGACCGGCTGGCCATGCAGGGCCTGGGGGTGCCGGTGATCGTGGCGGACGCAGGTTACGGCCGCAGCGTCTCGTTCCGGCTCGCGCTGGAGGAACGAGGCTGGTCCTATGTCATGGCGGTGGACTCCAAGGAGGTCGCTCGCCCGGCCGCGGCCGAGCCTTATCAGCCGGCCTACGGCGGTCTGGGACCGCCCACGCTGCCCCGCTACCGCGGGCCGGCCCAGCCTCTGACCACGTTCATCACCTCGGACACGCCGTTTGAACAGGTCACCTGGCGGCAGGGCAGCAAAGGCCGGATGACCTCGCATTTCGCTGTGATCGAGGTCCGGCCGTCGGGGAAGGAAGCCTGCCGCACCGCCCAGGGCCAGGCCGGAGGACGCAACCGCTGGAGCGGTGTCCTGCCGCTGCGGACCCTGCTCGTCGAACAGCCCGAAGACGCCGACGAGCCGAGCGGCTACTGGATGACCAACCTGCCCGCCAGCACACCGATCACCGACCTGGTGAGGTGGGCGAAGATGCGCTGGCGCATCGAACACGACTACCGCGAACTCAAGCACGGCCTCGGCATGGACCACTTCGAAGGCCGCACCTGGCGCGGCTGGCACCACCACGTCACCCTCGTCACAGCCGCCCAGGCATTCCTCACCCTGCGGCGGCTCGACCCAAAAGCACACACGCCGGCCTGACCCTCTACCAGGTCCTCGACGCCCTCCAGGACCTGCTGCAGTGCTGGACCGGCACCTGCACCACCTGCGGCCGACGCCTGCCCCGCAACAGAATCAGGCTGAGAACCTAACGAAGCACTACTAG
>NZ_JBIBTW010000017.1:0-9060 GCF_043078785.1 Streptomyces sp. NPDC015346 | reverse complement strand
GTGGGGCTAACAGGATTTGAACCTGTGGCCTCATCCTTATCAGGTCGATCATGGGGACTCTGGGACCTCGCCCAACGCGCTCCGCGCCCCAGCTGGCCTGCCGCTGATGTTCGGCAGCGATCGGCAAGATTCGCGCTCGTTGGTGTCAGCCGCTGATGTCATCGCCGGAGGGCGGCCTTGACAGGCTCTGGTCTTCCTCTTCGCCACCCATGGCGTCGAGCAAACGCTGACGGGCCGCGTCCAGGCGGCTGGCGTAGTCCGGCATGAAGACCTCGGGCAGTGTCGTTTCGAGGGTTCCGGAGATCGCGTAGATCCCGGACCAGACCGCACGGTCCGGCACGATGCCGTCCAGCTTGTCGGACCGCATCATGACCTCGTATAGCCAGTCAGACAGGACCAACGCCTGGTCGCGCGTGAGCTTGATGAGCACCGATTCCTCGTCCACGCGGTCACGGTACGCGACTGTCGGCGTGCCAGGATGCGGGGATGGTGCAGTCATACGCAATGTGGGAGAAGCGCGTACGGGACCTGGTCGAGTCCCTCATGGGCGCGGACTCTGAGCCCTTGCGCGGGCACCTTCTCGACTTCCTCAGGGCCGGTGAGCACGGGCTCGCCATCGAGACGCTTGCCGACTGGATCGGGGATCTGGAGGAGCCCGCGGTCGTTACGCCTGCCGACCGCGCACGGGTGCTCGATCTGGCCTCGGAATTCCCGGAGGAGACACGGATTCGTGTGCGGCGCGCTCTGGCTGATACCACCGGCAAATAACGCCCACGGTCAGTGGCACTGCTTGGGGTGGAGCTGCAGGGAGCTACCTGCATGGCCTACTACTCACCCCAACTCCCATCCCGTCTGCCGTCGACCCACACGTATGTGGAGCGGGCGCGGTGCCGGGCGTCCAGGTGGAGCGCGCCACTGTACGAACGACCTGGACGCCCGGTGCCGTGTCTGCTCGGCTTGTCCTGGGTCGGTGGCGGACGGGATGGGAGTTCCCCGCCTCAGCCCCCACCGGCCGGCACCCGCGTACGGCGCCCCCGCCATCCCGGAGCCTGAGCGCCCCCGCCGGAGGCATCTCGGTAACGGAGAGGGAACCGCGGCCGTTGGGGCTCGGGCTCATGCCCTTGGGCCTATCCCGTCTTGCAGGGGCGGGCGTCGGCGCAGCGCGCGCGGAGCGGGCCGAAGGCAGGAGCGTCGCGCGGAGCGGAGCCGGGAAGCCCGCCCGGCGGAGCGGAGCGCAGCCGGGTGCTTGATGAGGTAGAGAAACCTGTAACAGCTCCCCCGTTGTTCCTCGGCTACGCCGTGGTGAGTGCGTCGGCGATGGCGTGCATGTCGTCGGTGATCGCGTCGGCTTGCGCTTCGGCGAAGAGGTCGGCCTTGTGCGGCTTGTTGGCGTAGGCGATCACCGTTGTCCCGGCGGCGTGAGCGGCCTGGATGTCCGTGAGCGAGTCACCGATCAGCGTGCAGTTCGTGACGTCCATGTGCATGCGCTCGGCCGCCGTGATGAGAGGGAACGGGTTCGGCTTCATCAGGTGGGGCTGCCCCGTGGGGCGACCGACGATCTTCGCGACGTAATCCCCCAAGCCGTGCAACTCCACGAAGCGCTGAACGCACTCAGCGGAGTTGTTACTCACCACCGCGACCGCCCTTCCTGCGGCGTGCGCGGCTTGCAGAGCTTCCACAGCCCCTGGCGTCGGGGGGCCGGCCACGGCGACAGCTTCGACCTCGGCTGCCGTCAGTGCCTGCTCGACCTCCTGGCCGGACTCGGCGTTCGCCTCGTGAGCGATGCGCAGGACCTCGATCGGATCTTCGGTCTCGGATGCCTTCGCGCCCGCGGCTGCATCTTGGGATGAGAGCAGCGCGGTGAGTTGCTTGGCGACCTGGGGGGCGGGCAGTCCGGCGAACACGTCGCACACGGGGCCGTCGAAGTCGAAGAAGATCACGCGTGCGTTCGCCAGGATGCCGGAAAGCTCGTCATCGTGCGTCAAGGTCGAAGTCCCTTCCGATGGTCTCCCAGACGCTGTCGAACCACATGCGGGCCTGCTGGACCTGCTGGGCTCCGCTGGAGGACTCGCCGTCGTTGATCGAATGGTGGAAGAGCGTGGTGTCCTTGCCGACCAGGTCGTAGATCTCGATGGTCTCGCCCTGGGCGACGACCTTGTTGGGGCGGATCGGGTAGTACCCGAAGAACGCGTCCTCGTTGTTGATGACGTACAGCTTGAAGAACTGCGTGCCGCTGTGGACGCGGACGCTGATCTGCGTCTCGGCGACCAGGCCGAGGTGTTCCAACTCGGCGATGGCGTCACGGATGCTGCGGGTGTAGCTGACCATGATGTCGTGCATGCGGTCGCGGAGCCGCTTGTCGTCGGCCCCGTCCTCCATGCGCACGGGCGCGGCCTGCGGCACGGACATGTCCGGGACGAGTATCCGCATGGTGATGCTCGACGGGGTGAGCCTGCCGACCCGGATCTTGTCGAGCGGTTCCTGCAGCGCGCCGTGCAGGGTCTCGCTGGAGAATCCGGCGAAGTCGATGGTCACCTGATCCTTGGCGAAAGCCTGCTCGACGTACGGCCGCAGCCCCGCCGGCCTCTCGGTCCGGTTGCGGACGTAGACGCCGCTGCCCTTGCGGGAGACCACGAGCCCCTCGTCTTCGAGGTCGCGCAGTGCGCGTTGGATAGTTGCCCGGGCGAACCCGTATAGCTCCGTCAGCTTCGCGTGGGACGGGAGCTTCTCACCAGGGCTGAGCCGCCTCGTTCGGATGGCAGCGCTGAGGCTGCTGGCCACCTGCTCGTAGGGGGCTCGGTCGTCGTCGGGGTCTAGCGGCTCGGGGACGAAGGTCATGGGTCGATGGTAGGCGACACCCCTGAGGCAGGACAGTCATGCCAGTCATGTTGTTGACATGGCCAGCCATGTCTCCTACCTTCGAGATGTGACCAACCAGGATGGCCAAGTTGGTCATCTAGCCCCTTCCTGCCATCTCCAAGGAGAAGCCATGCCTTCGTTCAAGGTGGACACCTCGACCGCCGTGGTGTTCGTGGCCACGGCCCCCGTGCCGAAGCTCGTGAGCAAGCAGACCGGTGAGCGTGCCGTGGACCGGGAGACCGGCGCCGGGCTCTCGACTGTGGGTCTGCTGATCTCGGACGAGGGGGAGGGCAACCTCTACCAGGTGACCGTTCCGGAGACCGGCCTCCCCGAGGGCCTGGCGCCGGGTATGCCGGTGTCGGTGATCGGGCTGAAGGCCCGTGACTGGGAGAACACGTTCAACGGCCAGACCCGGCATGGGATCTCGTTCCGTGCGGTCGCGGTCACGCCGATGGGGGCCTGATCATGGCGGACCTGTCGACGTTATGGGAGGTCGGCCTCCCGCTCGCCGGGGCCGGTGGTCTCGGCTACGCGAAGGTGCGGGCGCCGCGGGTGTTCTGGTCGCTGGTCGGGCTGCCGGTCACGCAGGTGCGGTTCGCGATGTCGTACCGCTCCACGATGGACGTGTGCGGGTTGACCGTTCAGCCTTCTCGCTTCCGCGCTTTCCTCGTGCGCAGCGTGGCCCGTCGCAGCGACGTTCAGCCCGTGCCGCCGAAGATCCGCCGGGTGCGGGGTACCTCGACCGGGATGCGGGTCACGCTCCGGCTTCCGGCCGGTCTTGAACCCGCCGACGTGATGGCCGCCTCCGAACGGCTCCGGCATGCCTGGGGCGTCCACTCGGTCAACGTGATCGAGACCAAGCCGGGGTTCGTCGAGCTGCGGATGACCGGCTACGACGTCCTGCGGCGGGTGAAGATGCCACGCCGTCGCCCTTCCGGTCAACTGACGGTTCCGGTCGCTCTGCGGGAGGACGGCACGGCGTTCGTCCGGGATTACCTGAAGGTCCCGCACGCCCTGACGCTCGGCGCCAACCAGTCGGGCAAGTCGATGTATCAGCGCAACCTGATCGCGGGGCTCGCCCGGCTCGATGTCGCCCTGGTGGGGATCGACTGCAAGCGCGGTGTCGAACAGCGGGGATACGCACCACGCCTATCGGCTCTCGCGGTCACGCCCGAGGAAGCCGCCGGGCTTCTGGACGCTCTCGTGGAGGAGATGGAAGCGCGCTTCGACCTGCTGAGCGAGCATGGTGCCGCTGATGTGTGGGCGCTGCCGGAGAAGGTGCGTCCGGTGCCGGTCGTGGTCCTGGTGGACGAGGTCGCGGAGCTGTTCCTGGTGGCGGGGAAGAAGGACGAGGAACGGCGGGACCGGATGGTCATGCAGATGATCCGCCTGGGGCAGATGGCTCGCGCGGCCGGCATCTTCCTGGAGGTCTGCGGCCAGCGGTTCGGCTCCGACCTCGGCAAGGGCGCCACCACCCTTCGCGCGCAGCTCACCGGCCGTGTCGTCCATCGGGTCAACGACAAGCAGACCGCCGATATGGGATTGGGTGACATCGCCCCGGACGCGGTGGTCGCGGTGACGACGATCCCGCCTGACCGGCCCGGTGTCGCGGTGGCTGGCGACTCCTCCGGCGGCTGGTCCCGGATTCGCACTCCCGAGCTCAGCGCTGCCAAGGCCGCTGAGATCTGCGCCGAGTACGCGCACCTGACCCCGGCCCTTCGGCGCCTCTCTGCCTACCGGCCGGTGCAGCTCATCGCGGGCAAGCCCGTCCCGCCGATGCCGCTGTTCAAGCCGCTCCCCGCAACCGACTGACCTCCCCTTCCTGCCGGTTGGCGTGACCGACTCGCGCCAGGTCCCTACCCGACCCATGCCCGAAAGGAGGTGAACCGTGTTCCGAACTCTCCGCTTCGACGCCGTGCTCATCCAGGCCGTCATCGCAGGCGCCCTGTCCTTCGCCCACCTGCACGACCTGGCGGCCGCGGCTGGACAGGACGGCTGGAAGGCGTGGGCCTACCCGGTCAGCGTCGACCTGCTGATGGTCGCCGCCTGGCGCCGGATGCGCACGGATGGGGGCAACCGCGATGCCTGGCTCTGGTTCGCCATCGCCCTGACCGCGTCACTCGGCGCGAACGTCGCCACCGCCGGAATGCTCGACATGAACAACGTCCCGGCCTGGCTGCGCATCCTCGTCGCCGGATGGCCCGCCCTCGCCTTCCTCGGCGGCACGCTCCTCGTCCACGCACCCGGCCCATCGCCGAAGCCGCAGCCCATCGAAGAGTCAGACCTCGAACCCGATGTACCGGACCTGACCGTGGAGCGCGCCCCGGAACCGGCTCCCGAGCTGCCGCCGGCCGATCCAGCTCCCAAGGAAGCTCCGCCGGAGTCCGCTCCCTCGACTCCTGCCGTGCCAGTTCCGCCCGCGCTGCTCGACCACGCCAGAAAGATCGCGGACGCCCACCACGCCCAGACCGGTACCCCGATCGACACGGCCACCCTCCGCGCTCGCCTCGGCGTCCCGCCCGCCCTGGCGGACTCGATCGCCCTCCAACTCGCCTAACCGAAAGGAGAGACCGTGCGCCCGAACCGCTTCTACAACGTCGCCCGCTTCGGACCGGTGAGCGTCGGCACCCACCACAACGGCCGAGGCCGCACCAAGCACACCGCCGTGTGCACCGCCCCCGGCTGCGACTTCTCCGCCGACTACAACACCCGAGCCGCCGCCGAACTCGCTGCCCGCACCCACCGCTGCAAGGCCTGAGAGGACTAAGCCCGTGTTCACTCCCAAGTACCCCACCCCGGACACCGCCACCCCGACGCACCACCCGGCGCCCGAGCACACCACCGCCGTGACGCCGACCACCCACGCTCAGGCTCCGGTGCCGGTCGCCCCGGCCCGATCGACGGTTCAGCTCACCCCCGGCAGCGCGATCGCTCTCGCAGCCGGTGGCGGTGCCGTGGTCCTGGTCGTCGGCGCCGTCCTCGTCTCGCTGCTGCTCGCCGTCGCCATCACCGGCATCTCAGTCGCCATGATCGCGGTCGTCCTGCGCCTGCTCCTCAAGGACCTGCACAAGCGCTGAACGGCCCCCGGGGCGGCCTCGGTCGCCAAACTTCCGCCGCCCCGGGCGCCTGCACCCATCCAGATCCAACGGACCCGAAAGGGAGAGCTCATGATGCCCCAGACCACCTCGACCCCGCGCGTCTGCCGCGACTGCGACGGCTTCGCCACCGCCACGATCACCACCGGCCTCCGTTCGGCCAACGGCACCCGGGACACCATCCGCGTCGACTGCCCGACGTGCCGGGGCGTCGGCCACACCATCCCAGCTGCCCTCGTCCGCGCCGGGAAGTGACCGCCTTGACCGACACCGCCACCGCGGCGGGCCTGGACCCGGCCACCTTGAGCGATCTGCTCCGGGTGGCCGGGTCCCCCGGCTTCGACCGCCTCACCGACCAGATCCGCCGCACCGGAGGATGCGCCGCACCCATCCGCCTGTCCGGCGGAACCAAGCTCCTCGACCCGGCCACCAAGACCGTGCTCCACGCCTACACGACTGATGCCGAACCCGGGGGCGTCCTGCGGGTCGCCTGCGGCAACCGGCGGGCTTCCCGCTGCCCCGCCTGCGCCTGGACTTACGCGGGCGACACCTACCACCTGATCCGCGCCGGGCTGGTCGGCGCTCCCGACAAGGGCACCCCCGAGACGATCCGCGACCACCCCCGCGTCTTCGCCACCCTCACCGCACCGTCCTTCGGCCCCGTTCACAACCGGCCCGGCACCCGGCCCTGCCGCTGCGGAAAACAGCACCAGGAGGACGCGCCCGAACTCGGCACCCCGCTCAACCCTGAGACGTACGACTACGCGGGCGCAGTGCTGTGGAACAACCACGCCTCTGAGCTGTGGCGGTACTTCACGATCTACCTCCGCCGGGAGATCGCCGCTCGCGCCGGCATCACGCAGAAAGCTGCCCGCGAGCAGTCCCGGGTGTCGTTCGGCAAGGTCGCCGAGTACCAGAAGCGTGGCGCCGTCCACTTCCACGCCGTCGTCCGCTTCGACGGCCCTGCAGGACCCGACACCCCGCCGCCCGCCTGGGCAACACTCGACCTGCTGACCGACGCCATCCGGGCCGCAGCCGCCCGCGTCCAGGTCGTCGTGCCCGCCGCCCCGGACTACGGCGTCGACCAGGACGTGACCCTCGCCTGGGGGACCCAGCTCGACGTCCAGCCCATCGGCGCCTTCGGCCAGGGCGAGGAACTGACCGAACAGGCCGTCGCCGCCTACGTCGCCAAGTACGCCACCAAAGCCGCCGAGACCACCGGCAGCGTCGACCACCGGGTGGGCAACAAGGAAGCGCTCGTCCTCCTCGACGTGCCCGACCACCCCCGGCGGCTCATGGAAGCCTGCATGGACCTCGACGCCGCCTACCCGGACCGGCGGCTCCGCGCGTGGGCTCACATGCTCGGCTTCCGCGGCCACTTCTCCACCAAGTCCCGCCGCTACTCCACCACCCTCGGCGCCTTACGCCAGGTCCGCGCCGATTACCGCGCCGCCCAACAACGCGCCTCCCTCGGCCTGCCCGACCCCGACGAACACCCCGAGGCCACCGTCCTCGTCGTCGCCCAGTGGGCCTACGCCGGTCACGGCGCCACACCCGGTGAGTCCTGGCTCGCCGCCAACATCCGCCGCGACATCCAGCACAACCGCGAAGCCGCACGCGAGTACCGGGCCCAACTCGAAGCCGACGACACAGGGGACTGGGATGACTGACGAGCTGTTGACCGTCTCTGAGGTCATGGCCCGGCTCAAGGTCGGCCGTACGACCGTCTACGACCTGATCCGCACACACCGTCTGCCCTCCCTCACGATTGGCCGGAGCCGCCGCATTCCGGCGGAGGGGCTGCGCGTGTACCTCGCTTCGCGACTTCAGTACGAGGAGGCTGCCTGATGGCCAAGCGTCGTCCCAACGGCGGGGGCACGATCACCAAGCGGAAGGACGGTCGCTACCAGGGCGCCGCTTACGTCACCAACACGGACGGCCACCGTGTCCGCAAGTTCGTGTACGGCGCCACGTACGACGAAGCCGCGGAGAAGCTTGGCAAGCTCCAGGATCAGGAGCGCAACGGCGTCCCCGTGCCCTCCCGCTCGTGGAGCCTCGGTGAGTGGCTGGCCTACTGGCTTGAGCACATCGTGGAGCCGGAGCGCGAGCACAACACCTACGCCAAGTACGAGTCCAAGGTCCGGCTCTACCTGCTGCCTCACCTCGGCAAGAAGCCGTTGGTCAAGCTCACGCCCGCCCAGATCCGTACGTTCATGGCCGCGCTGAAGCGCGAGAAGGTCGGCGCCGCGACTCGCTTCGAGGTGCTGCGCATCCTCCGGAACGCGCTCAACCGGGCCATGCGCGAGGAGCTGCTGACGCGGAACGTCGCGCTGCTCGTGGACATGCCCAAGGTCAGCAAGGACAAGGCCAAGCCGTGGAACGCGCGGGAGGCGATCACCTTCCTGCGGTCGGCTCGGGCTCACCGCTTCTACGCGGCCGGCGTCCTGGTGCTCGTCCTCGGGCTGCGCCGCAGTGAAGTGCTGGGGCTGCGCTGGCAGGACACCGACTTCGAGAACCGCCAGTTCACCCCGGTCAAGCAGGTGCAGCGCGAGAAGGGCAAGGGCCTGGTCCTGAAGGACCTCAAGACCGAGTCCTCACAGGCCGTGCTGCCGCTGCCTGAGTTCTGCGCTCGCGCCCTGGAGGAGCGCCGAGAGCTGCAAGAGCTGGAACGGAAGATCGTGGGTGACGACTGGACCCAGGAGCCGGATCACGACGTGATCTTCTCGTCGGAGCGTGGCGGCCTGACCGACCCGGTGGGCTTCTCCCGGACCTTCGACCGGCTGGTGACTCGGGCCGGTGTCCGCCGCATCACGGTCCGCCTCGCCCGGCACACCTGCGGCACCCTGCTCGCGTTTCTGAAGGTTCACCCCAAGGTCGCTCAGGCGATCCTGCGCCACAGCCAGATCAGCATGACCATGGATGTCTATACACACGTTGTGGGTGACGGGGAGCGCGAAGCTGTATCCATGCTCGCCGAGCTACTGGAAGACCCGCTGATCGGCTGATGTCAGCCGTAGATGTCAAAGACCCCCAGCCGCTATCGACTGGGGGTCTTTTCGCTGGTGGGGCTAACAGGATTTGAACCTGTGGCCTCATCCTTATCAGG
>NZ_JBIBTW010000016.1:0-51393 GCF_043078785.1 Streptomyces sp. NPDC015346 | reverse complement strand
AACCCACGAACCCGCGCACCCACAATCTCAACCAGTCCCGGATACCCCAGCACCCGCCGCCCTCCGCACCTCAACCACACCCCCACGAAACGACAGCATGGTCTGGCAACGTGCCTACCACCACGCCCGCACCCACCCCCGCCGTCCAGCCACCCGCCGCTGGCTGACCAAACAACGGCGCGCCTGGCCACTCCTTCACCCCCACCAACAACACCTCCTCACCACAGCCAGCCTCGTTGCAACCTGAATAGCGCGAACTCCCGCACCCGGCTCCCTTCCTGTCTCGACAATGGGCAAATGGCCAGCGCGCACTTCTTCAACGACGAACCCTTCCTCGACCACGAGGAAGGGCCTGACCTGCTCGGACACGGGCAATACGCCCAGCATGTGATCAGCCTGCTGGACCGGGTACGAGCCCAGACCGAAACCGGAGTCCTCGCGCTGATCGGCCCGTGGGGCTCCGGGAAGTCCAGCGTCCTGGGCAAGGTGACACGCCGACTACAGGAATCGGAGAACGGGGAAGGCTGGCTGATCGCGGAGCTCAACCCATGGCTGTACTCCGATCTGGAGTCTCTGACCCTGGCGCTGTTCAGCGAGATCCGCGAAGCCCTCCCCAAAAGCGAGCGGTGGTCCGAGGCGCGGGAGAAGATCGGCGGGTTCGGACAGGCCATCAGTCCTCTGGGGAAGGTCACTGCTCTCTTCGGCCTGGACTCCGAGCCGCTGTTCCAAGAGGTCAGCAACCGCATCAGCGGGGACACCAGCGCATCCGCCGCCAAACGCAAAGCCGAGGAAGCCCTGCGCAAAGCGGGCCGCCCTGTTCTCGTCGTCATGGACGATCTGGACCGCCTCACCCCCGAAGAGCTCCTCGTCGTCTTCAAGTTGGTACGCCTCGTAGGCCATCTGCCAGGCGTGTACTACCTGATCAGCTTCGACGAACGGACCCTGCTGGACGTCCTGCAACGCAGTGAGCTCGTCGGTAACAGCGAGCCCCGCGCACGCGACTTCCTGGAAAAGATCATCCAGGTCCGGCTGGACCTTCCCGCCTTCCGCGAGCGCGACGCCGACATTCTGGTCGACCGCTCCCTCGCCGCGGTCCTCTCCTCACATAGCCTGACTCTGACGCCTGGCGAGCAGCAAAGGCTCTCCGAGGCCTACTACCGGCACCTGCAGACCCGGCTGCGTACGCCGCGCGCCATCAAGCGGTTCTTCGGCCAGGCGGACGCCACCCTCGGCCGGCTCACCGGCAACGTCGACATCGTCGACTTCCTCATCGTCACCTTCCTGCGCACCAGTGAGCCCCGCGCCTACCAGTTGCTGTGGCAGCACCGAGCCGAACTCACCGGCACCAGCGTCGACCTGCCCTCCCGCCGCGACGAGCGGCCCGAACAAGGCATTGAACGCTGGCGCACCAGGCTGCAGGACGCCGGCGTCGCCGAACAGCACCTGGACGGCGTGATCGGCCTGATGGGCATGCTGTTCGCACCACGACAGCCAGTAACACGAGGGCGGATACGTGGCAGGCTGTGATTACCCCGGGGGCGTAGAGGCTCACTCGCGTGGAGGTTACGGGGGCGGTTGCCGGAACACGAAGATGGGCTCATGCCCGATTCATCTGTGCCTGCGGCATCGACTCAGGTCGTCCTGGGTGGTCTCACCATGGAGCAGACGCGCCGGACCGTGCAGTGGGCAGCCGCTTGCCCGGCCCTGGCGGCTGCATGCGAAGGGTGGTTGAAGACCACGGCTGAGCGCAGTGCGGCAGCCCGCGTTCGCGCGAGTGACGTGGCCGTGCTGCCGCGGATGACAGGGGCACAGGCCATGGAGGCCGCCCGTCGGCATCTGCGAGGACTGCCCGGTCGCTATCTGGTCAGCAGCGGAAGCGGCAGTCACGGCCAGCGGTCGGTGCGGGCCCTGACGGGGCACGGCAGCTACGCCCCGCAACAGATGGACTGGCTGCCCCTGCAGCCGGGGGACGTACTGCTGAACTGTTATCCGGCCGGCGGGGCCTACCTCCATACGGAACGGCACGCCGAGAGGCATGGCGTCCATACCGTTCCCGCGGGCTCCGATCTGCGGCAAGTCGCCGGAATGGCCGACCAGCTGCGCGACATCGGAGTCAATGTCGTGGCCGGCTACCCGCGCACGCTTGTTGCTATCGCCGAACAGCTCACAGGTGGCAGGACTTTGCCGGCATTGCGCACGGCCCTGTGGACCGGGGAACACCTGACCGTCGGCGCTCGTGAAGCCCTATGTGAACTGAATTCCGGCATCGAACTGTGGGGTACCTACTCGTCTGCCGAAACAGGCTGTGTGGCCGTCGGCTGGCCGGACTGCACGCCCGGCGTGCTCCACCTGTGCCCGGGCCAGCTGGTGGAATTGACGCCCCGGGAATGCCTCCTGACCCGCGCAGCCGAGCCCGGCGCCGATCGCCCCCTGGTACGTATGCCCCTCGGTGACCAACTTGCGGCAGCCCGGTGCGATTGCCCACGTACACTGCCCGCTTTGCGTGTTGTCGGGCGAGTTGCCCACACCATCCGGCTGCGCGCGACCGATCTGCCGGTCGACGGCCTGTGGCTTGCGGCGGCGGACTCGCCGGAGGTCACCGGAGCCCAACTCCTCGCCGTTCCAGCCGATCCGGCCGACCCCGCGGGCACCATGCTGCGGCTGGGCCTGCGGGTCCAGCCGCGAGCCGCTCGGGCCACGGACCCCGGCGGAACGGCAACACGGGCCGCCGACCGGGTGCTCACCCGCCATCCGCAACTGAGGGCCGTCATCTCCAGGGCCCCGGACGCGTTCTTCACCGAAGCCGCGCCCTTGGAGCTGCTGAGCTCCGGTAAGACACGCCCCATCGTCGTGCTTCCTGCGACGCCGTGAAGCCATTCGTCCCCGTCTTCGTCGTGGCGACACCAGCTACCGGTACAGCCCGCGGACCTGGTGCTCGGCAAGACCCCCGTGATCGACCACCCGGAAGATGAAAAACACGCACTAAAACGACGTCTGAGACCCGAACACACCCCACCTGGCCCAAGGAGTCCCAGGCAGGGGTGAAAGGCCACCAGAGGCCAACAAGGAGCGTCTGGGGCCTTCCGGGTGGTGGCCGATGCGCATCCCGGCGTGCATTCAGCCTAGTTTCCGGTGCGTGGCGCCTTCATCCCCAAGGTCGTCGCCGACAAGGGTTACTCCTCCACAAAGATCCGCGCCTACCTGCGCAGGCGGGGCATCAAAGCAGCCATCCCGGAACGGATCGACCAGATCAACGGCCGCATCCGGCGCGGCGAGAGCCTGTGCCGGCTCGACCGGGCCGCCTACCGGCGACGCAACGTTGTCGAACGCTGCTTCAACCGGCTCAAGCACAACAAGGCCCTGGCCACCCGCTATGACAAACTCGCCCGCCACTACCAAGCCCTGGTCACCATCGCCTGCCTACGACTCTGGCTGCCCTGACATTGCGGACACGACCTAGTAGTGAGCACAGCGGCCCACAGTGGCGGCGCTCGTGCCGCTGCCGAGGGCGCGGCAGGTGCCCGTAGCCGCCGTGACCGGCCGGTGTTGCACGGGTCCGTCATCCGGCGGCGGGCGTGACGCCCTCGCCGAACGGGGGCACGTCGGCCACCGTGACGTCCACGCGCAGCCGAGCGAACCGCATCGGGTGACGCCAGGCCCCTCGATCGATGGCGGTGTCTGCATCCACTTCCGCAACCAGCTCCGCGACCAGGATGACGTCCAGGGGGTCGCGGCTGCCCCAGGTGGAGGAGAAGCCTACGCCGGCCGGATCGCCCTGCCCAACGAGCCAGAGAAGGTGCAGTTAACACACCAGCCCCCGGGGGGGGCCGGCGGCGGGGCATCCTGCCTCTTTCGCCGACGCGGCGAGCAGGCGCCGGGCGGTGGTCGCGGTGATGGTGGGGCCGGCGAAGCGCGTGGGGCGCGAGTGGCGGCCTTGATGGCCCGGCGGGCGGCCGGGCCCGAGATGCCGGTGCCGGATTCGAGGTTGTCGTTGAGTTCAGTGACGGTGTCGGCCACCGCCCGGACGGTCTCAATGTCGAGGAGTTCGTGGATGCCGGCGCGGCTGCGGGAGGGCGTATGTCAGACATTTTCCAGTGCAATGAAGTCCGCGAACATGCGAAGGCCATGACGACAGCTCTGCCCCAGCCCTGTCGTTGGGCGAACAGCGCTGCGTCGATCGAGTACGGCGGCAGGTATGAGGGGCAGGTCATGCATGACCTGCCCTCGACGTTGGCGGCGCGGCCCCCCGCCTCACTCCCTCCCCTGTCAGGGCCGCCATGGGCGACGCAGCAGGGCGCAGCTCCTCGGGGGCGGTGTGCCCGGCTCCGCTCGCACGTCGTCGGAGTCACCGCGCAGTCAGCGGCCCAGAACGGGCGGCCAAAGTAGAGCCGGGATCAGCCGAGAATGTCGAGGCGGTGTCGGGACAGTACTGCGGGCAAGGGGTGACGCCGTCGGTGAGGACGCCCAGTGCCTGGGTCCCGGCTGATGCCCGTGCCGCGCCTACCGGTGGTCCGACAGTCGCCGGCGTGGACGTAGAGGGGCGGGCTGAGTCTGTTCAGGTTCGCTCCAGCAGCCAGGGCGTCTCCCAGCCTCGGCAAACAGGTTGGGAAACCAAGAGCAGCACCGCCGGTGGCGGAGCGTACGCCGTGCCACGCGGTTTCGCCTCAGTGCGCCCCACCTTGTCGCCATGGACGAGTGCCGCTCACCGGGCAAGCGGTCTGGCCATGCCACTGTCGTGTCGGATGTGTCAGTCACGTGCCGGTCGGCACGTGACTTCAGGCGAAAGGACCACGGCCGTGAAGCGACAGAAGACCGTGGAAGCGGGAACACTGCGCACGCAGGAGGACGCCTACCGGGAAGCCTTCACACGATTCATCGATGGGACGGACGAGAAGACCACCACGCACGCCTACCTGCGGGATGTCCTGCAGCAGCTTCCCGCCCGGCAGGTACTGCTGGACGTGGGACCCGCCGACGGCACCACGACGCGGCACCTCGCCCCGTACTTCGAACGGACCGTCTGTATCGAGCCCAGCGAGCCGATGCGGCGCGCCTTGGCGCTGGCGTGCCCGCAGGCCGAAGTGGTGGGTGAACCCGTTCTGGAGGCGAGGATCGATGCGCAGGCCGATCTGGCCCTGCTCTCTCACGTGCTGTACTACGTGCCGCGCGCCCAATGGGTGGCGACGGTGTCACGCATCATGGAGTGGTCGGCGCCCGGCGGCCTCCTGCTCGTGCTGCTACAGAACCCCGACGAAGCCTGCATGCGCATGGTGCAGCACTTCACCGGAGTCCGGTTCGATCTGAGAGAACTGGCCGATGAACTGGCCGCGCTCCCGCCTGGTCTCATCAGCGGCATCGAACTGGACACCGTGCCCGCCTGCTACCGCAGCGGCGACCTGAACGAAACCGTCGCCGTCGCCGATTTCCACCTCGCCGTCCCAGGCGCACCCACTCCCAGGCGGGAAGCGATCGAGGCGTATGTCCGACAGCACCTGCGGGACGGCCAAGGCGGATACGTCATGCGTCACGACCAGCACGTACTGCGCCTCCAGCGCGCCCGGCCTGGTAGCAAGAGGTGATCCGGTCCAGCCCCGCTGTCGTCTGGTGGCGGTGTACCGCAGCCTAAGGGCTGTCCCGTATTTGCGCGTCGGGCGGTGTGGCTGGACGACCTTGGCTGGTTGCCATGCAGGCGCCCCGTACCGTTCGGCTTCGGACCGACCGTGTTGTCAGTGGCTCGGGATACGGTGCGAGGTGATGGGCCGGACGGAGATCGTGAGGGACTCGCGGCCATGGGGGGTGGGTCGTACAGGCCCCGGCACCCAGCTCGGGACTGGAGGTATCTTGCCGTGTCCCCACCCCCCAACTCCGCACGCGGTCGTGAGAAGCGCGGTTGACCAGCCCGCCAACGGAGGCAGGGGGCCACCGGTAACATGATCTTGGTGTGGCTGATGTGATCACGGCGTCGGAGCCGTCTTGGATAGCCCCGTTCCCTGGGCTGAGCGCGCCTCAGTTCGGCAAGCTGGGCACCGCGTTGCGGCGAGAGGGAGTGGACCCGGTCCGCAAGGGCCGGCCATGGAGCCTGTCACTGGCTGACCGGGTGCTGCTGGTCGCCGTGGCAGCCGTCGGGCACCCACCATCGGGTGCGCCACATCGGCCGCTCCTTGCCGTCGACGTCCTTCACCTTCCGCTGGCAGAACCGCATGTACTTGTCGATCTTCCCGGCGAGGACCTGCGCGGACTCGAAGCAGTTGTCGATCTCCACGAACAGCAGTGGCACCCCGTCCTCGGGCGCGGTGATGACGATGTCCGCCTGGGCGCCGTCCTTGCTCGGGTTGGACCAGGTGCCCGTCGCGGGCAGCGCCACCTCGGTCGCGTAGGAGGCGATGGTGCCCAGCCCGGCGGGCGCGTCGAAGGCGGCCTGGGCGGCGGCGCGGATGTCGGCCGGCTCCTTGGCGAGCTGGGTGAGGTCCCGCTTCGGGCGCAGCAGGGCGAGCACGGCTTCGTTGACCGTCATCGGGTGGGAGGCCCCGGTGCGGCCCGCGCCGCGGGCCGGGTTGCCCATCTCCCCCACCGGCCGCCCCAGCTCGCGAGCGGCGGCCTTCAATCCCATGGGCGTCAGGTTGCGCAGCGTGTCCCCGCCCGGGAGCTGCCCGCCGTTCTCCGCCAGGCCGTGCTTGCGCAGATCGGCGGTGCGAGCCTGCTTCCGCTTCGACGGGGTCGGCTTGTCGGTGTGCCGGTAGCTCAGGTGCGGGGCTGAGATCTACTTGATCTGTTCGACCGTCACGACCTTCAGCACTCCGAGCACGCGCAGCACGTCACCGCGCAGGTTGTTCGACGACCCCGCCGGGTTCTCCTCACGCTTCCCCGCCATCAGCTGCGCTCCTTCCCCGTCGTCTGGCACGCGCGGCCACCTGCCGAGCGCCGGCCGCGCCCGGCCGCAGAGGGCACCCGGCCCCCGAACCCGATGATCTCCTCCTCTACGGACATCACTTCAAAGTTCAGGAGTAGATAAGAGGGTTGTGACAACGCGACGCGCGCCCGTATCTGCGTGCTGACCTGGGCTTTCTCCGTCCGGCTCGATGCCGGGCACCAAAGTGGGTTCCACAGTGGCCTCCCAAGTGCGCACCACAAGAGGCCGGGACGGCTTGCCCGCTGCTGGTCGGGCCCGTGGTCGGGGCGGACGCGCCGGACGCCTGCCGGGGGTCGGTGCGTCGTCATCGCAGTGGCTCCTTCACTTCGGGCCGCCCTGGTGGGCGGGGACTCGAGGGAGCAGCGTGCAACCGACCCTCTTGTCCGCGGTCTAACCGTGGCCGGTAGCGGGCACGGTCAAGGGAAAACGCGGTGGTGGTCGGGCGGTAGCAGAGGTGGACAAGGGGTCGCGGGTGGAGTGGATGCCGCGCACGATGTCCTCCACCGCA
Organism: Streptomyces sp. NPDC015346; assembly: GCF_043078785.1. NCBI lineage: Bacteria > Bacillati > Actinomycetota > Actinomycetes > Kitasatosporales > Streptomycetaceae > Streptomyces > Streptomyces sp. NPDC015346. Next base: position 43,975 of record NZ_JBIBTW010000016.1, on the reverse strand, counting down.
CCGTCGCTGCGCACCACCGCACCGGGCGCCCGGCATCGGGTCCACTCGGTGGGTTCCACTCGGTGGACGATGTCCGGCATCGTCACCACAGCCAGGCGATGGAGTGCCGCACTCGGGACAGGGCGCGGGCATCACGGCGCGCGGCGGCGTTGCCGATCCGGTTCTGCCGGGAGCGGGGCCGGCGAGCCGGTGGCCGTACTTGGCGTTGATGCGGTCGAGGACCGGCTCCAGACGCAGCCGGTTTTCCCGGGCCGGGTCGAGGCAGAGCTGGGTGCCGGGGCCCTCGCCGGCGGGGCGGAGGTCTTCGGCGATGGGGCGGAGGTCTTCGGAGGTGAGGGTGAGGTGGCGGATCCGGGCGCGCTGGAACGCCATGGCGTCCAGAAGCCGGAACGTCGCGGTGCGCAGGTCGTCGGTGTGCGCTGAGGGGGTCGGCAAAGTGAGGGTGCGCTCCGCAGTACTGCCGCCGGCGAGCCGGACCGTGGGGTGATCCGGCGGGTGGTCTGCTCGCGGCCCCGGATCCACTCGGCGAGCGTGACCACCAGGTCCAGGAGCGCGGCGCGGAGCCGTACGGGGTCGAGGGGGTCGGTGTCGAAGGAGCGGGACGCACTGGTCGACTCCGGCATCCGGGCCGCGGTCACGGCCCTGGGGTCGATGCCGCGGGCACGGTCGCGCAGTACGCGGCCGACCTTGCCGCCGAGGATCCGACACACCACGGTCTCGTCCATCGCCGCGAGCGCGCCGACGGTGTGCAGGCCGTATCGCATCAGGGCGCCAGCCTGGGCGGAGCCGGTGCCGTAGAGGGCATCGACCGGCAGCGGGGCAAGGAACGCGGTGACGGCGCGGTGGTCGGGCGGTAGAGACCGGTCAGGTCGGCGAGCAGGCCCGCCTGGGCGGCCGGGATACGGCACGACCTGCGGACTGGGGCCCACGTTGCGGCGGCTCGTCACGGCGGCCACCCGCTGGAGGGAGGCGGAGTGGCCTGGCCGGGTCGTTTTCCTCGGCGGTAACGCTCGCCGCCGAGACCGTCAGTTCGGTGAGGGGAGGTCGAGCTTTTCACCCTTGTCCGCCAGGTTCCACCACCAGGTGATGGAGGGGATGTCGGGTGCGTGGTGGGCGTGGGTGGAGGGGGATTCGGCCCAGCCGCCGATGGTACGGACGGCGCCGGGGGACTGGGCGTCGGGGTTCGTGTATCGGGGGGCCTTGAGGCCGAACTCGATGTTGCCGCGCAGCACGTAGCCCAGGCAGGCCAGGTACCGCCGCAGCTCGCTGCTCGGTCGGTCCTCCAGGGCCTTGTCCCTGAGGCGCAGGAAGATGCACATGAACGTGTCGTGCAGTTCGGCGCATCGCGTGAGCGCTTCGTCGAGTGAGCAGCCGTGCTCGGCCATGACGACATCGACGGCGTTGACCGGCAGGTAGCTGCGGGTGTCGTCGGCGGCACGGGCGAAGAAGAGGTCCTTGCCGTAGGAGAACAGGTCGTCGTCCCACGCGGCGGTGAGGATGGCCGCTTCACTGGCGGCCCGGACCAGCGGGGAATCCGCCTCCGTGGCATGCAGCTCGAAACCGTTGACGATACCGATATGGGAGAAGGTGGCCTCGCCGGCGCAGCTGAGGATGCGCATGGCCGCGAAGGTGCTCAGGTCGGGCATGATCTTGGCCGACTCGTAGCTGATCTGCCAGGCCTCGCCGTCGAGCCACTTGCGCATGCCGGTGGTCCACCGCTGCATCTGGGACGGGGTGGCTGCGTGCCGCAGGCGCCGCGTGAGGTCGATCCAGGGGGCGGTGTAGGGGTCGGCGGGGTCCATCAGGGCCGCATCGCCGGCCTCGAGGGTTCGCATCAGGCGGTTGCTGTAGAGGACGAACTCGTCCGCGTCCGCGTTGACGCCGTCGTTGCAGTGGTCGTCGTCGAAGGTGAAGGTGAGGTAGGTCCAGTCCACCAGGAGCTGCAGGAGCTCTGTGGGAGCGTCAGGACAGAGCGATGAGGCGAACACTGCCCCGTGCGTGCCTTCCAGCCGCGCTCGTTCGACAGGGGTGGAGGCGAAGCCGTAGCCGGCCATCCAGTCGACGGCCCGCTGCGCCATCAGCTCCACGTCGGGGTGGGTCCGGCCCTGCAGCGGGCAGTAGAGCGGCGGGAGAGTGATGGTCAGGGGGCCAGCGGCGGGAGTGACGGTCATTCTTGTTCCTTCATCCTGGTCTGACCCGCGTCCCGGCGAGCGCATCAGACACCCGGGGCGTCCGGCAGCAGTGCCCTTGCGGGGAATAGTCGCCGTAACAACAGCCCGTTGCAGCACGGTGCGTGGTGTGGCGGGTCGCAGAGCCGAAGCGCCCAGGGGGCCGGGCCCGGTGATGCGGCCATTCCATCGCAAACCGTCACGTCGTTCCCAGCACACACGCACGGAGAGTCACGCTTCCAGAAGCACCGACGAAACCCCAGTGCTCCGGCGTGCGCCCGCCGTCGGGACGACGTGGCAGGGCGGCCGGCGAAGGCTGTCGGGCGGAACGGAGTCTGGGCTTGGGTGGAATGCACGGAGCCGTCCGTTGGAAGGCCCGAAGTGCGGCATGCTCCCGCATGTACTTTGCTGGAACGCAAGCGCACGCTCAAAGATGAGGACGCCATCCTGTCCACTCCTGACCCCGACGCCGTCGAGACCAGCACTGACCAGGAGCCCGACCAGACCGACGACGAGGCTGCCACCAGGGAGGACCAGGCCGCGAACATGGACTACGAGGGCGAAACACCGAACTAGACGAGACGGGCAAAGACGAGGCGAGCGGACAACCGACACTCATCTGCGGCGCAGGACCGCTTCCAAGCCTCTTCGTCCGCAGGAGGGTGCGGTCTTGTCATACCTCCTTCCACCACCTGGTCCAGGAGTGCTTGTCCGTAGCTCGCGCGGTGCAGACGCGCCCGTACGCGCCTCTGAAGGGCTGTGAGTGCACTCGCCTAACATGGCGGCCGCACGACGCGTGGGCAGCGGCAGTCGCCCCCGGATCGGAGGGCATCGGGCCAAGCACTCCGGCCAGCGACCGGTGCACGAGGACCGCAGGCGGCGTCGCCTCCTTCAACCGGCGGCCGCCAGCGCCGTCAACGCAGTTAACCCGTCGTCAGAGACGGTCGGCCCGGGGCGGCAACCGTGTGGCAGACAGAGACGACCGCGCCGCCGTGCGAGCGGCACCGTGGTCCGGGCCAGGCGCCGGCATCGCAGTGGTCGGCGGCAGTGTGGGCATCGAGCCCTCGAAGGCCGGAATCCGGCCCGCTGCTCCATCCTGGGGCGGGCGGGACATCGACTCGCATCTCACCGCGCCCCGGGGGGCACAACAGAACGTCGGTCTTGTCTAGGTCGCAAGGGCCCGGAGTCTGCTCTCCATGGTGCGGGCCGTGTCCAGGTCGGTTGCGAGGACTGCGTATTCGACGGTTCCCGAGCGGCGGGAGTCGTCGGCGGTGATCACCACGCCCTGCCCGGTGGAGGCGGTGAAGGCCAGCCGGTGCTCATCGAGCTTTTTCAGCAGTTGCGGCAGGCTCCGTGTGGGCAGGTCGTTGTGGGTTGCCAGGACGTGGTCGCGTTGCCAGTGCGGGCCCAGCAGAACGGCGGCAAGGTGGTGCAGGTGTGTGCAGCCGCCGAGGCGGGCGTTGACCTCGTTGAACCACACGTGGCCGTCCGGCGCGACGATGGCGTCGATGTTGACCAGCCCGCGGTAGCCGAAGTCCCGCATGCCCGCGGCCAGCCGCAGGGCGTTCTCGACCAGGGTGTCGTGCACGTTCTCCGCGAGGGTGTCGGGGGCGGGCATGATGAAGCCGTTCCACACCGGCTCCATGAGCATCTCGCCGATGTTCAGCACGTGTGGTGGTCCGTCCTCCGGCGCGGGGCAGAGCACTTCCAGGCACAGCGAGCGGCAGTGGGGATGGTACGTCTCGGCGATGACCTGGCCGTGGGGAGCGTGGGTGGCTTCCAGGCGAGTGTGGCTCACGATCGCCTCCAGGGCCCCTTCGCCGGTCAAGGGAAGGGTGCGGCTGGCACCCAGGGCAGGGATGCGCGGGTCGGCGAGGCAGAGCAGATTGCCCGTACCACCAGAGTTGCGGTCGGCCTTGACGATGACCGCGCCCGTCGGGGCAGTCAGCCGGTCCAGCACACGTTCCAGATCGCCGCGAGTGGCACAGACCGCGCCGTCAGGGACCGGGACGCTCAGACCGGCGGCCAGGGCGCGGAAGCCGGCCTTGCTGTTGAACAACTCCGCTCCGCCGGCCGAGTCGAACGCGGAGACCGCGCCCTCGGGCAGACCGATCGCCCGGGCCAGGGCCGCGATGCCGCGGTCTGACAGGTACGCCCGCACCTCCCAGTCGCCGGGCACCTGCACCAGGGCTCTGAGCGGACCGAGAATGTCCGCGCGATGCAGCACGTCCTGGCTCAGAACCCGCACGGAGTCGTCCTCGGGAGTCAGCAGCGTCACCCGAGCCGGATCGAAACCCATCAGGGCTCCGACTTGTGAGACGAACGAGGGATCGACCGGCTGCGGCAACACCAGCACGTCACCGTCCCGCAGCAGCCACACCATGCGCGCCCCGACGACCGGCGTCCCCTCCCGCTCCTTGGGATCCAGCTCGTCAAGCCGGTCAACCATGTACTCGCTGTTGCAGTTGGCCACCCACAGCCTGCGCACGTCACCCTCATCCGTCGGCACCATGGTGGATCGATCCTGTCCCGGCCACTAGGACATGAACCGTCACGCCCCCGAAGCGGGCCGGATCGGCCACGCGAAGTGCCGGGTAGTCAGCTCCCGTAGCCGGTCGAGAAAGCCGTTGAGGCAGTTAAAACCGCCGGCGTCAGCGGTGACGAACTGGACACCCTGCTGGTCGCCAACCCGCGCGCGGCACTGACTGGGCACACGAGCACCGGCTCTTCGGCGCCGCGTCGGGAAAAACCGGCAACCCTTCCAGGCAGCTGAGGCGCTGCGTGCGCGGCCTCGGCGCAACTGATCTGCGGACATCTTCTGGGTGGCCTCGCTCGCCGACGGAATGAACCTCACCGCCCAGGAGTACGTCACAGCGCGCACCGCCACCGCCCGCCCCGGCGTCCTCGTCCTGTCCCGCCACGCCGGCATCGCCCAGCACCTGGCAGGAGCGGCGGTCCTCACCGATCCTCACAGCCCGGCCGACTTGGCGCGGGCCCGGCACGAAGCCCTCACCATGACCCCAGAACAACGCCGTAGACACATCACCGACGTGGCGGCCCGCATGCGTTTCCGAGAACCAGTCGAATGGGCGCAGAGCGTCGTCACCGCGATCCGAGCACACTCGAAGTAGTTCACCTCCGAGCCGTCCACGACCTGTCCTGCTGCTCGGTACATCAACTGCGGCGATCGCAACGAAAGGCGCGGTGATCGCAGCAGGATCCGCAGCCAGCGCCACCTTCTGCCGCGGCCCCCGGCCGGGCCGGTCCAGGCCGACCTCCTCGCCCGCCGAAATCATGACCTCGGAGCGGTTTGGTAGAAGATGGTCTCGGGAGTCAAAGCGAGGGATCAGCCCGTGGAGATTGCACCGTCTGAAGTGGCGTTGGCCGAAGCGGCGCCGACCACCCTCCGCGGATGGAGCCGGCGCCTGGTCAGGTGATGTGCACTCAACTGACCAGGACAGCTGGCGCCTGGAGAAGGGTCAGGTGGTGAGGGGGCCGGCGTAGACGGCGATGAGGACGCCGCTGGCGGGGATGAAGGTGGAGTCGATCGCGATTTTGGCGGGGGTGGTGTACTCGTTGCGGAAGCTGTCGAAGTTGAGAGCCGCCGTGACGGCCGAGAGGGTGCCGAGGACTCCGGCGAGGATCGTGGCCACCTTCGGTTCGGGGAAGACGTCCTTTGCGACCCTGTACAGGCAGTAGGCCAGCGCTACGACCCCCAGCACGGTGACGACCAGGGGCAGGACCCTGGTGAAGGCCGACCATGCCCCCGACAGCGTGCCGACGGACAGGACGCGCGCGATGAGCGCGCCGGCGAAGAGGGCGAAGACGCCTGCGAAGAGGGCGGAGGGCAGCACACCGAGGGATTCGACCGTGCCGGACACCAGCGCCCAGTTGCCCAGGACGAGTGTGGCGGCGGTGAGGATGAAGCTGAAGCCACTGACCAAGCTGGGGGTGGCGTCACCGAGAGCGTCACCGGCCACCGCTGTGATGACGGAGACGGCCGTGACGATTCCGGAGATCTGCATGCAGAGCTCGGCGCCCCGTGCGCGTGCCGCCGCGTCGCGGGTGGAGAGGTCGGGAAGCTTCCCGTCGGGGAAGGGCTCGGTGTTGCTGTTCGCCAGTTTGTAGACGATGGTGACCGGCACCGCCGCCAGCAGGCTCAGCAGCGACAGCAGCGTGAGTGGTTCCTTGTCCGGCTCACCACCCGCGGCGCTCACCACCCAGGACCACAGTGTCTTGAGTACGGAGGGCACGGGGAGCGGGGCGGTGAGCACGTCACGGATGCCGGCCAGGGCGGCCTTGACCAGGCCGCTGATGCCGTCGACCACCATCTTGCACAGGCTGAATCCGGTGTTGATCAGTTCTTGGGCCAGGGTGATGATGTCGGTGACGGTCCGCTCGGCGGGAGCGTTCTCGAGCAGATCCTTGCCGGCTTCCTGGAGTGTCTGTCCGACGCTCACGCCGCCTTGTTCCAGCTCCTGCAAATTTTGGGAAAACTGCTTCCACGCCTTTTGCAGCTCTCCGGATGTGGTGAAGGTGGTCTCCTCGGGCGGGGCCTGGCGAACCTTGTCCCACAGCCAGGTCGCCTGCGGATTCGTAGTGTGCTGTCGCAGTGCGTGCGGCGGGGTTCCGTCACCGAAGCCTTCACCGAGTTTGTGCCCTCCGTATCGTTCCTTCGCATCTCTCAGTGCTGCCTCCAGCTGGGCCTTCTCCGTGGCCAGCCAGGTGTCGGCTGCCTTCTGCCAGCCTGTGACTTTGTTCGCCAGGGCCGGGAAGAGTGCGCTGACGCCTTGTTCGAACGCTTTCTTCGTGCGCCACATGGCGGGAAAGTCCAGCAGAGTCTTGAGCCAGTCGATGGCGGTCTTCAACGCGGCGCCGACCTTGTCGAAGAGTGCGGCCAGGGCATGTCCGGCTTGTTGCATTCCCGCGATGGCGAGTTGTGCGCCGGTGACGAATTCCTTGCCCAGCCACGTCACCCCGTTCACGATGAGCTGGCTGCCCTGCACGGCCCAGTCCTTGACCTGGATGGCGCCGCGTTTGATGCCCTGCCAGACATCGGCCGCCCAGTGGGTGAAAGTGTCCCAGCCTTGAGGGTCGTCCCGTCCCGGGCTCTGCGGCTGGTCAAGCACCTGTGCTTCGGGGGCGGGCACGATGCCCTGGGGTGCGGACTTGAGGCCTTCCTGGGCGACCTTCATCATCCACGCCGCCGCGGTCTTGCGGGTTTCCTCGTTCTCAGCTGTGCCCAGGTGTTGCAGGGTCTTGCCGTCCGCGGTGAAGCGCGGCGGCAGGTTCGGGCGGCGGGGGTCGGTCTCGCGCAGCGTGCCACGTCCGCTGAGATAGGTCAGCACGTTCTGACCGGGGCGCACTCGCTCGGTCACCGTGTCCACCGTCAGGTTCAGTTCGCCGGTGGCCAGACCGTCCGCACGCAGCCAGAACACCAGCCGACCGGAGGCATCTGTGGAAAGGTCCTGGCCGTCCGCGGTCACTGTCAGCATCCGTGGCAGGCCCCCGTCTGCTTGGTTCTGGAGGCCGACACCTTGGTGAGTGTTGTCGTCATGCCAGTAGATCTCGCACCGCGAGGCCCCCGCGGGCACGCTGACGGTCACCTTCTTGCCCGGGAGCGGAGCGCCGCGCGGGTTGGTCACCCGGGCCTCGACGCGGTGGACGACGGTCTCGACGGCTGTGCCGCCGCTCGGCGGCAGCACGTCGACCTCGCGCCACATACGGGTGAAGGGGTCCTGCGTCTCGAGCCGCAGGAGACGGTCCGCCTTGCCGTAGGTGAACAACGACGTCTCGGCGTCCTGCTCCGCGCCCACCATCGCCCTGCCGACGCCGTGCGCGACCGGAACCGGCGGGCAGAAGCGCGGATGGGAGGGGCCGGTTTTCCTGTCCTGCCGGATCACCCACAGCCGATCGGTCGTATCGACCGCGTAGATGTCCCAGAAGCCTCCGGTTCCGGACGCGGTGGTTTCTCTGCCGGCGCGCACCTCGACGGAGCGGAAAGTAACACCGGTGCCGTTTCCCGCCGCCTCCAGCGGTGTCATGGTCACGGGGGTGTGTTCGTCGGCGTGCACGGTGATCAGGCTCAGCGAGCCGTCCACGAGCAGCACCAGGAAGTGTCCGACGCTGCCGTGGGTACTGAGCCCGGAGAGGACTTGGCGCACGGTGCTTCCGAAGGCCACCCTCTGGGGAAACGGGGCCTTGGCCGGGGGAGGATCGATGCGGTGCCTAGCCACCTTCACCTCTCGGTCGCCGGTGGCCGTCGCGGCGAAGATCCATTCCTCGCCCCCCGAGCCGCCCGCGTAGGCTACCTGCCCCTTGCTGGTGTCGAAGGAGAAGGTCGTCCTGTGCTGCTGCCATCCCGAAGCGGGGACATAGTGCAGCAGCGCCCTCTCCCCCGACCCGTGCATCGCGGAGGCGAGAGGGGCGCCGTCCTCACGGTAGGTGACGGCAAGGCCGAACAGACCTTCCATCGAGGTGTGAACCTGCTGCGGCGCGTGCCAGGTCTCCCCGCCGTTCGCGGAGTTCAGTGCGGCGGTGTACATCTTTCCGCCCTGGAGGAAGACGTACAGCAGATGGTCCTCGTACTCCACGACGGCGATCTCGTCCGGTTCGTAGTCGGAGAAGACCGTCCTGACGCTCCAGCCGTGTGCCGCCCCCGCGTCCCTGGCCACATGGAGGACGGACCTGCTGCCCGCCACCTCGCTCACCACGAGTGCGTCCAGGCGCCGGGGCCCCGTCCACTTCCCTGCGTCGGGATCCATGACGCGTCCGTTGTACGGATTGCGGAACGGGGCTACCCGCCGCTTGCTGTCGTCGGCAGCCACCGGAATGCCAGAGGCTGCCGCCACGTCCTGCATCATCACCTCGCGGACAGAGACCGCAGAAGCTCTCGTCTGATCCAAAGCCGCTACCGGCATTACATACCTTTCCCACGGAAGACACGAATGATGGATAACTGCGGGTACCGGCTGCGGAGCCGAAGCCGACCTTCGGCGTTCATGCCGGTCGTCCTGCTGGTGCCGCAGCCGACTGACGGACCGGCGCTTCAGGAAAGGGAGGTCCTGGCGAGGACTTCGCGCAGGACCGGCCAGGATAGGTCGGAGTAGGTGGTGAACTTCTCTTCCACGTGCTTGGTCTCGTGGATGAGGTGGAAGACGTCGCGGGTCAGGTCGGCGCCCTCATACGCCTCCATGTGCACCTCGGACTCGTTGAGGTAGACGTGGAAGCTGGCGGCGAAGTCCCCGGTGTTGTTCATGAGCCCGTCCGCGCTCATCCCTCCGCCGTCCATGGGACAGAACACCTTGTGCACGGCGTAGGTCTCCCGGGTCAGCCACGCGGTCTGGCCCGGCGTCAGGGTCAGCAGGCCCCGCTTTTCCGCAGTCCATTTCAGTTCGCTGTAGGCCATGATGTCGAGCTGTCCGGCCAGGCAGTAGACGATCCCCGTCGTGTTGCCGTGCGAGTGCATCGGCGAATAGTGCTGTGCCGGCCAGATCTCCAGCACTACCGGTGAGCCGTATCGCGCGTTCTCGTCGAACGCCAGCTCTCCAATCCCGTGGTCCTTGGCCCAGTCGTCGTATTTGCCTTTGCCGGTGCAGGCGACGCGGATGTAGGGCGGGTGGCTGGTGTCACCGCCGTCGCCGTAGACCTTCTCGTTGAGGATGCGCCGCAGCAGCCGTGAGGAGTCATCACCGGGCTCCAAGTGCCAGCGGATCGCCTGAATCTCCCACGCCGACAGCCGGATACCGGCGGCCTTGCGAGCCAGATCCATGACCGCCGGGGGCACCATCAGCTGGCGGACGTACTCGTCGAACGACGACGGCTGCGAGATCACCAGCGCCGGTTCGATGCGCTCGGCCCTCAGCCGCAGACGCCGCTCTTCCTCCTTGGTGATGTAGAAGGGCGGGGCAGGAGTCGATCCGGCGGTGTCCGCGCCCGTGGCGGTGGGGGGTGCCTGAGTCATGGACGGATCCTGACAGCCCACCCACGGCCCATCCGCCCGGTATGACTGGTATGCCCACCGCGTGGATAGCTGTGGGCCGTAGCGGCGAATCGATCCGCCGCCGGTGCGAAAAAGACACACGCGATGCCACGAACGAGTCACAAAGGGGCAGCAGATGCCACACATCGGCGCCGGAGCAGCACCGAGGTCGTCACTCCGGCTTCACGGCCCGTCGCCGCTCCAGGACATGTGGCCAGGGAAGCCATTGACCAGCACGGATCGTTGGAGGCGCATCCGTAGGCGTGTTGCGGTTCGGCCGGCGAGCGCGGCAACCGTTGGCCGGTCAGCCCGCTGTGCCTTGTTGAAAAGAAGCGTCTGCCGGGATGGGTACGCCGATAAGGCCCTGGGGGTGCAGCAGCCCTCCGCTCCGGCCCCTTGGTCGCCTGGTCCAGAGTCTTCTCACGGCCGTCGCCTCCCGTGATGACGGCGGCCCACAGTCCCTCACGGACCTCTCACGGCACCGCCTGCTCAGTCATCGAGGTGGTCTGCTAGCGCGTGTCTCTTTGATGGGTTGATCAGTTGATCGGATGTGTCCGTCCGGTTCCTGATCACTGATGCGATGTGGGACCGGATCGAGCCGCTGATGCCGGCCGATCCGGTGCGCGGACGGCGATGGGCCGACCACCGCCGCACTCTTGAGGCCATCGCGTGGAAATACCGCACCAACTCGCCATGGCGGGACCTTCCCGACGAGCTCGGCTCATTCCAGACCGCTCACAAGCGGCTGATCAGATGGGCCGTCGACGGCACCTGGGAGATGATCCTCGCCGCCACCCTGGCGGCGGCAGATGCCGAAGACGACATCGACTGGACGGTGTCGGTGGACTCAACGGTCGTCCGGGCCCACCAGCACGCTGCCGGAGCACGCAAAGGGGCGGCCCGTTCCGGCGAGACCGCCGATCACGCGCTCGGGCGCTCCCGCGGCGGGCTGAGCACCAAGGTCCACCTGGCCGCAGACGGCCGAGCACGGCCCCTCGCCTTCACTGTCACCGCAGGCCAGGCAGGTGATGCACCCGCCTTTGAGACGGTGATGTCCCGCATCCGCGTGCCCCGCACCGGCCCGGGCAGGCCCAGGACCCGGCCTCTAGCCGTTCTGGCCGACCGCGCGTATTCCTCACGTGCCATCCGCATCCACCTGCGGCGCAGGGGCATCCGCGCGGTCATCCCGCAGCCGTCCGACCAAGTCGGCAACCGCTTGCGGCGGGGCCGGCTCGGTGGCCGTCCTCCCGGCTTCGACCATGAGGCATACAAGCAGCGGAACACCGTCGAGCAATACATCAACCGCCTCAAGCAGTGGCGCGGCCTGGCCACACGAACCGACAAGCTCGCGATCGTCTACCAGGCCGCACTCCACCTCGCCGGCATCCTCATCTGGACCCGACGCTGAGAAGCCGTGTCGCTTCTTCGCTGCGAGTAGTCGGTGCTGGTCAGGGGTGCTAGGTGAGTGTGGAGCTCCCGACAACCGCAGGCTGCAGCAGCGATGGGAGGCGGAGTTCCGCGCGTGCAGGGAGGCTGACTTCCGTGCGGGCGGGTTGGATCGGGCGCCCACTGGTCCACGATCGTCACGAGGCGGGCCTTGTCCAGCACGGATGATGCGAGTGGTGTCCAGGTGGTCTCCTCATGGACTCTTTCAGGTGGTTTGCATGTGGAGTAGCCGTATAGCCGAAGCGTCCGTGTTGGAATCATCCGCGATGAGAAAGGGGCTTACGTGTACCTGTGGAAACGAATGGCGAGGCTGACGCTCGTCGCGGGTTCGGTGATCGTGCTGGTGACCGGGGTATCAACCAGCGCTCAGGCAGCTACGGGCACGTTCTTCTACAACCGGGCCGATACGGGATTCCGGGAGTCCTTGGGGGACCCACCGGACGACACATGCCTCCCGATGTCCGGTGGCGCGGCCATCGCCGACAACTTCACAGACACCACCGCAGTCCTCTACCGGGACGAGAACTGCACTATCGGGCAGGACTCGCTGTCCCCTAACGAGAGCGGGGTCTACGGCGGCGCAACCGTCCCGCACTCGGTGATGTTCGGCTAGAAGGGCGCACGCAGCACAGTTGAGGGTGCTCCCGGGCGCCCTCAACGTGTCGGCGCCTCAACGTCGCCCTGAGAGGCTCTGGCCGGCTCCTCCCTGGCCTGGTCCCCGGTGGCCGCCGCCGGAGGCAGCGGCGAGACAGCGTTCGTCTGCACCGGGAAGGAGAAGGGCTCCAGCACTTCGGGACTCGGGCTGCTGCCGAGGCCCACCCGTCTCGAAACAATCTTCACTATGCGACGAGTTGAGCCCGTACCCGATCCGTCAACGACCGAAGCGGAGTACCCCTCCAACCTCCGACACTCACGGTAGTTGTGACACGGCTTCTGACCAAAGAGACAGAACCTAGGTGCTGTCCAGCCGGGAGGCGGCCCGGTGCGGGAGTGTGCACACGGTCCACCGGGTTCCGTCGATGAAGACGGAACTGCCGGGGGGCAGTCTGGGGTGAGGTGCCCGAATCCCAGGGCGAGGCGCTGGTCGGGCGAGGTGGCGACTGAGGTGAGGTGCCCGGCGAAGGTGCCGGAACGTGAGACGATCTCCCGCCCCACAGGAGGCAGTGGTGCCTCACCGGTCGTCCTCAGCCCGGCGAGCCACAGTCGTGGCCGGTGAGCGGGATTCCGCAGCGCTTCTGCGCCGATGTACTGGTGTGCTGGAGTTTGGTCGCACATCCAGGTGAAGCCGATATCCCGCAGGTGGGTACCGCTGTGCCAGTCCATGGGATACAGGCCGAAGACCATGGAGGTGCATTCCATGCGGTAGGTGGTCAGGGCGTCCCAGGCGCAGGGGACGATGTGCGGGCGTGCGGTCAGCAGCAGTTTCCAGGTCTCGTGCAGGATGTCCGGCCGTGCCCAGACATCGTAGCCGATAAGGGTTTTCAGTACCCGGCACCAGCCGCCAGCTGCCGCGCGTACGACGCTGGAGTGGAAGTTTTTCAGCATGGCGACGGCTTGGGCGTCGTCGGGGTGCACCAGGCTCTGTACCGCGGCCAGCCGGTGCGGACCTTTGATGTTGAAACTGAACGTATCGCTTTCCTCGACGGTGACGCCGCCCAGGTGCCGTGCAGTGTCGGCCAGCCAGCCGGGCGGCTTGCCACCGCCACAGGACAGCTGAAATTCCTCTGGGGCGGTGCGTACCACGACGGCTTCTTCATCGACGGTTCCGGCCGGAGTGGTGAACAGCACGAAGCGTGCGCGGTCCACGGGCAGGTCGGTGACGGTCCTGGGGGAGAGCGCGTCCAGGCATGCGCCTGCTTTGGGTCCCGTCACCCGCAGGTAGAGCATGGTCGAGGCGACGAAGGCACCGGCGCCAGCGGTGAGCGCCCGGTACTGGTCGTCGAAGTGAACCCCGCTCCAGTTCCGTCAGTGGCCGGCCGCTGGAGTGCTTGTGGCAGGCGTTCATCAGGACAGGGGTGAAGACGTTGACCGGCGCATTGGCACGCACCCGCTCCGTGGCAAGGCGGGTTTTGCGCTCCTGACGCTCCTGGCGTGTCTCACCGCCCTCGGAAGCCGGGAACAGCTCGTCGGTTCCTACGATGCGGGCCGAGCGGTCAGCGGCGGCTGTGAGTACCTGACGCAGACGCGCCGGGTCGGACGGTGAGGTGACGGCAGGAGTGGTGGTCGACGTCACGAGGTTCTGAGACAGGTGGGGGCAGCACGGGGACGGGAGGCGACGCTTCACTGTCACTCCCCAGTGCTCACCCAAGGCAGCGGTCACGTCACCCGTTGAGCAGCGGCGCAGCGGGGGCACTGGCGGCGCAAGCTCACCGCCCCGGCCCCATGACGCGGAAGATGCCGTGGCCACGAAAGCTGCCCCCCAGCCTCCCTATGAGCCGTGGTGGCACATCTCCCACCGCTCGTTCGGCGGAGCGCGCACGCTGATCCGCGCGGCATGCCCTACACGTCCACGTCCCCACGCGGGCGGGGGTGACTCATACGCGGGCACCACGATGTGACGCCTGGGCCCCGCTTCAGCGCGGGCAACCGGCAAGCACCGACATGCTCCCGGCCCCGCCACCGACCACCTACCCCGACCGGGCAACGGATCGTTATCCCCTCACCCGGGCAGCACAGCCCTTCGCCACTGGGGTATCGGCGGCGTTCAAACATGGTTCCGGGCTACCCAGTCGGCCCCGGCGCGCGGACCGGCGACCGAAGCACCGGCGCGAAGCCCGGTGTCTTGGGATGAAACGGGAGTAGGCGGACCAAGATGTCCGCCTGGCAGCCACTCCCACATCCCGGGAGCACAACCACAGATCGAGGTGCGTGCATGCCCCCCGGTACCAAGGAGCCCGGCACCCACCCCGCGCCACGGCCGGTCACGCCTGCAAGGTCAGCATGGATATGACCATGCGCATGCAGTACGTTACTCAGCGCAACAGGTAGCTGCTGGATCCTGATCACGAAGCCCGCGACAACAAGGGAGAGCCCACCGACAACCCACGAGCCGAGCCGCCGCGATGCCAGGCCATGCACCAGCCTCACGCACTGAGGGCCTTAGTCAGCCGGTGTTCGGCCATTCCGACAGTGGTCGGTCCTCCCGGCCCACGCCACCGGGCAGCGGACTTCTGCGGTCGTACCCTCGCCGGGCGAACATGCCCAGGGCACCTGAACCAGTGGATCAACGACGCGGGACATGGCGTCCTGACGCTTGTGGTGTCCCGCAGTCCACCTCACCACTCGCAAGAAAGGCTGACGCACGCATGCATACGGAGCAGGAACCGCTGGCATATCCCTTCGCATCTGGCGCCAAACTGGAACTTCATCCACTCTACGCGGAGTTGCGAGATCAGCCGCTCGTGCGGGTGCGTATGCCGTATGGGGAGGATGCCTGGCTGGCCACCCGGTACAGCGACGTGAAGACGGTGCTGTCGGACCCCCGGTTCAGCGTCGCCGTTACCGTGCGCCGGGACTACCCAAGAGTTGGTCCGGCGGCCGGCTATCACGGAGGACTGATGTCGCTGGATCCGCCCGAGCACACCAGGGTTCGCGGCGTGGTGGCCAAGGAGTTCACAGCGCGCCGGGTCGAGGCACTGCGGCTGCGGGCACGGCGGCTTGCCGAGGAATCGCTCGACCGGATGGTGGAGTCGGGGCCGCCGGTCGATCTCGTCGAGAACTTCGCCGTCCCCTTTCCGGTGCAGCTGAACTGCGAACTGTTGGGGCTGCCGCAGGAGTATGCCCGTTTCTGGGAATGGGTGGAGACCATCCAGTCGGGTATCCAGACCGACAGTGACCTCGGTGACGGTCTCGCGCAGTTCTCCTCTCGCATCGCCGGGCTGGTCGAACTGCGCCGTGAGCAACCGGGCGATGGTCTGATCGACGTAGCCCTGCGGGCCTGCGACGAGGACGGCCGGCTCACCGAGCAAGAGCTTCACGCCTTGGTCGGTGACCTTCTTGTCGCGGGGTTCGGGCCCATCGCCGGTCAGATCACGGTCTCCCTCTACCACCTGCTGACCCGCCCGCGGGAGCTGTCACGACTGCGTGAGCGGCCGGAGTTGATTCCCGACGCCGCCAAGGAGTTGTTGCGCTACGTTCAGCTTGTCGACTTCACGGTCCCTCGCTACGCGGTGGAGGACGTCGAACTGGGCGGTGTCCTCATCCGCGCCGGAGAACCCGTGCTGGCTGCGGTGGCCTCCGCCAACAGGGACGCAGCCGCCTTTCCCGATCCCGATGCTCTCGTCCTCAATCGCGTCGGTGTCCCCCATCTCGCTTTCGGACACGGCCCGCACCACTGCCTCGGTGCGCACCTGGCACGACTGGAACTGGAAGTGGCCCTGGAAACAGCGCTGCAGCGTCTGCCTGGACTGAGGCTGGCCGTGGCCGAGGACGAACTGCGCTGGAAGCCCAGCGGCATCATCAGCGGCCTGCACGAACTGCCCGTCACCTTCGATATCCGCTCGGGCGGACGCCGGCACGCGGCTTCAGGGCGCGCTGCGTCCCTGGGCACGCCGATCGGGAGGCAGACCGGACTGGGGCGGTACGACACCGAACAAGGCTGAAGGCATCACTCCCGGGCATGCGGCCTGCCATCAGCGCTGCTCCGCGTCGGCCGGGCATCGTCGGTCTGCCGACGGGACGTCGCATGCCTCAGCCCAGTCGACGGCAGCGTTGTCCGAGCCGGTGTGCTCCGCGGTGTGACCGCTCACGCGTGTCGGTCGGCGTCCAGCACACATTCGTAGAGGTGGTGTACGCCGGCCAGTCGCTCGACATGGACGGGTGTGAGTCCTGACCGCTGAAGAAGCAGGCGCAGCTCACGCTCGCCGTAGCCACCGGAGCCCTTGCCGCACATCACCAGTTGAGAGAGCATGTGGCCCGCGTCGGACTCATGGTCCAGCAGGGGCTCCACCACGAGCAGCCGGGGCGGAGCGGCGCCGGGCTCGCGCATCTCGGCGGTCAGCCGCATGGCGCGTCCGACCGTGGTCAGGAGCCGCACGCATGTCTCCGGCGACCAGTCGTGCAGGACGTTCTTCAACAGGTACCGTTCGCCGCCTGCGGGCACTTCTTCGAAGATGTCCGCCGGCCGGAAGGTGATGCGCCGAGCCACACCTTGCTCAGCGGGTGCGCGTACGGTCTCCTTGGCCCGCGCACAGACGCTGGCCCGGTCGACGCACACCCCTGTCAGGTGTGCGTGTCCACCGAGGATCCCGGCGAGCGTGGTGCCGTCCCCGCCGCCGACGTCCACCACGGTGTTCACCGACGAGAAGTCGTAGTGCTCCGTGAGCGCCGCGGCGACCGGTCGGGCCAGCTCGGACATCGCGCTGTCGAAGATCCGTCCGGTCTCCGGGTCGCGCTCCAGATACTCGTACAGCGACGTGCCGAACACGTTGTGGAAGGCGGATTTCCCGGTCCTGACGGTATGCGGCAGCGCGCCGAAGGCGTCGTCGTACGTCTCGGCCACCAGGATGCAGAAGTTGCGCAAGGATCGCGGGTGGTCGCTGCGGAGCGCCGCGAATGCCTCGCTCATCGCGAACGCGCCCTCCCCGTCGCGTTCGACGACGCCACCGAGGGCCAGCACCTGCATGAGTGTCAGCAGGACGTCTGGATCCGAGGCCGTGCGCGCGGCAAGGTCTCGGTACGGGATGTGACCGCCGTCCATGATGTCGGCGATGCCGAGTCTGGCGGCCATCGCGAGCGCTCTGGAGAGGCATCCGCCCGCGGCAAGCCGCATGATCGGGAGTTGGTCAGGTTGTGCTTCCATGTGGCGCTGTCGCCTTTCGTCGAGAAATGGGCATGACCATGGGCCTGGCCTGCGCGGCAACGGCAGGCCGCCGCCCCATGGCCAGCGGCGGCCTGCGTCGTGTGTGTCATGGCGCTCAGTTCGCGGTTGTGTGGCAGGTGGCGCGGTACACGCCGTCGGCGATCGTCCGCAGGCGTAGCTGGGCCGTTAGGCGCTCTTACTCCTCGGTGCCGCTGGTGACGACCCCATCGATGTCACGCGCCGTGTGGTGGTCGAGAGTGACCAGGGTGGCGGCCTGAAGGGGTGACGCTGCCATGGTTGTAGAGACCGATGAGACCGTTGCGGTAGACGATCTCGCCTGCCTCGCCGGATACGTCGGTGCGGGAGAGCACCGCGCCGCCGATCTGCGTGCCGGCCGTGCCCCTGACCGCGCCCCGCATGCCGTACGCCTTGTCGGTGGTCTCGCCGGGAAGGTCCTTCGAGAAGTCGAATGAGCGCGAGGGCGGCGACTGCACTGCAACACACCGCTTTGCCATGACGGTTCGTCGCATTGTGAACTCCGTGGTTCGAGATGTCGTCCTGTGCGCGTGTCGGCCTCACGAGGATCGGTGGGTGCGGAGACAGGCCGTCGATTCACGCTTGCGAGGCGCTGGCACCGGTGTCCGGCGGGTCGTCCGAATCACTCGGACGGTCGCTGGTTGTCAGCCGTTCGACGCACACCTCGACGCCGGCTCGGCTCAGTCAGCCGGTGCGATCTGTCGGCCTGAGCGCGCCTCGAAGACGGCGATCGCCTCCACAGGGCACAGCGCGGCGGCCTTGATCAGGACTTGAGACAGGTGGCTGACGTCAAGACGTGGGCGGGCCCGCCCTTCGCCGTCCACCTCGAACGCCTCGGGGGCGGCCTCGGCGCACATACGCGATCCCACGCACCGCGAGCGGTCGACCTGGGGCCGGAATTCGCCGTCGGGCCGGTCCGCGCTCACCACGCCACCAGCAGGCGTCGCGGGCTGCGCGTGGTGGAACCCAGGCGCCACTCGATGGCCTCGACCGGCTCGGCGAGGTGGAGGTCCGGGAGCCGAGCGGCGAGCCGGTGGAGGGAGAGCTGCATCAGCAACCGAACCAGCGGAGCGCCCAGGCAGTAGTGCGGACCCGCGCCGAAGGTGAGGCTGGGTGCTTCCAGCGGAGTGAACAGGTCTCCGAACAGTTCGCCCGGTTCCGTCCGGAACACCTCCGGATCGTGGCCGCCGCCGATGGCGACCGTCGATCCGGCCGGAATGGTCACGCCTGCGATCTCCACGTCCTCGTTCGCATGCCGGGTGACCACCTCGCCGTCGCCCAGCGGAATGTGGTGGATGAGCCGCTCGGTCGCCAGCTCCGCCGCCTCGGGGGAGGCCGCCAGCCGGGGCCAGCTGTCCCGCCGCTCATTCAACAGGTAGACCAGGCTGTTCCCGAGAGCGCTGGCCGTGCTGTCAGCGGCGGCCGTGGGGAGGCTGCAGATCAGGTGGACGAGTTGGGCCTCGGGGAGGTCTCCGGTCTGGTCCGCGGCCCGCACGAGATCGCTGATCAGATCGTCACCGGGGCGGCGCCGCCGCTCGGTGATCAGGCCAGCCATCACCTGGGAGTATTCATCCCGCACGCTGCCGACGACCTCGCTGGGGAGCGTCTCGTCGGCGAGCATGTACTGCGCCAGGCGGGCGAGGTCCGCACGGTCCAGCACGCCGTCCAGCCTCATGACCCTGCAGATCACGTCGGAGGGCAGCGCGTGCGCGAAAGAAGCGATCAGGTCCGTCGGGGGGCGGGAGTCCTCCAGGTCGTCCAGCAGTTGTTCGGTGAGTTCCGCGATCCAGGGTCGCCAGCGTGCGACCGCGCGCGGGGTGAAGGTCTCCTGCACGATGCGGCGCAGCCGCTGGTGATCCGCGCCGTCCTGGTTGACGATCGCGTCAGGGTCATTCACGGCGTTGCGAGCGTTGCCGGGCTGTGGGGAGTCCGCACCGGTCTGCGGGGCGCGGCTGAAACGGAGGTCGGTGAGCACCTGGCGCACATCGTGGTACTTGGTCACCAACCACGCGGACGTGCCGTCCGGCAGGGCGGTGAACCGCGGGGGGCCCACCGGGAGGAGGGTGCGACGGTACGGCGGTTGAAGCGGCTGGCCGAGAATGCCCTGCGGGCCGGTCCCGGAAGACATCACATACCTCCTGCACACCGCGATGGCGGTGCAGTGACGGGCATCGACATGCCATCACCCTAGGCGCAGCGCAGGAAGCGCATGGGGTTTGACCCGCCGCGCTCACCTGCGAATTCGCAGACGCCCCTTTGACATATCGGATCACTGATAGGACTTCTTGACGTACGTCGTGTTGCGTGATCACGGAGTCGCGTGCCCTGGCTAGCATGCCGTCCGTTCGCGGGAACCCGGACCGGAGGGGCAGTGGTGTGCGACGCGAATCAGACGCCCAATGCGGCGACCGGACCACTCAGCGTTTGACACCGGACCGGACGGTGCGTGCTACGAAACGTCCGGAGGCTGACGCACCTCATTGCCGACGGGGAATGAGCCGAGTGGCAGGGCGCGTGGGAGGTTCGCCCGGAGGGGGACCGAGCATGCCGTGCGGCTCTCGCCGCCCCTCGGCAAAGCTGATCGAGCTGATCGCCCTGCTGCCGGAGGTGTTCGCCGTCAGGGTGCCGGTCAGCCTGTTGTTCAAGGTCACCAAAGTGCAGCGCATGGCCCGGGCACTGGAGGACATTGTCACCGAACGAGGCTACGGAGCCCAGCCGTACCCGCCCTTCACCGGAGAGGCGGACGAGGAGCGGACGGTGTTCTGCTTCCCGCCCGTCGGCGGCCATGGCCTGGTGTACCGGCAACTCGCCGCGTGCCTACCCGAGTACGCGCTCGTCGCTTTCAACTGTGTCGAGGGAGAGGGCGACGTGGAGCACTACGCCGATCTGACCGAGTCGCTGCGGGCCGATGGCCCCTGCACGCGCTTCGGCTACTCGCTCGGCGGCAACCTGGCCTTCGAGGGGGCCAAGGGGCTGGAACGCCGCGGCCGCGAGGTCGCCGATGTCGTGATCACGGACTCGTACCGGATCTCCGAGTCCTTCGAGTTCGGTGACCATCACCTGGCAGCCTTCGAGCACGGACTCAGCGGGCATCTGCACCGGCACACCGGCTCGGATCTCGTGGCGCGGCACACGCTGGAGCAGGTCCGCGAGTTCATCGCCTTCTGTAGCCGGAGCCCCGGCCTCGGGACGGTCCGGGCCCGGATCAGCGTGGTCTCCGACCAGGAGGAGGTGCCACTCTACGCCGCGGACCGGCCCGGAAGCCGGCCCGGCGCTTCGACCACGCACGCCACCATGCTCCCCGGCTTCGGCAGCCACGCCGGCATGCTGGACGAGGAGTTCGTGGCCCGCAACGCGGAGCCGACCCGCCGCGTCCTGACGGGAGGCGACGACCGTGTCCTCGTATGAGAAGCCACGGGTGATCATCATCGGCGCAGGGATCAGCGGCCTGGCCGCGGGCTGCTACGCCCAGATGTGCGGCATGGAAACCCGGATCTTCGAGAAGCACGTCCTGCCCGGCGGCTGCTGCACGGCCTGGTCACGCGACGGCTACGTCTTCGACTACTGCATCGAGTGGCTGAGCGGCACTGCCCCCGGCAGCTCGGCCCACCAGATCTGGCGGGAGCTCGGAGCGCTCGACGGCAAGACCATCACCCACTTCGACCTGTTCAACCAGGTGGTCGCCGAGGACGGCCGCTCGGTGAGCTTCTACAATGACCCGGACCGGCTGGAACGGCACCTGATGTCGATCTCACCGGCCGACGCCCCGTTGATCCGCTCGTTCTGCCGCGATCTGCGCCGCTTCGCCACGCTCGACCTGCATCCACTGAAGCCGCCGCCCTTGCGTACCCCTCGTGAGAAGGCTCGTGCGCTGCGGACTCTGCTGCCGGCCTTCCGTCTGCTGTGGCGTACCGCCGAGACACCGATGCACCGCTTCGCCGACCGATTCCAGGAACCGTTGCTGCGCCAGGCGTTCCGCAACATCTTCTTCCAGGATCCCGGAAGCTTCCCGCTGCTGCCGTACCTGTTCGGCATGGCCGCTGCCCACGCCGGCAACGGCGGCTTCCCGCAAGGCGGTTCGCTCGGCCTGTCGAGGTCGGTCGAACGGCGGTACACCTCCCTGGGCGGCGAGATCGGCTATCGCTCACGCGTCGAACGCGTCCTGGTCGAGGACGGCCGCGCGGTCGGCGTTCTACTCAAGGACGGATCCCGGCACGAGGCCGACCACGTGATCGCGGCCTGCGACGGCTTCACGGCCGTCTACGGCCTGCTCGGCGGCCGCTATACCGGGCCCCGCATCGACCGGCTCTACCAGGACGTCCTGAACCGGCCCGGCACCGTCTTCCCCGCGATGGTCTCGGTGTTCCTCGGTGTGGACGGCGACCTCGGCACACCCGATCCGCACAGCACCACCTACCTGCTGCCCGCCGAGCAGGCCATCCTGCTGCCGGGCTCCCTGCAGAACAGCCTGGTGGTTCAGCTGCGTTCGCGCTACTCGGACGGTTTCGCCCCGCCGGGCAAATCGGTCCTGCACTGCACCTACCTCAGCGACTACGAGTCCTGGAAAACCCTGCGCCGGACCGACCGCCGCGCCTACCGCGCCCGCAAGAACCAAGTCGCCGATTTCGTCCGGGACTTCCTCGAGCGCCGCTACCCGGGCATCGGTGAACGCATCGACGTGATCGAAGTAGCCACCCCCGTCACCACCGAGCGCTACACCGGGAACAGGCAGGGCAGTGTCCTGGGCTGGATGGCGTTCTCCGAAGCTGACGACCTGGTGGCGAAGCTGGTGCGGCGCGACCGGCTGCGGCTGCCCGGCCTGCACGGCTTCTCCATGGCCGGGCAGTGGGCGGGGATGGGCGGCCTGATCCGCGCCGCCACGACTGGCCGGTTCGCAGTCCAGTACCTCTGCGACGAGCTGGGCATGGAGTTCCGCACCACGCAAAGCTCCGGCGCCACGCCGTGGCACCCGGCGATGCTCGGCCGGCTGCCGCAGCTCGACCGGCGGCCCGCGAAGGCAACGGCACGCAGGCCGATGTGAGGAGGGCACGCAAGACGATGGTGATCACCGGCGCCCGGCTCGGCAGCCTGTCCACCGGCTGCTACGCACAGATGAACGGCTACCGTACGAGAATCCTCGACATGCATGAGCTCCCCGGGTGCTGCACGGCGTGAGACGCCGCAGCGACTTCACGTTCGACTGCTGAGTCAGCTGGCTCCTGGGCGCGGCCCCAGCACGAAAATGCACCGTACCCGGCTCGAACTCGGCGCGCCGCAAGGCAAGCGGATTCGACACTTCGACATCTTCAACATCGTTCGCGGCCCGAACGGCCGGTCGGGCCGCTCTTACTCGGCCCGGACCGGCTGGAGGCACACCTGCCGGCCTCGCATCTCAGAACGCCCGACCGATCTGGGAGTTCTACGCAGGTCTGCGCGAGATTCGCCCCTGTCTGATCCGCTATAGCCGGTGACCACCCGAACGACCCCGCCATCGTCGGCTTCGGCGCCACCGCCCGCCTCATCACCACCGACGCGGTCCCGTCCCCGATCCTTCGCCCAACTCGGCGCCCTCTCCGCGCAAGAGGAGGTGAACCGGTGTGGAACCTGCGGAAGCGGCGCGGCCTGTCGTACTCTCCGCGCGAGCGGAGGTGAACCGACACCGAGGCGTATCCAGCTCGCGGCACCGGTCAGCCCCTCAGAGGGGCCACCACCTGCGCCAAGCACCGCTCCGAGGAGCACTTCGACGCCTTCCTCGACGCCCTGCACACCACCCTGGACCGGCAAGACCGGCTCCACCACCGCCACCACCACCGCCGACGACCGACCCGACCTGGAAGCGCGATGAACGACAGCGTCCCGCAGAAGATCACCACGTACCTGGAGATGACCGACCCCGCAGACCTGAACCCGGCCCCGGCCGTCCCCGGCCTAGCCCTGCGCCGCCTGGACACCGACTCGCCCCTGGTCCGCAGCGTCCAGGCACGCGTCGGCGAGAACCACGGCTGGGGCGCGGCAGCCCGCACCGAGGAACAGTGGGAGGAGCACCTGGCGGCCCGGCCGCAGCGCCAGTACTGGCTGATCACGTTCGAGGACGCACCGGCGGGCGTCGCCTACCTCCAGCCCGGGACCGGCGGCAACGTCGAGATCACCGCCTTCGGTCTGCTCCCCGCATACCTGGGCAAAGGGCTCGGCGGCTACGCCCTGACCCTCGCCCTGCGCCAGGCATGGGCCACCGAGCCCCTCGACGCGCCCACCGCGCGCCGGGTCTGGCTGCACACTTGCACCGAGGACCACCCCCATGCCCTGGGCAACTACCAGAAACGCGGCATGCGCCCCTACCGGGTCGATCCCCACCAGTAGTCGTCGACCCAGGCCGACTGCAGCTGATCAGAGCGGGCCATCCCCGCGCAGCGCCGCCCAGCGGTCGTCGGAGAGCTTCGCCCCGCAGCTGGTGCCTACCGTCGCCCCGCATCCCGCTCAGCGGGCGGAGCTGGCCTGCTATCCGTGCCGCGCGCTCGAGGACGGACACGGCCACGTATGAGGAACTGCAGATCAAGCTGATATGCCTGAACCACCCGGCGACGCGGATCCACCGTATGCCGGATTTCAATGGCGAGCCCGTGGCAAGGCTCGACCTGCGCGTGGGGGCCGAGCACTTGGCCCTGGAGGTCACCGACATCGGCTACGGCGTGATGGTCGAGGCGTTCGGCGCTCCGCACGGCGTCAGCGTGACCGAGGTGCGGTTGGAGCAGCTGCTGGACGCGCCCTCATCCTGAGGCCCGGTGATCCGCAGGCACGGCGCCTGCTCCACCACGAAGACGGCAATGCCGGGCGGGCGTCATCGGCGCTCGTCGCATTTCTCTGCCACCACCAACGCCTGCGCCGTGTGTTCCCCCGGCATCGGGACGAGCTGGACGAGATCGTCGCCCTCGCCCGTTCATTGATGCCCGCCGGGGTGCAGCCGGCCCGGCTCGATCGGGCGTACCCGGGCGTCTGGCCCCTGCCCGTACCGAGCAGGGCCGTGGGCTACGGCTCCTTGAGATCCTTCAGCCGCGCGGCGTAGACGGCGGCAATCCGGCCAGTCTCCTCGGGATCCGCAGTCGCCGCAGTTGCAGTACGTCGCCGAGCGACATGGTCGCCTCGTCCCAGCCGGCCGCCGAGGCATCGCCCGGGCCCGGGCGATGAGGAGCTCGGTGGCAGGGTGATCGCACGTCAAGTCGAGGTTCTGCCGCGTTGTTGAATGCTGCTCAGAGAGCAACCGCAGTTTGTCCTGGATGGGGGCGGGGATAACCCCCGGCGCCGTAAAGACTCGTGGCAGGGGAGTCGGGATGGGCCTCCAGAGCCCACCGAGTACGAAGGGACGAGGTTTGCACGACTCCTCTCCATGCGAGGATGTCACAGGGCAGGAAAGCATGAGGCGGGTTATGGCAGATGAATCAGTTCCCGACCCGTCAAGGAAGATCACGGACGAGGATCTAGCCCGCCTGCTGAGGCGTGGGCTCGATGAACTGGCTGATGATCCCAATGCGTCGGAAATCCATGAACGAATTCAGGACAGGGAAAACCTTGAGGAGGATCGAGATCACAGGGCGCGGTCGGACAGGTCTGCGGCTATCGGGTTTCTGGTCGGGCTCGCAATTTTGGCTGCCCTCATTGTCTACTCAGTTACAACCTTCGAACCGTAGTGTGCGGAACTATTAGCAGCCATATCCCGCTAGCCACAAGTGCAACGATGAGGGATATTGTCCCAATTCCGGGAAGCACCGAGTAGGTCACGACTCCAAACGACAGAAGTGCAGACCAGAAGTACATCACGAGTACCGCCCTGGGGTGTGTATGCTCAATCCGCAAAAGGCGGTGGTGGAAGTGCTCTTTGTCTGCTGCGAATGGGGACTGTCCACGCAGAGTGCGACGTGTCACTGCCATGGCGAGATCGGCGAGGGGGAGCGCAATGATTGCTGCTGGCAGCAGGACAGCAAGGACAGCGGTGTTGATGCGTAGACTGCGCTGCGCTCGCCGCCGAGGTGGTTCGCGAGCGTGTCAGGATCTACCTGTCCGAGGTAGGAAACGCAGGCCCCTGCGAGAAGCAAGCCCAGCAACATAGAACCTGAATCGCCCATGAAGATGCGTGCCGGGTGGGCATTGTGGCCCAAGAAGCCGACACAGAGGCCAACGGTTATTGCTGAGAGCATGGTGGCAGACGCTGCCGCCTCGATTCCGTAGCCGTACCAGGGACGGTAGCAGTATAGGAAGAGTGCGGACCCGGCAATGGCTACTACGCCAGCCGCTAGCCCGTCAAGTCCGTCGATGAAGTTTACCGCGGACGGCAGCCCACTGGTCCGAGAGGCGGCCAGGGCTTGCCCCCGTGGGCGCCATCACCATGTCGCAGCCGACACCCTGCCCCGCCCTGCCCTCCGCACCTCCCGGCCCGGAGCTGTGGACTGGCAGGGGCCAGCGCTGCTGCCGCGAGCACACCGAGCGCCAACCGCGAGAGGTCAGGTTGGCCGCCGGCAGCAGTTGATGGTCACCCACCAAGGTGCAAGGCTCACGACGAACCTTGACTCGGCTCACGCGGGCCGTCGGATTGAGTACGGGTTGAGGGCGTCGTCCGGCACAGCCTGAAGACGGCGGTAGATGCCCGCCCCGCAGACTTCGGCTGCTTGGGTCAAGACGCTGAGGGCGACGTGGTCTTCCAGGGCGGTGCCGGTGGAATCGAACACGGTCGGGGTGTGGCAGTGCTGGCTGTAGAGCTCCGCGTTGCGCACGAGTCCAGGTAGGTCTGTGACCAGGGGGCTGGCTTTCTCGTCCAGTTGTTGGCATTCACCTTCGCGGCGGGCTTGCTCGATCATGTCCGGGACAACGAGTGCACGTTGCAGCAGGGTCAGAGGGACCTCGGTCTTGCCGGGCAGGTCGGCGCCGATCGCGTTGACGTGGATGTGCGGGCGTAGTGCCTGATCTGGGAAGACAGGCCCACCGCCCGGCTCGACCGACGTAGTGGTGCACACGATGTCGCTCTGCTCGGTCAGTTCGGGCAGGGGAACATACTTGAATTCGATGTGCGACACCGGGCACCGGGCGGCCAGTGACTGGGCTGCCGAGGGGTCGGTGTCGTAGACGAGGCAGGTGGTGAGCGGCCGCACCCGGCTCAGTGCGTGCACCTGGGCTACGGCCTGGGCGCCTGCACCGATAACGCCGAGTGTGGCGGCGTCCGCCACCGACAGCAGCCGCGAGGCCACTGCGGAGGCGGCGCCGGTGCGCAACGCGGTGGCGAACACCCCGTCGCAGAGGACCTGCAGTTGTCCCGTGACCGAGTCGAAGCCGCCGATGCTCGCCAGGATGGTGGGCGTACCTCGGCCTGCTGGGTTGGCGGGGGCGTAGGAGACGACCTTCATCGTGATGCAGTCTGCACTGCGGTAGGGCATCCATTCGAACACCCCGAGCCGAGACGGATCGCGCAGTTCGAAACCGGCTCGCGGCGGCAGGTCCTCGGGGGTGGGGGAGGTGAGCTGAAGCGCCTTCTCCAGGTTTTCGATGGTCAGATCCATCAGTGTGTCGATGCCCAGGCCATCAATGATGTCGGCGATCGCATCGTGATCGAGAACGAGGGTGGGCATGGTGCTTCCCTTCCGGGTGCTCGGCTGGCTCTGGGGGTCAGGCCAGAGGAGTCGGGTCGAGGTTGACGAAGTAAGCCGGGCGGGGCGTCGGCCAGTTCTTCGGTGCGTTGTCGACCGGGTTGTAGCTGATCAGCGCGAGCGTCCGCGGCCGCTGGGAGCGGTTGGGGAGGGATCCGTGCACGACGTTGCTGTTGAAGAAGACCACGCTGCCCGCAGGCCCACACGCCGTGAACGCCTGGCGGTCGCCTGACAAGGTCGAAGCCCCATCGTCGGAGATGGCGAACGACAGGTTGTTGGAGACCAGAGACGACCAGTCGTTGGATTCTCGGTCGGTGATCCCTCGGCGTTCCCAGGCTTCCCGTTCTTCCTGGAGAGCAGCGCTCTTGTGGCTGCCGGGCACGAGCCGCAGAGGGCCGTTCTCCTCGTCGATGTCGTCGAGGAAGATGCCAGCGGTGAACGCCAGCGGCGCCGGGACGCCGTCTTCGGCCTGCCAGAAGGGGAAGTCCCGGTGCCATTCCCATTGGTCCCCGGTCTGGGCGGACTTCGGGTTGATCTTCCACTGGAGGACGTACAGGTCCTGGTCGCTGAGGCTCTTGGCTGTCTTGGAGACTACCGAATCGGTTGCCACCTCCCGCCAAACGCCCTCTTTCTGGTGCAGTCCGTAGATGGCTCGCACCGTGGTTCCGTCGTCCTCGAGGAACCGCTGTGGACCGGGCTCGTCGAGCACCTTGGGGAGCTCCGCCTGCATCCTCTTCAGCAGGTCGTGCGGCAGCAGTTCGGGCAGGAAGACGAATCCTTCGGTGTGAAACTGTTCCACGTAATCCAGGTCGGTCATCGGGGCTTCCTCTCGCGTTCAGGGGGTGGGGGGTCTACGTGTCGGAGGGCTGTAGGGCCGGACGGCAACGCGTCATTGCGGCGAGCGCTTCTGCAGACAGCTCAAGGGTCCGGTGGATGTCCGCCAGGGAGTGACTGGCGCTGATGTGGCAGCGCAGGCCGCCCGGGTGGGGGAACTGGAAGACTCCGCGCCGCATGAGTTCACGCCGATACGTGACCAGCGCGGCATCGTCGTTTCGCACGACGTCGTCATGGCTGGTCACTGGACCGCGCATGAAGCAGAGCGCGAACAGGGAGCCATGCCCGCATACGGTCGTTTCGATGTCGAGGTCCGCGCCGATGCGGAGCAGACCCTGTCGCATTTCGGCACCGAGCCGGTTGAGGTGCTCGTATGCCGATCCGTCCTCCAGGCGTGCGATGGTGGCGAGCGCAGCGGCGACCCCGGGGCCGTTGGCGTTGTAGGTGCCGGCGTGGATCACGTCACCGCCCGAGCGGGTATTGAACCGCTCCATGAGCGCACGACGCCCGCCGAGGGCGGCGAACGGGTAGCCGTTGGCGATTGCCTTGCCGAGTGTCGTCAGGTCAGGGGTCACGCAGGCGATGGCTTGGTAGCCGCCGAGGTGGTGACGGAACCCGCTGATGACCTCGTCGAAGATCAGGACGCAACCGTGCTGGTTGGCGAGATCCCGCAGCCCTTCGAGGAAGCCGGGTGCGGGGGGGATTCCCGGGCCGTTGTGAGCGATGGGCTCGACGATGATCGCGGCGACCTGGTCGGGATGGTCGCTCAGAGCCGCCTTCACGTCTTCAAGGTCGTTGTAGCGGCATACCAAGGTCGCGTCCACGGCTGCGTCGAGCATGCCGCGCGAGTGTGGGTCGCGGCGGCCGATGTTCTGCGCGGTGCTGTCGCAGTTGCGCAGAACGAAGTCGTGGAAGCCGTGGTAGTGCCCTTGGAACTTCAGGATCAGCTGACGGCCCGTGGCGGCTCGCGCGAGTCGGATTGCGTGCAGTGTTGCTTCGGAACCGCTGTTGCAGAACAGAACCTGCTCGATGGAGGGCACGTACGAGACGATCTTCTCTGCAAGCCTGACTTCGTCCTCCGTGGTGCCGACTCCGAAGAGGGTGCCGCGTGCAGCGGCCTCCGCCACCTGTGCATTGACGTCAGCGTCGGCGTGGCCGAGGACGACGGCGCCGAAACCGGCGTGGTAATCGATGTAGCGGCGGCCTTCGAGGTTTTCGATGTAAGCGCCGTAGGCGCGGCGGACGCAGAACGGCGGATCGAGGTGGCGCCGGCCGGAGTGGACCGCGCCAGGTACCACGCGGCCGGCTCGCCGCATCAGGGCCTGGGTTCGCTCTGGCTGTGTGCCGCACTGCTTGGGCGCTTCGTCGGTGCGCATCGCGTGGTCGTTGGCAGGTAGCGGCGGATACTGACGCAGCTGGATGCTGTTTCCCCACGGATCCCGGCCGTCAGCCCAGCGCAGCCGCGCTGGATCACCGGTCTCGCCCCGCAGTGCCGGGAGGTGGAACTCCACTCCGGCGGCGGCCAGTCGGTCGATCTCTGCCTCGAGATCGTTCACGATCAGTGAGACGCACCCGGTACCGCTGTGGCCGGTGTTGCGCTGGACGTGCTCGCTCTGGTCGGCCGCTTCATAGAGTCGCAGGTACGCCGAACCAGAGTCGAGGATGACGCCATGCGCGGGCACCACTTCGGTGGAGCGGACGCGGAACTTGAAGTGCTCGACGTACCAGGCAACGGCGGCGTTCAGGTCGGGCACGCAGAGCCCAACGTGGTCAAGCCGTAGCATGGGGGTCCCTTCGGGGTGTGGGCGTCGTCATCCGTCGTCGGTGCTGACAACGCTGGTGGGCCGGGCAAGGCCCTGTTGTCAGGCGACTTCAGGAGGGCCTCAGTGGGCGGGGTTCATACGCGCCCACGTTGAGAACTGGTCGGTAGCCCATGGCGGTCCACACGGGTAGGCCCATGGCGGACGACACCGCCGAGGACGTCACGCAGCCTCTCGCCCTTGCGTCGACCAGGGTGGCAGCGCCCAGCATCCGAGCCAGCCCTTTGCCGCGGGCAGCTGGGACCGTTGCCCCGAAATAGGCACCGTTGTCGAGCTGGCCGTCGACCAAGTGATCCACACAAACACGCACGGTGGCCGGGTGGCCGTCGTGATGCGCCTGGTAGAGGTGCACGTCCAGCCCGGGCGGTGTCGTCCGCAGTGCCGCTGTCAGTCCCTGTCCGTTCTCATATGCCAGCGCGTTGACCCGCCCAAGGGTTGCCATGTCACCTTCGGCGTCATAGACGAAACCCGTGAGATCCGGCGGCTCGTACGCAGCAAGGTCTAGCACGATGAACGGGTAACGGGCTGCGAGGCGGTAGCCCTTCGCCTCAAGCGCAGCGCCGGTGTCTGGATCGTGCTCTGGGACCCAGACTCTCCAGGAGGAGACTCCCGCGGCGTCGTAGGCCTTCGTCAGTCCGTCGAGCCCATCCAGGAGACAGGCCCCAGGTTCATAGGTAACTGTGTTGACCATGGTCTGATGCGGCAAGGACGGCACTACGGCGGCGAAGATTCCGTCACGCTCGTACACGGAAGAGTCAGGAGCAGCGCCTCCCAGCAGTCGAATTTCGTCCCGCACATTGACGTGCTGGAGGGCGAGAATATGTTTGCGATCTTTAAGGAGTGCGCTCACGTCAGCTCCCTTGCCAGCGCGCGAAGGTGCTCGGATGCCGCCACCAGTTCGCCAGGCGTGGCGTCCTCGATGAAGGCATGACCAAGCGGGTCGGTCGACGGCACGGGCCAGTGCTGCTGCCCGCCGCGGGTAAGAATCACACCGCCGAGTGCCTGCTCGAGGAACGCCGGCTCATGGAGCAGTTCATGATGCAGAGGAAGCCGCAGACGACGGCTGAGACGCGCCATGCGCGTCGGATACTCCGCGTCCACGTGACCACGCCGAGCAGCCAGGACGCTGCTCAGAAGGGAGCAGATGTTGACGGCCTCGCCGTGGAGGACAGCCCCCCTCGTCTCCATCTCCAAGGCCGGGGAAACGGTGTGTCCGTAGCTGGGCCACCGCCGAAGCTCCCGCTCGCGCAGATCCTCGGCGAAATGCTCGAGATGGCTTCGCACGGCGCGTTGCACCACCTCGGTCGAAGCCGGATGGGTGAATGCACTGGTGATCAGGTCGGCGCCATGACGGTCGAGGAGGTTGACCAGGCCAGGGTCAACCATTTCCCCGACCTTCTTGACTTCCGCCAGGCCAGCTGCCAGGCCCCGAGCATCCAGGGTCCCAAGGAAGGTTGTATCCAGAACGATCAGGCGGGCGGGGTGGTACGTGCCCAGAAGGTTCTTTCGGCCCAACTGATTGATGACACGCTTGGGCCCGACGCTGGCATCAACCAGGCCGACCACCGTCGTCGGGATGAGCGTGTACGGCGTGCCGCAGCGGAGCTCGGAGGCGGCCAAGCCGACCAGGTCGATCGTGAAGCCACCACCGATGCCCACCAGCTCGTCACGGCGGCTCAGTCCCATGTCGATGGCCATGCGCTGAATCTCGTCCACGCTCGCCCGCGTTTTTCGGGTCTCGCCCGCCGTGACAGTCAGCACCCGGTAGGGCGCATCGAAGCGAGCCAGCCACGCGTCGATACGGTCGCCATAAAGCGCCCAGACCTGGGCATCGACCACAGCAAGGCGCCTGGGCGGTAGTCGACCATCGTCCATGACCGCGGATGGCTGCGGAACATCGAGAATGCGGGGGTGAACCCGGACCTCGTAGGTCACGCTTTGCTCTGCGGTAATCGTCCAGCCTTCGCTGTGTTCGTGAAGCGGCACGTCGCTTCCTTCGGGCTCGGGGACCGTCAGCCGTAGCGGTGTGCGGCACCTCGAATTGGTCTGGAAGGACCACATCCGCCTGATGAGCGGGGCCGGGCAGCGCACTTGACTACAACATATGCACACCGTGACGAAGGGGCTACTTATAGCGATGTATGAAGTCGCGGCCCGACGGGCTCAGTGATCGTTGGCCAGCCGACGTCGACCGCGCCCGAAGGAAGCCCCGCATCGTTGGCGCGCCGCCATGAACCGGGTAATCGGCACCACCCCGTCTGCTGGCGAGACCGGCGACGACGAAGACGAGGGCCGTCCTGGTGAGGGGGATCGTTCCTGCGTCCCGCCGGCGTGATCGGCGGCGGGGCGCAGCGGTACGCCGCTAGCGTCTGGCTGCCCGTCAGCCAACCCCTATGGCGTCCGCGTGCGGCTACGGGCACCCCCCTTCGAGCCGTCCTGCCAAGGAGAAAGCCGTGTCCACGCCGACCTGGCGGACGCCCCCCTTGGTACCCCGATGCCGACCGCGACGGCGGCGACGGCGACGGCGACGGCGACGGCCAGGAGGACGGCGACGACCAGGGCCCCGGCCCCGCCGGGGGAGGGCCGGCACCAGCACACCCGCCAGCTCATCACCGCCACCAGCCGGCCCGCCGCAACGTCCGGGGCTTCGTCGTTCCGGGTCTCAGCTCGCCCGCCGGTAGGCGGCCGCCGGCCCGGCGACCCGGTGCCCGTACCGGGCGTTGAGCTCATCCATCACGGGTTCCAGCCGGAGCCGCATCTCGCGGGCCCGGTCCAGCGAGAGCTGGGTGCCCGGGCCCTCCTCGACCGGTCGGAGGTCTTCGGCGATGAGGGTCAGGCGCCGGATCCGTGCCCGCTGGAACGCCATGGAGTCCAGGAGCCGGAGGGTGCCCGTGCGCAGGTCGTCGGTGTGGGCCGAGGGTATGGGCAGGCGTTTGGTGCGCTGTGCGGTGGCGCCTCCAGCGAGCCGGACCGTGAGGGTGAGGCCGCGGGCGATCTGTGCGCGGCTTCGGATCCGGCCGGCGAGGGTGACGGCGAGGTCGAGGAGCGCGGCGCGGACGAGGACGGGGTCGTACATGTCGCGGTCGAAGGCGAAGCTCGCGCTGGTTGATTCCGGCATGCGGTGGACGGCAACGGCCCTCGGGTCGATGCCGCGGGCCCGGTCGAGGAGGGTCCGGCCTGCCTTGCCGCCGAGGATCCGGCACACGACCGGCTCGGGCATCGCGGCGAGCGCGGCGATCGTGTGCAGCCCGTAGGCCTCTAGCTGCCGGGCCTGGGCGGGCCCGATGCCGTGCAGGGCCTGGATCGGGAGTGGGCCGAGGAAGCTGTCGACCGCGCGGTGGTCGGGCAGGTGCAGCACGCCGGACGGGCCGACCCGCGCGGATGCGGTGGCGGCGGTGGCCCAGGTGTCGGCCACGCTGATGTGGGTGTCGACGCCGACCTGGATTAGGCCCTGCACCCTGAAGCGCCGGGCGAGTTCACCGGCGTCCACGCTGAAGAACCTGAGCGATCCCTTCACCTGTGCGAGCGCGGCGAGCGGCGGGAGCGGCTGCACCTGGGGCGTGAACCCGGCAAGCAGCTCCAGGACGCGGCGGTGATCCTCCGGCGACGTGTCCGGTCGGCACCGCACATGCCACAGGGTGTGTGTCGGCGCCGCGCTCATGCCGCGCCGCCCACGTGATCGCGCTCGGCACGAATCAGCTGCGCGAGCTCCGGCCGCCCGGCACCCGGGCGCGGCTGGTCCCAGGAGGGGTGGAAGTACACCTGTCCCGACAGCCGTATGAGCCGGCGGCGCAGCACGGTCGAGCGCGTGGTGCCGGGGCGGGCGAGCTCCTCGTAGGTCGCGGCCCAGGATCGCTGGGCGGCGACGAGGTCGTCAGGGAAGGGGTCGTGCCTCATACTTTTCAGTAGAGCATGTGTTCGAATACCTGGGCACGCTGTGCCGCACCAGATCGACAGACGCGAGTTCTACTCTGCGCCCGGCCCGACCCGAGGAAGAGCGCCATGACCAGCCCCGTCCCCGCGCCACGCAATTTGCCCGCGAACATGTGCCCGCCGCACCTCCTCGGCCGTTGCGCCCGCTGCCTGGCCCCCTGCCACCGCTACGGGGTCGGTGGCTCACCGCTGTGCCAGACCCATCAGGCCGAGGTGGCCGAGCTGCAAAAGCCCAAGCGCGCCCACGCCGGGGCGTGATCCCCGGTGTCCGAGCTGCCTCCCGACCTGCCGCGCCTGCGGACCCTGGAGACGTGGCTCGTGGTGTCCTGGACCGCGGACCCGGATCGCCGAGGTCGAGACGCGCGAGGCCGCAATGCGCCCGGTCCGAGTTCTGCCGACCGGCCCTGGCTGGGTCTCGTCCTACCTGCGCGTCGGCGGCCGCCCGGTCGTGGACAGCATCCACATCGGCGACTGCCGCATGGCAGGCACCCACACCAAGCCGATCAGCCGCGACGAGGCCCGCCACGCGCTCACGGCCGGCGGGATACGAGCCTGCGAGATCTGTCGGCCCGACTCCGACCTCGGCATCCTGGACTGAGCAGTCGTGGCCGGTGGGGCGGCGTAGCTGCTCGTGGCCAGCCCGAAGACGCGATCTTCTCAGGACGCCCGCTTCCGGGCGGTCTTCTTCGCCGTGGTCATCTTGACGGCCGTCTTCTTCGCCGGCGTCTTCTTGGCCGCGGCCTGCTTCTTGGACTTTGGCATCTCGTGGACGGTGGCGTCGCCCCCTGCGGTCTCGCCGCGAGACTCCTTCGCCTTCGCCACCGACTCCTGGAGCGCGGCCATCAGGTCGACGACACGGCCCGACGGCGCCTCCTCCTCGCCCTCCACCGGCCGGACCTCACGCTGCTCCGCCTTCGCCTCGATGACCTCCACCAGCGCGTCGCGGTAGTGGTCCACGAGCTCCACGTCGTCCAAGCGGTCCACGCTCAGGGCCTCCATCAGGGCGATCCCCGCCACCTTCTCGTTCCGGCCCAGCGCCTGACGAAGAAGGGTGTACGGCTTGGCCGCGACTTGGCCGTCGGCGCTCAAATAGTAGGAGGCCTCACCGATGTGCCGTCGGTCGATGGAGTCCCACGGGACGAAGGCCACGATGTCGATGGCCTTCGCCGTCGGCAGCGGCATGGTCGCGAGATCCTCGTCGGTGATCGGGATGATCTCGTCGCCGTACTCGAACCCCTTACCGATCTCGTCCTGCCGCAGCTCCTTGCCGTCGATGCCGCACACCTTGCGGTACCAGATCCGGCCGCCGTCCTTGCTGTGGATCTGCCGGAAGTCGACGGCGTGCGATTCAGTGGCCGGCTCCAGCTTGATCGGCACGGTGACCAGGCCGAAGCTGACAGCTCCGGACCAGATGGGGCGTGGCATGCGACCTCCCAGGCACCCCCCTGGGGACGGACTCTCAGGCTATGCAGACCGTCGTCGTGATCGCACACCTTCCGCCGCTGGTCAGCGGCCCGTGACCACGACACGCAGGGTGTACGGGCGGCCGCTGCTGATCGCCTCCACCTGCTCCTGAAGGTCGGCGGGCGTGAAACCGAGCAAGGCCCGGTCGGCGGCCGCGCGCAGCAGCGGGAGGATCTCCGCCCGGGGCCCGGCCCCGGTGAGCGTCGGAAGACGGCGTGCCCCCTAACGCTCCTGCTGTTCCACCTACCAATCGGGTGCAGCATGGTCGACGCCGCATCTCCAGTGGAAGGGCTGTACTGCCGGACACGCAGGTATGTCCGGCAGCTCGTTGTGTCCCACCCACGAAAGAGGTACGGCATGACCACAGTCACCACCGGGGGTCTGGCCCAGCTGGAAGAGCTGGTCCGGGCGCTCAGGGAAAACTCCGACAGCAAGATCAGGCAGGCCCTGACCAAGATCGCGCAGGACCCGCAGCCCAACGGGCAGGGCGTCGATATCGAGCGCTGCATCACGTCGCTGATGCCGCAGGAGCTGAAGGCGATGGTCGGCGGAGCGCAGAAGGCCGGCGGGGCCGCCGAAGACACCCTCGGTGGGGCCACCAAGCCCTTCGGTGTGTGGGAGGCGGAGACGCCGGAGATCGCCATGGGCATGTTCTTGGCCCAGGAAATCATGGTCAAACATGCCTCTGAAGCGTTGGCAAGCGTCTTCGGCGGTGGTGGCGGCAACGACCGTAAGCCGGGCCAGTACGACAGTGGCTACGACGCCTCCCGCGACGCCCAGAACTAGGGTGGTCACCCACCGGTCGCGCCGGATGAGGCCGGCGAGGGCGGCGGCCTGTTGAGGCAGCCACCGTCGGACGCGTCCCGACCTGCCGCAGTCTGGGCAGATGAACCGCCCGCCGACGCGCTGTCGCACACCGGCCCAGCCGTCTTGAGGCGCCCCAGCCCGTGGTGTCACACGCCGCGGGCAAGCCGACCGACCGGCAGCACCGAGGGCCCCCGGCGGCCGCAGCTGCTCTTCCACGGCAGCGCGCCCGTCGGCGGCCTTCGTTGCGAGCCCGCTCGGCGCTTCGTGCCCACCGCAGAGGCACCGACAGCGGCGGCCCGATATCTCACCGGCCCAGAAGGGCACGTTGTGCTCAGCAGCAGCAAGTCGGGCGGGTTGAGGCCTGCCGGAGGAAGGAGGATCGGCATGCCGTCCATGTCCCAGGCCGCCGCAACCTGCGAGCCTCTCTCCGCGGGTTGCGTCGTGGAGCGGTTGCTGCGTCACCGGACCCTCTGCATCGGCCGGTCCATCAACAGCGAGACAGCCGACCGTGTCATCCCTCAGCTGCTGCTCCTGGGTGCCGAGTCGGACGACGACATCACGCTCTACATCAACTCACCGGGCGGACTGGTGACGGCCGGCTTGGCGATCTACGACACCATGCAGCACATCGGCAACGACATCACCACTATCGGCCTGGGGTTCTGCGCCTCCATGGCCCAGCTCCTCCTGACCGCCGGGACTCCAGGCAAACGGTTCGCCCTGCCGAACACAAGAATGATGCTGCACCTGCCGGCCTTCACCGAAACCGCCTCCCCCCACAGCCCGGGAAACCGCCCCAAGGAGCTGCGTTATACCCAGCAGAGGATCACCCACCTCATCTCCCGGCACACACTGCGCGAAACCCACCAGGTCATCCGTGACTTCGCACAGGACCGATGGTTCTCCCCCGCCGAAGCCAAGGACTACGGCCTCATCGACGCCATCCTCACCGCCCCCGCGCCAGCCGGTCCGAGCTCAGCCGCCGACGGCCGCGCTGACGAGTGCTCCGCCGATCTCCAACACTTGTGCCACGATCAGCCCGGCGGGTGATTGGTCGGGTCAGGGGTTGAAGGGGTTGGTGTTGCTGTCGGAGTCCGGGTCGTCCTCGGGCGGGGCGTCGTCCTCGTTCTCACCGCCGTTTTCGTCACTGCCCTCGTCTTCGTCGCCGCCTCTGGCCTCCGTGGCCGGGTGGGCGGTGAACGCCTTGAGCCAGACTTCGGCCTCTTCGGAGAGGAGCTCGCGCCGCTCCTCGCTCATGCTTGCGTCGGCGACAACAGTCACTGGGGGATCTCCTCGGGATCAGGCGGTAATGCCTTCTTCGATGCTTACGCCTGCGGCGGGCCTCCGCGCCGGGAGCTGGACCAGATGGATGACGAGCGGAACCCGGGGCCGGCGCTGGCCTCTGGGGTCCGGGTAGTAATCCGAACAGGGAACCGGCGTTGCTGTCCGAAGTTGTGACGTGGCGTGAATCTGGCCCTGGGCAGAGTACTAAGATCCACCTGGCCTGCGGCGGGCAAGGCCGCCCGTTGGCCTCGGTGTGACCGTCGGACCCCGGCCGGAGCCGTCTTGTGTGGCATCGCACGGCGCCAGTCTCAAGAGGGGTCAGTTGCCTCTTGCATAGCGTGCTCACCCGTTCGATCGGGCCAGTGTGCGGCGCTGCCGAGTCGGCCACATGGGGTACACGCAGGAGGATTACATGGGATTCAACATCACCGTCCGCGACGCGGATGGCAACGAGCGTCTGATCGAGGACCCGGAGCCGAATCAGATGTGGTCTGTTCAGGGTTCCTCCGTCACCAACAACAGCGACGCCACCGTGCAGCTGTACGATCACGGCGGTGGCGGGAACTGGAACCCGATCGGCGCTGTGGGGGAAGCTGTCCAGTACACGGGGCAGGAGCTGGGTGAGCTCTTTCATGAGGTCGCCCCGAACCAGACTGTCGACGAGCAGTTCACCCACATCTTGTACAAGCCGTAGGCGCACCCGGGCGGGCCGCTGCGGGCGCCAGCCACGCCGCATGGGTTGCTCGCCATGAGGCTGGCCCGCGCCGTTAAGCCTCGGTGCCGCGTGCGGTGCTGGGTTCTCACAAACGACCGTTTGTGGGAACCGCCGTTCGCGATGGTGGTCACGCCGTGCTTATGGCTCTTGGGATGTGTGGTCAGTCCCCGATCTGCGCCTCGGCTGTGCGGTACTTGCTCGGGCTGGTGCCGCGTACGTTGTTGACCGCGACGCTAAGGGCGCAGGTGCTGGAGAAGCCGACCTGTGCCGCGATGGCGCCGATCGTGGGAGCGGGCCCGCGCAGGAGGTTGGTGGCCGGAGCGGTCCGCTGCTTGAGGAGTAGCAGGTGCACGAAGGGCCGGGGTACCTTGCGGGGCCCCGGCTCTTCGTGTGCCAACCCTTGAATGCGGGTCAGCTCATTCATTCCGCCGCGAAAGATCGAGAGGCTAGTCGTCGTCGGCGTCGTCAGTCAGCAGGAAGGCACCGTGAGCTTTCCTGACCGTCGCCACTGCGTTGCCCAGTTTGACCGTCTTCGGGTCATCGCTTGCGGTGAGCGTGTCGATCGCCGATTGGGGTGCCTCTACTGCGGCGTCTGCCAGGTCACTAATCGGATCACCCATGGGGGCTTCTCCATTCCTTGTCGCGCGGTCTCTTGGCGGTTGATGGCTTCCCGCCTCCGGGCGACATGGGGTCCCCCGCGCCCGCGTCTCACTCCATTGGGGGCCGAGGACTCCCCAGCACGGCAAGCTCTTCTTCACGCCCGAGCAGTGGGCCTGGCGGCCCCCGGCGGAAGACGCCACCAGGCCGGCGAGGAAGCAGGGTGCCTGCATGACAAGGGCGGTGCCTCTGGACGCCACGATCGATCAACGGCGTCGACCACGTCGCCATTCAAGGACGCCCCCGATACCAATCGCGGAGATCCTCACCGCGCACCTGCGGAAGGACGCCTTCGAGACGGACTGACCGGGGCTACTCCTCCTCGTCACCGTCTTCGGACGTGTTCGGGTCGCGGAAGGGGCGCAGGCCCTGGCCGGGGCCGCTGGCTTTGATGTTGAACAGGTAGCGGCCCAGGAAGTTGATGTGCCGCTCCTTGAGCGGGGAGAGACGGGCGACGTCCTCGTCCTTGATCTCGTGGCCCTCAGCGCGAAGCCGGGCCACCGCAGCGTCCAGGTAGCGGGTGTTCCACAGCACCACGGCGTTGAGGACCAGGCCGAGCGCGGCAAGCTGGTCCTCCTGGCCCTCGCGGTACGCCTGGCGGATCTGGCCCCGGCCGCCGTGGCAGATCCGCGTTTGTAGCCGTAGTACCTGGGTGAGGGCCCGGTGTTGATGCTTTTGACGGGGACGACGAAGCGCAGGCCGTCGACGGAGGCGAGGAGGCCACCGCCCCACATCTGGGCCAGCTCGATCGCGGACTGTGCGCCGATCAGCGCGGCGTTCGCCGCGGCGATGGTGTCGGCGCGCAGGTAGTTCTGGTCGACGTGCGAGAGGCGCGAGCGAGTCAGTGCCTCGTTCACGGCCAACGGATCGTCGCCCAGGAACCGGCCGATGTAGCGGGCGGTGCAGACCTGCACCGCCATGCCCAGCCGGTGCGCGTCTCTCCCGTGGTCCGGTGGCCGGCAGGGCCTGGCCCACGCTCACGACGGTACGAGCCGGGGCTGACAGTGAGGTCGGGGCACACGCCTGATCCCTCCCGTGGGGAGCCGGGAGGGGCGGCGCGGCCCCGCCAGCTCGGGACAGGCGGGGCCAGGGCACGGTCCCTCTCCGGGGGGTGGTCGCGAGGACCGCGTGCGCACAGCCTGCCACCGGCGCCTGGTGCGCAACAGGGGCGTGCATGAAAGAACCCCAGGTATATGCACTGCGCCCGTCCCGCGTGCTGCCCGGGCGGGCACCGACTCGTGAGGGTCAGAAGATCTGATCCGCCGGGTCCACGACCGGGACCATGTAGGGCAGTAGCGGGCGCTCCCCCATGCCTGAGCTCCGGTGTGCTTCGGGATCGGCCAGTCAGACCCAGTGGTAGTCCTCGTCCGTCACCACGTCGAGGGCTGCATTGGGGACAGGGAGCGGCCGTTGAGTTCGGCGAGGGCCGGGCCGATCGGCGTCTCGTTGTCACGACACTGTCGATCCCGAACTCGTCCCGAAACTAAGCGGGTTCTCGGCGAGCGGGCCGGTCGAGGTCCTGATGTCCTCTGAACGAGCACGCCGGGGCAGCGTGGCCTGGTGGTGGGCCTGCGTGGCTCACCACCAGGTCCCCTATATCAGCGCGCGACGAGCTCCTCGGGCAGTCGCGAGGACCGCATGAAGACACGCATCTCGGTGTCCCAGGGCATCTCGCGGGCGAATCCTTCAGCGATCTCGGTGGTGTGCCGAACCGGGTGGGGCAGGTGCTTGTCAGTGAAGCCGAGCATCTGCGCGCTCGCGCGCCAGAGCCGGGCGTCGGGGCTCTGCCCGACTGCGGCGTGGTGTGCGGCCAGCAGGTGCGCGGCCAGCGGGTCGCCGGCACCGGCGGCGAAACGCCACCAGTACAGGGCGCTCTCGCGCCGGTCGAGGCTGTAGAGCAGGCAGGCGAATGTTCGGGCTCCGGTCTCGTCGTAGTCGGCGGCGAAGTCGGCCAGTGCGTCGATGTCGTTGGAGCGCAGCACGTTCTCGCACAGGAGCTGCACGTAGGCGAGGACGGCGAACTGGGAGGCGCGGGGGTCGGCCTGGATGATCGGAGTGGGGCGTCTGCGCATCTCGCGGCGGGCCCCCGGGCGGGTCGAACCGCGCGGGTGCGCGGTGGTGAAGCCTGGGCGCTGGGCGGGAGGCGGGAGCTGGCTGACCGGTGGCGTCGCCTTCTCGGCGTCGGGCAGTTCCGCACTCGGCCTCTGGACGGCGTCCGGGGTGCCGTAGGCGACGCGGGCGGGGCGCCGCGCGTCCCTGGCGATGCGTTCGGCTAGCCGGTCCATGAAGTCGTCGGTGTCGTGCCGGTCCGCCTGTTCTCGCAGGTACTTCACCTGCTTGTTGAGAAGGTCTTCCAGCATCAGGAGTCCCCTTTCTCCGTGTCCATGAGCTCGGCCAGAAGCGCCTTGAGCTTCCTCTGTCCTCGGGAGGCGCTCGTCTTGGCCGCGCCGTAGCTGATGCCGAGGTGCTCGGCGATGTCGCTGTAGGACTCGCCGAGGAGCTTGTGCATCTCCCAGCACTGCGCCTGCTGCGGCGAGATCTTCCGCAGCGCCTCGAGAGCGCGGTCGAGGCGGTCCTGCTCGCGCAGGTCCATCAGGTACGAGGCGTCCGGTCGTTCGGTGAGTGCCTGCTCGCGTCCGGCGTGGCGGGCACGGGCCCGGTAGAAGTCGATGATCTTGTGGTCGAGAATGCGCAGCGCCATGGCCATCGGGTTCGCATGGGCCAGGATCCGCTCCCACTTCTTGTGCATGACCAGCGCGGCGTCGCTGAGAGCTTCGTCGGCATCGCGTGGGTCCACGAGCCGGTTGAGCGCTATGCGGAAGAACTTGTCCTTGTGCTGTCGGAAGAAGGCCTCGAAGGAGACGGACAGGACAGCCCGCTCCGGGTCGGGTTCGATCAGGTCGTACCCCTGGCCGAAGGAATCGTTCACAGCTGCCCCCACCCCTCCCCCGGGGCGGTCCCCGGCGGCAATCCCCGCTCGAACGGCGCGCCGTTCGACTGGGTGGCCGACCGCTCGGGACGGGTCTTGGACTCGGCGGCCGACTGCCGAGCGATATGGACCGTTCGCCGCACCACGGCTTCGAAGCACACCGCGATCATCCGGTAGACGCCGACCAACGCCAGCGCGTACCAGGCCCAGTGGAGCTCCACGAAGCCTCCTTCATCAAGCAGTTGGAGCCCGGGGTCGCGACGCTGCGGGCCCGGGCAGAACACAGCGTGTCCTCACCCTTACTCACCGAGAGGAGGCGCCATTAGGGTTACTTCCGGGACTCACGTTCTCTGTGGAACGTACTGATCCGGTTACGGACAGTGCCCATGACCTGCACTGTTTTCCGAACGTGTGAGCTAGATCACAGATCGATCAGGTTTGGCCGCCAAGGCGCGCCACCCGCGCACCACCCCGATCACCAGCCGATCTGGACCTCGCCAGGGCCATCGCGGCCCCACTCCGCGCCCGCGCACACCCCGGCCTCGCCCGCTGACCGGTCCTGCCGGAGTTCTTCCCCTACCAGGTGCGTTGCGTGTTCGGCGAAGGAGCGGCGTGAACTACGACGTCACGGTGTTCACCGCCGTCGGACTGGCGCATCAGAGCAGAAGGCGTCACTGGCCGCGTTCGTAACGGACTACGGTCTGGGCCAGGTGCTCCTTGAGCTCGTTCACCCACCCCTT
Source organism: Streptomyces sp. NPDC015346 (assembly GCF_043078785.1). NCBI lineage: Bacteria > Bacillati > Actinomycetota > Actinomycetes > Kitasatosporales > Streptomycetaceae > Streptomyces > Streptomyces sp. NPDC015346. The sequence goes on along the minus strand of NZ_JBIBTW010000016.1, from coordinate 1,729 downwards.
CCTGTCAGTGCGGTTGGCGCTGGGGGCTGTGCCCGCACTGTGCGGTCAGAGCCTCGGCCAGGGGTATTGGCGGGCGAGGATCGTCCACTCCTCATCCGGCTGGCCGGGGACGAGCCGTCCGTCGCTTTCCCACCGGCGGGCGAGTTCGGTGAAGATCGGCTCCAGGTCGGGCCGGTGAACCGTTTCGTCGCCGTGTCCGCGTCGCTGCACGCCGATGGCGGGAGCGAGGCGCATCGTCGTGGTCGTCACACGGGGCTCAACGCGACCGGGGCGTTCCGGGTTACCCACGGCGGGCCGCTTCCCGCAGGGCGGCGCGTGCGGTGTCGGCGTCCAGCAATAGGGCGAATTCGTGGAAAGCCGCGGTCATCACGTCCTCGACGGTCGGCTCGTGTTCCTGTTTGCAGCGGGTGCGAACCAGGTGGGCGGCGCCCAGGGCGAGGATGCGTTCGCGTTCGGCGTCATCGAGGCTTTCGTCCGCGAGCGCGGTCAGGACGCGCCGCCACAGGGTGCTGCTCACCGCGTGCTCCCGTCACGGGCAGCGGGCAGGGTGATGCCGGGTACGAGGGCTTCGTCGTCCTCATCGGCGTACGGGTCCGGCCAGCGGCCGAACGGGCCGTCGGGCTGCTCGGGTGTGGCACCCAGGGCGCCGGGGCCCTGCATGCGGTGCGGAGGCAGCGGAATCACGTCCGTCACCTTATGCGGCTGGTGGCCGGACCAGCGGCGAGACGGCGCCGGATCACCGAAGGCGGTCACTGATTCACGCGGCTGCGCGTGAACGTCACGGCGGAGGGCGTGCCCCCGTTTAGCGAGGGCGTCACGCCCGCCGCCGGAGGACGGACCCACGCGACACCGGGTGCAACAGGAGGCCCAACAGTGTTGCGGTCTGACCTGCGTAAATGCAGGCTGCGCGGCCCCTGGGGGCGTGTTGCGCTGCTGCTTGAGCGACTGGCCCAACGGGCGGACACCGAAGCACTCCTCCTGCTGCCCGCTCGGTTCAACGAAGACCTGTTCCCAGGCCCACGCTCAGCGCGCCGGCGGGAGCGACGGTGCCGGGCTTCGTCCAAGAGGCCGGCAGTGAGCCGCGGTGGAGCGCTCCTTATAACGAATGACCCGGCGACGCGCTGTTTGCGGGGATGCTGTGGCGAAGCGAGGGTAGACGCACTCGCGTTCGTCGGAGAGAACCGCGGAGCCCAGGGGAAGACATTGATGACACTTGAGGATCGGGAAGTTCCGGTTGCCTGGGCGGGTGTGGCGTACGAGGGGAATCTTGAGTCGATCGGTGACGTCCGCCGGTTCGTCGTCGGCTTCTTGACCCGCCTGCGCCGGGAACACCGGATCAAAGTTCCCTCACCGGCGGCTGGCGCGGCCGAGTTGGTCGCCAGTGAGCTGGTGACCAATGTATGCAAGTACGCTCCCGGCCCGTGCGTCGTGAACGTGGAGCTGGCCGGCCCGGCCCTGGAGATCACGGTGTGGGACACGAACCCGGCCATGCCGCAGGTGTGCGCGCCGGATCCGGGCCGGATCGGCGGGCATGGCCTGGAGATCGTCACCATCCTGTGCCAGGGCTTCGAAGCGCGACGTGAGCCCATCGGCAAGCGGATCAAGGCCTGCGTGCCTCTCGAACCTGCGACGGGCTAGTAGTGCTTCGTTACGTCGGGTGATCTCGCCTGGTGGTGGGCATCTTCTTCGGTATGAGGCTTGGGGAGGTGGAACGGCTCCGGGGTGAGTT
>NZ_JBIBTW010000015.1:0-90875 GCF_043078785.1 Streptomyces sp. NPDC015346 | reverse complement strand
GACCTGCTGCAGTGCTGGACCGGCACCTGCACCACCTGCGGCCGACGCCTGCCCCGCAACAGAATCAGGCTGAGAACCTAACGAAGCACTACTAGGCCGTTTCGCTCGGATCACCGAACCCTTGGCATGTGAGCGCGTTCATCGAGTGCGGCGCCGCCGACGGCCTCTGTACCTGGCGTCGCTGAACGTCGAGGGGAGCTGACCGTGGAAAACATCGTGTCCGTGGCTGGCTTCGTAGGTGGCAACGGAGAACGTTTGTCGTGGAGTTTCGGCAGCAGGGGTTGATCAACTGGCTGCGGAATGTGGGTGAGAATCAGTAACACCCACCTCGGCGCCGGGTGTGTCAGCGTGCTCAGGAATGATGCTTCCGTTCGAGGCCGGTGGAGAGGGGCTGTGGTGGAAGACGATCTGGGCGAGCTGATTTATCTGGCCGATCCGCCAGGGACGAGCGGTCATGTTGTCTCGCTGCGGGTGCTGGAGCCACCGTCCCCCGGCAGGGACTTCTTGGACTGCGAGTTCGTCGTGGAGACCGAGACGGTCAAGGGCAGCTTCCCCGTCTATGTGACGTCCGATGACCTCGATGACTGGGAAGAGGCTCTGGGGGCGCTTTCGGGGAATCGGTTCGTGTCGTGGCTGAACTCGGGACGGACGGTGCAGTTCAAGATCAAGCCGGTGAGTCCTGGTGTGATTGGGGTGTCAGTCCATGACGGTCCGTCGTCACAGGTGACGGTCAGCGTGCCTCTCTTTCCGGCGACTGGCTGGATCGATGATCAGCGTGCGCGTCTCGAGAGAGCGCGGCGGTTGTTCTCTGGCTGACCGCCCCATGTGGTGCTGCCCAGTGTGTCGTCAGCAGGCTGCTTGCTATTCGGGTCTGGAACTTGACGGCGACCGCGTCCTCAGCCGCTATGCCGTCTTCATCGCGCAGCAGTCGGCTGCAGCTGGCGCCATTCGGCGAAGGGGTCACGTATCTGACAACGAGGATGGCTCACGGCCTCCGGCCGCGCCGCAGGTGCCACCGATTCGTTAACCCCTGGCGCGGGGGGTGCTTGATTGATGTGTCTCGTGATCACCCCTGGTTTCGATGGGGCTTTTCTCGTCTTGGCCCTGGCACGGCGCCGGGTGGGCCTGTGCTGTCTCGTGTCGGCTGGTGGAGCGTGGCAGTGGTGGGCGGGGCTGGTGCAGGGGTGCGGTGACGTGGGGTGGTTTTGCGCGGTGGCCTGGTCAGAGTGATCTGCCGTACGACTTGCTGGAAGCAGGTGAGCGCGGCCAGTGAGGGCAGTGCCGCCGCGGCCACGTCGGTGAGAGTTCTCGGTGCCTGGGCGACGCACAGGAGCATGGCAAGGGTGGAGAAGAGCAGGACGACGGACCAGGAATGCACCGCGCGCCGCTGGTGGAGGGCCGCGCGCAGGATGGACAGGGAGGCGACCATCCAGGGGCCGTAGACCAGCAGGGGCCACCATCGGAGGGCACCCGTGGGGGTATGGGGCTGTGCGATGTGGCGCAGGGGGGCATAGGCGACCATGCCGCCGTAGACGCTGACCATGGAGACGATGACGGCGGTGACCGCAGCGAGGAGAAAGCTGGCCAGCTGTAGAAGGTCAAGCTGGTGCTGCCGGGCTTTGGCGCGGCGATGCCCAGCGCCGGCGGACCGTACGGGAGGCAGCTCAGTGGTGAGCTTTACCAGGCCATCGAGGGAATCATTGCTGACAGCATCCTCAGACGAAGCAGCCGGGGGCTCTTGCGTGCTGGCGGCGTCTTGCAGGAGGTGCGCCAGTTCCTCGGCCGGATCCCAGTCAGTGTCAAGGGGGCTGAACGGAGCTGGTGGCTGCCGGAAGGTGCCGTCCGAAAAGCCGGACTGGGGTTGTGTCCAATCGGCACAAGCACCTGGGAGGGGATCGGGGCCACCGGTGACGGGCCATCCGTGCGGGTCATACACGATGACTTTGTCCCGTCTGTTCCCCGGCGTAGTCGGCCGAGGGATCTCCCATGGCCGACCGGCGGAGGAAGTCATCCTGGATCATCCCCATCGCCACCAGGAACTCCTCCAGCGCCAAGGACGAGTACCGCAGATCAACGCGCAGCCCTTCCTGCAGCAAGGCAGGCCATGGCCCTGAACCGATCGGTGAAGCGGCCGGTGCCAAGGTCCACTTGCCCAACCGCGTCACCGGGACGCTGTCAGCAACGGTGCCAGCAGCGCGCCAGGGAAACATGGCAGGACCTCTCGCATTCGTCATGCTTGTCCCAACCACCTGGCCCTAGGCCCGGTTGCGCGGCAACTGAGTGAGCCCATGCGGCACATGGCTGATACCGCCAGGCGTCTTATCAGTTCTGCACGCCACAGCGGCTACGCTGCCCTGCTCCGCCGCGGGAGTTCGCCACGAGACCGGCTCGTCGGCGGCCGCTGAGGACGTTGCTGTGGTAGCGGCGCGGCTCGTACAGCCCAGACCCGGCGACCCAGTGGACCACCTGCATCCAGGAGTAGCCGTCCAGCGCGACCCGGCCCGTCGACGTCGACAACCACTGCCGCGCCTCCGGCACGTACAGCGCGGGCAGCACGGAGACCGAGTCGCCGTCGACCGACGCACGCGGGGAAGGAATCAGCGCGGCGACCGGCGCCGCCGTGCCGCTCATCGACCCACCGTCCCTGCCGGGGTGGTGGATACCGCCTGCGTCGTCATCAGGCCGGTGTACACGCCAAAGCGGACGCCCCCCTCAGCAGGCAGAACGCGTGCTTCGTCATCCATCCGTCGACCATGCACGAGGCGGCCTGTGGACAGAGCCCGCTGAGCCCGGATCACCTCCGGCGCTCCCGCACGGCGGGCAAGAATCTTGGAACCCGTCCCGTCACACGGGACGCCGTCCTCGCGGACGCCGCCCTGCCGCCGACATCCGGTGGAGGCACCGATGGCTCGAGGCACAGGCAGGGGGCCCGGAGCTATTGAAGGTAACTCCTGGGTCCCTGCGGCCTTCTGGTCGGTCATCGTTCTGCGACGGCGATGCGAGGAGCGAGGAGATGGTCTCCCCCTCCTTACCGCTCAGCTGCCGTCCATGGGGACTGCCCGGCGTAGGTTCGGTCGGCGGGACCGACTTACGGGGGCCGCCGTCAGGCAGCCGGTCGAGGGTCAGTCAGCAGGTGGTGCCTGAGCAGCGTCGGCGGAACCAGATTGGAGGGGGCAGCGGGGGCTGCCCCGCCGTGGGGGCCACACGCGGCTGCTGGCAGACGTGGGCAACCTGGTGCCGCTGGACCGTTTCTCCGGTGAACCTATTCACCCACGCGGCTGAGCGGCACGCGAAACGCTCAACCAGCTCGACGCCGTGGCCTGTATCCCTGGAGTTGTGATCAAGAACTGCGCCTGCGGCTTCGCCGCGCTCTCCCTGGCCCTGACCCCGCTCGCCGTCCCCGCCACGGCGCACGCCGCCTCGGCCGCCGCGCAGACGTTCCCTCTCACCTACGCGGTCGGCCAGATCCCTGTCGCTGACGAGAGCAGGGCGGGCTACACCCGGGACAAGTTCCGCCATTGGACCAATGGCCTCGATCCGGCCGATGGCTGTAACACCCGCGCAGAGGTTCTCCTCGCCGAGGCGACCGAGGCGCCGGCCGTAGCGGCAGGCTGCAAGCTCTCCGAGGGCGAGTGGCTGTCGTACTACGACGAGCAGGAAGTCACCGACCCGGCGAAGTTGGACATCGACCACATGGTCCCGCTCGCCGAGGCCTGGGACTCCGGCGCCTCGGCCTGGGACGCGAAGCGACGTGAGGCGTACGCGAATGACCAGGACGCAGCCACCAGCCTCGTCGCGGTGACCGCACGGACAAACCGCCAGAAACCCGACCAAGATCCGGCGACCTGGATGCCGCCAGCCCCGGGCGCCACCTGCCGCTACCTCGCCGAGTGGACCGCCACCAAGCTCCGCTGGGGCCTGACCGCCGACCAGGCCGAGATCGACACCCTCAACGTCTACGCCGGCGGCCCGTGCGAGAAGCAGGTCGTCCACTACACCCCGGCCCCATAGACCGAGGCTGCGGTCGAGCGCGGCCCCAGGGCCGCGCTCGACCCTGGTCAGCGGCGGTACTCGTAGCCGTGGAGACGTGAACGGGCGTCGGCTTCGGTGGTGCCAAGAGCTTTAGTGATCTTCGACCAGGGGATCTCGTCGCCACGCACCACGATGCGCGCCGCCTGCGGCCGCAGAGCCAGCTAGAGCGTGTCTCCTTGATGGGTGGACCAGTTGATCGGGCGTGTCTGTCCGGTTAGTGATCACTGATGTGATGTGGGACCGGATCGAGCCGCTGATGCCGCCCGATCCGGTCCGAGGACGACGGTGGGCCGACCATCGCCGAACCCCGGAGGCCATCGCTTGGAAGTACCGCACCTGCTCGCCCTGGCGCGATCTGCCAGAGGAGCTTGGGCCTTTTCAGACCGCGCACAAACGCCTGATCAGGTGGGCCATGGACGGCACATGGGAACGAATCCTCGCGGCTGTCCTTGCAGTGGCGGATGCCGGGGACGAGGTGGGCTGGACCGTCTCGGTGGACTCCACCGTCTGCCGGGCTCACCAGCATTCGGCCGGAGCCAGGAAAAGGGGGCGCCCGGCCGGGCCGAGCCAGAGGATCATGCGCTCGGACGTTCTCGCGGTGGGTTGAGCACGAAGGTCCACTTGGCCAGTGACAGCCGGGCACGACCTCTGTCCATCCACGTCACCGCGGGCCAGGCCGGTGACGCGCCGGCCTTCGAGGCAGTCATGGCCGGACTCCGGATCCCGCGAAGCGGACTCGGCAGGCCAAGAACCCGCCCTACGGTCGTACTGGCGGATCGCGCCTATTCCTCCCGAGCGATCCGTGGGCACCTCCGTCGACGCGGCATCCGTGCCGTTATCCCGCAGCCCGCCGACCAAATCGGCCACCGTCTGAGGCGAGGCCGCGCCGGAGGCCGCCCGCCCAGTTTCGATGCTGAGACATACAAAGAGCGCAATTCCGTCGAGCGGTGCATCGCTCGGATCAAGCAGTGGCGGGGCCTTGCGATGCGGACGGACAAGCTTGCTGTTGCCTACCAGGCCGCACTGCACCTGGCCGCCATCCTGGTCTGGTGCGGCAGGTGACAGTACTCCGACGCGAGCCGGTCTACGGGAGGTCTGTGCTCGGTTGGCGACGCCAGTCCCATCCGGGGTGACGGTCCACCAGCGCGAGGAACTCGTCCGCCTGCAGGATCTCGTGGTGGTTGGTGTCGACAAGACCGTCCACACCAGGCAGGACATCGCGGAGGAAGGCCCGGGCCGCGTCCATGGACTGGCACGACACATAGACCGCGTACGGTTCGCCGATCCGGGACCTCACCTGTTCGAGCTCCTCCGGCTCGTAGTCCGCCAAGATGCCGCCGGAGAGGTCGATGCAGTACGAGTACCCGTGCTGGTGCAGCCTTTCGTCGCCCGTTACGGGGTCCGGCACGAGGTCGAGGGAACGGAGTCGCCCTTCAAGCGACGGGCGTCGTTCCGCGGAGACAAGGATGATCACAGATGGCCAGGACACGCGTCTACCTCCCCGCGCGACCGTAGTCGAGCGGTCTCCTCGGGTCGCTAGATTTTCCGTTCGGCGGGGAGGGTTCTTCGTCAAGGAGACAGGCTCTAACTGCGTTCAACAGAGGACAACCACAGGCTGTCCGCTAGTCACCGCCGCCGAGAAAGCATGGTCAGCACATAGGACGAGGTAGCACTCTGAACTCACCCAGGGCGTTCACCGTCCAGCCCCGGCGCGCACCATGTGGGGCCGCCTGCCTTGACGGCACGCCGTCTGGCAGAGTCTGAGGCCAGCGATCCACGCTGCCGGTCCCGTCCCAGCGGTCGGTCAGGAGCCGGCCTTCGGCTTGAGCGCGGCCGCGACGAAAGCCTTCGTCAACTGGACCGCCGACTGGATTGGCACGGCCTGGCCGTCCGGCGGGAAAAAGTCGAGTTCTCCCGCCGCCCCGTAGTTGGCCCAGAAACACGTAGTCATCGGAAAGGTGTCGCTCACGTTCTGCTGACACTTGAGGAGCAGGTCACTGCTCGTGACCTCTTGCGGTTCGCCCGTGAAGTTGCGGCCGTAGCTCTCCGAGAGACTCACGGAACGCTCGAAGATCGTCTTCAGTGAGGCGACGGGGTCCGCGATCTGCTCGTACAGAGTCGTCCTGGCGGTGAAGACCGGCGCGGACGCCGACATCGTGCCCTTGCGCAGGGTGATCCGCGGGCTGCCGAAGCACGAGACCTTGTCGGCGACGTCCTCTCCGGCACCTTGGAGCTCCTTCAGGCCGTCGTCCCCGGTGACGTGCATGTCGAGGCCGCCTCCGAAGCGGAAACCTCCGTCGCCTTCGTCACACACGAGCCCCTCAAGGGTTTCCGGTTCCTCGACGCCCACGTACCGCGTGCCGGAGTCGGCGGCGAACTTCTCAGCGGCAGGCGTCGACGGCGAGGCGCTCGTGCCCGCCCCGCCGGCCAATGCCGAGCCTCCGCCTTCTGAGTCACCGGATCCGCAACCGGTGAGGAGGGTCCCCACGGCGATCACCGCCACCGCCATACGCCACCTGAACATGCGCCGACTCCCCCGTGACTTCCACTGACGATAAGGAACTGGCGATCATAGTCATCGTCGATCAACTTCAGGAACACGAAGGGGGTACTAACCCTGCCGGCGCCGGAGAAGGCGCTCTGAGGTTGACGCTGCCGCAGGCGACGACGGACGGTCGGATCGCACCACTACGGGGGTCAGGAACATCGGTGTCAGATCACGCGGTGCGCGGCACCCTCGGGAACGGCAGCCACCGGTCCGCCTCAAGCACCATCACCGGCCGTCTTCCACCTCAGTCACCCATCAGTCAGCAGCGTGCTCGGAACGGTCGCAGATGCACCGTGTTCTTTTACACGTGCATCCGTACCTAGCCCGGCACATCCGCGAGTACGCCGACACCTGGCTCAGATCCCAGCCGAGAAGCGCGGACAAGGGCCGGAACTGGCCCGGGCGCCTCTCGCGCAGTTCACCGGACTTGTCGTCGGTGACGAGCCGCGCCACGAACTCGTCGTCACGCACAGCTTCCTCATCGGTTGGCTCGTCCGCGCCGCCCTCGACGCCCCGAAGTGGCGCTGGATGGGTATCAACCACGCCAACGCCGCGCTGACCGTCATCCGCTATGCGCCCGGCCGACCCCCATCCGTGCTTGTCTTCAACGACATGGGTCACCTGCCCGCCAACCTTCGCTGGACCGGCTTCCCTCCCGACCTCCACGTCTGAGGGCAGCGACCCTCAGCAAATCGGCAGTCACCAGATGAAGATCGAGGGACGGTGCCTGGCTGATGGGTCAGCCAGGCGCCGTCAAATGTCGTCGACAAAAACCGCGGATCTTGATTGACAGTGCTGCTCGAGCTCATCAACAAACGCTGTCCGTGGAAGTGAACGAAGCCAACGAGCCGAGCCGCTTGGATGCCCCCGGTGTTGTCAGTGGCCAGCGGTATCGTCCGTTAGGTAGGTGACCGGCGTCTCGGCGGTGATCTGGCTGAGCCGCTCCAGCCACCTCGGGTCAGGCAGGTCGACAAGATCTGGAAGCGGGCCTGGATGGGGCAGGTTTCAGGGCAGGATAGGGGTCATGGATCTCCCCTCCGACGTGCCGCGCATGCGTGCGGGTGACGCGCTGATGTTGCGGCCCTGGCGGCTCGACGACCTACCTCTGGTGCGGGAGGCCGCAGAGGACACGTACATCCCGCTGATCACCACCGTCCCCGCCCCGTACTCTCACGACGAGGGAGTGGCGTTCGTCGAGCGGCAGTGGGAACGGACCGCGAGCGGAAGCGGGTATCCGTTCGTGATAGCCCGGGCCGAGGACGATCGGCCGCTGGGCACGGTCGGGCTGTGGGTGAGCGAGGCTCCGCAGGGGCGGGCCACCCTGGGCTATTGGGTGGTGAAGTCCGCGCGGGGTCTGGGGGCGGCCTCTGCGGCCCTGCAAGCGGTCAGCACATGGGCCTCCGACGGCCTGCGGATCCCACGGCTCCAGCTCTTCGTCGAGCCGTGGAACACCGCATCGTGCCGTGCGGCCGAGCGCGCCGGATACGTCCGGGAGGGGCTGCTGCGAAGCTGGCAGCAGGTGGGGGAAGAGCGCCGCGACATGTACGTCTACGCGATGGTCGCAACCGAGGACCGCTGAAGCGGTACCCGCCCTCCCCCGCCTCGAGCGGCCCTCCTGAGGCAGGGCGAGAGCACGGGTCCGTCCGGTCACCGGATGTCGACCGGCTCCCTCAGATCCGCGGGCCGCGCGTCGGCGGTACCGGCGTAGACGAGGTCCATGTAGCGCTCCCCGCGGTCGGCGAACAGGGTGAGGACCCGGGCCCCGGCAGGCAGCGACGGAGCCACACTCCGCAGGGCGCTCACCACGGCTCCCGACGACGCACCGGCGAGGATGCCCTCGCTCCGCAGGAGCGCGTGGCACCCGGCGACCGCCTCCTCGTCGCGTACGTGGACCACGTCGTCATGCTCGAGCGTGGCCGCCAGCTCCGGGACACGGCTCGATCCGTGCCCGGGCAGTCTGCGGGGCGCGGACGGTCCGCCGAAGATGACCGAGCCGAACGCGTCGACCGCCACAACCCGTAGCGCCGGCCACCGTCCACGCAGACGACGCGCGATGCCCTGGAGCGTGGCTGTGGTGCTCACCGCGGCCACCAGCACGTCGAGGCCGTGGGGAACCTGCGTCAGGATCTCCGCCGCGGTCTGCTCGTAATGGGCCTGCCAGCACAAGTCGTTGGCGTATTGGTTGACCCATACGACCGCGGGGTCCCGGGCCACCAGTTCCCGCACCCGGGCGAGCCTGGTCTCCAGGTAGCCGCCGCCCGCGTCCCGCTCCCAGACCATGTCGAGGTCCGCCCCGAGGCTGTCCAGGATGGCGAGGTTCGTCGCAGAGGTGTTCGGGTCGAGGACGCAGGTGTGCAGCGCCCGGTGCCCGTCGAACTCCTGCTCAGCGGCCACCCCCGAACGCAGCACGGCCGGGCCTGGCAACGACTCCGCGGCCTGGGCGAGCATCGGCTCCACCGGCGGTCTGAGCACCATCCCTACAGCCTCCCTCGCAGTCGCCCCCCTACCTTCCAGAATCGGTCGGGCCAGCCGCGAGCTGGACAGCGGCGCGGCCCGGGTCCCCCGTCCGAGGGGCGGCCGGGGTCGCCACAGCCAGTCTCGGGCCCCTTTGCGGCACGGTGACAGCGAAGGCCGAGCTGTACGAGAAGGCGGCCGCGGCTGGCATCCCGGGCCGCTCGTCCATGAACCACGACCAGCTCACCGACGCCCTCGCCCACACCGGCCACGGTCGGCGCTGGGCCTGACCCGGCAGGGGCCGGGGGCCCGGTCCGTCGGGGTCAGGCCACCGTGACGCGCAGAACGTACGGCTAGCCCGAGCTGATGGCCTGGGCCTGCTCGCGCAGGTCCGCGTCCGTGAAGTCGAGCAGCGCGTCGTCGGCGGCGCGGCGCAGCAGCGGAAGGATCTCGGCGGCGGGCCGGCCGCGGCGGGTTTCGGCGATTTCCGCGAAGGCCCGCTGGTAGGGGGCGCCGTACGTGCTTGCGCTGTCGGCCAGCAGCCGGTCAAGGTGCTGCCGCTCGACACTGATCTCGCCCATGGCCTGCTCCTTACGTCCTCCGGGCGGCCCGGTTCGGGCCCTCGTCTTCGACGCTAGGAGGTGGGTCTGACATTGACCGTTCCGTCGCCGCTACGGCCGCGCCGGAGCGGTGTTCCGGCTGATGAGGTCCTTCAGGAACTCGCGGGTGGGCGGCGGGAGCAGCCCTTCGGTGTCGAGGAGGTGCCACTGGCAGCCGGGGACGAGGTGGTCGAGGAGGCGGAATTGCGCCTGCTGGTACAGGAGCAGCAGGGTGTCGAAGGCGTGCTGCGTGGGTGGCCAGTCGCGCTGTTTCAGCGTGCTGAGCAGGGCGAGGCCGGCCATCGTGTAGCGGCTGATCTGCCACTCCGCGGTCGCCTCGCCCAGACGTCCGGCGGCCAGTTCCTCCTCGACGCGCGTGCACAGCTCCAGGGCCCATTCCAGTACGCGCTCCGCAGTTGACCAGGCGCCGCTGCGAGATCGTCCAGAGGCGCAGTGCGGGCCAGGTCGCGCAGCTGGTCGCGGGCATCGTTCAAGGGGCCGAGGGCGAGATCATCATCAGGCGTGAGGACCTTGTCGGCGGTGTCCGGGGCGTCTTGGCGGGTGGTCTCGACGAGGGACGCAATCGGGTTGGCCACGGCGGTGGGGTTCATCGCACGCAGCAGGTAGCCGATGTCCTCCATGGACATCGTGCCCGGTGATGGTCGCAGAGACCGCAGCCAGCCCGGCCTCCTTCGGCGTCGCGGTCGAGGGGCCGGGGTTCTTGTCCATGGAGGCGAGCTCGGTCGGCGGCCAGGTCTGGCCGCCGGCGCGGGCGAGGCGGGCGATCCCGTCGTCGATCCGACGGGCCCGGGCGGGGACCAGAGTCACGGCCGGGACAGTGTCGTTGGTGCGATCGGCGAGGGCGTCCAGCCGCTGCTCCAGGTCGGTATTCGGCTCGTCGTCGCCGTGGATGGTGATGGTGTCCACCGCCGCGGTGAAGGCGGCCCGTACCGTCTGCTCCGGTATCGGGAGACCTTCGCCGAACACCCGATTAGAGCCCCCCTACCTTCGCCAGGTCACCGCGCGGTCCGCCCGCTCAAATGGCGTCGAGGGCCGGTCACCGCCGCACTCTCCGCAATTGATCTTTAGCAGCGTTAGCAGGGTTGCCGTGCCTCAGTGGGTACCGGCCACCCGACTGCAGGCGGGAGGCTCAACGAGGCCTTTCCCAACGAGGGTTGCGGGGCTAACCCCCCGCTCCCGCACTGTGCCGCCCAGGACGCGACGTCAGCGGCGCGGGCCCCTTCATGCTCCGCCCGTCATCACACAGAGAAGGACACCGACATGCTCACCGACGTGCTCACCGGCTGGACCGCGGAGACCCTGGGCGGCCTCACGCTGCTGGCGGCGGCCGCAGCATGGGGCTGGCTCCGCCGGCTCCGGGACCCGGTCGACCCCGGCGTTACCCCGGCCGCCGGGACCGTGCGGCCGGTCCGCACCTACACGCTGCTCGGAGCCCGGGCCGCCGACGGCCAGCCCGTGCACCTGCCCAGCAGCCGCCCCGCCTGCATCCGGGTCACCTGGAGCAGCCCCACGGGGAAGCAGGAGCAGTTCGAACTGACCGACGCGGTGCTGCCGGACGGCACCTATGCGGCGGAGCGCGTATCGGTGTACCCGGAGCGCGGCGCCCTATGACCGGAGTGCACCTGATCGGCAGCGGATCGGCCTGGCTCCTTATCTGGCGGCGCCCATCCGTGTGTATGGATTCCTACGGGTGTAGGTTTCCATACATCGCATCTTACGGAGGATTCATGACCATGCGGATCACCTTCGACCTCCCCGCCACCTCCGGCGGGTCCCAGACCCTCGACCTCCCCGACGACGTCGTCCTCGCCCTGTACGAGGGCCTCACGAACAGCCAGGACATCACCGACCCCAAGGCCGAGGACTTCGACGAGCTCCTGACCTCCACTAGCCTGCTCAGTCGGCTCATCACCCACCTGACCCTTTCCCGCGAGCGTCACATCGCGGCGGCCGATGCCACCAGCCCGCACGCCAACCGCCGGGCCATCGGCATCGCCGCCGCGATGCAGCCCTCGCAGCTCGGTGTCGTGCTGGAACGCAACGGCCGACCCCGCAACCGCAAGGCCTGACCAGCAGACTCCCGCCCAGCTCCCCGAAGTCCTCACAGCCCGGAAGGAAGTCCCGTGGAACTCCACGTCATCGAGCGGTCCGCCAACGCCTTTCAGCAGGGCCTCACCGACCGCCAGATCCAGGCGGTCGCCCAGCGCGCCTTCGGGCCCGGCACCGAGGTCCGTTCCGCGACGGAGCTGGGCGGCGGCATGTACAACACCACCTACCGCATCGACCTGGCCGGCCGCACGGAGCCGGTCGTCCTGCGGGTGGCACCCGAACCGGCCCGCCAGTTCCACTCCGAGCGGGAGCTGATGCGCGCGGAGTACGCGTCGGTGCCCTGGCTCGCGCCGATCGCCGACTTGATGCCGCGGGTCCTGGCGTCCGACTTCACCCAGTCCGTCATCGGCCGGGACTGGATGATCCAGTCCTTCCTGCCCGGAACTCCTGCGCCGGAGCTGCTCGGCTCGTACCCGAAGGAGACCCACGCGGCGTTCTTCCGGCAGATGGGCGAGATCACAGCGGCCGTGCATGCTGTCGCCGGGCCCTGGTTCGGCCCGGTCAACGGCCCCGGGCACGCGCGTTGGAGTGAGGCCGTCGTCGCGTCGCTCCACCTGATCGCCGAGGACGTCGCAAGCTGCGGCCTGGACGCGACCGACCTCCGCAAGGCCGCTGACGCCGCCCAGGCCGGCGGGCAGGTCCTGGACGAGGTGACGGTGCCGCGGCTGCTGACCGGGGACCTGTGGACGGTGAACACGATACTCGCGGCCGCTCCGGTCCCGACGATCTGCGGTGTCCTGGACATGGACCGCACCTGGTGGGGGGATCCGGAGGCGGACTGGACGATGCGGATGGCCCGCGCGAAGCAGGACGCCCGCACAGCGTTCTTTGACTCCTACGGCCGCGCGGCGGAGACCGAGAACAGCGTGTGGCGGCAGTGTGTGTACGAGGTGCGCCACCTCGGCGCGCTGCGCCTGGAGCGTCACCGGCTCGGTAACGAGGCCGGCGTCGAGGACTCCTACCGGGCGGTGGCCGAGGAGCTCGCCGCGCTGACCTGACCTCGGGCACACCGGAGGGGCGCCACCCATGGACCTGGGTGGCGCCCCTCCGGTGTGTTCAGGCGGGATGCGGTTCGACCACGATGCGGATGTCGTCGAGGAGTTGGGCTGCGCGGGCCTGGGTGGTGCGGGCGTCGGGGCTGACGACGATGAGGCTGCCGAGCCGTCCGGCGTTGGTGTGGGTGGGGCCGACCGGGTCGCCGGGGCGGGCGCGGAGCCGGACGAGGGGGGTGTTCGGGCCGGGTCTGGGCAGGCCGGTGACTGCGGTGAGGCGGCCGGCGGTCGGGCTGGTGAGGAAGCGGACGGTGGCGTGGTGGCGTCGAGCGGGGGTGAGACGGGCGGGGCGGCCGAGGGCGATGTCGAGAAGGGCGGTCCAGGGGTTGATGCCGAGGGCGTGGTGGAGGAGTTCACCGATGTGGCCGGCGCCGATGCGGGCCGCGGTCTCGATGACGTACGGGCGGCCGGTGGGGGTGACGATGACCTCGGTGTGGGAGGCGCCGTTGCGGATGCCGACGGCGCGGACCGCCTTCGCCGTCTCCTGGTGGATTGCCTGTTCCACTGCGGGCGGGAGCTGGGTCGGCAGGGTGTGGGCGAGTTCGACCCGGTGGGTGCCGCGGGTGGTGGTCTTGGTGGTGATGGCCAGGTGGGTGGTGCGCCCGAGCTGTGTGAACGACTCGACGCTGTACTCCCGCCCTGGGATGTACTGCTGGAGCAGCACCGTCCGTCCGGACTGCCCCGCGTACATGCCCGGCGCGGTGTGGGCGTGGTGCCAGGCGGTTTCCGCGTCCTGGAGGCGGGCCAGGACGGTGACGCCCTGGGAGCCGGCGGCGTCGGCCGGCTTGATGACGACGGGGAGCCGCATGCCGGGCCGCAGGAAGCGGGCCCGCAGGGCGGCCGGGGTGGTCAGGGTGTGGGTGCGGGGCGCTGTGACGCCGGCGGCGGTGAAGGCGGTGGCCATGGCAGCCTTGTCGCGGGCCGCGTGCGCGCCGGCGGGGTCGTTGCCAGGCAGGTCCAGCAGGGCGCACGTGTGGGCGGCCAGCGGGGTGAGGTACTCGTTCGTGGTCAGGACGGCGGCGGCGTTGATGCGGCGGGCGTAGGCGACGGTGTCGGCGAGGGCCTGCTGCGGGTTGGCCAGGTCGGTGGTGAGGGTGCCGGCGAGCAGGGCGTGCAAGGCCGGGCTGTAGCCGGTCAGGGCCTCGGTGGTGGTGATGGCGTGGACGGGGTGGCCGGAGGCGGCCGCGGTCCGGGCCAGGTGCCCGGACTCGGGGCCGGCCGCCTCCAGGAGCAGGACGGGGCGGTTCACGTGAGGTAGTCCTCGCAGGCGCCGTCGCGGCGGGTGTCGAGGGTGAAGCAGTGGAAGCCGCCGCCGAACAGGCGCCGGTGGCGGTGGCGTACGGGGACGATGGTGAAGTGGGCGGCTTCGAGGGTCTTGATCAGGCCGGTGCAGTCCTGGTTGACCAGGACGGTGTCCTCGTCGACGGAGAGGACGTTGAGGTCGATGTAGGGGCTGGTCAGGACGAGGTCGGCGTCCCCGTAGGCGGGGAAGGCGCCGGTGTCCGGCTGGGGCGGGATGATGAATTTCCAGCTCTGCAGTGGTTCGGGGAGCATGTCGCGGAGGCCGTCGTGTCGGGCGAGGAACACGCCGGGGCGCAGGGCGAGGAGCATGGAGTCGATGTGGTTGTCGGCCATGCGGTACACGCGGTGGATCCGGTAGCGGCCGGCCAGGTGGCGCTCCAGCCAGTCGACCCCGCGGGCGTGATTGGACTGGGCGATGTTGACCACCAGGTCGCGGCCCAGGCGCAGGACCTGAGCGCCGTCGAGCATCATCTCGTACCCGACGTCGTACGGGCTGGGCTGCGGGGCGTTGATGGGTTCGGTGGGGCCGCCGAGGGTGGTGGTGGCGTCGCGGGCGTAGGAGAGGTCGAAGCTGGCGTCGGTGAGGGTGGGGCGCGGCATCGTGGTCCAGCGGGCGCCGGCCTGCCAGTAGCCGGTGAACACGCCCGCGAGGAGGCGGGTTTCCAGGTAGCGGGCACGGATGGCGGGCGGGGTCTCGATGATCTCGTCGCCGAGGATCAGGGTGTTGTCGCGGATGTTCAGGGCGGGGACCGGCGGTGCGCTCCAGCCCAGTCCGGCGATCGGGGCAGGGTCGGCGGGCAGGGGGATCGGCCGGTGGACGGTGATGCCGAGGTCACCCAAGACCTTGGCGAGGTCTTCGACGTCCTCGGCGAGCTCGGTCGCGTAGCGGCGGTTGATGGCCCACTGCTCCGGCCGCGCGTCGGCCTCGGTGGTGGAGACGAGGCGGGGGTAGGCCCAGTCGGAGCGGAAGCCGGTGAGGTTCTCGTGGTGGAACAGCTCGAAGGACACGTCGCGGTCGTGGCCGGTGTAGTTGACGGCGGACCCGACGACGACCTCTCGCAGGCGGGTGAAGTCGTCGTGGCTGTTCAGGGGCATGGGTGAGGTTCCTTCGTCTCGCTGGTTCAGGCGGCGGTGAGGGTGCGGTAGATGTGGGTGCGGCCGTGGCGGGCGTGGAGGACGGCGCCGCCGTCCGGGGTGGGGGCGAGGGTTCGGGCCTCGCTCCAGGCGTTGAACCGCCACTCCCCCGGGCCGGCGGGCAACAGCGCGAAAGTCCGCTCAGCGGTGGTGAGCGTGACGTGGTCGTCGGCGTGGTCGAGGCAGGCGGGTGCCAGGTCGCCATCGAGGGGGCGGTCGTGGCTGAAGTCGGTGAAGCCGGCGGGGAGGTGGAGGGTGCGGGGCAGGCCGGCGGGGGCGGTCCGGTCCAGCGGGGTGGGGTGGTTGATCAGTGCGTCGGCGTCGGCCAGCTGCTCCTGCCAGGCCGGCGGGAACAGCGCGGCGAGCTCGCTGGTGAACAGGACGTCGATGACGGCGTGGACGCGGGTGGTGGTGCCGAGGTTGCGGACGGCGTGCTCGCGGGAGAAGTCCCCGTACCAGAACTCTCCGGGCTGCCAGGTGTGCTCGGTGCCGTCGAGGTAGAGGACGGCGTCGGGATTCGTGGCCAGGGGGATGTGGAGGCGGGCGCAGCCGCGGGCCAGGCTGTACTTGGGGTCGCAGTGCCGCTCGCCGACCGCGTTCGGTCCGAGGGCCATGAGGCGGGCCGCGTTCAGCGGGGCCGGGATGCCGGCGAGGACCTGGGCGAGGTAGGGCATGCGGTCCAGCCACCCGGTGGGGGCGTAGGTGTCGGGGCCCGGGCCGCCCGGGTCGGTGCGGGCGGGGTCGCCGTTCGGTGCGATCAGCGGCAGGACCCGCCAGTCGATGTCCGTGACGGCGCCGAGCAGACCGCCCGGGGCACGGCCCTGCTGGAGGTCCCAGGTGTGGCTGGTGACCTGTTTGAGGTTGGCGGCCAGGCGCTCGGCGTCCAGGGGCTGGTTCAGGCGTGCGGCGGCGGGCGGCAGGGGTGTGGTGGTCATCGGGGCGGGCTCCGTTCAGGAGGAGAAGGCGGTGACGAGGCCGACGTGGTGGGCGGGGTCGAAGGCGCTCTGCGGGCGGGTGGCGAAGCGGGCGTCGAGGCGGGCGAACGGCTCCTCGTGGCCGGTGGCGGGGTCGTAGGCGAGGCAGAAGACGAACTGTGCGCCGTCCGGGCCCGGGGTGATGGGCATGGAGACGATCACCCCGGTGCGGGTGGCGGGGTTCCAGGCCAGGTCGAGGTCGGTGAGGGCCTGGTGGAAGGCGGTGGCGTCGGGGACGTGCCAGGTCGGGGGGACGTGGTACTCGACGACGGCGCGGGCCGGGCGGGCCGAGGTGTCGACGATCCGGTGCGCGATGACCTGGTAGATGTGCAGGCTCCCGGAGACCTGGGCGTTGACCTCGGTGAAGTAGATGCGGCCGTCGGGGGTGGTGATGGCGTCGGCGGACAGGTGGCCGCGGTAGCCGAGCGCGCGGTAGGCCTCGGCGAGGCGGGTGCCGTCGTCGACCAGGCGGGCGTGCAGCAGCGGGTCCAGGCCCTGGAGCGGGACGGTCTGGTGGGACAGGCGGCGGCCGACGTAGTGCAGGCGGCCCTGCTCGGTCGGGCAGGTGCCGGAGTCGTCCGCGTAGTGCTCGGAGTAGATCGCCTCGGCGTTCGGCGCGAACGCTGCGACGACCACGGGGTGGCGGCCGTCGGCCGACGCCCAGTCCCAGCGCTCCTGCCAGTAGGCGGCGACGCCGGCCGGGCCGGGGGCGAGGTGGTGGAGGTGCCGGGCGCCGACGTGGTCGGTGGTCAGGTGGCTGTCGGGGGCGAGGAGGATCTGGTTGCCGACGCCGGCGCCGTTGTGGGCCTGCTGGACGACCACCGCTTCCGCCTGGTCCAGGAGCCGGTACGTGGCTGCCACCGCCTCCGCACGGGAGCGGCAGACCTCCCCGGGAACGGTGGGGACGCCGGCGGCGGCGGCGAGGGCCCGGAAGTTGGCCTTGTTGTTGCCGATCTCGCCGCCGCCCTGTGCGAAGTACGCCGCGCCGGGCATCCGGTCGGCGAGTCCCAGAGCGGTGGCGAAGCGGGCGACGGACGCCGAGGGCCACAGGGCGAAGATCTCCCCGACGGCCTGGGGGCCGCCGGCGGGGCGCAGGGCGGCGCGGAGCTGGTCGAGGAAGGCGGGGTCGGTGAGGGATTCGGGGTGCAGGAGCATCCCGCCGTTGTGGCCGGGCGGGGTGGTCAGGACGGTGACCTCACCGGGGCCGGTGCCGGTGAGGGTGAGGGCGTAGTCGAGGAAGGCTGGGTCGGGTTCGGTGCACAGGATCAGGAGGTCGCCGGGGCGGGCGAACCAGGCCAGGCGCTGGGTCCAGGCCCGCATGTCCGTACGTGCGCGGATCGCGGGGTCGATGTGGTTGCCGATCAGGATGCGCAAGGGGGTCTCCGAGCAGAGAGAAGCGGGGCGGCGAGTGCGCTGTGGTCAGGGGTGGAGGGTGGCGGGGAGTGCGGCGAAGGAGCGCATCGTGGCTGACGGCTGCCGGCGGGCCCTTCCGGACAGGCGTAGCGGGGTGGAGTGGGTGCGCAGGGCGTCGAGGGCGGCCCGTAGGCAGGCCTGGGCGGCGCGGGTGCCGATGCAGGAGTGGGTGCCCCAGCCGTAGCCGAGGTGCCGGTTGTTGCGGCGGTCCAGGAGCAGCTGGTCGGGGTGGGGGAAGCGGGCGGGGTCGCGGTTGGCGGCGGCGAAGAGCAGCACCACCGGGTCCCCGGCCGGGATCGGGATGCCGGCGATCGTGGTCTTGCGGGTGGCGGTGCGGCTGGTGCCCTGGACGGGGCCGTCGAAGCGGACCAGTTCCTCGGCCGCCTTCGGCACCATCCGCGGGTCCGTACGCAGCTGTTCCTGTGCTTCGGGGTGGGCGGTGAGGGTGTGCAGGGCGTTGCCGAGGGCGGCGGTCATGGTGCTGTATCCGCCCTGGAACATCACCCGCGCGGTGTTGCGGACGAAGAGCTCCTCGGTCTCACCGGCGCCGGGCGGGGTGTGGGCGCGGACGTGCGCCAGGAGACCGGTCGGGCGGCCGGTCTCGGTGAACCAGGAGTCCACGAGGGCGGTCAGTTCCTCGCGTGCCTGGCGGCCGGGCTCGACCAGGGCGGGGTCGAGGCCGCCGTCCATGCTGCGCATGATCGCGTCGGAGGCGGCGGCGAACTCGGCGAGCGGCGGCTCGTCCACGCCGAGCAGGTCGCAGACCACGGACAGGGAAAGCGGGGCGGCGAGCTCGGCCATCACCTCGAACGACTGCCGCTCGGCCGCCGCGCGCAGAAGGCTGGCGGCGCGGTCTCGGGCGCGGGCCTCCAGGTCCGGCAGGTCCTGGGCGCGCAAGGCGTTCATGAAGAGGGAGCGCACGCCGGCCTGGTCGGGCGGGTCCAGGGACTGCACGCTCAGGCTCGCCGCGGGCACCTGCTGGCCGGTCCGGCGCCGGTCGCGGGCGAACGTGTGGTGGTCGCGCAGGACGGCCGTGCAGTCGGCGTACCGGGTGACCAGCCAGGAGGACATGCCGTCGTGCCAGGACACTGGGGCCTGCTCGCGCAGAGCGGCCAGGACCGGGTAGGGGTTGTTGACGGTGGCGGGGTCGAGGGGTTCGTAGGTCAGCACCGGCAGCACGAGCGTCTCCAGGTATTCGCGGGGCGGGCGGCACAGGGGCCCGGGCCCGGCCGACAAGGCCGGACCCGGGCCCCCGCCACGGGGGACACAGCAGGTGATCAGTGGTCGTAGGACATGACGGGGTCACCCCCCTTCGTCCTCGGGATCCGCAGCCCGGTCGGGCTCGCCTCACCAGATTCCGCCCGCACCTGACCCGCCGTCATTGCCACCAGAACGCCGCGACATTGCGGGGCACCCTCAATACGAGGCCAGGCAGTGACCGAGTGGTGTCGCCCTGTCACAGGGGTGGGCTACGGTTGCTGTCCCGATATCCCGCTCCCGCCGGGGGTGCCCATGGCCGCCGCCATCACCCGCACACGCCGCGCCACCATCCAGAAAGAGGCAGCCGGCATCCGGATGCGCTGCCAGCGCGAACGCCTCGACACCGAACAGACCGCCGCCGAGATCCGCCGCGCCCTGCCCGAGGTCCAGCAACTGGAGGCCTGGAGGCTCGCCCTGGGCTGGTCCCGCTCCGAGACCATCACCCAGGTCAAGGCCCAGTACGTCGCCGACGGGCTGTTACCGCGCAGCCTGTCCGACCCGATGCTGTGCCGGTGGGAACACGACCCTGGCGAGCGCCCCGACCGCGAGTACACCGTCATGCTCTGCCGCGCCTACGGCGCCACCCCCGCCCAGCTCGGCCTGGGCTTCGCCGAACAAGTCTTTCCGGAACGCGAGTTGTCCACCGTGATCCGGTACGGTCGGCCCGAGACCGACACGTGCAGCGCTGGCGCACGGGAAATGGTGGTGCACATGACCACAGCCGCCGGCCTTCCGGCCGTCCGTGAATCCCTCCAGCTCGCCCTCCTCGCCGACCCCCACGGCAGCGCTGAGGTCGCCGAGCTCGCGGACGCGGCCGTCGAGCACTACGCCCTCACCTACCCCAAGCACCCCGCGTACCTCCTGTTCGAGGAAGTACGGGCCGCCCGCGGCCTGCTCACCGACTGCCTCGTCACCGGCCACGTCCCCGAGCAGGTCGCCGGCGGACTCCACCGCAACGTCGGCTGGCTCTCCGCCCTCATGGGCAATCTGGCCTTCCACCTCGACGACCACACCGGCGCCCGCGCCCACCTCGCCACCGCCACGGCCTACGGCACCCGCACCGACGACGCACGGCTGACCGCCTGGGCTCTGGGCGCACAGAGTATGGTCGCCCGCGCCGAGAACCGCTACGAGACGGCTCTCGCCTTCGCCGAGCGGGCCGTCGCCCAGGCCCCCGCCGGCCTGCCGAAGGCCCAGGCCCACGCCTGGGCGCAGCTGACCTCCCTCGCCGGTCTCGGCCGGGAGCACGAGGCCGACACTGCGCTCGCCGCGGCCGCGCGCGAACTCGAAGCCGATCCCGTGGGGTTCGCCCCGGGCCGGTTCGGGTTCGACGCCGCCGAGTACACCCTGCACCAGGCAGAGTCCGCCATCGCCCTCGGCCACCACAACCGCGCGCGTACTGCTGCCGAAACGTCCATCGGGTCCACCGCTGTGGCCACCCCCGGCTGGGCTGCGGCCACTCTGGTGCTCGCCCAGGCGGAGGCGCCCACCCAGCCCGCAGATGCCGCGCAGCGGGCCCTGGACGTCCTGGCCCAGGTCCCCGCTGCCCGGCTCCGTTCGACATCACGCGCCCGCCTCGCCCGTCTCGACCAGGCCCTGACCGGGGTCTCAGCTACGGGAGTCGGCGACCTGCACGAACGTGTCCGTGTACTCGTCCCCCTGATCGACAACCACGGCAACGCCAGCACCTGACACCAGCCGCGCCCTACTCTTCCGCACACGGCGTTTGCGGTCTGATCAGGACCCAGAACGGCCAAGGCCCGGATTCCCCCGCTGCGGGGAAGCCGGGCCTTTCGTGTCTGGTGTCGGGCGGCCTGCTGTCTGTAGGGAGCGCTTTCATGAGCATTGGCTCCTGCGGAAACACCGGAATCCGCGCCCAGTGAGCAGCGCGTTGTTCGTTGATCATGGGCAGAATCGCCCGCCAGGCGCCGAGCGGTAGTCACTGCCGGTAGCGGGCCCTGGCTTCGGGGCCGCAAGGGTGCGTTTCCCATGTTCTCCGCGGGGGAGCTTGGGAGGGGTGAGCTTCAGTGGTCGCGACGATCGCCGGTTACCCAAACCGGCGATCGTCGGCTACGTTGCGGTCGCTTGGCAGGCGCCCCCTGCTCGAAGGGCTCTTTCGATCCTCGTTGGTACGGCTTTCCAGCGCGACCAAGGCGATCAAGCGATGAAGTCGTATCGGTCAACCTGCAGTCATCGGCCCGGCCTGTGACGACGCGGCCACGTCGATCGACCCGTCTCGTAACACGATCAAGATGTGCTCGAACCTCAGCGTGTGTTGCGCGTATCGGGCAGCGGGTGGGGTCTGTCGAGAGGGCGGTCAGTCGGCGAGCTGGCTTTGCCAGTGGTGCAGCGGCTGGATGAGGCGGCGTCCGGCCTGGTGGTCGATGGCTTCGGCGAGGCCGTGCAGGAGGGAGATGATCATGGCGCGGGTAGTGGGGTCGGTCAGCCGCTCGTCGGGCTCGGCCTCGTGGTCCAGGCGGGTGTGGACTTCGGGGACGGCGACCTGGGGGCCACCGACCACGTAGACGTTGAGCAGGGCAAACAGTTCACGCAGCTGACTCTGGGCGCGGATACCGCCGAAGACGCCCGGGGAGGCTGACAGGACTACCGCGGCGTGGCCGGGCAGGGCGCTCACGCCGTAGGGGCGCGAAGCCCAGTCCAGGGCGTTCTTCAGGACGCCGGGCATGGCGCCGTTGTATTCGGGGGTGGCCACGATCAGGCCATCGGCCTCGGCGATGGCCTGCCACAGGCTGCGTACGGCGGCCGGCGGGTCGGTCTCGAGGTCTTCGTTGAAGTGGGGCAGTTCGTCCAGGCCCTTGAACAGCTCGATGTGCATGTCCTGGGGGGCGAGGGTTTGAAGGCCCTGGAGCATCTGGGTGTTGAACGAGGCGGCTCGCAGAGAGCCGGAGATGGCCAGGACGCGGCTCATGAGGGGTACTCCAGGAAGAAGAGCGCGGCGGTGTTACCGCGCGGACGTGGGTAAGCGGTGTGGGGACAAGAGGCCGACCCCGCCGGGCGGGGGTGCGGGGCGGGGCCAGCGGTCGGGACCGCTCGGCTCGGTCAGCCGCGGAAGCTCTCGCGCTGGGCGAAGTCGGGGATCTCGCCGGCCGCGAAGGCGTCCGTGTAGTGCAGGGGGTGGAAGGTGTCGATGTTCCACACGTAGATCGGCAGCCGGTCGCGGGCCGCGGCCAGGCGTGCCTGGTTGGGACCGTGGTTCATCCCGCCGGGGGTGACGCTCATCAGCCCGGGGGGCGGGCCGACCTTGCGGCCGTCGTGGGTGCCGAGGGGGACGATCACCTCGTCGTAGTCGACGTTGCGGTGGTACGGCTGCGCGCGCTCGGCGTCCTCGGCGCTCTGCATCGGGCGCGGGGCCATGGTGACGATCCAGTTCTGGCCCGACTGGAACGTGGCGTGCGTCATCGGCGGCACATCCAGCCGTTCCGATGTCAACGGCCGGATGTCCGCCAGCCGGAGACGGAACGGGGCGAGGCTGCCGGTCCAGCCCTCGACGTCGGCGGGATCGAAGGCGTAGAAGATCGACGACAGCTCCCCGTCGCGCTTGACGAGCACCTCCCACTCCCCGTCCGCGTTCTCCGCCGAGATGCCCATGGGCTGGGGGTCGAGCTGGGGGACGTCCAGGAGGCCTCGGTCGAACGGCAGGAAGTGACCGAGCAGACCCCTCTCGGGAAGCGCAACCGGCTCCCGCGTCTCCACCACATACGTCAGGTGCTCAACCCCTTCGTCGGGCACGAGTCGGTAGCTGGTGCCCTTCGGAATGACCAGATACTCCAGCGGCCCGTACGTGAGCGTGCCGTAGTCGCAGACCAGGGTGCCGCTGCCGTACTGGGTCAGCAGCAGGGTGTCACCGTCGGCGTTGCGGAAGTAGTACGGCATCGGGGCGGACCGCTTGGACACAGAGATCTTGATGTCGTCGTTGAACATCAGCAGCGTCGGCAGCGCCCTGGGGTCCGACGCGTCAGCCGTCGCGAGGTCGGTGAGCTGGATGCCTCGCGGCCGGATCGGGCCTTCGACGCGCAGCCAGTCGGTGGTGGGGTGGGCGTGGTAGAGCTGGGAGACCTCTCCTTCGAAGCCGCGGCGTGCGTGGTGCTCCTCGTAGGTGCCCTCCGGCACCGCCGAGTGGGCCTGACGGGCTATCCGGCCCTGGGCGTGCTTGGCGAACATGAGACTCCTCCATGGGCGCGTTCCGCGGCGCGCCCGTCGGGTGAGTGGTGTGGGGGTGCGGCGGGGCAGGCGGCGGCCCCGATACACCGTTCGGGGGAGGCGGGGGTGCCGTCGTGCTGGTGGCGGGTCAGTCCAGGGTGAGCACGAGCTTGCCGCGCTGGCTGCCGGTTTCCATCAGCCGGTGCGCTTCGGCGAGGTCGGCCAGTGCGAAGCGGCGGGCGATGGGCAGGTCCAGGTCGCCGCGGGCGGCGAGGCCGGCGACCTGGGCCACGGTCTCGGCCGCGCGGGTGCCGAACATCATCGTGATGCCGTACTGCTTGGCCAGCGGCGGGCTGACGAGGGTCACGATGCGCGCCTTGTCGCCGGTCACGGCGATCGAGACGGTGATCGCTTCCTCGGAGCCGGTCAGGTCGAGGGAGGCGTCCACCCCCTGCGGGGCCAGCTCCCGTACCCGCTCCTCCAGGCCATCGCCGTAAGTGACGGGGGTGGCGCCGAGGGCGCGTACGTAGTCGTGGTTGTCGTCACTGACGGTGCCGATCACCCGGGCGCCCCAGGCGCGGGCGAACTGGGCGGCGACCGAGCCGACGCCGCCGGCCGCACCGTGGATCAGCACGGTCTCGCCCGCTGCCACCTCCAGCATCCGCAGCGCGTTGTACGCCGCCTGGCCGACCGCGCCGATGACCGCTGCCGTCTCCCAGGAGAGCTCCGCAGGCTTCAAGGTCAGGTTCTCGACGGGGACGACGACCTGCTCGGCGTAGGCCGCCAGATCGACGAACCCGATCACCTCATCCCCCACCGCGAAGCCCTCGACTCCGGCGCCAACCTGGTCGACCACCCCAGCGAACTCGTTGCCGAGCTGCTGCGGGAAAGAGATGTCGAAGACCGCGTCGAACTCCCCGCGCCGGACCTTCGCGTCGATCGGGTTCAGCCCCGCCGCCTTGACCCGCACCCGCACCTGACCCGGCCCGGCCTTCGGCTCGGGAAGATCAGCCACCCGGAGAACCTCCGGAGCGCCGTAGGAGTCCATCACTGCTGCCTTCATGCTGGTCGCCGCCTTACCTTTGATTGGGTGAATCAGTGCCCAAAACAGCCTTCGATCAGTGCCGTCCGGGGCCCTTCTGGTACCTAAGTCAACGCCTGTGGTTCACTCGCGTCCAACACTCTTGAGCTGATATGTGACAGCCAGCGGCTGTTACCGTGGAAGGCGTGGACCTTGACCTGCGCCAGGTGCGCTACGCCGTCACCCTCGCCGAGGAACTGCACTTCGGCCGGGCGGCAGCGGCGCTGACCATCGCCCAGCAGACCCTTTCCTCCCAGATCAGCGCCCTGGAAAGCCGTGTCGGTGTCCCCCTGTTCACCCGCGACCGCCGCCACGTGGCCCTCACCCCCGCGGGCGAGATCTTCGTCAAACGGGGCCGACGCCTGCTGGCCGACGCCCAGCGCATGGTCGACGAGGTCGCCCGCACCCAGGCACCGCTGCGGATCGATGTCCTCACCGAAGGGCTCACCCCGTCGCTCATCACCCAGCACTTGCGCGGCGAGTCACCGTGTCTGCCCTTCGAGGTGTTCCAGAGCCAGGGCCTGGCCGCCGCCCTGCCCCGCCTGCTCGCCGGAGACCTCGACATCTCCTTCGGCCGCCCCCACGGCCTGGGCCAGGATCTGCCGGCGACCCTGGGCACCATGCCCGTCCGACTGGAACCCATCGGCGTCGTCGTGCCCACCGATCATCCCCTGGCGGCCCACGACGAGGTGACGCTCGCCGCGCTCGCCGACCACCCACTCCTCGTCCACACCGCCGAGGAAGCCGCAGAATGGCGCGACTGGATCGACGAAGCCATCAATGACTTCAGCCTCCAGGTCGCACTGCGGGTACGGGGGCACGGTCGCACCGCCATCCACGCCACCGTTCTCGCTCGCGGCTACCCCGCCTTCGGCCTCACCACCGGAGGACTCCCCGACGGCCTCACCGCCCGCCCCCTCTTCAACCCTGTACCGCTCTACCCCTGGCACGCCGTGTGGAATACGCAAACAGCCGCACCAACCGTCAACCGCGCCCTGGAACTCATCCACACCTACGCCCAAGACCACCACTGGCACCAGTTCCCCGACCGCACCTGGTGGCTCCCGGACATTGACCGGAACCATCTGCCCGGTCCCTCCTGACGACTGTCGTGCCTCCCATAACTCCCGCTCTGGTAAAGGGAATTGAAGCGCGCCTGGCGGAAGTTGCGGATCCTGTCTAGGATCCGCAACTCGCCGTACGCGGGTACCAGCAAGAACGTCGGAACCGCGCGGGGGCGCCTGCTGCGGCCGGTGGCCGGGCACTCTGTCGCCATACCTGAACGGTGCGAACAGTCGCGCCGCCCGCCGGAAATTCACAGACAACCGCTACTGACCGTGACAACTGCTCGTGATCGCGTGGAAATGCTCGATCAGTGCCCGTGATCACGCGGAGATGTCCGCGGAATCGCGGAACCTACACTGTCAGCGCCGGATGACGGGCTTCGGCAGCAGGGTGCTCAGCAGCTGCGCGGTCTCGGCCTCCATGTCCACTCCCCCGCCGAGGCCTTCGTTGATCCGGGCCAGCCGCGCGGCGGCTTCGCGGAGGGCGTCCACGTCTCCGGCCGCGTGGTGGGCCAGGAAGACCTGCCGGTGCAGGAGCTCGTTCTCCTCGGCGGCGAGGAGGCCCTGGTGCGCGGCCCAGAGCGCACCGGCGTAGTCGGCGGCTTCCCGGCGGCGCGTGGACAGCTCATACGCGACGTCGGCGATGGCCGAGACCATCTCCTGGACGGCCGGTTCGGCCCAGGCGTAGCGCTGGGGGTTGATGGCGGCGAAGGGGCGGCCTCGTACGAGAGCGAGGGCCCGGCGCAGGGCAAGCTCGCCGTCCTCGTCGTGGCGGGCGAGGCCGGTGCGGGCGAAGTTCTGGAAGGTCTTCCAGTCGCAGGTGACGGCTTGGGCGAGGCGGTAGCGGCTGTCGCCGGTGTCCTGGACCCGCGGGAAGTACGCCTCGCCGTTGGCGTCTTTGCCGAGCCAGGAGCGGGTGCGGCTGATGACGGCGTTGCGCATCTGCTTGTTGACCAGGCGGCCCGGCCAGAGGGCGTCGTCGATCGCGTGGTGGTCGGCGCCGGGGTTGAGCGCGAGGTAGGAGACGAGCTCGACGGCCGCGCTCTGCCGGTTGGAGTCGATCCGGCCAGCGGCGCCCTCGATGACCACCCGCCCAAGCAAGAGTACCGTCGGCGCGCTCCTCTCGGTACTGTCGGCATCGTCAGCGGCGGCGGTCGGGGCGGGCACCAGTAGGGGGGCCGGAACCGGGGCTGTGGCCGGGAGGGGGGCCGGTACTGAGTTCTCCGCCTCAGGGGTCGCCTCGGTCGGGTCGCCTCCCTGCTTCGCCGGCAGGGGGGCGGCTGCGGGCGCCGGTTCAGGCGCAGCAGTTGCCGGGGCCGGGACGGGAACGGCCGGCGGCTCGAAGAGGTCAGCGAGGGTCTGGCCGCTGGTGCCGTGCTCGGT
The DNA here is from genome assembly GCF_043078785.1 of Streptomyces sp. NPDC015346. Taxonomy (NCBI): domain Bacteria; kingdom Bacillati; phylum Actinomycetota; class Actinomycetes; order Kitasatosporales; family Streptomycetaceae; genus Streptomyces; species Streptomyces sp. NPDC015346. Next base: position 64,288 of record NZ_JBIBTW010000015.1, on the reverse strand, counting down.
CTGGTCGTCGGATGCCTCAGCCGTGGGCTCTGCGGGCTGTGCGAGCTCCTCGTCCGTCTCGTCGGTGGCGGTGTCGGCCTGGTGCTCGGTCTCCAGCTCCTCGCGCTCGATGTCGGCGTACTCGTCCGGCATGCCGTCCTCGTCGGCGCCGGCCTCCGGCTGCGGTGCTTCGTCGTCGCTGGTCTCCTCAGCGTCGTCCGCCGGATCTTCCTCGTCCGCGTCCTCCCGGTCGTGGGCCTCCTCCGCTTCCGCCTGCTCGTCGGTGTCGAGGAGGCCGTCCAGCCACTCGTCGCGAGCGGGTACGTCGGTGGTGCTGGCGGACAGGGTGAGCAGCTCGATCGCGTCGGCGAAGTACGGGTCAGACAAGCCTTGGAGCTTGATGGGCAGGCCGGAGCCGGGCAAGACGATGGTCGCGCCGGGTCCCGCGCAGTGCAGGGTCCAGCCCTCCTCCGGGGCCAGGTCGGCGTTCTCGCTGGCCGTGACGACCGCGCTGGCGACCCGCGGCTCGGCCGTAATCAGGTCGAGCAGCGCCTCAGTCTGGTCCCCTTCGGGGAGCTCGGCGGCGAGGAGGATGTGGGGTGTCCAGGAGCCGCCGGCGTCTTCCTGGAGGCGCGCTGCGCGGAGGGTGGGGGCGCCGAGCGCGGCCAGGGCGCGGCGCTGGTCGGCGGTGTGGCTGGTCAGTTCGGCGACCGCGTCGGTGAGGGTCTCGGTGCGGGCGACGCGTTCGGGTGCTGCCTCGTCGAGGCCGGCGGCCGTCTCGGCCAGGGCGGTGATCTCGAGGTGGCCGGGCAGAGGGGTGCTGGCGAGCTCGACCGCGATGGCTTGCAGGACGTGGCGGGCGTGGCCGGCGTCGCCGTCCAGGTGCAGCACGCCGACGTGCTCCAGGTCGACGAGGACCAAGCGGCCGGCGCCGTCCCAGCCCAGGGAGACCAGGGCCGGGTACGGCGCATCGGCGCCTTGGAGAGCGTCGCGGTCGGCGAGGTCGGGGCTGGAGGCCGAGCACGTCCACAGATCTGTGCGGCCCGCGGCGCCGGAGAAGGGCTTCATCGGCGCGGTGTCCTGGTCGAGGTGGAGTTCGACCTTCTGCTCGTGCAGGACGACGGCGGTGACCACCGGCAGGTCGCGCCCGGCGGCGGCAAGGTTGAGGGCCAGCGTGCGCAGGGCGGTGTCGAGGAGGTCGAAGCCGGTGGGGTGCTGGGCGGCGCGCAGGCCCTTTTCGGTGGCGGCAGCGCTGCCGGTGGGCATCGGGATGCGGCGGCCGGGCCGGCGGCGGCGCTGCTGGAGGATGCGGCGGGTGGCGAGCGTGCCGATGAGGGCAGCGGCCAGGGCACCTGCACCCATCCAGACGGCGGCGGGAGCCAGAGTCTCCTCAGTGTCCTGCAACTGCTGGGCGGAGGCCGTTTTCTGACTGTCCTGCGCGGGCGTGGGAGCGGCCGTGGTGGGTGTGGTACTCGGCGTGGACACGGTGGGCTTTGGGGTGGCGGGCTTCGAGGGTGCGGGGGCGGGGGCCGTCGGCGTGGGGGTGTTCTTCGCGGTGTCCGGCGTCGTTGGCGTCTTGGTGTCCGGGGCGGGCTGGCCGTCGGGAGCCGGGGCCGGAGCAGTTGCGGTGGGAACGGTGAGCTCCTGGCCCGGGACGATCAGGTCGGGGTCGTCGAACGTCCCGCCGCTGGGCAGCGGCTTTCCCTTGTTGGCTTCGAAGAGCTTCGGCCAGTCCTCGGGGTTGCCGTGCTCGTCAGCGATGCCCCACAGGCTCTCTCCGGGCTCGACAACATGCTTGGCTTGGGCCGCGGCGGGATGTGGGTCCGTGAGGGCGGCCTGCGCGGGCGCCTCCGGCGCCTCCTGGGCGGGTGCCGGAGCCGGGGCAGCCGGCTTGGCGATGTTGGCGTCGGCGGGGAGTCGGATGACGGCGCCCTTAGGAAGGAACTGATCGCCGGCCGCGAGTTGCGGGATCGAGGGGTTGAGAGCGGCAATGTCCTTCCAGCGCGGCCCGCTGCCCAGGTACTGCTCTGCCAGGTCCCACGGGAGCTCGGAGTCCCCTTTGACCTTGTGGGTGGGCCAGGCGTCCTGTTCCGCTGTGGCCGCCGTTTGGGCTGTCGCCGCGCTGCTGGTGCCCGCGCTCTGTACGGCGGTCGCCGCCACGGCCGGACCGGGGGTCGCAGCCGATGCGGCGGTGGGGGCGAGGAGCACGATCACTCCGATGAGGAACGACGCCAGGGACTGCAGTCCGCCCAGGCCTTTGATCCGCGGCGCGGAACGGCGCCGCAGCACAGCGAGGAGTTCCACCAGGACCGAGAAGCTGAAGGCCGCCCAGGCGGCCCAGCCGATGCAGGTCAGGACGACGAAGAACAGGGAGCCGTCGTCCTGCTCCAGCAGGCTGAAACCGCCGGCGAGTTCCGTCGGCTGGTGGCCCACCTTCAGCAGCAGGTAGGGGACTCCGCCGACCAATCCCACGAGTGTGGCCAGGCCGAGCAGGGCCCGCAGGAGGGCGCCGATGGCGCGCAGAGGGGCGGGGGTGCGGTGGGCCATGATGCGGCTCAGCCTCCAGCTTGGGTCTGCAGGTGTGCTTTTGCGGTGCCGGTCACGTGGATCGTGCCCTTGCCGACGAACTGCGCGAAGAAGGTGTCGTATGTGTCGTTTACGGTCACGGTCAGGCTTTGCCCGCCGTCGGTGATGGTGACGTTGCCCTGGACGCCTGCGGCAGCGAGGTAGTCCTGGGCAGCGCCGGTGGCCGCGTCGGGGTCGATGGTGATGGCGGTGCCTTCGATGGCCTGGGCGGGGTCGATCTGCTGGCCAGCGGTGCGGGCGGCTTCCTGGGCGAGGGACGTGGCCCGGTTGGCGGCGTTCAGCGCTCCGCCGCCGTCGACGAGCAGGCCCATCACCATCAGGATCGCGAGCGTCGAGAGCGCGAAGTATGTCGACATCGATCCGCGGTCCCGCCCGCTCGCGGCCCGAAGGCGGGCGTCGGCTCGGCGAAGATGGCCCTTCACTGGCGCCCCCGGTAGGTGTCGATAGGGCTGGTCCATGACGCGGTGAGCGTCTTGGACCCGGGAAGGCCAGGCAAGCCGATGTCGGAGAGGTTCGCTGTACAGGCGATCGTCGCGGTCACGTTCGCCTCGACGCCGATGTCGAGGCTGTAGCCCGCGGTGTCGACCGCCACGCTGGAGGTCCGGCAGGTGATGCCCTCGCCCTGCAGGCTCCGGGTGGCCGCGGCCAGCGCCTCGGCCTGCGCGCTGGGGGCGTCGCGCTCGAGCGAGGCGGCGCGGGCCGCCGCGCGGGCCGCAGAGTCCACCGCACCGTCGGCGTCCGTCACCCGGCCGAAGGCGATCATCAGCAGGAGCAGCCCGATCATCACCGGCGCCAGGGCCGCCGTCTCCAGAGCGTAGGAGCCCCGGTCGCAGCAGAGCGCCCGTGTGAGGCGCTGCGCGTAGGGGGAGGGGGCGGTCATGGGTTGGTCCACCGTTCGACGGGGGCGTCGGCGTGCTGATCTACGTCGAGGGTCAGGCCGGGGACGAGGGTGGCGACGGTGCCGCGTACGGTGATGCGGATCTCCTCCGTCGTGCTGCCGGCCGACGAGACGCTCGCGCCCCGGACGCTGCTGCCGAAGCGGTTGAGGAACGACTGGGCTTGGGCTACGCCGTCGCCCTCGCTCGCGCCGAACTGACGCCCGGCTTCGGCGCCCTGGCGGGCCGCGGACTGGGCGACCTTGCGGGCGTGGAAGTACAGGCCGACCTGGATGGCGGTGAAGACCAGCGCGAGTACGACGAGCGCCAGGACCGCGAATTCCACGCTGGCCGCACCACGCTCGCCGCGCAGCTGACGGTTTTGGATGAAGGTCCGCAGGCCTCTCGGTGCCCGTGCTCTCACTCTGTTCCCTCCCCTGTGTACTAGCGGATCGCTCTGCTCAGCCGCCGTTGATGATGCCGATCTTCTCCAGGAGCTTGCTTCGTACGGCCACGACGAGGAGTCCGGCGCCGACCAGGAGGGCTCCGGTGATCAGGGCGAGCTCGGTGCTGGTCGCGCCGCGGTCGCGCCGGTCCTTCAGGTGGTGGTACCGGGTGCGGATCCACACGGTCAGGGTCTGGATGTCCATGGTGCTGGTTCTCCTTCAGCTTCCGAGGATGGTGATCGTGATGGGGATCATCACGAAGACGAGCATGAGGATGACGCCGAAGGTGACCGGCAGGATCATCGCGGCGCTCGCCTCATTGGCCTGCGCTTTCGCATCACTGAGCAGGGCGATGCGCAGCTGGCGGGCCTGCGCCTGGAGGGTGGTGTAGACGGCGGCGCCGTCGCCGGCCAGGGCGAGGGTGTCGGCCGGTCGGGTCAGTTCGGGGATGTCGAGTTCGTCGCCGAGTTGCTTCAGGGCGTCCCAGACGGTGACGCCGGCGAGGTCGGCCTCGTGGAAGACCTGGCGCATGCGGACGAAGATCCAGCCGTCGCCGACCTCGGCGGTCTGTGTCAGGGCCTGGGCGGCACCACTGTTGGCGATACGGGCCAGGGCCACGCGCTCCAAGTAGGAGGCGGCGGCGTGTCGGACGATGAGGCGGGCGGCCGCGGCGTCGCGTGCGACGTCCTTGCCGGGCCAGAACCAGAACAGGGCACCAAGGGCGAGGCTGATCACCGCTGGGACCGTGTAGGGGAAGGGCGCTCCGGCCAGGGCGAGCAGGGCCTGGAGCAGTTGGGGTGCCAGCAGCCCGTACAGGGACAGGAGGAACCGCTTGCCGAGGTGTTCGGCGGGGCTGATGCGCAGCAGGTTGAGGTCGCGGACGGGCAGGGTGATCCTGCTGCCGAACTCGCCGAGCAGGCGGGCCCCGATCTTCTCTTGCAGGGTGCCGGCCGCTTGGGGTGTGGCGGACGGCAGGAGAGGTCCGCTGGTCTTGCTGACGTCGAGGCGGTCCAGGACGGAGGCGAGGTCGCGGCGGGCGGGGAGCAGAGCGCGAACGGCCAAGCCGATCAGGGCGCCGGCGGCGGCCGCGGGCAGGACGGCCTCCATGGGGATCATCGGACGCCTCCGGTGATGGCAGTGACCTGCGCGGCGGGCAGCGGGTCGATCAGGCGCGGGTCGGGTGCGGTGCGGGCGATCTTCCTCAGCCAGCGCAGGGTGTAGGCGAACAGGCCGCCGAGGCCTGCCAGCACGATCTGGCCGAGCGGGGACTGGTACCAGCCGGACCAGGCGTCGTTGAGCATGCATCCGACAACGACGAAGCAGATGACGGCGCTGACCATACGGCTGGATTTGCGGACCTTGGCGCGGTCGGCCTCGATGTCGCGGGCGTCGGCTGCCTGCTGATGGATGGTGACGGCCAGCGCCTCGAGCGCGGCTGAGAGACCGGGGCCCTTGTAGACGGCGTGGGACTGGAAGAGAAGGACGACGTGGTCGGACACACCGTCGGCGAGCTCGTCGGCGAACAGGGCGAAGGCGTCGTGTGCTTCCCCCGAACGCAGCCGGTCGGCGAGCGCCCGCACGTTCAGCGCGATAGGGGCCGGGGCGGCCTTTGCCGAGGCGCGGATGGTCTGCGTCAGGCTGATGCCGGCCTGGTGAACCCCGGCGAGGTGGTTGAGCCACTGCCCCAGCGCCTCCAGGCGTTCGATGCGCTGGGTGGCGGCGGCGTGGGGGGTGAGGACGTAGGGCAGGCCGAGTACGGCGGAGCCGGCGAGGAGGCCGTGGACGGGCCAGCCGGTCCACGCCCACACCACCAGAGCGACGATGCCCGCGGTCGTGACCAGGTGCCGCCAGCGGCGCTGCCACGCCTCGGGGAGCTCCGCTTTCGCGCGCTGGATCCGGCCGGTCATCCGGGATGTCGGTTTCGTCGGGTCGGGGATGCGGCCGCGGAGCTCCCGTGCCGCCGCGAGGAGCGCGAGGAGCGTCAGGACGGTGCAGCAGGCGGCGACGAGGGCGAGCTGGGAGGTGGTCATCGGCGGCCTACTGTCTGGAGCGGGCCGAGCCAGGCGCCGAAGGGGTTGTCGGTGAGCCACTGCCGGTTGAACAGGCCCGTGCGCTCGAGGTCGTCGATGAAGCTGGGCATGTTCTTGTAGATGGCGCGCAGCTCGCCGCCCTGAGGGGCAAAGAGCTCGGTGGTGACGGGGCGGCCGCCTTCGCCGACCACGTCATGGACCTCGTAGATGTGGGAGACGAAGCGGTGCTTGCGGCCGCCGATCGCGGTCTCGTCCAGGTAGGTCAGGTAGACGACGAGGTCGATGGAGGAGGCGATGAGGTGGTGAGCGGCCTCTGTCTGCATGCCGGCCTCAGTGCACAGCTGGACCAGGCGGCTGATGATGGCGTGCGGCCGGCGGACATGCAGGGTGCACATCGAGCCGGAGCCGCCCGCGCTCATGGCCTGCAGCATCGGCACGATCTCCGTGGAGCGGACCTCGCCGACGATGACGCGGGTGGCGTTGTAGCGCAGGGCCGTGGCGAACATGTCGGAGATGGTGACCTCGCCCGCGGCGGTGCCGCCGCGGACTTCACCGTTGGACTGCCGCGCCTCGAACGCGTACGTCACCGGACCGGGCTTGGGGCCGGGCTCGTCCAGGTACAGCTCGCGGTCCGACTCCAGGGTGACCAGCCGCTCGGAGGGCGGGATTTCCCGGCCCAGCGCGCGCAGCAGTGACGTCTTGCCGGCGCCCATGTCGCCGACGACCAGGATGTTCATCTTGGCGTGGACGCACGCGGTCAGGAACCGCTCCAGGATCGGGTTGATGGAGCCCCACTGCACCAGCTCGGCGATGCCGAGCTGCCGGATCCTGTGCCGGCGGATGACCACCGAGGGCCGGGTGGTGAGCAGGCTCGCCGTGACGCGGCTGCCGTCGGGCATGCGGAAGCCCACCATGGGGGTGGCCTGCGTGAGGGATCGTTCGCCGTGTCCGGACAGGCGGGCCATCCTGTTGACCCAGGTGATCAGTTCTTCGTGTGAGTCGGCGACTTTGTCGATCGTCTGGCGGGGACGGTCGTGATATTCGACATGGGCGCGCAGACCGTCGACCATGACGTCCTCGACGCCCTCCTGGTCCAGGAGCGACTGCAGCCGACCGCCTCGGTACATGGAGTCGAAGACCGCGGTGCCGATCGCGGTTTCCTGCTCCGCGGTGAGTGGGGTGTTGCCCTGGGCGTATTTCGTGGCCCAGTCCGCGACCGCGTTGCGGACTAGTTTCTTGGCGAGTGCCCGCCGGTCGATCTCCTCGAGGAGTTTGTCGGGGTCCTCCGCGCTGAGCTGCTTCGATACCTGGGCCTGCAGGTCCTCGATCACCTCCCAGCCGACGGGGATCTCACCGGGCATACCGGCCAGTCGGGGCATCGCCGCCGGCCCGGCGGAACCCGTCGGAGTCGCAGGGATGGGAACGGCAACCGCTGATGACTGCGCGGCGGCTGCGGGCGTGTGTGGGCGGTTCTGGCCGATCCGGCCGGCGAGCAGGCCGGCGATGTCCTCGCGACCCATCGGCGCGGGGTGGCCGTTGACGCCGGGACGCTGGTGGGTGTCAGCCACGCCCCGCACCTCTCTCACTCAGGCGCTGCAGAACACCGGTCAGCTGCGCGTTCGCTGAGCGGGGCGGGTACTGCTGCTGAATCGACCGGCGGGAGGCGGCGGCCTCGAACTGCTCGGTCGCGGTGCGGGCATGACGCAGCAGGGGGCTGCGTCCGTAGCCGCGGGGCGGACGGCCGCCGACCGAGAAGTACGCGGCCGTGGCCGGGTCGTACGGCAGGCCGGCCAGGACCGGTGCCTTCAACGCCTCGGTGACCTGGTGGGCGCGGTAAGGCCCGTCCTCAATGAGTAGCAGACCCAGCGCGTCCGGCCCGCTGCCGTGCTCGGCGAGTTCCGCGCGCAGCGGGTCGATGACGTGACGGGCCAGAGTGAGGGACTGCTCGGTTCCCCGCACGACGAGAAGGACCAGATCGGCCTTGTGCAGCAGCGGGGCGGGCGTGAGCGTGGGGTGGAGACGGCCGGACTCGAGCGCGAGGCGGCCGGCGTCGACGAAGACGTCGTATCCGGCCTCTTCGGCCAGGACATGCATGACCTCCGAAAGAGCGGGCCAGGTCCGGCCCAGCGCAGCTGCCTGACCGGGGTCGGTCAGGCCGGGCAGGAGCTTGCGGTGTCCGGCGTCGTCCATCGGCCATAGGTGGGACGCGAAGGCCTGCGCGAGCGCATCGGGCCCGGTGCGCTCGGCGGCCGCCAAGTGGTAAAGGCCGCAGCCGGCGCCGACTTCACCCTGAAGGAAGCCGGCCCTTATCGTGCCGCCTGCCGGATCGCACTCGGCGAGCAGGCTCGGGCGCTTCGAGGCGAGGGTGAGGGCGAGTGCGGACGTGGTGACGCCGCATGACTTCGCGGAGACGAGGGCGGTGACGGGCATCAGCTGCTCCGCGGTTCGCGCACGAGGGCGATGCGGCCCTGTGCTGCGCGGGTGGCGAGCAGCGGCCCGTCGGTGGAGGCAACCGCGAGGTTGACCACCACGTTCCCGGAGGCGTCCGGCCGGGAGAGGGTCACGACGACGGCCTTGATGGTCGACGGTGGTGCTTCGGCGTCCTTGCCGGTGGGCTGGTCTCCCTGGCCGGGGGTGGTCACGGCGAGGACCTTGTCCCCGGGGGCGAGTGTGCCGGCCGGGGCCTGGCCGCGCTTCACCTGGACTCCGACCTGTTGTTTGTCGTCCCCCAGACCTGTACCGGGGGCGAGCTGGGAGGTAGTGAGCAGGCCGCCCTTGCGCAGGTCGACGGCCGGCCGCTTGCCGACCACCGACGCCTTCTGAGTGGCCGGAACCGGGGTGAGTGCGGCATCCGCACTCACTTCGGCCACGATCAGGTCGGCAGCGGTGAGGGCCTGGCCGGCGGGGACGTCGCGGGCGATGGCCAGTACCTTGATCCGGTCGCTTGCAGAGGTGACGGCCGCGGCGGCACCGAGACCGGCCAGAACGGCCAGCACGATGCACAGGGCGGCAACCGACCACCGGCGCTCCCGCTTAACCGGCGCGCTGGTGGTGATCGGGATCTCGGGGCGTGCCGGGGCGGCAGGGCGCGGCACCGCCGGGGCGGCGACGGGGGGTTCCATGCGGGGAATGCCTCTCGACTTGTGCAGAGGGAGTTCTAGTTGAGGACCTGGACCTCGGCGACGGTGATGTCCACGGCGCTGCTGCGGATCTCGGTGAGCTGGCCCGACTGACCGGTCGTCGCCTGCCAGTCGATCGTCCAAGTGGAGGTCGCGGTCACGTGGAACTTGCCCGAGGAGGTGGTCGAGGAGGGGGCGTTGTAGCGATGGCCGCAGTCCGGAGACGGCTTCTTGCCGTACTCCGCCTTGTACGGCGTGCCGGCCGTCGTGCAGGTCACCGTCTGCCCATCGCCCATGGACCACACTATTTTCGACACCTTCGCCGTCGCCGTCACGGTGACTCCACCAGCGGACGCGGATGCCGTGTTCGGGCCGTAGGTTTCCGGCCCGCGCTCGGTCCACATGTACACCGGCATCCCAACAACGCCTCGGCCGCTCGGTTTCGGCGTGATCCCGATCTCCGGTCCACGCAGCAGCATCTTGTCAAGGGCCTGCTGGGTAAGGACGGCGGGATCGACGGCCGCAGGCGGCCCTCCAGAGCCGCCGTACACGAAGCTCGTGAGCGGTCCGCAAGTACGTTCGTAGACCGCTCCGCCTTCGGAGGGATCGTGGCCCTCCCAGAACGCGCTTCCGGCTGGCGGCTGCGGGGTGGCGAGCGCGTACGTACAAGGCGGGGGCGTGGAGGGACTCTCCGCGGGGGTTGCCTCGGTTCCCCCAGCTGAACCGCCATTCCCGCTGTGGCCGCCCTTGCCCGGCACTTCAACGCCAACGCAGAAAAAGTCGTCGCAATTTCCCGCGCTCGGATTCCCGTCGGCGGCCGCGACTCCGGGGCTCGCGAGGATGCCGAGTGCCAGCGCTCCAGCGAGGTGCCCCGTTCTAGTCAGCATGCCTGGTCCTGAGGCTCATCCGTGATGACTCGCCAACCCTGCGGCCACCGCTCGAACGTGCTCACAATGACGTACTGGGTGCGTCGTCCCTCAGGCAGGGCGACCTTCTTCTTCGTCTTTCGGTCGATCAAGTCCCACTTGGAGATGTCGAGGCAGCTCGTCACGGTGGCACTGGGCACCTTGAGGGAAAGGTCGATCTTCGTGACGGTCGAGTTGGCGACTCGCACGTTTCCCGTGGTGGACCGGCCGGCTTTGCTGTGGCTGGTGACGTTCTTCTCAGCCTTCACAAGGGCGAGTCCAGCGGCGTACTTCGACAGGTCGGTTTCCTTGACCGAACCCCTTGCGTAGGCCTTCTCCATCTCCTCCCAGTATTCCGCGTAGAGACCCACGACGTCCGCCTTGGTCTGCTCCGTCGGATCGGGCGAGGGAGTGGACGGTGTGGTCGGTGAAGTTGCCGTGGCTGAGGAGCTGGGGTTCTTATTCGTGTCCTCTGCACTGCTGCACCCGGCTACTGCGAGGAGAACAGCCACTGCGAGGATGACGGAGGGCGAGCGGTAGGGATTTCGGGTGTAAACCGAGATGTGTTTCATGCGTCCGCCAGTCCTCACTGCGCCTCCCCGTGCATATGCAGTAACGCGGTCTCACCTGCATGGAGCGTCGCCATCGGTGTCGCGTCGCGCCCCAGGAGTGACCGGTCTGGCCGCATACGTTACGCAAAGAACGCTGAACTACACAGCTGGTTACGGTAGTTCCTCGCCAAACTGGATCACCATATCCGCACAATTGAGCACGCTGGCTCGTACCTGAAGACCACTTTGTCATGTAGGGAGACCATGCACTCGCCCGATTCCTGCCATGAGAGATCTCCCCACAGATGATCGAGCGGCGGTTCAGCGTCCGGGGCGAAACCCAGATGACCGTGGGCGACTCGCCCCCGCAGACGGCCTTGGCGTAGTTGCGGTCTCCCTTCTCCGGGCGGACCAGTACCTCCTCGCCGCCACTGCCCTCCCTGGTATCGCTGTCCACCGATCCGCCGTCAGTCGGCCGTTCTCCCCCGGCCGCCCCTACGACTGCCCATTAAAAAAGCGTCTTCCAGGTCAGTTGCGGACGGCGCGTGGTTGCACGACGGCTCCACTGGGAAGCGTGCCCGGTGAAGCCGGATGGGCCGGTGCGACGGGGGAGCCGCGCCGCCTCCACCCTGGACACCGTCCGGCCCCGTGCCGGAGCGCGCCGCGCTCGGCCGAAGAGCTCCGGGCCGCGCCCGGTGCCCCATGCGCCCAGTCGATACTCTCCAAGTCGTTGATCATTCCCGGCACTATGCCGGACAGCACTGACACCTCCGGCAGAACCAACCACGACGCCCGTCCCACGACAGGTACGGAGCCGCAGCAGTGGGCGTCGATGCTCGGGGAATACCGCTCATCTCGAATGACGCTTCCTCCCAGCTGGGACGTCCGGTTGGACGGCCGCCCGCCGGGAGGCGTACGTAAACGACCAGGGAGCACCGACGTCGCTGATCCCCCCGAACCGGCAAGGGGGCGGCCCCGTGAACCTCTTCGACGGCCCCGTGCTGATCGCCGAGAACCTGTGGCGTCGGCTGGTCGAGCACCAGCCCGCGGTCGCGACCGCCCCCGTCCTGCACGTACGAGAGCTGCCCCAGGACTGGCCGCAGCGCGAGCTCGGCGTTTTCCGTCCCGAGGCCGCGAACTGCGGAGCCTGCTCCGAGGCCTCGTACCCCTGCCGGTACTACACGGGCACACTAGGCCGCAGCCTCGGCCTATGGGGCCGGGGTGTAGTGGACGACCTGCTTTTCGCACGGGCCGCCGGCGTAGACGTTGATGGCGTCGATTTCGGCCTGGTCGGCGGTCAGGCCCCAGCGGAGCTTGGTAGCGGTCCACTCGGCGAGGTAACGGCAGGTGGCGCCCGGGGCCGGCGGCATCCACGTCGCCGGGTCTTGGTCGGCTTTCTGACGGTTGGTCCGCGCGGTCACCGCGACGAGGCTGGCGGCCGCGTCCTGGTCATTCGCGTACGCCTCACGCCGCTTCGCCGTCCAGGCGGAGGCTCCGGAGTCCCAGGCCTCGGCGAGCGGGACCATGTGGTCGATGTCCAACTTCGCCGGGTCGGAGACCTCCTGCTCGTCGTAGTACGACAACCACTCGCCCTCGGAGAGCTTGCAGCCTGCCGCGACGCCCGGCGCCTCGGTCGCCTCGGCGAGGAGGACCTCGGCGCGGGTGTTGCAGCCGTCGGCGGGATCGAGGCCGGTGTTCCAGTGGCGGAACTTGTCGCGGGTGTAGCCCGCCCTGCTCTCGTCAGCGACAGGGATCTGGCCGATCGCGTAGCTGAGCGGGAACGTCTGCGCGGCCGCAGCCGCCGGGGTGGCCTGAGCGGAGGCGGGCAGAGCGAGCGAGGTCAGGGCGAGGGAGAGCGCGGCGAGACCGCGAGCAAAGTTCTTAATCACAACCGCAGGGATACACGCCACGGCGTGCAGTCAGCTCGGGGTGTCGCCCGCAGCTCAGCCGGGTGGGCGAGGAAGTTCACCGGAGAAACGGTCCGCTGCCCGCAGAGGACCGCGACCCGGAGACGGTCGCCGGTGATCCTTCATGGGACATCCCTTGCCATCAACGCGGCCCCCGGGTCTCAACTCAGGACGCCTCGAAGAGTTCCACCTCGGAAGCGAGCGCCTCCAGGACTCATCCAGCGCTGCCAATCATGTTGCGAACGGGTCCACATCCGCAGCGGACGACGTGTCCGTTAGGGCGGCAGAGCACTGCGAACAGCAGCCTGACCACCAGACCTGGCAAACCTTGCCGGGCACAGCTACATGTCGAAGGGTGCGTAGCGGGCGTCGCCTCCGGGCCAGGCGCGGTCCATGAACGGCGCCCGGTCGAGGCCGTCGAAGCAGCGCATCAGGTAGTCGGTGAAGGTGCCGCTGGTGCGGTACCACTCCGCGCACTCGCTGCCGACAATGATCTCCCAGTTGCCCGGATCCGGGTCGCCGGCCAGGAAGTAGTACTCGCTGCTGTGCTCGTCATACCCCCAGCGGATGAGCCCACCAGGGTCGGGGTGGAAGGGGAAGGGGTAGAGATCCTCCGACCCTCTCCGTGCATCGCGCCAGCCCTCCAGGGACCAGAAGTCCTCGAGTTCGGCAGGGGTCATGAGACCAGTCGGCCGGTCGAGGTGTAGGTACCCGCCGAGGGTTCCGGGCCCGTACACATCCATGAAGGTCTTGTAGTCCGAGGGCAGCGTGACACCGAGGTGCTGTTCGGAGGCCTCCCAGACCTCTCCCCGCGGCCAGCCCCACGCCTCCTCCGGCTCACCGAGCAGTGCCTGCAGGCGTTCCAATGGCGATGGCATGTCTTCCCTCGTCCCCGATATGTGACTGGCCGGGAATATCATCAGGCCTCACTCTGACAATGCAGAGGAGCCCAGCGTCCTCAACCCGGCGAACCTTCCCGGTCACAGCACTAGGGGCGAACCTCGATGGTTACGGCGCGGCTGCTGGGTCAATCGGCCAGGGCGAAGCTGGCCATGCACTCGCCACACATGATCTTGCGTCGCTGCACGGAGACCCGGATCACGGTCGGCGTCTCGCACTGGCAGACCGCCTTGGCGTAGTTGCGGTCCTCTTTCTCCGGGCGGGGCGGTGCCTCCTCACCCTCCTCGCCCTCGTCGCCGGCCTCGGTCGTACCGCTGCTCGTCTTGGTCTTTCCTCCACCGCCGGTGCCGATGAGGAGGTAGGAGGGCAACCGGGTGGCCCGGATGGCCTCGGATCGAGCAGTGGATCAGGACCAACATCGCGTGCGGCCCGACCAGGTTTAACACGGCTCTGGCCCACGACGGCTCCACCGGGAAACGTGACCCGGTGGAGCCGGATGAGCCGGTGCGACGGGGGAGACACACGGGCCCTGCTCGAAGTGTGGCACGGCCGGCCCGCGTACGTGCGAAGGAACGCGGACCGGCCCACGGGGCGCACCGTCCTGTCAAGGTGCCGCCATCGACGGTACGAGGAACGGGTGCTGTTCGCCCGAGCTGATCCGCCGTTGGTGTGCCCGGAGAGTCGACCGGCGGCGGCCGTACCGTTAAGAGCAGCGGATCCGCCTTTCGGGGACAGACAGCAGGCGGGCCCCGGATGCTGCGCGCCGGCCCCGTATGGGCGGAGCGGGCAGGCAGCGGTCTCAGGGACCCGATACGGGGTAGGCCAGGGCGGCGAGGGTACGGTCGAGTGCCCTGTGCAGTGCCTGCACGAGCCGGGCCCGGGACTGCGCCTGCTTCAGCGCGTCGCCCAAGCGGATCGCGGGCGCCTGAAGCCGCCGGACAGCCTCGGCGATCGTGATCCCGGCCCGCGTGTGTACGGCCGTAGGCAACTCCGGGTCCCTCGGCAGGCGCCCCAGGGTCGCTCGGAGCTCGCGGACCAGGAGCTCGGCGTAGCCGGAAAGCTGGAGGGCAGCCTGTTCGATGTCGCCCGGGGGCGGAACGGTGCCATCGCACCGCCCCCAGCCAAGCACGGTGGCGGCAAGTTGCTCGTTGAGCTTACGGTCGAGCGGAAGGCCGTCATCCCAGGAACCGGTGGCGTCGTGGACGGCGCTGCCATACGTCATCCGTTCACTTCCGTCAGGACGGCGTCGAGCATCGGCTCGACGGTGGCGACAGACACCCCGTGGCGGCGCAGGAAGCGCTGTTCGGCCTGCCATACCGACCAGGTGAATCCGATGTGCCCCAGCGCCGGGACGATGACGACGCGGATCTGGCCCCGCTCGGCAATCTGCCGGAGGCGGTCCCAGCCCTGGCGGGACTGCGGCGCCTGCGTCAGCAGACAGTCGTCAGCGATCACGCCGTCGTCCACGATCGTCCAGCCGTGGCCGGCGGCGAGGGCGGCCGCGGCCGCGAGCATCCCCCGCGCAACGTCAGGGTCGGGATCGCACGCGTACAGGGCGACCTGCGTGGCGGTGTCGCGGCGTGCAAAGCCGGGCGGGTTCGGATCGATGTCGGGCACGGGTTCGCCTCCCGATAGCGGTGTGTCGGCGTCACGTCCAGACAACCGCCTCCCGGCTTGCAAGGTGCATATCGAAGTGGACTCCACTGCTCGCGAGTTACGTAGCGAATTGACTCTTCCTTGACCTTCGCGGCGGTGCCGCTCCCCTCTACCGTGAGGGGATGGCCCATGTGCGGAATGAGGTGTTCATCGCCTGGATGGCGAGGAATGACTGGACGGCGCTCGAACTCGCCAAGGCGCTGAACGCGGTCATCCGCGATGTCACGCAGAAGACCTCGGTGCGCGGTGAGCTGTCCGAGGTGACGGTGCGTAAGTGGCGCTCGGGCGAGACGACGTGGCCGCAGGCCAAGGCGAGGATGGCTCTGGAGCAGGTCAGCGGGCGCTCGGCAGCGGACTTAGGGTTCGTTCCGCCCGACCGCCGCAAGAGCCGTGCTGCCCCGGAGGACCCATTGCGCCGCCGTACCTTCTTCACCGTCGCGTCCGCCGCCGGCGCGGTCGTCCTGTCCGGCGCCGCTCCGTCCGTCGGCAGTGGCGATGTCCTGCGCCTGAGGCAGCAGCTCGACACAGTCAACGCTCTCGACGATCAGCGCGGCGGCCACGACCGGTCGAGAAGGCCGCGCTCGCCGGCGCGCAGGAGGCCATCGCTCTTCAGGGGCGGGCAGCCACCCAGCGCACCAGGCAGAGGCTGTTCGCGCTCGCCGCCGACTTCACCGCCACCGCGGCCTGGTCGTGTGTTGATGCCCGTGAGCGCTCTCGGGCCCGCCAGCACCTGGACCGGGCTCTGTACCTGGCCGGTCTCGCGCAGGACCCGGCCCTCACCCTGATGGTGTGGAACTCCGTGTCGATGCTCGCCCACCAACAGGGCGACCACGCCGAGGCGCTCGCCGCGGGCCAGGCCGCCAAGGCCACGGCGGCTACCCGGCGAGATCCGCTGCACGCGAGCCTCGCGCACGCCCGTACCTCGATCGCCCACGCGCACCTGAACGAAGGCCGCAGCGCCCTGCGCGCGCTCGACCTCGCCGCCGCCTCACTCGCCAGGGCAGACCTGAACCTGCCCCGGCCGAGCTGGATCGCGTTCTACGGGGCAGCCGAACTCTTCGCGCTCACCGCCGTCGTCCGCGACCGTCTCGGCGACGCAGCCGAGGCAGAGGCCGCCTCCTTCCGGGCCCTGGCCGTGCTGCCCGACACCTTCCGCCGCAACCGGGCCCTGGCCACCACTCGACTGGCGCTTGCCCAGCTCCACCAGGGCGACATCGAGCATGCCACCGCCACCACCGGGCGGGTCTTCGACGAGATGTGTGGAGCCCCGCTGCCCGGTCGCATGCGCTCGCTGCTCGGCGACTTCCACCGTGGCCTGATCACCCTCGCCCCCGGCTCAGCTATCACGCTGCAATGGGCCGATCGCTACCGCAACGAATGGAGCCGCCCGTGACCCCCGCCTACACCTTCCGCCGCTACGGACTGGACCAGGCAGCCGAGATCCGCCAGATACTCCTCGACGTCCACGCCGACGCCTACGCCACCGAGACCGACGACTTCCACGACCAGAAGCGGTTCGCCTGGTTCGTCGACCACTGGAGCGGCCTGCCCGGCTTCGACTGCGTCATCGCCTACGACGGCGAGGAGCCCGCCGGCTACGCCTACGGCGCCCCCGCCGTCGACGGACGGGAATGGTGGCGCGACTACCTTTCCCCCGCCCCCGCAGACACCGCGACGTTCTCCCTGTCCGAACTGATGGTCCGCCCGAAGTGGCGCGCGACCGGCCTGTCCGCCCAGCTGCACACTGAGCTCGTCGACCACCGCCCCGAACCCCTGGCCGTCCTCCTCGTCGACATCACCCACCCCCGCGTCCAGGCCCCTCTACGAGAGCTGGGGCTACCGCAAGATCGGCGAACGCCAGCCCTTCGCCGACTCCCCCGTATACGCGGTGATGCTCCGCGGCCTGGCCGAGGCGTAACACTCTCTCCTCCCGTCCAGGCCGCATGACGTCAGCACGTGGCCCGCGCCGGCCCACGATCGGGCGGAACTTCCACCTCCCCAACCGAGCGCGCTCGCGATGCCCAGAACCGATTCGCCAAGGGTTTCAACCACCTTGGGGTGCCGGTAAGAACGCTGTCACCAGCCGCGAACGGCTGGTCTACTCCGACGACTTCGCAGGTCGGGGCAGTTCGGCTGCGGCCGTCGCCTCGGCGAGCGCGACCCGCCCGCCCTTCAGCTCGGGCACGTACTTGTAGATCGTGTTCCTGCTGACGCCCAGGAGCTTCGCGATGGACGTGACGGTGTTCCCCGGGCGGGTGAGCAGGTCCCGGGCGTGACGTACCTGTTCCTCGGTCATGGCCGGCGGACGGCCCAGCCGGGCGCCGCGGGCGCGGGCGGCGTCCAGACCCTCGTTGGTTCCCTGCACGATGAGTTCCCGGATGAACTCCGCGAGCGCGGCGAACACGTGGAACACCAGACGCCCGCCCGGTGTGGTGGTGTCGAGCGCCTCGTGCAGCGAGGTGAAGCCGACGCCGCGCTTGCGCAGGCCGGAGACGATCGCGATGAGGTCCTGGATGGAGCGGCCGAGCCGGTCCAGGGAGGGGACGACGAGGGCGTCTCCTTCGCGGAGGTAGTCGAGCGCCTTCCATAGCTCCTCGCGCTCGGCGTTCTTGCCGGACTTCTTGTCGGCGAAGATCCGGATGCAGCCCGCTTCGGTGAGTGCGTGGATCTGCCGGTCGAGCAACCGTCCCTTCGTCGATACGCGGGCGTACCCCACGAGGGCGCCAGTCCGTCCGGCGGGAACCGGGGCGAGGAGATCGGCGGTGTCGTCGGCGGAACGTGTCTGCACCCGCGAGATCGTACAGAAAACGGTGGGGTTCCAGTTCTTGAGCACGCCGACTTTCTGACACCGTTTTACGAGCACGATCCGGCGCCGGTTGGGCCGCGAACCCCAGCTAATTGATCTTGCTCATCAATTGGTCGATTAATGAGCGGTCGCGTTTCCTGCCTTGCCACGACAGCGGACGAGATTGCTCCGCGTTAGGAGGGTCTCGGGATGGTTCGGGCCCAGCACCCGCTCTCTGTCGGCCAGCAACTTGATGTAGGCAGCGACAGCACTGGCCACGTCCCCTGCCGTCTCCTGCGAGTAGGCAAGATCATGCCGTACGGCCAGAACTGCGGGGTGGTCTAGGTTCATCCTGTTCAGTGCGTGCTCCAGGAGCTCAGTGAGGGCGGTGACTGCGCCGGCCACGTCCCCCGTCTCCAGCTGCGCGACGGCAAGCTGGTGCCGAATCGTCAGGGTGTCGCGGTGGTCCGGTCCCAGGACCTGCAACGCGTGCTGGAATAGCTCGGTGTAGGCGGTGACTGCACCTTCTTTGTCCCCTGCCTCCCCTTGACAGTAGGCAAGATCGCACCGGACGGTCAGGGCAAAGTGGTGGTCCGGTCCCAGAAGCCGCAGCACGTGCTCCAGCAGTTTGGTGAGAGTGGTGACCGCGCCAGCCATGTCCCCCGCTTGCCCTTGCCACCAGGCGAGGCTCTTCCGGGTGGCAAGGGTGGGGGAGGCATCTAGGCCCTGCACCCGCTCTCGATCAGCCAGCAACTCGGCGTAGACGGTGGCAGCGGCGGCCGCCTCCCCAGCCTCTCCCCTCGCGTGAGCAAGACCTCCTCGGGCAGTGAGGACTGCGGGGTGATCCGGGCCCAGGACCCGCTGCATGTGCTCTATCAGTTCGGTGTAGGCGGTGACCGCGCCGGCCACGTCGCCCGCCTCCTGCCGCCAGCAGGCAAGATCGCGTCTGGCGATCAAGGTGTCGGAATGGTCCGGTCCGAGGTGTTCGCTGGTGGCGTCTACCAGATACTCGAAGTACTCAACAGCGGCGGCGACTTGGCCGCTGTCGCCCAGACTTATCCCGGAGCGCTGGAGCACCCGGTGGCCGTCCGGTTGCCACAGGACTGCGTCGCGCGAGTTGCGTATGAGAGCGTCGGCATTGGTTCGCAAGGCCTGGGCGAGAGCGGTGTCGCGTTCGGTCTCGGGCCAGGCGGCCATGAGGGCATCGGCGGCGGTGCGGGCGTACTGGTCTCGCTGGTCGGGGGTGAGGGTGTCGCGGGTAGCCCGCTGGATGAGCTGGTGGACACGGACGGCCTGGTGGGGGGTGCCCGGTCTGTGATCGATGAGGCTGAGTCGGTCCAGGGCGCGCAGGGCGCGTACCGCGTCTAGGCGGGAGACGGGGGCCGGTTCCGCGGTGGGGCTGGGGCCGGTTGTGGTGCGGTGTGCGGCGAGGTGAGCGCGGGCCACCTCGCCGGTCAGCACGTCCTGGGGAATGCCGTTGGCGTCGAGCACGGCGGCCAGGTGGAGCATGGGGCGGGCCAGGCCGACGGGGCGCAGCGTGTCGGCGCGGGCGATGGTCAGGGACCAGGCGGCGGCGAGGGCAACGGCCTGCTCGTCGGGCAGTGCGTCGGGGGCGAGGTCGGTGAGTTTGGTGGCGCGGTCGGTCAGCAGGTCGCGGTAGGCGGCAGCAGTCTCACCGGAGTCAATGATGTAGGCGGCGGCCTGCGCTAGGGCTAGGGCCAGGTAGCCGAGATCGGCGGCCAGCGCAGTGAGCTGGTCGACGGGCTCGGCTCGGCCGCGCACGGCCAGGGACGCGGTGAGGTAGGCGACGGCTTCGTCTGCGGTGAACAGGCCGACCTCGACCAGGCGGCGGCCATCACCGGTCAGGGCGGCGTCGCGGCGGCGGGTGGTGACCAGGGTCCGGCCGTGCGGGCTGGTGGGCGGCCACCAGCCGCGCATATCGGCAGGATCCGCGACGTCGTCCAGTACGACCAGCCACCGGCACGGCTTCTGGCCGGCTTTGGGCTCCAGCCAGGCCACGAACGCCCGTGCGGACTGTTCAGGGTCGCTGGGGTCGGCGGCCAGGACCTCTACGCCGGCCTGCGCGTAGCCTGCCGTGATTGCCGAGCGGCTGCTGGCGCTGATCCACACCAGTACGTCGACCCCGCCGCTGTCCCAGGCGGTGCGGGCGTAGTCGGCAGCCAGCTGGGTCTTGCCGACCCCGCCGGTCCCGGTCAGTACCTGGCTGAGCACCGCGGTACCCCCGCTGTCGACCGCCGTCCGCAGCTGGTCGACCTCGGCCCGGTGCTGGAAGGACAAGGCGCGGAGTGGGAGCACGCCGACTTGGTGCGGCCAGGCGGCCGGTGTGCGGGGCGGGGCGTGGTGGTGGACTTGCTCGGCGTAGCCGACGGCGATGCTGCCGTGGTCGGCGAAGATGCCGCTGACGGTGTGAGTCGGCGCGGCCGAGGCGGTACCGGGTGCGCTCAGTCCTGGTGCGGACCCGGCCAGGAAGGGTTTCCCAGCGTCACATTCCCCATGCTCACAGCCGCAGCGGACCCGTGCTCGGCCCGGACGTTCACGTCTCCGCCCACGGCCAGACCGCTGTGGCCGACCGACACGCTGCCTTGGGTGGTCTGTTGGGCCAGCAGGTTGCGCAGCTCGTCCGCGACCCGGGCCCGCTCGACGTCCTCAAGACTTTCCAGCAGAGCCTCGACCCGACCCTGCCACGCCGCTTCCTGACGGATACGCACCCGCTCCACCTCGGCCGGCCGAGCCGCCTCCAACTCGCCCGCAGTCTGATCGAGGCGCTCCAGCTCGGCGTGCTCGCGCTGCGGATTTCCCCGGCCGAACCAACGGGCCACCTGCTGGCGTACCCCTGTCCATGCGTCTGTGCCTGCGGCCTGCACCACCGCAGTGCCTCCCGCCGCAGCCAGCGCAGCCATTGCCTCCGACAGCATCCTCGCCCTTCCCCCTGAAAAATCAGCCCGGAACTGGAGCACACACCACACCAGTGCCTTCACCACGTCACTCCATCAGACACGTGCCGCCGTTGTCCCTAGTTCCGTCAAGAGAGCGGCCGTGGCGCGGGGACCGGGCACCGTACCTGGGGTGAGATTCAGCCGGGCGTCCATGTCGAGGTTCACCTCCCCGTACGGGCGGACGTGAGACCAGAACAGCGGGGTCAGGCCGCGCCGGTCGGCGGGTGCGAGGAGGTCGCCCACTCCGGTTCGCCGAGGACGTCCTGGAGCATCAGGGTGTTCCCGGGGCCTCACCCCGCGCAGCTGCACGCCCCCGGACTCACCCACTCGGGTGACACCCTCGCAAGATCACCGCCGTTTGCGGCTGGTGACAGCGTTCTTACCGGCACCCCACCTTGTGCGGGTTCTAACGGTCGCAGCGTCAGAACAAACCGCCAGGGGAGAAATCTTCCATATCGGACACTGGGCGTTCAGGGCTGCGCCTGCTTCAGCAGTCCCTTGACGGACACTTCCGAGTTGACGGAGACGAAGCCGAGGCCGTATCTCTCGGCCTCTCTCTCCATTTCGTCCTCGTCCAGGCCTTCATATATGTCGTAGATCGATTGCCCCTTCCTCTCTTTCTTGAAGTTGAACGAGGAGATGTGGGCATTTAGCCCCTCTTCCGGCGACCAGAAAGCCGCCACATACCGCGGCTTACGTGTCACGTTGATCAAGTTGTTGTTGTAGCGCACCCTGCCGTGATGTATGACGTGCTCACCACAGTCGTCAGGTGGGCAGTAATATCTCCCTTCCGACTCAAACCAGGAGAGTTTTTCGTAAAAGAATTCATCGTCGAGCTTCCCGCTGTCCTGCCTCAGGAAGGAGAATTGAAGAACGGCGTCCAGCGTCTCGTACTTGGTACCCTTGGGGAGCGTGATCACCTTCTCCATCTTGAACTCTTCCCCGGAGTCCAGTGTCGACCCAGGGCCCTGGAACTGCCCGGATGCAATTATCTCATCTTCGACTTTAGTCTCGAAGACCTCTGCCTCCGGGGTCCACCACCCGCCCTCCTCATCGCCTTTCCATTCCTTCATCCCCTCGCCTGACTCGGAGAACTCGGCCAAGCGCCCCCAGACCGTGTAGTCGTCGGTGACGATGTAGACCGGAATTCCTCCGGTGTTCTTCGCGTAGAGTTTAAGGGGGACGTGAATATAGGGTGAATCCGCGTCTGTCTGCGGTGCCCCAAATTCCGCTTTCAGGACGAAGTGCCGAGGGGCGGCAATGGGTTGATAGAGAATCGAATAACCGAGGCTGATAGCTGTCAAGAGCGCCGTGACGGTAACCCCTGCCGCGAACTTCCTGGGGTGCGGTATCCCTCTCCACACCTTTTCGTGGATGAGGGTACTGAGGGCCCAGAGTGACCAAAGCCACAAGGCAAAAAAGAGCAGGACAGTGGCTATGAATTCTCGTTCCTGCAGCCACAGGAAGAGGAGAAGGGTCGTGGTGGCCAGCGCCATGAGCACGCCGAGAAGGACCAGTGCTCCGGACAGCCGGACCTGCCGACGGCCCCAGTGGTCGACGACCGCAGGCAACGCGATGCCCTGAACTGCGCCTGCCAACAGGAACAGAACACCGACCAGACGTTGCGCGAAGGTCAGTGCTCCCAGGGCGTCCGCCCAACCGATGACAGCGTGCAGAGCCAGCGAGCCGAGCAGCCCCACGAGCATCAGGACGATGACCAGACGCCGTCTCCAGCCCCTGTCGTCGGGCCAGACGCTGCTGTCACCGCCGCGCCAGTAGACGCGCGAGCGATCGTCGAGGTCCATGTCGTCTGGGTAGCCGAGGCGGCGGAGCATCTTCCGCAACTCGCGGAGGGACCAGGCAGTGCCCACCATCTTGCCGTGGATGGTGATCCGGCGCAGACCGCGCCGGTCAGGTGGCTCGACGACCACCCATGGTCGTATGCCCATGGGACCAGGCTCGGCGTCCCACCCGCCATGCGCACGCGGAGCTGCTGCGTTCGACTGAATCAGAGGTCCGGGCGACGACCCTCACCTCCCCTGCGCCGTCCCGAGACCGTGACGTAGACCTGCTCGGCGGCGAGGAGGGAGCGGGACCCCGGCGCCCTCACGGGGCTGAGCTGCTACTCCGCCGGAATCCGCCGCGCCAGGTCCGCGGCGAGCTGGCCGGCCGCCCGGCCGCGGGGGGTCACGTCCAGCGTCTCCAGCAGCCTCAGGTAGCCCTGCCCGCCGGCGGCCGTCAGGACTGTGATCCCACCCCCGTCCGGCGCGTAGCGGGCAGGCTTCTACGATCAGCGGGTGGAACGCACGGGAAGCCTGAAGAAGGACGCCAAAGAGCTCGGCAGCGGGTGGGCCGTATGGCTGGGCGCAACGTGGCTCACTGCCGACGATCTGCACAACCGGAACCTCCAGGAAACCGTCTCGATGATCCTGTGGTGCCTCGTGACGGCAGCCCTAGCCTGGACCCACATCCGGTTCCTGGCCCGACTAGCCAAGGCAGCCCGGCAGCGCTTCGGGCGTGCCGCGGCCCGGTAGATCACGCTATACCCAGCCCTCAGGAAGCCGCTGAGGGGCCGCGTCGCGCGAGATCGAGGGTCACGGGGACGATCTGCACGGCCGAGACGCCGGCCCGCGCCTCGTAGGCCGCCTTGTAGTCCTCGGCGGCGGCCGGGCATCAACTCCACCGCGATCGTCCGGGCGGCACGCGGGCACTGGAGAGGCGCCCACCCGACGGCACCCTTCCGGCGCTGACGGCATGGGCAAAGAAGTGGGAGGAGGAACTCGGCAGGCCCATCTCCCTGGGCGTCTTCGAGTCCAGCGGTCCCTTCGATGCCACCGTCCTCGGACGGGCCCTGTCCTCCCACTTCGAGGAGACAAGTGGATCATCCACCACCCGGACAGGCCCATGACCCGGCAGACCCCAAGGCCCCGGGTTCCAGGGCGGATTCCAGGGGTCGTCGCAACACAGAGTCGGTGTGATCTTGCGCGGGCAGTCTAGACAGTGCGGCGGGGTCTGGCATGGCAGCCGTCTAGGGGAACCGTCGCTCCTGGAACGTTTCTTCGTGGTCGGGGCCCGTTTCCAAGAGGCGGCGGCGCCGTTGATCACGATGCAAACCGCCCAGTCGATCAAGAGGGCTACTCCATGAAGATCCGCACCACAGCCGTCTCCGTCCTGGTGGCGGCCTCTGCCCTGGCCGCGCTCGCTCCGTCCCAGGCGTTCGCCGCTCCCCAGGCCCCGCCGTGCACGAAGAAGAACATCGCCTACCTCGACGCGCAGAACGATCACGAGGACGCCGAGGCCAAGGTCACGGCAGCGGAACAGGCGCTCGACCGGGCCCGGGCCGACCGGGCGAAGGTTGACCGCCTCGGCGAATCCGGCGACCGGCTGTACCAGGTGTTGAAGCTGGGTGACGGCCTCAGGGAGAAGCGGCCCCTCGACGCCGTCGTCGCTGATGAGCTGATCGAGCTCGGTAAGGCCGTCGGGAAGCATGACCCGGTTGCCAGTGCGGATGCCGCGGTGAAGTTGGCCGACGCAACGGAGAAGGAGATCAAGGCTGACGGGGCGCAGGACACTGTTGGCGGAGAGGCTGCAGCGGATGTCATCAAGACGCTGCGTTCCCGCGCCGAGGAGGCGCGTTCCGCCACCGAGGCGCCGAACGTCGAGGCCCGGCAGGCCGACCTCGACGCCGCACGGACCGAGATGACGAAGGCGGCCAAGGCGGTGCGCCCGGCGCGCGACGCCTACCGCAACTGCCTGGACAAGCTCGTCAACTGAGCACACCGCACCAGGAGCGATAGGCCCTGGTCAGGCTGTCAGCAACTCGGCGAGGCGCTCGGCTGGGGTTTCCCAGCCGAGCGTCTTGCGTGGTCGGCTATGTGAATGCGCTCGTCCTCACGCAGGTACCTCGTGGACGAGGGCACGGGCTCCTACTCCGCCAGAGCAGGAGCCCGCCGCCGCTTCGGGTCGGTCCGGCCGTTGCGCCATTCCCGACCTGTCCGCTCATGAACGCCGACGCGTCGGCTTGCCTCTCGGTTGGTCAGCCCCATCTGCACGAGCCGGAAGTATTCCTCCCGCTCACGCTCGAGCTTCACAGGCCCCTGAGCCGTACGGACCTTACGGATCTCGAAGTCCATCGCACCCCTTGAGCTGGGGTGTTGCAACGACCACTAGAACCGAAGCAGGACCTCCTGGCGCTGGAACCGCCGACCCGCCACGGCCCTCCGCCGCGGCCGCCCGGTCCCCCAGCACCACCAACACCGGTCCCGCTATAGCGGAAGCGTTATTCCGAGCTCCTGCATCGCGGTCGAGGGCGGGCCGCCTTCGGAGCGTTCAGTCTTTCGGCCCTTGATACCGGGAGCGAGAGTCCGGGGGTCGATGCCTTCCGAGGGGCCTGACGCACGGTACAGCCCTTCAGGGACGGTGTCGCGGTCGTGCGGCAGGAGCCAGAAGACCCGCCGACGGAAGGTTCCTGAGGCCCGGGAGGCCTTGGAGTCGGGGCCCAGGATGGCGTAGCCGACCATGCGGCCGTCGCGGAAGTACGCGGGTCGGCCGCTGCGGGTGGGCAGGCGGTCGAGGCTCTGGCGGACGTAGTCGAGCTGCTCAATGTCCTCAAGCCAGACCAGTTCGGTCTCGTGCTTGATCTCGTCGTCGCTGATCAGGGCACTCATGCCATCTCCTCGTCGGCGAGCAATCCGATGCCAGGGTAATACTTCCTCGAGTTCGACAAGATCATCTCTTTCGGGGACGACAGACCGACAAGCTCGCGAGTCCGCTGCGCGAACGCGCGGCTCGTGGCCGGCGGGGAGCCTTCGCTCGAGCACCAGGCCCTGTAGGCGTCGTAGAGCGTCTTCTGTTCGGTGCGGGCATCCGGGCTGAGGACGCAGGCCTCGTCGTAGAAGCGTCCGGTGTGGTCCTCGGTCTCTGCGTACGCGGTGGTTGCGATGCGGACCTTGTCGGGGCCGGTGAGGTCCTTGTCGCCGGCGAGGTAGCGCCGGGCGCCTTCGATGAGCCAGTTCAGGATCCCGGGGCCTTCTTCGGCGACCAGGATGTCGGCGAGGTTGTCGATCTTCCGGTCGTCGGGGACCGTGCGCTCGAAGGGAATGAGGCGCATACGGCGCCAGAAGGCGAATCCACCGGTTCCGACCTCGGGACGGTGGTTGCCCAGGAGCCAGAGCTTGTGGGTGGGCTCGAAGCTGAAGAAGTCCTGCCTCATGCGGCGGGCCTTGATCCGGTCACCTCCGGTGAGGAGCTTGACGCGGGCTTCGTCGAACTTGTCGCCAGGCTTGACCTCGGAGCAGACGATGATGCGCCGGCCGTGGAGCTCGGCGAGGTCGGTGGGGTGACCTTCGTAGGGGCGGGCCATCAGGAAGCCGGGCGGGGCAGCGTCCGCGTAGTCGCCCATGAGTTTCATGAAGAGGTCGAGGAGGACGGACTTGCCGTTCTTTCCCGCTCCGAAGAGGAAGGGCATCACCTGGGCTCCGACGTCTCCGGTGATCGAGTAGCCCAGAAGCAGCTGGAGGTATCCGATCATCTCGGCGCCTTCAGGTCCGTCGCCGAAGGTGTCGGTGAGGAAGCGGATGAACCGCGGGGTGGGCATCGCGGTGGGGCCGGTGGTGGTGGAGCGGGAGTTGAAGTCCTTATTCGGGTCCGGCGTGCGCAGCAGGCCGGTGCGCAGGTCGACCACGCCTGCAGGGGTGCAGAGGGCGTACGGGTCAGCGTCCAGGAGTTCGGCTTTGAGGACCATGCCGGGGGCTGACTTGGCCTGGGCGAGCATGGCGTTGATACCGGAGGTGCTCAGTGAGCGTTTCCGGTGTTTCCTGAGGGCTTCCATGGTGTGGATGCCGCGGGGGTCGGTGGTGGCGATCTCCTCGCCGATCTCGCCTGCCGCCCACAGGACTGTGTCGTCCTCGTCCATCTGCCAGCGGGTGGTGTCCCAGCGGTACCAGCTCAGGCCGGGGACGTAGCGGAAGTCGGAGGCGTAGATCTGCGCGAAGAGCTTGGCGTTTCCTCGGTCGCTGAGGCTGTCCGGCAGGAGACCGTGGGCGGTGGCGGGGCCGTCGACCAGGGCGGGCTTCGCCGAGCCTTGAGCTGGAACGGGGGCCGTGTTCTTCGCGATGATCTGTTCGGCAATGGCCGCTGGATCGAAGTCGAAGAGGACGCCCTCGCTGCCGCCGATGGGGCTGGTCACAGGCGGCTCCCGGTACGGAGGGGCTTGCGGGATCCCGCGGCCATGCCGCTGCGGATGATCTGCGTGGAGCGGCGCTCCTGCCCGGGGCGGGCGTAGTCTGCGGTCTCCTGAAGGATTTGCTCGGCTGCCTCGTGGGAGATGTGACCGGCGGCTGCTAGTCCGCCGGCCGTGTAGGCGGCGCGGTTGAGCTTCTCTGAGAATCCCGCCCCTTCCGTGACTGCTGCGCAGGCGGTCACCTCGGCAAGGACTGTCGACAGTGCCCTGGTTGCATGGGCGGCGCCACCGCCGGCTGCGACGACAGCCAGCCGGGCACGGGCGGGAACGGGGCGGGGAGCCGGGATGTGGGCGGCCGGGAGATGGTTGGTTCGCTCCAGCTCCTGGGCGAGCCATTGCGGGAGCGGTGCTGGGGTGCGTGTGGGCCCGACGGGGGTGTAGGTGCCGGCTGTCGTGGTGGTGCCGGGGGCGATGATGTAGCCGCCTTCGGCGCGGACGTCGACCTGCCAGGCGAGGGCTCGGCCGGTGCTGGAGCCGGTGGAACACTGCCAGCGGCGGGCGTCGGTGGCGCGGTACCAGATGTGCATGCCTCCCGAGGGGGTGCGCACGCGCAGGGTGTTGGCGTCGGTGGCGGGGTCCTGCTGGTTGCGGAGGGCTGCCAGGACGGCGAGCGTGTGGAAGCCGGTGGTCATCGCTGACACGTCGATGTCGTCAGCGATGGCGATGCCTGGGAGGAGTCTGTCCCTGGGGGGCGCGGGCGTGGGGTGGGCGTCGATGTCGATGACGACGAGGTTCGCTGGCCCGCAGGCGATCGCGACGCCCATCTGGGGGCTCTGGCTCCACCAGTGCTGGATCCGGTTGGTGTCGAGGGTTGCTGCGTGGAAGCCATGGCACCAACGGCCAGCGGCCCGGCACAGGCAGGTCCGGCGGTCGTGACCCTGCTGCCGGCATTCGGGGCAGTTGGCCGCGGGGGTTTTCTTGCCCGGAGCGAGGGGGTGGACTGGCCAGCCATGGCTGGCGCACCACTTGGCGATGGCAAGGGACCCAGCGACTGAGGCAGGGCGGTGCGCGGTCGTTGCGTCGCTAGGGGAAACCCGCAGGTCAGCAGGCATTCTCTTCCCCCATCAGCGACTGAAGCGACTCAACAACGGAGACAGCCTAGCGAAAAGTGGAGACCGTGGGGGGCACGTGTCGCCCGGGCGTGGCGTGGTGGCTGGGACCAGCGACTGAAGCCGTGCCGAGCGACTCGGATGCTTGAGTCGCTGAGGTTCAGTCGCTGAAGAAAACCCCAGGTCAGAGGCACTCTCGGCCGACTAGCAGCGACTGAAGCGACTCAAGCTCCTTATTTATCACGCCCACACGCGCACACAGGAAGAGCTCATATACCCGAACTTGAGTCGCTTCAGTCGCTGTTCCACAAGCAGAAGCGCTCTGACCTGGGGTTTTCTTCAGCGACTGAAGGGTTCTTCGGTCGCTGAGGTTCAGTCGCTCCTCCCTGCCCCCCAGCAGGCCCTCGATAGCGACCGAAGCGACTCAAGCGACCGAGTCACCGACATAGCCTGTCGAAATGCTTACCGTTCAGCTGTGACGAGGTTCGAGCAGCAGGTCCTCGATGACACCTTGATCGCCGGTCTGGTTTCGTCGAGCCCTCGAGTAGGGGGTGGATGATCTGCCGGGCCGTCATGCGGTATTCGTCCGGGTAGGTCTCGTTCCGGGAGAGCGCTCCGACCGGGCGGGTGTGGCAGTACATAGCGAGCATTTCGCTGATGAGTGGTGAGAACGGCCGGGTGATGGCGTTGGCGTCGTCGCAGGCTCGGTACTCGGCGGGTCTCGCCGGTGCGACAGGGGACGGCTTCGCTGACCGGCTCCGGATCTTGGCGAGGAGCACGGGGTTCCTCCCGTGAGGGTTCAGGCCGCTTCAGGCTGGGGGCGGAGCCAGGCGTCTGAGGGATGGGCGAGGCCGAGGACGGGGGTGAAGATGCGGGCGAAGGGGCCGCGATCGCGGAGCTGGTCGAGCGTAGTAACGCCGGCCCGCAGAGGGGTGGAGGCGAGTGCGGGGTCACTGGCGGCGAGACTGCGCAGGTCGGCGATCCGGCGGGCGAGGCGGTCCTCGGAGGCTCCCGTCAGCACGAGCAGGAGCCGGGGAAACGCCGGGTACCGGTAGCGCCAGGCCGGCATCGCGGCCTGGCGCCGAGGCCCGCGGGTGCCCTTGGTCGTCTGGGGCTGGGGCGCGTACTCGTAGTAGGCGGCGTAGGCATGCAGTTTCTGGGCGAGGCGGGCGATCGTCATCTGGGTCCGGTCGACCTCCACGAAGAAGGTCAGCAAGGTCCGCTGCTTGCCCGCGGTGTGGACGTAGTTGAGGACGGCGTCCGGGACGAGGCACAGCTCCTCCCCCGGCCGGGCTTCGTCGCGGTAGTAGTGGGCGATCTCGGGCGACCAGTCGAGGGGGCCGCACTCGTGGCCCAGGCGGCGGGCGTGTTCGACGAAGGCGGCTCCGGTTTCGACGACCGCGAGGGTGTGCTCCTGGAGCGGGCCGAGCGCGGCCTCCTGGCTCATCCGGTACGCGCGGGGCTGGAGCAGGCCGACGGCTTCGACGGACTGGGCCCCCTTCTCCGTCAGCCACCACAGCAGTTGGGTCTGGCCGGCGCTGCGCCGCCCTACGGCCTCGGCGAAGCCGGCCTGGCGGAGGGTGTGAAGCTGCCGGCGGAGGAACTCGGAGCGGGTGTGGTGAGGGGTTACGAGCCTGTGAAGCTGCATCGTTGAGACCAGGCGGTGCTGGTAGAGAACCTGGGCGGCCTGCTGGGCGACCTGGCCCAGCCCTGTGGGTGCGGAGTGCGGGTAGGGCATGGGGTGCTCCCCTTCTGCTAGTCGATGACGCTGGTGGGGTCGTCGGCGCTCGGGCCGCCGGGGCGCCGGCCGGTGTGGTGGGCGAGGACGACGGCGTCGAGCTCTTCCAGGTCGGCCAGGATGTCGCCGAGGGGGCGGCGGTTGAGGTTGCTGTCGATCGCCTGGTCGAGGGCGGGGATGCCGGCCGGGTTGTCGTAGTGCGCGAAGACCTCGTCCACGGGCAGGCCGC
The DNA here is from genome assembly GCF_043078785.1 of Streptomyces sp. NPDC015346. NCBI lineage: Bacteria > Bacillati > Actinomycetota > Actinomycetes > Kitasatosporales > Streptomycetaceae > Streptomyces > Streptomyces sp. NPDC015346. The sequence goes on along the minus strand of NZ_JBIBTW010000015.1, from coordinate 34,335 downwards.
GAACCCGGAAGGGCGTGGTCCGGGCCCCGTTGAGGTTCACGGACATCACGTAGTGGTACTTCGGGAGCTCGGTGATCGTCTCCGGACTGACGTGGCCGTTCCACCTCTTGGCGACGAAGGCGGCCTCGTCGTAGTCCGCGGCGCAGGTGCTCAGCCAGCTCTGGTTCTGCAGGAGGGCCTGGCGGGTGATGGCGGAGAGCCGGAGCGCCATCTGGGTCATGCCGATGAACCTCACCTCGTACTTCCGCAGCTGCTCGGCGATGGCGGCGAGGAAGCCCTTGCTGCTGCTGTCGAGCGCGGTGAGCTCGTCGCCCCAGGCCCAGAACGTCTTCCGCTGCTCGCGCGGGGTGTCCTGCCGGGACATGCCGGCGCGGTGCAGGTCGTGGATGAGCAGGCAGCTGACCAAAGCGTCGCTCTCGCTGCCGGAGGGGCAGACGAAGACGACCTTGTTGGTGTCCATGGCGTGGCGGACGTCGTACGCGGAGCGCGGGCTGCCGAAGAAGCCCTGGAGGGACTGCGAGGTGTCGAGGCGGTCGATGGCGTAGGTGACGGTCGGTACCGCGTCCGGGCCGAGTTTGGGGAACGTGGTCTCCCAGTACGTGCGGACCCGGTCCGGGAGCTTGGGCAGCAGCTGCTCGCGCCAGTCCTCGTCGGTGAGCCAGGTGCGCAGCTGGAAGAGCGTGCACTGCGCCTCGGGGTGCCCGGCCTGGGCGGCCTGGAGGTTGAGCAGGGCCAGGGCCTGGGAGGCGCGGGCCAGGATGGTCCGGGCGCGGGGGGCGTTGTCGCCCCAGTCCTGCGCCGCGGCGATGCCCTCGGTGACGGAGCGGACGATGTCCTGGACGTCGGAGAGGGTGCGGCCCTCCATCGACAGGGGGTTCCAGGAGACGACCGGCTGGTCCGGGTCGGCCTTGGCGAGGTTGATCTCCCAGAGCCGGTCTGCGATCTCCGGGTGCGCGAGGTAGGGCTTTGCCCGGGCCCAGCCCTCGCCGTGCGGGTCGAGGAACCAGCAGCCGTAGCCGGAGTGCGCCATCGCAATGCACTGGACCAAGGCTTCCTCGGTCTTGCCGTGGCCGGCCTTGCCGAGCTGGAGGCCGAAGAGGAGGTCCTGCACCCGGGCGCCTGCGATCCGCTCGCGGCCGTCCGGGTAGACCACGGCGCCGAGCGGGATGACGTCGCGCTGCCCGGTGTAGACGGGGAGGTCGGCCGGAGCCGGCGGGACCAGGCCGCCGGAGCGGACCACGCTGGAGGCCGTGCACTTCACCGTCGGCGGCTTCAACCAGCCCGCGAGCTCGGGCACGGTCAGCCACTGCCGGCGGCGCGGCGCGAACTCCCCGCTTGCGAACCGGCGCTCGAACCGGCCGATCGCCCACCGTCGGGGCCGATGGACCTTGAGGTAGTTCTCCCCCGAGGTCATCGACAGCGCAGCAATCAGTTGGTGCATCCGGGCGAGGGCCAGCTGCGGGTGGGCGGCCTCGGTGCGCAGCAGAATCTGCACCGCGAACACAGCCCCGGTTGCGGGTTCGAGCTTGCCGACTCCGTCGCGCAGGTCGGTCTGCCGCGGGATCCGCTCGGAGCGGTTGGAGGCGCCGGCGCCGCCGGACCAAGCGGACGTCATCGAGCCCCAGAAGCCGCCTCCGCCGAGGCCGCCGGTGAGTCGCTCGCCGTACGCGGACGGGCCCCGTCGCGCGGCCCGGGCCATCAGGCGGCGTCGGCGGCGGGCCAGGCGCCGCTCGGAGACCGGGACCAGGTCGAAGACCGCCTCCGCCTTCTCCCCGTCTTCGGTGCGCACGGAGGCCATGGCCGCGGCCAGCTGCTGGAGCGGGTCGGGGCTCAGGCCGAGGGAGGCGAGGGCCTTGTAGTCGGGCAGGCCCAGGGCGAGCTCGGCGCGCTGCACGTACCGGCGCCCGTTCGCCTGGGCGGTGGGCGCCTGCGCCGGCTTGTCGAGGGAGATGACGGCGGTCACGGCGTTCCTCCCGGCCCGTTGAAGCGGACGGGCCCGATGTCGGCCTGGCCGTGCTGGGTACGGACTTCGACCTCCGCGAAGCCGGGCATGTTCAGGATCGCGGCCGCGGCCGCCGGGCCTTCGATGTAGCAGCGCATCGTCCCCGCCACGGCCGTGTACCGCAGGCGCACCGCAGATCCGCGGGCCGGGACACCGCTGGCGGCGTAGTGCATGCGCCCGAGCTGGCGGGCCCAGCGGCCGACTTCGCCTTCACCGGGGTCGAAAGTGGCTGTGGGGATCGCCTCGACCTGGACCCGGCCGGCGAGCGCCTGCCGGACGAGTACCGCCCGCCGGATCGTCCACCACACCCAGACCGCCGCCCCAAGGACGCCGAGGGCGACGAGGTACGGCGCGGCCGCGCTCAGAACGGCCTGGAGCTGGGCCAGGAGCTCGTCGACCGGCAGGTCCGGGATGCTCATGTCGGCCGGACCGAGGTCGGCCGGGACGGGGCGGTGTGGTGCACGGTGTCTCCAGGTCGGTGGGAAGAAGCCCTTCAACCTGGACCAAGTACGAATCCGAGGCCGATCCAGACACCGCGCCCGAATCCTTTACCCTCCCTTTGCGATCGGGGGTTGGCCGTTGAGACAGCAGCCGCACTGCTGCTGGCTGCCACGGCGCCGGCATACGCGAGCGGCGGGGCCGACAAGGGCCCTTGAGCGTGGGCGTGATCGGCGAGGGGTTGAAGGTGAAGGAGGCGCGAGCCCTCCTGAAGGGGTGTCACCCGGGCGCTCGCGCCGAGGTGTTCGTGCTGCAGGGCGGCAAGCGGGTCCAGACGGTGGGGTGGTGGAAGGCGACCGAGTCGGTGGAGTACAGCGAGCACATGTTCGAGATCGCGAAGTGGCCGGTGGGCAAGTCGTTGCGGCACGGAGACCGCATCTGCTCCAGGTTCGATCACCGCAGCGAACGCCCCCGCGTCACTATTCAGCGCTGAACACCTGTCCGTGCCCGCCCCCCGGTCGTTCGGGCGGGCGGGCACGGTGGCGTTCAGCTGACGATGCGCCGGACGACGAGGATCTCGCCCATGTTCGCCTGCTTGGTCACCTCGACGACCCGGCCTGGTTTCGGCGCGTGGACCACGTAGCCGTAGCCGATCGCCATGGACACATGCTCCGGGGCGGCCGCCGTGCCACGGGAGAACAGCAGGTCTCCCGGCTGCACCTGACTGGTGGGGACGCCTCTGCCGTCGTGTATCTGCGTGTACGTGGTGCGGGTGAGCTCCTTGCCAGCCACACCGTACGCGCGCTGGGTCAGGGAGGAGCAGTCGCACCTCTGGGACGGGTCGCTGCCGTGGGGGTTCGTGCAGCTGCCGCCCCACTGGTACATGGTGCCGAGCTGGCCGAGGGCCCAGCGGATCGCGGTCTTAACCTCCATCGGCGCGGTGGCCGGGATCTGGTAGCCCTCCGGCAGCGAGCCGGGCGGGATCTCCCCGAAGTCCACGTTGCCGACGCCCTGTCCGGCGCACCCTCCCGGGCCGAAGCCGCCGCCGAGACCGGGCTGTCCCGGCATCGGGCCGACGGGAGCGGCGCCGAGGGTGGGGGCGATGGCCTGCTGCAGGCCGGTCGCGAGGGGCTCGTGCTTGGCATACGCGTCGGGGAAGCCGGAGCGCTGGACCTTCTGCGCGGCCACCGTGACGGGCATCTGCTCCCAGTCCTTTATCTTCACGAGCCCGTCGTAGAACTTCCCGGAGGAGTAGACGGGGTCCATGATCTGCTCGCGGGTTCCCCAGCCCTGGGAGGGCCGCTGCTGGAACAGACCGAGTGAATCGCGGTCGCCGTGGTCGAGGTTGATCAGGGTGGACTCCTGGAGGGCGGTGGCCAGGGCGATGACCTGGCCGCGGGCCGGCACCCGCTTCTGGATGCCGGTCGCGACGATGACCTTGGCGTTGGGGATCTGCTTCTTGGGCTCGGAGAGGCCGGGGACGTTCACGTCGCCGCTCCCGGCGAGCATCTCCTTGACGTTGCGGGCTATCTCGGCGGTGTCCGGGTCGAGGCCGGGCTGGCCGCCGGCTGGGCAGCGGGCTGCAGCGGCCTCGGCCTCGCTCTGGCCGAGGCCGGCCACGTGGGCTCCGACAGCGGCCAGCAGAACGAGGGCCAGGCCGAGCAGGCCTGCGACGCCGGCCAGCCACGCCTTGAACTTCTTCTTCATGAGCGGCGCTGCCGACGGCGACGGATGTTCAGCTCACGCTCCTCGTTACGGCTCAGGGTCGCGTCGCTGGGCCGCCGCGGGGTCGCGGTCGGGACGCGGCGTGTGCCGGGCTGTCTTGGGGTGCCGCGGTCTAGGCGCTGCCGGAGCTGCTGCTGGCGCGGCGAGGCGGCCGGCTGAGTCGGGACCTGGTGCCGCCTTGTCGCCTGCGTGGCCGGGGGGTTGGGCTGGTTCGGTGTGGTGGTCGCCTGGCTGTTGCCGTTGGCCAAGAGGGTTGCCGGGCCTCCCGGGAGCCGGGTCGGGACGGTGACGGCCTGGCTGCTGCTGGTGGCGAGGTCGTGCGGCGGGCCTCCGGGGAGCTGGTTCGTCGGGGTAGCGGGCGGGTTGGGCGGCTGCGCGGGCGGGTTCTGCGGCGGTACGGGCGGTGTCTGGCCCGGGTTGCCCGGCTGGCGCTGGGGCTGGCTCCCAGGTCTGGCCGGGCGGCCGCCGCCGTTGACCCTGGACTGGATGCGGTTCATCAGCGCGACGGTGCTGACGCTGGAGCTCGTGGCGTAGCCGAGGGCGGCGATGGGATTTCCCGAGGCGAGAGTGACGCCGACCATCGTGGTGCGGACCGTGCCGCGGGTGACCTTGCGGGCGATCGACTGGTTCTTCGCCACCGGGGTGGACGAGGGGGTGAAGACGGAGCCGTTGGTACCGCCGATCCGGGCGGAGGACATCTTGGCGCGGAAGTTGGCTGCGGCCTGCTTGGACTTGACTGTGAGGGCCTTGCGCTTCTTGATCGCGCCGATGCACACGATGTCCACGGCGAGGAAGCGCAGGGTGAGTTCGTTGCCCCAGTCCTGCTGCGCGGTGTCGAGGACGGCCTGGACGATGAGGATGAGGACGGCGAGCCCGATGATGGAGGCGAGGAGTTGCCCGAGGGAGTGCAGGACGGATGCAGCCCAGTCCCACAGGTAGCCGCGGCCGGCGCCGGGCATCAGGCCGGCCACGAGGGCGGGTTCGGCCCGTACGGCGTCCCAGGCGATGCGGCACTGTGCGACGAGGAAGCTGCCGGTGAGGCCGGCGATCAGGACGGTGACGATCAGCGCGGCGACGAGGAGGAAGATCGCGCCGCCGACCTTGTCCATCGACGCCCGCTTCGCGGCCTGTACGTCGCCCTTGACGCAGTCCTTCTCGAACCGCTCCATCGGCGGGTTGCCGAAGTGGTCCAGGGCCCACTGCTTGGCCAGCGGCATGGTCCAGTCGGTGATTTGCGCGCCGCTGGGGTCGATCCATGCCCGGTAGCTGTGGAACTTCTTCAACCGCTCCATCTGCTGGTTCATCGCCCGCTCGTAGGCGAGCTGCGTGATCTTCGTGTCGGAGTACTTCTTCGCGCACTCGCCCTCGAAGACCCGGCCGTACTGGAGCAGCATCGCGGGCTTGACGATGAAGGCGTCGGTCAGCGTGTCGGTCAGCGGGCGGGAGAGCGCCAGAGTGCTGGCGGAGTCCTCCTCGTCGGGGGCCTTCTCCTTCTGGCCGGGGTTGGCGTCGAGGATGATGTCGGCGACTTCGAGGGCCAGGCCGCGGGCGGCCGCTACGGCACCGTCCTGCTCTCCCAGCAGGAGCTGCGGGGGCGAGGACAGCAGCGTGGCGGTGAGCGCGGCGATCAGGAGGGACAGGGCCGCATCGCCCCACCCCTTAGCCCGATCCCCGAAGAAGATCCGGACGACGGTGATCAGCGCGCACACCGACAGGAACAGGGACGGCAGCCCCATCTGCAAGATGACCTGGGTGTGCAGGGAGTTGGCGACGGACAGGACCGGCGCCAGGAGGAGCTTGGCGAGGCCGAAGCCCAGCGCCCAGACGATAAGCCAGCAGCAGAACGCGATGACCCACTTGGTGATCATGAAGCACAGCTCGGTGATCAGGTTCTGGATCCCGAGGTCCCAGTCGGTCAGGCCGCCGGTGTCCGACTTCACGGTGTACGCCGAGATCGGGAGGTTCCGCTCGTCGGTGACGTTGAAGACGGCGAGGACGCCTCCCTCGTCGGGCAGGAGCTCGCGCAGGCGCTCCTCCTCGGCCTTGAGGTGGGCCTCCTGCATGTTGTCGGAGAGCCGCTTGTTGAGGTCGGCGATGATTTTCTCGATCTCGGCGAGTTCCTCCGGGGTGGGCGTACGCGTGCCGGGTGTCGGGGGCCCGAGCGGATTGGCTACCGGCGGGCTGGTGGGCATCGGGGTCGGGTTCGGCTCGGCGAGGGCCGGCAGCGAGGTGAGCATGGTGAAGGCGGTGGCGGCGAGCGCTGCCACAAGCAGGGCGAGGCGCAGGCGGCCTGTTCCGAGCAGGCGCAGCCGCTTGAACGGGGCGCGAGGGGTCCTCATGCCGCCGCCTGGTAGCTGGTCGGGGTGGTGTGGATGACGCGCTCGATGGCCCGGTCGCGGGGGATGAGGACCCGCATGAGGCCGATGCGGCCGGCCAGGTCGCGGTAGAGGCACTCCCCCGCGCGGGCCCGGCGCTGATCCTCGGGCAGGCCGAGCGGCGAGAGGCCGCCGGTCACCAGGTCCAGCAGCTCGGTGTCGGTGGAGTCCACGCCGAGGAATTCGAGGCTGCGGGCGGCCAGGGGGCGGCTGGTCTGGCGGAAGACGAATCGGTGCGGGATAAGCCCGCGGACGATGACGCCCTTCTCACTGTCGGCCGGGCCGATGTCCTCGGCGTCGTGGCTGCCGACGTACGCGGCGGCGTTGCGCTTGCGGCCGTCGCGCAGCAACTCCAGAAGCAGCTCCAGGCCCTCGTCGCTGGAGGTGAGCCACCAGCACTCGTCAAAGACGGTGACCGCGAACTCGTCCCGGCTGCGCATCGCGGTCTCGCGGGAGACGGCGGCGATCAGATACATCAGCGCCCGGCCCAAAACCTTCTCGAACTCCAGGCGCTGGATCCGATGCTCGGAGGCGAGTTCGGACTTCTTCGGCAGCTGCAACGCACTGACGAGGAAGACGACGCTGTCGGCGCGCTGGGTGTCAACGACCGGCAGCGTCTCGTCGAACACCACCCTGGCCAAGTCCTTGCGGGCGACCGAGGCGAGCTTGCGGGCCAGGCCCTGGGCGGCCGCGTCCCCGGCGCCGCGCGCCGTGAGCTCCTCCATCAGAGCGCGCATCGACGGCTCCGGCCGGGCCAAGACCGCCTGGACAGCCTCCGACAGGGCGACGCCTTCAAGGTCCATCGGCCGTACGCCGAGCAGGAGGGTGAGGAAGGACTCGGTGAAGCGGGCTGCGACCTGGGGGCTGTTCTCCTTGTAGAGGCGCAGCGGGTCGAGGGAGACCTCGGCGGTGTGGTCGATGCGGATCAGCTGGGTGGTGCCGGGACAGGCCGTCGCGAAGCGGGCCCATTCCTGGTCGGTCGTGCGGTCGACGATCACGGCGCGGCCGCGGGAGCCCGGGCGGCCGAGCTGGTGGCCCCGGGCGAGGACGTTGTAGACGGCGCCCTTCATGCCGACGGACTTACCGGCGCCGAGCTCGCCGAGCCAAGCCATTGACGCGCTCGCGTTCTCGCGCGGGCCGCGGGCGGGGTCGATCAGCACGGGGCGGGCGCCGCCGGAGGCAACCTGGAGGCCGTAGAGGCCGCCGCGCTCGTCGCCGAGCTGGGAGCCGCACCAGGGCATGGCCATCGCGAAGTCCCGGGCGAGAAGGATCTGCGCGTAACCGGCCATGACGCGGGGAGTACGGCAGCCGGGCAGCATCGCCTGCCACAGGCTGGTCTGCTCGCCGGCGGGCCGGGAGAAGGTGTAGTCGGTGGACCCGAAGTCGGACGCGAGGGCGGCGGCGCGGTCCATGGCGTCGTCAGGGCTGTTGCCCCACACGGCGAGGGTGACCATGGCGCGGATCTCCACCTCGCGCCGGTTCGCGGTGAGCCGCTCGTGGTACTCCGCGTTGTCGGCCTGGTTGCGGGCGACGGCAGCGGGCGGGCCGGCCGGGTCGCCCTCGTACTCGGCGGCCTGCGCCTTCAAATGCCGGGCGCGCTTGCGGACCTTCGGCTCGGCCTTCGAGCCGGGCACAATGACCAGGCGGGCTGTCCAGTCAACTGGGTAGGCCAGGTCGTCGAGCTGCTGAAGGTAGGCCGCCCCAGGCAGCGCAAACGCCTCGGGCATCTCGCTCAATGCCAGGAGAGCCTGGTAAGAGTCACCCCACTCGCTGGAGACCTGGAGGAAACGCCGGGTGAACGGATTGGCCGGCAGGACGGGGCCGGAGGTGAAGTCGGCGCCGCCCTCGCCGACGAGGATCTCCCCCAGCGCCGCGACGTTGCGGCCGCGGCCGCGGACCGGGGTCTCGGTTCCGTCAGGGAGGAACGGTTCGGCGAGCCCGCGGCGCGCGGAATGGCCGTAGATCCACAGGATCTCCGCCTCGGAAGCCGGCCGCATCGACACACCGGTGGGCCACTGGGCCTGGATCCGCTGGGCCTGCTCCAGGCGCCGCTGCACCTCCACATCGGTGACGACCGCGGGCATCAGGCCAAGCTGCACGGAGACTTCCGCCTTCGCCGCCCGGAACGCGGACAAGACCGCGTCCTTCTGCGACAGCGGGGGCAGCGGGAGCGCGAGCCAGTCGGTACGGCCGGTCAGCTCCATCATCTCGAGCTGGTCCAGGACCGCATGCCCGAGGCTTTCGTAGCGTGGTGCGCGCTCCAGGTCAATGTCGTCGACCATGGCGCGCACCACAGCGGTCGGGTCGATCTGCGGGCACAGCGACAGAAGCATCGGCTCGCCGGTCATCGCCTTGAACAGGCCCTCCAGAGCCTTGAGACGGCGCTTCTTCACCACGGCCGGGGCGTGGGAGTAGTTGGTCGCAGCAACGCGCCACACCGCCCACACGGTGCCGTGGGTGGTGAAGATCAGGTTCTGCTGGACGTGCCGGATCGGCAGGCGCATCGTCAGTTCTCCAGTCAGTTACGAGTGGTGGGGGCCCGTCGGGCAAGCAGGGCCTGCACCCCCGAGGCCACCGGCGCGTCGGGCACCGAAGGCCCGGCGTGTGCTATCGGCGTGGCGGCAGGTACCGAAGGCCGGGGCCGGGGCCGCTTTGGCCGGGGCTCCGGTACGGAGACAGCAGCAATCGCCGGGGCGGTGGCTTCGGCGGCCTGTCCGTCGGCGGGCAGGTGAATGCGGGTGTCGCCGCGGGTGGGCCGGGGCGGCCGGTAAGTGCGGCCGCGGAGCTGGCCCCGACGGGGCGCGGCCAGCAACAGGGCGATGCTCAACAGGGCGGCCGCAGGGTTGCGGCCGTCGATGTGCAGGTGGCGGAGCACGAACGCGACCACGGCGGGCAGGACCAGGAGGACGGCGACGTCGAGCCAGCCGTGGCCGCCCCACAGGGGCCGGGTCAGGATCAGGGCGGCGACGGTGGAGACGATCCCGGCGAGCTGGGTCAAGGTGAAGGGGCCGCCGGGCAGCCGGATCCCCCGACCGCCGTTGACGTCCCGGATCACCCCGTGGACCAAGGGCGCGCGGCGGGCCTTGGTGTAGCAGCGGCCGATCAGCTCGAAGTCCAGCTCGCCGCCGCCAGCAGCGTCGGTCACTGGTCACCCCGGGGCGCCGTAGGGCCGCCCTGGTACTGGACGATGTCTTCGGTGGTCTTGTTCTTGAGGGCGCCCATGTTGGCGGACAGGCCCCAGACGATCGCCGCGAAGATGACGGCCATGATCGTCGGGCCGGGTGCCTTGGTCTTCCAGCCCACGACCACGACGAAGATCCCGCACAGTGCCGGGATGGCCACGTCGAAGATGAGGCCCTTGATGTCGGTGCCGAGGCCGGTGCCGGTCTGGATCCAGCCCGCGGCCAGCGTGATGGTGTCGTGCATGACGGTGCTCCTCTTATGCGGTGGGGGTGGGTGCCGGACCCGGGGCGCCGGAGGCGGCCCGGGCCGGTGCGGTGAGGGCGGGGGCGCCGTCGAGGCTGGCGATCTCCCAGCGGCCGGCGCGGGCCTTGAGGGTGAGGGCGTAGGTGAGCGGGAGCCGCACCCCGTCATGGCCGGTAGCCCGGAGGGTGACGAGCAGGCGCAGTGTGGTGCCGTCGCCGGGGACGGAGACGACAGGCTCGCCGCCGGTCTCGCCCTCCACGGCGAGCTGGTCCACCGCGATCCCGGTGTAGGGAGCAGGGGACGGCGCGGCCAGGCGGGTGCCGGGGGCGAGGTAGCGGTCGAGCTCGGCGCCGGCCTTGGTGAGGTAGGCGGTCAGGAAGCTGGTGACCGCCTGGGTGCGCGGGTCGGTGGGAAGCGCCGGGCGCATCGCGCCGTAGACCAGCTCCGGGGTCTTGGCCCGCTCAGGCGCGGCGACCTCGGCCGGCAGCGCGAGCGCGGTGTACGCGGTCGCTCCCCCGCCGCCGGGCGCCGTGGCGACGGGCACCTGGAAGTAGCGCACCGCGTCGGCCGACTGAGACGGGGAGGCGCCCGGCTGTGTGGGCGGCGCTGGCGACGGCTGCGCGCCGGTGACGCGGGCCGCGACTGTGACCGCCCAGACGCCGGTGTCGGTCTGGCGGAGCCGGACGACGGTCAGCTGCTCGCCACGTTGCTGGCCGGAGACGCCGTCGAGCTGCATGCTGGCGGCTGGCGGGTAGTAGGCGGCGAGCTTGGGCTCGTCGCCGCGCCCGGCGGACAGGTAGGCGGCGACGAAGAGCGTCGCGAAGCCGGCAGCGCCTTGGCCGCCGCTCGCGGACGGTGCGGACGGGGCGGTCTTCGGCGCAGGGGCCGCGGACGTGGTGGGCATCGAGAGGTAGGCGAGCGCACCCAGCAGCGGGCCGAGCGCGATCAGGACCCAGACGAGCCAGCGGATCAGGGCAGCCCAGTTGGCCTGGGCGCCGGTCGACCAGCCAGCGACCCATCCGGCCTCCGGCTCGACCCCGGTCTCCTGGACGGTCGGCGTCTGCGGGTCGGCCGGTGCGGCCGGCTTCCGGCGGCCGGTGAGGACGGGGCTCATGCCGTGCCTCCCGCCGAGCGCAGGGTGTGGCCGGCCAGCTCCGCGATCCGGCTGCGGAGCTCCGCTTCCGGGCGGCGGCTCAGCACGGCGAGCGAGGCGAGGACGAGCTCGGCGTCCTCGTCAAGAAAGGCGCGGAGCTTCTCGTGGGTTCCGGGGTCGAAGGGACGGGCGACGAGGGCGGCGCCGAGGTGGATGAGCAGACGCTGGGCGCGGGTGACGCGCTCCTCGTCCGCGTCCAGCGACGTCGGCGCGGCGGGTGTGGTCAAGACGCATCTCCAAAGGGGGGAGCGGACGGTGGCCGGGGCGGTGGTCCGGTTCACGCCGCGGCCTCGGGCTGGAGGGATGCTGTGAGGCGGGCCAGGGCCCGCGAGCGCCGGCGCTGCCAGGCGCCGGCCGTGGTCCCGCCGCGGGCGGCGGCCTCGGCGTCCGGGATGCCGCCGCTGATGTGATGCCAGGCCAGCGCCTGCGCGTCCACGGTCGACAGCGCGCCTTCGCGCACCGCGTCCAGGAGGAGCTCCAGGAGCTCCAGCCGGGCCGGGGCGGTCGCGGCGTCGTCGGCCGGGCCCGCGTGGAGGCCGGCTTCGGCTGCGGCCGCACGCACGGTGCGGGCGCGGGCGATCTCGTACGGGCCCGGCGCCCGGTCGGCGATCTGCTCCGCGGCCGCGAGCTCCTCCCCCGCCGGGCCCTGCTCGGCGGCGAGCTCGGCCAGGACCCGGCGCAGGGTGTCGAGCGTCAGGTTGGCGGCGGGCCGGCCGGGACGGCCATGGATGCGGCCGGAGCGGGCCACTTCGTAGAGGGCGGTAACGGTCACGTGACCGACGGCGTCGCGGGTGCGGCCGCCGGTCGTACGGACCTGTCCGCGGGTGATGCGGAAGACGGCGGGGAGCATCGCCTGGACGATGACGTGGCCGGCGAGGACGGCCGATCGGTCACGGCCGGCGGCGCGCTGGAGGAGGGCTCGCAGGACGACGTCGGTCAGTTCATCGGTCACGCCGTTGGTCGTCGGGCGGAGCGTGGTGAGGAGCTGGTCGGGCGTCAGGGAGCCGGCCCAGGAATCGGTCACGGCCGCGATGTCGTCGGTCAGGTGGCTATCGGTCACCCAGTCGGTCACCGCGTGGTGGAGGGCGGGGTCCGCGCACAGCGCGACCCAGTCGGCGTCCAGCCGGTCGAAGTACCCGCCGCTGGCGGCGGGGTGCGAAGCGTCGTGCACGGCACGTCTCCTTTCGGATCTCGTGCCGTACACACTCCTCAGCTGGGCTTGCCCGAAGGCTTGCCCAGCGCCCTAAGAGAGCAGGTGATGAGCTTGCCCATGTGGCGGGCAAGCCTCCCGTGACCGATTGGGCAAGCCTGGTGGGGGGTTGGGCAAGCCCCCTCGTGACCGGTCCATGCAACTCTGGGCAAGCCTCCCTGGGGGGTGGGCAAGCCTCGGGACTTCGGCGCCAAGGCTTGCCCAGGAGGCGGGCGCGAGGGTGTGGCGGATGGGTGACCGATGGCCGCGGACCGGTCATGACCGGTGACCGGTGGGGCCTGGATCGGTCACCGGTCACCGCGCCCGGCATCGATCACGGGCCGGTTCGGTCATCGGTCACGGGCCCGGCAGCGGGCGGGTCCGATCATCGGTCACGGGATCGGTCACGCGCCGATCGGTCACGGCCGGGCGGCTGCCCGGGCCGGTCAGTGACGGTGGCTGGCAACCGGCCACCGAGCCCTAACCGGAACGTCGGTCAGCTGCTGCCGACGGAGCGGAGGTGCGCCCGGCCCTGCTGCCGACGCTGCTCCTCCAGGTACTTCTGTGCATCGAGCACGCGGCGCTGGCCGGTCTTCGGTGAGACCCCCAGCCGCCGGGCGACCTCAGCTCCCGAAAGCCGCTTGCCGGTGTCAGTGGCCTCAGTGAGCCAGGAGGCCACCTGCTCGATCTCGCGCTGGATCGGGTCCGCCTCGGCCAGCTCCTCGTCGGTCTGCTGCCGCGGCACCCGCGCGGTTGCCTCACCGGACGCGGTCACCTCGGCCACCCAGTCCTGACCGTCCGCACCGGTCGGCGCCGCGAGGACGGGCTGCTCGAAGGAACGGCCCGCGGGGCCGGCATCGGTCACGGAGGCGGTCGGCGCGGGTACCGCTCCGGCGGGCAGTCGTGCCGGCTCGGCAGACGGTTCCGACAGGCTGCGCAGGGCGCCCTGTTCCCCGAAGAAGGGGTGCGGCTCCCCCGCGCTTGCCGACTGCTCCGCGTACGCGGGCACCGGGGTAGCCAGCGCGTCGGTCACCGGCTCCTCGACCGCCAGGATGGAGGCCTCGTGCGCGGCCGCTTCGAGCTCCGCCGCCTGGAACTCGCCGAGCACCGGCTCCAGCAGTGCATCAGGAAGGAGGCCGCCGGTCTCCTGGTCGGTCAGGCCGTAGTCCCGCGCGAGGTACGCCGCGAACTGCTCCGCGGACGGGACCGAGCCGTACTGCGCGATGAAGTCCCGCGCAGCCTGCGCCAGGTCGACGATGACGGGCTCGGGCATCCCGTCCCGAGCGTCGGGAGGTGCAGCCGCGGGCTCGGCCGGCGATTCCGCTTCTCGGGCAGCGGCGTCCCCAGCCGGAGGCTCGTCGGCCGGGAGCAGTGCGGGAACATCGGCCGAGGCGGCGAGCTCCGGCTCAGGTACGGGGACAGGCACAGGGCGGGCGAGCAGGACCGGGCTCAGGCCGGCTGCGGTCAGTCCTGCGGAGGCGGTCTGTGCGAGCGGTACCCCGTATCGCGCCAGGCGCAGCGGCATCAGGGCCTCTACCGGGGCCTTGCGGCGCCACGCCCGCCCGTACCGGGCCTGGAGCCGGGCCTGGTAGATCAGCCGGTCCTGCTCCAGCTTGATGACCTGCTCGTACGAACGCAGCTCCCACAGCTTCATCCGGCGCCACAACTTGAACGTCGGGATCGGGGAGAGCAGCCAGCGCGTGAGGCGGACGCCCTCCATGTGCCGGTCGGCGGTGATGTCCGCGATCCGGCCGACCGCGTGCCGGGCCGCCTCCACCGTGACAACGAACAGGACTGGGATGACCGCGTGCATGCCAACGCCGAGCGGGTCGGGCCACGCGGCCGCCCCGTTGAAGGCGATTGTCGCCGCGGTCAGCAGCCACGCGGTCTGGCGCAGCAGCGGGAAGGGGATACGCAGCCACGTCAGCAGCAGATCCAGGGCCAGGAGCACGCAGATACCCGCGTCAACACCGATGGGGAAGACCAGGGAGAAGGTGCCGAACCCCTTCTTCTCCGCGAGCTCGCGAACGGCGGTGTATGACCCTGCGAATCCAATACCGGCGATCACCACGGCACCCGCGATGATGACCCCGATGAGGATCCTGTGCGTGCGGGTCAGCAGGATTGGTGAGGTGCGTGTCGTCATGCCCGCCTCTCCTGTATCTGCAGCAACTTGGTTCACACTCTCACGATCAGTTATCCGGGCAACTGGTTCGACGAAGTACGCCGTGGTTCGTCAAGCTCTTGCTCACTGGATGGGGTGGGAAGCTCGGCCTATGTGCCCGGGGGCAGGGGATGGCCTGTGCCGACCGGCGCGACTTCGTCGGCACAGGCTGTCCTTTGCACTTGCCGGGCCCGGGGGATGTTCCCTTGGCGCCCTGCGGAAGCGTTCATCGTCCGCAGGACGGTTGTTGTCCGCGGACAACAACCGTCGATGGCGGCGTGCAGGCTTCGCGGCAGCAGGGTCCTCAGAGTCCCGCCACGTCGGAGGGGAACTGACCCAGGGCCTTTTCGATCTGCTCGCGAACAGCGGTGAGCAGCTTGTCGGCTACCTCGCGATCCACTTCAGCGGCCTCGCGATGAAGGGCGGTGATGTTCTGCAGGCGCGCGGTGAACTCGGCCGCGTCTTGCGCGTGCCTTTCGAGCGCCATCAGGGCTGCGTCCCTGGCTTTGGCCGGAGAGAGGTCGCCAGACTCGGCGTTGTTCTGACCCGTAGCTTGCGAAGGCACGGAAAGCTCCGGCCGGACGTTGCCTGCGGGCGTCTGGCCCGTCACGTCAAGAGACGGCGGCGCTGCCGGTTCGTTGTCCGTGGACAACAAGGGTCCGGCAGCTGCCCCGTTCTCTGCCGGCGCGGCGAGGGGAGCAGGGGAGAGGGGGAGGTTGTTGTCCGCGGACAACAACGTGCCCTTGGCCGTCCCGCCCCCTGCTGTACCGGCCGGAGAGTTAACGGTGGGGGTGGGCTTGTTGTCCGCGGACAACAAACTCTCGGCACTGTTCCGCTCCAGGACCTGACGACCGGCATCGATCAGTCGTTGCTGATCTTCTCGCTGCTGGCTCGCCGCCTCCTTGGCGGACGCGAGGTGCTCCAGCAGAGCCGCAGTGTCCAGCCCCGGGTTCTTACTGAGGTGCCGGGCCAGGAAGCGGCCATCCCGTTCGGACACTGCCCCCGAGCTGAGCTGGTCCTGAAGAGGGACCGGTAGCGTCAGCAGAGCCAGCTGGTTGGTCACCCAGGAACGGTCCTTGCCCAGCCGCTCTGCGGCCCGGCTGCGGGCTCCTCGCTCGCCCTCGTTCTCCACGCACACATCGACCAGTTGTTGAACGCCGCGGGCCCGTTCGATCACGTCGAAGTCCTCGCGGTCAAGGTTCTCCGCGAGCAGATGGTTGACGAACTCCTCCCTCGAGGAGGCCAGGTCGTCGCGGACAACGAAGTCGAGCTGCTCGATACCCACGTGCAGAGCACTGCGGTAGCGGCGTTCTCCGTTGAGCAGCACATGCTCGCAGTCGGCGCCGATTGTGTCCTCGTGCGAGGGCCACAGCCTCAAGTAGGCGTCGCGGCTCACAACGACACAGGCGGCGAGCTGCACCTGGCGCAGCTCTTCGCCGAACCGGGTCATCTCCTCCTTCGTGCCGAAGTTCCGGCGCGGGTTCAACGGGGTGGGGGAGACCTTGGCCAGGTCGAGCCGAAGCAGTTCGTAGGAGGGAATCGTGCCCTCGGTGATCGCCTTGGCCCGTCCGCGGTCGCTGCGCCGGGAGCGTCCGAACGAGGAGCTCTGCCCGACCTTGTCGGCGATACTCATCCCTTGATCCTCCTTGCGATCTTGCGCATGACCTGGGCCTGCTCGCAGTTCGGCTCGTAGGCGAGCAAGGGCTCCTTGCGGCGCACCGCTTCGCGCTGTTCCTTCAGTTCCGGCACGATGCCGAGGACGGGCTCGTCCATGTTCTGCCAGGACTCAAGGGAGGAGGTGGCGATGAATCCGTTTCGTGCGTCGTAGAGGTTGACGACAAACCCGATGACGTCAATTTCCACCTTCAGGTCTTCGCAGAGGTCGTCCACCTGGTCGGCGAGCATGTCGTAGGCGTCGCCGGAGGTGTCCTCGGCCTGGACCGGGACAATGAGACCGGACTGGCCGGCCTCTTCACCTTCGCGGGTCCGGCCGTAGTACAAGGCCGTGTCCATGGTGTACCCGAGGCTCGGAGGACAGTCGAGGAGGATGAAGTCGAAGTCCTCCTCGACCTGGTTCAGGACACGTTCCAGCGCGATCTCTTTGATACGCACGGCGCGGGTGGTGGCCAGCTTGGCGTCCAGCAGGAAGGCGTCCTTGCAGGACGGGAGTAGCCACAGCTGCTCCTCGAAGTCCCCACCCTTTATCGGGACGAAGAGCTCCCTCAGGTCACCTTCGACGTCGCCGAGCATGTGCTTGGCAAGGCTGGGGGCGTCAATCTCCAGCATCGTGTAACCGAGCTGCTTCGTCAGATGGCCCTGAGGGTCGAAGTCGATCAGCAGGACCCTCGCGCCCATCTCGGCCAGGGCCTGGGCGACGCCGGCGGACACGGAGGTCTTGCCAACCCCGCCCTTCTGATTGCCGAAGACGAGCCGTCGGGCTCCTGTGGTGCGGGGCGCCGGATGGGACGAGGGATGGGTGTCCAGCCAGTGGCGGATCGACTGGGCCATGCCCTGGTTGTAGGAGATGTTGCGCGACGAGCTGGCGGACTTCAGCTTCTCGTACAGCCCAGCCGGGAGGTACGTGGAGAAGGAGGCCCCGCCACTGGTGTCGACTGTGGGGTGACTCTTCAGCTTGATCCAGGAGGTGACGCCGGCGGTCACGGCGTCCTGAATGTCTTCACTCAATTCCGCAGCGCGCACCTTGAGTTCGCGCCGCAGATCGGTCGGCAGCTTGGCAACTACCTTTTCCCGATCATCGGGGCTGTAGGGAGCAGTCATGGCGCTACCTTAGTACCGCTCGCGTGTTGGATCGGTCAGCACGCGCGGATTCCACTGACGCTTTCTCGAAGGCGTCGGCAAGTGGGGGAGGAGGCCCCACAGGGGAGAGGTGCCACTGGCCCATTCGGTCAGCACGGCTCGGTCCACCAAGTGCAACCGCTGACTACGGGCAAACTCTCGCGCCGGACGAGTGAACCGCCCATTGGTGACGAGGACTACGACATCGCCACCATGGACGGGGCGGCCAGTCCCGTTGAGTACGTGAAGGTCCGGAGTACCGACCGCGGCGCCGGCTGCGCCGTCGCGCCGATGCTTGCACTGAATGACCCAGCGACGGCCTACGGGGTCGGTCCCCTTGACGTCGGCGCCGTTGTCGCCCGCGCCGCCCACGCGGACGGCGTCGTGGGCGCCGTCGCGGCGCATCAGGTCCCGTACAGCTTCCTCGAACTGACTGTGATGAAGGCCGTCCAGAAAGCGAATGTCCCAGCCCTCCGGCCGCCGCCGCCGGGTGGTCCACGCGGAGACGCCACGCCGCGCGGTCTTCACAAGTACCAGCATCAGCGCTCCGGCGGCCAGGACCACGACGGCGACGGCGGCGATGTCGGAGCCGTGGAGCTGAAGCCACTTCCGGGCCTGCGGAACAAGGAGGGACGCGAGCGCGGCGGCCACTAGGAGGCCAACGGCATCAAGGCCGGGCACTCCTCTGCGACGGCGCACGGGTCGGCGTCCTCGTCCTGACCGTCCTCGAGCAGGGGAGCGGGTCGGGTTTCGACGTCCGGGCATGGACGGGCCTTCCTGAAGCAGGTCCTGGCCACCGGCCCGAAGAGCTGGCGGGTGGGCGGCCGCGCCCCACCGGGTGGTGGGAATCTCCACTCACCCTCCTCAGGGCGGCTTGCCCGAAGGCTTGCCCAGCGCCCGAAGAGGCGAAGGCGGAGGCTTGCCCACCCGGAGGGGTCCGGGTCCACATGCCCGCATCGATGTGCGCAGCCCGCGCCACTGCGGCCACTTCCGACCGCCGTGGCGCCGAACTCCTCTTCCAGGTGCTGACCGAACGCGAGGAGAAGAACAGCGTGGCTATCGCCTCGAACGAATCGTTCGGAGGCTGGACGAAGACCTTCACAGACCCCGCTCTGCGCGGCCATCGTCGACCGGCTCACTTTCGGCGGCAGCATCATTCAGACCAGAACCGAGTCCTACCGCCTCGCCGCAACCAAAGCCCAAGCGGAGCGAGCAGCTGTCTGAGAGACTGAGGAGCTGCGTCGTGAGGCGCTGACGGGGTTCCAGCTGCGATCTCCCGCAGCAGTTCCCCGTCATCGTCATAGAGCTCAAGCGTGAACCCCAGGTCGAACCGGGTCAGCAGCGCTGCGAGCTCCTCGAACCGTCGAGGATCGACAACTCCGTTCAGGAGCGTGTCCCCGTCGGTCGGGTCGACCTCGATGCGGCACCAGCTGGTCTCGACCTCATACGACTCCCATGACGAGCCCGATCTGGAACTCCAGCCAGCCCCGATGAACCGCTCGGCCACCAACGAAGCACTCGGAGACCCTGCCAGGCCACCACACACATTGTTGGAGATCTCAAGCCACACGAGATCGAGCGGCTGTCCCTCATCGGATGTGTCCACAGCTGGATTATGAAGCAGACCGCGCAACCTCGATCGCACATGCTATCGACATCAAAACTTATCGATGTTGATCACTGCACCCCGGGATGCACGCCTCCCGAACTCCACGACAAACGACTCCCCAAGAAGTCGTCATAGCCAGGCTGACCTGCGACGGTTCGGGGCCAGGTGGGCCCGGCATCCTGACGTTGGCCGTTCGGCCCCTAGGCCTTGCTCCGCGCCCGTCGGCGCCGGCCTGGCGGCCGTCCAGGCCGGCGGGCGGGGCGACATCACGCAGTGACGCCGAGTGGCGGGTGCTCGAGCACGCGGGGCTTGTACTCGACCAGCTGGATGCGGCCGTCGAAGGTGCGGTGGTCGATCATCTTGAGGGCAACGTCCGGATAGCCGTCGTAGATGCGTTCTTCGCCCGTGGCCCCGGTGATCACCGGGAACATCACGACCCGGAAGCGGTCGACGAGTCCGGCTCGTAGCAGGGACCGGCACAGGCTGAGGCTGCCGATCGTGCTGAGGAGCCCCGAGCCACTCGACTTCATGGCGCGGACCGCCTCGACGGCGTCGTCGCGGACGAGCGTGGAGTTGGCCCACCTCAGTGGTTCCTCGAGTGAGGAGGAGAACACCACCTTGGACGCTTGCGTGAGCTGGTCGACGGACGCCTCTTCTTCGGGCCTGAACTCGTCTTGGCCATTGGGGACTTCTCCTGCGGCGAAGCCCGACATCAGGCGGTAGGTGTTCGCTCCCATCAGGTAGGTGGCCTCGGGCTGCTCGCCGAGCCATGCGAGGTACTCCGGGCCCTCGAGGCCCCAGAACCCGGGCCATCCCTCTCCGGATGCGTGGCCGTCGAGGGATGTGATGAAGTCGATGAGAAGCTCCGACATGGCGGTGTCCTTTCCTGGGGTGTCACGAGCTTGGACCGGCCGGGAGCCGCAAACTCATCGGCCGCGCTGTGGAGTAACGAGAAACCCATGACGCTGCAGCAGATCAGGTCGGCGGAGCGCCACCAGCGAACGGCGCCGGGCCAGCCGTCACGCTCAGCCGGGCCAAGTAAAACGCTCAGGGGCCAACTGAGAACGCTCACTCTCAGCCGCGCGAAAAACACCCGTTTCCCGTAACCGCCGACCTACCCGAGAGCTCAAAACGCCCTGAGAGGCCACGTGCGGGCCTCTCAGCCGATCGCAGGTCCATCCATACCAGGCGTGCCGAGTTCGTCGACTGAAGGGCCCATTCTTGGCGTCGCTTTTCGCCGCCGAATGGCGAATTGCCGGATTGGAGGCCGGAGTGAGGTCAACTTGCTGGTGGACTCCCCAATTGGGGAGTCCAGAGAACTTCGGCAAAGGCGGAGCAGCGGGCACGGAGTGCGGTCTTGCCGTCAGGTCCGCTTCGATGCCTGGCGCTGCACGGCGACAGCTACCCCAGCGGGGTTGTCCGACCGGGCAGCATCCCGGTTACCCAGTGACCGGGTACGCGGTCAGATCATCTTCAGGGGGCAGGGCGATTCCGGTGTATCCGTTGACGAGGAAGGGGGCGGCACCCGGGCGGGTCGGCAGGTCGGCTCCAGTCCGTGACTCGAGAGCGAGGGGGCCGTCGTCGGTCTGACCATAGATCCGTCCGTTCCAGACGGCTGTTACCCGGGGAGCAATGCGGTTGGCAGCCTGATCCGGCAGCTGCCACAGCAGGGAGACGGTGCGGTCGTTGAAGGCCCAGACCTTGTGGAGGTTTCCCTGGTCCCAGGAGCAGACGACGGTGTTCTGCCCATCATGGTCACAGCGGGAGCCGACGAAGTCATCCGGGGCCTCGTGCTTCACCGTGCCGGTCGCAGGATCGAGGAACTGCTTGATATGTACGCGGTAGTCGCTCTTGTTCTGCGCCTGGACGAGGAGGAGGTGGGGCCCGGCGGGCTTGACGTCGAGGTTGAGACGATCCTCTCCGCGCCAGCGCTCGGCGCCAGTGAGCAGGTCATAGCCGCGTGCAGATTCGTAGGTGCCGTCGGTCGTTTCTAGCTCGCCTGCCACGATGCTCCCGGTTACGGCGGTCGCCTCGAACCGGTCCTTGGTCCACAGGACACGGCGCGCGGTGAGGTCGATGCCGTAGGTGGTAGCAGCGGAGAACAGCGACGATTCGCCGGTGCTGACCGTCACGATGGCGACCTTCTCTACGCAACCAGGGCGCGGAGCGCCCGGTGGTGGGGCATCGGGACCGGAGCGGACCACTCCCTGTCGCACTCGTGCCGTCGCTGGCCCCGGTCTCGTTCCGTCTGGGCCGCCGACCCCCGCGGCTCTTGTTCCTGACGACCTGGGGGAGCGGGTGGCCCCGCTGCTGCCGCGCCTGCACGCCGCCCTGCTGGCCGAACTGCGCCGCGCGGACTCGTTGGACCTGGACGACTGCGCCGTGGACGGCTCCCACGTCCGTGCCCTCAAAGGGGAGATCACGTCGGCCCCTCGCCCGTCGACCGAGCCCGTCCCGGCTCCAAGCACCACCTGATCGTCGACCGGCGCGGAACCCCGCTCGCCGTCACGCTCACCGGCGGCAACCGGCACGACGTCACCCAGCTCCTGCCCCTGCTCGACGCCGTCCCGCCGATCCGGGGCCTGCGTGGACGCCCCCGCCGCAAGCCCCGACGCTTGTACGCCGACCGGGGCTACGACTTCGACAAGTACCGCCGCCTGCTGTGGAAGCGCGGCATCAAACCGCTGATCGCCCGACGCGGCGTCGCCCACGGCTCCGGACTGGGCAAGGTGCGCTGTGTCGTCGAGCGCGCCTTCGCCTGGCTGCACCAGTTCAAACGCCTCCGCACCCGCTACGAACGACGTGCCGACCTCCACCAGGGCCTGCTCGAACTGGCCTGCAGCCACATATGCCTCCGCCGCCTCCGAACCTCATCCTGAAACGATCAGTTAGAGAGGCCCCGGTTCCGTGAGGATGTGGTCGGTTTCGCGTTGGGCGGCGTACCAGCCCAACGCGCGGACCATGGCCTTGTGCGGGGTGGGTGGGAGCAGGGGTTGCAGGGTGTTCCACGCTTCGTCGACGAGGTTGCGGGCTTCGTTCATGCACGCTTCGAGTGCTCCGCTGCGCCGCAAAAGATCGGATGCTTGGTGTGCGCCGGTGTCGGAGTGCTGGCGGAGTGCGTCGCGCAGTCGTTGGCGGTCGGCCGCGTGGAGGAGGCCGACGGCGTGGGCGACGGGGTAGGTGACCTCGCCGTTGAGGAGGTCTTCGGCGGGGGACCGGGTGGTGATGCCCTGCCGGTGTTCCTCGGCGGTGACCAGTCCGTAGAGGTCGGCTACGTCGTCGGTGATCTGGTAGGCGATGCCGACGGCTTCGAAGTACCGGCAGATCGCTTCGAGTTGCTGCTCATCGGCGCCGCCGAAGATCCCGGCGATCTCTGCGGTGCTGCGGACGAGCATGCCCGTCTTGAGGCGGTGGGCGGTTCGGACCTGGTCGAGGAGGAGGTGGGCGTTGCCGGTTTTGACGGCTTCGTCGAAGGTGGTGTGGTGTCCGGCGATGTCGAGGGCCTGGCCGGCGTGGGCGGCGCGCAGGTTGCGCAGGTAGAGCCGGTAGATGCGCAGCATGGTGCTGGGGTCGGGCTGCGGGACGCGCTGCATGAGGGCGTCGAAGGTGTAGTAGCCGAGGGTGCCGGCGGTGATGGCGGGGGCGGTGCCGAAGACTTCGTGGACGCTGGGGCGGCCGCGGCGGGTGGGGGAGTTGTCCTGGATGTCGTCGATGATCAGGGCTGAGACGTGGAGGAGTTCGGGGACCGCGGCCAGGGGCCGGTAGGGCTCGGGGTCGGTGCCCAGGAGGCATAGGACGGCCGAGGCGACGTAGGGGCGCCACGAGCGTCCTGGGTTGTCGAGCAGGTGCAGCACGGGTGCGGCGACTGCCTGGTGGAGGCGGGCGCGGGCGGCGGCGTCCAGGTCTGTTCCGTCGCCGGTGCCCGTGAGGAGGCCGAGCGCGGTGGCGTCGGCGGGATTGGCGGGGTAGAGCGCGGCGGCCTCGGCGCGGGCGATGTCGTGGCTGCGGCGCATGTAGTGCTCAAGATCGCCGATGGTGTTGGTCGGGAGTGTCTGCACGAAGGCCGTTCCGGCCACGGGTGTCGCTCCCATGGTGCCGCGCACGGTGGCCGGGCTCTGCCAGAAGGCGCGGCCCACCGTCATGGTGTGAAGTTCCCGCCCGGAAGCGGGGGCGGTGACCTCGATGTCCAGGCCGAGCGCCGGGACGCTCACGTGTACCGCGGTGGGGTAGGTGTTGAGCGTGGACATGGAGGTCCAGTGGCGGGTGGGCCGCCAGGTGAGGTCGTGATAGCTGATGCTGCCGTCGGGCGCGACGGCGGAGGCGCGGGTGAGCTCCAGGGTGGTGGCGCCGGTGACGGGATCGGTGTTGCGCGCGTGGATGCAGCTGATCTCCCAGCCGTTGTCGAGCTGGACGCCCGTCCACTCCCAGGAGTGGTCTGGCGTGCCGACGGCCCGCTCGACGTAGCGGGGGGTGCCCCAGTCCTGCTCGAACCAGGCGCGGCCCTCCACCCGCTTGTGCGCGCCGTCCTGGGTGTGAAGGGTGCCGCGAACCTCCAGCCGGGGCAGGAAGTATGAGGTGATCGCGTCCTCGTCGGTGGGGAGCCGTCCAGGGAACCGCCCTTGGGGGTCGAACTGAGGGGCTACCGGTTTGGCGGGCGTGAGGAGAAGGTCGAACCCCTCACCGTCGCGGAGGACCAGGCGGTAGCCGCCGTCGTCCTCCAGGCGCAACGTGGCCAGATCGCCGAGGGCGAGGTCGAGGGTTTCAGTCGATTCCGCGACCGTCTCACTCAGGAGCCGGTCGGGCAGCAGTGGGCCCTCGGCCAGGGCGTCTGCCAGGGCCGTGCGTACCCGGGGATCCATCGCCCTGTCGCGGTCCATCCCCTTTCGGATCATGTCCAGCATGGCGGGCGAAACCCAGGCGCGGTGGGAGAGACCCGCTGGGCCGGAACGTGTGTAGACCAGACCGTAGCCGGGGCGGGCTGCAGGATCCAGCGTGTCGAGGTGGCGCTGGAAACCGATCATCCAGGTGTACTCGGCCCCGTCCTCGTCGCGTAGATGCCCGTTGAGGTTCCAGACCTCACTACCTGCCGAGGGATGAGGAGCGCCGAAGGGTGCTGTGCCGACGGCGGAAAGTGGCGCCTGCGAGGGGATCTGCGCTACCGGGGGCGAGGGGGAGGGGGTCATTCCTAGGAACATAGGCATCCCTCGTCCCCTGTGAGCGGCCGTTGCCCAGCGTCTCAGCACATCGGATGAACGCGAGGTCGGACCATAGGGGTGCCGCCGTGTCGTCGCCACTCCCGGCTCGTTGGAAGGGGAACGCCGAGGAGGGGAGGCCCGAGATGGAGGTAACCGGCGTACACCACGCCTACGGGCGGCGCGAGGTGCTACGCGGTGTTGACCTACGACTGCAGCCGGGCGTCCTGGCCGGGATCGTCGGGGAGAACGGTGCGGGCAAGTCGACCCTCCTGAAGATCCTTTCCGGCGAACTGGCGGCCGACCGGGGCTCGGTGCTCCATCACGGCGGGTTCGGGTACTGCCCGCAGGCCGCCGTCCTCAACGACGCACTCACCGTCCGTCAGCACCTGAACTACTTCAAGGTCGCCTACGGACTGACCGACCTCTCGCGAGCCGAAGAGGTCATGGAGGCGCTCCAGTTCAGCCAGTACGCCGACGAGAGAGCCGGAGTCCTCAGCGGCGGCACCCGGCAGAAACTGAACCTCACCCTCGCCCTCATGCATGACCCGCGCGTCCTGCTGCTGGACGAGCCCTACCAGGGCTTCGACTGGGAGACCTACCAGCGGTTCTGGGAGCTGGCCACCTGGCTGCGCGCCGACGGTCGCTCGGTCCTGGTCGTGTCCCACCTCGCCTACGACGCCGAACGCCTGGACGTGCTGTGGCGCCTGGACGGCGGCGTCCTGCACGAGCAGACCACGGAGCGCGCCGCATGACACCCCGCCCACCCGTACGCCGCCACTGCACATTCCTGGCGACCGCTGTCCGCTACACGCTGGTCGAGCACCTACGCAACCGCTTCGCCATCGTGCTCATGGCTCTGTTCATGCCGGTGTGGACCGCCCTGGCCTTCTGGTCCGTCCCCTCCACCCCCACCCGCTTCAAACTGCGCGCCACCGGAGACGTCTTCACCCCCGCCGGCAACGAGCTCACCGAGATCACCGGCGCCCTCAACGCCGTCACCCTGATCATCGGCTTCATGATGTTCGCGGCCTCCTTCTCCGGAGGCCACTTCGACCGCCGACTGGCCCTGGCCGGCTACCCCCGCACCCATCTCATCCTCGCCAAACTCAGCGCCCTCACATTGGCCTCTGCAACCGTGTCCCTCTACGCGACAGCGCTCTCCTGCGCCTTCTGGCGACCCGAACAGCCCGGTCTACTCGCGGCAGCCCTATTCAGCTCCGGCATTACCTACGGTGCGCTGGGCGTCGCCTTCGGCTCGTTGCTGCGACGCGAAGTGGAGGGCATGTTCGCCATCGCGATGACCAGCGTCATCGACCTCGCCCTCCAAAATCCGCTCTACAGCGCCAGCTCCGACAGCTCCATCGTGCGCTACCTGCCCTCCTACGGGGCCATGCAGGCCGCCACCGGCGCCGGCTTTTCCACAGCCACCTTGATGAAGTACCTGGCCATCCAAGCCACATGGTTCGCCCTCGCCGCCCTCACCGGTCTCCTCGCCTTCCACTTCCGAACCCACAACAGCCTCAACAAGAAGTCCCGCCCGCATGCCGTCACGCCACTCCCTGCTGATGTCCCTCCTCAATCCGACGCTTCCCCGATCGAGACGTCCCCGTCCCACCGAGCCGAGCAGCCTCCGGACGCGAAACAAGCCAAGAGGTGACGCGTCACCGGGGCATACGGTGTCGCCAGTGGCGAGCGCGGCGGCCTGGCGGACGGCGCGTGACAGGGACTGGCGGGCCGTCTCGGTCAGGCCCGCCAGTCTGCCTTCGCAAGGGCCCATCCAGGGGAAGCCCGGTCGCCGCCTCCCTGACCGAGGAGTTCGGCCCTCCGTACTGTCGGCCTGTTGGTGCGTCATGGGATACGTCAACCGTGGCCGTCTCTCGGGCTGCTGGACGGCCGGCTTACTGATCGTTTCAGGATGAGGTTCGGAGGCGGCGGAGGCATATGTGGCTGCAGGCCAGTTCGAGCAGGCCCTGGTGGAGGTCGGCACGTCGTTCGTAGCGGGTGCGGAGGCGTTTGCACTGGTGCAGCCAGGCGAAGGCGCGCTCGACGACCCAGCGCTTGCGGCGGGGGCGTCCACGCAGGCCCCGGATCGGCGGGACGGCGTCGAGCAGGGGCAGGAGCTGGGTGACGTCGTGCCGGTTGCCGCCGGTGAGCGTGACGGCGAGCGGGGTTCCGCGCCGGTCGACGATCAGGTGGTGCTTGGAGCCGGGACGGGCTCGGTCGACGGGCGAGGGGCCGACGTGATCTCCCCTTTGAGGGCACGGACGTGGGAGCCGTCCACGGCGCAGTCGTCCAGGTCCAACGAGTCCGCGCGGCGCAGTTCGGCCAGCAGGGCGGCGTGCAGGCGCGGCAGCAGCGGGGCCACCCGCTCCCCCAGGTCGTCAGGAACAAGATCAGCACGCACCCGGACACCCTGCCGACCAAGATCGGCAAGCGCAAGACCCACAGCTCAACTCATTCTGAAACGATCAGTAAGGGGCGCCCGTAGGACCGGAGAGGGTGCCAGGGCCACGATATCGATCACGACGAGACCGGCGGACGTGTCGCAAGTCGGTCCGAGCTGGCCTTCTCGTACCCGCCGAGCTGCCGGATCTTCTCGGCCCCCGGCGCTCGCTCAGCTTGCCGACCTTGGCCTGGAGATGGGCCAGCTCGCGCTCCAGCGGCTTGAGTTCGTCGCGTAGGTGTCGTTTCGTGGGGGTGTGGTTGAGGTGCGGAGGGCGGCGGGTGCTGGGGTATCCGGGACTGGTTGAGATTGTGGGTGCGCGGGTTCGTGGGTTCGTGGGGTCTGCTGGCCTGGCAATGTCTCGTTGTTGTTGAGATTTCCTCGGTGTTCCCCCGTTAGCGGCCACCTCTAATGGCCAGTGCGTGTTTTGCCTGGTCAGGGGCGTTCTGCCTGCGTGGCGGGTGGGGTTAGCGGCGTCGGGGGTGGGGTTGGTGGTGGGTTTCGGCGAGGTGGTCCAGGCGGATCGCTTCGAGGCTTTGCTTGGTGATGCGTTCGGTGCCGTCGTGGATGGCGGTGATGGCTGCTTGGCGGATGAGGCGGGTCAGGCTCCCGATGCGTCCTGCGGTCCGTTGGTGGAGGTAGGCGGCGTGGCGGGGGAGGGTGCCCGGCTGGTGTGCCCGTAGATCGAGTGCTGCTTCCACGCCTGTGATGAGTTCGCGGAAGGGTTGGTGTTTCCCGAGGCGTGCGGGGAATGCTCCGCATTCCACCAGGGAGGCCCGCCCGGCGAGTTGTGCTCCGCGTACCCCGGAGAACAGGGCGGTGGTGGTGACGTCGATGCCCGCGTACACGAAGGTCGCGCGGATGCGTTCGGTGAGGTCTTTGAGGAGATCGGCGGTTTGGGCGCCGGTGGTGGTGCGGGGGTTGAGCCGGTGGATCTCGTCGATGAGGATCAGGCGCACGCCGGTCTGGTTGTAGGTGTGGCAGACGGCGTCGGTGATCTGGGCCTGCGTCATCCGGCCGGTCACGGGAATGCCGAGGTAGCGGGCGAACTCGGTCGCGAGGGCTTTCGCACTCGCTGCGGGTGGGACCAGTACATACGCCACGGGCACCGATGTGTGCACGCTGTGGTCCGATGGCGGGTGCTGTCGGGTGTGGGCGAGGTGGCAGGTGCGCCCGGTATGCAGGAGGGCGGTGGTCTTTCCGGCCGCTGCCGGCCCGGTGACGATCAACGAGGGCCGTGCGGTGGTCTGCTGGTGCTGTCCCAGGATCATCAGAGTGCGCACGTTCGTGGTGAGGGTGTCGATGGCCGGGGTGCGTACCGTGACGAACGCGGAGTGGTAGGCGAGGCGTTCTTCCGTGCCTCGTTCTGGTTCTCCGGGTGCGGGTGGTTGTGGGGGAGGGGTGGTGGCGAAGTGCTGCCAGCCCTGCCAGGTCGTCACCGGCCATGCCGCGCCGGTTGGCCCGTCGCCGTCTGGGGCGCTCATGCCGTGCCCTGCTCGGGCGTCCTTTCCGTGCGCTGTGAAAGGACTGCTTCCTGGTCCCGGGCGGGGGCCGGTCACCACTTGAGGGCTTCTTCCTCGGCGTCGTAGAGCCCGTACCCGCTCACCGCCGCCGGGCCCTCCATGGTCTCGTCCTGCGCGAGGCCTTCTGTTTCCTGGCCTTGGTCGAGGCCGTCGAGGCTGTCCTCTCCCGCACACGTGGCCCCCGGCTCCGGCTGGGGTGCCTGGTACCGGCTCCCGGAGCGGCGTGGTGGGGGAGTGCGGACGGTGGTGGTGCGGTTGAGGAGGTGCTGCTCCTCGGCGGTGGCCTGTCCTGCCCGGGCACGGCGCATCAGAGCGTCGAGGGCTTCGGCGAGAGTGGCTTCGGCCTGTTCGGCGTCCTGGCCGGGCCGCTGACCGGTGATGGTGCGCAGGTATTGCCAGATGCGGTCGTTGAACGGCTGGTGGGTGTGGTCCCGGTGGATCCACGGGATCTCGGTGAGCCCGAGTCCGGGGAGGCGGATCCAGATTTGGCGGACATCGTGGGGGTTGTAGTGGATCTCCCACCTCCCGCCGCGGCCCGCCACGGTGGAGAGCTGCCCGCGGTGCGGGCCGAGCAGGTCGTGGTCGTAGGTGCGGTGGTGCAGGCGGATGCCCTGCTCGGTGATGGCCTGCCACCGCACAGGCAACAGCTCCAGGTAGTCATTGCCGGTCAGCGGCACAGGCACGTATCCGGCGACCGCGACCAGGGCCGCCCACATCTGGTTCGGGGACAGCGCGATCTTCGGCAGCATGGGATGCCGCAGGCCCTGGTGCGGGCGGTGGTGATAGTGCACGAGCCACTCATCCAGCAACTCCTGCAGCTCGGCGACGCTGTAACAGGCTTCGCGTGCCGCGTCCTTGCCGCGGCGGGTGACGTCGGAGCCGGTGTAGCCGGGCAGGTGCTGGCAGAACAGGGTGTTGATCGACCCGAAGGTCCGCTCCACGATGCCTTTGGCCGTCGGGGCGAACGGCGGGGCGGCCTGCACGCTGATCCCGAGTGCTTCGCAGGCGCCCGTGAACGCCTTCGACAGGAACACCTTCCCGCGGTCCACCACCACGGTCTCGGGCACCACCACCGGCCGGGCAGCTGCCCCGCGAAGACGTTCGTCCAAAGAAAGCAGACGCTCGGCCGGCAGGACCGCGCTGTGCGCGAAGCGCAGGGCATCGGCCCAGGCCGGCCGCGCAGGATGCGGCACCGCCATCTCCGCCAGCAGCAGAGCGGCATCAACCGCCTGCGTTCCGGCCGGGCACAGCACCCCCGCCAGGATCGCCCTCGAGGCGACATCTACAGCGATCGTGAGCTCCGGCCGGCCCACGCTGCCGTCGTCGAACCGTGCGAGGACATCCAGGCGGGTGGTGTCGATCTGTACCTGCTCCCCGGGCCGCAGGGCCACAGTCGGAGTGAATCCGCGCCCGTCGTCGGTGACCGGCACCGTCCGTACCCGGGTGGCCGGATGGTCCGCCGGATGGGCGATCTCATGGACGAGGCGGTAGAACGTGGCCCGCGACGGCATCGCCACGGCACCCTTGTACCGGTCGTCCAGGAGCCGTGCGACCAGCGGCATGAGCCCTTTGACGGTGCCCTTGGAGCGCCCCCGCTGCCCGCGCAGTACTTCCCTGACCGCGGCCACGACCCGCTCGTCCTGGCGTCCGCCACCGCTTCGTCCCCGTGTGGAGCGGTGGTCCACCAGCCCCCACAGCCCCTGCTTGCGGTACGCCAGCCGCATCTTCTGCACCGTCCTGTCCGACACCCGCCCAAAGCCCAGCGCCGTCAGCTCAGCGGCTTTGGCGCGTTCACGCTCGGCCAGCGTCCACCTCTGCGGGTCGTACTCGGCCCGCATCACCCCGCCGCTGTCCGGCCCGCCAGGCAAGCCGCACTCGACCTCCCTGATGTGCCGCAGCCATGCCATCGCTTTCTCCCGCGCCGCCACCGGGGCGGTCTCGAACAGCCCCCACTGCGGCACCGCCTGCACCGGCTCCGCACCCAGGACCGCGAAGCCCGGGTCGGCGAACAGGTGCCCGGCAAGCACCACCTGGTCCGCTCCGCCCTCATCGACCAGGTGGAAGCCCTGCCGGGAAAGGGCCACGACCTGCCACCGCACTCCGCCGAAACGAACATGCGCCCCGACCTCCACCACCGGCCGTCCACGGCGCCGCACCCCGCTCACCCAGCCTCCCGGATGCCCGCACCAGCCCTGCGGCCGTCTCCGCTGCTGTCCCCTGCGCCCGGCAATCCGAGTCCGCCCCCGGACGCAGGGGCCTGGACCAGGACGCGTTCGTGCAGCGGCACATCGATCGCCGCCACCAGCAATCCCGCCCACAGGGCGTGGAAAGCGACGGGCAGCACCTCGATCGGATCACCGACCGCTGCCACCCCCTCAACGAGCGGCCGCGGCCGCTCGAATACGTCCACCACCGCCTCCAGCAGCCCCGTTCTTCCCCGATGCCGCGGGTGTCGGTAGCCGGCCAGCCATTTCAGATTCGCTGCCGGCACCTCGTCCAGCGGCGCCAGGCGCCGGTAGCCCCAGCCGATCTCCTCACACGCCGTGCCCACCGCTTCGGCGGCAGCCAGGGCGCGTTCACCGCCGGCATCGGGGCGGCTGGGACAGTCGGCCAGCAAGGCAGTGCCGTCGCGGTACCGGGCGAAGAGCTGCGGCACCCAGGACCGCACCAGCCCACGGGAGTTGCGCCACAACAGCCGCACCGGCCGCCCCGCCAGACCCGTCACGTCCGGGGCCCGGTCCAGGACCATCAGCTGGATACGCATCGCGTTCGATCCGGCCGCCACGTGCCGCCCGGTCGTGGCCGACCACCACAGACCCGGCCCCCACCGTCGTCCCGGGACCACCGGGAACGCCGACACCGGATCAAGGTCTTCGAACGCGACCGCGAGAGCGGCATCCGCCCACCGCTGCTGCACCGCCTGCCCGACGGGGTCGAGGAAGACTGCTTCGAACCCGGCCCCGATGTTCACGTCCACCGGTCCCGGCCTGCCGCCAGGCCCGACCGCCGCATTTTTGCCGCTCACCCGCCCAGCCAAACCGGCCCGGCTGCCCGCCGGAGCCATTTGCGCATTTCGATCACGTGGCGCCACGTGATGCGGTAAGCAGCGGGCCACAAGCCAGCGCGCCCAAAAGACCTGGCGCGGGCCGCCCATTTCCCAGCGAGCCAGCACCTATCCTTCACCCGCCTCCTGGCACGCCTTGAGCGCGTCGGCCAAAGGACCGGGGGGCAGCTTCGCCCACCGAGCCACATCCTGCGGCGGCACCCCGGCATTCACGGCCGCCACAACAGTGTGCTGCAGGGCCTTGTCGATCAGGGCGGCGCTGTGACTGAGGATGCGCAGCAGATGCTGGGCCACGTCCGCACTCGAACCGGCCTGCGCCCCGCGCAGCTGGATGAGCTGCTCCTGAGCGCCGTCGACGAGGCTACTGATCTGGGCGCGCTGTTCAGCGGGCACCGCAGCCCGCCACATCGTCCCCGAGCCCGGCGCCCGTTTCTCCTTGCCCAGCACCCGCAACTGCCCGGCCATGGTCACCGGCTGATGCTCCCGGCGCACCCACCACGGATCATCCCCCCACCCCGGTGAGCCCCCGGCAGTGCGGCGCCGACGGATGACGCCGCCCATCCAGGCGATCAGCGGACCGCCGTGATCCGCCGCCGCCAGTGGCCCCAGCCACGGTCGACCGACCCTCTCCCCGAGCCGGCGGCAGAACATCCCGTCGGCGGGCAGCGCCCGCGGCCGCCCCGCACCACTGTCCACCCACACCAGCTCGGCCATGCCCGGATCCAGCAGTACCTCGGCGACCGCCACCACCTCGGGAAAGGCGACCGCGTCCCGCCCCACGATCCGCCACCACTCCAGATCACCCCCAGCGTCACCGCCCGCAACCAGATGCAGGCGCCGCGGCCAGATCGTCTCCCGCTCCCAGCCATAGGCCTGCTCCCACCACCGGGCGACCACCGCCTGCGCCAGCGCGAACACCCGCTCCGGCTCGGCCCCGGCCCGCACGGCCCGCCGCACCACCCCCGCCCACCGCCGCTGCGCCGCGGCCACCTCCGGCAGATGCCGCACGCCCAGGTACTCAAGAGGCTGGTCGGGGTCCGCGTCCAGGAGCCACCGCCCGTGCCGCACGCACACCCGATCCCACCGAGGCGCGTATCGCACCGCCCGCACCGCTGTCCCGGTACGGCGGGCGGTACACAGGCGGCAGCCGAATGCCACCGGCCCGGCGACCACGCCGCCGATCCGCCACACCGCCGTCGGCACTCTGTCCTCCTCGGCCGGTAGCTTGGCGTCCTGCCGCGCCCAGGACGGCAACGCCCGCGCCAGCACGTCTTCCTCGATGCCGCACAGGCCCGCCAGGAGCTGCCGTCCGGCTGCGTTCAGCAGCACTTCGGCGTCAGCCCGGCAGGCGCCGCCTTCGTGCTTAGGCTGGTGGTTTCGCCAGTGCCAGCACGACCGCAACGCCGCAGCTTCCATTCCGTAGCGGCTCGCGATGCGGCAGATCAGTGACGAGGCCGTTTCTCTCTGCAGGGGAGCGGTGCGTAATAGGCCGGGATGTTGGATCACTCCACCACAGTGCCGTGTTCGCCGCCCCGCACGGGCACTTTCGCAACGGATGCCCAGCGGATCAATCACACCGGGCCGAGGAGGGCTGACCGACGTCGTAAGGGAGATCCCCGCCACCGCACTCGGCACGGACCCCATGCAATGCTCCTGGCCCTACAGCGCCTCGGGCCCGGCCGCTTCAACAATCTGCCGGCTGCGTTGTTACACCATTCGACGCCGAGCTTCCGCAGCGCTTCCAACTGTTCTGCGGAAGCGCCAGCAGCCCGTTTCGGCAGGGCAGCTAGTCCGGCGACGAAGGTCACGGGCCCGTCGAAGGCCAGCAGGCATTCCAACGAGGACTTGCGGCCCTCACTCAGCGGGTCGAGCCGGAAACGTCGTCCAGCGACGGCGTCACGCCCAGACGGTCAGCCTCGCCGGGGCAGCTACTTTCCCAGCAACGGCCAAAGGGCCGCTCCGGTGCCTACCAGCGTGGCGAGTCCCACGACGGCTGCGCCGATGCGCCTGCCTTGAGTCCAAAACGGGCCCTCGTCCGCCGGCTGCTGGCCGACACTGCTACTGCCGCTGCCCGATGTCTGCGCAGCCGTGACGTTCACCCGGGCCCGGTCTCCGTGTACCACGACGTGGAGGGCGTGCTCCATTTGATCGGGCGTGGGTATCTGCTGGTCGTCGGGCATGGCTGCGCGTAGTTCCGCAACCAGTTCGACCACTGTCGTGCGCACTTGGTCCGCCAGGCCTCGCAAGGATGCGGGAGACACGGACCAGTAGATGTCCGTGATGTGCTGGAACGAGTTCCCGGACGCCGCGTCCATGAGCCGGGTCAGGTCCAGGCCGCCGGGAATGCTCAGGTGGGCGTGTTCCCCACTGACCTCGCATCTTTGCGCCAGGGCCTCCACCTCACTGATGCCATTGCGCAGGGCAACTTCCTCCTTCACCTCGGCCCGGGCGAATTCGGGCAACTGCGAGGGGCTGATCCGTTGGCCGCGCACCGAGTTGGGGCCAAGCAGCGCATTCACCTGGATCGGTGCTGGGATCCTTCTGTACCCAGGCAGAGCGTCGGTGGGAATGCCGTCGTAGCCACGCAGTTCACGTGTCGCCCACTCCCGCAGCTCTGCGGAGCTGCTGTGACCGCCGAGGACCACGCATTTGCGCAGGACTGAGGAGAGCGGCTTCGACTCGTCGAGAGCCTCCTGCTCAATCTCGGCCAAAAGTCCGCGCTGTCGTCTGTTCATGACCCTATTGTCCCGTCGCCACTGACAACGGCCCGTACAAGCAAGTGTCAGCTGTGGTCTAGAGACCGGTGGTGTCACGCCCACTCCACCCCCAGCTCCTTCAGCGTGACCCGCTGGTCGGGGGTGAGCTTGTCCCGCCTCGCGCGGGTGTTCGATACCCATACGCCTAGCTTGACGACCACCGGCTCCGTCTCGCCGTCAACCGCGATCTCCTCAGCGTGGCTACGGGGCACCGGCCGGTGAGCACCCTCCCGCTCTACCCACTGGGTGAGGGCCGCCAGGCCGCGTTGGAACGCCTGCTGCGCTTTGCCCTGCCCCTTCGCCGTTGGCGTTGCCGCCGGGGCAGGAGACGGGGCCTCAGTGGGCTGCACGCCCAGTCTGGTCAGCCGTTCCTGCTGTTCGGCGGAGAGCTGCGCCCAGGTGCCCGGTTTCCGCTGCTGCTGGAGCCATCGTCCGATGTCATCGCCCTCAAACAGCACCCCACTTCGATGGCCGGCA
>NZ_JBIBTW010000014.1:0-96937 GCF_043078785.1 Streptomyces sp. NPDC015346 | reverse complement strand
ATCCGGAAACTGGCGTTTCCGCAGGTCACGGGCGGAATGCGGAAAACCCGCGATCCGCTGTTCACCCCCCACACCCCCCGGAGGAGGTGGAAACCTCCTCCCCCTACCCCCTCACGTCAGCTGACCGTTCCAAGGAGGGGGAGGGGCAAGGCTCCGCCAGCAACGACGAAAAGACGCAAGCCGCGTACGACTTCCTGCAAGACCTCCCGAACCCGTGGCGCGCTGGCCGGGCCACGGCCCGCAAGCTCGCACCCAAGCTCGTCGAGGCGATCACCGAGCAGGGCTGGGAGCTGAACGCCGACCTGGCGAAGAAGCTGACCGAGGCACCCGAGGGCATCAAGAGCTACCCCAGCGTCCTTGCGAGGCGCATTGAAGACCTTCCTCGCCGCGGCCCTTCTCGACTGCCGGGACAGCGCAGGGAGCGCTTCAGCGATGTTCCTGAGCGTCCTGAGGAGGTCGTGCCCTCCGAGGCCGGCATGGCGGCGGTACGCGCAGCTTTCGAGGCAATCAGGAGCGGCCGCCCCACGTAGCGCGTCCTTCTGGCCGACCAACCTGGTGGCGTACGGCCTGT
Organism: Streptomyces sp. NPDC015346; assembly: GCF_043078785.1. Classification (NCBI taxonomy): domain Bacteria; kingdom Bacillati; phylum Actinomycetota; class Actinomycetes; order Kitasatosporales; family Streptomycetaceae; genus Streptomyces; species Streptomyces sp. NPDC015346. The sequence goes on along the minus strand of NZ_JBIBTW010000014.1, from coordinate 96,366 downwards.
CAGTGCCGTACGCCACCATCCAGCTACCGCTCAACCTGATCTGGGGGAACGATGACCGCCTTCGTCTATGTGATTGGCGAACAGGGATCACGCATTGTCAAGATCGGCACCACGAAGGACCTGAGCCTCCGGCTCACCGCGCTCCAGACCGGCAACCCGAACCCCCTCGTACTCCTCTGGAGTCACCAGGGCGGCAGGGACCTCGAGGGCCACCTCCACGCCACATTCGCCCCCCACCGGGTGCGCGGCGAGTGGTTTGACCTGAATCCGCTGGGAGAACCGGTAGCAGCAGTTCAACGAGCAGTAGAGGCTGCCGGCCTCGGACTTCTTCCCCGCCCGCGCCGCGAGGCCATTCCAGTCTCAGGCCGCCCTGATGAAACCGCTGGCACGGCCTCGGACGACGGGCACTGGTGGCTCTCCCTCAAGCTGGACAACCTCTTCAGGGCGCGGGAGCACTTCACCCTTCAGGAGGCGGCCGAAGCCCTGGAGAAGCCCCTCCATTTCGTCGAGCACTACGCGGCGAAGGCGGAGGCCAAGAACCTGCTGATCCGCCGACGCGCCTTGTCCTCCCGCGGAGAGCCGCTGTTCGCCGTGCCGTGGGACAGCTACCTGCCCTGCTCAGGCGAAGACTGGTAGCGCGGGCCCTCGCTTGCCCGGCAGTACGGCACGCCCGACCAGATCGAGACGTACGCCAGCCCCGCCCCGTTCTAACCAGCCACTTCCCTGAGGCGCGCGGCAGTTGTCTGTGTCGCGCGCCATCATGGGCGTAACCGCCCTAAACCGGCTTGGAGGCCAGTTGATGGACGCCTGTCAGATCGCAGCTTTGGACGACAGCGAGTATGAGCAGCTCGTCGTCACTCACGCCCATCCGCGCCGCCGGGATGAAGAGATCTGGGCTGTGCTCATCCACCCCGACAACATCGACCGCACACGGCAAGCGGCGGTCAACGTGCACGCACGTACGGCAGCCACGATGCGTCGGAAGAAGGCGGAGCGGGAGGAGTACCAGCAGGAGTGCCACGCCCGCGGCTACGAGGGCAAGCAGGAATGGTTCGCAAGCAAGCCCGAGTACGAGCAGTGGAAGCGGCGCACCGGGAACTTCCACCAGATGATCCAGGCTGCGATTGCCGAGCTCACTCGGGCAAAGAAGAACGTCAACCGCGCTGCGGGGGACCAGAGTGTCGGTCAGCAGCGCGACACCCTCCGCAAGCTCGCCACGGCCATCAGCCGTCACCAAGCCGCTCACGCACGTGCCGGCGGTATCGCCGAGCAGGCGGACTATGAGCTGTGGCGGCTCCTGGACACCCTGACCGTCCCGGTTGGCCAGAATCAGGGTGGGGTGTCGCTGCGGACCATGTTGGACATCTACTGGGCCGATGTCACGCCGCTGACCGAAGCGGACGTGAGCGCTGAAGGGGCGGAGCGGTCGATGCGCTCAGCGCCGGCAGGGCAGTCCGGTCGATACGCCGGCATCCCCAGGGCTCGGCACGCCCACAACGACAAGCACCTCGCGTAGCCCTCCCCCTCGCCCCCGTTCCGCGCTCTGGACGGGGGCAAGCCGCTCGATCCGCGTCCGCGCCCCGCCCCGCTGGGGGCGCCTCAACCGGCCGTGGGGCAGAGGCCACAGGCGTTCTGCCGGGATTCTGCGCTGCAGCTGGCCGGTCAGGCCAGTGCGGCGCGGCCGGCCTCGGTGGCTACTACTGAGGCCTGCGGCGCGCCCTCGACCATGGTGACCAGGTCGGTCCCAATGAGCACGAGCAGCGCACTATCGAGCTTGGTCTTCCTGGCCGCCCACGCCGCCCTGCGGGGATCGTCGTCGGGTGCGTCGCTATCGAAGTCCGGCGGCCACATGTCGTAGAAGGAGTCGTCCGAGACGTTCACCGGGTTCGGTGACTGGGCGATCATGCGCAACAGCTCGCGCTCTTCAACGGTCAGCTCAGCGGTCAGTGTCATGGCGGCAGGGTAGGGGGCGCCGCAGCAAGAATGGCGGATTCCGAACTGGGGTGGCTACGCCCGCCCCGCGGTCGGCGGAGTAGGGCCGGTCATGCCTGTTCCGTCTCCGAGAGAGCGGCGCGAGCAGCGGTGAGGTACGACTGCCTCGCCTCCGCCATCCTGGGCTCATGCTCGGCAGGGGCCGATCGGTTAGTGGCAGCAGCCTGAATCAGCTGAACAAGCGCCTGAAGGTACCCAGCGGCGGCGTGATGCACCGGGTCAGGGCCCTCAAGTTCGATCAAGCCCAGCGAATCGACGACACCGTCCAAGGTCGCATTCACTGTTGCTTGAGTCAGGCGGTCACCTCCTGCTACACGGTGGCGCGCCTGGTCCAGAACACGAAGGAACTGCGAATATGCCTGCCGCCGCCGGTCGAGAAGCCGGGCGCGGCGTTGTTCGTCGAGAGTGGCCTGAACAGTCGCTATCAGTGCGTTCGCCTGCGCCTGGCCCGCGGCCTCAGCCCCCTCGGCCTGGCGGTGGCCGGCCTTCCACGCGAAGAACCCGGTCGTGATGCTGCCCAAGATGGCCGACCCTGCGGCGATCAGGGCGATCCCCCACTCACTCATGCCGGTGATCCTGCCACTCGCGCGCGGCTGCCCATCGGCTTTCCCGCCCGCCTGCGGTACCCAGGCGGTAGCGTCAGCATCAGGAGCAGGAAGGACGTGACGGGGATGCAGGGCGGACGATGAGTACAGCGGCCGACTACGACGGCGTCGACCCCGAACGGGCCCTGAAGTACGCCGTCCAGCACATCAAGGGCGACCGCGCCCAGATCGTCGAGGGGATCATCGAGCCGGTGTCTCCGACTTGGGACCACGAAGCCGCGGCCGAGACGATCCGCGACCAGATCCGGCCCCGGGCCCGCGAGCTCGGCTGTGTCACCGGTTCCGGGAACCTCGACCTGCCGGGCTCGTCGAACTGGTACGTACCCGACATCGCCGTCGTGCCGGCCGCGCAGGCTAAGGGCGCGACCGCGCTCCTGCCCGAGGACACGCTGCTGATCGTCGAGGTGACATCGGAATCCAACCGGGACACCGACCGGGTCGTGAAACGGAAGCGGTACGCCGAGTACCACGCCCCGCTCTACCTGGTCGTCGACCGGCAGGAGCAGAGCGTCACCCTGTATGCAGAGCCCGGCCAGCTGGGCTACACCCGCGTCGACGGCCCCCATCCCTTCGGCGCCCACATCCGGCTGCCCGCCCCGTTCGATCTCGATGTGGACACCAGCGGCCTGACCTGACCATTCCGCCTGTTCTCAACGTTTCGTTGGCAATGAAACGTTGAGAGCGGGAGCATGGTGAGCATGGACGCGAAAGCCGCTCGAGACCACCTCACCGCCAAGTACCCGCTGCTCCTCAACGCCGACGACGCGCAACTCGTCCACGCGATCAGCAGCAGCGACTTCCGTGTCGAATGGCGCAATGTCGCCATCCGACACGACTGGGATGGCGACCCCGACCGCGAGCTGCCCCCGGTCACGGCCGAGGACACCGAGGCTGCCCTCGTCATCCTGGCCGATCTCCGTAAGCGTCTCGACGCCCAAGAGAAGATCCTGATCGACACCGCCCGGGACCGGAAGGTCAGCTGGCCCCGTATCGCCCAGGCCCTCGGACTGAGCTCCCCGCAGGGCGCCCAGCAGCGCCGAAAGCGCCTGGACGCCAAGACCTGGCTGGACTCCCTGCTTGACCCATCGAGGCGGAACCCGTGACCAGCGTGTCAGGCCTGGAGGCGTTAACGCCCCGGACCCTCTGGTGCACGCACTGCAGGGCAGGCCCAGGCGATGGCCAGGCCCGCACCCTCACCGTCACCGCAGGGCGTCTCACCGTGACGTGGCACCACCTGTCCTGCCCGCACTATGCGGCAGACCGAGTCCTGGCCGGCGAAGCGGACTGACCCCCTGGCGGTGGCGCGCAAGGCCCCGGCAGGCGTAGACAAGAAGGTCACGACAGCGGCGCCATCCGTCCACCTACCTCGGGCGCTCGGCGCTCGGCCCCGGGCTCGACGTCCGAGCCCCGGCCGCCGGAGCGGCGGCTACCTCGTAGAGCCCGGCTCGGTCGTGGGCGGCCTGCCCTACGCCATCGTTCGCGACGTTCCGGTGGCTCCCCTTCCCGACTGGATCGCCGCCAGGCTCCGTCAACTTGAAGGACGCTGATCCGGCGCCATTCTTCCCCGCAGTGTCAGGGGGCTCTGGGAGACTCCGAGCCTGCCGACAACAGGAGACCCCATGGACTTGAACCGATCCCCCGAAACCATCGCCTACGCCGCCGACGCAGAGGTCCGCGCCCTCAACCACCGCACCAACGACAGCGGAGCCTTCACCTATCCCGGAGAAGTCCAGGCGACCGCGTGCGGCCTGAACGCCCTCCTGCTCAAACTGCCCCAGGCGCTCAACCAGCTCGCCAGCGGCCTCGTTTCCGTCCAGGACAGGCAAGACCTGCACACCTACGACAACTCCGACGCCGACGAGATCGTAGACATGTCGAATGAAGACTTTCTCAGCGCTGCCGCGCACGTCCGGAAGGCACAGGCGGTGCTGCAGCTGGCGGTGAACCGGCTTGCTTACCTTGGCGCCCAGGTTCCAGAGGACGAAGCCGACGACGAGGCCACCGTGGCAGGCTGACCCAGGCCACAGCACGTACGAACCGAGGGAGCACCATGCGCTGGGAACGTCGGAAGGTCCTCTTCCACGACCCCGTCAACCTGACCGGCGACTCTGAACGCGACGCTCTCGCCTGCGCGTTGCAGGCCATCGAGGCTCGCGAAGGTGAACGCCGCGGCTGGGACCAGCCTCCGCGCCTGTGGACCTTGCACCTGGCCGACATCGACACCGGCGCCGTCGAACTGCGTGTAGTGCCGCCCCGCGAATGGGCTGGCACGGCAAGGAACCCGGCTGACAGTCTCAGCTCGTGGGCCCTGTCCTTCCCTGAACCGGGACCCGTCGCCCCCTTGAGGTTCGCTGATTCGGGTGACGGGTTTGCCGGCGTCGCGTTCATGACCGAGGGCTACACGGCTCCGGATGACGCGCCCGAAGACCCGGAGGAGATGGCACGCCGCGCGGCTGGAGAGCGCACCTTCCTGACCCGGCCTGACCGGGTCGAGGTCCGGATGATTACCGCCGTGGACATCAACGGCCACTCCTACATGCTGCGCCGCCTCCGCGGCCGCCAGCCCGAGATCGTCGCGACCGGCGACCACGAGGGCGCTGCTGGCGACAGCCGGGGCCGAGTCCCACACGCGCTCAGCCGGATCGCCCACGCCGGCCGCACCGGCTTCTTCGCCAACCACTGAGAGAGGGACCGATGACCGACACCGCTGAAATCCCCGCGCAGACAGCCCTCCTCGTCAAGGAACTGGGCCAGTGCGTGCGCCTGATCGAGCTGGACACGGAGGACCTTGAGAAAGGGTCCGATGCGGCCGAGGGCCTCGCGGACGAGCTGGAGCACTACATCAGCTCGCTGGAAACCGTGATGGAACGCTTGCGAGGCGACTGACAGCCGGCTGTCGGTGGGCTCTGGGAGACTGCGAGCCTGCCGACAACACCCCGCGGAGGCCCCCGTGACCGACAAGACGCCCGCCCAGCACGCCGACACCGCCGCCGAGGCGATCCGCGCGATCAACCACCTCACGATGAGCCCGCGCGACGGCTTCCAGTACCCCGGAGACGTGTACAGCCTGGTCGCCGACCTGTCCCGGATGGCCATGATGCTGCCGCAGGCGCTCGAGCAGGCCAGCCGCCTTATCGACGACCTGAACGCGGCCGGCCACCTGCGCAGCGACAAGGACCAGCTCGAGCACGACCTTCAGAACACGTTCATGGGATTGGAGCAGGCCCGTGTGGCGGCAGAGCAGCTGTATGGCGGCCTGAACCGCGCACACAACGGCCTGGGACCGATCGGCTACAAGGACTGACCACGGCCACGGCAGACCGGATCTCCTTCGGTACTGTCCACAACCGGAGTATGGTGAAGCCCAACGGTCCGCGGAGGCCTGTACCGCTGCCAGGGTCTGCCCTGGCCGACAGAGGGTGTGGGTCACCCACTCCGCACATGAACAGCGCTCAGCTACAGCTGGGCGCTGTTTGCTGCCGCGGCGGCCTACCGGGCACACAACGGGCTGGGCCCGAGCGGCTACAAGGACTCGAGCCCGCGGGCCGGGGTCACTGCGCTAGCCTCGATCCGTACCCGACCGGTGGAGGCCCCGATGGCACACCTCATCTTCGACGAGGACGAGCAGCGCGAGCTCCGTGAATCCGCGCGTGCCGAGTTCCCCGGAAACCCGGCGCTCGCCTACGTCCTGGAGAACCTCGCCTCCGAGGGCATCGACCTTGACCGGTGCCGCGACTGGGACGACATCCGGGCTGAGAAGGGCCTGCCCGAGCGGAACGACGAGGCCCCGAACGTTGCCTAGTCCGAAGCACTCCCGCGGCCGCCGACCTCGCATCGTGTTCATCGAGCCGGCCGAGACCCAGGTCCGAGCCCTGAGCATTGCGCAGGCCGCGATGCTGGACGGGACTTTGAACGCGATCGCGGCCGACCCGGACGCGGCTAAGCCGCACGCCACCGCCTCAGCGCTGCGCGACTACGATTTCGGCGGCGTCCGCGTGATTTTCTATGCGACCGCGCTCGGGAGCATCCTCATCGTCACGTACGTCGAGGTCGACTGACCTCCGCGAGGCGCCCCTTGCTTACTCCTAGGGGAACTGTTAGCCGGCCCCGCGCCCTTCTGGGTGCGGGGCCGATCTGTGTCCGGAACACCCAGTTATTGTATTGCAAGTGCACTACAATAGCGGTACGGTGATACCACCAGCCACGCGGCACAAGAGCCGGGGGAACGAACCCGCCGAACCACGCCACGCTGGAACCCTCCCCCTTCCCCAGGAGCCACCCCATGCCCGATCAGGTCACCCGCTCCCCCTACTGCCGGAAGATCCGATACGGCGTCACCGGAGCACCATTCCTCTCCGACCCGGCCACCTTGAGCGCTCCCGACACGGGGATCGCCCCCACGCTCGTCGAACTCGTCTACTCCGCCGCCAGGGACGACCGGCCCGCCAGCATCAGCGCCACCGTCGAGGGCTGGTGGATTCGCCACGGCCAGCTCGCACATCCGAAGAAAAAGGTGATGGCGCACTACGGGCACGGCCCGGCCGGGTGGCCGCAGTGGCTCGCGGATGAGACGCGGCTGCACTTGCCGGTGCGGCACGCGTGCTCGTCTGGGCCCTCGACAACTGGAACGCCCGATGAGCACTGAGACACTCACCCGTTTCTTCTGCGATGCCCCGCGCTGCCGCGCCAACGGCATCGGCCACGACAACATCACTCCGCCCGACGGCTGGACCAAGCTCAAGTCCACCACGCACATCCCCGTCGCCGAGACCAGCCCCTACCCGGCCCGGCGCCGGCGTGGAGAGCTGTCCTACAGCGAGCGCTGCTACGGCGGCTTCACCCTCCACCTGTGCCCCGAACACCCCGACGCCTTCGCCGACCACCAGCCCATCACCAACGGCTACGGCTACAACGCCAGCGTCGAAGTCAGCTGCTCATGCGGCGCGCTGCGCGGCCGCGCCCCGGCCGCCACCATGGTGAGCCAATACCCGGCACACGCCCCCGAGAGCACCTGGTTCCACCACCTGCCGGTCGAGCTGCGCTGGTACCTGTGGCGCGGGCAGCGCCAGTGGGGCACCCGTAAGTACATCCACGGTCGCGAGCACATCCAGCAGTACGGAACCGAGGAGCAAGCCCGCAACGCAGCCACCCCAACGAGCTCGCTCTACTACACCCTCGAGGTGGTCCACCGCGACGCCGAAGGCGACCTGTGGACCGTCGCTCCTGAGCCAGCGGCCGCGCCGTGACCGCGGCCCTGATCGCTGCGGTGGCCGCGCTCGCCGTCGGGTACGTCGCCGGCCGTTACGGGCCTGGGCCACGGCTCCTGTCCTGGGCTGAGGACCACGCCCGAGGCGGATGGCGCGACCCCGCGAACTGGGCCGCGCAGGTCATCTTCGCGATCGCCCTGGCCTGGATGTGGACCGTGCACCCGCGCCGGACCCTCGCGAACGTCCGCACCTGGCGCGAAGCCGCCCGCCGCGCCGCCGAACCCGCCCCGCAACTCCGTATCCGACGCACCGACCCGAATACCGAGGAGCCCACCCAGTGACCGACGAAGCCCCCACCCACTGCTGGGCGTGCTCCCACCCCGTCGAAGATCACGAACTCCAGCCCGACGGCACCCGCCCATGCCGCACCCCAGGACACCCCAACGGCGTCCCCTGCGCCGGGTGCCGCGCCCTCCTCACCCCCGAGCACCGTGCCGCAATCCAGGAAGAACGCGAGAACGACTCCTTCGAAGCGGCGTGGGGCGCCTACAACGTCACCCTGGTGGACGCCCAGAAGGCGTTCGGTGAACACGCCCCCTTCTACTTCTCCGACATCCACCAGTCCGCGCTCGCCTCCGCCCTCATCGCCTACCGCAAGCACCTCGCCGACGAGGGAGGCATGTGATGCGCGCCCTGACCGTTCGGCAGCCGTACGCCGACGCGATCGTGTGTGGGCCGAAGCGGACCGAGAACCGTTCCCGCCCGATCCCCGCCGCTCACATCGGCACCACGATCCTCATCCACGCCGCGAAGGACCCGCACGCCTCCGGAGTCGTCGCCGCCGACTTCACCAACACACCATGGCCGGACACCCGCAGCGCCATCCTCGGCACCGCCGTCCTCGACTCCTGCCACCAGGCCGCCGACAACTGCTGCACGCCGTGGGGCGAGCCGGACGGATGGCACTGGCAGCTCCGCGACGTACGCCCCCTCCCCCGGCCCGTGCCGACCTCTGGTGCGCTCGGCCTGTGGACCCCGACCGAGGCCGTCCTGCACGACGTCCAGGTCCAGTTCTGGGAGCCCACCCCCACCGCGGCGACCAGAGCCGCCACCCCCTGGGCCGAACCGACCGCTGACATCCTCGGCGACATGCGCGCCCACATCGACCGCTGGGAAGGGAAGCAGACCTGATGGGACGAGAAGTACGCCGCGTGCCGCTCAACTTCGACTGGCCGCTGAAGAAGGTCTGGGACGGCTTCCTCATGCCCGACGGCCTTGACGAGACCCCGTGCGCACACTGCAAGGGCGGCTGGTCGTCCAGCGCGGAAGCCCTCAAGGACCTCTGGTACGGGTACATCCTGTTCGACCCCGCCAGCACCGGTTCCACCCCGCTCCGCCACGACACCCCGGCCGTACGCGCCCGGGCCGAACGCAACGTGGCCCAGGCGCCCGACTTCTACGGCACTGGCGAGCGCGCCGTCGTCCGCGAAGGACAGCGGCTCGCCGACCTGTTCAACGCCCAGTGGGCCCACCACCTCAACCAGGACGACGTCGACGCCCTCGTCGCCGAGAACAGGCTCCACGACTTCACGCACACCTGGTCCCGCGAGACGGGATGGCAGAAGCGCGAACCCGCCGTCGTCCCCACCGCAGCCCAGGTCAACGAATGGTCGCTGACCGGCTTCGGCCACGACACCATCAACCAGATGGTCTGCGTCCAAGCCCGCTGCGCCCGCGAAGGCCTGCCGGTCTACTGCGCCGAGTGCGACGGACGTGGATCCTTCGAGGCCTACCCCGGCCAGCGCGCCGAAGCCGAGGCCTGGGAGCCCACCGGGCCGCCGGAAGGCGAGGGATGGCAGCTGTGGGAGAACGTCACCGAAGGCTCCCCGATCAGCCCCGTCTTCCCGACCGCCGAGGCTCTCGCCGCCTGGATGTCCGACCCCGCCCGCGGTAAGCGCTGGGTCCCTCCGGCCACCGCAGCCGCGTTCATCGCCGACGGATGGGCCCCCAGCTTCGTCAGCATCCCGGAGACGGGCGTCGTGTCCGGCGTCGAGTGGATCGGCCACCACACCACCGAGGAGGCCTGACCGTGGGAGCAGCACTCCACCTGGCGCACGCGCACCACGAGCCGGTGAAGAAGCGCCGGCCGAAGCGCACCGGCGGCGGCGACGGGCCGAAGTTCGCTGAGATCGCGAACCAGATCTTCCGCGACAACCGCGCGGACACCGAGTCCCGGCAGCTCCTCCTCGCCGTCGCCTACGCCGTCACCATGGCCGAGCTGAACGACGACACGAGCGTGTGGGCCGCCGCTCGCGCCGCGCTGGGCACTCCCCGCAACAGGCACCGCTACCACTTCCAGGAGCTCGTACGCCGGGATCTCCCCCGCTACGAAGCACCCGGCTACCGGTGGGGCGACGACCCGATGCAGGGACTCTGCGCAGGGCCGCGTGTCCGCCCGCACCCCGACGGCGCCGAGGACTTCCGGAACCGGCTGAACGTCTGCGGAGCACCGGCGAGCGAGTACGCCGTGGAGAAGCAGCTCGACACCGGCTGGCACAAGAACCACTGGTTCTGCCCGCGCCACCGTGACCACCTCACCCGAGTTTGCACGCAGGTCGCCGCACAGAATGCCGCCGCGCCCCCGCCGATCCCGAACCGCGGCGGGCTCCTGCCCTGCTACTTCGAATCGGACTGGCTGCGCGTGTACCGGTGGGCCACCGGCCACGAGGGCTGGGAGCCGCCGGTGTACGGGCTGCGCGCAGACGACTGGCCGGTACCCGGCCAGGATCCCCTTCCCCAGCGTGCACGGCTCCGCCTCGTCCTTGGCGGTCACAGCCTTGAGTCTGGGGAAGAGGCCGGGGATGACGACGCCTGAGACCCGCGCCCGCCTCGGCGCCCTGGAGCAGCAGCTCACCGCCCCGACACCGCCGCCGCTCGACGGCCAGACCGCCATCCCGATCCGCACAGACGAGCCCGGAGCAGCCGATGAGCTCGATCACCGACTTCAATCCGACCGCGCGGCGCGACGCGAGGAAGGATCCGCGGTATCCGGCGGTGCTGGAGCAGATCGTGAAGATGGCCTGGCCGGCGGGGAACCCGATGGTGCCCGGCGGGTGGGCTGAAACGCTCGCGAAGGACGTGATGGCCGCGATCCGCCGCGAGGAAGGCCAGCACCGGCTCATCACCCACCACACCTACGAGGGCCCCGGCCCGTGCCAGGCCACGTTCTACAGCATCGACGCCTGCGGCTACCCGGAGAGCGAGCACCAGCTCGTCGAGGACCCGTCAACGGAAGCCTGACGGTCTGTGAACCTCACCAGCCCCTCACCTCTTTGGGTGACAGCACGTGCCGAAAGCACTTTCCGGGGAAGACGCACCATGCCTCCCCCCACACCGCAGGGCCACCTATGCCCGCACCGTCCCAGGAGATAGCCGCCCGTGACCGCCGCCCAGAAGGAGCCGGAGCCCAGAACCTGCAGCGCGCGGAGAAGCCGCGGCGCGCGGCGAGACGCCGTGAGCATGGGCCGGCCCGGGCAGCGAGGGTGCTGCCCGGGCCGGGTCGGCCGCAGCGGCGAGGGGGCCGCTGGTCCCATGGCCGGCGGTAAGGGAGCCGCCGAACCGTACGGGCCTGGACGGCAAGGGGGATGCCGTCCGGCCCGCAACGACCGGCGCCAAGGACGCTACGCGATGGCGATTGTCGACACCGGCCGCCGTGCAGAGGTTTTCCCGTCCGAACGGCGACGGGAAGGAGAGCGGAACGGCACCGTGCTGCGAAATCCGCAACGGGTAGAAGCGAATTACGGCACCGTCCACTTGCTTCCCGCCTTGCCTTCGACGGGGCTTAGGAGATTCCTACAAGGGCGTTTTGACGGATTCCCGCCGCCCGCCTCGCAGTTGCACCCAAGCTGTTGCAGCGTGACCACACACCCGCTGCCCAGCAGGTCAGCGGCGGCCACGTCCCCAGCATGAAGGTTCAACAGTCTGTTTTCTACGGACAGTTTTTATTACTAAACCCGGCCCGAGTATTTAGACTCCATGACGCAAGATGCGTCATACATGGGGGGATCCGATGAACAAGAAGGCGCTGCAGGCTCTGCTGAAGGAACGACGCGAACTCATCGATCCGGAAGCACACGGCCTTTCCCGCCCCACCGGCCGAGGCCGCCGTGCCCGAGGCCTCAGCCAGCAGCAAGTCGACGAACTCACCACACGCGGCGTCGACACCTACAACCGGCTCGAGACCGGCCGCTACCCCAACCCGCCCGTCGAGTACCTGCGGCAGGTCGCCCGCCTCTTCGGCCTCAACGAACAAGAATGGGTCTCCCTGTGCCGGTACGCCGGCATCGGCGACCCCCCGGGCCCCCTCAACCAGTCCAGCGGTCTCGAGGTCCCCGGCGTCTGGCAGGAAGCCCTCAACGGCATCTCCCACATGGCGTACGTCACCGACGCCTCCTGGAACCTCCTCGCCTACAACAAGCCCTGGGCCGACCTGTTCCCCGGCGGTCGGATACCCCGCAACACGATGCGGTGGATGCTCCTCGACCCCGACGCCCGCACCACCCTCCTTCAGTGGAAGGAAGTCTGGGCGCCGCTCGTCGTGCCCCAGCTCCGCGCCGCGCTGACCGTACGCACCGACGACGAAACGCTTCTGCAGATCGCGAAAGATGTCCGCGCCGACCCCGACCTCGCCCCCATCTGGGTCGCGGGCGGCGCCCACATCCACCCCGACGGCGACGAACGCCCCATCCTCCACGCCCTCCACGGCCCCGGCCACGTCACCATGTGCGCCTCGGAGCCCCTGGGATCACCCGGAGCCCGCATGATTGTCCTGCTGTTCCATCCCGGTACGAAGAAGCGCCATGCCCGTGTACCGATGCTCCGCGCACGTGGCATCTGACCTGTGATCAGGGGGATTGCCGGACACCTTACTGACGTACGGTGTCGGCACCCCCACGCCGACCACCTATGTGCCGGAGGACCCGCGTGCCGATCTACATCTCCCGACCCCACACGATCCTGCCCGACCACAAGGTCACCACCGGCGAGATCATCGACGACATCGCCACCCACCACCCCAACCACCCCAAGAGCGCTTCGATCCCACGCATCATCAGCGGGCTCAAGGTCGACACCCGGTACTTCACCCAGCCACTCGGCGCCCCCACGATCTCCGGCACCGCGTCCATCGAAGACCGCTCCGCCATCGCGTTCCGCGACGCCCTGGAGATGGCCACCCGCGCCGGCCGCACCGCCCTCGCCCAAGCCGGCCTCTCCCCCGGCCCAGACCCCGGCGCCTACGCGAACATCGACGCGATCGTCACCACCCACTCCACCGGCTGGTCCGTCCCCAACCTCGACATCCACCTCATAGACCGGCTCCGACTCGCCCCGACCGTCCGCCGCATCGCCCTGACGACCCTCGCGTGCGCCGGCGGCACCCAGGCCCTTATCCGCGCGGTCGACCTCGTCACCGCCCGCCCCGGCACCCGCGTCCTCGTGATCGCCGCCGAAGTCATCTCGAGCGTCTACAACCACGCCGACACCAGCATCGAGGCGATGATCTACAAGGCGCTGTTCGGCGACTCCGCCGCGGCCTGCATCGTCTCCGACACCCCGCTCGGCCCCAGCATCGCGATCGACGGCCCCGACGACACCTTCGAGTACGTCCTGCCCAACAGCGTCGACCGCTACAGCGGCCGCCTCGACGCGGCCGGCTTCCACTTCGACTCCACCAAGGCCGCGCTCACCGCCGCCGACGACGTACTGCCCACCCTCCTCGACTGGCTCGGCCCCGACCAGGCCGTCGACTTCGCCGCCATCCACCCCGGCAGCCCCCGCATCGTCACCGACACCGCGACCGCCCTCGGCCTCGACGACACCGCCGCACGGCACTCCTTCCACACCCTCGCCGACGAAGGCAACCTGGGCGGCGTATCGATCCTCCGAGTCCTCGAGCGCACCCACACCGACCCGCCACCGGCCGGCTCCCGCGGCGTCGTCGTCGCCTACGGCCCCGGGTTCGCCACTGCCGCCCTCCGCGGCACCTGGACCACCTGAACTATCGAGACCCCCGCCCCCTGCCGCCCGCACCGGCCAGGGGTGTCGTGCTGTCCCGGGCCGATTGTCAGACCCCTCTGTCACACTGCGCCGCAACTCAGACGGAAGGAGGTGATGTTGATGTCGAAGAACCAGAAGGCCACCGTTCTGATGCTGGCCGCCGTGGCCGCCCAGGTCTACGCGGGCCGTATCGCGAAGCAGCAGGCTGCGGTCCTGGGCCTGCCCGTGATCGTGCTGGCCCTGGCGGGGATGGCCGCCGGCGCCGTCCTGTAGGGCAACAGCACGGGCCCCTCCCCACGGCACATGGGGAGGGGCCCGTCGGTGTCCGGCGGTTGTTGGCGCCTAGCGTGCCCCGGGCCCGCGCAGGTGACGGCCCTGCTCGTCCACGACGATGACCGGCGGGTCAGCCGGGCACGACACCTACTCCCGTCCCATCCACCGCCATCCGGCCTCCCACAGCGGCGTGTGGTCGCCGTCGGCAGGCACCGGCGCCGTGGCTTTACAGCGGGTGCATTCGAGGCTGGTGCGGTCAGTCACGCCGAGTTCCTTCCAGGCTGGGGAGGCCAGGCTATCGCCGACCACCACGCACCCTGGAACCCTGCTGTCAGTGGCCCGTGCGAGCCTGTACAAGCCCGGCGGCGCCCATCACCTCGAAGCCGATGCGAACCGCCGGGCACACCCCAGGCAGAGCGGAGAACAGCGATGGTGAACTACAGACTCCACTGGACCGAGAACGGCGAGCGCCGGACGTCGGCAGTCAGCTACGGCCTGTCCAGCGCCGAGCACCGCAAGCAGCAGCTCGAGACGGCGGGCGCCACCGACGTCGAGATCGTCAAGGTGAAGCCGGGCGAGTAGAGGCAGCCCGGCAGCATGCCAGCGTCCGCCCCGGGCAGCACACGGGGCGGACGCTCTGCATATGCCTGAGGTTCTTTCTGCACGACCCTGTTGCGCCCGGCGCTCCGGTGGCAGGGTGGAGGAACGCGGTCCTCCGCAAGGCGACTCCCCCCGGAGTGGACTGCGCCCGGCCCCGCCCTGCGTCGCCCGCGTGGGCGGGGCCGCGCCGCCTCCCGGCTCCCCACGGGAGGCCAGGCGCATGCCCGGATCAGCCTCGGGTTGCGGTGCTCAAGCCCCCGTGCCGTCGGCCCTGGTGCGCTTACGGAGCGCGGACAGAACCGTTTGCACCAGGCCCACGGGCCACAGCGCAAGGAACATCAGCCAGACCAGCGAGAAGACCAGCGCCATCACGCCCGGGGCATCACCGGCCGCAGCGTCGAGTTGTCGACTCTGCTCTCGCCCATGGATCATCACGTTGCGAGGGGTGCAGTCAGTAAGCAGAAGGAACGCCACGCCAGCGAACACGTAGACGGCGACGATGAGCACCGTGACGACCTGAGACTCCGACACGTGCTGCTCCCTCGCTGGCTTGCGCTACGGAACTACAACCCGTTCGGTGCTCCTTCGGTTACCGGCGCCAGACGTTGACCCCGCCCCGCCCTGCGTCGCCCGCGTGTGGCGGGGCCGCGCCCGCCTCCCCACGGGAGGCCCGGCGCATGCCCGGAGCGCCCGCGAATCAGCCTCCGGCCGCATCTCCCTGACCGGCGTACGCAATCGCCAGGCTAGGCACCTCCTGCGCAATGCGAGCAATCACCGCGCGGTGCCATGAGGCGGGGAACGGAACGTCAGGGTGTGCGGCGTGGTAGTCCTCGTCGGTCCGGTACGTGAGCACGCCGGGTGAAGGGATGTCGAGGAGCTGAGCGACGACGCCGGCGACGAACTCGGCGGTTCGGCGCTCCAGGTCTTCCATCTCCAGCCGGACACCGTCCGGGATGGCGTACTTGCCCTGCTCCCAGTGGCGCACAGTGCGCCCGGAGACGCCGAGGTGTTCGGCGAGCCAGTCGCCGGTGAGGCCCAGGTACTCGCGGACGACCCGGAACTCCGCGTCGGTCATTCGCTCGTCCTCGGGCATGCCGGGAGGGTCGCTGTAGTCGGTCATGGCATGTCCCCTGCTGGTCTGTGGCGAAGGCCCCGGCCTAGTGCGGCCGGGGCCTGGAGGGCGAAGCTGGGTCAGACGCGTTCGACGGTCACGACGTACGCGTTGTCGACCGCGTCCCAGTCGGCGACGGTGCGCCAGCCGGCTTCGCCCATCAGCGCCTCGGCCTCACGGATCGCGTCGTCGATGTCGCCGTTCTCGGCGTCGACCTGGGTGAGGGCGTAGAAGGCAGGCTCCTTGGAGGAGTCGGTGGCCCAACCGCCGCCGGCCGAGTCATCCCCGAGCAGCTCGTCCTCAAGGATGGTGATGTCGCAGGTGGGGCCGTCGAGGCAGGAGGGGTCGTTGACGAGCCAGGCGGTGAAGTGCGTGGTCATGGCCGGGTCCTTCCGGTGGGGCCTGGGGCTGTTCCCCTGGCCTGACACCAATGTAGCTTCCTATTTTAGGAAGCGCAAGGGCCCCGCCGTGGCCCCTCGGCGTGCCGCCGCAGTGTGGGTCCGAGCCGTGCCACGGCTTCCCACCGGACCGTTGAGGTATGCGATCACGGCCGCCGTCTGCATAGTCTGTGAATCCGTCCCCGGGGGGCGCCTGGGAGGCCTGCATGCCCCGCCACATCTGGTCCGGCGCGATCTCGTTTGGCCTGGTCACGGTACCGATCAAGCTGGAGCCGGCCACCGAGTCGCACGCGATCTCGTTCAACCAGATCCACCTCGCTGACGGGGGCCGGATCCGGTACAAGAAGCACTGCGAGATTGACGGTAAAGAGCTGCGGCAGGACGAGATCGGCAAAGGGTTTGAGTACGGCGACGAGATCATTCCGATCACCGATGAGGATCTCGCGAGCATGCCGCTGCCGACCGCGAAAGCGATCGACATCGTGGCGTTCGTCCCGTGGGACTCCATCGACCGGCGGCACATTGGCGAGGCCTCCTTCTATCTGAGCGCCGACGGCCAGGTCGCGGCCAAGCCGTACACCCTCCTGCGTCAGGCGCTGGGCAGGAACGAGAAGGTGGCCGTCGCAAAGTTCGCCCTGCGCGGCCGCGAGCGCCTCGGCCTGCTCCGCCCCTACGGCGACGTACTCCTCCTCCACGCGATGCGCTGGGACGACGAGGTACGCGACCCGGCCGAGGTGACACCCCCGGAGATCGACCTCACCGAAGAGGAGATCGCCGAAGGCCTCAGCCTCATGGAGGCCCTGAGCGTCGACCGCCTGGACGACCTGGAGCTCGTCGACCACTACCGCGACGCTCTGGTCGAAGTCATCGAGGCCAAGGCCGAGCACCGCGACGTCCGGCCGGCCGAAGGCACGGAAGAGGCGCCGTCAGGCCGGGTCGTCGACCTGATGGCCGCGCTGCAGGAATCTGTGGCGAAGGCGAAGGAGTCCCGCGGCGAGACCGGCGGACCCGCCACCGTCCACGAGATGCAGAAGCCGAAGCCGAAGAAGGCCGCGGCCAAGAAGGCGCCTGCGAAGAAGACGGCCGCCAAGAAGACCACGGCGAAGAAGACCGCACGGAAGCGGGCGGCGTCCTAAGGCGTCCCGCCGCCCGGGAGCTTCCGGGGCGGTGGCTTCTCGATCCCGAACTGCCCGAGGCTGCTGATCACGTTGCAGATCTCGCACATCTCCATGGCCGGGAACTCGCGGAGTGCGGTGATGACCTCCTGGGACGACAGGAAACCGGTCTGGCGCGGGTCGATGTGGCAGTTCCCGCGGTGCAGCATCGGCTGGCCCTCAACCGCCCGGGACGGCATGACCTTCCACGACATCTCTGCGCGCGCGACGGCCCGTCGGCGCTCCTGCTCCTTCTCCTCGGCCTTGAGCGCGCGGATCGTCTTACGGGTCTGCGCGACCTGGTACTCCAGCCACGCCAGGACGGCCCTCTGCTTCTCGATGCGCTCGGATATCGGCATCCCCGTCATGGCGGCGCTCCTACGTGGCCGCGACGACGGCCGGGACGGCCCCCGGGTGGTGCTTCAACTTCATCCGCGCCTCGATCAGAGCCGGGCCCCGCTCGATGGTCTCCCAGTGTGGGTGACGCGTCACCGTGTCGGTCAGCTCGCCCAGGAGCGCCTGGAGGCGTGCCACCTCGGTCTTCTGCTTGTCGGTGTAGCCGGGGCTCGGCTCGCGGCCGGCCCAGCCGGGGTCGGGCTCTACGGACCACGGCAGGGTCTGGCAGTACGCCTCGTATTCGGCCCGCACCTGGTGGAGGCGGAGCTGGGCATCGATCAGGTCTTGGGGGAAAGTATCGGCCACGGCTAGAATGATACGCCTGTTCGAATACCGGAGCGTGTGAGCCTCACCGCGGGACCGCTTGTCGGAGACTGCGGATAGCGTGACCAATAGGGCTGCGCCCTTGGCGCGGCCGTCTCGGGGTGGAGAGGATCGCGAGCATGGCGAGTACGAGCAGCATCCTGCGGGCAGCGTGGGTTCCCGATGATGACCCCGAACGGGGTTGGGAGATCGCAGCCGATCTGGCCGTGGCCTGGGTACGGCGAGAATGCGCTGAGCAGGGGGCCGTCGGCGCGCTCGTGCTCAATGCTTTCGGCGTGGAACAGCAGTACCCTTCCCTGCGGCGTTTCGCGGCGGAGCATGCTGTCACCACACCGCGTGCCTCACGCGATCGTGTCGGTCGCGGCACAGGGCCGGTTCTGGCATACGTACCGGACGAGAAGACCCTCGACTTCGCCGCGAGCCTGGCTCGCGGGTCCTCGCTTGCCGTCGTGGAGAGTGTCCACGCCTTTCCGCTCAGAGGCTGGGCGCGCCAGCTCGGGGCCATCGACCTGACCCGGCCCGACGAACAACCCGAGCCGATCAATCCTGAGATGGCAGCAGCGATCGACCGGCTGGACTTCTACAAGAACAACGGCTTCGGCGATCAGTTCGGCAAGCAGCAAGCCCAGCGCATTCTGCAGGACCTGCGCGGCGCAGGGCTGCTGGAGCGGGACGTCATCCTGGGAGCTCTTGCAGCCAAAGGCGCCTCCGATCATGCGGTGCGGAACCTCGCCAAGTTGATCGACGCGCTGAACCGCCGCTGAGTCCCGCACCGGCCCGACCTGTCCACCTAAGGCTGTGGCGGGTCCGGTGACAGCAAGCAAGCGACTTTGGCCGCGCCTCGACAAACTTCTCGCGAGTCGGTTAGCCGCCGCTCCCGCCGTACGCGCGCAGCACCTGGTCCACGCGCGCGGCCAGGACGCTTCCCCTCTCCGGGTCCCACTGTCGGGGCGCGGCCGCCAGCGTCGGCACCAGCCGGTCCGGCCCCAGAACGTGCACCACCCCGTCCCAACCCGGCGCCCGGGCCTCCAGCCGCCCGCCCAGGATCGGGGAGCCGTGGACGACGAGCAGCGGCCACACCGATCCCGTCGGCATTCCCAGCGCGGCCGCCGTGCGGCGGGCGTACGAAGCGACCGCCTCGACCTGCCGGTGCCGGTCCTCCTGACCGCAGTGCACCCGGCCCCGCACCAGCGCCGTCGTACGGCCGCGGTGCCACCGCTTCGTGTCCAGCACCACCACCGCGCTCCCGCACGGCGACACCAGCACGTGGTCCAGGTTCGCCCGCGAGCCCGGCAGGGCCAGGTCGTGCCGTATGTGCCAGCCGGCCGCCTCGAGCGGGCCGAGTAACCCAGCCGTCATCCGCTCCCCCGCCGCGCCGTGCTCCGCCCGTGCTGCGTGAGCGTCCGCCCGGCGCACCTCACCGCCCCGTAATCCGAGCCAGGCCAGCACACGACGCCACAGGCCCCTTCGGGCGCCGGCACGCAGCTCCCGGGCCCACGCGTCCGCCGACCGTCCCGCGCTCACTGAGCACGCCCCTGCACTGGCTGGACACTGATCACCAGGGCCATCCCGCACAGCCCCAAAATCTCTTCCGCTCTCTCCAGGGACAGGCCCGCCCTACCCGTCAGCATCTGCGACATGTGCTTCGTGCTCAGACCGAGTTGACGAGCGGCTTGAGCCTGGCTGACCCCGGACGTCTCGAGCAGCGTCCGCACCTGCATCCGGAGCTGTTCCTGAGCGTGGCCCGCCCTCATCGGCCAGCCTCCCGCCACCAGCGCAGGCCATCCGGCTCCTCGCGCTCCAGGTCCCCGTCCACCGCCGCGAGGTAGGCGCTGTAGGCGGCGACCCGGTCCGCGGCGTACTCCCGCTGCTCCGTCGTCATCTTCTTCGTGACCCACGACCAGTTCCCCTCGAGCCACACGGTGTGCCAGGCGCCGTTCTCCACCGTGTCCCCGGCGTGAGCCCGCGCCGCACGGGCCCGGTCCCGCCCGGCGACGGCCGCTGCCTCCCGCTCCAGGACCGTCACATACGTCGGCCGGTACGCCTCACAGCCCGAGCACGTCACCACAGTCTCGTTCGGCAGCGCATCGCCTTCCACGGAGCTGCCGCACAGCGCCAAGCCCGTCATCCAGCCGTCCCACCGGTCATTCCACGCGTACAGCGACAGGTGGACCAGGTCCGGCTCGTCGGGGAGCAGTAGTCGGCCGACAGGCACCAGGTAGCGGCGTGCGCGGTCCAGTTCGGTCGTGTGAACGGTCATGGAGGTCCTCTCAGGGCGATGTGACGGTGGGTTACAGCACCCGGGCCAACCCGTGTGGCGACCCGGCGATCCGGATACTTTGATCAAGGAACGGTCACACTGCGTCGACCTTGCTGGCCTGCGGGGCGCGGATCAACCGCCCTCCGATCGCCAGCGCAACCGCGTGCGCACGGTCCCGGGCACCAAGCCGTCGGCGGGCTTCCTTCACCTGGTCCACGACGGTGTGCTCCGACCGGCCCAGGATGCGGGCGATGTCAGCGTTCGTGCGGCCGTCGGCAACCAGCTCGAGGACCTGGAGCAGCGGCCACGGCCATCCGTCCCGGGCGGCGCTGTCCAGCTCAAGGCGCAACACGCCAAGCCGGTACGCCGCGTCCACGGCCTGTGGTGCCGTCTCGACCCCGCCCAGCTTGCGGAAGATCTCCTGGAAGGTGCCCCCGACGGTCTTCAGGTCGATGCCCAGTTCGCGGGCGATCTGCTTGTGTGTCTCGCCGCTGGCCGTACGGCGCAGAACGTCCAGCTGCTTGTCGGTCAGGGGGCGGTTGCTGAGTCCGCGCCGGGAGGATGCGGCGGGCCCGCCACCTACCGATGACGGGCCCGCGTCGGTCGTCCGGGTCATCCCTTCTCCTTCGTGGAGGCAGAGGCGCGGGAACGCCAGCCGAACGGAAGACGCGCGGACGGGCGGGACGCGAGGCGCCGGACCGCGCCTTGCCGACCAGTCGGGCGCGGCAGGTCGGCGAGCAGCGCCGGCGACGGGGACAGCGGGGCGGCGGCTTCCGGATGCCACATCTCCACCCACACCCCGCCGGTACGCCACAGGCACACCACGCGGCCCTCGACGCTGAAGTCGACCGCCGGCCACTGGTGTGGTGTACGGGTGTCGAGGACGACCGAGGTCCCGTTGGTGAAGGCCAGCAGCGCCTTCTCCTGGTCCGGCCCGGAGATCCGTACGGTGAGCAGCGGGCTGCCGTCGGCGGCGGTCGACTGCTCCCAGCCTGTCAGCTCGGCGTCGAGCTTGGTGTACTGCCGGTTGAGCTTCCAGGACCGCTCAGCGTACGCCCTGGCTTCATGCGCTGCAGCATTACTCATGGTCATCTCCTGACGGTGTGGGATGTGCTGGTGGGGCGGACGGTGGTGGCCCCGTGAGGGGCGTGCTGGCCTGGGGAGGCCTTGGGCACGCCCCATCGCTGTCTGCGGGTCAGTCGGCGGCAACGAAGGTGTGCGGGGCGAGGATCCGACCGTCGTGGGTACAGCCAGCGCAGTCGGTGTCGTTGTGGAGGTCGCGGGCGTGTCCGCATCGGCAGCGGGCCCGTGCGGTCGGCTTGGGCTGCTGCTCCTGCTGCTCGTCGAAGGCGGCGCGGATGCGGTCGGCGATCAGCGGCTCGTTGCCGGTCTTTGGGTTGCCGCGAGCCAGCTCGTCGGCGAAAGCGCGGACGCGTTCGAGCTTGGCCTCGGCCCGCTCTGCGCGGGTGCACTGGGCCATCAGCTTCATGTGACAGCCACGGTGCTTGAGCGCGTCCGCTGCGGTGGACTGCATGGCGGCCGTCATCGCGGCGGCCTTCGCCTCGGCCTGCTCGGCACGTTCTCGCTGTTCGGCGGCGTAGGTCTCCAGGGTGGCGGCGTACCCGGTGAGGTAGTCGACGTGCTCGTACAGCTTCGTCAGCTTCGGGTTGGTCAGGGTGTCGACGGTGTGCCGCCGGGCGGGCTCGGCGGGTGTGGTGCCGCGAAGCGAAGTCCAGGCGCGGTTGATGGCCTCGCGGCATTCGGTGGTGCAGCCCTGGGTGCAGGCGTCGAGGAGGCACTCGGCGGGCGTGGGGTCGGTCATCGGGCGTCTCCGGTCTCCAGGACGTAGCCGCTGCGGCGGCGCTGGCCGGTCTTCGTGGTCGGGGTGGCGTGGAGGTTGCGGACGACAATCCGGCGAGGGCGCTTGCCAGTGGCGGCGTCGACCACGTCGGCGCGATTCCAGCCGGGCTCGTAGCTGACGATGCGGATGCGGATGGTTTCGCGGGGGTCGGCGGACCGGTAGGTCTGTCCGGGCGCGATGGTCATCGGGTGCTCCGGTGTTTCTCGTGGGTGCGGTGGAGGGACCAGGCGGCGGCGAGGAGGGGTTGGGTGGCGAGCCACCAGCTCACGGGGTGCTCGCCTCGTCGGCGAGGAGCTCCCGCAGCACCTCGGCGACCAGGTCCGCACCAACGGGCTTGGTCGCGGGCCAGCCGTCGGGGCCCTGGTAGTTGATGACCATGCGGGAGAACGGGTTGCCGGTGTCGGCGTACCGCTCGGTGAGCACGGCCCGCAGCCGCTCGGGCAGGTCGGCGGGCGCTGTGGCTTCGGCCGGCTGTCCGGCGTCCTGCCCCCCGACGGCGGGGGTGTCGTCGTCGCCGTCCTCGATGCGCTGGATGACGGCGCGCATGTCGTCGGCCCATTCGGCGGGGACGTGGATGGGCACGTTGTCGCTGCGGCATGCCTGGGCGGCGAGGTGCCCTGGGGGGTTGCCGCGCCAGCACCACCAGCCGACGTGGACGAGCTGCTCGGCGGCCATCTCCTCGGGGGCGGCGTCCCGAACCGCGGCAGCGGCGCGGCGGGGGCCTGCCTGCGTGAACTTGATGCAGAAGCATTCGGTGCAGCAGGTGATATGCCTGTCTCGGGGGTGTCCGCAGGTGCAGGCGTCTGGCTGTACGGCCCGGACCCCGGCGGCGGTCAGCGCCTTCAGGACGGCGTCGGCGCGGCCGTAGGCGTTCTGGCGGACGGTCTCAGGGCGGCGCAGGGAGGCGTACTGCGGGTTGCCATTGTGCTCGGCCCAGGACATGAGGGCTTCGGCGATCTGGTCGCGGAGGTTGGTGGTCTGGTCGGTCATGTGCTGCTCCTGGTGGTGGGTAGGGTCTGGGCCAGGCCCGCCCGGATACGCCCCGGGCGGGCCGTCCTGCTCATGGGGCGGGGCACTCGCCAGTGACTGTCAGCGCGTCGGATGCGGCGCGGCACTCGGGCCGGTCGATGTGGAACCGCGGCGTCGCACACTCAGGAACGCCCGGTCGGCGGATCGGTCCGGTCCACGTCCAGCTGATGTCGCTGCCCTCGATCGGCTCGCCGCAGTGCGCACACACCATCGAGTGCGGCCGGGTGTCGATGTCGTAGACCCAGGCGGCACAGACGGCAGCAACCTGAAGCAGCTCGGCGCGCAGCTTGGCAGGGGCGGACTCGGCAAACGCCTCGGCGACCTCCTCGTTGAGCACGTGCCGCCACGTCAGGTCACCCCGCTCAGCGGCACGCTGGCACCGGTTCCTGGCCTCACTGGCGGCCTCATCGGCGTGCACAAGCGCGCCCCAGCTCGCAGTACGGGGGCCGGTGCCGTCGGGGTGCTTCTGGTCGCCGAACTTGGCGATCTGGCGGGCGCGCTCGGCGTCGATGGCCTCGGCGAAGTCCTTGACGCCGGGGGTGCTGAAGAGGGTCGGGTACATGTGGTGCTCCTTCGTGGGTTCGGGTGGGGCGGGCCGGCAGGGGCTACGAGGCGAGGTCGAGCGCGGCCTGCACCGGCTGCTCTGCCTCGGGCTCGGGTTCAGGAGTTTCGAGCGGGGTCGGGTCCCACTCGATGTGCGCGTCGGCCCAGTTCCGGACGCGCATCTCGTCGAACGAGAGGGCAGACACCCACTCCTGGTCGGCAGCGGTCATGGTGAGACGGCCGTCGGGGTGGAGGGTGCAGTCCTGGGTGCGGCCGTCGTGGTGGACACGGAACGGGCGGGCGCTGTCGGGCAGCTGTATGGGCTCGTGCACTACGGGGGCCTCGGCAGCGGCCTGGACGGTCGGCTTGCAGTGGCGGCAGAAGCAGCGCTTGTTCATGCCGCACGTCCAAGCAGGGCAGTAACCGTCTGCTCGCTGACGTACAGGCCGGCGGCGATAGCGGAGACGGGCATGTCGGCGGCGGCCATGGTGTGGACCATTTCCGTCCAGTCGGTCATGCGCTGGCGGGTAGCTGCGACGGCGATGTGGTCGGGGACGGTGGGTGTGCGCCGTGCCGTTGTCGGGGTCGATGCCGGGGCGGGGGGCAGGACTTTCTCGGGGCAGGGTGTGGGGCAGGTGGCGCAGAGCGCGGCGGCCCGGTGGACGGCCTGGGTGCGGGTGTCGGCGGGTGCGTCGTCGAAGAGGACGAGGTCGTAGAGGGTGGCTTGTCCGGTGCAGGGCAGTGCGGGCATGACTCCTCCTGTGCGTGTGGTGGTGGAACCGGATCAGCGCGGTCAGGCGGGCAGGTAGTGGATCTGGATGGCCATGTCCGCGCCCTCGACGTCGAACGTCATCAGCCACGGGCACTCGGCGTCCTCGGGCTGCCACTCGAAGACCACCCACCTGAGCTCCACCCCGTCCGGATCGTGAAAGCCGGAGTCGGGGTCCATGCCCTGGTCCTGGAAGTACGCGAGGAGCGCGGCCCGTGCGGCAGCCGGGTCGGCGGTGAGAAGCACGATGTCCTCGTCCTCGAACTGGCACACCGGGATGCCGGCGTACGTGGCCCCATCGAAGTCGCTGACGGTGGGGTGGAAGCGGCCCATGGGCAGCTCGGGGACAGGGGTGACGTCGTCGAGGTAACGGAGGCCCTCGTAGTCGGCGCGGCAGGCGACGGTGGACCTGAGGCCGTCGAGGCGTACCCGGAGGCTGGCGGGGTCGTCGGTGATGGTGGTGATGATGCCGGGAAGGTAGGTGTCCTGGTCGCGGTAGTAGGCGAGCTCGACGCGACGCCCTACGACGGCCGCGGGAGGCAGGGTGATGGCGGGCATGTTGGTCTCCTGGGTCAGGCGGCGGGCACGGGGTGGCCGTTGAGGGTGACGTTCGGGGCGACGCGGCGGGCGATGGCTAGGGCGGCGGCCTGGTCGGAGTGCGGGGACGCGTTGTCGATCGGCACGCGTTGGCCGTCCTGGTCGTAGGCGCCGTCGGCGTCCCATACGGCCCAGCCGTGGTCGGTGGAGGCGACGATCACGGACCAGTAGTGGCGGTCCGGGTGGGTGGCGGGCAGGACGGACACCTCGTAGCGGGTGATTGTGGTGGTGGGCTCAGGCATGGCGGGCTCCTTCATGCGGCGGGGGCGGGCGTGGGGCGGCCGCACGTGCAGGACACCGTGCGGTCAGTGATCGTCAGCTGGCGCCAACGGTGGAACGGGCACGGCTCCACCAGGGCCGCGCCGGGCGGGTGCTGAATGAGGCCGAAGCGCGGGTTGTACGGGCCGCCCATCGCCCGGACCGGGTGAGTGTCGCCGCACACGAGACACCGGGCTGTAGTCCCGCCCGGAAGCGGGGCGAGGAACGCGCGGCGAGACCCGGGGCAGTTCTTCGGCGGTCGGAGTTCCCGCGGCCCGAACCCCAGACGCCGGCCGCCGGGCTGCTGCTCCTCCTGGCCGGCGCCGATCGCCCGGCCCTCGCACGTCGCGCACACCAGCTCCCCAGCCGGTATCTCGTCGGCGGTGAGAGCGCGGGCACGGTCGCTGGAGCCAATGTTGTAGCCGCACCAGGCGGTGTAGCAGTCCCGGTCGCCGTGGCGGGATCCGGAGCGGGGCCGGTGCCAGCGGGACATTCCTTGGGTGCGGAGGAACCGGGGGCCTGTGGTGAGCGCCTTGACGTCGAGGGAGACGGCGCTGCCGGTGGTGGGCGGGAGCAGGGCGACAGGCATCAGGGGCTCCTACCGGGGTACCTCAGGCGGGGAAGGCGAGCTGCTCATCAGGCAGCGGGACGTCGACGATGGGGCGCCTCTGGCGAGGCCGCGGCAGGTGGAGTTCCGCGACGCGCGGTGTTGCGTCCGGTGCTTCGTTCAGGGCCGGCTTCTCGTCGAAGTCGCAAACCGTGACTTCCACCTTGGGAGACACGCCGCGCCATTCCTGCCGGTACATCGACGTGTCGAACCCGGCGCCCGGGCCAAGGCGGATACCGGTCTCCTTCTCGAACCGTGCGCATTCCCGGTCGCGCTCCTCTCGGTAGTACGGCTCGCCGCTATACCGGAACGGGGCGCTGCGCTGGGGGATGATGAAGGCGCCGAAGTCGGCGAGCATGGCTGCGATGGCGATGACGTGGTACTCGAACCGTCCGCCGGTGTAGGTGGGCGCGTTCCCGGATCGGGGGATGGCACCGAACGGCGGGTTGCTGATCGCGGTGTCGAACCGGCCCAGGCCGAGCGTGGGAACGGTGAGGACGTCGGCGCAGATCCAGGTCGCTTCGGGGAGGATCTTCCGGCCGACCGCAACGTAGGCGGGGTTCTTCTCGACGCAAACGATCTCGCGCGGGGGCTGGTTGTTCCAGCGTCGGCCCCAGTAGTCCCGGCAGGTGTAGGCGAGGCGGCCGATGCCAGCGCAGAGGTCGATGATGCGGTCACCGTGAACCTCGATGGACAGGTCGCGGGCGAGCGGCTCGGGGGTGAAGAACGCGCCGTCGAGGTTGTGGCTGGCGGTGGCGGCTTCCTGCCAGTTGTCGAGGACGAACTCCTTCTCGTTCTCGGTGAGGTCACGGTCCAGGGCGACGAGTGCGGCCGCCCTTTCGTGGGCTTTGGCTGCTTCCTTACTCAGGCGGGCCATGCGAGGCGTCCTTCGAGTCTGGGTCTGATGGGACCGGACGCCCCGGGAAGGGGGGTTCGGGGCGTCCGGCCGGGGCGGGCGGCACTCGTCGGGTAGCGGGCGGCACGGAAGGGGGGTTCGTGCGGGCCGCGTGTCCGGGTGCCTGCCCCGGGGTGCCCTCCCCGAGGGGGACGGGGAGGGCGGGTGGCTCCCCTGGGGGGTGGGGAGCCGGTCTGGGGGCCGTCAGAGGGCGGAGGCGATGTCCTCGGCGAGCCGCTCAATGGTGAGGGCCTCGGGGGCGTGGCCGTCGTGGGTCTTGGGGGTGTTGAGGGTCTCGACGGCGCCGAGGAGGCGGTCGTAGAGGTCCTCGTCCGTCGCGAGGAGCTTGACGATGTCGGCGACGGTGTCGGCGGTGATGGTGGCCATGTGGTTTTCCCCTTCCGTTCCCTCCGGCGGTTTGCCGGGTGGGTAGTTGTCGGCTCTGCCAGACTACCTGTATTGCAGTGCACGCGCAATGCAATACATCGGATTGGTCACCCCCCCCCACGACAAAGGGCCCGCCCCCACCGGGAACGGGCCCCACCACCACACCGTCAAAACGGCGGCTCGTCCTGCCCTCCCCCGCCCCAAGGCGACCCGCCACCAGCCCCGTGAGCGCCCGGAGTCGACGCCGACCACGGATCCTCCACCGAAGCCGCGCCCTGCTCCCTCCGCGCCGCCTGGTACGCGTCCTGCCCCCGTCCGGCGCCCGCCGTCTTCGTCACCCGCGCGGTCGCAGACTTCAGACTGGGGCCGAGTTCTTCGACGTCAAGCTCATAGACGGTGCGCTTCACACCCTCACGGTTCTCGTACGACCGCTGCTTCAGCCGGCCCTGCACAATCACCCTCATCCCTTTCTGCAGGGACTCCGCAACGTTCTCCGCAGCCTGCCGCCACACCGAGCACGACAGGAACAGGCCCTCGCCGTCCTTCCACTCGTTCGTCTGCTTGTCGAACACCCTCGGGGTCGACGCGATACGGAACTTCGCCACCGGCGTTCCGTTGGGGAGGAATCGCAACTCAACCTCGTCCACGAGGTTTCCGCACACGGTGATCACGGTCTCGCCGCTCATGCTGCTTCCTTCTTTCGCTTGCTTCGTTCTCGCCGATGAGGCTGCCGGTCTCTGTCCCTTGCACACTGCCGACAGATCCGGCTGCTGCGTGCGGGGTGGATGTAGGTGTTGTCTGCGCTGTACGGGTGACCAGCCGGGCAATGCGTCTTGAGCCGGTTCCACGTTGAGATGCCGAAGCCTCTTCGTGTGTTCTCGGCCGGCGTGACGACCTCAAGGTGATCCGGATTCACACAAGCCCGGTTTCGGCACACGTGGTCGATGACGAGCCCCTCGGGTATCGGGTCCCGCAGCAGTTCCCACGCGTATCTGTGTGCAAGGACAATCTGCCCCTGAGCGGGGTGGAAGGCGCCGTAACCGCGCCCGTTCTTTCCGGCTGTCCACTGCCAGCAGACGCCCGTGATCTTTCCCTGAGCTGGCATCGGACCATTCCTGTCCACCTTGGCCCAGAAGCGATCCTGAGGTGGCGTCACAGTGCGCGTCACCTCAGGGTCTCCCCACCGGCGCCAGCGCTTGTAGTGCTTCCGGCAGTAACCGTTGCTCTGGTGCTCAGCCTTGCAGTCGGAGACGGAGCATCCGCGGTAGCGCGGCGGCAAGAGCGCAGTGGGATCACCATGGCGACGCCAGCGGCTGTAGTGCATGCCGCACAGGCCTCGCGCTGTTACGCGTGTGTCGCATTGCGGCACGGTGCAGGTCTTGGGTCCCCGCTTTGAATGCAACGGGTAGGACTCGATGCTGTCCACGTCAGGCCTCCTCGCTCAGCTCGCCTGGGCGTAGCCAGCCTTGCCGCGGGCCCACACGGTCCGCGTCTGCTCCCCCGGCTTGTTCTCCTTCTTCGTCCTCAGCGGCCCGCCGACATGTCCGTACGCCTGGCCGAGCAGTACCCGTGTGATCGTGTTCCGGGCCACGCCGTACCGCATGGCGAGCTCCATGTCCGTCACCCCGCCCGCCGCGTACTCCTGCCGGATCCGCAGGACCTTCGCGTCGTCCAGCGTCCGCGGGGCGTCCGGCCGGATCATCTCCGGGAACACCTGCCCACGCTGCTCGTACGCCCGCCTGGTCCGACTGATGAACGTGGACGTCGACCCCTTCGTCAGCCCATGCATGGCATCAATCTCGAGGTAGGTCATGCCGCGTGCCACACACCGGACGACGGCCTCCAGCCGTTCCTGAGGTGTGACCTCGATACGGACGCCGAGTACGTACTTCCGAATCGCGGCCTCGTCGACGTAGTCGTCCTCGAGCTCAGGGTCCGGCGCCAGGTCCCTCAGCGGAGTCTTCTCGCCCCACGTGGGGACGACGGTCTCGCCGTGCTCGTTGAAGTCCAGCCACCCCAGTGCCGCCCCCATCGGCTGGTCCGGGTCGACCAGGCCGGCCAGGACGACGAGCAGCGCATCCTTCTGGGTGGCGTCCAGGCGGGCGAGGGCCTGGTGCACGTCCCGGGGTCCGCCGTCGCCGTGGACGAGGGTCACCAGGTGCGCCGCGATCGGCAACAGTGCCTCGGCCATGTCTCCGCGCTCCTTCGCGCTCAGCGTCGTCATGCCCGCACCTCCTGCCGGGCCAAGAGCGCCCGGGCCACGTTGTTCACGGTCTGCGTGTTCGTCCTCAACGCCTTCGCGATCTCCCACGTCGACAGACCGGCGTCCACGGCCTTCAAGTAGTCGTCGAGCTGCTCCCGGATGATCTGGTCGACAGCCGGCACGTCCCGGTTCTGGCTCGCCCGCATCGAGCGGCGCAGGAGACGACGGCGCTCCTTCTCGTCGAGGCCTCCCCACACGCCCTCGGTCTGGCGTGTGTCCAGGGCCTGTCGCAGGCATTGCTGACGGACCAGGCACACGTTGCGGCAGACCGCTTTCGCTGCTTCTTCCTGCGCGACCCGCACGGCGCCACGGCCGTCCGGGAAGAACAGGTCGGGGTCGACGGTCCGGCAGGCTGCAAAGTCCTCCCAGCGGTCTGAAACGGCGGCTGTTATGGGGCGGCGGGTGAGGGTGGTCATGCGGTCTCTCCGAGGGTGTAGAGGCGGATCACGGCGCCGGGCTCGGGTAGCGCGTCGGGGTGTTCGCCGGGGTAGACCTTGCGGTTGTGGTTCTCGATGACGGAACCGTCGTCCTTCCACGCGTTGGC
Source organism: Streptomyces sp. NPDC015346 (assembly GCF_043078785.1). NCBI lineage: Bacteria > Bacillati > Actinomycetota > Actinomycetes > Kitasatosporales > Streptomycetaceae > Streptomyces > Streptomyces sp. NPDC015346. The sequence goes on along the minus strand of NZ_JBIBTW010000014.1, from coordinate 66,236 downwards.
TTTGGTGATGGCGTCGTAGGTGGAGCGTTCGAGCTTGTCGATGTCGGGGGTGACGGCGGGGTAGGTGCGGCGGCGCTTGGGGGCTCTGACGGGCTTGGGGAGGGTGAAGGTGATGTGCGCGTACACGGGGCCCGTGATGGGGCGGGCTTCGCCGCTCGCGATGGCCTGCTCGATGGCGGCCTGGACCTTCTCGCGCCAGGGCTTGACCTTGGTGGACGACTCCCGCATGAGGGGGATGGCTCGGCCGGTCTTCCGGCTCCGGCCCCATCCGACGGGGGTCTTGCTGCCTTGGGGGCCGGCGAGGCCGTAGACAACGACGGCGATGGACGGTTCGTCGTGCCAGAGGTACGGCCCGGTGTGGATGTTGATGGCGGGGGCGGTCACTGTGTGAGCTCCTCTACGGGGGTGGGGCCGTTGAGTCGGGTGCGGCTGGCTTGCTTCTTGGCGTAAGCGCGGCGGTGGAAGCGGACCTTGCCGAGGCACGACACCTGGTATTCGTTCACCGCTGAGAAGCCGGGGCTGGCAGGCCGATCGCGAGGGCGAGGGCTGCGCGTGCGGTGTCGTCGTAGTCGGGGTTGTTGATCCAGGTGGCGACTTCGGCGAGGAGGTGGCGCAGGCGCTGAACTTCGTCTTCGGAGGTTCGGAGTGCGCTGGTGAGGTCAGCCATGACGGCGCTCGGCAACGAGTGCGTGGAGTTCTGCGATCCGCTGGGCTTCGGTGAGAGCGGTGTCCCGGTCCCACCGGTAGACCTCGGACAGGCAGAGGGCGACGCGGTGTTCCCAGCGGGTGCCGGTCCAGGTCTCTCCGTCGCGGATGATGGCCCAGCCTCCGCCGTGGCCGTCGACGCGCTTCTCGACGGTGATGTCGGTAGTGCGGTCGTAGGAGGTGACCTGGCAGGGGATGCGGAAGACGGCGACGAGGTCGAGCTCCGCGACGAGCTGGGCGATGTAGTCGTGGTCAGTCACGGCTGTCCCCCTGTGCCCGGACTCGGATGCGGCGGACTGCCGCGCGCATGCCGTCGTCGTCCTCGTCGTGCTGGCCATGAAGCTCGGCCTCGATGGCCTCGCATTCGTTCAGTACGGCAGCCAGGCGGGCCTCGGCGCGCTGCCGGAACTCGTGGGGGGTGGGGCGGGTGCGGCGCTGGATGGTGACGGTGTACGAGTCCATGGGGTTGGAGCCGTCGCGCAGGTCCATGGATACCGACGGGGCAGTCATCTCAGTCTCGACGTAGTTCTCGGCGCCGTAGCCGTCGAGGACGCCGCGCATGGCGGCGACGTAGACCTTGAGGATCTCGGTGGCTTCCTCGAGTTCGAGGGTGACGATGCCGTCCTTGATGGTCAGGGACCGCATCATCGTGCCGTCGACGAGGATTTCGGCGGCCAAGTCCCCGAGGGCGTCCAGCGCATGGTCGGCGAGCACCGCGGGTGATGCGGTCTCGGCGCCGGGGGCGTTGGCGATGGCGGTCTCGATGGCCGTACGGGCCTGCTGGCGTCGCTGTGCGCGCTGGAGTTCGGTGAGTTCAGCCATGGGGGTGCTCCTTCGCGTGCTCGTCGCGTAGCGCTGTGACGTTGGGGGGTTGGGTGTCGGCGGCCGCGAGGACGTCGGCGAGGGTCCGTACGGCGGGAGTGGTGGGCGGGGCCGGTACGGGTGTGCCGTGCGTGTGACTGCAGTCGCTGGCGGCGAGGCGTGCGAGGTGGAGGGTGGCCGTGTCGGTGACGGTGGCCTGGTGGTGGGCGCCGTTGGGGCACGGGGTCCAGGCGGTGAAGGTGGTGGTGTGTCCGCCGGTGTGGACGAGGAGGGTGTCGTCGGCGAGGCGGGCGTAGGCGGTGGGGCCTGTGGCGTGCCAGGCGAGGACCGGTATGGGGAGGCGGGCCGTGGCGGAGGCGAGAGCTGCGCGGGCTTCGGCGAGCTGGGCGGCGTTCGGGGGGCCGACGATCCGGCGTATGGGGAGGGGGTGGCGGAGGTCGACGAGGGTGGGTCGGGGCGCGGGCGTGGTGGCCGGCTTGGGGGTGCGGCGGCGGGTGCGGGTCTTGGTGCTCATGACGGTTCTCCGTCCGGAGGGTCCTGAGGGGGTGTGTTGCGGGTGCCGAGGCCGTGCTGGGAGAGCACGACCATGGCGGCGGCGATGAGGCCGCAGATTGCGGCGATGGCGGAGGTCCAGGTCACGGGGTGTCGGTGCCTGCGTTCGTGTCCTCGGCGGTCGGAAGGTCGGTCCAGGGGCCGTACCACTGGGAGTCGTCGTCCCAGGTACGCACCACCCGCTGCTTGGCGTAGACGCGGTCCCAGGGGTGGGCGCGGCGCGCGGCGCGGACGGCGGCGATGGCCTTCTCGGCGCTGTCGGCCCCGTCGACTCCCCAGCCGCCGACGACCTGGTACTCCACGTCTTCGGTCATGTCGTGGCCTGTCGGGGCGAGCAACTCCAGTTCGGCCACGCGGGTCCGCAGCCGGTCGACCTCCGACGGACCACAAACGCGGCACGGCGAGGTGGTCCCACCCTTGGCAACGAACCGTGCGGCATCAGCCCCGTAACAGCGCGTGCAACTAGGCGACGGGCCACGTAGGTCTCGGCCTCCAGCTCGGCCACCCGGGCACGCAGCCGGTCGAGCTCCGCGAGGAGTATGCCCTCGTCGGTGTCGGGCTCCTCGGCCCACGCCCGCTGAGTCGTGCAGCGCTGGCACATCTCCTGGCCCGGGTACTGGGAAGGGCCCCAGACGTGCAGCGGGCGTTCGTCCTCAGTCTCAAAACGGGTGGCCTCGCAGTGCGTGCGCCGCTTGCGGATCAGCACGAGGCGGTCGTCGTCGAGCGCAGCTACACCGGTCACCCGGGCCCGTAGCTGTTCGACCTCGTCGGCGAGGTGCGGGAGTAGCCAGCGCCCGACCTTCGCCCGAGCCTCGGGGTCAAGGAACAGGGCGACGGGTCGGCCGTCTTCGGCGACGGCACCGACGATGAAGACCTGCTCCTCTTCCGGGGCGGGCTCCATGCCGACGTCGAAGCGCGACACGATGAGCGGATCCGTGGTGGTCATCGCTGCGCCGCCTTGGTGTCGGTGTGGGCGAGCTCGGTCTCGGCGGCGGCGACGGTCTCGCGCTCCATGCGGAGCTCGGTGATGCGGTCGCAGTAGCCGAGGGCGCGCAGGAGGTGGGCGTGGTCGACGTACTGGGCGCCGATGGCGATGAGTTCGTCGAGGGTGCGGGTGTGGGAGTCGTCGTAGGCGTCGGCGCGGCCGGCGGCGTACTCGGGGTCGTGGCGGTAGCCGCCGACGGGGGTGGTGAGGGTCAGCTCGCTCATGACGGGGTCCGTTCTGGGTGGGGCGGGGCCTGGTCAGGGCCCCGCCCGGGGAATGGGTGGTCAGGCGGCGCGGCGCGGGCTGGGGATGTGCACGGCCTGCGGGATGTCCGTCGTGCGCTGCGCGGGAACGGTGCTGGCGCGGTCGGCGGCGAGGGCGGCGCGTTCGAGGACGCCGATGACGTCGGCGGTGTTGGGGCGGCGGCCGAGGAACGGGTCGGTGTCGGCGAGCCATCCGGCGAGGTGCTCGATGACGTCATCGCCGTTTCCGGAGTCCGGGGCCTCGGTCGGCAGGATCCGGGAGATCCAGCGGAGGGCGGCCATGACGGGCTCGTTGGTGGTGACGAGCAGGACCGCGTGGTCGGCGTTGCCGAGGAAGGCGTTGGGGGTCTTGCCGGTGACGGCGCGGTACACGGCGCCGGTGATGTCGAGGCGGCCCTGCTGGTCGGCGAAGTTGGTGTGGTCCGGGTCGGTGAGCCCGAAGTAGTTCATGAGCTGCTGGGCGGTGCGGAGGATGAGTCCGGTCTCGGACATGGGGGTCTCCCGGTGCGTGCGGGGTGGGGTCTCTGGGGTGTTGGTCCGGCCCGGCCGCGAGGGAGCGGGTGCCTCGACCTGGCGGCCGGGCCGGTGTTCGGGGTGCCTAGTCCTCGATGGGTGCGGGGTGCTGGTCGGTGCAGTCCTGGCACTGGAGGAGGGGCAGGTTGTACTCGCTGGTCTCGACGACGGTGAGGCCGGGGGCGGCGGTGTCGAAGATGCGGCTGCAGTAGCACTTCGGGCAGGCGCACTTGGCGATGTCGTGGCCCTTGGGGAGGGTCAGGCCCGCGAGGTGGGTGGCCATCTCCATGAGGGTGCGGTACTCGGTTGCGTCGACGGTGTTGTCGGCCTGTGCGAGGAGGTGGTCGAGGAGTGCCTGGGTGTGGGTGCCGAGCTGGTTGTAGTCGGCGGTCTGGTTCTGCGGTCGGGCAGGGCTGTACACGCTCATGGCGTCGCTCCTGGGCTGGTAACTCCTCACCGGCCCTTTGTGGGCTGGTGCGTTGTCGGCTCTGCCAGACTACCCATATTGCAGTGCACGTGCAATGCATTAACTCGGTTAGGTATGAAGAAGCCCCGCTCCCGGAGGTCCGGGGCGGGGCTTCGGTGGGGCAGCGGGACGGTCAGCCGGCTTGGCGTGCGACCCACTTGGCGTGTTCTACGAGGAGGTCGGAGAAGGGGTAGTAGTCCTTCTTCCCGATCCGGGTGGCGCGCAGGGACTGCTCCTGGACCCACCGGCGCATGGTGGATTCGGAGACTGGGTGGTCCGTCTCTGCAAAGAGTCTGCTGGCCTCTTTGAAGGAGACGACTTCACCCTCGACCTCGTGCGGTACGGCGTTCATGACGGCCACGACGGGCTCCCGATGATCGACGACCGGAGTTCGCAGCTCCAACGGTCGATACGCGGGCTCCGGACCTTAGAGGTCCGGTTGTGGGCATGGTGCGATGAAGTTGTGGTTGAAAGGTAGACCTACGAGGGGCGGATCAGGTTGCCCTGCGCGCAGACTTTTCTTTCCGGTTCACGTGCTCCTGTGCCAGGTGCGAGAGCGTCCAGGTGCTACTGCCCCCGCTGGCGTCCTTGCAGTACCGGTTGACGCACAGCGCCCGCTGCAAAGCCTGGTTCCAGAAGAGACCCCAGGTGCCGCAGCCGGGGCAGGGGTGGCGCCGGATGACCTTCCGTTCGCCGAGCATCAGGGCGTGCTCAAGGCCGTGGCGGTAGATGACCGCTTCGCGGTGCTGCTGCTTCTCGGGCTCGAGGTGCGCCGTGTTCTCGCGCCACCAGCCGTAGAGGCCTTCGACGGATGCCGGCCTCGGTCCGGCGTCCGGGGCGGCCGCGCGGGTGAGAGCGACGACTTCGGCGACGCTGCCCTGGACGTGGTCGACGGTGTCGATGTCGAGGGGGGCGGCCGGCTCCGTGGGCCGGGTGGAGCGGGAGGCCGCCGGCCCGCGGCGCCGAGGGGTGATGAACTCGAGCTGGAGCAGGCGCAGACGCTCTGCCGGCGTGGTGTCGTCCTGAGTGGCCATGTGTCCCCGTCCGCCGTGCGGCCCCGGGCGTTGCGGGACGGACTGAGCCGGGGCGCACGCCGGTGCCGGAATGTGTCACTCCGAGTGAATCCGGACGCCCCATCGTGGCATATGTGCGGCGGGAGTTGAACGCGCTGTTCTTGTTGATCTACCGAGGGCAACAGATGGTGCCAGGGGTTCTCCCGATTCGCTCCGCAATGTCGGTTGGCATATTCAGACGTTCTGAGGAGACTGCCGCAGCCCGTCGAGCATCTCGACGAGGACGGTGTGCGCCGTCTCCTCGACGATATGGGTGGCGAGCGCGCCGTCGAGTACCTGGCGGACCGCTTCGAGGGTGATGTCGAAGGCGACCGCGGTCGGCTCGTCGGTCAGTGTCCGGCCACGGCTGAGGAAGTAGGCCTGGACAGTCTCGGCGATCTGCGCCTCGATCCCGTCCGGTGCCGGGCCCGCGACAGGAGCGGCGGGAGGTTCACCGCGGCGCGCGCGCCGGTGAGCGAGATGGTGGATGACGGCGCCGCCGTGGTCGGGCGCCGGCGTCGTGGGCGCAGGTTCAGCAGATGAGGGCATGGGGCGTCTCCGCTCCTGTGGCAGCGGGGAAGGGTCACCCGGCGCCTGCTCCCCTTTTCGCCGGCACCGGATCCGGGCTGGGCTGCCGTCCAACCCCGGGGAGGCCACTGTGGCAGGAAAACCGACCCGGATGGGAGTCCCGGTCTCTTTTTAACGCCGCGGCATCCCTGCATTTTGCGCTTTTCGGCCATTTCACCGGGGGGTGTCGGCCAGAAAAGTACGAACCCCCGCACGAGAGGGGACGGAGTTGCCGACAACGACCCTGCCCGGGCGGGGGCCCAGAGACCTCACGGACGCGTGCCCGTCAGATGACGGTGATTGTAGTGAGGAACCTCGCCAGCCGGGTAGCGCATCCCCAGCCATCGTCCGGCGCCGACCGGACACACGAAAACGGCCCCGCTCCCCCACCTCAACGGTGAAGGAACGGGGCCGCTGTCCGGTCAGACGTTCTCGCTGAGGGCGTCGGCCGCATCACGAAGCAGGGCGGCCGCCGCGGGCAGATCCTCGGGAGGAACGGCCCGGGCCAACTCCTGCGCCATCCGCTCCCCGCTTCCGATGTTCTGCAGGTAGCGGAACAGGAGCCGGGAACGCTGGACGCCCAGCATCTTCTGGAAGGCCAGGTCCATCACGGCTTCACCGTCATCCCACGGCACTACGACGGCGGACGGCCGCACAGCGGGCTCGGCTGCGGGCTCGGGCTGCCGCTCGCCCTGGGCTTCTGGCGCCTCCGACTCAACGCTCACCTCCGTTTCGGAACGCCCTGTCTCGGCTCCGGCGTCCGCCTGGGCACCGCTGCCGCGAGGCTCGGGCACAGGATTCCTCGTCAGGAGGGCATGGCCGAAGTCTTCCGGCGTGGCCCAGTTGGTGCCGCCGTCGGGCCCCTTCACGACCTCGGCCGGCTTCGTCCGCTCCTTCTTGCGAGCCGCCGCTTCCTCCCGCTGACGCTTACGGGCTGCTGCCGCTTCCTCCCGCTCCTTCTTCAGCTGGGCGAGGTGCGCTTCCTGTTCCTCCTGCTTCTTGCTGCCGACCTTGCGCATGAGGTCGGCGGACTCCTGACCGTTCTTCAGGCGCTTCTGCAGGTCCGGTGTCAGCTTCAGCAGGGCCAGCCGTGACGACACCCAGGGCTGAGACCTGTGGAGCCGGGCCGCCAGCGCCTCTTGGGTTCCGTGGATCTTCAGGAGCTTCTCGAGCGCGCGGGCCTCGTCGAGGTGGTCCAGGTCCTTGCGGTGGATGTTGGCGACGAGGGCCGACTCCAGTATTTCGTCGGGGTTGCCGCCCAGTTCGTCGTCGACCATCACCTTGATCGTTGTGAGGCCGACTTCACGCGCGGCGGCGAGGCGGGAGTTCCCGTCAATGACGACGTACTTCGTGTCGGGTTCGAGGTCCTGCTCCCGGCCGGGGTTGCCTTCGAGGTAGGCGAACCGGCTCATGACGCTGATCGCTGTCTTTTGCCCGTGGTCGAGAAGGCTGTTGCCGAGATCGGTCAGATCCCCCAGCTCCTTGCGGGGGTTGTCGGGGTTCAGGCTGATGAGGGTGACGGGCAGTTCCGTGGGCGGCGGGGCGCCTTCGGTGGGCGCGGCGGTCGCTGCTTCGATCGCAGCGCGCCGGGAACTGACGGGTTGGGCCTGCTGGAACGACGCTCCCTTGCCGAGCTTGGCGGCGCGGCTGCTCATGAGATCTCCCGGGCGAGTGCGCGCATCCCGACCGCCTGGTTACAGCGCGGGGCGTACACCAGGAGCGGCTCCTTCACGCGGACGGCTTCCTTCTGCTCCTTCAGGTCGCCGATCACGCCGACCACACGCGGATCCTTTATGTCCATCCAGGCCTCGAGCGAGGAGGTGGCGATGTATCCGCGGCGGGCGTCGTAGTGGTTGACGACGATGCCGAGGTAGTCGAGGTCCAGGTGCATGTCGCTCCGCAGGTCCTCGATCTGTGAGGTGAGAAGGCCGTAGGCGTCAGCGGAGCTGTCCTCGGCCTGGACGACGACGAGGACGCCCGAGTTCCCGGGCTCTTCGTCGGTGCGGCGTCGCCCGAAGTAGGCGGCCGCGTCCATGGAGAGTCCGAGACTCGGCGGGCAGTCGACGACGATCGCGTCGTAGTACGGCTCGACAGACATCAGGGCTCGCTCGAGTGCCGCCTCGCGGGCGCGGACGCCTGAGAGCTTGACGTCCAAGAGGAAGGCGTCAGTGCAGGCGGGCAGCAAGTGCAGCCGGCCTCCGAAGCGGTCGCCGGCGATCGGGACGATCAAGTCCTGGAGTTCGCCCTTCGGTTCGCCCGCCATGTGCTTGGTGAGGCTGTCGCCTTCGATGGGGAGCGGCTCGTGCCCGAGCTGCTTGGTCATGTGCGCCTGCGGGTCGAAGTCGACCAGGAGCACGTTGAGGCCGAGGCCGGGCAGGTCCTCGTAGTCGAGGGGGGAGTCGCCCGCTTCCTCTTCAGTCTCGTTGCTGCTGAGGGCGGCGGCGAAGTGCTTCGAGATCCGTACCGGATGAAGCTGGTCCGGATCCTCGGCGAGGGCTTCCCCTACGCCGGAGGCGATGGCGGTCTTGCCGACACCGCCCTTCTGGTTACAGACGATGATGCGACGGGGGTGCTTGGGACGCACCACAGCCGGGGCCGGATTCTTCTCCAGCCACACCTGTACGGACTGCGAGAGGCCTTGAACGATGGACACCCCCCTGGCCGCGCAGTCGTTGCGGAAGTCCTCCCACTGGCCGGGGGGCAGGAACGTGGAGAACGACCTGGCGCCCGACGTGTCGATGGGGGTCAGGTTGGATCCCAGCCCGCGCCAAGCCGTGATGCCGGCCTCGACGGCGTGCTGGATGTCAATGCCGTGTTGCGCTGTCCGGATCTTCAGATCCTTCTGCAGCCCGGCCGGAAGCTTGGAGACGACCTTGTCGCGGTCGCCGGTGGTGGGCGATGTCATGCGCGACACCTTACTAACGTTCATGATCGACGTGAGTATCGGCACGCTACTTCTCGGCCGCAGAGACGGGGTGAGAGGCCCTCAGAGCTCACCGGGGGAGTATTACGCCGTAATAATTGGCGCCAGGTCGGCCACTCCCATGGACCCGAGAGGGCCCACCGATCATTACGGCGTGATGATCGACATCGGTGTGCCCGCACTGCGGCCGACTCCTCGAACCGTCGACGCGGCGGTATTACGCCGTAATACCCGAGCTCTGCATCAGCATCTTCCGGCGTCGCTTCGGTGCTGACGCGCGATCCGGTCGAGCATCTCCCGTTCGACGGCAGCCTGGTAGGCGGCTCGAGCTTCGCTCTCCTCAAGGTGGTCGTGCGCGAGGTACCAGTCGATCGTGACGCCCCAACAGGTCGAGGTCATGTAGTGGACGTCGGCGTGGAGGAGGCAGACGGTGGGCGCGCCGGCGATGAGGGTCGTCACAAGAGTCTCCGTTCGGTCGGGGCTTTCACGCTCCCGCAGATTCCGGCCGACGTTCCCCCGGTGGCCACCGGCGCCGCTCCCCTCGCCGGGCAGTATTACGGCCTAATACTCGGGACGGTTCAGGCAGTCTTGAAGACCTGCTGCGGCTCGCTCGTCCCGGTGGTCTGCCCGGTGCGGGCGTAACGGCGTGCGGCTCGTACGGTCGCGTCGTACTCGTCGACGGGCTGGTCCCGGGTGAGCCACTCGAGCTGGGCGAGGTACTCGGCGTGCTCTTCGGGCGGCAGCCGGTGGGCGGCGAGCGCTGCGTCCTGACGGGCGCGCGCTGCCGCGATCCGCTCGGCGAGCAACGGGTCGGCCGGCGCGGCGTGGTGGTGTTCCTGGTGGGCGGCGAGCGCGCGGCGGTACCCGTCGGAAGCGGTCTCCCGCGTGCGGACCGGTCCCGCAGGTCCGGCGCCGCCGTCGACCTGGTCGGAGGACGCCGTCGGGCCGCCTGGGGCGGCGTCGAGGGATCCGACCGGGAGAACTCCGAGGGAGCGCACGACGGTGCTGCCGAGCTTGTCGTTGATCTGTCGGCAGAGCTGCCCGCCGAGGAGGCGGAGCTGGGCGGCGTAGGCGTCCGATCCGGGACGGACATCGAGGCGCCCTCGGTCCGGGTGGAAGGCGACGGCCTGGACGCGGCCGGCGTACTGGGGGCACAGCTCGGCGAAGCGGCCGACGAGGTCACCTCCTTGGACTGAGCCGGTCCAGCCCTGTTCGGCGCCGAGACGCGCGAGGACGGCGGCGAAGGCTTGGGGGTCGCGGCCGTCGGTGCCGCGCCGCTTGATGCGGCGGGCGGGCTGGGCCGGTCCGGTGTGGGCGCGGCGGCCGGTCTTGTAGGCGGCCAGGGCCTGCCGGGCGAGGTCGGCTCCGGCGGCCCGTGGGGTGTCAGACATGGGCGAGCCTCTTCTCGGTGCGCAGCGCGCGGTCGACGAGGGCGTTGGTGTAGAGGCGGCGGGCGTCGCGCTCGCTCATGCCGCTGGACAGCGCCGCGAAGATGAGCCCGGGGTCGGCCTCCGCAGCCGCCCGCATGTCGATGACGACGTCGCGGGGCAGATCCTCAAGGGCGATCTCCGCCTCGGCGTCGACCAGGACGGACCGGCTGTCGTCCACGAAGACGGCGGCGACCGCTTCGACCGCGGCCGTGAACTGGCGCTGCACGGCCCGCGAGGACGGGCCGGTCTGCTCGATGTGCCACTCGGTGTGCCGCTGGGCGGTCGCGGCCTGCGAGTCCCGCCATGCTTCGACGGCGGTGTCCCGCTTGGCCTTGGTGTCCCAGAGCAGGTGCGCGCCCTTGAGGCGGTGGGCAAGCAGGGCGGAGGGGCGCCGTACGTTCGGGTCGGCAGCCAGCGCCAGGAACGCGCGGACCTGGTCCACGGTCCAGCCGGCGTCGGCGACGTGCCGGATGACCCAGGCGATCCGCGGGGACGCGGCGTTGGCGAGCCACGGCACGGTCGCGATGAGCTCGCGGGCGAGCTGGTGGCGGCGGCCGACCTTGTTGAGCTTCCGAGTCTTCGGCTTCTGATGCTTGGGGGTGGGGGACGACTTCTTCCCGCTTGCGAGCTTGCTCTCAGAGGGAAGCGGGAGATCACCGGTAGAAGAGACAGTTGAGGTACCACCCTGCATTGGGGTGCAATCCAACCCCGCGTTCTTCGGCGTCCTCGAGCGCTTCCGGCGCACCTTGCGGGCGGCCTTTTTCGCCAGCTTCCCGATCAGCTTCCGGCCCTGCTCCGCGATCCCGACCGGCACCCGCGTATACGCCGGGGCGGTCTCGTCGCGCTGCACAGTCCGGATCCCGAGCGCCTGGTCGAACTCGACGGGGATGACCCGCTCGTAGACGGACGCCTGCCGGATCCGGCCGGAGAGGCGGGTGCCCTTGCTGAGGTACACCAGCAGGCCGGCCTCCCGGAGCATGTCCAGGTGGTACTGAACGGTGCGCTCCGACATGCCGAGCTTCCGCGCCAGGTAGCTAACACCGGGACGGCACTCGGTGAGCGCGGACATCTCCTGCGCGATGAGGACGGTCGTCGGGCCCCACTTCGGTCCGTGGTTGCGGGACGGCTCGTACAGGCCGGACCCGCCGACCCAGTGCACGGCCTGCATCCAGGAGTACGGGTCCGGGGCGATCCGACCAGTCGTCGTGTCGATCCACTGGCGCGGCGAGGGGACGCGGAGAGCGGCCAGTTCTGGGACCTGAGTGCCGGTCCGCTGGCACGGGATGTCACCCGAGGGAGCGGACATAGGCCGCGAAACGCCCGTGCGGGCGCGCGGAAGCTGACAAGAGGGTGCTGCGTGCTGCACTATGTACCTGCTTTCGCTGCACGGTGGAGGCACGAAAAGGCCCCGGCTCCGGCTGGTGGTCAACTGCTGGGGAGCAGTACTTGCTCGAGACGCCAGGCCCGGTCGCCAAACCGGTTCTGAAGTTCGGGCCTTAGCTCGGATCGCCAAATCCGAGCCGTAGGAAGTGGCCGCGCACGGTGCGCCAACACCAGCGGCCGGCGGTAGAGGATGAGCCCCCGCCAAGGGGCCCACGGACCTCCCGCTTAGGAAGTCGCTACGTCACTTGATCTCCATCAGTCGGTGGGGTCTGCGCCGGGTCAGGCGCAGAAGTCTGAGTCAGTCCTTGGATGGTCATGAGCGCTTGGTCGCTGGTCAGCTGTCCGGCCAGACGCTGATCGATAGCGCGCCGTACTAGGTCCAGCAGCTCACGCGGCCCTGGTGCCATCAGGTCGACCGCGAACTCGTGCGTGGGATTGCTCAGCACCTCGAGCACGTCAGCGACGCGGATCATGTCGTCGTCGGATCGGCCGGCCAGAAGCTCCCTGACCGCTCGCACCTGAGCAACGCGAAAGTCGGCCGAGAGCATCTCGGCCTCGCTGCTCATCGCGCGGTGTGGGTAGTGGTGAGAGGGCCCGTGCTCGACGGCGGTGGTGTGATGTTCACGCCGGAGTCTCGGGTCCCACTGTCTGAGCGCCCAGGTGGGCGGGTACGCTTCGCCATGTCGTCGCCTTTGTCGTTGAAGGTTGGCGGCCTGCCGCAGGAGTCGTTTGGGACTGCCTTCGGCACCGGCCTCGCGTCGATCCTGGTTACCAGCCAGGGGAGCGAGGCCGTTCTGCTGTGTTGCTCACGCTGTGGACCTGAGTGGTCGTCTGGCGCAAGGCGCAGCCTATCGGTTGAGCTCGTCACTCGGCCAGTCTCCTTCCATACGTGTCGGATCAGTGCACTTGTCATCAGATAGCCAGGTCATCGGACAGGCGTACGGGTTCGGGGTCGTGTCCTATAAAAGTTCGCGTTAAATAAGTCGATCACGCAGCCTGGTGTGCCCTCGCAGAAGAAGGACTGGGCAGCGAAAAGGAAGTGGGGGACTGGCGGTTGAGGTCGAGGATGTCGGCTTCCGGTTCGGGTTCGGTGGGTTCCTGGGCTCGGCGGCCGGCTCGGGCGGTGGTGGCTGCGCGGCGGCATGTGGTGCAGCGGCAGCCGTGGTTGTTGTAGCGGGCTTCGTTGTGAGGGGCGTCCTCGACGCGGCGCTTCTTTCCCAGGGCCTTGGCGTCGGCGAGGGCGGCCGCGAACGTGGGGTCGGTGCGGACGTACCGGGAGGGCAGGTCTGCGCGGAGGCCGACTGATCGAGCGGCCTCTCCGAGGTACATGCCGTTGGCGACGGCGTCGAGGAACCGGGCCTGGACGGCTTCGGTGAACTGCACGGGCCGTCCGCGGCCGGCCTTCACGCGTGGCCCCGGGGGGTGTTGTTGTCGGCGGGGTGGGGGTCGAGGGTGCGGGCGGAGCGGGCGGCGAGGTGGCCCATGGCTTCGTATCCGGCGTCGTCGAGGGCGGTCTGCAGGCGCCGGAGGGCGTCTGGGGTCCAGCGGGGCCGGTCGACGAGGCGGCCGAGACGGAACCCGACGGGGAGGGCGGTGTTCCACACGCGTTCGACGACCTGCGGGTCGAGGTCGGGGAAGAGGAGTGCGGGGAGTTTTTCGGGCTGGCCGGCGACGTCGAGCATGGCGTGGGCGAGGAGTCCGGCGAGGTGTTCGCCGCTGGCGGCGCAGCGTTCGGCGAGGGCCTGGTCGTACCCGTGGGTGGAGGCGGCGGGGGTGGGGGTGGTCATGCTGCGGCCTCCAGGGAGCGCGGGGCGGGCAGGGGGAGCGTGAGGGCGACGGGGCGCGGCCGGACCAGGCGGAGTACCTGCCGGGGGTGGCGGGTTCGTACGGGCCGGGTGTGATCGGCCGGCTTGTAGCGGGGCAGGCCGGGGATGGTGAGCTGGATCGGCGGGCGGGGCTTGGGCCGGTCGGTCCGGGGTGCGGCCGGTACCGGGTGCGGCCCGTCGGGGACGATGCGGGTGTCGGCGGGGAGGATCCCGAGTGCGAGGGCGGTGTCGAGGAGTTCCCGGCGCGAGGTGCGGTCCTTGTCGAGGCCGAGGAGGGTGACGAGGGCGGAGCGTTGCCAGTTCGCGGTGCGCACGTCCATCCCGGCGGCGGCCGCCACGGTCTCGGGGTCGGTGTGGGCGGCGAGCGCCGCCAGGACGGCGCGCTTCTGCGCGGAGCGGGCCCGGGCCAGGTTCTCCAGGGGCACGTCGAGGCCGGCCGTGATGGGGTCGGTGAGCTGGTGGCGGCGGGTGATCCGCGCGCGGTGACGCTCCAGCGCGGTCTGCCCGCCCCAGATCCCTTCCGGCTCGGCCAGAGCGCCGCTGGGCAGTTCGGTGTTGGCGTACGTACGGCAGGCGGCCGCGACCGGGCAGCGGTGGCAGACGGCGATGGCTGCCTGCTCCCGGGCCCGGCGTTCGCGCTGCTCTTCGCTGTCGGGGCCGTGGGACCAGGCGTCGACGGCGAGGCCGGGGTCGCCGGCGGACATTGCGGGCTGGTCGGGGTCGGGGGCGCAGCCGCGGTAGCGGTAGTGGCGGTGGTCGGTGAGGTCCATGTATGCGCGCTGTGCGGTGGTCACGGCGTGCCCCCTTCCTGCTGGCTGGTGATGGCGTGGTGGTGGGTGTCGACGATCCGGGCGGCCTCGTGAAGGACGGCGTCGGCGTCGGCGTGGAAGGCGAGCTCGGCGCGCAGCTTGGCGATGTCGCGCTGCTGGGCGGCGTCGGTGAGCCGCTGCGCCGTGCGATGTCGGGCAGCGCAGCGGCGGTGGTGGATCGACTCCCACACGCAGTAGGCGAGGCCGCCGACGACGACTAGGGCGAGGGTGAGGTAGAGCGGACGGTGGGCCACGGCGGGGCCTCCAGAGTGGTGGGTGTGAGGGTGGGCCCCGCCGTGGTGTGCGGGTGTCAGGCGGCTGCGGCGAACTCGGAGCGGTGGAGGACAGCGCGGAGTCGGCTTCCGATCCATGCGCCGACCTGCGGGGATACGGCGTTGCCGAAGCCGTCGACCTGGTTGCGGGCAGAGCCCCAGACCTTGAAGGACCCCTGGTAGTCGGCGAAGTCGACGTCGAAGCCGCAGCCCCTGCCGACCTCGTAGGCGCGCATCATCCGGAAGTAGCACTCCTCGAGCGGCAACTCTGCGAGGGCGGCCCGCCAGTGAGTCGCAAGCAGCCCGGCGGTGTCGTTGGCGGTGAGGGTGCCGAGCGGGTCGGTCACCGGGTGCGGGGCAGTCTCGGTTCCCGTGGAACCGTTCTGCTTGAACCACCCGGCAGCGGTGAGCATCCCGGGGATCTGGTCGGAGGTGAACGTCGGCATCGGCTCGGTGTGCACGGTCGGCACCGTGTTCTTCCGGAAGGGGATGATGCCGGACGAGACCACGGCGAGTGTCTCGGAGCCGACCTGGGTCGGCAGCGGGGTGGTGGCACCGCGCGGGCCGCCCTGGTAGTTGTCGACGGCCAGGGCCAGGGCCGGAGTCCACAGCTGCTGGACAACCGGCCCCGTCGACAGGATCGACGTCTCCTGCTGGCTGGTCTGCGTCGACATCGGCTGCCACGGGTGCCTCTCCGAGCCGTGTACCGCCTTTGCGGGCATGAGGACCGCCGGGAAGTCGGCGAACCGCTGACGGCACCGTTCCGCGCGGGCCATCGTCGCAGCGGCGAGCGGCCCGGTCGTGCCGTCCTTGAACGTGCGGACCGGCTTGTCACCGATGCGGGTGCCGAGGTCGGTCAGGTCGAGCGCCGCCACCGACGGCGTCATCGGCGGTACGACGGGCCGGCGGCAGCTCGGGCAGCGGTACTCGTACTGCTTGCCGTAGCGGACCGACCCCGTGGGCGGGATGCCCGTGCGCCAGGTCCACACCGCTTCGACGTCCTTGTCGCAGTGGTGGCAGCGCGACACCGGGCGATGCTCAAGGTCGGGGGCGGGCAGCGACCGGTCCCAGAACGCGATGTACAGGCGGTCACGGGATTGAGGCACGCCGAAGAACTGCGAGTTCAGGTACAGGACCTTGTGGTCGTAGTTGAGCAGGTCGAACTGCTTGAGCCACCACCTGTAGGTGGAGCCGTCGCCGACTTTCGCCCGGCCCTGCACCGCGGGTCCCCACGAGGTCAGCTCGGTGGTGCACTCGACGAGGACGATCCGCGGGTGGTGCTGGGCCGCGTAGTGCAGGACGCAGTTCGCGGTCGCGCGGTCCCGCTCCGACCGTGTCACCCGTTCTTCGTAGTCGGGGTCGTCGAGCTCGAAAAGGGCCATGCCCTGCTCGTACGCCTTGACTGTGTTGGCCTGGGAGTGGTTCACGCAGCTGACGCCGGCTGCCAGGAAATCGGCCGGAGGAAGGTCGCGGGCGGAGTGGTAGTCAGCCGCCTCGGGGTCGACCAGGTCGGCGATCCAGTGCTCGGCATCGGGGTGGTTCGCCTCGTGGATCTCGACCTTGTAGGGGCTGTGGTTCGCAGCCATGATCGTGGTGACCCCGGCCATGGCCAGGCCCTTCGTCAGCCCCCCGAAACCGGAGAACATGTCGACGGCCCTCACCTCGTCGTGCCGGAACCGGCGCCGCCGGACAGCCGGCCGGTGCGTGGCGGTGCGGGGCAACTTCTTCGACGGACGAGCCATCAGGCGGCGCTCCTTTCGTTGTTGCGGTCCTCGGCGGCCTGCTCCAGCTCGGCGATCCGGACGGTGACCAGCGTTCGCATGGGCATCCACGTGCCATGCGGGCCCTGTACCTGTTCGTCGAAGACGTTGTGGTGTTCGGCGTCGCCCTTGATCTGCTGCAAGGCGGTGATGCTGTTCCAGCAGTTCCCGTCAGCCACCTGAGCCATGAGGCGCCTCACGTGGCCAGCGCGGTCCTGGGTGGGGGCGGTGGACGGTGCGGCGGCCCCACCGGTTGTGCTCTCGGGTGCACTCGATGCCCCGCCCCGGAGGCTGCTGAGACGCTCGGTAAGAAGGTGCTCGATGGAGACGATCACTCCGTCCGGGCCCGGTACCTGCCGGTCGAGGATGCCCAGCTCGCTGGCCTCGGCCTGCCGCTTGACGAGGGCCTGGTGGCTGTCCCATTCCTTGCGGATGTCCGCCACGAACCGCTTAACGGCGGCCTTCTGCTCGGCCTCCCGCTCCAGGTGCGTCAGACGCTCGCTCACCAGCTCGCCGAAGAGGCGCATTCCCCCGGTCAGGCCGTCCGGGACCTGGGCTTCGGTGAGCTCCTCCTGCTCGAGCTGCTGCAGAAGCGCCTTCAGCCCGCCTGCGTGGCCCCACCGCTTCTGCATCAGCACGACCAACTCGTCGAGGCGTTCCTCGGGAGAAGGCTCGATGCTGAGTGCTTCCTTCTCGGCGTGGGCCTCGTCCATGTCGGTCTTGGACCACAAGGCGAGCGCAGCACCGAACCGCATGCCCGCGTTACGCAAGGCGTCACCGATGGCTTCCTTGACCGCGTTCGGCCCCCTCTTCTTCTGGGCGTCGCCATAGCCGATGCGGGTGTGCCCGCAGACGGTCAGGCGGATCCACAGGCCGCCGTTCTCGTCGAACTTCGGCAGGCCGTTGTCGTCGAACGCCATGGGCTCCCACGTCCACAGCGGATCAGCGTCCAAGAGCCGGCCGGTGAGCTCGGCGTGTCCGACGTAGTCAAGGTGGATGTGGGCGGTGGTCAGGGTGCTCTGGCATACGTCGCACCGCTCGCGCCGGTGCCCATTGGTTTCGCACACCTTGTACTGAGCGTCGCTGCACTTAGAGCAGGAGATCTTCGGGAGCTTGGAGATCTGGTGGGGACCGAAAGGCTCACGCAAGGTGGCGAGCGCGGTGAGGGCGTCCTGGTTCAGGGTGTGCTGGGTCGGACCCTCCGCCGTGGTGGTGGCGGGGGCCTCGGTGGCCGGGGCCATGAGGTCTCCTATGCGGTTGTTGCTGTGGGAGCGGAAGGGGTCCGGTTGTCGGCGTCCAGACCCGCTGCCGCGGCTGTGCCTATGCGGTGGGGACGGAGATGCCGTACTTCTGCATCAGCCATGCCGTAGCCACCTGGGAGGCCTTGGCGGTGTAGCCGAGTTCGTCGGCGCGTTCCGCGCCGGCCTTGTCGGCTGAGGCGCGGAGTTCCGAGCTGACGCGGACGGTGAGGTTCACGGACTCGGCAGCGGTGCCGCGGCGAGCACGTGGGAGCCGCTCTGGCGTGAAGCGGCCGGCGATGAACTCGGCCAGACCTTCCCTGACGTCGTCGGACAGGACGTTGCCCGCGGCTTCCGCCTGTGTCTGGATGGCCGTGCGCAGTGCGAGTGGCATGCGGATGGGCCAGGTGGCGCCGCCGGTTTCGCTGAGCTGGCGCCATCCGCCGGGGGCGAGGACGGTGTCGACGTACTGGGCGAGGTCGTTGGAGCCGACTTCGCGGAGGCGGGCGGCGGCGGCGGTGAGGTGGGTGCGCAGGTCGGTGTCCTTCTGGGGCACGGTCCGGGGTCCTCTCGGAGGGCGCCTGCCGGACCGGCGGCTGCTGGTCGGCGGGCGTGTGGGGGCGTTGGCCATGCCAGTCTCCCTTCTATTGCATTGCGGGCGCAACACAACATGGGTCGGGGTGTTCGGGGCGGTGTGTGACCCGGTGGGGCAACCGTATCCCATATTGCATTGCGCGCGCAATGCAATATGGGTAAGGTGGAGCCACACCACCACGACGGGGGACACCGATGAACGCCCGCAGCCGCCAGGCCCGCCATACCATCCGCGCTCGGATGCGCACCCAGCGCGCCGCCTCCCGCATCAACCGGCGCGGCAACGGATCCCTCACCACCCACTGCATCGCCGCTGGCCTCTCCCCTAAGGAAGCCCGCAGTGTCGCGAGCAGCCTCCGCCGCAACGCGGCCAAGGTCGGCGTGACTGGCCAGGTGGGCATCGCCTACACCAAGGGCCGGGCCCGCACCTGCAGCCGCTACACGCCCGCCCAGGTCGCCCGGATTGCCGTCGTCTACCGGCCGCGCCGTCCCGACTACAAGCGCGCCGCTGCACGCCTCGCACTCGCCGCCTGACTCACCTCTCGGAGAAGTTCGTGACTCAACCTCGACAGCGCATCTGGGAGGTGCGGTCGGCCACTGTTGAAGCGGAGTTCCGGGCGCGCCTGACCGAACTTGGCATAACGCTCCTCGCGCCCGAGTACCTCGGCTACAACGCACCGCACCCGGCTATCTGTGCTGCGGGACACGATTGCACGCCCCGTCCAAACAATCTCCGGCGAGGACGCGGACCATGCCGAACCTGTTCGGGCCGCGACTCAGGGGCGGCCGAAGCCGCCTTCCGCCAGCGGGTTGCCGAACTCGGCGGCACCGTGCTGGAACCGGCGTGGCTGGGTAACCGCGGGTACCACCGAATCCTCTGCCCGGCTGGTCACCCGACCAAGGCGCAGCCCAATCGAGTTCAGCAAGGTGGCGGTATCTGCTCGTTCTGCGCGGGGCGCAGCGTGGAGGGGGCAGAAGCCAAGTTCAAGGCATGTCTCGCGCAGCTGGGAGCGACTCTGCTGGAGGAACAGTGGCTCGGAAGCGCAGCACCTCATCGCATCCGTTGCGTCCAAGGGCACGCGGTGACCACCACTCCAAACCAGGTTCGGACCAGGAACAGCTGCTGCCGAATTTGTTCCCGACGGGACTCGGACACCGCTGCGGCAGAGTTTCAAGAGCGGTTGACCGCACTGGGAGCCACTCTCTTGGAGCCCACGTGGCTCGGGAACAGTCAGCCGCATCTTGTGCTGTGCGCCGCCGGCCACGAGTGCACGCCGCGCCCGGAAAGCGTGCAGCAGGGGCAGGGCCTGTGCCGTCGATGCGCGGGCAAGACTTGGGACGCCTTCTACGTGGTTGCCGACAGTGATGCGGAGCTGGTGAAGTTCGGTATCACTTCCGGCAGCGGCCGCCGTCGCCTCGCCCACCACAGGCGCGACGGATTCGACACTGTCCACCGGTTTCTATCGGGGCTGCCGGGTGATACAGCGCCGAGTCTGGAGAGGGACGTCCTTGCGACTCTCCGCCTGGCGGGCGAAGAACCCATTCGAGGGTACGAGTACTTCCCTGACCGTCTGACCGCGCTCGTACTGGACGTGGTGGACAACTACCCGATCTGTAGAGAGCACTGACCTTGCCAACGACGAAGGCCACCGCCCCCGCTAGGGGTGGTGGCCTCCAAAGTCACACGAGTTGCGCACGCGCAGCGTAGCCGATCATCTCGCCAGCGCGCCAGCCCATCGCACCGACGACAATGAGGCCATGGCCCGACGCCCCCCGAACCAGCCCACCCTGGTCGACGACCCCATAACCGGCTACCGGCACCGGTACTGCCGGCGCTGCGGCCGCGAACTCACCAGCCCCGAGTCCCGCCTGAGCGGCTGGGGGCCGAACTGCGATCCCCACCGGCGGCCCCAGGCCGCCCCGGAGCACCAGGTCGAACAAGAGCCGCTTCCCGGGACCTGACGGCACACATGGCAGTGGCCCCCGCGCCGTGCGAAGTACGCGGAGGCCACCCGGGAACCACACCAACCGTCCGATGGGAGGTGTCACCGCGACCGTACGACCCGCAGCCCCCGTTCGCCCGCCGAGTGCCCGCGCCCGGGTGAGTTCAGGCGCCGGCCAAGTCCCCGACCGACTCGGCTGGAAGCGGCTCCGCCTCCACTCCGCGCCGCAACCGCTCCATCGTCGTGGGCAACGGTGACCATCCATACTGGCCGGCCATCACCCAGTTCAGAGCGTTCACGCCCTTCGCGTACGCCTTCTGTACGCTCTCCGGCCTCAGAGTGATGCCGGGAGGGCCGGCCTTCGACGCCCGCAGCGTGACCCAGAGCGCTGACCGGCCGCCTTCCAGCGGCAGCGCGTTCACCACCTGCTCCCGCACCTCAAGCCACCGCCGCAGCGCCACCCGCGTGCCGTCCCTCAGCGGGTACCACTCCACCTCTGGCAACGGCTCCAGCTCGGCGATCGCCGCCAGCACCCGCTGCCGTACGGCCTCCGACCGCTGATGCACCTGCCCGTACCGGATCGCCTCCACCGTCTTTGGATGTACCTCGGCCAGCGCGGCGATCTCCTCGATCCGGCCGGGCGGTGCCTTCTGCGGCCGACGACGCACCCCGATCGCGGCCTCGTCCGCCGCCACATCCCCCAGCCGCAGCGCCGCCAACTCCCCCGACCGGGTCCCCGCGTCCAATACCAGCCCCACCATCGCGAGGACCCGCGCCCGCTCCGCGCCCGTCAGGCCGATCCCACCGCGCTCCAGCGGCCCCGATGACGCCAGATCCGCCAACCCCCGGTACAGCGCCGCCCGCGAACGCCCGTCGACCGTCGACTTCAGCTCCGGCTGGTCCACCACCGGCAACGCCACCGGCTTCTCCGGCACCACCAGGCCGGCCAGGATCCCCAGACAGTCCCGCACGATCCGCTGCGAAGCCAACGGCAACGGCCTCCCGACCTCCGCCGTCCGGTGCGGGTTCCGAAGCACACCCGCCTCGGCCAGACCCCAGAACGCCTGAAGGGCAGGCCGGGTGAACAACTGCGCCGCCGATCGCCGGGCCCGTTCCGGCATCCCTTCCTGCCGCAACGCCCGGTCGAACATTCCGACCACCATCCACAGCTGATCCGCCCGCGACTTCGACACCTGCAGGAGCAGCCCGCCCGCCGAGGGGGCCGGCTCCCGCCGCTCCCACAGCCCCGGATCCCGCGGCGCGACCCGCTCCACGACCGCGGCGAGCTGCCGCACCGACACCGCGCTGTACTGCATCTCACTCACCTCCGTCGCCCCGCTTCTTCATGGCGGCCTTCCCGATCTGCGCGAGCGGGTTGCGCTCGCCGCTGCTGTCCTCCTCGTCGACGTACCCGATCAGAGCCTTCGACTGGTCGTCCCAGCCACCGTGGCGACCGATGTCGACAATGTCCACGCCCGCGTCCCGGGCCGACTTCACAAACCCCCGGCGCAGCGAGTGTGAACGCCAGTCACCAGGCAGCCCGGTGCGGGCGATGGAGCGGCTGACTACGTCGGAGGCGCCGTTCACGCTAATCCGGCCGGTCGGGTCCCCGATCGGCTCACCGTTTCGCGTCATCTCCACGCCCATGTAGCCCCACTGGTCGATCCGCATGAACAGGGGCCCACTCGTGTGCCCTTCCCGGGCCAGGGCCTCAACCAGGTCGCGGACTGCGGTCACGGTGCACATCTCCAGCTCCGGGTCGGGCAGCACCTCGACGTTCTGCCACTTCTTGCGCTTCTTGCGGTACACCCGCACTCGAAACCCGCCCTCGGGAAGCTCCGTGAAGCTGCCCGGCCAGTCCAGCGGGGCCAGTTCACTGCCACGGGAGGCGAGAGCGTGACCGAGCAACATCAGCGCGGCGTCCCGCTTGCCGACCAGCGTGGTGCGGTCCAGGCGCGCGAGGGCCTGGTGCAGCACCCGCCGGTCGGCCGGCGTCGCCTTCCTCGGCTGCGCGGCCGGATCCTTGGCCAGGGCGAGCTGCTCGCGATACCCGGCCACCACCTTCCGCGCGCCCATGGTGTCCGGCGGCTCGAAACCCGCCGCCCGGTGGGAGGAACGGATGGAGGCAATGATCCGATCCATGGAGTTCGGCCCGTACGGCCGGCCCGTCTTCTCCCGTGGCGTGCGCTTCAGATACGACATGTACGCGGTCACCGTCTGCGGCGCGGCCGGCATGACACGGCGGCCGACCGTCTCACACCACTCGGCGAAGCGGTCCATGTCTCCCTTGTACGCGCGGCTGGTGTCCTTCGGGATACCAGCCTGAACATCCTCCTCGGCCTCCGGGGGCAGCCAGGCGTCGGGATCTTCCTCCGCGAGGAGCACGGCCGGCGAGCGGTCTTCGGCGATGGCGGGCAGCCGGTCGTCCTCGACCAGCTCTGCCTCCACCACCTCCGGCTCGTCATCCACGGCCAGTCACCTCGGCCATCCACCGGCGTAGCGCGGCTACCTCTTCGGGCTGCGCGTGCTCCTGGGCGTACTTCATGACGACGGCGTACAGCGCGCCTTCCAGGTGCTGGTGCTCCTCGAACTGCCGCAGGACAGCCCGGGAGAAGTCCCCGACGCTGGAGTCCCCCCGCTCATCAGCGCTGGCCGCGGCATCGTGGAAGGCCGCGGCCACAAGCAGGTGCGCAGTCGCCTCGTCCTCCGGGCTCATGGTCGCCACGCCTCCTGATAGTCCGGGTGGTCGGCGTACAGCGCGGCGAGGCCCTGGGTGAAGGGGCAGTCCTCGCCGTCGACCTTGCACACGACCATGGGGGTCACCTCGTCGTCCTTCACGGCGGCCTGGAGCGAGGGCTCGTGCTCGGCCAGCAGCTCCCGCTTGAACGCGATGTCTGCCAGTACACGCCGTGGATCGTGGCGCGCTACATGGGCGGCCAGACCGGCGTCGAGCTCGCTGGTCGCCTTCGATTCCCCGCCGTCATCCCGCTGGAGGAGGAGATGCCGTGTGCCCCAGAGGTAGTCGACAGTCTCGACGCGGTCGAACCCGACTTCCCGCGCGCAGCGTTCATCGTCGTCCAGGCGAGCAGAGCAGAAGTCCCACACCTCATCAAGGCGAATTGGCGCTCCGGTCATCGGCTGCTCCCCTGCTCGGATCTTGGCTCCATAGAAGGAACATTATCCGGAGCCAGCAGACTTGATGCCTCGGACAGCGCAGGGGCCGAGAAGGGCGGCTCGTTTACTTAGACGTAGATAAAGGCTCGACAGACGAGCGCGGTCGCGCTACCTTCGACTCGTTAGAAACACTTCTATCCACGTCAGTTGTAACGGGGAGACGCAATGAAGATCACCGTAACCATCGAGCAAGCCACGCCCGAGTTCCAGGACCGCCTGCTCGCACTCCTTGCGGAACACGCCGCCGACGTCCAGGTCGACACCACCTGGACCAAGGAACGCGCCGAGCGCCTCTACACCGCACTGCCCACCCGCGCCCGCAGGATCATCAAGCAGGCAGCAAACAACGGCGGCTACGTCAGCGCAGATGACCTCCGCGACGATGAGAACACCAGCCTCCGTGGCCACAGCGCCGCCATCAAGCGAGCCATCGAACGCGGCGCCGTCAGCGGGTGGTGGCCGGCCGGGCTTGAAGCGGTCGTTATTCCACAGGGCCCCGGCTTCGGAAAGGTTCTCGGCTACCAGATCCCCGACCATCTCGTCGAGACCTTCAAGTACGCCGCCAACAAGCCCTCGCGCGACTGGTAACCTCCACCCCAGAGTTGGCCGACCGACCTAGGCGGCGGTGCAACAAGCCGAAGCGGGCGAGTACACGCTCCCCGTGGACTTAGGACCCCCCCGGGCGTGTACCAGGGGGGTCCTCTTCGTCGTTACTCGAAGAGACGAAAGCATTGGGCCTTGAGCTGAGTGACCTAGTTGTAGTGCGGGTTTGACATAACGATGGCGCCCTTGACGATTTCGCACGGCCAAGGGGCATCGTCGCATCCAGCACAGGTCGGGTTCACGCGGTCGCTGGGAGCGTGTTCCCTCAAGTCCTTCCCGGCCATGCGCCGGGCTGCCGACTCGAACTCGTTCATGCCCCTTGTACGTCTCGCCCGCTCGGAAGACGGCCAAGTCGTACTCGCTGAGGTATTGCCGCGTCTCCTGGTCCACACTCAGCGAGCCTACCCGGTGGTTGTCGTGGCCAGTGCGGTCGCCAACGGCGGGTGAGCGTGCTTGATCGACTTATTTAACGCGAACTTTTATAGGACAGAGAGCGTGGTCCTCCCAGCGTCTAACCAGGTATCAACTCTCGGTAGGCGGCCGTGATGCGGCGTGCGAGGTACGCGTGCCCGGCGTCGTTCGGGTGCACTGAGTCACTGCCGACGTAGGCCGCGGCATTCCCGGTGGTGATCCACGGTCCGTGCGTGCTGATGAGAGTGCCGGTGGCGTCGTAGATGGAGCCGGTAACCGGGGAGACGAACGGAATGCCGGCGGCCGCAGAGGCGGTACGCAGGGTGGTGTCGGTGTTGACGATGCTCGCGCCCGGGCTGCCGGTCGGGGACCAGCAGCCGATGACGGTGATGTGGCAGTTCGGCAGGCCAGACTTCAGCTGGGCGTACAGCGCGTCGGCTGCCGAGCCGATGACGGACTGGGAACCGGCGGCGTCGTTGTACCCGCCGAAGATGACGAGGCGGTCCGGGTTCCAGGCGACAACATCGGCAGCGGCGCGGTTCCCGAAGGTCGCGTACACCGGGCTGGTGCCTGCGCTGATGTAGCCAGTCCCGCCGCGGCCTTGTTCCCACGCGTCGGTGGAACCGAGGTACCGCGCGACGCGGGAGAACCACGTACCGGCGCCGCCCCCGGTGTTCTGGGAGGAGCCGTCGCTGATGGAGTCGCCGAGGACCATGAGCCGGCCGCCCTGGAGCGGGACGCCCCACATGGTGGCGGTGGGTGGAAGGTAGACGCCGCCGAAGGGGACGCTGGCGAAGTCGAACCGGATACGGCGCGGGGCGGCAGTGCCGAGGTCGACGGTCATGAGGTGGCCATTGCCGGCGGTGGTGCCGCCGACGGGCTGCATGAGGTCGGTGACGCGGCGGCCGTCGATCGTCAGGCGGTACATGGCGGCCGTCTGGTGCTGGAATCTGAGCTGAAAGATCGCGGCGTCGGTGCCGAACTCCACCGACCAGATGGACTGCCCGGAGTCATAGGTGTTGGGGTAGCGGCTGGTGGCCTTGACGTAGGAGAGGTTGGCACCGGAGGCGCCGATCTGGAATCCGCCGGCGCCCGCGTACCGGAATGGGCCCGTGGTGTCGGTGCCCGTGAGAGCGACGCCGGCCGGGACGTACTTCACGTATCCGGAGGTCGGCGTGGTGGTCTGAGCGGTGGAGATGACCGGGGCGGTTCCCACGTAGAGGGTGTCGACGGTGACCGGGTCGGGCAGGTCGCGGCGGCGCCACGTGGCGGTCGGGAGGAAGCGGGCGGTGGCGTAGGCACGGTCACCGTGCGGGTCGGTGGCGTTGGCGTGGGCGGTGACCTTGCTCGTGGCGTCGCTCGCCGCAGCATCCTGGGCGGCATCGGCCTTCGCCTGGGCGCCTGTCGGCGTCTCGGCACCGATCCCCGCCGGGGTGATCGGGTCGGAACCGCCCGAGGCGTGCGTGCTGGCGTGCGGGAGCGGAGGGCGGGCGTCGGTGGTGGAGGGGTCATCCGAGGCGAGCGCGGTGTCGGGTCCGGTGCCGGCGGCGCCGAGCGGCGGTTGCGGTCCGGCCGGGCCAGTATCGCCCTTCGGCCCGACTGCGCCGGGAAGCCCCTGAATGCCCTGGGGTCCTTGTTCGCCTTGTGGGCCCGGGACGACGACGTAGTGGGAGCGGGTGGGGTCCGCCTGGTCGATGGTGCCCATGTCGACCTCGGTCTGCGTGACGGAGAGCTTCATGTAGAAGCGGCGGGGGCCAGCGCCGACGATGTTCACGGTGACGAGCCATACCCAGTCGGACGGGTTAGCGCCGGGGATGTCGCACGGCAGGAGGCGTACGCCCAGCTGTCCGTCCGCGTCGACGAGGCGGCCTTGAGCGTTGAAGCGGTACGTGCCGCTGCCGGTGAACGCGACGCCATAGGAGGGGAGGTTGATGACGGGGGCGACGGGCGCGAACGTGACTGATCCGACGGCGGGACCGCCGCCTGCGGGGCTGGCGGCTTCATACGTAACGAGGACAGTCGGCAGACCCTCGGGGAAAGGCACAGGGGCTCCAGGGCTCAGTAGCGGCGGCGGTCGGGGGCCAGGCCGAGGACGGTGACGGAGGAGTGTTGCTGGCCGGGCTGATCGGGGGCGGGGCTGCTGGTGGGGCTGCAGGTGTAGCGGGGCGCGGCCGGGTCGAAGTCGGCGACCGGGCTGCAGGTGTAGGTGACGCCTTGGGGGTCGGTGTAAGTCCATCCGGCCGGGGGCTGGCCGTCCTTGCCGTCGACGCCGTTCGTGCCGTCGACGCCATCACGGCCGTCCTTTCCGTTCTGACCCGGGGTGCCGTCCTTACCGTCGACGCCATCACGGCCGGGGAGGCCGTCAGCACCGGGCCGCCCGGTTGCGCCCGGGGACGGTGTCGGCGCGGGCTCTCCCGGATCGCCCTTGTCTCCCTTCTCGCCCTTCTCCCCCTTCACGCCGGGGATAGGGACGGGCACTGCCGCTCGGTCAGGAAGGTCGTCGACGGCGGCGGTCGGATCAGGCGCGACCGGTGTCTTGCCGTCGGACTCGAGTTGAGAGCGGAGCTTTCGGACGTCGGTGGCGAGGGTGGTGACGGCGTTGCCGCGCAGGTCCGCCTCGGTCGCGAGCTCGTCGTAGGCCCGATCCCGGGCATCCATCTCGGTCGCGAGCTGGTCGTAGGCCCGATCGCGGACATCCATGCGGGCCCACAGAATGGATGCAATCCCGAACAAGGCGACGAGCGCGCACAGGGTGGCGAGGCCACGCCAGCGGGCGGCCAGGAACCGCTCGGTGCGGCTCATCCGGGATCTCCTCCGAGGTTGGTGATGATCAGGCGTAGGCGGGCGATCTCCGCTTCGGCGGCGGCCCGTTGCGCGCAGGCTTCGGCCAGTGCTGCGTCCTTCGCGACGAGCGCGGCGTTCTTCTCGACGATCTCCTCCTTGAGGAGCGCTCTCTCCTCCTTGAGGTTGGAGCGCTCCTCCTGGAGCTCGTCGGTCAGCGTGCTCAGGCTGCTCAGCGACAGCTCCCCGCGCTTGCCCACGAACGCCACCACGGCGGTCGCCAGCACGCCAGCGAAGGCGACGAGCGCCCCCACCAACGTGACGGTGGTCGGGTCCATTCACGGGGTCCAGTCCATGCAGATGTGGGTGAGGGGTCAGGCCGTCGGGCGCGTGCTCGGTCCGGTAATGAGGCTGTCCTGGGCCTTGCCGGAGACTCCGGCGGGCTTCCAGAGTCCGAAGTGGGCGAGGACGCCGGTCGCGAAGGAGACGAGGGCGAGGACCACGGCGGTGCCGAGGTCGTAGTCGGGCCCCGGGTGGGCGTACTCGACGAGCAGGCCGTTGAGTGTGGACAGCGCCAGGAGCAGGACGGCCTTGGCGCCGGCGTGGGTGATGCGGGTGGTGACAAGGCCGACGAGGACCGGCAGGACGACGGAGATGAGCAGGCCGATCCAGTACGCGGTGTCCAGGGTGACGTTCACGAGAGTTCCTCTCGGGGCTGGTATGAGTTGAAGGGGGTGGGGTCAGAGCTGCTTGGGGACACGCAGGCGGTCCCAGGAGGTCTTGCCGGGGATGCCGTCGGCGGCCGCGCCGGAGTAGCCGAGCTTCTTTTGCCACTTCGCGTAGGACCGTTTGTCGGCGTTGGTGAAGTGGGGGCCGGGGCCGTCGGCGTACGCGGAGCAGCCCTCGGCGACCAGGCGGCGGCCCATCGCGGTGATGATCGGGCTGCGGCGGCCGTTGGTGAAGAACGCGGCGCCGGGGAACGGCTCGTACTGCGGGGCTGGGGCCTTGCCGGGGACGGTCAGGCGCTGTCCGATCGCGAGCTCGTCGGGGTCCTTCAGCACGTTGAGGGTCGTCAGCTTGGCCACGGTGGTGCCGTAGCGTGCGGCGATCTCGGAGAGGGTGTCGCCGGCGCGGACCGTGTACGTCGTGCCGGTGGTCGGCGTGGTGCTGCCGCCGGGTGTCGGGGGCTTCGGGGTGGTCGTGCCGCCGGTGGTGGGCTTGCCCGGGACGATCGCGGTGTCGATGGCGCCGGGGTCCCAGTGGTTGTTGCCCGGGACCTGGCCGTGCGCGAAGTGGCCGCCCTTGGTCTGCCAGGTGGTGCGGTCCCGCTTCGTCGCGGCGGCCGCGGTCGCCGGGGGCTTCCCTGCCGGCCAGACGTCGGGGACGCCGTGGGCGCGCCCGGCGGCGATGAGCTTGCGGAAGTTCGGCTTCGTCGCGGGGTTGAAGCCCTTCGTCCACGGTGACGCGGCGCGGCCGAGGACCTCGACCTGGATGTTCACGCGGCCTTCGCGGTTCGTGCGGCGGGAGCCGTCGTTCTTCAGGGCGCGGCCGGACTGGGTGAGCGGTCCGAACTGGCCGAGGAGGTCTGAGACCGGGTCGTAGATGACCTGCGGTTCGGCGCCGACCCTGATGAGGTAGGCGGCGACGCTGTAGAAGTAGGACTTCCCGGCCGGGGACTCGGTGGTGTGCCAGGTGACGCGGGGCGGGTTGCCGGGGGTGTCCATGGCGCCGCCGATGGACTGGTCTCCGAACCGTACGACGCCGTCGATGTACGCGAGTCCGGAGGCTCCGCGCGGCAGGTCGGCGGCTGGCGGGCCCTTGGGGTTCGGGTCGGGCGGGTAGACGCGGTAGTCGGCGGCGTCGGTCGGTACGTACACGTCGAGGTCGCCGTCGTCGCGCAGGACCATGAACGCGCCGTCCTGCCGCGGGTGCTCCTTCACCCACCGTTCGGTCGTCTTCAGGGCGGCGATGGCGCGGACCTTGTCGATGTGGTCCTGGTCGACGGTGCCCAGGTAGGTGGTGGTTCGTTCGAGAGTCGTGGGGTCGATGTGGTCGACCGCGACGTGGAAGGTGCTCACGGGGTGTCTCCGTCGAGTCGGGGCTGGATGAGGTCGATCTGGTCGCGCAGCGCGAGGTAGGTGGTCAGGTGCATCAGGCCGTCGCCGTGGTCGCCCCAGCCGGCGCTCCAGGAGTTCCGGAACCGGAGCACGGTGCGGTCAGGGTCCAGAGCGCCAGTGGCGGTGTGGGCGACGTCTTCGAGGGCGGTGATGCACACCTCGTGGCCGCCTTCGAGCGGGCTCGTGGCCCAGGCGGGGTTGGAGTCGATGAAGCCGCGCGTGCCCGGGTCGCTGAAGGCGGCGTGCCACGGCATGCCCATGAGGACCGGGCCGGTCTGGAGCAGGGCGCAGAGCTGTTCGGTGGTGGTGGCGTGGACGTACTGGGTGATGAGGCCGCGGTCGTGCATGGCCTGGGTGACGCCGAGGCCGGAGGAGCCGACGTCCTGGGTGGGCCAGGTGTAGGTGTGCCACTGGTCGCGGGTGGTGGCGTCGGCGTACAGGCCGATCGCGTAGTGCTGGGCGGCGGCCGGGTCGGTGAGGTTGAGGCCGGCGGCCGTCGCGCGTTCGGGTGTGAGGAGGACGGACAGCAGGGTGGTGGCGGCGTTGCCCGTGCACGATCCGAGGGCGTCCAGGTCCGTCGGGAGGCCATAGTCGGTCGAGGTTCGGATGCCTTGGGTGATCAGGTTGCGCTGGTCGAGTGCGGGGAGGCGCGGTTCCCACGCGGTGGGGCGCAGCGGGCGGCCGTCGTACAGGGGTACGTAGGCGAGGCTGCGCGGGTCCAGGGCCTGGTGGCGTCCCAGGTGGGGCTGGACCTCGTACGTGGTGACCGTGGTGTCGGGCATGGCCCGGCTGCTCCTGCACTTCCCCGCGCCCAGAGCTGATGGAACTCTCGCGCACCTTGCTGGTGCGGTCCCTCGGGGGTGGAGCAGTGGGCGGAGGGTCACCCTTGTGATCAGCGTAGAACGACGGGGGCGGATCCATCCCCCTGCTCCGGGGTCAGTCGAGGGGCCAGGACATGTTGGTGAAGTCGTAGAGCGCGTTCACGGCGAGGGCGCCGGACGTGTAGAGGGTGACGTTCCCGGTGTCGTCGATCCGCCCGCCGAGGAGGCCTGGTGAGCCGCTGGCGACGTTCGGGACGGCGAAATAGTGCGCCTTCAGCGGCCTGTACTCGGTGGGGACTGTGAAGCCGATCTGGTTTCCGGGGCCGTACGCGGTTGCGACCATGGCGCAGCCGTCGAGCCTGGCGCGCTTCGCGCCGCGGGAGAGCCGGAGCGTCTGGTAGGTGCCGTTGGTGGACTGCTTCCAGTAGGTGGAGAAGGTGGGGGTGGTCCAGTCGCCTTCTTCGGAGAACTGGCCATGGGGGCCGACGAGTGCGTGGGTGACGTGCATGCCAGGCACCGAGGCGGCGGCGTCGTGGGTGAAGCCCTTGCCGGTGGAGTCCAGCCAGTCAAGCTTGTTGGCGGTGATGAGGAGGCGGCTGGAGCCGCGGTAGAGGGCGATCTCGTCGCCTTCGACCTTGATGAAGGAGAACGGGCCGGCGGAGCCGTCTTGGGCGAACGCTTCGATGACGCTGGTGCCGCTGTCGATGCCGCCGTCACCGCGGAGGTAGCAGTAGTTGCGGGAGCTGTTGGTGTTGATCTTCCATTCGCCGCCGAAGGTGTCGGCGGGCGAGGTCATGGTGAGTTCCGCCCTGCCGCTGTTGGCCATGGGTGCTTCTACTTGGATCGTCGGCTGGGGGCCGCCGCCGGAGGTGATGGTGGTGGAGCTGACCAGGCCGGGCAGGTGCTCGTCGGGGTGGCCGGAGTAGAGAGCGATGCCGGGCACGTCTGTTCCGCCAGCGTCAGGGGCGATGACGACGCGCCGGCCGCTGGTGCCGGTCTGGAGCGTCTTTCCGGTGATGACGTCGGGGATTTCATCGGCGACGACCAGGGCCGGGGCTATCGGCCCGTTCTGTTCGGAGGGGGCCGAGGCGGTGCCGGAGCTGGTGCGGGTGACGAGGCGGACGTACAGGGGTGTCTCGGTGGGGATGGTGACGGTGGCGCCCTGCGGGGTCTCGATCGTGTTCTGGAGGGTGGCCGAGGTTGGGGTGAACCCGGCGGTCTCCGAGGAGTGCACTTCTACGCGGGCGAAGTCGAGCGGCACTACCTCACTGTTCACGAAGCCGCCGTCCCAGGAGGCGGCGACGCCGCCGAGGACGGAGGCGACGTACGGGGCTGTGGGCGCGGACGGGACGGGGCCGTTGACGAAGTTGGCGGCGGTGGTGCCGTCGGCCTGCTGGCCGACGAGGGCGCGCAGGGATCCGCCGGCGTCGCGGACCTCGAGCGCGCCGTCGTCCAGGGACGCGGAGGAGAGGCGGGAGGAGCGCTCCACCTTAGAGAGGCGCTCCTCGAGCTGGGTAATTCTGGTTCCGAGGTCCATCAGGACACTGCTCCGTACTGGTAGCTGTCGGCGGGGTTGAGGGTGAGGACGGCTTGGGGGCCGCCGGGGGCGTGGGGGCGGTATGTCCAGCCGGTGATGCGGCACCAGCCGGTGTAGTCGGTCCAGGCGTTGTGCACGCGGACGTAGATGTCGTCGCCGACCTGCCACGACCCGAACCGGGCAGAGCGGGTGTTCCGGATGGTGATCTGGGGGACGGCGCCGAGGCGTTCACGGCGGGCTCGTTCGGCGGCCGCGCGGGCGGCGAGGACGTCGTTGGCCTTGACGTCGGGCAGGTCCAGGACGTGCTCCAGGCGGAGCCGTCCGTTGCGGACGGCGGAGGTCTGCCGGCGCTTGGCGGAACCGTCGCCAGCGCCGGACGCGATGACGACCTGGGCGTACTCGTCGCCCGATATCTGGACCTCGGGGTCTTCGACGATGTTGATGCCGGAGGCGAAGGTCAGGTCGGTACGGCGGGCACCGAGGCGCGGCCAGCCGAGCCGGATCCGCTTCACGATCGCGGTCTTCGCCGTGTTCCATTCGCTGACGCAGGTGTAGTCGGGGGTGGCGTCGCCGGAGACGAGCTCGTCGACCCGGTCCCCGAGCTTGGGTGTCTCCCAGGCGTTGAAGGTGTACGGGTCGGCCGGGGTGCCGATGGTGGACGTGGACGTGGTGGAGTCGACGATGACGCCGAGGTTGCCGTCGGCGACGGACTGGGCGTAGGCCCAGATGTCGCGGATGACCTGGCAGCGGTCGGCGTAGGTGTAGGGGCCGCGGCCCTGAAGGTTTCCGTGGAGGTCGTGGCGGCGCTGGGGGTAGGACGACCACGAGGCGGCCTCGATGGAGAGCAGGTTGCCCTGGGTGCGGGCGTCCCAGACGAGACCGCCCCAGCGGATCTCGCCGTCTTCCTCGACGTAGATCTCGGTCGTGCCGGGGTCGACGAGGGTCGGCTGCTGGGCGAGCAGCCGCGGTGCGAGACGGCCGGTGAGGCTGCCGGGGCCGTTGAGTTCGGGCCCGTACTCGAGGTCCTGCAGCGGAAGGGCTTGGGAGAGCCACTCTCCGGTGAGGGCGTGCCGGGTGAGCACGCGCAGGCTCATCGCGGGGCCTCGGTGAACTGGACGTCCGCGATGAACGTCGAGCTGCCGTCGACGTTGATGCGGCCGGTGTTGCCGGAGTAGCCGGCGGCCTGGACGCGTAGGAGCTGGGTGGTGCCCCGGTAGGAGGCGGGGATGGTGAGGGTGTCGGCTACCTCGAATGGGGCGCGGCGGACGCCGGTGCCGCCGTTGTCGTCGATGGTGACGAACTGCAGGGTGAGGGAGGCGCCGAAGGTGGCGCGGATGCCGCCGTAGAAGTTGGCGGTGGACAGGCGTGCCTGGGAGGCGCGGACGCTGATGATGGCCTGGCTGGCCCAGTCGGGGACGGCGACGTTCCAGCCGGGGTGGGTGGAGAAGTAGGCGTAGGTGGTGGAGGCGCCGAGTTCGGTGCTCGCGGCGGTCGGGGACTGGACGGGAAGGAGGGTGCGCTGGGTGCGGGGTACGGCGATCTTCCGGACGTCCTTGATGTAGGCGTCGGTGATGGTGGCGGTGGAGGCGGGGATGTCGATTCGGGCCAGCGGGATGCCGGTGCGGCCGTCGGGGATCGTCGTCGCCGTGGAGGAGACGTTGGGGATGACCTCGAAGTAGGTGACCGGGTCGACGGCGGGGTCGCGTGTGCCTTCGTAGTCGGGGTCTTCGACGCGGACGATGACGAGGTCGGAGCGGGGTGTGCCGGCGGTCGGGGCGATGGTGACGGTGGCGGAGCCGACGTTGCAGACGGCGTAGGTGCCCTGGAAGGCGTTCACCTTGCCGCGGATGACGCCGGAGCCGTCCCCGACCTGGACGGCCCCGCCGGGGGTAGCGAGCTGGGTGACTTTCAGGTCGCTGCCCTGGGTGATGCCCTCGGCGCCGAGGGACAGGTCCCGCACCAGCATGCGGAACTGCTGGGCGGAGTGGGTGGCGCCGTTGGTGAGGATCGGCGCGGGGAACAGGGCCATGGTCGCGTCTCCTCAGAGGGCGGTGTAGGCGTCGCGCCAGGTCAGGCGCAGGCGGGCGGTGTTGGTGGCGTCGAACGCGGTCCAGCGCATCTCACTGGTGCCGGGGGGCAGGGAGAACAGGTCGATCCGAGAGGCGGGGCTGAGGAGGGTGGAGGCGTTGCCGCCGGTCTCGCGGATGACGGTGCGGTGCCCGGGCCGGGTGTCGATCTCCACCCACTGGCCGGCGGCCAGGGAGAGCGTGGGCAGGTGGAGGGTGCGGCCGGATTCGACGTGGCGGAGGGTGGCCTGCGCGCAGGGGCCGGTGATGCGGATGACCGGCCAGGCGGGGGCGTCACCGGAGTTGGTGACCCAGCCGGGCCGGTCGGCGGCCACCGTGCCGTCCTGGACGTAGATCGGGGCGGTGACGGGTGCGGTGAACCCGCCGCCGGTGAGCCAGCCCAGGGGGAGCTCGGTGGTGGTCTCGGTGTCGGCGTACCAGGTGGGGTCGGTTGCCACCCATTCGATGTCGAGGGGGATGTAGCCGTGGACGGCCTGCCGGAGCTCGGCATCGAGGCGACGCAGGCGGCCTTCGAGGCGTTTGACCGGGCGGCCGGGCCACGCGATCCGCAGGGCCTGGGTGACGCCGCCGGCGAGCCGTACGGTCGTGTCGGCGGACGGCTGCTGCAGCGCGGCGAGGACGTCGAGTGCGGCGGCGCGCTGGCCGGGGAGTTTGATGGCGGCGGCGATCTGGACGTGGCGGGCGGCGTAGTAGTCGGGGCCGGGCCAGGCGCCGTCCATGGATGGCTGGTCGAAGTCGTTGTCGCGGACCGGGGGCCGGGCCAGGCCGGTGATGTCGTGGATCGGCACGTTGGTGTCCTTGCCGATGAGGACGCCGCCGAGGTCGATCTGTCCGGTGGTGAGCGTCAGGTCAGGCACGGGCGGCCACCCCTCCCCTGCGGGCGCGGCGCGCCTGCCATTCGAACGCGGCCTGGATTTCGTGGGCGGATGCCCCGGTGCGGACGGCGGGGACGGTCAGGTTGTAGGTGTCGCCTGCTTCCTTGACGACGACGACCTGCCGGGAGGAGAGGTCGGTGAGGCCGACGCCCATCCGGGCTGCGGCTTCCCGCAGGACGGGCAGGGCCTGACGCCTCTTGTGTGCGCCGAGGGGGATGAAAGCCTCCCCGCCGGTCGATGGTTCGGCGAAGGTGACGGCGCCGGCGCGGGTGGCGTAGATGCCCTCGCGGATGCCGCCGTCGGCGTAGGACAGGCCCTTGCCTGCTCGGGCGAGGTCGGCGAGGAATTTCGTGGCCCGGGAGCCGAGGGCCTTCTTGATCTGGGCGGAGGCCTTGGCGGCGGTGTCGATGATGACGTCCTCGCCGAGGCCGGTCTTGTCGGCCACGTCGTGGATGCCGGTCTTGCTGCTGGAGATCGCGGCGATGATCGCGACTAGCTGCTGCACCTGCTCGGTGCTGAGCTGGTTGTTCGCCTTCTTCGCCGCGGTGTTCGCGGCGCCCGCCTTGTTGTTGTCCTTCACGGCGGCTGCGGCCAGGTCGACGGCGGCCTGGTCGCCCTGCGCGGCGAGCTGCCGGGCGAGGTCTCCGTGGCCGCGGGCGGCGAGGGTGACGAGGTTCTGCTGGAACCGGTAGTCGCTGGTGATGGCGCCGTTCAGGGCCCGGGTGTAGTCGGACAGCGAGGCCTTCGCGGTGGCGGCGAGACCCCGCAGCGCGGCGGCCATCTCGTTGATGTACTTCGTGGAGCCGTTCGCCATCTTCTTCGCCAGGGCGACGCCGTCCTTGCCCATCGCGGCGAGCGCCTCGGCGACGTCCCCGCCGACCCGGTCGGCGACCTTTTCCAGGTCCCGGTTCCACGCCTGCGTCGCGCGCGAGTTCGCCTTCAGGGACTTCTCGACCTGGCCGAGGTCGAAGAAGGAGACGTCCTTGCCCTTGACCTTCTTCGTCTTGTGGCCGGCCTGCCCGGCGTCGTTCGGGCTGTAGAGGGAGCCGGTGCGCGGGTCGTAGCGCCAGTCGGTGACACCACCGTTGGCGTTCCACTCGATTCCCGACGGGTTGCCGCCCAGGCGCCGGACGGTCTCTTCCACGATGGAGCGGGAGCGGGGCCGCTTGGACGGGTGGAGGGGTACGTAGGCCTCTCCCCCGGTCTCGTCCTCCGCCCACACCCGCCATGCGCCGGCCGGAGCGATCTGAGCGACGTGGTTCTCCCGCACGCCGCCGTTGGCGTAGAAGTCCAGGACGGAGCCGCGGGCCTGCGGGGCCTGCACGGAGTTCGGGATGCCGTTGCCGTCGGAGTCCCACTTGGTGCGATTCAGGTAGGTGGTCGTGACGGTGATGTCGATGTTGCGGTCCTGCAGGCGGTCGCGGGCCGCCTGGACCGCGCCGATCCCAGCCAGGGCCGTGCCCGTCTGGGCGGTGACCCGGACCTGGCCGTCGGGGAGGGTCTCGGTCTTGTAGCCGAGCTGGTTGAGCAGGGTGATGGCGTCGGCGGTCAGCGCGGAGACGGTGACGGACTTCGTCCCGGGG
Source organism: Streptomyces sp. NPDC015346 (assembly GCF_043078785.1). NCBI lineage: Bacteria > Bacillati > Actinomycetota > Actinomycetes > Kitasatosporales > Streptomycetaceae > Streptomyces > Streptomyces sp. NPDC015346. The sequence continues at coordinate 30,144 of NZ_JBIBTW010000014.1, read as the reverse complement.
GTGGCTTCGATCTTCGCGATGACCTGGTCGAGCCCGGCGAGCGCGTCCTCGCGGTCCATCTCGACCTTGAGCTTTTTGGCGTCCGGGATCTGCAGCATCTGCTGCCGCAGGATCTCCGCCTGCCCGGAGGTGAGACCCATCGCGGCGGCGGCGGCCATGAACTGCTCGCGGCCGCGCTGGTAGATGCCGTTGACGGACTCCCACGACGCGCCGGATTCCCGGGCGGCAGAGGCGGCCTCGTCGGTCTTGGTGCCGAGGTCCTGCAGCGCGGACGCGGCGTCCCGGGCCTTCTGGGAGTTCAGGTCGAGGCGGCCGCCGGTCATCGTGAGTGCGCCGGCGTTCTTCGTCGCTGCTTCGGCGGTGTCGTCGATGGCCTGCTCGAACGCGATCTGTCCGCCGAGCGCTGCGCGGTTGGTGTCGTTGAGGGCCTGGATGGAGGCGCGCAGGCCGTCCGCGCTGGCTTTCTGGCCGTCCAGCTTGGCCTGTGTCGCCTGCGCCTGGGCGCCGAAGACGCCCATGGACTGGGCGGCCAGGTCCTGCTCGGCCTTCAGCCCGGCGACCGACGCCTGGTACTCGGGGAAGATGGCGGCGATGTCCTTGGTGGAGTAGCCGGCCGCCTTCAGCGCGCTCTCGAACTGCTTGTACTGGTCGGCGGCCAGGTCGGCGTGCCCCGAGGTGGCGAGGGAGGCCATGGCCTCGTCCAGGCCCTTGAAGTCCTCCTCCAGCGCGGAGATGGACTTGTCGCCGTTGACGAGCTCGTCGACCTTCCGGGTCAGCTTGTCCATGCCGCCGAGGCCGGTGAAGGACAGGATCTCCTTGGCCTTCTCCATGCCCTTGGTGGCGCCCTCCAGCTCGCGGAGGGACCGGACGAAGCCCTTCATGTCGCCGAACGTTCTCTGCAGCTCGCCGGTGAACTTCCCGGCCTTCCCGAGGTTCTTCAGCGACGTTGTCAGCTTGTCGACGTCCGGGGGCGCGCCCTTGGCCTCTTCGGCCAGCTGGTCGATGGCCATCACGGCGACCGTGAGGACTGCGAGGACGACCGACGCTTTCTGCATGGCGGTGAGCTGCTGGGTGACGCCGGCCATCGCGGAGGCGACGCCGCCGAACCGGGCCGCGCGTGTGAAGCGGCTGGTGTTGGTGGCCATGACGCCCATGACCGGGCCGAGGGCGCCCATCGCGAGTCCGGCGAGCTGGATCGCCTTGAACGCGAACGCGACCTGAAGGAGAGTGGCGAGCACGTCGGTGGGGATGGCGTTGACGAGCTGGGCGAACGCGTTGACGACGGTCAGCATCGTGACGCCGGCCTCGGAGCCCGCGGCGACGAGCTTGAGGAGCATGGTGAACAGCTCGGACAGGGTGTCGGCGACCGCCGGGCCGTTCTCGCGGGCGTAGGCGAGGAACTCCCTCAGGTTGCCGCCGATCTCGCCGGAGTCGAGGCCCCGGGCGAGCCGGATGACGCCTGCGTTGGCGCGGGCGAGGGTCTCCACCGCGAAGGTGGTGAAGTCGTCCATGAACTCGTCGAAGGCGCCGGTGTTCACCGCGCCGCCAATGATCGTCATGAACCGGCTGGCCTCGCGGGAAGCGCCCTTGGCGAGCGGCGTCGTCTTGTCGAGGAGGCCGGAGAAGATCGCCATGCTCTTGTTGGCGACCGGCATCGTGTCGCCGGCCAGGGCGTTGGACCAGTCCTCGTAGTGGTCGGTCAGGACGTCCCACCCTGCCGCCGCCTGACGGGTGGCGGCAGGCATCTCCTTGAGGATGCGGACCTGCTCGAGCTCGGCCTTGGCCGCCTCCGGGGAGGTCCGGCCGTGTTCACGGACGGCCTCGTCGTAGGTGGTCTGCGCCTCGGCGGCTTCGGTGAGTGCTTTGATCTGTCCGGCGATCGCGATCGCGAACACGCCGGCCGCGACACCGGCCGCCCCCAGGCCGGCGGCGATCGGGACCGTGGCGGCGGCGATCGGCAGGAGCGCGGTGCCGAGCATCCCCGCCAGGACCAGAAGCTGACGTCCCCGGGCCGTGGTGTTGCCCATCGCGTTGCCGGTGGAGCTGACGCTGCCGCGCAGGCCACGCATCCGGCCGGTGACCCGCGTCAGGGTCTCGTCCAGGCCACCCATGGTGGTGGTCAGCGTGCGGGTGCGGGCATCCAGGGTCTCGAGACGCCCGTCGGCGGCCGACGCGGCGGTGCTCAGGCGCCGGATTCCCCTGGCGGCCAGGAGTGCACGGGACCTCAGTTCGTCGAAGGCGGCGGCTGTGTCCTCGGCGCGGCGGCGTAGCGTACGCAGTGCCTCCGCGGTGTCCTGCGCGGCGTCCTGGACCTGCCGTAGGGCGAGCGCGCCGCCGGTGCCGGTCTGGTCGTCGAGGCGGACATGGACGGTGATGTCCGTATCCAGCTGCCGCAGGCGTTCCTCGGTCAGCCGGATCTGGTCACGGAGCTGCCGCATCTGGCGGGCGGCCCGGTTGGCGCGGGTCTCCAGCCTGCCGAGACGGGTAGCGGCGGTCGAGGCTTGGGAGGCGAGGCTGCGCAGTCCGGTCGGGGTGGTGCCGAGCTGCCGGATCTCACTGCGGGCGTCACGGACGGCGGAGGCGAGGTTGCGGGCGTGGGTGGCGTTGCGGCGCAGAGTCTGCGCGAGGTTCGTGCCCCGGCCGCGCAGGTCAACGCTCAGGTTCCAGTTGGACACTGCCCGCCCCCCTCCTCTACTCGTCGTCGTCTTCGTCGTGGCGGCGCCGGTTGGCCCGCTTGTGTGCCCGCTCGATCTCCAGCGCCGCGTGGACCTCGGTCGGAATCAGCGCGAGCTTCAGGCCGTGCATGTCGGTGTCGGTGTTCTGGAGCTCGGTCTGCTTGTCGGCGAGGACCTGGCAGCCCACGCACCGCTGGACGGTGACCGCCCAGGCGTCTTCCTCGTCTTCGTGGCCGTGGTCCCAGTCGTCGTAGCGGGTGCCGCACTGCGCGCAGACGGTCCGCTGGTAGGCCCGGTACGCGAGGGCTTTCTCGCGGTCGCGGGCGGTCCAGCGGCCGTCGCCCAGGCCGAGGTACTGGGAGTGCGGGATCCGGTAGGTCTCGCACAGCTCCAGCTCGGTGCGCAGTCGCTCATCGTGGATCAGCCTTTTCCCAGGTCCATGCGGACCTCGGAGTGCAGGTCCCAGGCGGTGTTGAACAGCGCGACGGCCTCTGCCTCGGCCCAGGTGTCGAGGAACGAGCGGGCGTCAGCGGGGGTGAGACCGTCCACGGAGGTGGCGGCGATCAGCTCCGGCCCGAGGGACTCGACGTTGACGATCTGACCGTCCTCGGCGCCTTCCTCGGTCGGCGGATGCGCGGCCTTCAGGGCTTCGAACTCCAGCCGCGGCAGGGCCCGGAAGGTGAGGACGATCGCCTCGTCATCGAACACTTCCTGCGCGGCGGCCAGGTTGGCCTGCGCGGCGGCGAGCGCCGCCTGCAGCACGGGCTCGTCGGGGCTGCGCTCCAGGTTCTGGGTGGCGCGCTGGTGCCGCTGCCGCGCCTCGGCCAGTGCCTGGCGGACAGCGGCGTTGTCGCAGATCGTCAGCGTCGCGGTCGGCCGCTGCCGGTTCTGCAGCCGTGCGAGCTTCGCGGCCCAGTGGGCGTCCTTTGCGACGGCGTCGGCCGGCGGTGCGGGGGTGGTGGTCTTGGGCATGAGGGTGGTCCTCCGTCAGGGGAAGGGGGCCCGGCCGGGCGCGATGCGCCCCTTCCCGAACACGTCGGGCCCGGCCGGGGACTGGGGGGAGGGCGGGGTCAGCCGCCGGGGGTGGTCGTGGTGACGGTGACCGCCGGGCTGGTGCCGCCGGTCAGGGAGCTGGTCGCGGTCATCTGCGGCACGTCCTGGCCGTCGTACTGGCCGCCGAAGGTGACCGTGACCGGGGCGCCCGGGTGGGGGCCGCCCGCGCAGACGACGTCACCGGAGTTGATGTTGGACAGGCCCTCGAGTGCGGTCTGCACCGCGGACGCCGTGGCGCTGTACGCGATGGGCGCGGTGGTCTGGCCGGAGAACGTCAGCGTGTAGGTGCCGCCGGTCGGGGAGCCGGTGATGGTGACGGTCTGGACCTCGTCGGTGCCGGCGGCTGGGACGGCGATGCTGAGCGCCGGGGTGTCGGTGATGGAGAACCGGGCGGTCCAGCGGGCGGGCTCGTTGTCGACGGTGATCGCGGCCGACTGGGAGGCGACCCGCACCGGATAGACGTCCATCGACTTGTTCGCGGGGATGTCGCCCTTGCGGAGGATGATGATGAAGCCGACGGTGCCCTTGGCGAGGGTCTCCTCCAGGGTGCTGGAGACGTCGTCCTCGTAGAAGGTGAGCGAGCTGTCGGCAGCCTGGTCGTCGCCGGGGATCTTCGAGGTGAACGTGGACTCCAGGTCCGGAGTCTCGATCTCCGCGTTCTCCAGGACGAAGCCTTCGACAGAGGAAATCTGCTTGGTGAGCTTCGTGGCGCTGCTGAGTTCGGCGCGGGTGGGGATGTAGGACTCGGAGGCGATCGTCTCCGTGAAGAGAATCTTCGTGACGCCCTTGCGGGAAAACCTGCCCATGATGGGGACCCCTTGAAATGCGCGTGCGGCTTCTGGCGGCCACCTGCGTTGGTGGCGTCCGCGTGGGGTCCCGCCGCGGTGCGGTCGTGCGCGCCTGAACGGCTCAGGCGGGGGTCAGGGCGAACCTGAACCGCTGTACGTAACTGATGATGGCATCGCCTGGATCATTCGTTCCCCCCGGTTCGGTCTCGAGCCCGCGGCGGATCACCTTGTGCCCGGGGACGGTCAGGGTGTGGAGCCACAGTCCGGTTGTGGGGTGGCGCTCGAGGACGACGCGGCGGGCTTTGTCCGCCATCCACTCGGCCTGCTCCAGCGCGCCGGACGACTCCGGGCGTTCCGGGTCGGGGCCGGACACGGACGTGACCTGGTAGACGAGGTCGGCATCCTCGTGCTCGTCCGCGAGCGGCGCGCCGGACAGCTCGGTCGTGAGCGCGTCGACGACGTAGTACGGCGGGCCGCTCACCCCGGCGGGCGCCTTGCTACGGCCGACGGGCAGGCCGGTGCCGGTGACGAGCATGGTGACGAACGCGTTCGTGGCGGTGCGGCGGTCGATCACGTGAGGGCCTCCTCGGCGGCCAGGCCCATCTGCTCGCGGAGAGTCGCGCCGATGAACGGCAGCGCGGGCTGCACATGCGGGTAGGGCGGCTGGAAGAAGTGTCGGCCGAGGGAGTCGGTCATGTCGTAGAACCCGAACTCAAGACGGCGGCCCTGCGGCTTGCTGGTACCGATGGTGCACTGGGCGCCGTGCGGAATCGGCTGGTGGACGTCCTTCCACGAGGCCCAGTAGGCGCCGGTGATGATGTTCGGCCCGGGCCGGCCGGACGCGTTGCTGCGGATGGCGGCCACCCCGCGGGCTCCGACGTGCCGCATGCGGCGCTCGATGGCCGGGCCGATGGCGTCGGCCGCAGCCTCCAGCCGGTCGGCGAGCTGGTCCAGGTCGACGGTCCTCATGCCGGGCTCCGCTGCTGATCGAGCTGCGTGCTCCGTACGGCCTGCGCCGTGCCCGCGCGCCCCTGGTCGGCGCACGTCCAGGATCGGCCCAGGAGCTCGCTGTCTCCCCCATCGTGGACGGCGGTCACGGTGACGATGGCGTCCTTCGGCGGGACGGGGGCACTCAGCGGGGTGAAGAGTCGGTAGGCGGACCGGGTGGCCTTCGGCCAGGGAAGGTTGGCGTCGATCACGCTCATGACAGGCGGCCCGGACACCGGCTGCACCGCGCCGGCACCTTCGTACAGCACGGTGTCGGCCGGGTACTCCAGCTGTCCAGTGGCCGGGTTGAGGTCGGGCTCTCCCGCCCCGGGCAGGACGATCTGCACGGTGTCGAGGAGGAGGTTCTCCCCCACCCATGTGCCGATGTCGGCGAGGACGTCGTCGAGGCCGGCCATCAGGTCGTCTTCCCCTGCGCCCAGTCGGCGGCCTGCTGAAGCATCGCGCGGGCGAGGGCGTACCGGTCGTCTCCGAGGTCTTCCCGGTCCAGCGCCGCCTGCTCCAAGGCCTGCGGGTCCAGGGAGGTAAGGAAGTCCGCGATCAGCTGCGCGGGCGCGGGCTGCTCCTCTCCGACGACGACGTGCGCCAAGCCGTCGAACACGGCACCGTCGCGGTGCGGGGCGGCGTAGAGGACGAGCATGGGCGGCTGCCCGAGACGCTGCTCGAGGGTGAAGGCGCGCAGCTGGTCGGAAAGGTCGACGTCACCCAGTTGCACGGTGGACGTGATCCCGTCGGTGGTGATGCGGACTCGGTGGGGAGTGCTGGCCAGGCTCAGGGGCGCGCCGTCGGCGTCGTTCACCGGGTGGACTCCTTCTTCTCTTCCTTGCGTTCCGCGCGGGCGGCCTGCCAGGAGCTGATGTGGCCGATGGCGATGGCGTACCACGACATGCCGACGAGGTAGGGGATCGAGGACTTCCACCACAGCACCGTGGGGAGCAGCAGGAGCAGCCATACGACGAAGAGGGTCACGTGGAGGCGTTTCCAGAACTGGGCTGACATGGGCTACTCCTCGTTCTCGTCAGCCGCTGCAAGGTCCGGGTCAGCACGTTCGGTGTCGGAGTCGACGGCGAACCCGATGGGGGGCTTGGCCGGCTCCGGCGCGGGGCCGGGCAGGGCGTGGAACAGGCTCAGGGCGGCCTTCTCGGCGGCGCGGACGCTGACGTGTTCGCCCTTGGTGGTGGCCAGGTGGACGGTCTTGTCGGAGGTACTCAGCGTGATGCGCATCAGAACGGTCCTCCGAAGGCGTAGTCGGGTCGGGAGATGATGTCGGGGCGGGGGTAGAACTCGCGCTGGCAGTGCGGGTGGGCGACCGAGTGCGCGAGGGCGTCCTGCACCGTACGGAGGGTGCCGTGGGCGCGGTCAGGGTCGTCGTGCGTGGTCCAGCCGCAGTCGCGGCCGTCGCGGACTTCCATCCAGTCACAGCGCAGTTCGTCGGCAGCGGTGCGGATGGCGCCGGCGTTGGCGGTGGTGACGGCTTGCCAGGACAGGGCGGCGCGGGCCCAGGATTCGACGGGGTGGCGGGCGTCGCCGGAGTAGATGACGGTGCCGAGGGGGTGCTCGCGCTGCAACAGGTCGCGGTCGAAGCGGGCGGCGGAGAACCGGTCGGCGCGGGTGCGGGCGGCGTCGAGGGCGGCGCGGAGGAACGCGCGGGCGCGGCGAAGGGCTTCGGCGAGGCGGCCCATGAGGTCGGCGTAGTACTGCGCGGTGAGGCTCGTGATGGCGCCCTGGTGGCGGCCAGTCCACGTCCAGGGGCGGTGGGGGCGGCCTGCGTGGTCGAGCGTGGCGTACGCGCCTTCGCGGTAGGCAGCGGGGAGGTCGGTGGCGGCCCAGCGGGCGGCAAACGCGGCGACGGCGCGGTCGAAGGCGGCGAGGGCCTGCTGGAAGGCGAGGGTCGCGGCGCGGATCGCGGCGAGCGCGGTGCGTCCGGGCCGGACGGCGGCGAGCGCCGTCAGGAGCCGTGTCTGTGCGGTGGTGAGGATCCGCCAGGCGGCGGTGATCCGGCCGGTGGCGTCGGTGATGAGGGCCTGGAGGCGTGCGCGCAGCGAGCGGCGCCGTAGTGGGGTGGTCATCGCCGGGCCCGGGGCACGAGGTGGATGACGCCGATGTCGCCGGCCGTGGGGTCGGGGGCAGGATCGTCCGGGGACGGCGGCTGACCGGCCTCCAGCGCGGCGATCTGCCGCTCGTACGCCTTGATGTTCTCGGTGTAGGAGACGGCGACGACGCCGGACAGGTTCACGCTGGTGGGCTGGGTGCGGAGCTTCGCGATCCGCTCGTAGAGGACTTCGATGGCGACGGCGCGGGCGGTGCCGAGGCGGGCGTAGCGCTGTTCGAGGTCGATGAGGTCAGTGGTGGCGCCGAGCTGGGCGAGCAGCCAGGCGCGGATGGCCTCGGTCATCGGCTCCTCCAGGCGGTTGGGGTGGGAAGGGGGTGGGCGAGGTACGGGCCCGGTCCGGCGCCCCCACCGGGGTCCGGGCCCGTACTCCGCTTACTGACCGCCGGTGCCCTCGGCGGCGGTCTCGGCCTGCTTGCGCGTGGCCGTCTTCTTGGCCGCGGTGCGGGCGGCCGGCTTCTTCTCCTCGACTACGGGCGCGGCCTGCTGGCTGCTCACTTCGTCGGGGTTGGCGTCCGGGTCGGTGGGGTCATCGTCGCCGGAGTCGGTGCCCGATCCGTCGCCAGAGGCGGCGTCCGGGTCGTCGCCGGAAGGGGTCTTGCCGTCGCCCTCCGGGGTCTCGGCCTTGGCCTGAGTCCGTAGGCGGGGCAGCTTGCCGTCGACCCAGGCGGCCGGGTTCGTCACGAGCGCCGCCAGACGCGGCTCCGGGGTCGTACCCGGGGCCAGTTCCACCGTCTGGTGCGTGTCCGGGTCCTGGACGTACACGGTGCTGTTCAGCTGGGCGGCCATGGGTCACCACACCGTCGCGGCGATGTGGATGTCCGGGGTGTACATGACCGGAAGCGCCGCGGCGGAGCCCTTCGTGTACACCTGCGGGGGGTCGTCGTTGTACCCGCGGGTGACGACGATGCCGGGAGCCTCCTCGCGCAGGATCGCCGGGTTCGAACCCTGGGACAGGATCAGGCCGTCGGCAGTGAGGCCGTACTGCGTCTCGGCCCACTGAGACGGGTTCGGCGGCAGGAGGAAGAACATGTCCTCCGGCAGCACGCGGACGTCCGATCCGGTGTCCAGCTCGATCTTCACGTCGTACGTGGTGATCGGCGGGAGGTTGTAGCGGGCCCGGACCACGTTGACCTCGTTCGGGGCGAGGACGGCGGTGGGGATGGTCGACGCCGAGTTCACGCTGCCGTAGTAGGCGGCACGGTAGGAGTCGTTGGACAGCATCAGCGCCCACGTCTTGTACGAGGTGAGCGCCCGGGCGGGCGTCGGGGCGCCGGAGGCACGCAGGACCTCGATCCAGCGCATCTCGTCGCCGAGGATGTCGGCGGTCGGGTCGGTCCACGCGGTCGGCGCGGTCGGCATGTTCGCCGACGGGACGCTGTAGTCGGCCTCGATCGACAGGTTGTTCTCGCCGGTGAGCGTGAACTTGCCGTCGATGAGGAGGTCGCCGGCCGCGAGCTCGAGGCGCTTCTTGATGGACAGCACGTGTGCGGCAACGTCGTCGTATACGGCGCGGACGAGGTCGCGGGTGTCCATGCCGCGGTCGAGGCTTTCCAGGATGGTCTCGAACTCGCCGACGATGTACTTCTGCCCGAGGGGCAGGAGCTTGCCGGAGGTCGCGAACTGCGTGATCTCACGCGTGGCGACCTTGGTCTGCGCGTCCCACGCTCGGTAGGACGCGGCGGCAACCCTGCGGCGGGTGCCCCGGTGCTCCCACTTCACGGAGTCGATCGTGCGCTCGGGAATGACGGACTGGGTGAGCAGGTAGTCGGCGGGAGTCTGGATCTCCCGGACGAAAGCCTGGATCTCCGTCGGGTTCAGGTCGCGGAGCAGGAGCTCCATCATGTCGGTCATGGTGGCTCCTGGTCAGATTCCGTAGGCGAACTGGGTGTTGGATCCGGCCGGGACGTCGGTCGGGTCGAAGGCGACGGGCAGCTTGGCGACGTTGATCTGGCCGTGGACCATCAGCGCTGCGGCGGCCTTGGTGTGACCGGGGTAGAACGACACCTCGGTGAAGAGGAACCCGGCGAACATCTGCGAGCCGTCCGACGCGGTGGGGGTGTCGCCGCCGGTCGTGGTGGCGATGGTGATGTCCGGGGTGGTGCCGCCGGTGAACGCCTCGGTGGTGGTGACGGCGGCGACGTTCTCGCCGAGGTACTGGCCGCCGTAGGTCAGCGTCCACGGGCCGCCGGCGTTGCCGGTGACGACGATGTCGCCCGGGTTGACGTTGGACAGCGCCTCGAGCGCGGTCTGTACCGCCGCGGCGGTGGCGTTGTAGGCGATCGCCGCGGTGGTCTGGCCGGTGAACGTGATCGTGAAGGTGCCGCCGGTCGGAGCGCCGGTCACGGTGAGGGTCTGGACCTCGTTGGTGACGGCGGCGTACGGGGCGTACAGCCCGGACGCGGTGATCTTGCCGAGGGGGATGCCGGACTTCAGCTTCCGCTCGGGCTGGTACTTCGACGCCTCGGTCCAGTGCAGGTTCTGGCTGAACTTCGTGAGGTCGAGGGTGACGGTCTGGTTGGCTTCGATGCCGAGCATGCTCATCAGCCACGGGCGGCCAACGACGAGCGTCTCGGTGGTGGTGTACGGCTGGATGTCCACGCCGTGACCCCTTTCGCGTGAGCGCGGGATAGGTGCGGGCACCTGGTGTGGTGCCGTCCACGGGGGTCAGGGCGTGGTCCCTCGGGTGGTGCTGGTCTGGCGGTCAGGCTGCGTCGTCGCTGCGCAGGCCCATCTGGATGGCTCGGGCCCGGGCGGCAGCGCGGACAGCGTCCTTGCCCGATACGGGGGTCCGGGCGGGCGGCCCGCCGGCGGGGGCGCCGCCGGGAGCGGGCGGCAGGCTCTGGGGGGCCGGGGTGCCGCCGAACAGGGCGCCGCGGCGCTCCTTGAGGGCAGCGGCGGCCGCAGTGATGGCCGCGGCGTCGGCGTCGTCCGCGAGCTTGCCCTTCACCAGGGCGAAGGCGTCTTCGAGGTCATCACCGGTGGCGCCCAGGCGGACGAGCTCGGCCCGTATCTGCGTCTCACGCTGAAGGGTGGCCGCGGCCTGCTCCTTGGCCTCGGCGGCCGCGAGGCGGGCAGCGAGCTCCTGTTCCCGGTTGTTGAGTTCCTCGGCTCGGCGCTGCTCTTCGCTGAGTTGTGCCTTGCGGGTCTCCTCCGCGCCTTTCAGGAGCTTGCCGAACTGCTTGGGGTCGAAGTTGTCCGGGTCGAAGGGAAGCCCGGACGCCTCGCACAGTTCCCGCAGTGCGGCGGCACGGCCCTTGTCCTTCTCGCGGGTCATGATGACGGAGAAGCGGCCCTGGGTCATGGGCTGACCGGTGTACTTGTCGATGAGGAGTTCCCGGTCGTCGTTGATGACGCGCGCCTCGGGCGGGACGACCGTGGGCGCGCCGGGCTTCTGGTGCTGCTGGGCGCGGGCGGCGACTTCAGCCGGGGTGGGGACGGCCGGGGGCGTGACGGCCGGGTCGCCGTTGTAGAAGACGGCCAGGGCCTCGATGCCCGTGTAAGGGCGGGCCCATGCGGACGACACAACGGGGGCGGTGCGAGTCTGCGCGGGGCGACGCATGAGGGCAGGTCCTCCCAAGGACAGTTCAGGCCCCGCGCCTTGATCCAAGGACACCACAGATCTCACTGTTCGTTCCCCCCGCTCCCCGGTGCCGGGTCCACGAGGGCGTCGTCGTCCTCGTTGGTGGTCGGGAGTTTCGGGGCGGGCGGCACCCGGTCGGGAGTGATGTCGATACCGAGGTACTTGCCGACGGCGTCGGTGGAACCGGTCGCATCGGCGAGGAACCGGGCCTGCTCGAACTGGCGTGCCTGGATCTGCGCGATCTCCTGCTCGATGTCGTCGATGGCCCAACCGGACTCGTTCAGGGTGCGCACCGCGGTCTCCAGGGAGATGACGCCAGCCTGGTAGGCGGTGGTGACCTGGTCGAGGACAGCGGCCTTATCGGTCGGGGTGTACGGGCCGAAGACGAGCTGGGCGGGCAGTGGCCGGACGCCCACCCAGTCAGGGTGCTGGCCGGCGATGTGGAGGCGCTGGGCGAACTTGAGCAGGAGCGCGTACTTGTGGGCGCGGGCCAGGCGCATGGAGCTGATGAGGGAGTCGAGCGGGCCGAGGGACAGCTCCAAGGCGTACCCGGACGGCACCTTGGAGGGATCCATGGTGCCCAGCGCGACCGCGGGGAGGCGGGCGATGTTCGCGGCGCGGTCGGCGAGGTCGTGGCCTTGATTACGGAGCTCGGCGAGCTGCGGGGAAGTGTCGAGGACGTCCATGCGGCCGCCCTCTCCGAGTTCGAAGACCATGCCGGCCGCGACGGACATCTGGGCCTGCCGTCCGCTGGTGGGGCGTCCGGAGATGGAGATAATCGGCGAACCGGTGGTCGCGGAGGCGCGGGCGGAGTCGGTGTCGGTGCCGGAGATCTCGTCGAAGACCTGCAGCACCTTCGCGAGCGACGACTGTCCCCAGTGCTCTTCCGCCGGGGGCACGGTGTTGGGGACGTGAATGATCGGCACGAAGTCGATGAGCAGGTCGAGGTGGTCGAGGACTTCCCCGGTCGGGCTGGTCGCGAAGCGGGCCTTGTCCATGGGCAGGTTGTCGACGTCGATGTTGCCCTTGAGGTCGCTGAGGTCCCAGGTGGCGTCGGTGAGGTAGCAGGTGCGGTACGACGGGCCGTCGTTCCACGGATACGTGCGGGAGATGAGGCCGGTGTCGTCGACCTGGTCGCCGCGGCCAAGGAGCGGAGCGGCGGGGGTGTCGTCGGTCGGCTCGGACATCAGCGGTGCCCGGACGGGCCGGCCGGTCCGGTCGACGCCGGACCCGGTCGCCGGGCGGATCCAGTCCAGCTCGTGCGTGATGCGGCGCAGGCGGGCGGGCAGGCCGCGCTTCTTGTCCTCGGGGAGCTCCCAGGCGAGGTGGACACGGTCGGGGTACTCGGAGCCGTCGCCGTCTTCGGGGAGGACGGGGAAGTAGAAGCCGGGGTCGTACGTGCGGGCGCGGACGCGCTGCTTGGCCGGGTCCCAGAACTCGTGGTAGACGCCGTCGCCGAGGCTGACGGCCTTTCGCTCGGTCTGGAGAATGCGCATGGTGAGCAGTTCGTTCTCGGCCCAGTCCCGAAGGAGGGTCTGGACGCGTTCGGCGGCGGCCGCGCTCGCCGCGGCTTCACCGTCCGCGTCGGGGTCGGCGTCGGCGCCGGGGACGACGATGTGCTGCTCGCGGCCCATCACGTTGGACACGATGGTGTCGACGAACATGCTGGGGTCGCCGAACTCGCGGCGATCGGACGGCGTATCGCCGTCACGGATCTCGGTCAGCTCGGCGACCTGGTTGTTGTCGTACGCGGCGAGGAGCTTGTAGGCGGCCAGGCGCCGCTCGTCGGCGGCCGGCACCCACGAGGCGTGGGCCTCGGGGAACGCCCGCCGGTTTGGCATACCCAGGGAGTCGGAGAAGACAGGCTTGTAGTTGAGCCAGCCCCACGCGTCGATGATGACGTCCTTGACGCCGCTGAACAGGCCCACGGGCACGCCTCCGCTGACAGGCCCCGCGCCATGTGATCAGCGTACGGGGCCCGCCGTGCGTCGATCCCCCAGGCAGCCGCCACCCGTCACCTGCGCCCGCGAAGCCGGCTGTCGCCATAGGAGCCGCTCGTGGCAGGCGCTGCGGCCGGGTCGGCGAGTTCGGTCAGGAGATGGACAGCAGCGTCCAGGCGGTCGGGTGAGTCCATGCCGGGGATCCAGGACACGTACTGCACTTCCAGCCCCGGGTACTCGCCCACGTGATGGACGTGTCCGTTTTCGTAGAGCTGCGCTACCGGCTCGGCACGGAGCCTCTTGCCGACCTTGGCGGTGACCTCGATGATCCGGGGCATCAGCATGCCCCTGGTGGCTCCTTCACGCTCAAGTTCTTGCCAGGCCTGACGCAGGATCTGTGCAGCCATGTCACCGCCGAAGTTCGACTCGACGACCCAAGCGTCTGCCTGAAGCTCGATGGCCAGGAGACACGCTTCGCGCCCCCATTCGGCTGCCCCCATCTTCTTCGACTTGTCGGCGAGAAGGTACATCTCTCCTGCTGCGTCGCGTCCTCCGCCGATGAGGCCGACTTCGTCGCTGTCGTCGCGGCCGCCGGCGGTGTCGATGGCGACGAGGGTGCGGGTGAGGTCGACGCCGCGGAACGCCTGGGGGGTGATGCGGTTGTCCGTGATCCAGGGCCATTTCCAGACGCCGCCTTCTAGCGGTCTGGGTTCTTGCTGGTAGAGGGCCCACCAGCCTCGTTCGCCGACGGCCTTCTTGAACCGGTCAAGATGCTTGCGCTGGAAGCGCTCGGGCCAGAGCGGGTCGCCGACTTTTCTACCGAGGGGGTCGTCGGCGGTCATGGCGATGGCGGGGAGGTTGATGACCGTCCAGTCCTCGGCGCCGCTCTGTAGGATACGGCCGGCGAGATCGTTCTCCGACCAGCGGGTCTGGATGACGATGATGGATCCGTTGGGTTCCATGCGGGTGTTGATGACTTGCTGCCACCAGTCCCAGAGAGTGGCGAGCTTGACGGGGCTGTCGGCGTCCTTGGCGTCCTTCAGAGGGTCGTCGACGATGGCGACGTTCGCGCCCATGCCGGTCAGCGAGCCGCCGACACCGGCGGTAACAAGGCCTCCCTCGGTGTTCTCCAGGTCGAACCGATTCGCTGCCTGGGACCCGTAGCGAAGGTTGATGCCGATGGCATCGCCGTGTGCGCGGATACTGTCCCGGATCCACCGGCCGTGGCCTTCAGCGAGCTTGGCCGCGTAGGAGGCGATCATGACGCGGTGCTCGGGGTTGCGGGCCAGGTACCACAAGGGACCCCAGCGTGCCGCCCGAGCGCTGTTGTGCGTGGGCATCAGACCTCGGCCGACGAGGTAGAGGCTGCCTTCGACCTGGATGCATCGCCCTGGCTCCGGTGCCGCCGGTTCGACCGTCGCGAATCCGATGCGCCGCTTCGTCTTCACCGGGTGCTTGATCGCTTTGCGTGGCAGTGTGCCTTGCGGAAGTCCATCGTGCGGTGTCCAGTCCGTGACCCAGCAAGCGCCCCCCTTCAGCGGGTGGTCGCCCCAGATGGACCGCTCGCGTGTGTCCGGGGCACGCCAGGTGAGGTTCGCCCGGTAGCCGAGGGTCCGGGCGAGGTCACGAACGTCGGCTGCGAGTTCCTCGGATGCGGATACGAAGCGGATGCGCCCGTCGCGCCCAAGGGATCCGTCCGTGTCGACGAGGCCGGCCAGGAGGTCACGCCGCTGGCGCTCGGAAGCGACGAGGTAACGCTGCGGGATGTGCTTCCGTCTGAGTACGCCAGCCGCCCTGAGGGAGGCCATCAGCCCTTTGATGTACTGGTAGTGGACCCCGGTAATGGGGTGAATCCAGCGCGCTCCCAGGACGTAGGGGATGCGGTCCGCGATGTGGTTGACGTCCTCTTCCGTACCGCAGAACGATGCCTTGCCGGTCGTGCCGTCACCGAGCCATACCCCGAGGGTGTAGGGGTCCACGGGGAGGTCGGCGTCGTGGTTCTGCAGCGGCCCGACTGGCGGAAGTTGGAACCGGTAACGGCCGCCGCGGCGGCCCTGCGGCCCAGAGTGGAGGGTCTGTGTCGTCAGGTAACGCGTCTCGACGATTCTCCATGCGCGCCGGCTTCGGTCGTACACCGACCATTCGTGGTTGGGGTGGACGAGCACCGACTGTCCGTCGCTGAACGTGACCCGCATCTTCTCGTCCGAAGGATCGGAGACCCATTGGACCAGCACTGGGTTGCCGTTGGGGGCGTAGACGTAGTCGCCGACTTGGAGGTCGCCGTGACGCTTCCACCCCTCGGTGGTCAGCACCGGCTCCGAGTCGGCGACCTGCTTCCCGTGCCGAGGAGGCATGTTGAGGAGCACCCGCATGCGCTCACCGGCGGCGATGCGGACGAATGCCTTGTCGATGAGGTCGAGGTGCCGGGCCTGCCACTCCCGGCCCCCGGTGAGGGCGGCTGCCATGGCGCCTGGGGAGCGTTCGATGGCCATCTGCTGCTCGGCCCAGGCCAGGGCGGCCCGGGTGTCGGTGTCGGCGAGGCGGGTGATGGCGGCACGCTGTTCGGGGGGCAGGGTGCGGTAGATCGCTACCTGCCGCTCAAGAGCCGTGGTCACCCGGACGTCGCTTCCCGGATGAGCCACTGCTCGTAGTAGGCAAGGGCGAGCTGGTCTGCTGTACCGCCTTCCACGGTTCCGCCGAGGAGGATGCCGAGGGCGCCGCGAAGTCCGATGGTCTCGCCACGCACGTGCTCGACCACTGGGTTGGTCGGTTCGGAGTTTCCTCGGCTTGCAGCGGTGAATGCTTCGGCGGCGGCCAGTTCGTAGAGACGGGTAGTGCGGCGGTGGAGTTCCTCCGCGATGGCATCAGCGTGTTCGGTGCTCATTCCGCGCCCTCACTGTCGTCATCGGCCGGGGTGGAGGTGGCTGTGTTGGCGGGGTCGCCGGTGTCCAGCCGGCTGGTTGCGGCGATGATCGCGGCCAGCTTCTCGGGGTCTGCGGTCGACACGGCGATCGGTCCGCCTGCGATCCCGGACACCTCGGTCTGGACGGGCATGTCGAGGCCGTTGAGCTTCGCCCTCCGTTCCATGATCTTCAAGACGGTGGCTTGGGCCTGAACGTCGACCGATTCGCCGATGGGGGAGCCGTCTCTGCTGTACACCGTTCGCTTCTCGGTAGCCTGCGGCCAGATCGCGGCCTGCAGCGCGTCGAGGCGCTCGTTCTCCTGCTGCCGGTACACGGAAGCTTCGGCTGACTCGGCGTCACGGTTCTCCGCGAGCGCGCGGATCAGGTCCTTCGTCGCGGCGTTGCGGCTGGTGTAGCCGAGGCCGAGAATGCGGGGGTCGTCGAAGGGCACGCCTTCGCGGCGGAGCCGGATGAGCTTGGCGCGCCGGTCGTGGACTTCGGCCTGCTTTGCCTTGGAGTGCGGCATGGCGGTGGGGCTCCCGCTGTGGTCAGGCCCCGCGCCTTGCCCTACATGATCCCCCAGGGTTCCGGTTTCGGTCCCCCTGCTCGGGGCGGGGTGGCATTCTGCGCGCATGAGACATGTGCGTGGGGTGGGAATGGCTGCGGCGGGTGTGGCCGCGGTGGCGCTGCTCGCGGGGTGCGGGGACGGCGGGGACGCGAAGGCCGGTGACGGCCCGAGTCCGACGCCGTCGGCGACGACGACCTCGCCGGCTGTGGAGGAGCCGGCGGAGCCGACGTTCGCGGACACCCCGGCGGGCCGGCTGGACAAGCTGGCGTACGAGAACGGGTGGCTGGTGGGCGACGGCAGCGAGAGCGCGCCGTCGCAGTACGTGGTGATGATCTGCGAGTCGATGGACACGCAGAACAAGGTCGGTACGGATCCGGGTGAGTGGATCGCGGAGCGGACCGAGGGCGACCAGGCCGAGGTGTTGAAGGCGGGGATGCCGGAGTTGTGTCCGCGGTGGTCGGCCAAGACGCTGAAGGCGCTGGGTGGGGATCACGTGTGGTCGTACGACGACGGGACGTGGACGGTGAAGGCGAAGCCAGTGAAGCCGGAGTTCGGCGCGGACGAGGGGGAGATCGCGCCGGGCACGTACCGGACGACGGGTGATCTGAAGGACTGCTACTGGGAGCGGACGGCGAAGGACGGGACGGTCCTGGAGAACAAGTTCGCGACGTCGGCGCAGGAGATCACGGTGACGATCCGGGCGACGGACGGGCAGTTCAA
This sequence comes from Streptomyces sp. NPDC015346, assembly GCF_043078785.1. NCBI lineage: Bacteria > Bacillati > Actinomycetota > Actinomycetes > Kitasatosporales > Streptomycetaceae > Streptomyces > Streptomyces sp. NPDC015346. The sequence continues at coordinate 12,799 of NZ_JBIBTW010000014.1, read as the reverse complement.
GACGGAGCGTTGCGGGCGCTGGCGGATCGTGAAGTAGGCCTGGACATGGGTGGGCCCCACCGGCCGGGACGGCCGGTGGGGCCGGGCGAGTCCGTGCGACGGGGAGACACAGGGGCTCGCGGTTCGAGGGTGGCACGGCCTGGCCTGGAAGGGGCGCGGGGACACCGGGGCTCCCAGGCCGGCCGTACGAGAATCATGCTGACGGATGAACGCCCGGTTGTCCGGGGCGCTTCCCCCTGCCGCCGGGACCGTCCTCCTTCGGCCTGGTGGATCAGACGGGGGTGGAGGCGGGCAGTACGGGATGGTCGATGTGGTGGTGTTCCACCTCGACGCCGTACTCGCCGCCCCAGGCGGCCCAGACGCGGCGTGCGACCGCCTCGGCCACCGCCACACTTCGGTGCCGGCCTCCCTGGCACGCCACGGTGAGGCGGACCAGACGGCCCGGCTCGGCCTCGTCGGCCAGGGCCCGCAGTTGCACGGCGGTCCGGGCGATCAACTCTCGGGCGCCGGGCGTCGCCAGGACGTGGGCGTAGACGTCTTCGTCCAGGCCGGTGCGGTAGCGCATGGTGGGGTCGTCGGCAGGGTTGCGCAGCGCGTGGCGGAGGTCGAGGTAGAGGCCGTCGGTGACGAGGTCGTGGGCGCCGTCGTGGCGGGCGCCGATCGAGCGGATGACAGCGGCGACGGGACCGGTCCCGTCGAGGTGGGTGATCTGCATGGCTTCAGCCTTCCTGGGCTGTGACGCCCCCGGTAGTAGTTGCCCGTTGCGTCCCGGAGATGGCAACGGGCAACGGGCGGAGTCATGGAGCGGCTACTCGCCGGCTTGGGATGCGCGGCGGATGGCGGCGCCGAGGAGGTCGAGGGCATGGTCGGCGTTGCGGCCGGGCGCCCGGTTCCAGGGGCCGATGAGGTCGGTCCAGCCCTGGGCGCGTAGTTCGGTGACGATCCAGGCGGCCCCACGGTGGGCGGTGCTGGTGGATCCGTAGCCGAGGCGGTGCGCGGCCAGGAGGGCGCCGCAGATGCAGCGGGCGCCGCGGGCATCGCGCAGACGGTACGGCTCGTTCTGCCAGCCCCACTCTGTGAGGATCTGCCGGGCGTAGGCGAGGTGGACGCTGGGGCGCAGATCGGTCTGTCCGATGCGGCGCCAGGTGTGGAGGCGGTCGGGGAGAGTGGCGCCGAGGCGGCCGGGCAGGGGCCGTTCGGCCGGTGGGGCTGGGGGGATCTGGGCGAGTGCGGTGGTGACGAGTTCGTCGACGGTGGCGGTGAGCAGGTGGCGCCACTCCCCCGCCGGCCTGTCGCTGGTGGTCGGCGGGTCGGTCGCTTCGGTCGCTGCGCGCGGGCGGGGTTCGGGGGTGGTGGTGGCCCAGTGGGTGACGATCTGCTGCCAGGCGGCGGTGTCGTAGAGGGCGGCGGCCTCGAGGTCCAGGGCGTCGGGGGTGAGGAGGGTGGCGGTCTGCATCGGGGCTGGGTCTCCATCAGGTGTCAGTCCCTCGGGGTGAGGAGGTGGGCTGTGGCCAGGGCCCGGCGGAGCGGGCTGCGGTCGACGGGCAGGCCGGGTTCGAGGCGGGCGATGAGGACGAGGGTTCCGTCGGGGAGCCGGACCGTGAGGGTGTCGGGGTCCGGCTCCGGGAGTGTGGTGGTGCGCATGGTGGTCGCTTACTCGGTGGTCTGGTCGGGGGTGTCGGTCCAGAAGTAGACGGCGCGGCCGGGCTTGGTGATGTTGGGGTGGGCGGCGTACCAGTTCTGGATGGCGGTGTCCGACGGAGGGGTTTCGCCGGGGTAGGCAGCTGCGATCCGTCGGCGGACGTCGTTGACTGTCATGCCGGCGCCTCCAGCCCTGCGGACCAGCTCTGTGATCTCTGTGCGTCGGGGATGGCGTCGGTCCGCTGCGGTCTGGGGCTGCTGGGCTGGGATTGTCTGCGTCGGTGACGGCTGTCGAAGCGACTGCAGCGCCTGATGCTTTCGTGTGACGAAGTCTCGAATGCGTGCCGAGTAGACGAACCATTCGGTGTCCGCGATGCGGTCGCTCGTGAATGCCTTGTGCAGGGAGGACTCGAGGAGGAAGTCGCCGTTGAGGAGCAGGAGGACGTTGCTCCGGCGGAGGGAGAGAGCGGCGACTCGTGCCGTGATGTTGGTGCTCACTCCGATCTTGATTCGGTCGCCGTTGGTCATGAAGTAGACGACTGGGGTGTGGGAGGACTGGCTCCATACCTCCTCTTCTGCGATCTGGGCTTCATCAATGTCCGTGGTGTCGGCATCGAGCAGATCTGCTGTGCTGGCCAGGGCGTTCGCATGCAGGAGATCTGTGACGGCTGCGGAAACCTGCACGGCATGTCGTCGGCAAAGCAGTAGGGGGTGCTTCACGAAGCACGGTGCGACGCATCCGGAGACAAGACACTGGTCATTGGTCACTCTTCGCCCCCGTAGGACGGCTTGATGGCGTAGCGGCCGAACTTGGGCTGGTGGATCCGGTCGTCGGCCTTTAGCCAGCGGCCGATGACGGTCGCATTCGGCGTCTTCTCCTCCGGGTGGAGTTGGGTGAATGCGTCGATGATGGCGGCGGGGCCGATGCCAGAGGGGCCAGCGCCTTCGACAATGCGGTAGACGTGCTGGTAACGGGCGTCGGTGGTGGCGTCGCTGTCGGAGTTGTCGTCGCTGGTGAGCGGGTTGGAGGGAGCCTGCCAGGTGAGGCCGCCCTGTTGGACTACGTCCATGAACTGCTTGTCGAGGTCGTTATCGCGGCTGGTGGTCTCATTGATGGCGTCATGGAGGCGCTTCTTGGCGGCGTCGGCAGCGGCGATCGTTTCCTCAATGCCGTCGGCCGTCGCAGTGTCCCAGTTGGCGGTGACGTTGCTGGCCGGACGGGCGGGCGTAACCGGGGCGGCCGGCGCAGTGGTGGGGGCGGACGTGGCCTGGATAGGTACGGGCGCGGGGCCAGTGCCGAGAAGGTGGCTGGTGTCGTCCCAGCGGTGGTCGTAGGCAGGCCCGGCTGCGGTTCGGGACAGCTCGTCGAGGGCAGGGTGCCGGTCGGCCGTGGCCTTGACGATGTCCAGGATCTGGGCCGGCCGGAGTCGGTAGATCTTCATCGGGTGAGCGGCCCCGTCGCCGTCGCGGACGAGCGCGCAGCCCGGGTAGGGGGCGTCTTCCGCGGAGACGCCGTGGTTGTAGCCGAAGAGGTAGTTCAGTTCGGAGTCGTCGGCGACCTTCATACAGGCCTTGAAAGTGGACTGCTTGAGGAGTTGCGGGTCGGAGAGGACGTCCTGAGTCGCGCGCAGGCCGGAGGTGGTGACGTTGACCGCGGCGGCGCGGGCGATCTCGACGGTCTGGACAAGGTAGTCGGCGATGGCGCGGAGGGTCTCGTCGCGGCGAGAGCGGGTGCTGAAGATTTCGGCGCCTTCGTCGTTGAGGACACGGATCTCGGGCACCTCGTGGTCGACAGGCAGCTTGTCGTCGTTGGCGGCGATCTCGCGGTCCTGGTAGCCGGTCTTGCGGGCCTTGGAAATACGCACGAGGACCTCGGCCATGACGAGGGCCTTTTCGGGGGTGTCGGCGACCCAGTCGATCGGCGGGCGACCGGGCTGGCCAGCTTCTGTCCAGGCGCGCAGCCACTTCAGTGCAAGGCCTCCGCCGTTGAGGTCGATGACCCAGGTGAGGCTGTCGGTCATGCGGCACTGGTTGGCGACCATGACGTTCATGAGGTTGGTCTTGCCGGAGCCGCGCTGGCCAACGAGGAGCATGGAGGCCTGCCGGTTGACCGGGCCGTAGGGGGTGCCGTCGCGGCGGATACCGATGGGTGTGGGGGCGTTGACGGTGAGCGGGGAGTAGTCGGTGGGGTAGGCGACGTCTTCGATGAGCCGGTTGACGGTGGAGACGTCCATGAGGGCGGCGCCGCGGTGGGCGCCGGGGGCGACGTCGACGCCGCAGCCTTCGGGGAGCTTGGCGTCCCCGGCGAGGGCGTCTGTGCGGCTGGCGAGGTTCTTCCAGGTGGCACCGTCGGCGAGTTCGACGTCGAGGGTGTAGCCGGCGCCGGAGTCCCAGGTCTGGACGTTAGGGATGGTGACACCGGGAACGTTGCAGACGCGGGCGATGCGCTCCTGCCACTCGGCGGCGAGCTTGCCGCGGCTGGCCTCACTCTCGGTGTCGCGGGCGGCCTGCTCGGCGGCGGCCGCCTTGGCGGGCGCCTGCTGTTCGGCGCGGTGAGCGCCGGCGATCGCGGCGCCGAAGCCGATGGAGCCGGCGACCAGGGTGCTGATGCCCCAGGTGCTCCAGGGGCTGTTGGCGATGGCCCAGCAGGACCATCCTCCGGCGCCGAGCCATCCGGCGGCGCGTACGGCGAGGGTGGTGCGGGTGACGTGGCGGATGCGTCCGGCGATGTGGGTGCCGAGGAGGCCGGCGCCGGTGATGACGGCGGCGGTCGGCCAGGGGGTGTCGAGTACGTGACCGGCCCAGCTTGCGGTGAGGGTGGCGGCGGCGGCGTTGATCGGGCCGGTGACGGGGCCGTGTCCGCGTTCCCAGTCGAGCTTCACGGTGATCGGGGTGCCTTTCAGGATGGTCGGGAGGGAGGGGCCCGGCCGCCGGTGGGGCGGCCGGGTTGGGCGGGGTTAGAGGTTGGAGCGGACGTCCCACATGGCCTCGGCGTGGGCGCCCTTGCGGGGGTTGCGCAGCCGGTCGAGGTCGACGCCGTGAAGCTGCTCGAACGCGGGGCGGAGTTCGCGGGCAAGTTCTGCGGCCTTCATCTGCAGGCCGTAGATCTGCCGCATGAGGTCGACGATGGTGGGGTCGAGCGGCCAGTGCGCGTCGGCGTTTTCGACGGTGGTCTTCATGGCGGTGGCGTGAAGCTCGAGCGCTTCAGACAGGCCGGAGAAGTCCTCGCCGACCTGGAGCATGCCCTGGGGCTGGTAGTTGGCGGCGATGCGGGCCATTTCCATGGCGGGGGCGACGAAGTGGTGTCCGCCGGACATGAGAGGTCCTCCCTTGGCGGTGGTGGGGGTGTGGATGGCGCTGGTGGGCCGGCGGACGAGGGGGCCGACCGGGGCGGGGGTGGGGGTGGGTTGGGGGGTGTTCTCGGCCTGCTTGCGGGCGCGGCGTGCACGGAGCTTGCGCCATACGTCGCGGAGGCGTTCGGATCCGGCGCTCCAGCTGCGGTGCCACAGGGTGGACAGCAGTCCGGCGGTGGTGGCGAGGAGCCCATCGGCCAGGGCGCCGGGGGCCTTGCGGATCTGGCGGGCGAGTCCGGCGGCCGTGGATTTCGCGGCGCTGATGGCGGCTCGCTTCGCTGCGGCGCGGGCGGGGCCGGTGGCGTTCCACCCGGCGACAGCGGCGCGGCGCGCGATGTGGCCGGTACCGCGGGCCGCTGCGCGGGTGGCGCGGCCGAGCGCGGCTTTGACCGTGCCGGAGCGCCTCGTTGCTGAACGGTTCGCGCTTTCGGCTGTACCCGTGGCGCGGCCGTGGCGGGCGTCCGTCGTACGGCGCCCCGCCGGAGCGGTCGTGTCGCCGCGGCGGTTCCTGCCGCCACCGAGGAGTCCCGCCCCGGCCCGACTCGCCGCAGTCTGCTCGTGGCGGCCGCCACGCCCTGGGGCGCCGCCACGGCCAGAAGCGGAATCCATGGCGCCTGCTTTCCGGGGCGCCACAGTGCGACCCGCCACGGACGCCATGGCGCCACGGAGCGTCTTCCTGGAGGCGCCCGCCGACCCGCCACGCCTGCTGCCGATGGCGCCACGGGAGGCGCCGCCGGATCGAGTACGGCCCGCCTTGGCGGCGCCACGAGACCCGCCACCGGTAGCGCCACGCAGTCCCCCGCGCGAGGCGCCACGCAAGGACGCTCCCCGACGCACGGCGGCGCGGCGGCGGAGCGCCACGCCGGTGGCGCCGGCCGCCATGAGGGCACCGGTGGTGGCGGCCGCCACGGGCCCGCCGTACTGGTACGCGGCGGTCAGCGTCAGGGCGGTGACGTTGCCCGCTCCGGCCAAGACCGGACCGACCGGCATACCGCGACCGCCCGCCGTACGACGAGGCCGGGCAGCAGTCTCGGCCGGCGGCTGCTGGGAGGGCGGGACGGGCCAGTTGGCGGTGACTGCGGGCGCCGGACCTGGAGCTGCCGGTGCGGTGGGCGCCGGGCTGATGACGAAGGCGGGCGGGGTCTGGGCGGTCTGGGCCGGTGGTGCTGTGCGGTTCACAGGGGGCCTCCAGGTCGACTGCGACTGCGACTGCGATTGCGACTGGGTGGTGCGAGTACGGGGGTTGTGCCTGTTCAGAGGGGGCATCCGGGCGGCTCGGTCGGAGTCGCAGTCGGAGTGGGAGTGGAAGTCACGGGCCCCGGTCGGCGCTTCGGTGAGGGCCCGCAGGGGTCAGTCGTCGGTGCCGGTCAGCGCCCGGACGTTCTCCGCGCCGAGCGCGGCCAGGTGCGGCTGCTGCGCCTCGATCTCGGCGCGCAGCTTGTTGGCGTACTGCCGGGAGGTGTGCTTGGACCGGATCCGCTTCAGCTCGGTGACCATCTCCGACTCCAGGGGCCGCCGGCCGTGCCGGGAGTAGAGGCTGAGGATCGCCGACTTCGCCGCGCCGCGGCCGGTGGCCTCGGTGGCGTCGGTCTTCTTCGTGGCGGGCGCCACGGTCGCGGTGATCGTGGCGTCAGGATCCGTGGCCTCGTCGACGGTGGCGGTTCCGTGGGTGGCGCTGTCGTCGTGGAGGGTGGTGGCGGGGTCCGTGGCGTCGGCCGTGGCGGGCAGGGGCCGCTCCGTGATGGCGCTCCAGGGCGTGCCGGTGGCGCCCCGCCTCGCCGCGCCCTGGGGCGCCACAGCGGTGGTGTTCGTGGCGGGCGCCACGGTGGGCCGCTCCACGGCGCTACCGGTTCCCAGCTCGGGGCGCTCCGGAGCGGTAAGCGGAATCTGAGCGAACGTGGCGTGGGGCGTCGGGGCGGGGACCCGCTCCAGGATGGTGGCGCCCCCGCTGAGGATCGTGGCGGCCCGCTCCGTGGCGAGTTCTTCGCGGAGTTCCGCGACGGCCTCGTGCTCGGTGAGCGCCGCTCGGATGTGAGCGTCGAGCGTCTTACGCGAACGGAACGGGTGCGCGATCCACGCCCACTTCCCGAGGACGGGGAGGGTCTGGGCGACTCGGCCCAGGGCGCGGAGCGTGGCGCGGTGTTCAAACTTGTGCCACATCTCGAAGGCGAGCTCGGCGATGACGGGTGCGGAGGCGAAGATGACGCCGCCGACGGTCCCCCACTTCTCGAGTTCGGCGTGCTTCCAGTTCACCCAGGAGCTCGTGCAGACCATCGCGAACATGGCCAGGCGGGGAGCGAGGCCGGAGTCGGTGGTGGTGGCGTAGGACTGGCCGAGGAGGGCGAAGAAGATCGCGGCGACGTCGAAAAGGCCGCAGCCGAGGAGGGCGATCGGCTTGGGCGTGTGGAACGTGTCGGTGAGGAGGGTGAAGATCGACCAGGTTCCGACGCCCAGGGCGGCGGCCATGACGAGGCCGAGCACGATACGGATGGCCCACTTCTTGTAGTCCCGCCCGGCGGGCTGGACGAGAGGGTCGAAGAGCGAGTTCGGGGCGGTGTGGGGGGCGGCCCCGGCGGTGGGCAGGGGCTGCCACTCCCCCAGGGCGGGGAGCTGGGGCGGCTGGGGGCCGGCCGGGGTCGTGGTCATGGTGAGCGGTGTCCTTCCGGTTCGGGAGAGGAGCGACGGGGGCGGGGTCAGCGGGTGTTGCGGGCGTTGGCGTAGTCGGTGCGGGTGCACCCAGCGGCCTCGGCGGTGTCGAGGGCGGCGGCGGCCGCGTTGGTGGCCTGCTGGGTTTCGGGGCTGGTGGGTCCGTGCGCGGCGGCGGTGTTGATGAGGTGCTGGCCGGCGGCGACGGCGGCGGCCGCGGCGGTCTCCTTGCTGGACATGTCGGGCTCCTTCGGGGTTCAGGCGGCGCTGCGGCGGGAGGTGGGCAGGTCGTTGGGGAGGTCGAGGGGGGACGGGCCGCCGAAGTAGGCGCGGCGCTCGAGCCGGTACGGGTTGAGGGGGTAGGCGGCCCACTGGTCGGGGGTGAACGGCATCTCGCCGGTCGTGCCGATCGCGTCGACGGCGAGCAGGTCGCGGTCCTCGAGGTCGGCGATGAACGTCTTCACGCCGGCGATGAAAGCCTCAACGGAGGGCGCAGCGACGGGGGCGGGCTGGGTGTGCTTGCGGTTCCAGAGCTTCATGGCGGTGGTTCTCCTTCAGGTCAGGCGGCGGCCGGGAGTGCCGGGGCGGGGGCGGGTGTGGGGAGGTGGGCGAGGCAGTCGTCGAGGTACTCGTCGATCTCGGGGCCGCACCAGTCGGCGGGGTCGCCGTGCGCGGCGCGGAACTCGACGGGGGTCGGGATGGCCATGTCGTTCAGCTCCTGTCGGGGATGGCGGTCCAGCGGTTTCCGGTGCGGCGGATGGTGACGGCGAGTCCGGTGATACGGCCGGCGTTCGCGGTGACGGGGCCGGTCTGTTCGAGGTGGTTGAGAAGTTCGGCGATCTGGGTGGCGATCGTCTGGGCGCGCTGTTCCTTGCGGCGGAGTTCGTCGGGGCTGCCGGTGTGCATCGAGGCCTCCGTGCGGGTGGTGGGGGTCTGGCCCGTTGTCGGCTCCCGGGCCGGACCCCTCGGGGAGGGTGGTCAGGGGCCGGAGATGAGCCCGGCGATGTCGTTGGTGTGCTCGCGGGGCGCGTACAGGGCGGTCTCGTACGCGTACTGCTCGCCGCGCTGCTGGATCTGCTTCACGGTCTCGGGGTCGAGGTCGCGCAGGGCCGGGTTGGAGGCGGGGTTGGTGAGGCGCTGCACGAGGAGGCCGAGGGTGTCGAGGAGGTCGACGCCACCGGACCCGGCGATCGCGGTCAGGATCGTCTGCGTCTTGTCGGCGTCGTGCAGGTCCACGGCCAGGAGCCGGATCCCGTCACGGAACATGTCGACCCCGGCATGGATCCCGGCCAGGTCATCGAGCGCGCCTTCGAGTTCCTCATCGAGCGGCGGAACACCGACCCCGGCCTGCATGGGGGCGGCCTCGCCAGGAACATGGAGCCAGGGGTAGTCGCCCATCACAGCTCCCCGTCCTCGGTGATCTCGTCGAACGCGGCCACGGCGTGCTTCGGGTCGATCGCGGCGATCGCCATCAGCCCGTCGACGTCGAGACCGATGCAGTGCTCCTCAAGGTCAGCGAGGAGGAACGGGTCGATGGCGGTTTCGGGGGCCTGCTGCTCCCGGTAGGCGACCAAAGAGAGCGTCGCGTCGTTGAGCGCGGCGACCGCGTTGGCGGACAGCAGTGCGTCACCGATGTAGCTGCCGTCGGGCATCCGGAGGCTGATCCGCAGGACGGTGGTCGCGGTGTCCGGGGAGAGGGCCTGGAGTTGCATCAGCAGCTCGACGGCGCGCATCTCATCCGGCGACAGTTCACGATCAGCCATCACGCCACCCGCTTCACGGTCGCGGTGGTCGGGGCCGGATCGTACGCAACGTGCGGGGCCAGGCGGAGGATCGGCTGACGCTCGTAGCCGGGGAGCATCTGCTTGAGCGTCCGGCGCGCCGGACGGGTGACGAGCTCGTCGTCACGCTTCATCCGGCGCAGCGCGTCGGCGATGTCGGGGAGGGCGAGTGTGCGAGTAGCCATGTGGCGGTTACGATCCATACGGATCGGCCTCCTGTATGCGCAGGTGGGCGGGTTCTCGTCCTTCGCGGTGTTGGTAGCACCGGGTCGGACACGCGGCCCTGGTCCAGCAAATGCTGGATTGGGGCCGTTCTGTTGTGCCGATAACGACATTAGCCCCTGACTTGCTTTATGGCAAGTCAGGGGCGCAAGATGGAGGGACACGTCATCGCTACGGATGAAGGAGGACCCGACTTGGTGACCTTCCGCGAAGCTGCGCAGCGCGTGGTGGACGAAGGCATCGCCCCGACCATGAGTCACCAGCGGATCTCGCAGCTGTACAAGACCGACGAGGACTTCCCACCCGTCCAGACGATCGGCCGGGCCAAGGTTCTCGACTGGAAGATCGCGAAGACTTACTTCGTGGCCCACGCAGCAAAGGCAGCAAGCCGGGATAGCCGGCGCCGCCAAAGGGAGACGGACGAGTCGTGACGGCATCTTGGGGCCTCCCCGAGGGCTGCGATCGGTTACGAGCCCATGGCACCACCGCCAACTCCTGGCGCCGAGGAAGCCGTTGTTGTCAACCGGCCATGGCCGGATCTGACAACAGCCCAGCTCCCGGCATCAGTGACATAAGCCGCACGACGCACTCCCGACGAGACACGAGAGGAGGAACACTCACCGCATGACGACGTTCCCGGAGCTGCTCCGCAAGCTGCGCATGGAAGCTGGCTGGTCCTTGGCCCGCCTCGCGCAGCACGTCCACTACGACCGCACGTCTCTGCACTCCTTCGAGTCCGGCCGCAGGCCGGCCCCGTTCGAGGTTGCGGAGAGAGCCGACGAGGCTCTGGGCGGGAACGGCCTGCTGGTGGCGAAGTGGCGGCAGGAGGATGCAGCGCGGCGAGAAGCTGCTGCGGCGCACCAGGTGCGTGCTGCTGCCCTCGCGATGTCGCACGATCTGACGGCTCTGGCGGAGTTGGACATCTCGGAGCTGCAGGAGGGTGTGGAGTCGACTGCGGTCGACTACCTGGCCTGTCCCCCGGCGCCGATGATGGACCGCGCTCACGCGCTGCGAGGCGAGGCCTTCGAGCGTCTGCGGTCGGGCCACTTCCGGCCGGCCGACCGGGCGGACCTGTACGTCGCCGCAGGACGGTTGTCCGGCGTGTTGGCGTACGCGCTGCTCGACCTGGGTGACGCCGTCGAGGCCCACGCGCACGCGGTGGCCGCAGGGCGGTGCGCCGAGTTCGCGGGCGACGCGGAGCTCGCGGCATGGGTCGCGGGGACGAAGTCGCTGATCTCACGGTTCCAGGGCGACTACGGCCGAGCGCTGGAGTACATCCAGGACGGCTACCAGTGGGTCGGCGGCGGGCACGGGACTGGCGAGGCGCGGCTGCGCTGTGGCGAAGCCCAGTGCTTGGCGAACCTCGGTGACTCCCGAGCGGCCAACCGCGCGCTGGACGGTGCGGAGCTGGCTCGGGAACGGATCCGGCGGGAGGACTCCATCGAGGGCCTCTTCGGGTTCAGCCGGGCCAAGCAGTCGTACTACGCCGGGTCGTCTCTGATCTGGTTGGACGGCGGGCACGACGCGGAGCGGGCGGTGCGAGAAGCATCGGCGGCGATCGCGTTGTGGCAGGCCGGCCCGGACGCGGAGCGGTCCCTGGACGATGAGCGCCTGGCGCACATCTATCTGGCGACGGCCCGGGTGCAGCTCGACGACGTCGAGGGCGCGGCCGACGCGATCCGGCCGGTGCTGTCGTTGCCCTTGGAGGAACAGATCTCGTGGATCGTGAAGCGGGCTGATCGGCTGGCGGGGATGCTCAGCGCGCCCCGGTATGCCGGGAACCGCACGGCGGTCGAGACCGTGGAAGCGATCAACGCCCTCGCGGCGTGAAGGAGGACCGAGAAGTGAGCGTCTAGCGTCTGACCTGCACGTTTATGACGGCCGACCGGTGTAGAGACCGGCCGACCGCCTTGTAGCCGCTGACCTGCGAAGACAAGCGGCCAGGTGAACCACTCCAGCAGAAGGGTTCGGCATGACTCTATGCCTTTTCCGGGGTCACGTGAAAAGTCCCCGCAAGGTTGAGGCGATCGCATGAGCGACCGCCGGAACAGCCTGCCCACGTTCGTCACATTCGCCACCGGCGCGGCTCTGCTACGTCAGCTGGGCATCGACCCGGAAGCCACCGCCGACTCCGTCCGGCACATCGCGCGGTCTCGAGAGTCCTGGCCGTTTGGCGACGGGCCCAGCAAGGTCCCATACGAGCGGATCGCGAACGCCCGCGCCATGGAGACCAAGATCTTCCTGGAGTACCTGGAGAAGGAGCCGCCGAACCCGCGCGGCCGCGGCCGGGACAAGAAGCCCCGCGCCCGGCCGGGTGATCCCGGATGAACGGCTTACGGCGGCGCCATCACAGCACCGGAACGCGCGAAGGACCGGCGAGTTCGCAGCTCGGCCGGCCCTTCAAGCACAACAGCGGATCGCAGCCCGCTGGCAAGAACGCTCCCGCACCTGTCATAGAACGAGGTCGCTCATGTCCAAGAGCGTACCGGGCCGAGGCTGCCCGGCAAGTAGCACCCCCGCAAGGATCACGCGAGTGATGGGGGACGCCCTGTGAACGAGGAGTTCGGCTCCAGCTATCTGGAGCGCGCGTGGGAGGCCCCCGAGGAAGTCGTGCTGAGGCGCGAGCTTGTACGGACCTCGGGCCTTCAGCCGGAGGACATTGGGGTTCTGGCCGAGCTCCTGCTCCGTGACCCGACGCTGCCTTCGACCATGGAAGCGATCAGACAGGACCTCCAGCAGATGGGCTGGAAGATGGGCAAGGACCGGTACAGCGCGATCGCGGGCCGCCTGACCAAGGCGGGCCATCTCGCCCGGGTTTCGGTGTACGACGAGGTGATGAAGCGGCCCGCGTGGGTGACCCGGGTGTTCCGGAACCCTGCCAACAACCAGCAGTACGTCGATCTGGGCATCACCGCATCCACGCAGGTCGGAGCCGAAGTGCGGGAAACCCGCCATCCGGGCGCGGACCAGGGTTCCGAACTGCGGAAAACCCGCGATTCGCCTGGTCAGGGCCGGAATGCGGAAAACCCGCGATCCGGAGCCGAACTGCGGAAAACCCGCGATCCGGAAACTGGCGTTTCCGCAGGTCACGGGCGGAATGCGGAAAACCCGCGATCCGCTGTTCACCCCCCACACCCCCCGGAGGAGGTGGAAACC
>NZ_JBIBTW010000013.1:0-109858 GCF_043078785.1 Streptomyces sp. NPDC015346 | reverse complement strand
TTTGCACTGGGCCGGTGGCTGTCCAACCACCGGAAATCCCCCGCGGTACCGCCCGAACACGTCGCGGAACTCGAGGTGCTGGATCCGTGGTGGCGACCGCCTTGGACGGTGATGTGGCAGCGTACCTACTACGAAGCCCGTGACCATGCCCGCGCCCGGGGCGGCCTTCGGCCCGAGCGCGGCTTCCCCGCCACCAGCTTCGGCCTGGGTGAATGGCTCTACATCCAGTGCACAGGCTATGACGACCTGCACCCCGCGCAGCAGCGTCTGCTGTCCGACATCGGCCTCACCCCCGAGGCCGCACGGGCGGCCCGGCCTCGCCGCAAGCACATGGCCACCCACTTCGAGCGCACCCTCGCGGGTGCACGTGCCTTTGCCCGCACCCACGGCACGCTGGTGACCGCGACCGCCGACACCGTCCACGACGGATTCAAGCTAGGGCAGTGGCTGGCCAACCAGCGCAGCAAAGACCGGGCCTACCAGCTGCGTCATGGCGCTCCCTCACCCCGAGCGCTGGCACTGTCGGCAATCGACCCCTGGTGGAACCCGCCCTGGGCCCTGAAGTGGCAGCGCTCCTGGCACCAGGCATACACCCACATCGGAGACGGTCACGTCCTGGACGCCGCGGCCGGATTCCCCGGCACCAGCAGCGCACTCGCCACGTGGCTGACCAGCCAGTGCGCCCAGTACGACACACTCCAGCCCGGCCAGCAGGACCTCCTTGCCCGGATCGGGCTGGCCGCGGACCGGGCCCGCAGCGCGGCCGCACGGCCCGCCGAACGCGAAGCCGACTTCCCCGTCGGACTCGGCTACGCACGTTCCTATCACTCCACACACGGCACTCTCGCCACCGTGATCAGCACCGTCCACGACGGGTTCGAGCTGGGGCGGTGGCTACGCCGACAACGCCAGCACGCCCGAACCGATGCCGACAAGGGCGCGCCTGAGTGCGCCGCGACGATGGCCCTGACCGCTGTCGATCCATGGTGGTGCCCGCCCTGGAGCCTGGCGTGGCAACGTGCCTGGCAGCCCATCCACCATCAGGTCCAGGCCGGCCACCAGCCAGACACCATGCACGAGTTCCGCAGCCTCGCCCCCGCCGAACGCGCCTGGCTACGCCAGCAGATCACCCGCTACGACGACCTGCATCCCGGCCAGCAGCGCCTCCTGGCCGACATCGGCCTCACCGAGGAAAGCACCCGCACCCGGCCCGTCACCCCGTACGCCGAGACCGCGCTCGAGCACGCCCGCGGCTACACAGCCGCGCACGGCAGTCTGGCAACGCCGTACTGCGCCGTCCACGACGGCTTCCCCCTGGGATCCTGGCTCGCCCGACAACGCCTTCTGACCCATAACGCGAACACCCCATACGCCGTTCACCGCGCCTTGACCATGCTCGACCCCTGGTGGAACCCGCCCTGGCCCATGCGCTGGCAGCGCGCCTGGCACTACGCCCGCACCACACCCGTCAGTGCGGGCACGAGCTCCTGGGCGTCCGTTCAACGCGGCGCCTGGTGCCGGCTCCACCCGCAACAGCGCGTGCTCCTCACCGACATCGGCATCACCCCGGAAGACCGGGAACCCGCACGGCGCCGCGAAGCGACCCGCGCCTACCCGCCAAGCCCCGGCCTGGCCCACGCCCGCGCCTGGGCCAACGAGACCGGCAACCTCTGCGTCCCCAAGAGCACGCACCATGACGGGTTCCCTCTGGGGGCATGGCTGATCCAGCAACGCCGCAAAGCCGGCCGACGCCGCCTCTCCCCCACCACCCTGCACACCCTCGACGCCATCGACCCCTGGTGGAACCCGCCCTGGCCCTACCACTGGCACCGCACCTACCACCAAGCCCAGACCTGCCACCGCACCAGCCAGCCCTACCCGCCACGCATCACCACATGGGTCCAGACCCAACACCGCAACTGGCCACGCCTGCACCCCCAGCAACAGCACCTCCTCACCACCATCGGCATCCACCCGGATAGAATCGCCAACACCGCGACCATCAGACGTGCGTTCGATTAATGTGGTGCCCTGGACAGGTCGATATCGGAATCGGGAGACTGTGGGCATGGCGTCCTCCGCGCATGAGGCATCTGCGTCGGCCCTGGGCTATATCTTCCAGGCGCAGCTCGCCCTCCTTGAGCTGCTGCGGGGACAAGAAGATCGCCCGGACGGGGCGATCAGCCTGGAGCTCCACGACGACGTTGCATGGGAAGAAGACGGTCGGCCCGTTGAGATGCTGCAGGTCAAGCACCACATCCGCAGTGTGCGGTCACTCGGCGACAAAGACGACGACGTATGGCGGACCATCCAGTCCTGGATGGACACACATGCCCCAGGTGACGAGTACGGCCCCATGCTGACCCTGGTCACCACGCAGCAGGCCCGGCCGGGTACGGCTATGGCCGCGCTCAAGGCACCCAATCCAGCACCCGCACAGGCCCTTGACCTACTCATCGCCGCCGCGCAGGAGTCGAAGGCCAAGGACACGAAGGACACACGAGCAGCCTTCCTCGCCCTTCAGCCAGCGCAACGTGCCGTCTTCGTACAGCGGATGAGGGTCATCGACGGTTCGCCGTCCATCGACGACCTCGACGCGCAGGTACGGGTGAAGCTCAGGGCCGCGCTTCCCGACGGGCACGC
The DNA here is from genome assembly GCF_043078785.1 of Streptomyces sp. NPDC015346. NCBI lineage: Bacteria > Bacillati > Actinomycetota > Actinomycetes > Kitasatosporales > Streptomycetaceae > Streptomyces > Streptomyces sp. NPDC015346. The sequence goes on along the minus strand of NZ_JBIBTW010000013.1, from coordinate 107,215 downwards.
CGACTCCTTCATGCGGCAGCTGTGGGCGTGGTGGTACGAGCAAACCGTGGACATGCTTCAGAAGCGGCACACCAGCGTCTCCGTGACCCGGCTGATGCAGCGCATCAGTCGCATCCGCGACGACTACACCTCCGACAGACTGCCCACACTGGTGGACCGCGAGGACTTCCCGCAGGAGGCCGAGACCGAGCTGGCCGATGCCTGCTTCGTCCACCAGTTGCGCTGGGTGGGCGCCGGCCGCCAGTTGAACAAGGCGATGGTGGACTATTACCGCGCCTACACCCAGACCGTGGCCTGGCTCGAAGACGACCTGGTGGACCTCGACGAGCTGGCACGGTTCGAAGACAACCTCGCCGACGAGTGGCAGCGGGAGTTCGACTGGATGCTCGACGACCTGGACGAAGATGCCACCGACCGGGAGCAGGAGCAGGCAGGCAAGGCGCTGCTGCGCAAAACCCTGGACCAGACCCGGTACCGAATCCGTGAAGCGTACGACGAGGCGTTCTTCTCCCGGGGCAAGCACCACGAACTGGCCGACCGCGGACGGGTCGGGTGGCACCCCGACTTCGAGGCACGGGTGAAGAACCTGATTCGGGCCGCGCGTGCCTAGCTGGAGCCAGCGGCCGCAAGCCAGCGCCGCCTTCCTCAACCCTGCCCTCGTCGCCGCCGTCGCAGCCACCGCGGCACGCGACTACGAGCGGGAGGCCTCCGGCAGGCTGATGCCGTGGCCGATGGCCTTCGTCGTGGCCCCGCTGGTCCTGCACCGGCCAACGCGGCGAGCGCTGCCCACCTCGACGCGCACCCATCTGACGAACTGGGTGGCGGACCACCCGGCACTCGTCGCAGGCCTTGCCGCTCGCAGCACCTCACTGGCACCCGCCGTACGGGAAGGCCTGCGCTTCGGGCTCCGCCATCAGATGCTCACCATCGAGCAGGGCTCCCTCAAGAGCAGGATTCCGTCGAAGTCCCGTACCGAGGGCGAACTCGCCGACCTGATCAAGGCCGCATCATTGATAGGCCGCTGGACCGCCAAGTCCGACAACCCCTCCACCATATTCGCGCTGCTGGGCGTGAGACCCTGAGCTGGTGCAGATCCGGTCGATCATCCTCTACAGCAAGAGCGGCGAAAAGCGCGTCCTGGACTTCCGGCTCGGCGAGCTCAATATCGTCACCGGCACCTCCCAGACAGGCAAGAGCGCGCTGCTCGACATCGTCGATTTCTGCCTCGGCAGGGACGAAGCCACGCTCCCGATCAGCCCGATCTTCAACACGTCGCGTGGTATGCAGTCATCCTGCAGCTTCCCGACACCCACATCCTCGTCGCACGGCCGGCGCCTCGCCCCGGCGCCAAGTCTGTCACCAACGCCATGTTCGAGGTCGGCAACGACCTCGGTATCCCGGAGCTGGCCGACCTCCGTGTCAACATCGACTCCACACAGTTGCGCCAGCAGCTCGGACGCCGGATCGGTATCGGAGACACCCGCAGCGAGCCGGCGCCGGGGAGCCTGCTCTCCCCGCTCAGCGCCAACCTCGGGCACGCCGTCCTGCTCTGCCTGCAGAACCAGGACGAAGTCGCTTCCAAGCGGGCGCTGTTCCACCGGCAGAACGAGCGCGGCATCCCGGAGAGCCTCAAGGCCACGATCCCCTATTTCCTCGGCGCGGTCCCCGAGGACCAGGCCGCGCTCCAGCAGCAGCTGACCCAGGCCAAACGCGCCCTCCGCCGCGCCGAGAACGACCTCAAAGCCGCCCAGGAAGCGAACCAAGGCATTGAGGCCCGCCTTGAATCCCTTCTCGGTGAAGCCCGCGTCCATGGACTGCTCACGGACAGCAATGTCGACACCTCCGACAGAGCAGCCGTTATCGAGGTCCTGCAGCAGGCTGCTTCCTTCCGGCCCACCCCGGACAACGCGGACGAGGAACAGCGGCGGCAGGAGCTCCTGCTCACCGCGCAGTCAGCGGCTCTCCGGCGGCAGCTGCGCTCCCTCGCAGAGGAACGCCAGCTCCTGAACGATCTGGAGACACAGGCTGCCGGCTACACCGGCGCCGTCGCCCGCGGCATGTCACGTCTATCGGCGCTGAACCTCGTACCCGACGGCTTCCCCGGCGAACACAGCTGCCCCCTGTGCGGAAACGAGCTGGACGAGCCCGACCCCACCGTCTCCGATATGCACACCACCCTCGCAGACCTCCGAGGGCAGCTCGACAGCGTCCGAACCGTCCAGCCCCGCCGCGAGCAGGCCCTGCGCGCGATCGAGCAGACGGCGATGCGCCTACGCGAACAGCTCCGCGGCATCGAAGGCGCCCTCAGCATCCTCGCCGAACAGCGCAACCAGCAGGCCGGCCTCCTAGGACAAGCCGAAGCCCAGGCCTACACCCGCGGCAGGATCAGCGCCTACCTGAGCCAGATCAACACCACGTCCGACAGCGGCCACCTCCAGCGCCTGGAGTCAGCCGTCGCCGTCGCCCAGCGGCTCGTCCAAGGCCTCGAAGAACAGCTCGATACCGAGACCATCGACGACAAGCTCACCCACGGCCTCAGCTACCTCAGCGGCAAGATGACCGGCCACGCCCGAACCCTGAAACTCGAACACGGCGACCGCCTGGTCCGTCTGGACCTCAAAAAGCTCACCATCGTCGCCGACACCCCTCAAGGCATCACCGAACTGCTCCGCATCGGCAGCGGCAAGAACCACGTCGGTTACCACGTCGCCGCACACCTCGCCCTCCACCAGTATTTCGTCCTCAACAGCCGGCCCGTCCCCCGCTTCCTCATGCTCGATCAGCCCACCCAGCCCTACTACCCCTCTGACATGGCCAAACAGCGCGGACGGCTGGAAGACCTCGCCCTGGACGAAGACCGAGTGACCGTCACGCGCCTCTTCGAACTCATGCACCAGGTCGTCAGGGAACTGTCCCCGAACTTCCAAATGATCGTCAGCGACCACGCGGACCTGCCCCACGACTGGTACCAGGACTCCATCCGCTACAACTGGCGCAACGGCGAAAAACTCATCCCCACCATCTGGCTCGATGACCAGCCCACCCCATAGCCAGGCGGCACCCTCCCTACTCTCCATCCTCGGCATCCACCCGAACAGAACCGACAACAGGTTTCCGCCCGCGCCATCGCGCCGCCGACTCGATCGGCAGCATGCAGGCGAGGGAGCGGCTCCGTGCGTCAGCGGCGAATAGCCACGACTTCTACCTCCGCGTTCATCGCGCGCAGCCGCCTGACTGCTTGGAGCAGCGAGACCTGGGCGAATGCGAAGAGCGAGTCAACACGGATGTCCTGGCCATCCTTCAGAAGGATCCCGAAGACCACCCGGAGCGTGCCGAAGTCGTCGAGCAGGCGGTGGTCCGGCGTGTGTGTGGCGACCTGGTCAAGGAATTTGGTCCGTACTTCAACGTCGCTGCGCAGCGTCTCGACGGCGACCACGCCCTGGGCGAAGAGGTGGTTGAGGGGGGCCGTGCTGGCGGGTGCCTTCTTGATGCAGATCAGTTGGTTCTCGGGGCCGAGAACGTCGCAAATCTCCAGGCCTCCTCCCCTGAACTTCGCCGTGACAATGTCTTTCTTGTCGAAGAGTAGGTACCCGTCCGGCTTCGCCGCTTGGTGGTTGAACCAGTCCTCGTCGTGAGAGTCGCGGCCTTTGGAATCGAGTGGGCCCTTGGTCCACCGCGGGAGGGTGACCGTCTGCGGCTGGGTGAACAGGGCGGTGAGTTCTTCTTCCAGGGTCTCAAGGAAGCCGGCCCCTACCTCGAACCATTTACCGTTGCCGTAGAACAGGCGGTCTGTGCCCATCGTGATGTCGGCGATGAGCCACTCTTTCCCGTTGGTGGTGACGCTGGCCGGGGTCAGGAAATCATCGTCGCTGAACATGGTGACCCGTACGTCGCCGAGGGCTTTGAGCCGTTCTCCCTCAGGCTTGTTCTGTACGAACTGCAGCAGGTGGTGCAGCTCAAGGTCGTTCGTCTCGATCGTGCGGGTGCCTCGTCTGACGCGGAACGCCTGGGCAGAGCTGTAGCTTTCCTGGCACGAGTCAGGAATCCCAATGGTCAGTCGGGGACTGTCCGGGTCCGCAAGGTGCCTTTCCAGGATGGCCTGGGCCTGCACCGCCTTCTGGCTGCGGCTGTCGAGGGTGTGAACCCTGCTGACAAAACGCAGCTGGGGCAGCGGATCAGGTCTTGCACACACGTCCTCGATCGCCTGCAGGTCGCTCAGGAACTGTTCCACGGTGGTGGCAAGGGGAAGCTTGATGGTGGCCTGTGAGCACTCGACGCGGACCTGTCGTGTCCTGCCAGCCTCCAGGGACGTCAGCGACAGTCCGCTCACCGTGCCGCATATGCGGCGGACGACGGCACCGAAACGGTCCAGACCAAAGTCGTCGATCCGTTCACCCCGTGACACCGAGTACTCGTCGACCCGGCCTCTGCCGTCCATGATCTGGTTGCGGATTTTGATGACCCCGTCGTCGTCGAGGCAGCGGGTCGCAAACTCCAATCCGAACTCGTCGTCACGGAAGTAGGGATCCAGCATGTGCTGCCCCACCCCGTAGCTCAGCGCGTAGGTGCCGCGGCCGGTGCGCATGAGAATGAGTCCCGCCGCGGCGCGGCTGCGTTCCTTGACGTCCAGTCCGGTGATGGATTCCACCGCACTGCACCAGTCGGCGCGCTCTCGGGGAACGCCTCCGGTGATCAGCAAGCCCTCCATCCCCTGGCGGGTGAACTCTCTGACCTGGTAATCCTCACTGTCGAGGTATCTCTCGCGGACGAACGTGCACAGTTCCGGGGTGGTGCCCTCGGAGGGCCTGAGCCGGTGGAGGGTGGACTTACGGGTGGCGGATCGGGACGTGCGGCTACTACCCAAGACAGCCTCCACACACGCGAAGCAGTTGAAGACACTACGAAAGCAGACAGGGCGCCGTCTTCACCACCGAACTCCTCTATCCGGCCCCAAGGGGAATGCCGGACGGACGGAAGCTCCACAGAGCATCCACCGAGAGGCTCCTCGGACTACTCACCGTCTGACGTCGGATTCAGCAGGTACCTTCGGGAATGCATCCCCCCACCCGATAGGGAGCACCGTGAACGGCCGGGACCACATCCCGTACTTCCGCTGGCAGCGCCACCTGCCGCGCCTCATGCAGGACCGGAGCGCAGGCCTGATGATGGCCGCGGCAGCGGTCATCGCCCTCTCATTCAGCGTCATCGGCGGTCTCGCTGAGCAGTCTGGCCCATCATCAGATCCGTGCCAGCGGGCACACGACATCGCCGACGAAGCCCGCCCCGCTGACGGAAAAGTGGACTCCGGCATTGAACGCGAGCAGGCCATCGAACCAGCAGGTGATTGGCTCGACGCTGCAACGAAATGCCAACAGGCCGGCGGCGACCCAGGGCCCGGGTTCTAGTCACACACACCGCGGAGCACCCAGCGCCGCCCCACCCGGCATCTCAAGTAGCGACCCACGAAAACTGCGCAACGCTCGATCAACCTGCACGCAGCATATAAGCGCAGGTCAGGCAGCTACTGCCGAACGCTGCCCCGCACTGTGAGGGCCCTGCCTGCCAGGAAGACCGCCCACAAAACTGAGAAACCGCAGCTCGTATCCACAGCAGCCCCGCAGAATGATTGGGCGACGACAGCAAAGAGCTCCTCGACGACGCCGGGATGGTGTGGGAACCCGGCGACGAAGCGTGGGAGAACAAACTCGCCGAGTTCCGGTCCTACCACCGGGCCACCGGGCACCTCGCACCCCGGCAGGACGCCGTCTGGGGCGAAGGTGAGGCGATGGTGCCCATCGGGCAGCACATGGCCAACCTTCGCCACACAGGCGGTCTCGGCAATGACCCCGAACGGGCCGCCGTACGCGCGCAGCAGCTGGCCGCGATCGACCCGGACTGGAACTGCCCCTGGCCACTCGACTGGCAACGCCACTACCGCGTACTCGCCGACCTCGTCGACGCCGATGGCGTCCTGCCGGCCATCGAAGTGGGGTGCTGTTTGAGGGCGATGACATCGGACGATGGCTCCAGCAGCAGCGGAAACCGGGCACCTGGGCGCAGCTCTCCGTCGAACAGCAGGAACGCCTCACCGCGCTGGGCATCAAGCCCCTTGAGGCACCATCTCCCGCCCCCGCGGCTCCTCGTACGACGAAGGGCCCCAGCAAGGCACAGCAAGCCTTCCAACGCGGCCTGGCCGCCCTCGCACAATGGGTCGAGCGGGAAGGCGCCCACCGGCCCGTGCCGAGAGGGCACAGCGAGCAGCCCGCCGTCGACGGCGAGACGGAGCCGGTGACCGTCAAGCTCGGCGTATGAGTCTCCAACACCAAAACCAGGCGGGACAAACTCACAGCTGAGCAGCTGAACGCACTACAGGGGCTGGGCATGGAGTGGGCGTAACGCTATTGAGAACGAGGCGGGAGTTTGCCTCGCTCGATGCGATCCTGCCAAGTGTCGAGCACGAACTCCGTCACGGTCACCGTGCTGTTCAGAGCCAGCCGGGCGTGGCGGGTAAGTGCCGGGCTCGGTGCGGTTCGCCCGTGGCCGAGTCCGAGCTGGTTACGCAGCTCGGCAAAGCCCTGCACTGTCGTGGTGAGGGTGCGCAGGATCTTGACCACCGTGGCGCTGGCCTTGGCGTGGTCGGCGACGGCGTCGGCGTTCAGGCCCAGCAGCGTCGTGACGCGCTTGAACAGCGGTGGCAGGTCTTCTCCGGGCGGGAACTCGATGTCCTGGTGTTCCAGGATGATCTTGCAGAGGCTTTCGACGAGTTCTTTGCAGGAGGCGATCGCTGCGGCCGGGTCGCGTTCCAGGCCAGCCCTGATGCGCTCTTGGTGTTCGTGGAGCACACGGGGGTTGGTCAGCAAGGGGCGTGCTTCGAACTTCAAGTCCGGTCGGGCGCCGTGGAAGGACGCGCGGGGGCCGCCGGCGTAGACCGGCAGCCCGCTGATGTATCCGGTCGGGTAGAGCTCGAAGCCGTCCTTGGTAAGGATGCCGTTGAGCTTCTCGGCCAGGCGTTTGACTTCAGCCGGGTCACGCCGCACCACGGGATGGAGCATTTCGGCGAGGAAGTTCAACAGCGGCTGTGGGGAGGGGCCGCTGAGCCCGAAGGGGCGTCGGTGAACACCCATTCGGGCAGCCAGTCGTCGTTGTTGATGCAGTGCTGTTCCGGCGCCCGGTCGAATCAGCCGTTAAGTGAGAGGCGGCCGGCCCCTACCGTACGGTTACCGCGCGTCGTCGTCCCCGTCCTCCAAGGCGGGGGGCTCCTGCCAGGTCAGGCTGTCCAAAGGCCGCGGCAGGTGCCGGGCCGCGCCGGGCAAAGCCTTCGTCACTGCGGACGCCTCGTCGCTAAAGAGGGCGACAGGGTTGCCCGGCGTCCGGACGGACCCGGACGCTGCCGTCCTTGAGGTTTTCGTGGTGGTCATCTCATCCCCCTGATTCGTCCCGGGCTCTTCCCGGCTGAGGGCCAGCGCACAGGCCAGCTGCGAAAGCGTATCCAGTTTCCGAACTGCGGGAGGCACAGGTAGGAACGGCTACTGCGGGAGTCGTACCCCTCGTCTGCCCACACCCGGTCCGGTCGCTCGCGCGACCTGCCGAGGCCGAGCCGGGACCTCCCCGGCCTCCACACCCCCGCCGCAGGCATCGAGCGTGACCGCGATGCCGTCATCGCCGGGCTCACCCTGCCCTGGAGCTCCGGCGTCGTCGCAATGACACGTCAACCGAATCAAGATGCTCAAGCGCCAGATGATCGGCCGGACCGGCTTCGCCCTCCCACCGTCCAGCAATGGATGTGCGAACACGTCCTCGGGATCGAGCCCGCGGCCGAGGCCGAGAAGCTGACCCCGCGCCGTACGCAGGCCAACAAATGCACCTCACCGCCGCCAAGCAGTACTACGAGCGCGAAGGACCCCTTCGGGTGCCGCGCAAGCACATCGAGCGGATCGTCATCGGTGGCGACGGGACCGGTGGCAGCGCCGAGGACCGGGAGGTGCGGGAGCTTCGGCTTGGCGCGTGGATCGGGAAACAGCGGAGCAGGGCAGCAACGCTGTCGCCGGATCGCATCGAACAACTCTCCGCCATCGGCATGCGATGGACCTGACGGCCATCGTCATCGCCGCGGTCGCCGCCGTCGCGCACCAGCCGGCGCATCATGCGTGCCCCGACCAGATCGCATACGGGCGTCGGCGCCCGCGTGCTGTCCACGTCGCCATGATGACGCGTGTCCGAGGGTGGAACAGACGGACCGTCATCGGCCGCCAGGGCCGGTGGCGGCCGCGCCTCCCCTCACCGGCACCCGTCGTCGGTCACGCACGGCGCGGGACGGCGAGGGGAGCGCAAGCCCGGCGATCTGCGCTCCCACCCTCGATCTGAACGACGGCTCCAGGGGGCCGGGCTCACCGCGCGCACCGACGGCGCTCAGTAGCGAAGGAGCCCCGCGTCGATGCGCTCCCAGGCGGCCCGTAGCTCGGAGAGCCGTGCCTGTTCGAAGGGTGCTCGGTCCGCCTGCTCGCGGGTGTCCTCGGACAGGTGGAAGAGCTGGTCCCGGCCGGACTTGCCGCGGTAGTACTTCCAGTCGCCGCGGCGCAGTGCCCGCTCGCCCCGCACTCGCCAGAAGAGGTCTCTCTCGGGCACCTCGGCGCCATGGAGCAGGTGCCCGGCGAGGCTGATGCCGTCGAGGGGGTACGCCGGGTGGGGACGGGCGCCGGCCAGGTCGAGGAGGGTCGCCGTCCAGTCGGGCGTGAACACCGGCAGGTCGCTGACCTGGCCGCCGTCGATCCGCGCAGGCCAGCGCAGGATCGACGGAACGCGAATGCCGCCCTCCTGGAGGGAGCCCTTGTTTCCGGCGAGCGGCCAGTTGTAGGAGAAGCGCTCCCCGCCGTTGTCGCTGGCGAAGAAGACGAGGGTGTCCTGGTCCTGGCCGGAGCGCTTCAGCACGTCGAGGATCTGCCCGATCGAGCGGTCGAGTCCTTCGACCATCTCCCTGTACTTCTCGATCGATCCACCGTCCTGGTGCCAGAGGGCGGAACGGTCGCCGGCCTTGATCCGGCGGACGATCTCGGCGCTGGTCTCCTCGTCGCCGTCGGCGATCCAGGGCCAGTGCGGGGTGGTGAAGTTGAGGTTGAGCAGCCAGGGCCTCTCGTGGTCGCGGCTGACGTACTCGCTCGCCCGCTCGGTCAGGATCCGGGTGTAGTAGCGCAGGTCCTTGTACTCGGCGTCGCCCTCGTAGAGGTCGTACTCGCCGCCGAGGCCGAGCTTGGAGTAGTACTCCAGGGCTCCGCCGAAGTTGCCGAAGAACTCGTCCCAGCCGGAGCGGGTCGGGGAGTAGTCGGGAAGGTATCCGCAGTGCCACTTGCCGATGAGAGCGGTGGCGTAACCGGAGTCCCGCAGCAGCGAGGCGAGCGTGGGGTGGGTGGGCTCGAGGCCGACCGACTTGTCGGCGATCGGCTCGGCGAGGCCTCCCTTCGTACGACCCGGGTAGCGGCCGGTGTAGAGGCTGAAGCGGGTGGGCGAGCAGGTCGCGGAGCCGGAGTAGGCGTCGGTGAAGCGGACGCCGCCGCGGGCGAGGCGGTCCAGGTGGGGGGTGCGGATGTGCGGGGAGCCGTAGGAGGAGAGGTCCGCCCAGCCCAGGTCGTCGCCCAGGATGAAGAGGATGTTGGGCCGCCGGGAGTGGCGGCGCGGGTGCGCGGCGCGGAAGAGGCGCTCCCGCGGTTCGGTCGGGATCGCCTGCGCGGAGGGTGCGGTGGCACCGAGGGTGGCCGCGGCGGCGACACTGGCGGCGGCCCCGCCGAGGGCGCGGCGGGACAGGGGCGTGGACATACGAGTCTCCAGAAGGGCGTGCGGATGTACAGGCATGCCTCCGGGGCCCGCTAGGCGGGGACGGCGCCTCTGGCGGGCGGGCGAAGGAGAGTGCGGCTGTGGCCGGTGGAGCGGGAAGGCCGGCTGGTCAGGGGCAGCGACAGGCCGCGCTCGCGACACGGAGAAGGTCCACGTGCCGGCGCTGGACGAGGGTGACCGAGCGGTCACGCAGGGGCTGCATGGGCCAGGAGTCTCGCCGGGGCGGGCGGGGGCGTCAACGGTGCCGGAACAGGTTGACGCGCGTAGTTCGCATGATCGACACACCGCCCATGCTGGCTACCCACGCCGTCCTCGTTGTTCGGCGCACCCCTGGTGCGCCCCCCGGCCGGCTCGAAGACCTTCCCGCGCGCTGCCTGCCTATGCCCCCTGCGGTGGCCGGGCTTGGAGTGCGGCGGCGGTGTGCCGGAGGCCGCAGCACCAGGTATGCGGGGTCGGTGACACCTCCGCCGGGGTGCCACTGACGACGCACCAGAGCGTCTCTTCCCCCGGCGGGCCGCGGAGGACGACGCGAGTCCTGCAGCCGACGACACGCGAACGCGCTCACCCTCACGGCGCCCCGAGGCTCAGCAGCTCCGCACCGGGTCGCCGCCCACCCTGCCACCGCCGGCTCAACGACCACGAGCAACCGGGCCACCTCCCGATGCCAACCGCAGACCGCCTCTCTGTGTCACGCGATGACGGCCCCGTGATTCCGGTGATGCCCGAAAGACGGCTGGGCGCGGCTGCGGCACTACGGAGGCACAGGGTCCGGGGCGTGATCTCGCATGCGGCTCGCCTATGCCCGGGGTATGGGCAAGATAGCGATCGGGTGACGACACCGCGCGGGCGCATTACGCAAGGCCCGATCGGCGGGTTGGAGCAAGCATGCGGACCCCACACCACGCGGTACTGGACCGCGCCCACTGGCGCGGCGCCGACGAAGCGCCCTGCTCTCACTGCACCAACCTGCTGTCCTTCGACGAAGCCCACGGCGAGACGGCGCAGCAAGTATCCGCTGCGTGGCATCGGGTGGGCGGGCTGGTCACCGGTGACTCAGCATCCGCCGTGCGGGCCGTCATGATCACCTGGTTCACCGCTGCTACCGCGCTGGCCCTTGTCCTGACCCTCGCTCGCTAACCCTTGCCGGCGGGCAGCTCCGTGGTTTGACCGCAGACTCCCGCCTACGCGGCCGCGGCCATCGAGGAAACGATCCCCCTGGTCACGGCGGCGCCCCTCGGCCCGGCGGACCTTCTCGCGCAGGTCGTTGTGGAAGGCGAGGGTGAAGCCCTCGCGGTTCCAGCGTGTGAAGATCCCGTGCAGCGTCTTCCAGGGGATGCCGTAGTCGATGGGCAGGTTGCGCCACTTGCAGCCGTTGTCCGCGATGTAGCACAGGGCGTCGACGACCAGGCGGCGGCAGTACTCCTCCGGGTGCCCGCCGTAGCCGTCCAGCCAGGCGGGCCAGGGCGGCAGCGGCTCGATGGCCTGCCACTCCGCGTCCGTCATGTCCGAGGTGTACCAGCGGAGACGTACGGGGCGCTCGGCGCCGTGGCCGAACCGGCAGGCCACGTATGAACAGCGAGTTTTCTCATCCGGCGTGACAGCGGAGGGCGTGGACGCGTGCAACGGCATGACAGGACCTCTTGATGCGGCTGGGCGTTGACGCCTCCGCTGCTATCAAGAAGTCCTGCCCATGCGGGTCACTTCGCGAGTTCCGGTCCCGCCGCTCAAACGATCAGTTCGCGACAGGCGCTCAGGGAGCCACGCCGCCCGTGCAGGGGCGATCCCAGAAGGGGTGGTTACCGGTGTCGCTGCTGAAGCCCCCCGCACGGACTGTAGCCTCCTCCCAGTACCCACTAGTGCTCCACCTGTACATCCGCACCTGCACCGGAAGATTGTTCACGTAGGACCGAACGTCACCATTGATGTGCAGGCACGCCTGAGTGCTGGCCATCGTGAAGAAGAGCCCCGAGTAGTTCCTGCCCGAGTACAGGCAGAGCTTGCCCGTTGGGCAGCCACCGACAGCTTCCGTCGGCCCCGCCGTAGCCATCAGTCCACCAACAGCCAAGCGCTGCGGCGAGGGTTCGGGCCAGGTTGTGCACGGCGGCTTTCGTGGCCGAGTAGAGGGTCAGGACGCTGTTGCCCCGGTGGAGGGTCCAGGACGCGTTGATGACGATCGAGCCTCCGTCCGCCAGCAGCGGCAGTGCCTTTTGGACGGTGAAGAACACGCCCTTGAAGTTGACGTCGATGCCGTGGTCGAAGTCAGGTTCGGTGATGTTCTGGAACGGCAGGAACGTGCCGGTGCCCGCGTTCGCGAAGAGGCTGTCCAGCTGTCCGTGACGGTCCCGGACGGTCTCCATCAGCGCGTCCACCGCGCCGAGGTCGGCGGCATCGGCCACGATCCCCGAAGCGTTGGGGCCGAGCTGGTGGACTGCGGAGTCCACCCGTGCGCGGGTACGGCTGGTGACGATGACATGGGCGCCTTCGGCGACGAGGCGGTGTGCGGTCGCCAAGCCCATGCCGCTGGTGCCGCCGGTGATGAGAACGATCTTCCCGGTGAAGCGGTTCATGCTGGTGTTCCCATCAGGGTGTGCGTGAGATGGTCGCTGAGGTGGGGCAGCCAGTCGGGCCGCGCGTTACCAAGCAGGTGGTCGCCGTGCGGGACGACAGGTAGGCGCTGCGCGGCGCCAGACGGGCCAGGGGCTCGCCGTTCGTCACGCCGGGGATGACATCCTGACCACCGTCCACAACCAGCAGCGGGGCCGCGATGCGGGGTGCCAAGGCGGCGAGGTCCGCATGGCGTACGAACTCGTGGGCGGCGTCGGCTCCTCCGATGCGTTGGGCCATGATGTCCAGTACCGGCGGGGGTAGTTCATGCCAATCGAGGCGGAAGGGACCGCTGACGGTGGCGACGGCCGCCACGCGCGGCTCCAGCGCCGCGGCCCGAGCCGCGAAATAGCCGCCCAGACTCAGGCCGACGAGCCCGATGCGTGCGACGCCGAGGGCGTCGACGAACCGGCCTATGACCCGCTCGTAGTCCGGCACGAAGGTTGTGGTGGCCGCGAGCACGCCCTGTCCGGGGCCGTCCATCGCGAACACCGCCAGACCCCTGGCCAGCAGTGCGGACACCAGATCGAGGAACTCCTCCTTGGCCGAGTCCAGGCCGAGGACGACGACCACGGTCCCCGGCGCGTCGGCGGGGCCACGCAGCCAGCCGGTGAATCCCTGGCCACTCACCCGCCGCGCACTGGGCTCCAGCACGGTGAGCGCCCGGCTCAAGGCGTGATCCGCCTCGACGGCAGCACGATGTGCTTCCGCGTACGGCGCCAAGGTGGCCAGGTGGAACCACCGGGCCGCCATCAGCAGGTACTCACCCGCTGAGAGGGATGATCCCGCATTCTCCGCGCGCTGAAGGTAGCTGTGTCCGGTGCGTAGGAAGGACGGTCCCCAGTCGGCGACGGAGGTGAGGCCCTCGGTGACGCGTTGGTACTCGTGCGGGTCCAAGCCCGCACCGGTGGCGCGCGTCCACTGGGCGGCGGCGAACTCGGTGGCGTTCATCGTGCTCCTCCGGTCAACAGGACGGCCTTGCCGCATATCCGGCGCTCTCGTAGGTCGACCAAGGTGTTGGCGGTCTGTGCCCAGTCACAGATGCGGCCGATCTCCGGGTGCAGCCGGCCCTGTTCCACGAGGCTCACCAGTGCCGAGAGATCGGAGTCGTAAGGGGCGCCGGCGTAGTGGAAGTGCTGGATCGTGACGCGCTCGGGTCCGCCGAGGAGTTGGAAGAAGTCGAGGGACACCGGGGTGCGGCTGGCCTGGCCGAACCAGACGAGCATGCCGCCCGGGCGCACCTTCGACAGGGCGAGTGCCAGATCCGGCCCGCCCGTGGACTCCAGCACGACATCGAACGGCCCCTGAGCCGCCGTGACCTCGTGCACCACGTTCGCACCCAGTTCCGCGAGCCGCTCGCCGCGCTCAGGAGTGGCCGTCACGGCGGTCAGCTCGGCTCCGGCCCCAACGGCGAGCTCTGTGACGTAGTGGCCGACGCCACCTGAGGCGCCGGTCAGCAGCACCCGGCGGCCGGCCAGGGAACCGGCCGTACGCAGCAGCCGCAGGGCAGTGATCCCGGCCAGGGGCAGAGCCGCCGCCCGTACGCTGTCGATGGTGTCCGGGAGTACCGCGAGCGAGTGCGTGGGCACGGCGGCGTACTCGGCCCAGCCGCCCTGCGCCGGGTGCCCGACCACACGGGTGCCGATGCCGGGCCCGGAGCCGTCAGCTGCCGCCTGTACGACAAGACCTGCGACGTCCTTGCCGGGCAGCAGCTCCGGCCGGGGGTGTTCGAGAAGGAACGTCTCGCCCCGGTTCGGGGCGAACGCCTCGACTTTGATCAGTGCCTCACCGGGCTCCGGTACGGGTTGGGGGACCTCGGCAAAGGCGACCGGGCGCGCCGCTGCCCCCGTGGGAATCAGTCTTTGCATGGGGAGGATGCAACCCCCGCGGCCGCCCCGCGATCCAACAACGAACAAGCACAGCCGACAACCTTCGGTTGTCACCTATGGTGGGAGCCATGGACCTCGACGTGGCGCACGTACGTGCCTTCGTGCGCACCGCCGAGGAACTGCACTTCGGACGGGCCGCCGGGACACTCGCGATCTCCCAGCAGGCACTGTCCAAGAGGATCGCGCGGCTGGAATCCCTGCTCGGCACCAAGCTGTTCCAGCGAGGCGGCAACGGGGTACGCCTCACCGAGGCCGGACAGCGTTTTCTCGCACCGGCCCGGCAGACTGTGGCCGCCGCCGACGCCGCAGTCGCGGCGGCAGTCGGGAAGGAACGTCCGCTGCGCGTAGACGTCTGGGGGCACCTCTACGCGCCGATGCGAAGGCTGGCCCAGGTTGCCGGACGGGCCGGGGAACTGGCTCTGGGGCACGGGCGCGATCTGCCGTCGGTGACGACGACACTGCTGCACGGCGAGATCGATGCCGCCTTCGGCCGAGCCCACCCTCCGCTGCGCGCCGGGCTGGCACACCGCCTCGTCCGCCTCGAACCGGTGGACGCCGTACTGAGCGCGGACCATCCACTCGCACCCGAACCGGCGCTGCGACCGGACCAATTGCGCGACAGCACGCTGTGGGCACCCGGCGCGCTGGACCGGCTCGACTTCCTCCACCGGTTCGCCGACCGATTCGGCATCCAGAACACGGCCACAAGCATCAACCTAGGGCTCACCCACTTCCTCACCGAGGTGGCGGAAGACCCGCGCCGCTTCTCGCTGGTACCTGCCGATGTGCCCCTGCCGGAGGCCCCCGGGTTGCGCTCCGTCCCTCTGGTCGATCCCACGCCGCTGTACGCCTGGTCGCTGCTGTGGCGCACCGGCAACGGGCACCCGGGACTGAACCGCCTCACCGCCGCCTGCGCGGGAGAAGCTGGGCGAAGGAGATGGCTTGAGTACGACCCGGCCCGCGACTGGCTGCCCGAACCGCCTACGAACCATCCCCGGCGCCAAGGTAAGCAGCGTGGCGCCGCCCAGGGTGCCGGCGTCAGCAAGCGCACGTTCGAGCGTCCTCGAACCTGACCGACACACAGTCCAACAGCGGGCGTCCTCGACGCTCGTGATCGTCGAGGCCCACGGCATCCCGCTGGCCGCCAGGCTGACCGGCGGCAACCGCAACGACGTGACCCAGCGCCTCTACGCCGACCGCGGCTACGACCACGAGAGCTACCGCGACCAGGTCCGTCGGTTCGAAATCACCCCGCACATCGCCCGGCGCGGCACCGAAGGACGGCTCCGGACTCGGCGTACACCGCTGGGTCGTGGAAGGTGCCATGGCACTACTGCACTGATTCCGCCGCCTACGCCTCCGCTGGGAGATCCGCGACGACATTCACCAGGCCTTCATCACACTCGGTGATCACACTCGGTTGTGCCGTCATCTGCTGGCGATGACTGAGGATGCCGCTCTGATTCCAGTGCCAAGTAGGGTGGAATCCCATGTCGCGAACTCGCGCCAGCACAAGGAGGCGGAATGCTCGCTAACGCGTCGGTGCTGGCGGCCGGAAGGCGTCATTCGGTCGGACGGCGCTGGGATGGAACCGTTCTCGCCGTGGGCAATACCGCAGCCGCTGAATGTCGTGTCGAGCGATGGAAAGACGTCGTCGCGGTGGCAGCTGGCAACGTCCATACCGCGACGAACACGGGCAGGTCTCATACGGTGGGACTTCGGTCGGACGGTACGGTTCTGGCAACGGGGTGGAATGGCGATGGGCAATGTGATGTCGCCGGATGGCGAGACATCACGGCCGTGGCCGCAGGCTGGCGCCGCACGCTCGGGCTACTCGCAAATGGCCGCGTGCTAGCAGTTGGCCGGAGTTCAGAAGGACAGTGCGACGTACAGTCCTGGCGCGAGATGGTCGTCCTCTCGTGTGGTGACTGGCACTCGGTCGGCGTCCGGTCGGACGGTTCTGCGCTGGCCACGGGGAACAACCGACGACGGCAGTGTGCCGTTGAAGGGTGGCGTGACCTAGCCGCCATTTCGGCCGGGTATCTCCATACCGTCGGCCTCAGAGCCGACGGGCGGGCAGTAGCGACCGGAGACCGGGGAACCGGGGCGTGCGAGGTCGATCAGTGGGAAGACGTGGTGGCGCTCGGCGCGGGCAGCTACCACACCGTCGGGGTCACTGCGTCCGGACGGGTCCTCGCAGCAGGAGACAACAGCTACGGACAGTGCGAAGTCGGCGATTGGTGCGACATTGTCGCCGTGGCGGCCGGTTCAACGCACACCCTCGGTTTGCGTGCCAACGGCACAGTCGTGACCACAGGGAACAATGCCGATAGACAGTGCGAGGTCGATGACTGGTCCGGAGTCCAGCTTCCACAGGCCTCCGGGCCACGCCAATGCGAACTGACACACCGTCATTCCCGAGCCACAGAGACCTCATTCTGATTCCAGTCCTCAGTGATTCGGGAGGGACCCGGGCCGCGGCGTGTTCGATGTTCGCGAGAAGCGACAGCATCCGCGCACGCCGATGAGAATGTTGCCGCTCCGGGCGGACCCTACGAGCTACTGGATGCTCCAGCGGTTCGGATGGTCGGGATCGGTGGGGCCAGCGAAGACGTTGAGCTCGCCGGAGCGGCCCACGGTGACCTTGGTGGGGGTTGCGGACTGAAAGGCGGGCAGGTCTCGGTCCTAGCGGCCGGCTGTCGGCGTGGCCGTCGGGTGCCACTCGCGGCGGAGGAGGCCGAAGACCCAGGAGTCGGAGACGTCGCCGTTGACGACGCAGTCCTCGCGGAGGGTGCCTTCGCGGACGAAGCCGAGCTTCTCCAGGACCCGGGCGGACGCCACGTTGCGGGTGTCGGTCTCGGCCTGGACGCGGTTCAGGTCCAGGGTGTCGAACGCCCACCGCAGGACGGCGTGCGCGGTCTCCGTGGCGTAGCCGTGGCCCCAGGCGGCGGCGTCGAAGACGTAGCCCAGGGACGCGCTGCGGAAGTCCGGGTTCCAGCTGGTCAGGCCGCACCAGCCGATGAACGCGCCGTCGGAGACGCGGTCGACGGCCACCCGCGCTCCCGTGCCTTCCTCCTCGATCGTCCGACAGGTCGCGATGAAGCGCTGGGCGCGGGCCGGTTCGGTCCAAGGCGGGGAGTCCCAGTAGCGCAGCACGTTGGCGCTGCTGTGCAGCGCGTAGAGCGGCGCCGCGTCGGCATCGGTGAACGGCCTCAGTCGCAGGCGGGCGGTGTGCAGCTCGGGGGTGGGCAATGTCATGCGGAGCATCCTGCCCCGTCCCGCTCGCCCCCGACCATCCGTTTATCCGGACGGTCGGGGGCGCGTACGTCCCCGGTGACGCCGAACGCGCCGCATGGGCGGTGAGTGAGTCCGCAGTACCGTCCCGGCATGCCGAGCAGACGGCGGCCGTACTGACGCACCCTCGGGCGCCGGCCAGCCTCGTCCTGTACCGGACCGTACGAGCCGGACGAGATCCGCTGTGCCCGGGCCGCCGGCGTCTGGCCGCGGAGCCAGCCGTGGCCGGGCTCCGGAACGCCCGGGGGAGACGGAACGGTGCCGTTCGTAGGCCTCGCCCAGTTCTTCCGCCGGGACATCCCAGCCCTGGCGGCCGGGCCCGACGGTGCGGATCTGGTGCAGATCTTCCGTTGCCCGTTCAATCAGGGTCCGTACCTGGAGCGCCGTTTTCACCTGCGGTGGCGGCGGGCCGCAGAGACCGAGCGAGCGGAACGCTTCCTCGCCGCTCCGCCCGAAGTGCCCATGCTGCGATGGGAGCACGAACTCCCCGAGCCGTGTGCCCTGCATCCCGAAGAGGTGGACACCTATCCCTGGGCGGAGGACGACACGCTGCCTGCCTCTCTGATCGCCCGCATCGACGCGTGGGACGACTCCCAGGCCGCGGAACACGGCCCTGAGGCCCCCAGCTACCAGTTCGACCTGTCGATCCCGCCCGGCTGGCGGGTGGGCGGCTTTCCGAGCTGGGCGTCGACGGGCCCGATAGCCATCAGCTGCGAATCCTGCCCGACCCCGATGCGACTGCTACTGACCGCCGGCAGCGACGAGATGGACGCCGGCTCGCACAGCTGGGTGCCTCGGGAGGAGCGCGACCCGTCCCTGCGGGGGAAGGCCTCGATCCAGGGCGGCCGGTCCGTTGCCCAACCGACCCGGCTCCGCTTCGGCCGGGACCGGGACCTGCACGTCTTCGCCTGCCCGGCCGACCCCGGGCACCCACCCCAATGGGTTCTCTCCTAGAGGGCGGTGAGGTAGTGGGACCAGCTTTCGCTGACCAGCTGTGCCCAGCGGTTGGCGGTGTGGGGCTGGATACCGAACAGGTCTGCCATCACGATCGGTGGGATATCGGCGATGGCTTCGATCATGGCCGTATTGCGGGCCGCTCGGGCCGGAACACCGTGGCGCCTGAGCGTATCGACGAGGCCCAGAGGGTTACGAGGACAGCCGGGGCTCTGTCCCGGAAGCAGGTGCGAGGGTTCGTCGGAGCGGTGGACGCCGCGCTTGAGCTTCTTCTGCGTGAGTTCGGCGAACCACCGCTCGACCAGGTTCAGCGCCGGTGGGTCACCCGGCATGATCCGCCGGACAAGCTTGCGAAGCTTGCCCATCCCACGTAGCACGTGGGTGTGATGTCGATGATCTGGCGAGTGTTGAGCTGCGTGGGACGGCCGTCGGCTGTAAGGATCGCTCCCGCCTACTGACGCCAGTTGTGAGGGCTTTAGTCCGCTCACTGAAAGGTGTGCCGATCCATGTCAGCCATCACGCCTGCGGGCGAGGCTTACGCGGGCATCGCCGGAGCGGGTTGTGCTGGCTGACAGGGCCGCCTTGCCGCAGCGTTTGACGCGGGGCCTGGACGGGCTTGCCGACCTTGTCGCTCCCCTTCCGGAGCATCTGCTCGCTGACCGCCGTC
The DNA here is from genome assembly GCF_043078785.1 of Streptomyces sp. NPDC015346. NCBI lineage: Bacteria > Bacillati > Actinomycetota > Actinomycetes > Kitasatosporales > Streptomycetaceae > Streptomyces > Streptomyces sp. NPDC015346. Next base: position 87,979 of record NZ_JBIBTW010000013.1, on the reverse strand, counting down.
TGATGGCGGCCGTCCGTACACCTCTCCTGGCTGATCTCCTGGTGCTCCTGTATTACCAGCACCGCAAGGAGCCGCCCATGGACGTTCCGCTCGCTTTGTTCGGCGGCGATGAAGATCGCGGCCCCTGCATCGAGGACTTGTTTGCCTGGAATCACCTGGTGACAGGCGCGGCCGAGGCCCGTCTGTTCACCAGTGGTCACATGTACCTGCCTGAGCAAGCGGAGGACCTCGTCGGTCAACTCTCGAGCGAAACCACGTCTGTCGTGGGGCTGGCGGTGTGAGCGGCGTGCTCCAGCCGGTGTCGCTGCGGGCCTGTGCGGCAGCAGTGGTGTGTCTGGGCCTGTTCATGCTGGGTATGGACCTGACTGTCCTCAATGTCGCTGTACCCGCCGTTCAGCGTGAGGTAGGGGCATCGACTGCCCAGGTGCAGTGGATTGTCGACGGTTACGCGCTGGTGCTGGGAGGGTCGGTCCTGGCTGTCGGTGCTTTCACGGACGCATGGGGACGCCGTCGTTCTTTCGTCTCTGGGGTGAGCGTCTGCGCTGTCGCCTCTGTTTTCGGGGCGCTGGCCTCGGCACCGTGGCAGATCATTGCTGCGCGTTGTGCGATGGGGGCGGGTGCAGCCCTTTTGATGCCTGCCACCCTGGCCGTTATCCACGACCTGTTCCCCGAACCGCATCTGCGCCGCCGGGCGATCGCCGTCTGGGCGGCGGTCGGTGGCCTGGGAGGTTTGTCGGGCCCGGTCATCGGCGGGTGGCTCGTGGAGCAGTTCTCCTGGCGAGCCGGGTTCTGGGTCAACCTGCCTTTGGCTGTCGTCACTGTCGTCCTCGCCGCCGCTGTGGTGCCGGAGTCACGGTGTCCGCGGCGCGATGGTCGTTTTGACGTGCTTGGCGCGGTCCTGTCGGCATCGAGTTTGCTCACCTTGGTGTGGGCGATCATCGAAAGCCCGCACCGTGGCTGGCTCAGCACGGCAACGCTCACGGGCTACGGCGTTGCGGTGGTGCTCATGGCCGCATTTGTCGTCCATCAGTGGCGGGCTCGCGCGCCGATGCTGCCGTTGTACCTACTGGGAGTGCCCCGTATCGGGCTGTGTGCCGCCTCATTGGCGCTGATGTCATTTGCCATGTTCGGTGCCTTGTACGTACTCACTCTCTACCTGCAGGGCGTCCTGGGTTACAGCCCGTGGGAGGCCGGTGTACGTACGCTTCCCCTGCCGGTCGGCCTGGCGGCGGGCGCTGGGATCGCGGTACCTGTCGTGACGCGCTGGAGTGAGAAGGTACCCATCGTCGTCGGGCTGCTGATCGTTGCTGCCGGTTTCACCGTACTGGCCGGCTCGGACCCGGCCTCCGGCTACACGCGCAGCGCGGTGTTCCAGCTGATCACCGGGGTGGGATCGGGCATGGTGGCCGCGGCAGCCACCGAGGCGGTCATGGGTGCCGTTCCGTCACAGCGAGCCGGCCTGGGTTCAGCGGTCAACGACGCGACCCGCCAGATCGGTTCAGCGTTGGGGGTCGCGGTCCAGGGCTCCGTGCTGGCCGCAGGTTTCACCTCGCATGTGACGGCCTCCCTACAGCAGGCCGGTACCCACGTGCCGGCGTTGATTGCTGAAGGAGGGCTGGCGACCCTCCCCGCCTATGCCGCGCGCCTGGATGAGCCGGGGCGAAGCGTGGTGATGGGCGCTGCCCGCAGCGCGTTCATCGATGCCATGACGATGACCGCGATCGTTGCCGGCGTCATCGTCCTTGTCGCGGCCGCTGTGGCCGCTTGGGGTCTTCCCGGGCACAGGGAGCGAGAGCGCAGCGGAGCCTTGCCACCGGTGCACCGATGGACTTGATCTGCATGGCGGACGGCTTCGGACAGAGCCACTTTCCAGGAGCCTCATCTGCGGGCGAGAGTCATGAAAGCGCTGGTACGACTCGGTCTGACGATGAGCAGGTGAACCGCGGAGAAGTCAGCGATTTCTCCGCGGGGACGGCGGGCGCAGGATGACGCGGCACCCCTGGGCGGGGTGGGTCTCCGTGCTTGAACGGTGGCCGATGCCCTCGTCCCGTCGCAGAGCCGGAAGGAGGTGCCCACGGCCGATGAGCGCGTGCAGAAGTACTTTGACCTGGAGTAGGGCCAGCTGGCCGCCGATGCAGGCGTGTGGACCCACGCCAAAGGGCAGCCAGGTCCCGCGCGGGGGCCTGACTTGCAAGAACCGTTCAGGTCGGAACGCCTCTGGGTCGGGATACAGATCAGGGTGGCGGTGCAGATCCCAAAGGCTGGCCACGACGTACGTTCCGGCCGGTACCTGGTAGCTGCCGATCTCGCAGGGTTCGTGCAGTAGCCAGGGGATGACCGTGAGCGGGGGGCGCAGACGTAGTGCTTCGCGGACGACTGCGTCCGTGTAGGGGGCGTCGTTGTCCTGCGCTGATGCCTCGGCGGTCAGCCGTTCCCAGATGTGTGGTTGGCGTACGGCGCGCTCGATGACCCAGGCCGCGGCAAGGGCGGTTACCTGGCCGGCGAGCAGATAGAAGACGGTCTGATCGCACAGCACATCGTCGGTCAGCTCCTCGCCGGCAGATGTCAGCAGGTGTCCCAAGGCATCGTCGTGAGCGGCACCCGCGCGGCGCCGGCGTGCGACTTCCTGTCGTACCAGGTCGATACAGTCACGCCGGGCCCAGTGGGCCATGGGGTTCCAGGGCAGCGCGCCCAGTGAGTAGGCCACGACCAAGGGGTGGGTAGAGGTCTTGCGGAGGCGAAGGACCGTCTTGACCCAGGTTCGCAGCAGGTGCGGGTCGTCGACGCCGACGCACGCTCTGACGTTGGCCTCGGCGACGGCCGCCGCCAGCAGGGGGAGCAAGCGGAACGGCTTGTCCAGCGGGCAGGCGTTTGCCATGCGCTGTGCCGCGGCGGCAGTGGCTTCTTGGCAGCGGGGGAGGGCGTCGCCGCGCATGGTGGGGATCATCAGCCGCCGTACGGTGTGGTGCTGTTCGCCGCTGAGCTGATTCAGCATTGTCGTCGAACCCAGCGCGCGTCCCAGGAGGCGGCCGAGTGTGTTGGATTCCGCTGCGGGGCTGCGCAGGACCTGCTCGATCAGATGCGGGTCGCGCAGCCATACGGCTCTACCGACGCCCGGCTCCCAACTGGGGACGATTTCGCCGTGACGGGCAAAGCGGCGCTTCATGTAACGCGGGCCGATGAGGAAGCGGCCGAAAAGAATCGGCGGAGCGGCGGTAGCGGCGAGGGGCTGAGAGCGCAACTTTTCGGTCATGCGGGGCTCTTCCGGGTCAATGGCGTGTGAAGGGCGCGTGTACGGGATCCCGTCACGATGATTCTCGGTTCGGTGCGGCGCCGTAGCGGCGCATGCGCCGGCCGTACTCAGTGACCGCCGACCACAGATCCCTGCGGTCGACGTCCGGCCAAGGCGTGTCGGTGAAGTGGAGTTCGGCGTAGGTGATGTGCCAGGGCAGGAAGTTGGAGATACGCCGCTCACCTCCGGTGCGCCACAGCAGATCGACGTCCGGCAGACCGGCGTACGGCAGGAACCGCACGAAATCACGTGGAGACACCGCTGCTTCCGGTTCGAGGGTGCCGGCAAGGGCGGCACGGACCGCCGCGGTGGTGGCGTGGGCGAGTTCGATACGGCCTCCGTAGTTCAGGCACAGGTTGAGGACGAGACCAGTGCGGGTACGGGTGGCGCGTTCGTGGTCGAGCAGGAGCTGGACGAGCTCGGTGGGCAGGCCCTGCTCGTCACCAATCCAGCGCAGTTGCAAGTCGTAGTTCAGTAGCCGTCCTGCCGCCAGCTCGTCCTGGATCGTCTGGAACAGCTGGGAGACCTCCTCGACAGGGCGCTTCCAGTTCTCTGAGGAGAAGGTGTAGACGGTCAGCTGGGGCAGTCCGATCTCCAGGGCGCCGTAGATCACGTCCCACAGTGCCGTGAGGCCTGCCTGGTGACCGTCGCCGCGTGGTAGTCCGCGACCGGCGGCCCAGCGCCCGTTGCCGTCCATGATGATCGCGACATGCTGGGGAAGGTGCGTGCGGGCGAGCGCTGGTGGTCGGGCTCCGCTGGTGTGCGGGGGCACCGGCCGGGGGGCGGGTGCTTCCGCCGTGCTGCCGGGTGCGGCGCTCACCGGCGGGGAAGCCTGTGCCAGGTCGGGCACACCGGGGGCCGGGACGAGCCGGCGAAGCAGAAAGAACTTGATGCGGGCCGGTCCGAGGATGCGCCATCGCGCCAGCAGGCCGGGATGCGACGGCCGGCGCAGCACCGCCCGCCCACCCTGCTCGACCGCGTTCAGCCTCGCCATGAAGAACTCGGCCACGGTTTCCAGGAAAATCTTTGCTCCCGGATGGAACTGATGACCTAGTTCGCTGTGGCCGACGCGCAGCCATCGCCGGGCCTGACTGAGGAGATGGCCGAGCAGCTCTCGCACCGGCGGCGTCCAGCGGCGCGCCAGCAGGTCCGCCTCGGCGCCCGGGAACAGGTCCAGAAGCTCATCCGGAAGAGCCACTACGCCGCGGGCGATGTCGTCCGCGAGGTCGGCGAGAGTGTCGGTGAGGTACATGCCGTCGAGGAACCGGCTGAACCCGGCCAGCTGCTTCAGCCGCCCCGGTGTAGGAACCCCAGCCCGCTCCAGCAGCCACATGCTCTGCCCGACCCAGCTGGTGTTCTGCGCCTGGACCCGCGCACGCCAATCCGCCCAGGTCGCCACCCGGCCCGGACCCTCTGCGTCCTGGCCCAGCGCGATGAGGGAACCTTCGAGCGCTTCGAGATGGACGTCCCAGCGCAGCACCGTGTCCACCAGGGCCCGCCGCACCAAATCCTCGCTCGCACCGCGCGCCACGTCCGCCCGTAAGGCCCGGACCCACGTCTCCAGCCGCCTGACACGCTCTCCCGCACTGCCCTCCCCTTCGTCGATCAGGTCATCAGCGGTGAAGAAGGCGGCGTACATGGCCCAGCCCGCAGGCCGCAGCTGCGGCGGCATGAGCTGGATGAGCGCGTACTCGGTGGGACGCCCCGCGCGAACGATCCGGCGACACTCACGATAGGAGGCGCGTACGTCAGTCGTGCGCTCAGATTTTCCTGGCATGGAGCTCCCGCCACCGTCTCTTCTTGGCGATCCCCTAACCGACGCGAGCCGCTTCACGGCACGGCCGCGCGTGCTACATCACCCGAGAGCCCCGCCGCGGGCTCATCGTGGCAAAGTGCTTGGCCCGGGTCCGTCTCCTGGCCTCGGGCGACGCGGCGAGCGGGGCCCGGGCTCGATATGGAAGTGGTCGGACTCGACACGGGCCAGCATGGAACGGTGCGCACGGACCGACCATGGCCAGACCACCGGAACTCCTTGAGTGTCCTGGTACCAGGAGGCGCACCCGGCAGAGAAGGTGGTTCCTGGCAGGGCCCTACGCACGGCGGCATTGAAGCAGTCCGTTGCTTCCTGAGTGGGGGCGGCCCAGCGCACCGTCCCCTCGTTGAACAGGCGGATCCATTTCATGATGTAGTCGGCCTGCGTCTCGGCGGTGCGCATGACGGACTCGTTGGAGAACGGGCTGTTGGGACCCGCGAGCATGAACAGATTGGGGAACCCCGGCAGCGCGACGGTCTGGTAGCCCCGTGGCCCGTCGGCCCACGCGTCGTCGAGGGTGACGCCATCCAGTCCCGTGATCGTCATGGGCCGCATGTAAGCATCGGCCTGAAAGCCGGTGGCGAAAACGATGATGTCTACATCGCAGGCAGTGCCGTTCTTTGTGACGATGCCGTTGGGTGTGATCCGCTCGATCGAGTCGCAGACCACGGAGACGTTGGCGCGTTGGACGGCACGATAGAAACCCGCGGCGGCGACCAGCCGCTTGCACAACGGCGGATAGTCGGGAGTGAGGCGCCGGCGCAGTTCTGGCGAGCGCACCTGCAGCAGAGCCAGACGGCAGCCCTGAGCAAGCACCCACCGCTGCCAGCCCCGCTTCACCACCGCGGTGCTGATGGTCTTCTCGAAGGCGCGGCGCCAAAGGCCATCCGCAAGACGGGTGAAAGCGGGAAGGTGCCGGTGAGCGGACTTGGTCAGCCGCGTGTACGCCTTGTTCGGCTTGGGAAACACCCACTGCGGCGAGCGTTGGAACAGGAAGAAGTGCTTCGCTGTCCCGGCCAGCGCGCAGGTGATCTGCACGCCGGTGGAGCCTGTCCCGACCACAGCGATGCGACGCCCTGCGGTGTCGACGGAATGGTCCCAGCGGGATGAATGGAAGGCCGCGCCTTCGAAGGTGTCAAGGCCGGGAAGGTCCGGGACTTTCGGCCGCACGAGAACCCCCGTCGCACAGATCAGGAAGTCGTGCCGGTGGACTGTCCCGCTGGCAGTGGTCAGCGACCACGCTCCATCGTGAAACGCCGCAGTAGTCACCTCCTCTCCGACGCGCAGATGGGACCGAACCCCGTGGGCATCGGCGACATCATTCAGGTACCGGAGGATTTCCGGTCCACTGGAGAAGTAGGACGTCCACTCAGAGTTGGGGGCGAAGGAATAGCAGTACGTGCGTGACGGGATGTCGCACGACAGCCCCGGATAGGAGTTGTCCCGCCAGACACCACCGATGGTCTCCGCTTTCTCGTAGACGACGAAATCATCGTGATGGGCGGCCTTGAGCTTCAACGCTAGACACAAACCAGAGACCCCAGCACCGATAATGGCGATACGCGCCGGCGGATGCGCAGCCTCACTCACTGGCCTTCCTTCACCTACAGGGAGTCAGGCAACTTGCTCTCGCCGGCTCCACGATCACTGATACCTTCACCCGCACCGAGCCGGAACATGTCGGCAGCAGCCCGGATCTGCCCCCGCCTCGTGTTTCCTCCCTTGAGGAGCCGCTGATAGCCACTCAGGCTTAGGCCCGCTTCGCGTTGTGTGCAGGTTGTAACCGAGTCAGAGATGCGGGGTTCACGGGCTGCGGTGCGCTGCGCCGGGCAATTCATCAGCTGGTCTCCGAAGCAGTCGCGAAGTGCCAGGAGGTGCTGCGCTGCACCGAGCCCGATCAGGCACACAGCAGTTCACTCCCCCGAGCCCTGTCATTCACCGCCGAAACGCCACTGCACCTAGGCCTGCTGCCGGTCGAACAGCGCCGGCGCCCAGGCTCAGGTAGCCGGTTCGGGTTCGGAACCGGCTGTCCAGGTGACGGCGCCTCGGATTTCAGCAGTCTCGATCTGGTCCGCAGTCCCCTCACCCACGACCTCGCCCATCCGTACTCCACCGGCCTCCAGCTCACCGAACTTGCAGGTGATCTTCTCCGCCGTGCCTTCACAGGGCACGCTGGAGGACACCGGCATCGTGGGGGTCACCTGGTGGGTCAGCACAACCTCGGCGACCGCGTCGCCACTGTTGTTGCTCAGCGACCATCCCCAGGTGATGCGGCCCTGGCCGTCGCGCACCGGCTCCTCATACGTCAGAGTGACATTGTTCTGCACGGACACAGCCGGGGTGCGGGTCGGATTGGCGCTGGCCGGAGCCTGCAGCCCCAGTCCAGTGGCGGCGACGGCCAAGGCCACCAATGTGGTCACCATCATCTTGTGCATGGGCATCTCCTCACCTGTCAGAAGTCGGGGCGGGAACCCCGGCCTTCCGGCTCACAGCCGGAAGGCAACCAGTACAACGAGCCCACCAGCCCCGGGACATCGCAGCAGCGGTCGATTCGTCCAGGCGAGGCCCCTGCCGAGCATCCTTCTGCTGCCGGGGGCCTTGGCGTACAGGGAGGGCCAGCGGGCTTCGGCCCCCGGTGCGCAGGCGGTCACCAGCGCCTCGCCGGTGTCGTCGATGACCCGCAGCGCCTGCTCGCTCCACACCCGGCCGCAGCGGTGTACGTCGCGCCCTACGACCGTCCGGCCCGTCTCGAACCTGCGCACCGCACCCTCCTCCACCGGCCGAGGCGGGGATGTCCGGCCCGGCTTGCCCAGCTCAGCGTGCTGTGACGGCTGTGGGCAAGCCCCCGTTCGAGGGGGCTTGCCCACGACCACCGGGGCTTGCCCCCGCGGCTGGTAGGAGGCTTGCCCGGCGGTCAGGGGGCTTGCCCGGGGCGGAAGCGGGAGAGCCATCCGCCGGCCTTCTGCTCGGGCACGGCCTGGCCCCGCTCTTCATGCTGGTGCTCGTCCCACCTGGCTTGCTGGAGGTCGGTGACGAACCGCCGGTCACAGTCCCCGCACAGAGACGGGCGGGGCTCCGGGGAAGCGCCCCAGCACGGTGGGCAACAGCACGGTCGCGTGGGGCGCGGTGAAGTCGTCGTCATGCCACTGCTCCAGCTGCGCGGCCCGGTAGGCAGACAGCAGGCGCGGATCCGGACGAGCTGCTGCCAGCGGGCGCGCACCATACCAACGTCGAGCAGTGGCTGGAGGACCCGTCGAGCGCGTCGTCCGGGTCAGGTGCCGCTGTGGGGGACGGCCGCGCGGAACTCCTGCGTCATCAGCGGGACCGAGCCGCGCTGCACGGGCGCCGGGCCCGGTTCGCCCCAGACCTTGTGGAGCACCGCGCGCAGCTTGTCGTTCATCGCCTCATCGACCACGGCCCGATACGGCTCGGGTACCTCGCGCTTGTCCTGGACGGCGACCATGGTGCCGTTGCGGGTGCCGATCCACCCGAGGGTGGTGACCTACCAGCCCAGCTGCCTGGCCGCCTTGCGCATCGCGGCCCGGATCAGCTCCACCCCACCCAGCCCCACAGCCTCCTCATCGTCCAGGTTCACCTGGTAGTAGCCGCCCTACCCGCCGGCGCCATCGGGGCAGGCCCGGCGCAGCAGGGGGACAAGGATCTCGGCCATGGCGATGCAGCGGGGGTCCTTCGCGTACGACGGCACCGGGTCCCTCTCCCTTAGTGCTCGGTGGGCAGGTCGGCAGGTCGGGCAGGTCGGGCAGCAGCGTCATGAGATCACGCCTGACGCGGGCGGCCGGGACGGCCGGGTCGTTCGCGGTCCGCTGGTGGGCCACGCCGATCGTGTCGGCGGCCTTCGTGCGCGAGGTGCTCTTGTGAGGGAAGGCGCCCCCGGTCACCCGGGCGGTGAAGGTCGCAGGTCCCGGCGGGCGCGGCAGGAACAGCAGCGGGTGGTGCGGGGTGAAGTCGAAGTGACCGAGACGGGCGGCGGGCTCTTCGTCGAACAGCTGCGGCTCGGTCCACAGTCCGACACTGACCACCAACCAGGTCTGTGGGCCGTCCGGGTCGTTGCACAACCACAGGTCGAACGTGCCGACCAACAGGTGATCCTCCCACCTCCAGACCTTGGCCCGCGGCTCCAGGTCGGCGGCGCCATCGATACGCAGCGGCATCAGCGCCTGCTCGAAGGGGTTGATCACGTCCGTGTAGGCAGTGCGCAGGGCTGCGCTGGCGGCGTGCTCGTACGTCAGCTCCCGGTCCGGGCTGATCTCCCACTCCAGACCGCCGGGCACCTGGCCGTCCAGGTACTCCCGGATCGGAGCCAGGACCAGCGGCAAGCCGTCCTTGCCGCGTCGGGCGTGCTCGACCGCGGGCAGGCGCACCCACCAGGCGTAGTAGGGCGTTCCGCTGTCGTAGGACTCGTAGTCCGTGGGTACGCTCATCGAGGTCCGGGTCCTCGCCGGCGAGCTGCGATGGGTCTTGGACCTCCAGCCTCCACACCACCCAGTCGAAGTCCTCCCACCCTTCACCTCCACGCTGCCCACGGCCACCCCGGCTCCTTTCGGCTTCAGTCGGCCGCAGGGGTGGTGCCCGAGCCAAATGGGGGCATGTCGGCCACAAGGGCGTCCAGGCGCGGCCGGACGAATCGCATGGGGTGGCGCCAGGCCCCGCGGTCGATGGCGGTGTCGGCGTCGACTTCCCCGACCACCTCGGGGACGACCAGGGTGACGTCCAAGGGTTCGCGGCTGCCCCAGGTGGAGGAGAAGCGGGCGCCGGGCCATGGAAGATCCGGGCCGGCTGGCTGTAGGTGACCGGCGAGCTGGCCGGCTGCGTCCGGCCCCAGCGGCACGGTCCCGCCCACGGGGCGCAGCCGGTCGTCTTCGTCGTAACGGCCGAGAACGAGGATCTGCGGTCGGCTCAGGGCGCCGGTGATGCCGCCGATGATCGCCTCCGTGGTGTGCCGGGGGCGAACCTTGAACCTTCTCTGCACCAACGACAAAGGCGAGGCTGGCCAGTTCTAAGCGGTAAGCACAGCTATGGGGCGCTGAAGCTCCAGGATGAGCTCCTGCCGGACCGGTGCGCGGGGCATGGCTACCGTTACGGGACGGGGAGGGTCTCGTTCACCGGGTTATGAGCCTTTCTGATTCCGCAGTGTCTACGGGTGTGTGTGACGACTCGAACGAAGCCGTCGTCGTGGCGGTGCGGCAGCTGACCCGGAGCACGCCCTGGACGGTGGTCGGGCGGGTGCCGCTGGACTTCCCCGCTCACCACCCTCAAGGCATCACGCGCGGCCCTGACCACCGCCTGTACGTGTCCACGGCGGAGATCACCGAAGCGACCCGCTTCCATGACAAGTCCGTCGACGGCTACGACCGAACCCCCGGCCGAGGCCAGGGCCATGTGTTCGTCACGGACGCCGACGGTGCGGAGCTGGGCCGGGTGAGCGTGGGCGAGGGAACGATCTACCACCCGGGTGGTATCGACTTCGACGGTGAATCCCTGTGGGTGCCGGCGGCGGAGTACCGGCCCGACTCCCATTCCATCGTCTATCAGGTGGACCCCGACACCCTGGAGGTACGGGAGGCATTCCGGTTCGACGACCACATCGGCGGGATCGTGCGCGACCGCCACAGCGGCCTGCTGCACGCCGTCACCTGGGGTTCGCGGCGGCTGCTCACGTTCACGGTCGACGGCAAGCTCACCCACCGGGTCGAGAACAAGAGCCACTTCGTCGACTACCAGACCTGTGTGAGCGCGGGCGGCGGCCACATGGTGTGCACGGGCATCGCGGAGTACCCCCTTGCCGGGGGCGGGGTCTTCAGCCTCGGCGGGATCGCCGTCGTCGACATCGCCTCCGGCCGCATCGAGCACGAAGCGCCGGTGACCGTGCTCTCACCGGCCGGCCGCGTGGTCACGTACAACGCGGTGCACCTGGAGACGGACGGGCGCGTCCTTCGTATGTTCGCCGTCCCCGACGACGGGGAGACGGCCGGCGAGTCGCACCTGATCACCCTTGAGACGCCGCTGGCTCCATGACGACCCGGACGGCGAGGAAGTACAGCCCCTCGTACATCAGCTCGCCGTTCAGCTCCGAGGACAGGCTCCGCGGGGTGAACCGGCGCCGGTAGATGGGGTACGTGGCGTCGGCCACCGAGCGCACTTCTATCTTCTCCTCGTGCGCCTCGCTGTCGCTGCGCAGGTCGATCACGATCAGCTCGCGCGCCGTGCGGCGGGCCTCGGCGAGGAACACGGCCCGCTCCTCGGGCCGCAGCAGCCCGTAGAAGTTCGCGGTGACGATGCGGTCGAAGGCTCCGGTGGCGAACGGCAGGGGCGGGAACAAGGCCCGCACCCTCTGCGCCGAGGGTACCCGGGCGCGGGTCAGCTCCAGCATCTCCGCGCTCTGGTCCAGGGCGACGACCGGGCCGCGGAGGAACTGGGTCCACACGCCGGTCCCGCACGCCACCTCGAGCGCCCGGCCCGCGGGCAGCGCGGTGAGCAGCTTCCCGATGTCGGCGGTTTCCCGGTCCAGGCCGGCGTTCACCACGGGGTCGCCGCGATAGCTGGTCTCGTCGTAGACCGGGGCACGATGCCGGTAGTACTGCTCCCGCACTAAGTCACGCATGCCCCGAGAGCTACCCCCGCCCGAACAACAGGCAAACAGCAGGTGCTCTACCCCTGACGGAACGGCCGGAAAGAACCTCTGGCCGAAGGCGCCCAAATCCGCGCGCGGGGGCGGAAACCGCTGTTGGTCCACGGACGGGTTCCCAGGGCCGTCCAGACGCGCGGCAAAGCGGACAGGGCTACCGCAGTAACACCGCTGTCGCCTGCTCGTTGAGCACGCGTGAACAAGATCTCCATGCTCGAAGCACCTGCTGATGCCGACACGCCCGTGCGCTCCCGGGGCCGGCGCCTGGCCACAGCCGTGACAGCTCTCGCCGCCCTCGTACTGCCCATGACGAGCGCGGCACCGGCCCACGCCGTCACCCGCAAGGTCGACGTCTACTACGGACACCCGAACTACGAGGTCCACTTCATCGGCACCGTCAAGCCGAAGGGCCCCACCGGCTACACCGTCGAGGGCGAGCTCAACGCCTGGTGCGGTGCGGGTGCCGCGACCGCGCAGTCGGTCAACCTCCGCTACGCCGGCTCGTCCAAGAGCTGGTCGCACAAGGCATTCTGGTGTGACGACATGCCGCAGCACCTCACCTTCGAGGGGACCCGCAAGAGCGGGGAGACGGTGGAGTTCCAGGTCGGCGCCACCAGCCAGCCCTTCAACCTCTACGGGTACGGCAAGAAAATGGTCTACGACATCGGCACCAGCTGACAGCACACCCCGCACCAGACCAGGACTGGTACTGCTCCGACCGTGGCGTGCCACACGTTGCGGGACGATCTTTTAGAGACACCATGGGCATTACCCCGACCGGGAACCGTCTACCACTCCTGACACAGCGTCACTACGCTGACACCCCGTGCCTGGCATGTACCAGGCCGGCCTGCAGTCCGGGCGAGCATTGAAACCATGAGGAGCCTCAATGGGTATGTCGGACGTTTTCGCTGTCTATGCACCCGATTACGAGAAGGTCATGGAGGCCGATCACAACGCGCAGCTGAGTCATGAGCTTCTGGCTCGCGCCGCCGTATACGACGCAGCCAAGGCGTACGAACGCGGCCAGTCGAAGGACGATCCCGCACAGGCCAATCAACTCCTCGAGGCATACTCCGCTGCGTTCATCGACCGCATCGTAGAAACCAAGGGTCTCGACTTCGTTGACCGAGAAGGGGCGAAGCACGAGGCCAGGGAGCTCGTCGAGCAGCACCTCGCTGACGGCCGCTGAGGGCTGTTCGCAAGTCACGATCGGAGCGACGGTGCAGCGTTGCGCCGGCCTTGGGGCCGTCACCGACCGGTGACGGCCCCGCTTCATGTCACCCCCAAGTGTGATGTGGGCACCAGTCGTACCGCCTGCGCAGGCACGGTTCCGGCCCCTCGTACGCCACGCCATGCCCGGACTACACCCCGCCCGTGCTCGGCGGCAGCGCCCCGTAACCGGGCCGGCCACTCCAGACCACCCATAACCCACCCGACCCTGAGCGGAACCGTTCCGACACCGGGCGTCGCCCAGCACCGCCAGCGGCTGTCGAGTCGACCACTGACCTGGTGCAGTCGACTGACCTTCTCTGCACCAACCCGAGCGCAGTCCCATGGCTCCTTGCACCGGATCTCACGAGACTTCCACGGAGCGGGAAGGCCGAGATCCGGGTGGCCCTCTTGTGGTCGGTGCGGTCGCCGCACCGCCTCACGCGGCTGCGCCTGGCGAAGGAGGCTGAGGTCAAGGGAGTCACCCGACCTCGTGCCCGTGACACGTTTGGGGGAGTGGTGCGGGACGTTGTGTGGGGGCGATCGTTGATCGTGTGTGCCTGCCTCTGAGGATGTCGTGGTCCAGTCCGAGCCAGGGGCCGGCTCCCGGCTCCGCTCGCGCACGACGCGGTGGAGTCTGCTTGCGTGGGTCGTCGCGGCTGTGGCCGCTGCGTTGGTTGTGCCCGTCAGTCTCGGGCAGCTCGGGGGTACGGGGCCCTTGCTTGCGGAGGGCAGTTCGTCGCAGCGTGCCTCCGAGATCGTCGAGGAGCGCATGCCGGCGCTGGGCGGCGAGCAGATCGTTCTCGTCTTCTCCTCCCGGACCCTGACGCATGAAGACGCGGTGTATCAACGGGCGATGTCCTCCGCCGCGCAGGCTGTGACTGCCGTGCCTGGGGCAGGGCACGTCCTGGCGGTGCCGCACCACCCGCAGCAGGACGCACGGCACGCCTATCTCCTTGTGGGGCTGCGGGGGGAGGCCGAGGAGCGGCTGCGGACCATTCCGGTGCTGAGCGCGGCGGCCCAGCGTGCGGTGGCGGCCGGTTCTGAGGGCCGTGTCACAGTGGCGGTCACCGGGCCGACCCCCGTGGTGAGCGAGCTCATCGCCACGGACATGCGCGACCTGCGCTTCGTCGAAGCGGTGACCGTGCCGGCCGCGTTGGCCCTGCTGGTGTTTGGGCTGGGGTACGTGGGAGCCGCCGTACTGGTCCTCGCGGCGGCCGGGGTGGGTGTGCTGGTCAGCGCGGGAGTGCTGGCCGCGCTGAGCTGGGCGGTACCGGTCGACACGATCACGCTGATCGTGGCCACGACCGTGAGTCTCGGACTGGGGCTGGACTACTCGCTGTTGCTGCTCACCCGTTACCGGCAGGCCCGTGATGAGGGCTGTGCGGTGGACGAGGCCGCCGCCCGGGCGATGGGCACGGTCGGACGGGCGGTGTTGTGGTGTGCCGGGGCGGTCATCGTCGCCAATGCTGCGCTGCTGACGGTGCCGCTGGAGTTCATCCGGACGCTCGCTCTCGCGGCCGGCCTAGCCACGGTCGTCACCGCCGCGGTCGCGACGACCTTGTTGCCGGCGTTGCTGCCGCGTCTCGATCCGCTGCTGTCGCGTGGCCGTGTCCGGCGGGCCGGTGCCGGTTCCGCGCCGTGGGTGCGGTGGTCACGTGAGCTGATGCGCCGGCCGTGGCCGTACCTGATCGGTGCGGTGGTTCTCCTCGGTGCCGTGGCCGCGCCGGCGACGGGGCTGCGGCTGGGGGTGGATCTGGACCGTGCCTCGCTGGCGCATACGCAGGCAGGTGCCGCGCTGGTGCAGATGGAGAAGGACCATCTGGCGAACGTGACGCTCCTGGCCCTGCCGCATCCACCCGGCCAGGGTCCGGTCGACACGCTGGAACTGACGGAAGCGCTCCATGCCGATCCACGGGTCACGACGGCGATCGCGCTGGACAACGGCCGGGACCTGACCGTGGTCGCCGTGGCCGACGGCATCCCGGTGGACCACCCCGGGGCAGGCGCCCTCGTCGATGACATTCACCAGCTGGCGGTCCGCACGCTGCCCCCCGGGCAGACCGTCCTGCGGGGCGGTCAATCGGCCACCGTCGTCGATCTGCGGCACGCCACCGACCATGCCCTGTGGCAGGTCGCCGTGCTTGTTCTCCTCGGCGCGTTCGTGCTCATGCTCGTCATCTTCCGCAGTCTGCTGCTGCCGTTGAAGGCGATCGCCATGAACGTGCTGTCCACCGGCGCCGCGTTGGGGCTGCTCGTCGCGGTGATGGGGCAGACGGTGAACTACGGCGTGCCGCTGCTGGCATTGACGATCGTCTTCGGCCTGTCCCTGGACTACGAGGTGTTCCTCGTCCACCGCATCACCGAGCTCTACCGCAAGGGGCTCACCTGCCGTGAGGCGGTCGCGCAGGGGGTGAGCTCGACAGCCCGGCCCATCACGCTGGCCGCCGCCGTCATGGCTCTGGTCTTCGCGGGTCTGGTCACCACCCACCGCCAGGAGATCCAGCAGCTCGGCTTCCTCGTCGCGGTCGCGGTCCTGCTGGATGCCACCCTCATCCGGCTCGTGGTCGTGCCCGCCCTGATGGAGCTGCTCGGCCACCGCAACTGGTGGCTGCCTCGCCCCTTCTCCCGCCTCTGGCCGACGCCGCCGGCTCAGGCACACCCACTTCCCGCTCCCCGTACCGGCAGCTCCGCGGTCGGGACTGCCGAGACCGAACCGTCCTCTCCCCAGTGAAGGAAACACCGCCACATGACCAGCCCCACGGGCATCACCAGCACTACGCGCCGCTACACGATGGCCGGCGCGCTTCTCCTGGCCGCCGCTCTCTCCGTCCCGGCCTCCGCTCATTCCCCCCAGGCCGCCGCGCCGGCCAAGGCGGGTTCTGCTGCTCTGACGTGCAAGGTGGCGACCTCTGCGGATCGTCCCATCACGTTCACGCCCCCGCTCACGCTCCGGCAGCGCTCTACGCGCATCACCGCGACCCTGAGGCTGACGGGCTGTACCGATACCCACGGCAAGCGCGTAGCGCGCCTGCACAGCGGCACCCTCACCTCGCAGGGCACCGCCCAGACCGGCTGCACCAGCGCCCGCGACATCAAGGGATCCGCCACCATCACCTGGCACGACGCCGCCGGCCGCAAGACAGGCACCTCCACCATCCAGGGAGCACGACGCGCTGTCAGCAGCTACAACCCGGGCGACGCGCTTCTGGGCGGGAAGGTCACCTCCGGCGCTCTCAAGGGCACGACACTGTCGGGCAGCGCTACGCCCACCAGCGACGTCAGCACCTGCACGGGCCGGGGACTGCACAGTCTGCGGGCCGCCGGAAAGCTCAAGTTCCTGCGCTGAGCCGCCCCTGCCCGCCTCTCACCGCGGCAGCCTGCCCCCCGGCGGCTTGTGGGCCGGCTCGACGCGGCGGGCGGGGGGGCAACGGCGCACGAGAGGCGAGCTCCTGCCGGTCCTGTCCGCAGGGCCGTGAAACCGCAATCGGGTGACGGAAGAGGTCCGGCCGTTGCGTGGAGCGGGTTCGCGCGGTTGAGCGGGCACCGAGCGACGAGGGCAGTGTCCTCGCAAGGTGGACCGCCTGCGTGCGCCTCATCCCCTTATCGGTCGCTTCGGTCTCACGTCGTTGACCGGTCCCGCCTTCCTGTATCGGCATGACCCCCGCTCGTGCCTCTTGGCGCCTGCCGTGCCCCTGGTGGCCGAGCCGTAAGGAGCCCTCGTGTTGTCCTCGGTCTACCGCAAGGCCGCCATCCAAGACCCCCGGCTGATCCGGGCCTATGAGGCGTGTCGCCTGATCACCCAGCGGGCGGGCGGCGTGGAGTACGCCGTCTCGCAGCTGATGCTGCCCGCACTCCGCCCGGCGATGTGGGCGCTGTACGCGTGCGGACGGGTCACCGACGACCTTGCCGACACCGGCCCGGACGATCCGGAAGGCCGCGCTGCCCGGCTCAAGGGGTGGGTGTCCGATCTGGAGGAAGACTTGCGTCAGGGAACCAGCGACGACCCGGTGCGGTATGCCGTCGTCCACACCCTGCACCAGTGGAATCTGCCCGCCGCAGGCTGGCACCGGGTGCTGGCCGCCCATCACCAGGACATCGAAGGGCGGCGTTTCACCACCTGGGACGAGTGGAGCAGCTACTCGCAGGCCGTCAACGCCCTGTACGTCATGCAGGGCGCCCTGGTGCTCAACGGGGCCGGCATGTCCGTCCCGGTCCGGATCGGGCACATGGACCTGAACGGGTGGATGGGCACCTTGCGCAATCTGGTGGCCGTACAGGGACCGGCCGCCCCCGTGCCGTACCACCTCGGCGGTGTCGAGCTGCGCTCCTGGCAGTTGTGGCTCGATGCCTTCAGTCTCACCGACACCCTGGAGGACCTCGGCCAGGATGCCGCTCAAGGGCGTGTGATGCTGCCGGATGAGGCACTCGAGGAGTTCGGCGTGCGTGCCGATGACCTTCTCGCGGGCCGGTGCACGCCCGCCGTGCGGGCGATGGTGGCCGAGCTGGCGGTACGGGCTGAGCGCTGGTTCACCACAGCGGCACCGCTGTCCGGCGGACTGCATCCGGCACTCACCATCGGTATCCAGACGGTCACCGCGTTGTGCAGGGCCCGGCTGGCCGGCATCCGGCGGACCGGCAATCCCCTGCGGCGCAGCCGGCCCGCGCTGTCCCGCACTGCCCGGGTACGCACCATGAGCTCTGCCCGTCTGCGGGCCGCGCTGGCATGGAGTCTGTGCCCGGTCTCCGTCGGCCGGCACGATCCCGCCCCGACCCCGCCCCTGGCCCGCCCTGCCTCGTCGGCGAAGCCCTCCCCCGCCGCAAGGCCCCAGTCCTCGTCTCCCCGGCCACCCACGCCGCATCCTTCCGGGGCCCGCCCCCCGCAGCTGCCTGCGGACAGCCTTCCCCGGCACGTGGCGATCATCATGGACGGCAACGGCCGGTGGGCCACCGACCGCGGCCTTTCCCGCTCCGAAGGACACCACGCCGGCCTCACGATGCTGACGGACGTGGTCTGCGGCGCCCTGGAGATCGGGCTGAGCCACCTGACGGTGTACATGCTCTCCACCGAGAACTGGAAGCGCTCCGTCCAGGAACTCGAGGGGCTGATGGAGCTGTTCACCGGCTCCTTCGCCGCCCCGGACGACCAAGAGCGGGCGATCGCCGCGATGGACGTGCGGATCCGCTGGGCCGGGATCTCGGCCGGGGCCCCTCCCGAGCTCGCCGCGGCCCTGACCGCACTGGAACGCGACACCTGTACCCGGACCGGGCTGAACCTCACGATGTGCCTCAACTACGGCGGCCGTGCCGAGCTCACCCAAGCCGCCGCGACGCTCGCCCTGGACGCGGTAGCCGGCCGCGTCGACCCCTCCCGCGTCTCCGAGCGTGCCTTCGCCCGCTACCTCCACCAGCCCGACCTGCCGGACGTGGACCTGCTGATCCGCACCGGTGGCGAACAGCGCACGTCCAACTTCCTCCCCTGGCAGGCCGCCTACGCCGAACTGCACTTCACCGACACCCTGTGGCCCGACTTCGACCGGCGCGACCTGTGGGCCGCCCTGGTGGAGTACGCCGGACGCAACCGCCGCCACGGCGCGGTCCCCCTCCAGCGGCCCGAAGCCACCGAAAGCCTCCCCGCCGACGGGCTTTGTGAGGCACCGGGCAGCGGCCAGGAATCCGCATCACCGACCCCGCAAGTCGCCACAGCCCAGGACGCCGTGACGTCCACCACGCGGTCATGACCGTTCACGAGGAACAGGAGGCTGCGCCCGTGTGGGGCCGCTGGTTCGGGCTCTGGTCCTTCCTGCTCGTGTGGCCGCGGGCCCTGCTCCTGCAGGTCGCCCACCCCGCCGTGTCCGCCGGCGTCGAACAGCACTCCGCCTACCGGGAAGACCCGTGGAAACGGGCGTACCGCACCCTCGACCAGCTGCAACGCCTCATCTACGCCGACCCCGCTGACGGCGCGGCGCTCGGCCGCACACTGCGGTACGGGCACCGGGACATGCACGGCACGGACCGGCACGGCCTGCGCTACCACGCGCTGCAGCCCGAGCTGTTCCTGTGGGTCCACGCCACCTACCTCGACAGCCTGATCACTCTCACCGAGCTCAGCGGAACGCCCCTCACATCCCGAGAACGCGACCAGCTCTACACCGAGTGGCGGACGACGGGACGACACCTCGGGCTGCGTGAGCAGCACCTTCCACCGGATTTCGACGCCTTCACCGCCTACTACGCCACGATGCTGCCCATTCTCGAAGCGACGCCGTGCGTCGAGGAGCTCCTCGGCCCGGCAACCCTGACTCCGCCGGCCTTCGTCGGGAGATCGCGCGTGGGAACGGTGTGCTGGCGCACGCTGGGGCGCCTGTTGTTCCCTCACCTGATCCGGGTGACGGTCGCGCTGCTCCCCTCGCCGGCCGCCACCGCGATGGGCCTGGCGGCGGTCCACCCGGTGTACCGCCTGACCGCCCGAGCCGCAGCACTCTTCTTGAACGCCCTGCCCTACCGCCTGCGTTGCATGCCATGCGCAGCGCAGACCGTGAGCAACCACCGCGCAGGGGCCCACACTCTGCCGGCGAATGCGGCCGTCCCACGGACACGGCGAACCCGCCGAGCAGATATCCCGACAATCACTGACAGGAAGCACCCGTGACCGCACTCACGCACGCCGTCATCCTCGGAGGAAGTCTGGCCGGCACCCTGGCCGCGGCGGCGGCCGCCCGTCACGTGGACCGAGTCACCATCATCGAACGCGACGCCCTTCCGGACGCGCCTGCGCCCCGTCCCGGCGTGCCACAGGCCAGAAGTGTCCACATTCTGTGCTCGGGCGGCGTCCGGGCGGCCGAGGAACTCCTTCCCGGCATCACCGAGCAGTGGCTCGCCCACGGTGTCCAGCGATCCGACTGTCTCAGCGAGCAGTTGTGGCTGGCCGGACACCAATGGCTGCCCCGGACGCCCACCGGGCAGTACACGCTCTCCAGCAGCCGGGACCTGCTGGACTACGTCGTACGCACGCGAGTGCTGTCCGAACCGAGCATCACTTTGCGAACCGGTAGCCACGTGGAGGGGCTCCTCGGCGATCGGTGCCGCGTCACCGGCGCTGTGCTCCGCGACCGCCGGACCGGCCAGACGAGCACACTGCACGCAGACCTGGTCATCGACGCCACCGGCCGCGGCTCCCGCGCCCCCCACTGGCTCACGGCCCTCGGGCTGCCAAAGGTCAGGGAAACGACCCGACGATGGAAGGCCACCTACGCCACCCGGTCCTTCCACGCCCCGCCCAGCGCCGCCGCCTTCCCCCTGGTCTCGCTGCTGCCGGACTTCTGTGCACCCGGCCCGCTGCGCGCCGGTGTTCTCGCGCCCGTCGAGGACGGGTTGTGGCATGTGGTCCTCCTCGGCGGCGACGAGGACCGTCACGACATGGACGACGACCGGTTCACGCCCTTCGCACACCGGCTGCGCCACCCCCTCATCGGCGACCTGCTTACCGGTGCCCGGCCTGCCGGTCCCGTCCACGCGGTCCGGGGCCTGCACTGGCGCCGCCGCCACTTCGGCCCCGCCCGCCGCTGGCCCGAAGGGTTCATCGTCCTCGGCGACGCCGCAGCCACCTACAACCCCGTCCTCGCCCAGGGCATGTCCATCACCGCCCGCAGCGCCCTCGCCCTCGCCCACGGACTCGCGGGCGACCCCCGGCCCTGCAGCACCCCCGAGATTCAGCGCTCCATCAACCGCCTGACCCAACAGGCATGGACCGTCGGCGAGATCATCGGTCTGCTCTACCACAACACCGCGCTGCCCGAAGCCGGTCTGCGGCTCATCAGACACAGCCACGAACGGCTCATGAACGCCTCCACCACCTGCCCCGCCATCACCCGGGCGATCGCCGACGTACTGTCCTCCAGCAGCCCGATCAGCCGCATCATGACCCCCCGCATCGCTCTTGCCGCCTTGTACGGCAGCAGGCAGCCACTGCCCCCCGAACCGCCCCTCACACCGCAGGAACGGGCCATGCTCGCCGCCGCCACCTGCCGGGCCGCACTCCCCGACCAGGCCAACCGGACCACGCGTGATCGCGCCGATCGCTTGACCGCGCGGGAAACGGACCACGGAATCTGACGTCGGCCGACGACCGCCGGTCGGTCTCGGGTGGCACGCACCCTCGGGTAAGAGGCTTCGGGCCGGGGCTGCGGCACCCCTGTGCCCGTATCCTCACAGACAGCCGGAATGGGGCCCACCGCACCCCTGGCCAGACGGTCCGCCCTGCAGGGGGGCAGGCGGGCCGCGGCGGGCGACAATCAACCCTCGTCCGTATCCCCGACGACGTCGCGCAGGGTGGGCCTGCCTGCCAGGATGTCGAAGACGGCTTCCTTCACGCCGCCGAAAGCCCGTCCGGTGTCCTCCATTTCACGGCGTCGGCGTGCAGCTGGTTGTGAGCACGTACACCGAAGTCACCGCCCTTCATACCTCTCCATGAGGGCTCGGGATTGCCCTGGCCAATGGCCGCAGTGCAGTTAACACACCAGCCCCTGGCCGAGGGCAGATAGCGCTGTGATCCCCCTTTATCGGGAGCGACAGGGTGAAGGCGCCGATCTTCTTCGACGCAGCCGACTAGCCGGGCTGCCGGCCGGGTCTGATCGCTGCGCCCCCACGTCCGTCACTGCCGGTCATGTGGCCAGGCCAAGTCGGTGGACCCGCGGCGTCCCGCGTGACCCCGAAGATCCCTCCCCGTTGAAAGGGGCAGCGCGCGGAAACCACCGGCGCACTCCTCCATCGAAGGGAACCACCATGAACACTCTTCGGCGTGCCGTGAAGACCACCGCCACAGGCCTGTTGCTCGCCGCGGGAGCGGTTGCCCTCGCGGCGCCCGCCCACGCGGATGTGCACGTCGACCCGCTCGGCGGCGTGGCCGACATCGACATCAACGGGGCACTGGAGGTGGGCGTCCTGGAAGAAGGGAACGTCGTCAGCGTTCCCAACCCCGTCAGCGGCGTCCTCTGAGGCGTACTCCCCGGACCTGAAGCTCCGATAGACGAGCCACGGGTCGTCCAGCCGGAACCGGTGCGCTGCTCCCCCGGTGCCGGCCAGGAGCAGCGAGGCCGCCGGTACGCCCGTGGGGATTTCGATCTTGTCGTGGGCGAGGAGCCACGCCACGACCGCGCGGAGGTCGAACTCCGGACGCACGTCGGTGCCACCGATCCCGGCGCATGATTCCCTTCCCGGGCTGACGGCCCGTGAGCCAACCCCCGGCCCACGGGCCCATAACTGCAGGACGTCAGTCGTCGGCTCGGCTGCCCGTGCCCTCGGCACCACGTGATCGTTTGAAGCGGTGTGACGATCAACGCTCCTTCGGCGCGGGCTGCGGGCCGGGCCCTGGTGGCCGTCGCCCTGACGGTGCTGTTCGCCGGGGCCTGTACGGCACGGCCGCGCCCGGCACTGCCCGCCTCGGAGCAGGGCCGCAGCGACCTGATCGCGTCCGCGGAGCAGGTTCTCGTGGACCAGTGCCTGCACGCCCGGGGCGCTGCCGGGCCGCCCCCGCGGCAAGAGGTGCTGTTCGGGACCGGACCTGCCGAGCTGTCGATCACGCTCGCCACCGGCTACACCGTCCGCGCCCACACCGACGGCTGCCTGGCCGAAGCCCACCGCTACCTCTACGGCGACCAGAAACGCTGGTTTAACGCCCAGGTCACCGTCAACAACCTGCGCCCCGCAGCCCATGCCCTGCTGCGTGAGGATCCCGCCTACCGGGCCGCGCTCGCCCGCCGGGCCGCCTGCGAGGACCACGACACCTCATGTATTGCCAGCGGGCTCGAGGCGCTGCGGGCCCGGCTGGAGCCGGCCCGGCTCGCGCAGGTCCGCGCCGCGCACCGCGACGAGATCACCACCTACGACCGCCTGCGCGACCGCGCAGTGCGGCATGCGGCCGGCCTCCTGGCCGACCGCCCCACCCCCCAACGGAAAGGAAACCCAACCTCATGACCCTCAGCAGGCTGTTCACCTCCGCCGCCGCGGCCTTCCTCATCCTCACCGGCAGCCTCGCCGCGGCCGCCCCGGCCGGCGCGGCCGACTGCCCGTCCGGCCACTTCTGCGCCTGGGAACACGGCGACTACCAGGGCCAGCGGGCGAACTGGCACGGCGACGACGGCTGGTGGGAGGCCCCGATCGCCGACGCCGACTCCTCCTGGGCCAACCATGGCATCGTAGGCCCGGGGGTCCCGGCCTTCGTGCAGGTCTACGAGGACGCCTGGCAGGGCGGCGACATGACCATCTGCCTCGCCCCCGGCCAGGAGGTCCACTGGAACGGCGTCGCCAACGACCGCGGCGACTCCCACCGATGGGCCCACGGCTGCTGACACCCAACCCCAACACCCGGGGGCATGCCACGCACCGGCAAGCTCGCCGCGTTGGCCGGCCTCGGGCTCGACTGGGCCTGAGCTGGTGATGAAGGGCGTGGGCGCCGGTGTCGGTGCCCACGCCCTTCGTCACCGGCCGTCGCGTTCGTAGCGCACCACGGCTTCGCCCAGGTACCGCTTCAGCAGTACGGGCAGCTCCCGGTTCGAGCTGCCCGGGAACGTGCGCACCGTGAGCGGGTCCCGGGCGTGGCAGGACACGTACTCGCCCTCGCGCTGCGGGCTGATGTCGTTGTCCAGCCAGAAGTGGCCCGCCGTGCCATCTTCCAGCAGCAGGACCGGCGACTCCATCCAGTCGTCTTCCAGGTCGCCGGCCTCATCCAGCCGACGGCCGGAGAGGTGGGCGAGCTGCCAGCACCGCTGCTGCGCGATGCGGCGGAAACGCTGACCGTTCGCGGTGCACTCCCCGCCGAAGGTCGCGGGCTTCACCTGCACCAGGACCTCGGAGCCGTAGGGCCTGAGCCGCTCCACGGCCTCCACGAGAAGCTGTTGGATTTCGGCTGCCTCGTCGCTCTGATCTCGTCCTCAAGGCCACCCATGAACGGCAGCGTATCGACACGAACTGGCGTGTAGAACCGGATGAATGGGTTCTAGGCGCCGTTGGGCCCGTGCGCGGGGGGACGGCCCCGGGCCGTACTGCGTCCCGTCACGGGGACCGGAGCCTGTCCCGCGCACCCCATTCCGGCGCGGGCCGATTTCGAGCGTAGTCCGTCCAGGTGAGCCGGGGGCCGCGACTGCGAGATCCGACGGTACGGCCCATCTAGCGTGCGGTCATGGAAAGCACCCCTATGCCTGAGCCGCTGCGGCAGGCGGTTCACCAGCTCGTCTCCGAGGCGGTCACGAACTGCCAGGAGGTCCTGCAGTACACCGAGCCCGGCTTCGCGCACGACTGGAAGCGGATGACGCTGATCCGCGCCACGGACGCCTCCGACACGATGGACATGGCGTCCATGCTGATCGCCGCGTACTGCCAGCAGCACACCGACATCTCGATGGACACGCTCGCGTCCTACCTCCAGACCCGGCAGCAGCGCAGCCGGGCGACCGGCCCGCGGGAATCGGACCGGCAGAAGGTCGCCGGGATGCTCGGTGGCCCGCGCCCCGCGGACGACGACCGCAGCGCGCTGCGGAGGTTCTCGTCGGGTCAGAGCTACGCGGAAGGGGGCCTGATGTCCCAGGCCGATCCGATGCGGCTGTTGACCGAGGCGTGCCTGCACGGGCTGAAGGCCCGGATCTGCGAGGACGTCGAGGCTCTGGACAGCTACCTACCGCCGCATGTCGCGGCGCTGGCGCGGAAGGTCGCCGAGGTCTTGGAGGAGCCGCAGCCGGTCACGGTGTGACGGCGGAGGTCGAAGCATCCTTGGACGGTGCGAACCCCGAGCTGGGCCCCGAGGACGTCATGGAAGATTCCCCGGGGCCTTCGGTGTGAGGACGTTCTCGTCGACTGAGCGCGAGGCACAGCCTTGTGAGCAATGCGTGACGGCCCCTCTGCAGTCATGATCCATCTGGACGCTGGTTAGTCTTCCCTTCTGGTCGGTTGATCGAGGTATAGCGGCGATTCGGTGGGGGATGGACATGAGCCGAGGAACATCTCCTGGCAGGAGAAGCGGAGGCACTGACGGTGCCCGTGTGGACTTCCTGCCCGTGCCGAACGGCATCGACTACCTCTCGGAGGTAGTCGCGCGGCTTGCACGGCCCGACGCAGAGGTCTCCCCGCGAGACCTGAAGTACGCGGTCCTTCACCTTCAGGCGGCCACCGAGGTGCTGGTTAAAGCACGCTTGCAGATAGAGCACTGGTCACTGGTCGTGAAAGACGTCAGCAGGTGCACCAAGGAGAAGTACGACCGGGGCGAATTTGAGAGCGCCACAGTCGCTGAGTCGATGCGCAGGCTCGACGACATGGTCGGGGTTCCCATCGGAAAAGGCGACCGCGAAGCGGTGGAGGAGCTCGCAAAGCTCCGCAACCGCCTGCAGCACTGGGGTCTTCAGGAGACCGTCGCGCTGGTGGAGAAGCGAGCAGCGAGCGTGCTCGACTTCCTCATGCGGTTCGTGGATGAGCATCTGCTACCCGCTCTGGGAGATGAGCAGCTCGCTGCCATGCAGGCCGAGATGGACGCCGTACGCCTTGGCGTGCGGGACATCGTCACCTTTGTGAAGGTTCGGCGAACCCGCTTGCGTGAGGAGCTCAAGACGTTCGCCAGTACGACGGTGCAATGTCCTTCCTGTCACGAATGGGCACTTGTTGTGGAGCAGGAGGGCAGCAGATGCCACTTCTGCCCACGCGCCTGGGAGGACAGCGAAGACCTCGCGTACGCCTACGCGGAGACCTTCGAGACGACGAGCATCGAGGACCATGTCTCCTCGGGTGACTGCCCCGACTGCTGGACTCGAGCGCTGATCGTTGGCGTGCGCACCGCGGCCTCCCCGGGGGAGCCGATCGACATGTGCTTCAACTGCACTGCGGTCTTCACCAGCCTGCGTCTGTGCAGCTGCCTCGAATATTTCGTCCCCCAGGCAGAAGAGGACATCTGCCGGCGGTGCTGGGACAGGCACCTGGAGCTTAGTGGGATGGTCTGAGAAACGCGGCGCTGGCCGGACTCCGCTGTCTTCGATTGCAGTGCGATCCGCTCGCGGAACTGTCGCTCTTCCGAGGAGTCTTCTACGACTGCCTTACCGGCAGGCGCGACGCGCTGTTCGAGCTCACTGGCGCAGTGCTGTGCACCGACGGTCCCGTGAGGACTCTGTTGGACCTGGCGCTCGCTCCAGAGCACCGGCGCGGGCACGGAGTCCTGTACGCGCGCTGAACCGGGGTCGCCTGGACACCAGTCGGCTGCCGACCGCGCTGGCCGTCCTGCCGCTGCCGCGCGCCGCTGACGGACGCTTGGTGCTGGCGGTGGATGTCTCGCCGTGGCTGCGGCCGGACGCTGGGACCTGCCCGGACCGGTCGTTCTGCCACACCCACGGCCGCGGCGACGCCAAGCACCAGATGATCCCCGGCTGGCCGTGCGGCGGACGGCCAGCCGGTCGGCGACGCGGACGCCAGCGCCGGGCACGGGGCCGGGGCCGGTTCTCCGCTCAGGTCAGCGTGTTCTTCTGCCCCGTCGAAGGCGTACTACGGCCGGAAGAGGAAGGAGGGCAAGAGGCACAAGCAAGCCGTCTTCTCCCTCGCGCGGCGCCGCGTCAACGTCCTTTGGGCCATGATCCGCGACCACACGCCCTTCCATGCCGCCCCAGTCCTTGCTGCGGCCACATAACGAACGGCAGCGGTGAAGGGCGTCGACGCCGGGTGCAGGTTACCCAAAGAGGCAAGCCGCTGGAAGTCAGCGCCTCCGGTAATGCAGTGCCCCGGGGGGGCTAACCCTGGTCATGCTGGTCGGCCGCCGCCTCAGCTAGGGCAGCTGCCGACCGACCCTCGCCGATACCGTCTCGTGAGAGACGTCGGCGCGATCGCTCCCGTTAATGATCACGTCGACGCCTTCGAGGCGCTTGAGGAAAGCGCCCCGCGCTCCGACGTAGGTCAACTTGGCCTTGGCCCGGGCGCTGTCAACCCGTTCGAGCCCGCGAGGCCGTAGACCGCATATCGGCACTCACTCTCGGGGAGGTCCTTGAGAACGCCTCGTAGTTGCCCTCGTCCGAGGTCTTCTCAACCACGACCTCCTTGAGATCGTCGGTGAGGGTGAAGATCACATACGAGTACTTGCTCTCCCGCCAGAGCTTGTTGAACTCCTCGATGCAGGCGTCAGAACAGCAACGTCAGAGGAACTCATGTCCCCTCCTCATAGTCGCGGGGGCCACCTGGCACGGTCTCATGACCTGCGTCGGCCCCTCAGATCGAGATCCGGTGGCTGTCCAACGATCATCAAGGCATGTAACCTCGGCTGGCCGTGCAGGTCAGAGCGCCCCTCCTGAGAGACTCAAAACGAGTTTGTCGAATCCCCAAACGCCGCGTTTCGCTTTAGCGCCGCAGGCGTGCATCGCGGACAGCCGTTCTTGCAGTCCCG
Organism: Streptomyces sp. NPDC015346; assembly: GCF_043078785.1. NCBI lineage: Bacteria > Bacillati > Actinomycetota > Actinomycetes > Kitasatosporales > Streptomycetaceae > Streptomyces > Streptomyces sp. NPDC015346. The sequence continues at coordinate 60,609 of NZ_JBIBTW010000013.1, read as the reverse complement.
CCTCGATGCCGTCGCTAGCTCTCGAACATGCCTCCCGCAAGCAGTGCGGCCCAACGCCTTGCTGGTGGCATCAGCACCATCATCGCGGGTGCGTCGCCTGCCCGGACAGGGGTGCCTCGCGGCCGTTCGGAGGCAGCAGGGGCGACGGACTGACCGGGTGAATTCTGGGAGCCGTCGGCGCCCTACGGGAAGCACTCCCTCCGAGACCCTGCCACGGGTCTCCCAGGGGCGCGTCCGTGGACCTGCCCCTACCGCCGGGCCGTCCGCGGCAGCCGTGCCCACCATCGGAGTAACCCCCGTGCAGCAAATCCGTCCGCCTGTCACCCCCGCAAGCTCCGCCGGCGCCGTGCGGAACCTCCAGGGCGTCCTCCTGTTCCTCCTCGACCTCGGGGAGTTCGAGATGGAGCCCGAAGGGCGCCGTGATGTCGCCGCCGGCCTGGAGGTGGAGCGCGCCGTGCCGGAGTACGGGGTGACCACGCGGGGACTCGTGCGGTTGTTCCAGGAGAGGAGTGAGATCCGGCCCGCGACCGGTGAGGTCGACACTCCCACGGCCCTGGCGTTGAACCAGCGGCTGATCCGGCTCGGCGGCGTCACGCCGCACGCCGCCACGGCGACGACCCTGGCCGCAGCCGGCGCCGGGGGCCCCTGGACCATCCGGGGCCAGGTCGTCGGACCGGACGGCCCGGTCGACCGGGTGCTTGTCAGCGCGTTCGACCGTGACCTCTTCTTCGGACGCGGGGAGGAGAACGACAGGGGACAGCTGCTCGGCAAGGCCTTCACCCGCCCCGACGAGGAGACCGGCGAGAGCGGCTGGTTTGAGATCCGCTACACGCCCGCACAGTTCGGCGGGGACGCCACCGCGGGACCGGAGACGGAGATCGCCCCCGACCTCGTCTTCGTCGTCACCCGCGACGAACTCGACCGGCATGTCCCCTTTCGTCTCCTGCGCCTGACCGACGGCGAGACCGTCACCGAGGAACACCCGGTGAGCGAGGACGACCTCCTCCTCGGCATCCCGGCCCGCCGGGCGGAGATCGTACGGCTGCTCGTCGACGGCGCCTCACCGATCACCTCGGGACCGTCGCAGTACGAGAGCACCTGGCGCGCCCTCGCGACGCTGATGCCCCGCAGCCTTCCGGCCGACGGGGACGACGCCGCCCGCGAGGAGGCGGTGTGCGCGCTGGCGGCCCGGCTCGATGAGGAGGGCCACCGCGACATCACCTTCGCCGCCAGGGAGACCGGCCTCGACGACGGACTCGTCGAAGACTTCTTCGTCGCCTGCCGACTGGCCCGGCAGCTGCCGGAACCCGTACCCGTCCCCGTCCTCTACGCCCTGGTGCGGGCCGGCGGCTTCGTCGACATGCGGAGCCTCGCCGTCGCCCGGGCCACCGCCCTCACCGCCGCCGTGGAACGGGCCGCTGCCCTAAACTGGATTCCGCGGCCGGAACCGGCCCGGGTGACCTCCGCCATCGCCGCCGTTCAGCGGCTCGCCCCGGTCCAGGTGCTCGACGAGGCGCCCGCTGGCCGGGCCTCGCTGCGCGAGGTGCTGTCCCTCACGGTCGACGACGAGGGCCAACGCATCGGCCTCGTGAACTTCGCCGCCGGCTTCACCGGCACCCACACGGACTTCACCGACGCCCTCCGTACCCACGAGGAGTTCGGGGACCACCACGACCGCATCGCCTTCGTCACTCAGCTCGCCTCCCTTACGGGCGACAACGTGGCCATGATTAAGGCGCTGGCCGCCGTCCCCGGCGCCACGTCGATGCGCTCACTCGCCCTCGGCCTCGACGCCGCCACGGTGCGCACCCTCGCCGCCCAGCCCGACGTCCAGGTGCCCGAGGATCTGCCCGCCGAGGACGAAGCGGCCCGGCGCGAGCTCTACGCCGACGGCATCCTGAGCCTGCTCCGCAACGCCTTCCCCACGGCCGCCGTCGCGCGCAGGGTCGCCAACCTCGCCGACCGGGGCGACGAATCCCTGCTGTCGGCCCGGACCGTCGCCTTCCTCAAGAAGGCGGTCCTCACCCGTGACGACTTCGACCTGGCCACCTCGCCGGTCGCCGAGTTCGCCTCCCTCGCCACGGGTAACGGAGCCGAACGGGCCACGGTCCTCGGCGAGGTCGCCCGCCTCCAGCGGCTCTTCCGGATCAGCACGGGGGAAGCCGCCGTCGAAAACCTCCTGCGGAGCCCGTACCGATCGGCGTACGACATCACCAGCAAGCTCACCCTCCGCGGCTTCGTCCGGGCCTATCAGGAGGACCTGGGAGGCAGGTCCGAGGCCGCCCTCACGTACCGGCGGGCTGAGATGGTCACCGCCGCCAACATGCTGCTCGCCCTGCACGCCCACCAGCTCGCCGCCGACGCCACCCCGCTCGCGGTGTCGGCCGCGGTCAAGGAGGTCCCCACCTGGGCCCGGATGTTCCCGGGCTCCGGTGGTTGCTCCTGCGGTCACTGCCGCTCCTGGCTCAGTCCCGCCGCCTACTTCGTGGACCTGCTGCTCTTCCTCGACCGGCGCAACGCGCCGGACCAGGCCAGGACCCCGCTGGACGTGCTCCTGGGCCGCCGCCCCGACCTCGCGCAGCTCAAGCTGTCCTGCGAGAACACCGAGACCGCGCTGCCCTACGTCGACCTCGTCAACGAGATCCTGGAGAGCTGCGTGGCCGAGGGCGGGCGACCCGCCGCCTCGGCCGCACACGACGTGACCGACGAGACGAGCGAGGAGCTACGCGCCACTCCCCGCCACGTACGGAAGGAGGCGTACGAACGGCTGGCCAAGGCCGCGTTTCCGCCGTCCCTGCCCTACGATCGCACGCTCGACACGACCCGGGCCTACCTAGGCCACCTGAGCGTCGACCGGGCCGAACTCCTCGACGTCTTCCCGCCGGAGGCCACCGATGCCTCCGCGAGCGCCGACGACAGCACGAACGGAACCGCCGCCGCAGACGACGTCGCCCGCCGTGCCCGCCACCGCGAGGCCCTCGCGGAGCGGCTCGGCATCTCCGCCCGCGAGCACGAGATCATCACCGGACACGACTTCTCCGGCGAGACCCGCTTCGTCGAGCTGACCGAGCTCTACGGCCCCGCCGACGGCGAGTCTGCGGTCTCCATGGACGTCCCCTCGTTCCTTGACCGCACCGCCCTGAACCTCACCGAACTGGTCGCCGTCCTCAACTGCCGCTTCATCAGCCCCGCCCAGCCCCTGTACGCCGGGCTCGATGCGCTCTTCGCCGACTTCGGCATCAGCAGCGCCGACCTCCGGCAGTTCCTGGACGCACAACGAACCGCCGGCCCGGAGCTCACCACGAAGCTCGCGGCCCGGGACCGTACGCCCGAAGAGCTCACGGCCCGCCTCGACGCCGACTTCCCGCCCGAGCGGATCGCCCAGCTGATCGTGCTCCACTCCGACCGGGGCCAGGACTGCGACGTCGACAGCCTGCGTCTCCAGCACCTCGACGGCTCCGCGCTGACCGGCGACGAACTGCGGCGCATCGCCGTCTTCGTCCGCCTCTGGCGGAAGCTCGGCTGGACGACCACCGAGCTCGACACCGTGCTTCTCGCCTTCGGCACGGGCCGCGGCGAAGTCTCGCCCGGGACGCTCGCCGAGATCGGCCGGATGCTCCGCCTTCGGGCCGGCCACGACACCGATGTGATCACGCTGCTGAGTCTGTGGCGCACCCTGGACACCCACGGGGCGACCGGGCCCTACCCGCGGCTCTTCCAAAACCCCGCCGTGTCCAACCCCCTCGACCCCGACTTCGGGGTGCGCCCGGGCGGGGACGAGCTCGTCGCCATGGACCGGCCGGAGGAGAGCAGGCCCCGCCTCCAGGACAAGGCACCGGCGATCCTCGCTGCCCTGCGGATCACCGAGACCGAGCTCGCCGCCGTCACCGCGGAGGCGGTCAGGCGGGGCGCGCTCGATCCGGATCCGGACCGCCGCCCGCTGTCCCTGGCGAACCTGTCCGTCCTGCACCGCCACGTCCTGCTGGCCCGCCTCCTCGACCTGCGCGTCACCGACCTCTGTGCCCTGCTGCGGCTCTCGGGCGCGGACCCCTTCGCCACCCCGCAGGCGGCGCTCGACTTTGCGGCGCTCGCCGGGGAGTGTGCCGGTTCCGGGGCCACGATCCCGCAACTGAATTACCTGTATGGCGAACCGCCTCCGGGGCCCGACGCCCTCGCCCCGACGGCGGCCGAGCTCAACGCGCTGGCGGCCTCGCTTGGCGCGGCCTGGTCGGAGATCGCTAGGGAACACTCCCTGCCCGACGAGCCGACCGCCGACTGGTTGCGCGGCAAGCTCGCCCTCCTCGCCGGAGCGGAGGCCACCACGGCCGCCCTCGATCTCGTCGAGGGCCGTTACGGGCGACCGCCTGCCACTGCGCCCGACAAGGGGCACACCGCGCAGACGACGTATCCGCAGGGGCAGACGGCGCCAGGACCGTACGCGGCGGAGCAGCCGCCGGGGCCGTACGCGCCGGGGAAGGGAACCCACGGTTCCGCGCAGCGGCAGCCGTACCCGGACCCCGTGGCGCAGCTCCGCGGCGCGTTCGTCGCCGCCCACCCCGACGAGCCGGAGCTCGCCCGCGCCGCGGCCCTGGCCGTCTTCCCGGACCCCTGCCCGCTCGGCGACTCCTCCGCGGACGAGGCGACGAAGGCGACCCGCCGCCTGACGGCCGCCGAAGGGCTGTTGCCCCTCCTGCACCGGATCATCGCCCGCACCCACGTGCACCAGACGCTCGGCCAGGCTCTCGGCACCCCCGCGGACGTCCTGCGCGCGTTCCTCGACGAACCGGCCGTACTGGAATCCCTCGACCAGCCGGAGGAGAGTGCGATCGGCGACTTCCTGCGCCGCATGGTCTCGACCGATCCGCCGCCCGGGCCGGACGCCGAGGGCCACGGATCCCCGGCCCGACAGGACACGGCCCGGCAGGGCGGGGCGCAATCCCAGCAGCCGCCCGTGCCGCCCCTGGGCCTCGACGTCCCCTACATCCGGCTGCACCGCCTCGCGCTCGTCACCCGTACGCTGTCCCTGACCGCCGACGAACTCCGCCGGCTGAGCGCCCGGGGCAACGGCGACGGCGGGTTCGACCCCGCCTCGCTGGTGACCACCCCCAACCCCGAGGGGTTCGCCGCCCACCTGCGGCTTGCGGAGTACGTCGGTCTGCGGGATCGGCTCACACCAGGCCCCAGCCGCCTGGCCGACGTGCTTGCCGCACCCCCGGAGGAACGTCTCCAGGCCCTCGCGGCGGCCTCCGCGTGGGACGAGGCCACCTGGACGGACGCGCTCACCGCCTGCGGAAGGACCGTCGACGACCTTTCCAGCACAAGAACCCTCCTCCAACTGGAGAAGGCCATCCGACTCGCCCGCGGGATCGGGGTCGCTCCGACCGTCCTCAGGTCCTGGGTGGGCTCTGAGGCGCGCGAGCTGCTTCCCCAGGGCGCCGTTGACGCGGTCAAGGCCAAGTACGACCACGAGGCCTGGCTCGACGTGGCGCGCACCCTCAACAACCCGCTGCGGGAACGGCAGCGCGACGCGCTCGTGGCCCGTGTGTCGGCGCTCCTCGGCGCCCGGTCGCCCGGCGAGCTTTTCGAACACTTGCTGATCGACGTCGAGATGAGCGCCTGCATGCTCACCTCACGCCTCAAGCAGGCCATCTCCTCCGTCCAGCTCTTCGTCCAGCGGTGTCTGCTCAACCTGGACCCGGACGTCAGACCCGGTGACATCGACGCCCGGGAATGGGAATGGCACCGGATGTACGGGCTGTGGGAGCCCAACCGGCGCATCTTCCTCTTCCCCGAGAACTGGATCGAGCCCGAACTCCGCGACGACAAGAGCCCGTTCTTCAAAGAGCTGGAGGCGGATCTCCTCCAGGCGGACGTCAGCCCGGACACCGTCCGGCGCGGCCTCCTCGGCTACCTGCGCAGGACGGAGAGCGTCGCCAACCTGGAGGTGTGCGGGTTCCACGCGCACACCCGGGACGGCAAGGCCCTCCTCCACGTCTTCGGGCGCACCCGTACCGGCGTGCCCCGCGCCTACTTCTACCGCCGGCAGATCGACGGCATCGAGTGGACACCCTGGGAACCCGTGCCCGTCGACATCGAGGGCGTGGAGAAGGAGGACGCGACCGGGCTGAGCGGAGTCCACCTGCTGCCTGCCGTCTGGAGAGGGAGACTATTCCTCTTCTGGCCCCAGTTCGTGAAGAAGACCCGTAAGAGCAAGCTCGTCGGCACGACGGTCACCTCCGACCGCATGGAGCTCGCCGAGCCCCTGGTCTACTGGGAGGTCAAACTCGCCTGGAGCTCCTACGAGAACGGCGACTGGTCGCCCAAGCAGGTCACCACGGACTTCGTCGAATGGCCCGCGCCGGCGGCGCGACCGGTGCGGAGGATCGGCAAGGCCGGCAAGGGGACGTCCTCCCCGCCGCGCGAGCGCACCGTGGACGACGTCGCCGGGCTGCCGAAGAACATGCGGCTGCGGTCCAGGATCGACGGCGACGTCCTGAACGTCGAGATGATCATGCGTGGCAGCGAGACCCCCGTGTACCCCTTCGACGGACACGGCTTCGACGTCGTCTTCAGCGACCCCAGCGCGGCCCCTGTCTTCATCTTCCGCCCTGCCACCGTCCGCCGCCCCCTGAACATCGGGACCGGCAGGTTCCAGCGGCAGCACTCGGGCGGGGCGTTGAACCTGGGATCGACCGAACGCAGGATGATCCCGCCCGTCCGCGTCCTCGACCAGGCCCCCCTGTTCAGCGTGACCCCCGCCGCCCAGCACGACCTGCCGCCGCTCGACACGATGTTCTTCTACCAGGACGACCGACACGGGTATCTGGTCCACCTGCGGGAACGGACCGAGTTCCCGCTGCTCCGCATCCCCAGGGTGGGGCTCGACCCCGGTGTCCGCCGGTCGCTCGGCGAACTGCTCCGCCGCGAGGCCCACCGTCCCCGCCCCGTACTGCCCGGTCCGCACGACCTCGTGATCGACTCCTCCCCCTGGCGGACCGCCGACCGTCTGCTGCTCCCCGGAGTGGTACGCAAGGCCGTGTCCCGGCTTGAGCCAGCCGCGCCGGCCACCCCGACGGCGGCCGTCCGCCCCTTGATGGCCCTCACCGCCCTACCGGTCGTGGGCGAGGCGCTGCTCGGCCCGTTCACCGACGCCGCCCGCACCGATGGGCTCCTCCGTCCCGTCCCGACGGGCGTCGTGGAGAGCCTGAGCCCCGCAGCGCGCGCGGCGCTCGCCGGTGCGGTCATCGGCGACCTGAAACTGCCGCTGACGGTGGACACCCGCTGGGTCACCTTCTTCCATCCCCACCTGAGCACCTTCGTCGAGCGGCTGGAACGCCAGGGCCCGGCGGGCCTGTTCAGCCTCGACACCCAGTCCCTCACCACGCCTCCGTTCGCCGACGCCTTCCGGCCGGTGGCCGGGCGGGTCCTGGAGCCGCACCCCGGGCACGGCGTCGACTTCGATCCCGGCGGCGCCTACTCCGGCTACAACTGGGAGCTCTTCTTTCACGTGCCGCTGCTCCTCGCCACTCGACTCAGCCGGCACCAGCGCTTCGCTGAGGCGCAGCGCTGGTTCCACTACGTCTTCGACCCCACGGACGACTCGCCCGAGGGCGGCTCCCGCCGCTTCTGGCGCGTCAAGCCGTTGCGCGAGACCGGCCCGGAGTCCCTCGAGGACTTGTTCGCCCGCATCACACCGGGAGAGCGGAACAGCCCCGAGGAACAGCGCGTCGTCGACCAGCTGCGCGCGCTGGCCGAGCATCCCTTCCAGCCCCACCGCGTGGCGCGTCTGCGGCCCGCCGCGTACCAGAAGTACGTGGTGATGAGGTACCTGGACAACCTGATCGCCTGGGGCGACCAACTGTTCACCCGCGACACCATCGAGTCCATCAACGAGGCCACCCAGCTGTACGTCCTCGCCGCCCGCCTCCTCGGGAAGCGCCCCGAGACCGTCGACCGGGCCGCCCGCAGCGCCGCGCAGAGCTTCGCCGAACTCCGGCCCCGTCTCGACGAGGCGGGCAACGCCCTCGCCGACCTCGAGAACCGGCTGCCCTTCGCCTCCCTGATCCCGCCTCTACCCGGCAGCGCGCCGACCGGGGTGTCGGTCCTCCTCGGCATGGGGCGGGCACTGTACTTCTGCATCCCGCAGAACGACAAGGTGCTCAGATACTGGGACGTCGTCGAGGATCGGCTCTTCAAGATCCGGCACTGCATGAACATCAGTGGCGTCGTGCGCCAACTGCCATTGTTCGAACCTCCCCTCGACCCGGCCCTGCTGGTCCGGGCCGCAGCGGCCGGCGTCGAGATCGCCGATGTGGTCGCGGACCTCGCCGCCCCCGCGCCTCGGCACCGCTTCCGCGTTCTGCTGCGCCGCGCCATCGAGATGTGCGCTGAGGTCCAGACCTTCGGCGCGGCCATGCTGGCCGCCCAGGAGAAGAAGGACGGCGAGGCCCTGGCCGCGATGCGCGCCCGGCACGAGAACTCCCTCCTCGAAGCCATGACCGTGATCAAGGACTGGCAGATCGCCGAGGCGGACGCGGCCGTCGGGGCGCTCCGAGCCGCCCGAGACACCGCGATCCACCAGCTCTTCCACTACAGTCGCCTCCTCGGCGAGCAGCCCCCGACGGTCGCGGAGGAGCCTCAGCCGCCCGACACCCCGAAGACGCGCCCATCCGTCGGCGGGACACCGCTGTACACGCCGACGGGCCGGTTCGAGCTCTCGGACGGCGGCAAGATCTCCATCGCGGGCGAGGCGATCGGAGCCGCGGGCGGGCTGGTCTCCGGACCGCTCGGGGCGGCCGTCGGCGCCGCGATCGGCGCCGCCGCCGGGTCCGTCGACGTGGTCTCGCTGCAGAGCGGCGCGAAGATGCTCACCTACGAACAGGACGAGCTGTTCCAGGCCTTCCTCGCCACGACGCACGCCATGGCGGGTGCCGTGGCCGAGGGCATCGCGCCCCTCCTCAACCTCATTCCTCAGTTCGAGATCGCCGTCAAGCCGGTGGGCGTGGGCGGCGGCGCGGTGCTCGGCGGCATGGCCCTCGCCGCCGGTGCCACCTCGGTGGCCAAGGTCCTCGACGCCGTGGGCCGGTGGCACGCCTTCAAGTCCTCCCTGGCGCAGAAGCTCGCGGGCGTCGTCTGGCGCGAACAGGACCACGCCTACCAGCGCAACTCCGCCGTGCATCACATCGCCCAGACCGACCGGGAGATGATCGCCGCCCAGATCCGCAAGGCGCTCGGCGAGGCCGAACGCGACGTCCACACCCTCCAGATCGAGCAAGCCGCCGAAGCCGAACGGTTCCTGAAGGACAAGTACACCGACGAAGAGCTCTACGGCTGGATGGAACGCGAGAGCGCCGCCCTGTACCTGCGGGCCTTCCAGCTCGCCCAGGACCTCGCCAAGCAGGCCGAACGGAGCTACCGCTTCGAGCTGGGCATCACCGACGCGACCGGCCCGCAGTCGCCCTCGCCCGTCGCCGAGGCGGGAAGCTGGGACAGCCTGCGCAAGGGCCTCCTCGCCGGGGACCGGCTGCACCTCGCACTGCGCCGGCTGGAGCGGGCGTACGAGGAGCAGAGCACCCGGGAGCTGGAACTGACCCGGCACATCTCCCTGCTCCAGCTCGACCCCGAGGCGCTGCTGCGGCTTCGGGCCACCGGGTCCTGCGAGTTCGAGGTGCCGGAGACCCTCTTCGACCTGGACTTCCCCGGCCACTACTTCCGCCGGGTCAAGACAGTCTCGCTCAGCGTCCCCTGCGTCGCGGGTCCCTATACGGGAGTCTCCGGGACCCTCACACTCCTGGCCAACCGGCTCCGGGCCAGGGCGACGGGCGGGAGCACGTACGCCGAGCGCACGGAGGAGAACGATCCCCGCTTCGTCCGCGACCTCGTGCCCATCCAGTCGATCGCCACGAGCGGCGGGCAGAACGACGGCGGGATGTTCGAGCTCGACTTCCGCGACGACCGGTACCTCCCCTTCGAGGGAGCCGGCGCCATCTCCCGTTGGCGTTTCGAACTTCCCGCTGATTTCCGCCAGTTCGACTACGACAGCATCTCCGACCTGATCATGCATGTGCGCTACACCGCCCGCGACGGCGGCGCTCCGCTCCGGGAGAGGGCCGTCGAATCGCTGCGAGAGACCTTCTCGGGCGAAGGAGCGGAGCCAGGTACGCCCGCCGTCCTCACCCGCATGATCAGCGTGCGCCACGAGTTCCCGGACGCCTGGCATCGCTTCCTCAACACCCCCGCCGGAGCCGAGCGCCTCCTTTCCCTGCCCGTCTCGAAACGGCGGTTCCCCTACTTCGCCGCCCGCGGCGAGGTGAGCGTGACCCGCCTCTCCGTCTTCTCCACCGGCACCGCCCTGCCGGAATTCCGGCTCTCCATCAAGGACCCGGTGGCCGGCGCTGGACCGGAGCGGACCTTCACCCTCACCGCGGGCGGTAGCCCGGACGCTCCGGACCTGACCGTCCACCGCCACGAAGGAGACCTGGACCAGCCCATCACCGACGCCGAGGACGCCCCGTGGGAGATCGCCGTGACGGTCCCAGCCGAGACGTTCACCCCGCCCCACGACCTGATCCTGCTCTGCGACTATCGCTTCACGCTGACCCCGTAGGTCCCATGACGCACCCAGCTCCCTGAGCATCGCCCGGAATCCGTCTCCTTCCCCTGGAAGTGGGGTAACCATGCATAAAGCGGATGTTTCGGCCCTGGACGCCTTCGTGGACCTGCTGCCCGTGTGGCAGGACGACGTGACACTGCCGGGAGGTGAGCGCGCATGACGGACGAGAAGAGCGAGGGCACCGGGATTGGTGAGGGTCCGGACGCACGGCGGTTCGTCGTCAGCGCGCCCCAAGTGGCGCTCCCCAAGGGCGGCGGAGCCATCCGGGGCATCGGCGAGCGGTTCACCGCCCACCCAGCGACGGGCACCGGATCGGTCTTGGTCCCGGTCGCCACGAGCCCGGGCCGCAACGGGTTCGGCCCCGAACTCGCGCTCTCCTACGACTCCGGCATGGGCAACGGCCCCTTCGGGCTCGGCTGGAGCCTGTCGGCCCCGTCGGTGACGCGGAGGACGGACAAGAGGCTGCCGACCTACGAGGACGCCACCGACTCCGACGTGTTCGCCCTCTCGGGCGCGGAGGACCTGGTGCCGGTCCACCGGCAGGACCCCGACGGCAGCTGGGTGGCCGCCCACCCCGGCCACGCGCGGGACCCAGACGGCGGTTGGGTGCGCGACCCGGCCGGTCGGCCGGTGGTCCACGAGGACGAGATCGCGGGTTACCGGATCCGCCGCTACCGGCCCCGGATCGAGGGGGCGTACGCTCGCATCGAGCGCTGGACCGCCCTCGCCTCGGCCGAGGGCGGCGCCCCCGAGGGCGACGTCCACTGGCGCTCGGTCTCGAAGGACAACGTCCTCACCGTGTACGGGCTTGACGCCGCGCACCGGATCGCCGACCCCGGCGACCCGCGACGCATCTTCAGCTGGCTGATCTGCGAGAGCCGCGACGACACGGGCAACGCCGTCCTCTTCCGGTACAGGCCCGAGGACGGCACAGGCGTCGACCTGGCCGCGCCGCAGGAGCGCAACCGGGGCCCCCGCGACGACCCCCGCCGTACTGCCAACCGGTACGTGAAGCGCGTCCTCTACGGCAACCGGCGGTCCGCCCTCGACGCGGCCGGTGAGCGCCCGCACTTCCTGGACCCCGCCGTCGCCGAGGGCGGCTGGATGTTCGAGGTCGTGCTCGACTACGGCGACCACGACCCCGACGCTCCCGGCCCCCGCGACCACACGTCCACCGACGCCGACGGCGCACTGCGCCACCCGTGGCCGGTGCGCCCGGACCCCTTCTCCTCGTACCGCGCCGGGTTCGAGGTGCGGACCGCCCGACGGTGCCGGCGCGTCCTGATGTTCCACCACTTTCCGGGCACCGAGGCGAGCGGCGTCGGGGTCGACTGCCTCGTGCGCTCCACCGACCTCGCCTACGGAGGCGCGGGCGATCCGGCCGCGGTGGACGTCCCCGTCTACTCGTACCTGCGGAGCGTGACACAGCTGGGCTACCGCCGCGACGGCACCGGATACACCGGCCGCAGCATGCCCCCGGTGGAGTTCACCTATGCCGAGCCGGCCGTGCGGGACACGGTCGAGACCGTCGACCCGGCGTCGACGGTGAACCTCCCCGCCGGCGTCGACGGTACGACGTACCGGTGGGCCGACCTCCACGGCGAGGGAATCGCGGGGGTGCTCACCCAACAATCCGACGCGTGGTACTACAAGCGCCTCATCAGCCCGCTACCGGATCCCACCACCATGGAGAGCCACGGGACCCGCGTCCGCTTCGCCCCGCTCGAACTGGTCCGCACCATGCCGGCGGTGCCGCCCGGCAGCGGTGCGGACTTCGTCGACCTCGCGGGCGACGGCCTCATGGACCTGGTCGTCACGGGCGGGACGGCGCCGGGCCTGTACGAGCACGACGAAGGTGAGGACTGGCAGCCCTTCCGGCCGTTCGCCGCCCTGCCCGGCGTCCCCCTGAACGGCGCGAACGTCCGACTGTCCGACCTCGATGGAGACGGCCGCGCCGACCTCCTCGCGGCCGAGGACGGGGCACTCGTCTGGTACCGGTCACTGGGGGAGGACGGCTTCGAGGCCGCCGGGCGGATCGCCGCTGCCCTCGACGAGGAGCACGGGCCGAGGGCCCTCTTCAGCGACGACGCCGCCTCCCTCCACCTCGCCGACCTCAGCGGCGACGGCCTCTCCGACCTCGTCCGCGTCCGCAACGGTGAGGTCTGCTACTGGCCCGGCCTCGGTCACGGGCGCTTCGGCGCGAAGGTCACGATGGAGAACGCACCCTGGTTCGACCACCCGGACGCCTTCGATTACCGGCGCCTGCACCTGGCCGACATCGACGGATCCGGCACCGCCGACCTCGTCTACCTGCACCGCGACGGCGTGAGACTCTGCTTCAACCAGTCCGGCAACGGCTGGAGCGCGCCACGGGAATTGAGCGTCTTCCCGCGGATCGACGACACCACGCACGTCTCCGTGACCGATCTCCTCGGCAACGGCACGACCTGCCTCGTCTGGTCCTCCCCTCTGGCCGGCGACGCCGCTCGCCCCCTGCGGTTCGTCAACCTCATGGGCGGTGCCAAACCCCATCTGCTCACCGGCATCGTGAACAACCTCGGCGCCGAGACACGGCTGAGCTACGCCCCCTCGACCGCCTTCTACCTGCGGGACAAGTACGAGGGCCGGCCGTGGATCGGCCGGCTGCCGTTCCCCGTCCATGTGATCGCCCGCGTGGAGACGTACGACCACGTGAGCGGCAACCGGCTCACCACGCGCTACCGCTACCACCACGGTCACTACGACGGCACCGAGCGCGAGTTCTGCGGATTCGGCATGGTCGAGCAGTGGGACACCGAGGAGCTCGCGGCGCTCGGCGGAGCGGAGGCGGACGAGACGGGCGACGCGTCGGACGTCCCGCCCGTGCGCGTCACGTCCTGGTTCCACACCGGCGCGCGGCCGGACCGGGAGGAGGTCTCCCGCCACCACCAAGACGAGTACTACCGCGAACCCGGCCTCACTCCGGAGGCCGCCCGAGAGATCCTCCTCGACGACACCCCCCTGCCCCCCGGTCTCGACGCCGAGGAGGAACGGCAGGCGTGCCGCGCGCTGAAGGGCGCCCTGTTGCGCCGCGAGATCTACGCCGACGACGCCCCGCCCGGGGCCACCCCGGCCGAGGCGGCCCGCGCCCGTACCCCGTACACCGTCACCGAGCAGAACTTCACCGTGCGCCGCCTGCAACCACGCGGAGCGCACGCGCACGCCGTCTTCGACGTCCACCTCCGCGAGGCCCTCGGCCACCACTACGAGCGGGAACCCGCCGACCCGCGCACTCGGCACACGATCACCCTCGAGGTCGACCCGCACGGAGCCGTCCTCAAGGAAGCCGTGATCGGCTACGGGCGCCGCACGCACCTCCTCACGGTCGACGACGACGGCACCCCCCGCGAGATCCCCCACCCCGGCCTGGCAACGCTCCACCCCGACGACCGGGCGAAGCAGACGACCCCGCTGATCACGTACACCGAGCGATCCGTCACCAACGCGGTCGACCTCCCCGGTGCGCGACGCACACCGGTGGTGTGCGAGACCCGCACCTTCGAACTGACCGGATACGCGCCCACGGGACCGCGCGGGCGTTTCCTCGCCGACGACCTCGTGGAGCCCGATCCCGGGGCCGGGGGACGGCTGCGCCACCGCTTCGCCCGCGAGGTGGCGTACGAGGAGCCGCCCGCCGCGGGCCCCTGCCGGCGGCCCGTCGCTCAGGTCCGCACCCTACTCCGGAGCGACGACCTGTCCCGGCTGCTGCCGCTGGGACACCTGGAACCGCGTGGCCTCGCCGGAGAGACCTACAGGCTCGCCTTCACCCCCGGTCTCCTGGCCGGCGTCTTCAGCCGGCCGCGCCCGGGCGAATCGGCGGAGGCGCTGCTCCCGGAACCGGCGGACGTGCTCGCCGGAACCGGAGGCGACCGGGGCGGCTACCTCGCGAGCCGGACACTGACGGACGACGGCCGGTTTCCCGCGACCGACCCCGACGGTCACTGGTGGCTGCCCTCCGGCCGGTCGTACTTCTCCGCTGACCCCCAGGACTCCGCCGCGACCGAACTCGCCCGGGCGCGACAGCACTACTTCACCGCGCGCCGCTACCGCGACCCCTTCGGACAGGACGCCTTCGTCGACCTCGACGGCGACGACCTGCTGGCCGTCGCGGTCCGCGACGCCCTCGGTAACTCGACCACGGTGGAGGCGAACGACTACCGCGTCCTCCAGCCGCGGCTCGTCGCCGACGCCAACCACAACCGGACGGAGGTCGCCTTCGACGCCCTCGGCCTGGTCGTCGGCAGCGCCCTCCTGGGCAAGGCCGCGCCGGCGCCTGCCGAGGGCGACACCCTGGAGGGCTTCGTCACCGACCCGACGCCGGACCAGCTCGATGCCCTGCTGACCGCGCCCGACCCGGACGCGACGGCGGTCGGGCTCCTCGCGGGCGCCACCACCCGCGTCGTCCACGACCTCGACCGATTCCGCCGGCTCGGCGGGCCCGCCGTCGTGGTGACCCTGGAGCGGGAGACGCACGTCCGTGCCCCGCTCCCGCCACACGGCCTGCGGATCCGCACGGCGTACGTCTACTCGGACGGCTTCGGGCGAGAGGTCCAGCACAAGACCCGGGCCGAACCGGGCCCTCTCACTGAGGGCGGCCCGGTGGTCACCCCGCGATGGGTCGGCACCGGCTGGACGGTCTTCGACAACAAGGGCAGGCCGGTCCGCCGCTACGAACCCTTCTTCACCGCCACCCCCGCCTTCGAGGCGGACGTCACGGCCGGCGTCAGCTCGGTGCTCTTCCACGACCCCGTCGGCCGCGTCGTCGCCACGCTCCACCCCCAGCACACCTACGACAAGGCCGTCTTCGGCCCCTGGGACCGCACCGACTACGACACCAATGACACCTGCGCGCCGCACGGCACCCAGACCGGCGACCCGCGCACCGACCCCGACGTCCGCGGCCTCGTGGCACGCCACTTCGCTGCCCCGCCGCCCGCCGGGCCACCCGCCGACTGGGAGCCCTGGCACGCTCGGCGGATCGGCGGCACACTCGGGCCGCACGAACAGGCGGCCGCCACCCGCGCCGCCGCGCACGTCGACACCCCCACGACCACCCACCTCGACGCCTACGGCCGGCCGTTCCTCACCGTCCGGCGCAACCGGGTCGTCTGCCCTGGCCACGACCTCGACGGCACCGAGGAGACCGCCGCCACCAGAACCGAACTCGATGTCGAGGGCAACGAACTGTCGGTGCGCGACGCGCTGGCACAGGCCGGCGACCCGCTCGGCCGCGTCGTCGTCCGCTACGACCACGACATGCTCGGCAACCGGCTCCACCACCGCGGCATGGAGGCCGGAGCCAGGTGGACCCTGCCGGACGTCCTCGGCAACCCCGTCCGCGACTGGGACAGCCGCGGACACACCTTCGTCACGGGCTACGACGCGCTGCGCCGCCGTGTGACCAGGACCGTACGCGGGACCGTGACGGAAGGGGAGTCCGCCTCCGACCCCCGCACCCTCGGGCGTGACGTGCTCATCGAGCGCGTCGAGTACGGCGAACCGGCCCCGGACGCGCCGGAGGCCGAGCAGGAGCGCGCCCGGCGGCTCAACCTCCGGACTCGCGTCCTGCGGGTCTTCGACGGCGCCGGCGTCGCCGTCCACGCCCTCCTCGACGCCGTCGGCTCCCCCTTGGAGGCCTACGACTTCAAGGGCAACCCGCTCCACCACACCCGCCGCCTCGCCGCCGCCTACCAGGACCTGCCCGACTGGTCGGCCGACCCGGCACTGGAGGACGAGGCCTTCACGAACAGCACCCGGTACGACGCGCTCAACCGGACCGTCCAGGCGGTCCTGCCGCACAGCGGCTTCGGCCCCGACCGCCACCACGTCGTCCAGTCCGCCTTCGACGAGGCGGGCCTCCTCCACCGCGTCGACGTCTGGCTGGAACGCGAGGAAAAACCCACCGGGCTGCTCGACCCCGCCACCGAGGCCCCCTCCCCTGTCGGGGTCGCCGACGTCGATCACGACGCGGCCGGCCGACGCCTCCGCGTCGCCTACCGCAACGGCGCCACGACCTGCTACCGGTACGACCCCCTGACCTTCCGGCTGACCCGCCTCTACACCAGCCGCGCCCCGACGTTCACCGAGGACCGCGACAACCCCCGGCCGCCCCCGGCTACGGTCGCCGCACCCGAGGAGCCTCCGGAGGACGCTGCCTGCGGCCTGCAGAACCTGCGCTACACCTACGACCCGGCCGGGAACATCACCCACATCCAGGACGACGCCCAGCAGACCGTGTTCTTCCGCAACCAGCGCGTTGAACCGGACAACGACTACGTCTACGACGCCCTCTACCGCCTGATCCAGGCCACCGGCCGCGAGCACCTCGGTCAGCGGGCCGACGGCACCCGCAACGCCCCCACGGCCCCCGACGCCCACGGAACCTTCCACGGCCGGCTCGACCACCCGAACACCCGGCAGACCATGGGGACCTACGTCGAGCGGCACGTACACGACCTCGTCGGGAACCTCCTGCGGGTACGGCACCACGGCAGCGACCCGGCCAACGCCGGCTGGACGCGGGATCACGCGTACACCGAGACCAGCCTCCTGGAGGACGGGACCGGCGGCACACCCGCGAAGACCGGCAACCGGCTGACCTCCACGACCGTGAACGCCGGCGGCGCGAACCCGCCGACCTCAGAGCCCTACCTGCACGACCGCCACGGCAACATGGTCCGGATGCCCCACCTCGGCGGGGCGGACCCCGGCCCCAACCTGCACTGGGACCACACCGACCGGCTGCGGCGCGCGGACCTCGGCGGAGGCGGCGTCTCCTACGCCGTGTACGACGCCGAGGGCGCACGGGTGCGGAAGGTCTGGGAGAAGGCGCCGGGACTGATCGAGGAGCGAATCTACTTCGGCGACTTCGAGTTGCTGCGGCAGCACCGGGGCCCAATCGGACCGGACACCGCCGTCTTCGAGCGGGAGACGATCCACACCGGAGCCGAGGCGAGCTCCGGTGGCGGCCGGGAACGCTTCGCCCTCACCGAGCTCCGCACCCGGGACCTGGCGGGCGACGATCCGGCTCCGGCCCTGCTGATCCGCTATCAGGCGGGCAACCACCTCGGATCCGCCTGCCTCGAACTGGACGACCGGGCGCGGATCATCTCGTACGAGGAGTACGGGCCCTACGGCTCCACGACGTACCAGGCCGTGCGCAGCCGTACGGAGACACCGAAGCGGTACCGCTACACGGGCATGGAGCGGGATGAGGAGACGGGGCTCGCCCGGCACGGAGCGCGGTACTACGCCTGCTGGCTCGGCCGCTGGACGAGTGCCGACCCCGCCGGACTCGTCGACGGACCGAACCTCTACGAGTACGCCCGGGGGAATCCGGTCGCCCTCACCGACCGTTCGGGCCGCCTCGCGCGCGAGCAGATCGACCCCGAGACGGTGTTCGTGGCCGCCTCGGCGCTGCAACGCGCGTACGTGGCGTGGGGCGGCAACGCCGCCGTCCTCGCCGGCGGCGGGACCGCTGCCGCGGCGGCGGCGCCGGCCGCCGCGGCCGCCTCCCCGGAAGCCGCGCCTGCCGCCGCGCCCGCCGCCGTTTCCGGGGAGGCGGCCGGGCTCGTGGCGGCGGTCGTCGCGGCGCAGGCCCTCGCCGCGTACGCGATGGCGCTCATGGTGAAGCTGCACATGCAGCGGTCGGCGGCGATCGTGCGGTCCGGCAATCCGCTCGGCGTTCCCGCCCAGGCATCGGCGTTCCCCACCGTGGAGGCCCAGCGTCTGATCCACAGTCCGTTCCCGATCCCGCAGCCCGCCACCGAGGCGGAGCGCAAACGGCGGGAGCCGAGGCTGGGGCGCGTGTACGTGACGTACACGAAGAAGCACAAGAACGGGCGCGTGTACTCGGGCCGCACCAGCGCCGTCATCGACCTCAACAAGCCCTGGCGTCCGCAGGCGGAAGCAGCCGTGAAGGCCCGGGACGTCAACCACCACGTCGACGAGCGTGCCGAGCCGGAGGACCCGGGGTTCGGCCCCGCGGAGCTGGACCAGTTCGCGGTCGGCTACGCGGTGAACTACGGGGAGCGCTACCGTGACCTGGGCTACCTCGCGATCCGGGGAAGGGAGCAGCAGCTCATCGACCACCACGGCATGCAAGAGGCCGCCAGGCTCGGCGTCAAGGACTTCAAGGGCGGCGCGTGGTCGGACACGGACTCGGGCCCCCGGCTGACCGAGAACGACAAGCGCGGGGTAGACAAGGACAGCATCATGGGCGAGTTGTTCCACCACGCGGCGGTCCTGGAGTTCGGCGAGTACGCCCCCTTCACCGGCACGCCGTTCAAGAACCTTGTGCAGAACTTCGCGGGGCTGCGATGACAGGCCCCGGCACGTACCTCAGGATCCCCCTGCCCGACGGCTCGTACGGATACGGCAGGGAGCTCTCAGAGCCGTACACCGGCTTCTACGACTACCGCACGACGGAGCCGTCCGACGACCTGGACGCCCTCGACGCCACGACGTTCCTGTTCACCCAGAACGTCCGGCTGCGCCCCGGCGACCGATGGGAGGAGATCGGCCACCGCCCGCTCGAAGGGGAGGCGGCCCGCCCAGTGGTCCGCTTCGTCCAGGACGCCGCCGACTTCCGCGAGTGCCTGATCTACGACTCAGAGGGCCTCGAACGCCCCGCCACCCCCGAGGAGTGCGTCGGCCTGGAGCGCGCCGCCGTCTGGGACGCGCGGCACATCGAGGGGCGGCTCCTGGACACGTTCCTGGGCCTCCCGAACGAGGACGAGGTGAACGCGCGGGTGCGGCTGGAGTAGGCGTTCGTGGATGTCGTCGCGCCGTTCCCACCGGATGCGCAGGCGCCGGAAACCATGCGGCGAGGCGATCGTCACCTCGACGCCCCACCGCTGGACCCCGAAGCCGACCCGTGCCGCCCGCCGCGTGGGGGCGATGACCGGCTTGAGGCCCTGGACATGCCCCGCGGCCGGGGGTCAGCAAGAGGTCAGCATGAGCGCGGCGGCGTCCCAGGGCCTCCCATCGCAGCCTGGACCGGAAAACGAACCTGCCATGCGCCGGCTCGCGCCGCCGTGTCGAGGCATCGAAGCTGACAGCCGACCGATGAAGAACCAACCGATACTCCACGAACCACCAGGTCGTCATCGACGTTGGTCGTCGTGGTCGGCCGGCTGTTCGCCGGGAAGCGCAACGAGGGTCACAAGGGGGCTGGCCCCATCCAGACGTAACTGGCGGCAGCACCACATCCGTCCGCGCGCCCAAGTCCTCGACATCGTCCTTCCGCAGGACCGCCGGTCGAACCCGAGCACCACTCGCGACGCTGGCTGTACGGCGCTGGAGAGCTGGGCTGGGCGGCACAGCCCGACCGGCGTCGAACCGGTGAAGCCCTCCATCGCCGCCTGAGCGGGGGCGCTGGCCCAACCATGGGGACGGCCCGGACCTCCCGGTCCATCTCGTCCGGCGACCGATCCCAGCGGGAGACCTGCCGCCGCACGGCTGGCCAACGACACGTACGCCGCCCAAGCCCTGGAGACGGCCACCAGAAGCACGCGGACGCCGAGCGCTGCGTGATGGAACTCGAAGGCAAGCGCCTGGCCCTCCTCACCGCCCTCGGCGGCCGGCGGCCGCGTCCTGTGGTCCGGGCTGCGGAGAAGGACGGCGAGCCCAAGGCGGCACTCGCTCTCGCCGAGCAGCCGTACGAGGTGGCCGTCCATATGCAGCGGTACACCGCCGAGAATCTGGAGCGTGCCGGCAAGACCCGCGGCGACGACTTGGCCGAGTCCCTCGTGGACGCAGGTCATCTCTCCAATGGGATGAACGTCCTGCAGCAGACGCAGATCACCCGCCCCGACGGCACGATGTCGAAACTGTGGCGGCTAGCCGTCGTGACCGGGAACAACCGTGCGCTGGCCCGTCTCAACATCTTCAGTGTGCGTCCGGAACACCTGGTCACGGGATGCCGCAGTCCCTCCTGCCCATGCCGAAGGGCAACCGGCTCTCTGACCGGCTCAACGAGGCCGCCGCCGAGCCGGAGACGGACGCGACCGACCCGTCGGTCCCACACACCCCAGTAAGGTTGCCTGCTTCACGCTGATGCGGAACGATCTGCGTCCGTGCATACGCAAAAGGGGGCGCAATGCCGTGGGAAGACGGGAAGACCCGTTATGTAGGTGAGGGCACGGTCACACTCGCCGATGGACGCGATGTACCGGTCATCGCCGCCCTGGTACTCAAGCTTCATCCCGAGACCGTGCCGGACTTCACCTACGAAAGGCACACCACCTGGGTCGGGATCCTCCACACAGACACCGACGACGGCCTTGGGACGCTTCACCAGGCCGGTTGGCTCTCCCCGATGGCCGCACAGGAACGTTCATGTCTACGAGCGGATCGCCCGACCTTGTCGGTGTCTCCGGCCTGGGCCCGGCCCCGTTCGGTCCGATCCCCGACATCGAGGCAGGCTGGGAGGCACCCGAGCTCGCCCTCGACGACGCCTCTCCCCCCGATGGACTCGGGCCAGATGCTGCGCAGCAGGCCGCCGAACAGCAGGAACGGGCGCAGCGGCGGGGCATGACTGCCGACGAGCTCCAGGCGCGCTATCGCGTCCGATGGATCCCGGACTGACCGACGAGGCGGAAAGGTGTGGCCAGCGACTCTTGGGGCTCAGACTGTCCGCGCCGGTGCCGCCGCTGCCAGAGACTGCACGGTGGGTTTCAAACCTGATCGTGAAATGACCAAAGGCCGTGGTTTCGCGCTTTCCGAAGGGGGCTCGAAGCCGAACCGAAGGATGGCGCAGTCGTAACCGTACCCGGAGCGGGCCTGGGTTACCTGAGCTCGCCAAACCGGTGGCGTCATCCGACGTGGTCAAGTTCAGACGGGCCGTCTCCAGCTGTCCGTGAGCCCTGCAGGCAATGAGAACTTAGGTCACGACGAGTCGACCACCGAGCTGAATGAAGATCAGAATGTAGGCAGCGGCGACGAACACCGCCTCTAGAGGATGTCTCACGTGGTGAGTTTGGCGAATCTCTTGTAGCAGGTGAGGGCTGCGGCGAGGCCGAGGAAGGCAATGAAGTGGCTGCCTCTTCGCTCGTACCGGACAGTGAGGCGGCGGTAGCCAAAGAGCCAGGCGATCGACCGCTCGCTCTCCCAGCGGTGCCGGCCAAGGCGCTCACCGGACTCGATGCCGGGCCGGGCGATCCGAGGAACGAGGTGGCGACCCCGGAGCCAGCGCAGGTGTTCCGCGGAGTAATACGCCTTATCCGCGCGGACCTTCACCGGTCGGCTGCGGCTGGGTCCGCGCCGGGAGCGGACGGCCGGTATCCTCAGGATGAGCGGCTTGGACGCCTGGATGTCGTGCAGGTTCGCACCCGACACCGCCACGACCAGTGGCAGGCCCTGCCCCTCGGACAGCACGTGTAATTTGCTGCCCTTCTTGCCGCGATCGACCGGATTCGGCCCGGTCAGCGAGCCCCCTTTTTGCCCGCACCGACGCGGCATCGACGATCACGGACGACCAGTCCAACTCACCCCTGACGCCGAGTTCGTCCAGCACTGCCGGATGCCGTCTGCGCCACAGTCCGGCCTCGGTCCACACGCTGAACCGACGGTGCGCGGTGGCCGGCGATACACCGAACGACTCCGGCAGATACCGCCACCACGCACACCCACTCGTCAGTATGTACGCCACAGCCGTGAACACCGCCCGCTCGTCACGCGGAGCGGTCCCGCCACCTTGCGGTCGAGCCGCGAACGACGGCAGTAGTGGGGCGACCAGCTCCCAGAGCTCATCAGGAACCAGACGCTTCGACAGATCAGCCCTCACGGCCGCCATCATGCCGCTCGAACCTCAAGTCACGTGGCACAGACCTCTATGCTCTGGCCGATGCGGCCGATGTGGCGGCCTGCTCGATCTTCGCGTAGTAGGCGGCGCGGGCTTCCTCATCGATCTGCATCTCATGTTCGGGGCGCATCCCGGTTCGACCGTCGACGCCTTCGCGCAGGATGTCGGCGTGCCCGGCATGCCGGTTGGTCTCGCCGATGACGTGGACCATGACGGCGAACAGATTCGTGTTGGAATGGGAATCCGGCCACCAGAGCACGTGGCCGGGGGCATCGAGGGGAAGCTCGTTGATCGTCGCGTCCGAGTGTTCCCACGTGCGCCGGTAGAACTCGATGATCTGATCGCGGGTCTCGCCCTCAGTCGCCCCCAGATCGCTGCCGTCGTGGTCCTGCCACCGGGGCAGCGGTTCCGGGAAAGGGCGGTCGAAGACCTCGCCAAAGTACCTGGCCTCGACGCTGGCCACGTGTTTGACCAGGCCGAGGAGGTTGCTCCCGGTCACTGCCAACGGTCGGCGGGCGTCGTATTCGGACAAGCCGTCGAGCTTCCAGAGCAGCGCCTCGCAGTCCCGCCGCAGTCTCCCGTGCAGGTTGTCCTTCGCGAATTCATCGATCATGCGGCATGAGCCTGCCATGGGCTACTCGCGGCCTCGAGATCCCGTGCGTGGACCGCAACGACCGGAACAGCCGAAGTCTGGCCATGGCCAGCACCCTGAGCTGCCACAAGAAGCCGAGGAACTTGCCACGTGAGACAACGTCTTAGAGCCTGTCTCTCAGACCCGCCTGTGGCATCGTCATGCTCATGAGCGAGTCCTGGTTGGCTCGGCGATTTCTAGGGCCAGCACCGCCTGGCGCAGGGGAAGGCATGCTTCACAGCCCATTCGACGTTTCTTTGGCCCATGGCCAGAGCATGCACTGGAAGCTCGGTGGGTCTGGGTGGGCCACCTGGTCGTGGTCCGTGAACGCTGCGGAACAGAAGGTGCACGCCTCCTATGTAGAACCCGAGGTCCTGGCCGGGTTCATGAACGCTGTCCGGTATCTGCTGCTTGAGTGCAGTGCGACCTTCGTGACGTTCTTCGACGAGCCGAGCGGGACGAGCGTCCTCTTTAACCAAGCAGAAAAAGGTCTTCGTTCAGATCGGAGAGTTCGCGGACTTGAACGAGCCGTCGTCCTGGTGGTCGGACGCAAGACTGGTCTGGGCAGGTCGGCTGCCAACAGAGGCATTTGCAGGGGCCTTCATGGCCATGATTGAGGAGCTTCTCTCCGAGCACGGGATAGGTGGGTACCGGAGGCGCTGGGGCTACGAGTTTCCCGCCCTGGAGTGGGCGGCCCTCCAGGCAGCGCACAGCTCACGCTGACCCGCATCCAGATCAAGATGGCTGCGAGGTGGAGTGCGCCCTCGTAGGCGATGAGGTCCGTTCGCAGGGCCAGGCCGCGCCGCACGGCCGTCGTGATCCGTGATATCGCCGGTGGTCACATGTTCAACAACGGAAACAAGCGCACTGCCCAGGCTGTCGTAGAGCAGTTAATGCAACGAAACAACGTTACGAGTGGCCCCACTTCTGCCCACCTGCGAAGTGTCATCGACAGAGTAGGTAAAGGTCAGCTACACGACGTCAGTGACATCTCGGCGGCCTTGAGGGGCTATTGATGGGAGGGCAGGGAATG
Source organism: Streptomyces sp. NPDC015346 (assembly GCF_043078785.1). Taxonomy (NCBI): domain Bacteria; kingdom Bacillati; phylum Actinomycetota; class Actinomycetes; order Kitasatosporales; family Streptomycetaceae; genus Streptomyces; species Streptomyces sp. NPDC015346. Next base: position 36,491 of record NZ_JBIBTW010000013.1, on the reverse strand, counting down.
AATATCGAGCAGCTCATGGAGAAGTTGGGCCGCTCAGGCGTCACCGTGATCCTTAAGGTCGACGACGAGAGAATGGCGGAAGGTGGCGAGCCCTGGACATTGGTGATGTCGGGTCCGGGGCTGGGACCCGAAGGATTCATCCGCGCTGAATCCTCCAGCCTGAGCGCCTGCCTCGAACAGGGATTCACCCGGCTGCGTTCCCGGCCCGGCGACTGGGAATGGCTGACGGAAATCTCGTAGCCATGGAGACGAGGCCCTCCCGAGTTTCTCGGGAGGGCCTCGCGCCGTTTGACGGCAACGTCAGCGAACGCCTGCCGCGATGGGTGGGTGGTCGCGGTCGCCGTTGACAGGGCCCAGGGCGCCGTCCAGGGTGTCGATGGCTTGGTGTTGGAGACGGAGCCTTACGTGGGCGGAGACGCCGGCAGTGACGCCGATGTGGGCGTGGCCCAACAGCTCCTTGATGACGACGAGGTCCACGCCCTGCTTCAGGAGCAGGGTCGCGGTCGAGTGACGCAGGTCGTGGAAGCGGGTGCGGTGGAGACCGGCCCAATTGAGAAAGCCGCGGAAGCGGCGGGGGAAGTTGGCCGGGTCGAGGGGCTGGCCTGCCGGCGTGGTGAAGACGAGCCCGCTGTCGCTCCAGTCCGACCCTGCGGTCTCACGCTCCTTGTCCTGCCGTCCCCTGAGCTCTTTGAGGGAGTGGAGGCATTCGGTTGGGAGGGCGATACGGCGCTCGGGCCCCCGGGTCTTGGTGGGCAGATGCGTGAGGCTGCCGGTGCGGGTGATCTGGAGGGAGCGGCGGATGCTGGCTGTTCCGGTGGTGAGGTCGAGGATTTCCCAGCGGAAGCCCAAGAGTTCGCCCTTGCGGAGGCCGGTGCGGAGGGCGAGTTCGTACAGCGTGTGGAGCCGGTCGGCGCGGGCTGCGTCGAGGAACTGGCGGGCTGTCGCGGTGAGGGGCTGGAAGCGCCTGGGCTGATGCGTGGTGGTCTTGACGTTGCGGGCGACGTTCCGGGGCAACTCGTCTTCGCGGACGGCGCGTTCCAGTGCCGACTTGAGCACCGAGTGCACGTAGGCCACGGTCAAAGCGGACAGTTGCTTCCGGCAACACTCGCCGATGGCACAGCACGCCTTCCGCACAGCATCGAGTCCCTGGGTGCAGCACTGGCAGGTGGTGCGGAGCCGGTCGAGGAAGGTGCGGACGTCCTTAGACCATTTCAGAATGAGGTTGGGAGGTGTCGCACGCAGATGATGCTGCAGGCGAGTTGGAGCAGTCCGAGGTGGAGGTCGGCTCGTGTCTCGTAGCGGATCCGGAGGCGTTTGAACTGGTGGAGCCAGGCGAAGGTGCGCTCGACGACCCATCTGGTCCTTCCCAGGCCGGATCCGTGGGCGGCACCCTTGCGGGCGATCTTCGGTGTGATGCCTCGGGCCCGCAGGAGGCGTAGGTACTTGTCGTAGGCGTAGCCGCGGTCGGCGAACAGCCGTCGTGGCCGGTGACGGGGCCGGCCCACCAGGCCACGGATGCGGGGGGTCGTATCCAGCAGGGGCATGAGTTGGGTGACGTCGTGACGGTTTCCGCTGGTCAGGAGACGGCAAGGGGTGTTCCGTGGAGGTCGGTGATCAGGTGGTGCTTGCTGCCGGGGCGGGCGCGGTCGACCGGCGAAGCTCCGGTGTGAGCCCCCCTTTCAGGGCCCGGACGTGCGAGGCGCCGATTGCGGCGTCGTCCATGTCCAGCAGACCTGCCTTGCGGAGTTCGGCGAGGAGGACTGCGTGCAAGCGGCCAGACGCCGGCCTCGGTCCAGTCCCGCAGGCGCCGCCAGCACGTCACCCCCTTGAGGAACGTCAGGGTGCTTGCCACGGGACGTTCGTCATGCGTCGCGAGGGACCCGATCAGCTGCCTTGCTCTCGCGTCCAAGCGAGCCTCGGGAAGGAGCGGTCCCTCGCAGGGCCAGGAAGGTGAGGAGGGCGAACGCCACCACGGCGGTGAGGGTGCGAGCGTAGTTGAACAGTTCCCAGCGGTGCAGGATGGCTGCGTGGTCGGCCGGCGGTGCGGTGGCGGCCCACTGCTTGATGCGGCCGTTGATCGGTACGTTCCCGAACCGGGTGATCAGGAAGGATGCGACGGTCAGGGCCCCTGCCGTGGCCGCGAGGACTCGTGTCCGGCCGCGCGTGAGGGCGGCCAGGGCGAGGGAGCTGAGGGCTGAGATCGCCATGGTTCCCTGCACGGTGATCCCGTTCATCTTCATCAGCTCGGCGTGGAAGTCGAGTCTCATGTCGAGTGGCACGGCGTTGAAGGTCGGCACGAGATTCGCGGCGCCGTAGCTGAAAGCGCCGGCAAGCAGCCCGGTGGAAAGCAGGGACAGTCCCTGGAGCAGACGGGCGCGCATGGTGGTGCCTCCTTGCGAGAGTGAGCGGTACTCGGGTTCAGACGGTGGTGAAGCGGCCGCTCGCTTCGCCCCGGAGCCAACCGTTCGGAAGCCTGCGTCCGAAGGCGAGCAGGAGGAGGTCCTGGGCGGCACCGTACACGGGAGAGCCGGATCCGTAGGACCAGTCCAGGTCCTCGGCGCACAGCCGCACTCCGGAGATGTCGGCGCCGAAGAACCTCAGGCCGCTGGGCCGGATCCCGTCGAGCAGCAGGCGCAGCCGGTCCTTGGGAACACGCCGGTCGAGGCCGAGAGCGACGGTGATGTCCAGTCCGTGCACCACGTCGTGGCCGAGCGCCGCCGTGTACCCGCCGATCGGTGGCCTCCAGGGGTGGTGCGCACCCTCCCGCAAGAACGCGGCCAGCTCGGCGGTGGAACGTACGGCCGCGTCCCTGCGCGCGACACGGTCTGTCATCCGGTGCAGGTTCCCCTGCGCCCTGGCCAGTTCGCCGAGCGTCGCGGGCAGGGAGAGCCGGAACCCCATCGACATGTGGGCCGCGACCTCACGGACCCGCCATCCCGCGCAGAGGCTCGGCTCGTCCCACTGATCGTCCCCCAAGCCGTCGAGCAGGTCGGCCAGCTCGTGGCGTTCCGCCGCGATCCACGCCCTGGCCTTCGCGTTCCTGCCCTTGCGTGATGTCGCGTTCTCCATGTGATCGAGCCTGCAGCCAACTGAAACATACGTCCAATAGATTGATGTGCTGCGATCTAGAATCACTGGTTATGGAGCTTCGCCAGCTGCGCTACTTCGTCACCGTCGTCGAGGAAGGCGGTTTCACCCGCGCCGCCGCCTGGCTGCATCTGGCCCAGCCCGGCCTCAGCGCCCAGATCCGCCAGTTGGAGAAAGAGCTCGGTCAGCCCCTGCTCGACCGGTCCAACCGGTCGGTGACCCCGACCGAGGTGGGCCGGTCCGTCCTGCCGTACGCGCGCGCCGCACTGGCGGCCGCGGAAGCGGTGCGACAGACCGTTGACGAGCACACCGGACTGCTGCGCGGCCGGGTCACCCTCGCACTGGTCTCCGGCGCCACGAGCCACGCCTTCGACGTCGCCTCGTTCCTCGCGGACTTCCACAGCGCCCACCCCGCACTGGAGATCGCACTCACCGAGGACACCTCGGAGCGGATGCAGGCCGCACTCCTGTCCGGAGAGATCGACATCGCCCTCCTCGGACCCACCGGGGAAGCACCCCCGCCCGGCATCGCCTACCGCACGGTCATCGACGCTCCGCTCGCCGCCGCCGTCGCACCCGGCGACCCGCTCCTCACTCCCACAGACCGCCCCAACGTCCCCCTGGCAGATCTGCGGGACCGCCCGCTGATCTGCCTGCCGCGCGGAACCGGAGTCCGCGCGACCCTCGAACGCGCCTGCGCACAGGCCGGTTTCCGCCCCCGAGTCGCCTTCGAGGCAGCATCCCCCCACGTCCTCGCGCAACTCGCCGCCCGAGGCTTGGGCGTCGCCGTACTGCCCCTGGGCGAGGAGGAACCGGACCTCGGCGGACCGCTGCGCACCCTGCAGATCGTCGAACCCCGGATGCGTGCCCGTATCGTCCTCGCCTGGCCCGCCGCCGGACCCGCGAGCCCTGCGGCCCAGGCGCTCCTCGACCGATTGGGCGAGGCCCTGCCGAAGGCCGCGACGCCGTAGGGCGAGGGCCCAGGCCGTCACTCTTCGTTCTTGCCAGGCTGTCCGCTCAGGCAAGAACCAATAGAGAGACCCGACGCGACACGCCGAAAGGGTGCTCTCAGAACTCGCCGATATTTCAGGCGCCCGCAACGAGCGAGTGCTCTCCGGGCTGAGCCACAAGCGCTCTCGGCTCGCCTACGTAGCCGGCAGCCACGTCGCGGGATCGGTTGTACGGCCCTCCAGGTACTCCTCGGGCATCGCGGCCTGTTGATGGACGTGGACGGCTGCGGCGCGCCGCGCCGCGCCGGAGTGAGAGCGGCGTCCCGGTCCGGGTGGTCCATGACGTGCGGCGCGGCCGCCGTCTGGTCGTGGTTGTGGTCGTGGTCGCCAGTGCGCGCGGTGGCCGATGCGGTCGCGGCCGGCGCTCCGTCCCGCGCGGCGGCGGGCGCAGCGCGGGCGTCGCGGATCGCGTTCTGCAGGGCGATCTGCTGTGAATCGGGCCCGGCACCGCATCGAACGACTGCTCGCCCGCTTCACCAAGAAGCCGCCCACCTCAGAGTTTGCCGCCCGGGCACGCCATGGGAGCGAGCTTTTCGCAGATCGCCGCCCAGCGGATGGAGATCGAGCGGCTTTGTGAGCCTTGGCCGTGCGCTGTACGGAGCGTGCAGCTGAGTCCGCCGAGAAACATTCACATGCAGGGGCAGTGCACTCGGTCGAAGGCAGCCGAGTGCACCGCTCTCTGCGTCGAGATCTGAGCCCTGGACAGCCGGATCATCGCACGTGACGGAGCACCCTTTCCCAATCCCTCACCACCGCAGGGCTCCACGGGGAAACACCGAGGCTGGTTGGCATGGCCCGCCGGCCATCCCCGGGTGAACGCGACGGACATGTGGGTCAGGGGCAGAAGGTCTCACCGTTGGAGTACCTGCGGCCGTCGCGTTCGATCCACCCGGAGATGTAGGCGCAGCGTCCCTCCATGCCGCCGACGTAGATCGCTCCGCCGCGGAGGCTTCCGAGTCCGCGTTTTCCCGCCCTTAGCGGCTGCCTGGGGTAGGCCGGCACAATCGTGGAGTCGATCGCAACGAGAACACGATGCTCTCGAGGGCCTGGCGATGATCCCGGCACTGGTCCCGAGCGTGTCCTACGCATGGCACTGGCGTGATTACCGCCCATGAGTATCAGATCTTCCCTTCCCTCATCTCGGATCAGCGCTCCGATGATCGGAAAGGGAAGGGTCTTAATGGCAGCGGGCCGGCCGCCCTCCGGGACAGCTGCCGTTACTCCAGAGGGGTCGTAGACACGAGCTTGGCGTCAGAACTTCGATCTACATCACCACGACGGCGTGGGGTTCGTACGACGCTGGAGTGGCGATTTTCGCTGGTTGGGCAGCGTCGGGCCACCCTCGTCAGCCGCGGTAAGCAAATCGTAAGTTCCGGTCAGGCGCAGGAGGTTGGCCGCCTGTTCTTGGAGACCCGTCACCACCAGGTGGCCGGCTTCTGTGAGCATGCGCCGACGCAGGCGCAGCAGCAGGTTCAAGCCGCTGGAGTCCATGAAAGGCACCCGTGACAGGTCCAAGCTCAGGGTTTTGCCTCCGAGTGGGACCACGAGCGCGGCCTCGTCGACTGCGGGGGCGGTGTCGAGGTCTATCTCCCCGGCGACTTTGATCAGGGTCAGGTCGGGGTGCTGTTCGACGGTTACGGTGAAATCGTGCACGGTCGCCCCTCAATCCGGGGGTCGGGCCCATCACGGCGTCCAGGAGAGGATCAGCGCCGTCAAGCGTGCGGCATGCGGCCGCACACAGCCGAGCAAGACTACCCGTACCGCGTCCCGGGCCACCCTCAGTGGCCCAGCAGGGACGGCGCGGGGCCTCCCACGCAACCAGGCTGGCGTCTCTTCAGCATCTCACAGGACTGTTTCCTCCTGTCAACTGTTTCCTCTATCTGCTGCTCAGGCCACTCCCCCATGCCGCCTTGGTGACCCGTCGCGGTCCGCTGCTGCCGCCTGGCGCGGTATGAGGTCGGGGGTGACGCGGGGAAGCCCTCTCCTGCCGGGGCACATCGTCAAGATCTTCGTGACGCCGAATGACCAGGGCGGTTCAGTCGGTGAGCGGGCGGTAGACGGTCAGGGCATAGGGCAGCTAGTCGAGTCCGAAGGCGCCCGGTGCTGGGACCACCTCGCCGTCGTAGGCCATGTGCGTGCCGTCTGGCAGCCCGGAGACACGGAGAGACGTGACCCGGGCAGCCGCGTAGAGCCTCGTCCGGGCCAGTCCCCCGGGCCGCCGCTGTGGCGGGCAGCCGGGTGCGGGCGAACCGTTCGCCGTGCCCGACGCGCGCGTCGAGGACACCGTCCGCGGGGTCGTGTCGCCTCAGTGGGGGGAGACCCACGCTGCGGTAGGCGCCGTTTCCGGCGGATAGAAGCCACAGCGACTCGCGTCTGCCGTTGATCTCGGCGAGCAGGGCCGCGACGTCCGCAGGGCGTGCACCACGCCGAGCACCGACGCCAGGGGTCCACCGAGGCGGGGCGACCAGCGCTCCCGGAGCCGTACGAGCTCCGGGTAGACACCGAGGCTGAAGGTGTTGAGGAAGTACGAGCATGCTCCGTCCGTCTCGCTCTGGCCCTCGGTCAGCGCCGCGCAGGCCTCGGCGACGGTGTCCACGACCGAGGTCCACCGCGAAGTGGTTGAAGGTGCCCCCGGGCACGACCAGCAGCGGCGGTGTCGGAGGGCCGGTTCAACCGCCGCGTTCACCGTTCCGTCACCGCCGCAGGCGCCCAGGCCGCCCCACGGCTGGCGGCGTCTGCCGCGGCCGTTTCCAGGACCTCTGCCAGCGGACCCATCTTCTCCTCGTACAGGACGATCTCCGCCCGGGGCAGGAGCGTCCTGAGCTGGCGTACGGGATCAACGAGCTGCGGCTGGGCGCCAGAGGCTGCGTTGGCCACGACGACCAGGCCCTCGCCGTCGGGCAACGCTCGCCCCTTCACGCGCGGCCGCGCGGGCGTCGCGACCAGATCGCGGGTCGGGACGAGACCCCGGACCGCAAAGGCCGCCCCTCCCCCAGGCCAGCACCCACCAGCACATCGCTGGGGTAGCGGACTCCGGTGTAGAGGCGGGAGAAGGCGACGGACGCGGCCACCCGAAGCACGGCAGCCGCCCAGCCGCGCGACTCCAGCGCTACACCGGCGGTGAAGGCCGCCGCGGATGCCGAGTGACCAGAGGGGAAGGAACTGGAGAACGGCTGACGGGGCACTCGGCGCACCAGTGACACCGCGTTGATGAGCGGACGCTCACGGCGGACGGCTCCCTTGGCGAGGGTGTTCACAGTGGCCGACGTCAGCGCGAGGGAAGCCACTCCGCGCACTGCCGTTCGCCGCACCCGCGGCCGTCGAGGGCCCACATCCCGGCGGCGATCCCGGACCCCAGCAGCCCGTGGGTTGACTCATCACACCTCCTCGTCGTCGGATCGGGTCAATGACTCTGTCCGGTGCGTCGGCGAGGCTTGAACAAGTCACGGCGCGGCTGCCGAACGGATTCACGACCGCTATCGGCTGCGGCGCCTGCGGAGGAGAATCCGCTGGGGACGCTGAGCCGAGTAGGGCCCGGCATCGGGCCGGGTGGCCGCTCGGCAGTTACCCGACGGTTCGCAGCCCGGGCAAGGACCGCGGCGTGAGGGATCAACGGGGCGCAGGTCTCACAGACTTCTTCGACCTTCCCGACCCGACCGATGCTGGGATCATGGCGCAGGAGCAGTACGACGCCGCCGGCGCAGTGCCCTTTGATGTCCGCGTGTGCCTCGCAGCGCTGGGCCCGGCAGTGGCAGGACGCGTTGGGGCGGACGGTGGCTGCCTTGGCGTGGGCGGCTGCGTGCCGGGCGGCGAAAGCTCGCAATGCCGACCTCGGCCACCGGTTGCGCCGGCACACATTGACATGGTTGTGACGCCTTCGCGGCAGGCGTCACGACACGTCGCGTGCACTCTCCTGGGCGGGATCCTTGGATGCCGGGTGATCCGGACCGCCGGCCGGACCGCCGGCCGGGGCGGCGGCACGCAGCGCCGCCTCGACCCGGCGGTTGTTGGTCATGGACGCCGTGACGGCCGTCATCGCCAGAAGGAGGACGGCGGCTGCGTAGAGCGGGGTGCGGACGTCGTACGTGGTGGCCAGCCAGCCGCCGAGGAAGGCCCCGACGGGGGCGGCGCACATGGCCAGCATGCGGGAGGTGGAGGCGACCCGGCCCATCAGGTGGGCCGGGACGATCGCCTGCCGAAGGGAGGGTCCGAGCACCATCGTCGCGCCCATGCCGGCCCCGCAGACGGCGAGCGCCATTCCGGCCACGTACGGGTTCGGGGCGGCGGCCAGGCCTAGAATGGCAAGCCCTTCGACGGCGGCCGTGCAGGTCAGTGCGGTGCCGGTGCCGAGTCGCCGGCCAAGGTAGGAGGCGATGCCCGCACCGAGCAGACCGCCGGTGGCCTCCGCGGTGAGGAGCAGGCCGAAGCCGTAGGTGTCGATGCCGAGACGGTCGTGCGCGAAGAGGGCCAGGACGGTCTCCACAGCGAGGAAGGCGACGTTCCCGACCGCTGGGCGGAGCGCGAGTCCGAGCAGCAACCGGTCCCGGAAGACGTACGAGGCCCCGGCCCGCGCCTGCCGAAGCAGCGACTCGCGGGTCTCCGGCACGGGCCGGGGTAGGGCGGGAAGCGACCGTACGAGCAGTGCGGAGATCAGGAACGACACCGCGTCGGCGAGCAGCGGAACCGCCCGCCCGAGCGCGAGCAGCGCACTGCCCGCAGGCGGACCCGCGAAGCCGGACATGGCGGTCTGGGCGCCGCGCAGACGAGAGTTGGCTCGCTCCAGGAGCGCGGGGTCGCGACCGAGCAGATCCGGCAGATAGGCCGTGGCGGCCGTGTCGAAGAAGAGTCCGCCGAGGCCGAGCAGGAAGGCGACGGCCGCGAGCAGCGGAATGCTCAAGCCGTCGAGCGCGGCCGCCGCCGCCGGTATCGCGAGCAACACGGCACGCGCCGCGTCCACGCCCCACATCGTGCGCCGACGGTCCCAGCGGTCCACCAGCGCACCGCCGAGCACCCCGAAGAGCAGCCACGGCAGCGTCCCGGCGGCCGTGACGACGGCGACCGCCATCGGATCTCGCGTCAACGTCAACGCGATCAGCGGCAGCGCGGCATGCGACACCCCGTCACCGAGCGAGGACACCGTCTGCGCAGTCCACAGCCGTCCGAACCCGGTCGGCAACTTCTGTAGGTTTGAGGTCACTTGGCGTCTCCTGCGGCATGCTCGCGCGGTGCCGGGTGGAACAGTGCGAAGACGAGTGACGCGTCCGGCAGCGACGGATCGGACAGCTCCCGGTACTCGTCCGCCAGTGCCTCCAGCCGCGCCCCCAGCTGCGCGAACTGCTCCTCGGTGAGCCGCAGATGCGCCATCCGTACGTGCCGCTCACCCTCCACCGGCGACGCCTCCAGGTCCGCCACCGCATGCCGCATCAGCACATCGGGCTGTCCCACCCCGGGGTCCGGCAGCTCGATCGAGCGTGCGGCCATCGCGTAGTACCGCTCGGTGACCCCCCGCACTTTCCGTGTCCGCACCACCTTCACCAGGCCGGCCCGCTCCAGCAGCCGCACGTGATAGCTGGAACTCCCCTTCGCGAGGCCGACCCGCTCGGCGATCTGCGTAATCGTCGCCGGCTCGAAGCGGAGCACGGCCATGATCCGGTGACGCGTGCGATTGGAGACGGCGCGCAACTGCTCGTCAGTGGTGACGTGAAGCGTCTCGGGAAGATCATCGGTAGCCATGCGACCAATGGTCAACGATCCTTGACCATTGAGCAAGCGGATTTCACGCGGACCTCCAGAATCCGCTGGGGCAGCCCCTATGCCTCGGGGCCGAACTTCCATAGGTCAGAGGTGTGGGGGACGAGAATGCGGAACGGGCCGAAGGCGGCTCGACTGGCTATGTGAGAACAACAAGAGGACACCGGATACAGCCGGTCCGCCCGGCGCCGGGCGATGGCGGCCAACCGGGACGGCTTCTGGCTGCGGCGCTTTCAGGTCACCCGCGTGCCGCGTGACCCGCGACATCCTGCGGACGTAGAGGAAGCGACGCGTGCACGGGCCGCAGAAGGACCCGCGGAACCCGTGCCTGTCGGCGGCCCTCCGGTTCCCGCCTCCGGCTGGAGGGCCGCAGCAGTCGCCTCACTCCTCAGCGGCGGGTACGTTCGGCTGTACGGAGTGCGGCTCAGGTCATCAGGGCCGCGACGGGGGCCGCGCCCCGACACCGCTCTCTCCTGCAACATGCGGCGTCAGGCTCCGGAACGGGCCGGCTTCTGCTGCGACTCCAGAAGGCGGGCACGGCACTCCTGGCAGAGCGGGTTCCCACCGACCCCATATCGACAGCAAGTTCGATGACTTCTCTGCACTTCATTCGGATGGGGTGGTCTGGGTCAGTTGCGCTCGGTGCGGGGCGGTGTGGATGCCCACGCCGTGCCCCACCTAAGTTCACGATCCCCGCCAGGCGAGTCCCGTCTGGTGTCGCCGCCAACCGCTTCGGTGTGGCGGTGGAATGTCCGGCCCGCTCCCACCTTGTGGCTCAGCCGGACACGCTGATGGAACCCCGTCATGACCTACCGATTAACCACCCGCGCCGCCAGAACCGAGACCGACCCCCACGGCTACTTCACCGAAGCCGCCCTTGTCCCAGGGCGAGAACGGAAGCGGCTTCATCTCGATGTTCATGGCGGGAAAGGAAGATCCTGATCCCCAAGAGGTCGGCCCGGGAAGGGACACGCACTGCCTGGTCACAGCCGGGAAAGGGACTTCATATGACTGTGTGCGGGAAGCTGTCCTGACGGCAACGTCCTCCGCGTCTCCCTCGATCCTGAAGCGTTGGAAGATCTGGGCTTGACCGACAGGGAGATCGAGGCCGTGATCGAAGCGCCGGCCGAAGACCTCATCACGTTGAGGCTCGGAGCCGCCCGCGCAGCCACAAACTTGACCTCTACTGCCCGCTTCGTATAGCCATCACCAGCCACACGATCGGTCCCGCTGCCAGAACGATCAGCAGCAGACAGCACGGCACCGGGGACGGCCCCTTGAGGGGTGGCTGTGCTGCTATCTGCGGGGCTACTCGGCGTACGTCGTCGGCGTGATACAACCTCTTGCCGGCATAGCCCGTAGTGGTCATCCAGCTCTCCGAACGGACCCGCACCCCATGGGCCAGCGCATTCACATACACCGAGCGAGTACCCACGCCCGGCCACAAGGTGCTCACCTGGCGCTCCGTCAGCCAGCCGTCCCCCTCGTCCGTCATATTCCGCCCTTCCCCCAGCAGCCGGTGACGCCTCATCATGAACTGTCCCATAGTCAGGCGTAGTTCGTCCCTCCATCGCTCCTCGGGGTTTCCGACGCGGCGATCCGCTTCCCGGGCCCCGAACGCCTGGCGCGAGCGGGTGTGGCCTCGCCATCGAGAACGGGCGGTCAGGGTCTGACCGCCCGCCCTGCCCCGGATCACGGCTCGCCGGGGCATGAGCACCGTTAGTGCAGTCAACAAGCCTTCTCTGCACTTCACTGGGATGAGGCGGTCAAGGCACCTTCCAGCTTGGTGGAGGGGTCATCTCGGGGTGGCGTTGACCTTGTGCTCGATGTCGAGGGTGAGCTGGAGTGCGTCCAGCACGCTGTCCGGAGCGATCTGGTTCTCCGCCCTGCCGTGCAGCACGTCCATAACGTGTTCGATCATGGCCGTGTATTGGTCCGAGGGCGACAGCTGGAGTTCGCGCGGGCCGTCGGGGGTGTAGGCGATGACGGTGCCGGACGGCTTGCCGTCGAAGCCCATGGTGGAGGTGGCGTCCAGCACACCGTGCTCGAAGGTGGCGGTGAAGCCGCCGCGCGCTCCCCAGGACATGGGCATGCGTCCGGCGATCATGTGACTGTCACAGTGCCGACTCGTGGTTCCCAGCATGGGGCGCGAGGATGTGACGACCGCAGAGTGGGTCCAGCTGGAGCCGCAGTTCGTTCGGCGCCACGGCCGCCTGCTTCCAGGCGCCTGGTCGTGCCGCAGAAGCGCGAGATGACGCGCAGGTGGAACAGCGGGCCGGCTCGATTGTGACGGGTGGGCCGACGTCAGGTGAGCAGGCTTCGGAGCTGGTTCTTGTCCGGTTTGCCGATGGCGGTCCGGGGGATGTCCGCGACGAAGTGGACGGTGCTGGGTGCGTATCGGCGGGTGAGGTGGGTGGTGACGTGGGCGCGCAGTTCCTCGGGGGTGATCCGGTGGTCCGCGGCCGGCACGACGGCGGCGTGGATGTGTTCCGCCGCGTCTTTGTCGCAGACGCCGAAGACGGCGCACTGTGCGATGGCCGGGTGGGTCAGCAGCACGGCTTCGACCTCGCTCGGGTAGACGCCACCGCTCGGGATCTTGATGAGGTCGTTGCAGCGGCCGACGAGGAAGAGGTAGCCGTCGTCGTCGAGGTATCCGACGTCCCCGGTCCGGATCCAGCCGTCTCGCATGATCTGTGCGGTGAGTTCCGGCTGCTTCCAGTAGCCGCGCATCATTCCGGGGGAGCGGGCGTAGATCTCGCCCTGGCCGCCGGCAGGAAGAGGCAGGCCGTTCGTGTCACGGATGACGAGTTCGACTTCGGGCATGGGGCGGCCCACGGTGATCTGACCGTGGCGGCCGACGCGGGAGTGTTCCTCGGGCCGGACCTCGGTGAGGCCGAGCGTTTCGCTCTGTCCGTACCAGCTGTGCAGCACGGGGCCGAAGACCTCTGCGGCGCGGCCGAGCCGGGCGGCTGACGCGGGGCTGCCGCCGTAGGTGATGCGCTTGACGCTGGAGACGTCGGTGGTGGCCAGGGACGGGTGGTCGAGAAGCTGGTGCAGCAGCGGAGGGAGCAGCCACAGGTGGGTGACGCTGTCGCGTTCGACCGCGGCCAGGGTCGCGCCGGCGTCGAAGTCGGGCTGCAGGACGACGCTGCCGCCCTGGAGGAGCGTCAGGTCGGCGCACAGGCCGGCGACGTGGGACAGCGGGGTGTTGGCGAGGAAGCGCGGCGGATCGCCCGCGTCGACGTGCAGGCTGTCCAGGCAGCGCTTGTACTGGCCGTGGGCGACCTGGAGGGCCTTGGGGACTCCGGTGGTGCCGCTGGTGTGACGGATGCACCAGTCGGCGTGGGGGTCGGTGTGTCCGCCCAGGGGGCCGGGAGCGTGGAGGGCGGCCGTGGCGACGAGATCGTCGCAGCCGGGGGCCGGGCCGAGTGACGCCACCGCGGGGACGCCGACCAGGGACAGAAGGGGGCCCAGGTCGGTGTGCCGGCTCGAATCGACGAGCAGCAGGCGCGTGTCGACGTCGGCGACGATGTGGGCGAGGGCCTTGGGCGGCATGATGTCGTAGAGGTAGACGAGGCGCGCGCCGGCCAGGGGTACCGCGTAGCGGGCGGCCAGGGCGAGCGGTGTGTTGCCGGTGAGCAGGGACACTGTCTGGCCCGGTCCGATCCCGCGTGCTCGCAGGGCGCGGGCCAGACGGCAGGTGAGGGCGGACAGTTCGCCCGCGGAGACGGGGCCGCGGTCATCGGTGAGGACGGCAGGCCGGTCGGGGTGCCGTGCCAGAACCTGCAGGAGGTCCTCGGCGTAACCGATGAAGCCGCGGCCGGTCCCCGTGTTCCGCTCGTCTTGTGACATGTCTGCTCCGGTGGGTCGGTGTGCGTCGTGCACAGCCTGCGGATCGGCGGGCCATGCACGAGGACAACGACCCGGTCCCCGCGAGCGGTGCGGCCGGATTCCGTCGCGCCCTGGTCATCACGCGTGTCGTTTCCGGACCGGGGGTGAGGGCTCCACACGTTGGTGTGGGGCGGGGGCCGGCGGCAAGAACCATGTCAGGGGCACGTCGTTGATCCACGGTACGCGTCCCCGTGTCTGGAGTTCGTCCTCGTGGCTGTCGATCAGGTGCACCGTTTCTTCTTCTCCGGCTTCGGCTACCAGTGCCGTCTCGTGCAGTGCCCCGCCCCCAGCACGGAGCCGATCGTCGTGATCGGCGGCGCCTTCCAGAACATGTACTCCTACCGGCGGCTGGAAGGGCCCTGGGCGCAAACCGCTCCCGTCATCAGTGTGGAGCTGCCCGGTTCCGGGAACGCCGACCAGCTGCCGGCGACGTACGGGTTCGGTTTTCTCGCCGACGCCCTGACCGACCTCCTCGACCGCTTGGGCCTCGACCGGGTCAACCTCTTCGCCGTCTCCTACGGAGTGCCGGTCGCCTACCACCTCGCCCAGCGCGACCCCGGCCGCCTGGCCCGCCTCGCCCTCATGGGAGCCGCCTCCGTCTACCCGCCGGAGGGGCTGGAGGGGCTGCGGGCCATGGCGGACGCGCTCGCCTCGGGGGACGCCGACGGTTATGCCCGCCGCAGCGTGGAGGCGCTCATGGCCCCGGCCGACCGTACGGTGCGCAACCGCGCCGCCGTCACCCGCGTCCTGGCCCGTGACATGGCGGCCATCACGGGGCCCGACTTCGACCGTCACCTGGCGTCCATCCGTCGTGTGATCGACTGGCCGGGGCTGCCCGACGGCGGCGTGAGCGGCGTCCCGGCCCTCTGTTCAACCGGCGAGCACGACACCCTCACGCGCCCCGACCTCGGTCGTGAAGCCGCTGCCACCATCGACGGCAGCGTCTTCACCCTCATCCGCGACACCGACCATCTGCCGGCACTCGAACGACGCCGAGAGGTCGGCGAACTCCTCCTGCGCTTCTTCACTGACCAGCCCCTGGACGACCTGGACTTCCTCACCCCGCTCGAGCGGCCCACGAGACCGCTTCCCGCCGGAGTCGCGTGAACCCGGCGCCACACCGGTCCCGTCGGCTCATCCAGTGCCTTCAGGGCGCTGGGCGAGGGTGGCGAGGCGGCGGGTGATCAGCTCCCCAACGCCGCCCGTACGGCCGGAAACTGCGATCAGGGCGCGCCGGGACAGGCCATAGTCGAGCGCGGCCGCGACGGCCGGGCGGGTGTCTCGCGTGCGAGACACCGCGGTGCCGGCCGCGTACCGGCGTGGACGCACCTGGGGCGCGGGCGACGTCCAGCGGCCGGGTACGCCTGCGCGCGGGAGATGCAGAACTCCGCGACGCAGTACGACTCCCACGAGGCATGGCCGAGCGGCTGCCCAGACGCGGGCGGCGTGCGCGTCGCGGACCCGGGCGGCGAGCACTGCCACCGAGCGCCGCACATCGTCCATCGCCTCGCGCAGCCCAACCGTCATCTCCCCGACGCGGGCCGCGGTCAGCGGCGGCCGCGCCGGTTCAGCGATGTGCTCCCGGTCCTCGCCGTGTTCACCCGCGACTCCAGTGTCCGCCAGATCACCTCCTTCATCTCCGGGGTGCAGGTGGGGCTGGAGCTCGCGCTCCACGGTCAGGACCGCCGCGTAGGTTTCCTCTGTCCAATCGTCACCAGGCATGGGGTGGAAGAAGCCACCGTCGCGGCGCAGGGTCAGGACAGCCATGCGCAACAGGTCACGTGCGGTCTCCTCGCCCGCGCAGTCCAGGAGGCTGTAGGTCTGCCCGAGGACCGGATCGAGCTTGCTCGTGTCGTCGTCGTTCAGCGGCAGCGGGACCAGCGGGCCCGTGGGCGGAAGCCGGACCGGCGTGTAGATAGGGCGACCGGAGAGGAACTTGTGTGGACGCAGACCCCATCCGTCCGGTGCGAGCAGGCGGTGCAGCTCCTCGACCCGCTTCGTCGCCTCCTCGACACCAGCCGCGACCTCGGGATGGACGGTTCGCGCCAGGAAGGCGAGCAGCACCTCGTCCGGTCCTGCGGAGAGCTCCAACCGAGGGTCCTCGACGATCCAGTCGTCGTCGAGGTCTTCGTTGTTATTCCGGTGCTGCTGGATGTCAGCGCGGAACAGTCGGAAGCCAGCTGTTCTCGGACGTAGGTCGGTCCAGGTCGTAGAGGCCCTCCAGGAACGCGACCTCGCCCAATCTCCCCCACCAAGGGCTCGATATCCCGCGCAGGAAGTCGAAGATTTCGTACCGCGTCACCGCTGAACCAGCCAACTGCGGCTCTGCCTTGCGGGTACTCACTGGGCTGCGGGCGTGGGGACAGGAGGCGCGATCTGGGCTGCGAGACCCGGCTGCTGCTCGTTCTTCGCCTGCACCGTCACCCCCGGCCGGAACAGATCCGTCTGGACGTTGCGGTGGACGGCGCGCGCAGGTCGATCGCCAGAGGGAAGCCGTTGAGCGCGAGCATGGCGACCTGTCAGGCGGTCAGGCCGGTCAGCGAGAGGAATTCGGCGCGGGAGCGGGCGTCGTGGCGGAGTGTGCCGAGGAGGGTGGAGGTGAGGGTGCTGGAGCCGGTGGCCTGGACGCCGCGCAGGGTCATGCAGGTGTGTTCGGCTTCGATCACGACGCCGACGCCTTTGGGTTCCAGCTGAGTCTGCAGCCAGTCGGCGACCTGCTTGGTCAGGCGTTCTTGAACCTGGGGGCGGCAGGCGAAGTGTTCGACGACACGGGCGAGTTTGGACAGGCCGAGGATGCGGTGGCCGGGCAGGTAGCCGACGTGTGCGGTGCCGACGACGGGCAGCATGTGGTGCTCGCACACCGATCGCACAGGGATGCTGCGCGCCAGCACCAGCTCGTCGTAGCCCTCGTCGTTGGGGAAAGTCGTCAGGTCGAAGGGGCGCGGGCTGAATAGTTCGGCGTAGGCGCGTGCCATGCGGCCGGGGGTGTTGTGAAGGCTTTCGGTGCCGGTGTCGATGCCGAGCGCATCAAGGAACTGGGTGGCGGCGCGTTCGGCTTCGGCCAGATCGACGCCGCCGGTGTCGCGAACGACGCGCAACGGGGTGACGGACGGCGTCGTCTGGGGCGCGGGGATGGCGGCGAAGCTGGGGGAGCGGCTGGCCTCATCCACTGCCGTGTCCGGGGCCGGTGTGGCGAAGTCCATGACGTACTCCTCGTAGGTAGGCAAGGTCCTGCAGGAGGCAGGGGCGGCCGTTCTCAGGGGCGCCGCGCTCTCGTAGGCGGTGACGAAGGCTGCAGGCGGACGCAGCAGCGGCCGGGGCTGGGCTCCAGGCACGCCTGGAGCCTTTCTTCGTCGAGTCCTTCCAGCACGCCGCGGAGCAGGTGGAGGTTCATGCCGCACACGGTCTGTGTGTGGTCGCGGGCGAGCGCGTGGAAGGGGCAGTTGCCCAGGACAATGGCGTCACCGTCGTAGCGGGGTTCGAACCCGTTGCCTTCCAGCAGGTCGAAGACGCCCGCCTGCTTCCGTCCGGCGAGCTGTCTGCCCAGCTCCTCGGCCTTTCGGTGCAGGACGGTCCGCACCGGTTCGCCGGTGGCCTCGGATTCCTCCAGGGCCTGGGCGAGGAGCCGTCCGGCGAGTTCGTAGTGCCGCTCCGGAAGGCTGACGGTGACCTGCCTGGCGGAGCGCTTGTACAGCTTGGCCGGCCGGCCGGCTCCCGGGCCGGTGCGTCCGCTGCGCCGCTCGTAGACGACGTCGAGGAGTGATTCCTCGGCCAAGCGGTCCAGGTGGAAGACCGCGGTCGGCCGGGCAAGGCCGAGGGCTTCGGCGGCCTCGTCGCGGCTGACCGGTCCCGGTTGGCGCACGACGTAGTCGTAGAGGCTCCTGCGGGTCGGCTCGTCGAGCGCGGCCACCGCGGAGACATCGGTGCTGGGTGCTTCTTTCGAGTCGTCCACGAACATCAGTGTAAAACACAAAACCATTGACTAAAGAAGGTTCGCGTACTTCTATTGCTAGTAAGAGTTATCGATAGAAGGAAGGCGTCATGTCGTCCCCCACCACCACCGCCACGTCCGTCACCCCGCGGCGGGCCGCGCTCACCGACCCCGGCTACCAGGCGTTCGTCATCCTGCGCACCGGCTTCACCGTGGCGCCGTTCCTGTTCGGGCTGGACAAGTTCACGAACCTGCTCGTGGACTGGCCCGTCTACCTCGCGCCGTGGATCAACGACATCGTTCCGGGCAGCGCCCAGGCGGCCATGTACGCCGTCGGAGTCATCGAGATCGTGGCCGGCATCGTCGTCGCCGTGGTCCCGCGCTTCGGGGGCTGGCTGGTCGCCGGATGGCTCGCCGGCATCATCATCAGCCTGCTGACCATTCCCGGGCACTACGACATCGCGCTGCGCGACTTCGGCCTCCTGCTCGGCGCCGTGGCCCTGGCCCGGCTCGCCCAGCGCTACCACGGCAAGCGGCCCTCGCACTGACGGCAGGCAGCAGCCTCAGAAGGCGGAGAGGCGGGTGGGCCCCTCTATCGACCCACCCGCATGGCCCAGATGACCCGGGCAGCACTGACGCGGGCAGCACGTAGAGGGCATCGCCCGAAAGGAGAAGGCCATGAGTGAGAATCTGGATCGCCTGGCCGCCGAAGGTGTAGCGGTCTGGCTGGATGATCTGAGCCGGGAGCGGCTCGCCGGCGGCCGGCTGGCCGACCTGGTGGGAGAACAGCGGGTGGTGGGCATCACCAGCAACCCGACGATCTTTGCCAAGGCGATCCGCTCAGGTGCCAGCTACGACGAGCAGATCGGCGATCTGGCACGGCGCGGGGTGCGGGTCGAGGAAGCCGTCAGGCTGCTGACCGCGTTCGACGTGCGCTGGGCCTGCGACGTACTGCGCCCGGTGTACGAGGCGAGTGACGGGGCCGATGGGCGGGTGTCGCTCGAGGTGGACCCGCGCGTCGCCCACGACACGGCGGCAACGGTCGCCGAGGCACGGGCCCTGTGGTGGCTGGTGGACCGGCCGAACCTGTTCGTGAAGATCCCCGCGACGCAGGAGGGCCTGGAGGCGATCGGCACCGCGCTCGCCGAGGGCATCAGTATCAACGTGACGCTGATCTTTTCCCTGAACCGCTACGACCAGGTGCTTCGCGCCTTCCTGGACGGCATAGGCCGAGCACACGCGGCGGGACGTGACCTGGCGTCCATCGCGTCGGTGGCCTCCTTTTTCGTCAGCCGGGTGGATACCGAGATCGACAGCCGGCTGGACAAGATCAGCACGCGCGAAGCGCGGGAGTTGCGAGGGCAGACCGCGGTCGCCAACGCACGTCTGGCCTACCAGCGCTTCGAGCAGGCCCGCGCATCAGACCGATGGAGAGCCCTGGAGGCGGCCGGGATGCGTCCGCAACGCCCGCTGTGGGCTTCCACGGGGGTGAAGGACCCCGCCTACGACGACACCCGCTACGTCGACGGCTTGGTGGCGCCAGGCGTGGTCAACACCATGTCGGAGCAGACTCTGCGCGCGGTCGCGGACCACGGCCGCATTCAGGGGGACACCATCCATGGCACATATGCGCAGGCCCGGCAGGTACTGGATGACCTGGAGGCGCTCGGCGTGTCCTATGACGAGGTGGTGCGTGTCCTGGAGGATGAGGGCATAGCCAAGTTCACGGCCTCCGGCAACGAGCTGTTCGAGCAACTGGACACCGAACTGCACGCCGAGCGCGCCGCAGCCTGATGCAGTCGTGCCGCCGACCTGAGGCCCCCAGCCCCGTGCGGCCACAGATCGGCAGACACGCCGGGAAGCACCTCACTTACCCGCAGCGCAGCGCCGACTCCGGCAGGGGCCAGCCACATGCGGTGCCGACGGGGGCCGGCTCGCCGAGGGGACCGCCATCGGTCTGCCTGCAGAGCCAACGCAGTAGGAGAGGACATGACCGCGAACTCAGCATTCGTGATCGTTGGAGCTGGCCTGGCCGGTGCCAACGCAGCACAGAGCCTCCGGGAAGAGGGCTTCGGCGGCCCTGTCGCGCTGCTCGGAGAAGAGAGCGAGCGCCCCTACGAACGGCCGCCGCTGTCCAAGGGCTACCTGCTGGGCAAGGACGAGCGTGAGACGGTCTACGTCCACCCTCCCCAGTGGTACGCCGAACACGACGTCGACCTGCACCTGGGCACTGCCGTCACCGCGATCGACCCGGCCGGACAACAGGTGACGCTCGCTGACGGCAGTCGGGTCGGCTACGCGATGCTGCTGCTGACCACCGGCTCCTCACCGCGCCGCCTGCCCGTACCCGGAGCCGACCTCGACGGGGTCCACTACCTGCGCCGCCTCTCCGACAGCGACCGCATCAAGGAAGCCTTTCAGGCCGCCTCCCGCATCGCGGTGATCGGCGCCGGCTGGATCGGTCTGGAGACCGCAGCCGCCGCCCGTACGGCCGGCGTGGAGGTGACGGTCCTGGAGACGGCGGAACTGCCCTTGCTGCGAGTGCTGGGCCGCGAGGTGTCCCAGATCTTCGCCGACCTGCACACCGATCACGGGGTCGATCTTCGCTGCGGTGTGAAGGTCGCCGAGATCACCGGAATCGGCGGGCACGCGAACGGAGTGCTGCTGGCAGACGGCAGCCGCATCGACGCCGACGCCGTCATCGTCGGGGTCGGCATCACCCCCAACACCCAGCTCGCCACCGCCGCCGGCCTCGACGTCCACAACGGCATCCGCGTCGACGCCCACCTTCGCACCTCCCACCCGGACATCCACGCCGCCGGAGACGTCGCAAACGCCTTCCACCCGCTGCTCGGAAGCCACATCCGCGTCGAGCACTGGGCCAACGCCCTCAACCAGCCGCACGTCGCGGCCCAGGCGATGCTGGGCCAGGACGTCACCTACGACCGCCTGCCGTACTTCTTCACCGACCAGTACGACCTGGGCATGGAGTACACCGGCTACGTCGAGCCCGGCGGTTACGACCAGGTCGTCTTCCGGGGCCGAACAGACACCCGCGAGTTCATCGCGTTCTGGCTTGCCGAGGGCCGTGTACTGGCCGGCATGAACGTCAACGTCTGGGACGTCAACGAGTCGATTCAACACCTGGTCCGCACGAGGGTCCAAGTCGACCCCGGCAGGCTCAGCGACCCGGATATGTCACTGGACGAGTTCCCCAAGTAACGTACTGCCCCCCCTGGTTGGCCATCGGTTCGCCAGGCCAGGGCCAAGACGCAGCTCCGTTCGATCTCTCAGCTTGTACGAGGACCCAGGTACTGCGGCTACGACCGCAGGTTCAGCCGCTCCGCAGAGAGCTCCCACCCGTCTGTGTGCCGTGTCCCCCCAGCCCCGAGCCATTGGGCTGTACGGACCATGCGCGTAAGCAGCCCGCGGGAGAAGGTTGAGTCATGGGAAGCATCGGCGGTTGGGCGGAAACAGCAACCCACCCAGACCCGTCGGCCAGGGGTGTGCGCCTGGCCGGTTACGCTCCGCTGCGGGAGTACGCGGTGATCGGTGACGGCCGCACTGCCGCTCTGGTCGCCCGGGACGGAGCGGTGGACTGGCTGGGCCTGCCCGACCTGGACTCGCCCGCGGTGTTCGGCGCCGTACTGGACGGCGCCCGCGGCGGACGGTTCACGCTCGCACCATCTGTGCCCTACCGGGCCGAGCGCCGCTACTCGCCCAGCACCAACGTCCTGGAGACGACCTTCGTCACCGCCGGTGGCACGGTGCGGGTCACCGACGCACTCACCCTCCACGACGACGCGACGCTCACGCCGATGCGGGAGCTGCTGCGACGCGTGGACGGCTTGTCCGGCTCCGTGCCCTTGGCCTGGAGCGTGCAGCCCCGCTTCGGCTACGGCACCCGCAGCACCCGGCTCGCCCGGCGCGCCGGTGTCCCGGTGGCGACAGCCGGACGCGATGCACTCGCGGTCTGTGCCTGGGAGGCAGGCGAGCCCGTGTGCGACGGGGATGCCGTCAGCGGCCGCTTCGAGCTTGCTGCGGGCCGTCGTGCACTGCTTGCGATGCCCTTCGCCCATCAGGAGCCTCTCGTCCTGCCCGCCCGCTCCGAGTGCGAGGCGCGCCTGGAGGCAACGCGTACGGCCTGGCAGAGCTGGGCGCACGACCGCCTGTACACCGGGCGGTGGCAGCAGGCGGTGATGCGCAGCCTGCTGGTGCTGAAGCTGCTGGTCTACGCTCCTTCCGGTGCGGTCGCAGCGGCAGTGACGAGCTCGCTGCCGGAGGAGATCGGCGGCGAGCGCAACTGGGACTACCGCTTCTCCTGGGTGCGCGACTCCGCCTTCACCCTGGCCGCGTTCCTGCGGCTGGGCTGCCCGGCGGAGGCCCACGCCTACTTCTGGTGGCTGATGCACGCCTCCCAGCTCACCCACCCCCGGCTGAACGTGCTGTACCGGCTGGACGGTGGCCACCGCACCCCGGAGAAGACCCTGCCCTGGGAGGGCTACCGCGGCTCGGGGCCTGTCCGCGTCGGCAATGCCGCCGTGGGCCAGGTCCAGCTGGATACCTACGGTGAGCTGATGCAAACCGCCTGGCTCTACGCCCAGGCCATGGGAGGGTTGGATGCGGACGTCGCACGCCGCCTGGCGGAGCTCGCCGACCTCGTCTGCACGGCCTGGCAGCAACCGGATGCGGGCATCTGGGAGGTCCGCAGCACGCCGCGGCACTTCACCCAGTCGAAGATGATGTGCTGGGTGGCGCTCGACCGCGCCGCCGACCTCGCCGAACGCGGCCTGATACCCAACCGGCACCTGCCCCGCTGGCACAGCGAACGCGACGCCATCGCCACGTTCATCGAGACCCGCTGCTTCTCACAGCGCCGCAACAGTTACGTTCGCGCCGCCGACGGCGACGACTTGGACGCTGCCGTTCTGCTGGGCCACCTCTACGGATACAGCGGCAATGATCACCGCATGCGGACCACGATCACCACCCTGGCCCGCCAGTTGGGGCACGGGCCCTACGTCGAGCGGTATTCAGGGGAAGACGGGCTCGCAGGCGGCGAAGGTGCCTTCCTCGCCTGCTCCTTCTGGCTCGCCGAAGCCCTCGCCCGCACCGGCCACCTCCCGCAGGCCATCGAGCTCATGGACGAGCTGATCGACCTCGCCAACGACGTCGGCCTCTACAGCGAGGAAATCGACCCCGCCACCGGCGACTTCCTGGGGAACCTGCCCCAGGGACTGAGCCACCTGGCACTGATCAGCGCCGCCTGCGCCATCACCGCCGCGAGCAAGGACGCACCACGGTGAACGCGTGGGGAACCGCCACAGGCGCCTTCGTCGGCACCCTCGCACTGACGACCGCGCTGCGCGCGGCCAGCGAGCTGCGCTTGACCCGCATGGATCTGCCGTTCCTGCTCGGCACGGCGGTGACCGTCAACCGCACCCGCGCCAAGGCCATCGGCTACCTGATGCACTTCCTCAACGGCCAGATCTTCGCGTTCGTCTACTTCGCCGTTTTCGTGGCCATCGACCAGGCCGGCTGGTGGCTGGGTGCGGTGTTCGGGCTCGGCCACGGCCTGTTCGCCGGCACCGCACTGGTCAACATCCTGCTGCCGCTTGTCCACCCGCGCATGGGCAGTCCGCTGACCAGCGCCCCACAGACAGCGCTGCTGGAACCGCCCGGGTTCCTGATGCTCAACTACGGACCGAGCACACCCTTGGTCACTGTCTGCGCCCACATCGGCTACGGCGCGATCGTCGGAGGCTTCACCGCGCTCGACGCCTGACGCACGAGTGGTGCCGTCCCGGTGCGCTTGGTCGTGCGTCGCCCGGGCACGCAGATCGCGCAGAGGTGCCCACCGACCCGTGTTGCACGTGCCGCAGAGAGACGGATGCCGTCACCGAACGGCGGACGTATCGTTCGAATATGGGTGAGGTATGGCTGATGCGTGCCCTGCTGGAGCTCATGGCCTGTTTTTGACCGCCGGTACTGCCCGCCCGCGCACCGGCAGGCGGTCTGGCATGCCCGGCGCCGGTGGCAGCGGGCGGCCGAAACCCGCGGGATCCTGCCCAATGCCACCGCTGATCTGCTGCTTCAGATGCAGGCTGTCGCACAGTCGGCCCAGGAGCGCGGCATCACCGATGCCATCCGAGGTCCTTCCCCGCCTCACCGAGGCCCTCGCCAGGCGCCGGATCGTGATCTACAACCGGGAGTACGACACCGGACGGCTGCTGTGGGAGCTCCACCTGCACCACCTCGCCCACGGCCCGGTCGACATGACCAAGCACTCCCGCTACGGCGACCGGCCGCACGGGCCGGCTGGACGCGCAGGGCGTGGGAGGAGTGCGCGATGGAGCAGTACGCCGCCTTCTACGGCAACTGGCACGATTACTGGGGCAGCTACACCTGGCAGCCCCTGAGCGGCCGCCACCGCACCCTTGGGGATTACCGGAAGGCCGCCACGCGGTTGGAGGAAATGGCCGCCTACCCCAACCCCTTCGACCTCGCGGAGGAGGCCGCTGTGCGTGACAGCGCCGGCGAGCATTGAATCAACCGAAGGTGAGACCCCGGGGGCCGCCATGGCAGTGCTCGGGGTTTCAGCTTGGCGTTTGACCACTCGTGATCGTCATTGGAATACGTGGTCCGTGGTGATCATCATGCGGAAGACTGTGCGAGTGACGCTTCCTACTCCACTTGCCGCTGCTGAAGAGATCCACACTCATCTCATTGATCAGCTCAACCTCGCCCTTCGTCGGCCAGGGATGTTCGGGGGTGAGGTGGCTTTTCGGATCCTGATTGACCACCTGCTGTTCGTGGAGCGCCAGCCCGAAGCGTGGGCCGAGCTGCAGCAGGGTTGGGGAGAGCGGGGGCTGTGGACCTCCATAGGCCCCACCGGCGCCTTCCGTGCGGTGCTCCCCGCGGTCGACTGCTGTGAGGTCGCCTCGGTGTACGCGGAGTTCGCACAGCGACGCGGCTGGCTCAAGCCCGATCGGGTTCTCACTGGGGAGGAGTACGAGGCCCTCACAGGCAAAGTCCGGCAGTGGGCTGCGGTTGACCGTACCTGGGCTGACGTGACAGCGGAGTTCGGGCCTCCCTCTGTGCTGTTCGGAGGGAACAATCCGCTGTATGGGAAGACGCTCGGCTACCTCACAGAGGATCCGCAGCAGCCGATGGCGGTCTTTCACCTATGGAACGACAGCGAACCAGGGGCCGAACAATGGCCGGTCAAAGAGGTACAGGACTTGACGCAGAGGCCGTGCTGGTGAGCGTGATGGAACAGGGCGTGCAATGCGATCCGCTCGCGGAACTGTCGCTCTTCCGAGGAGTCTTCTACGACCGTCTTACCGGCAGGCGCGACGCGCTGTTCGAGCTCACTGACGCAGTGCTGTGCACCGACGGTCCCGTGAGGACCCTGTTGGACCTGGCGGTCGCTCCAGAGCACCGGCGCGGGCACGGAGCCCTGTACGCGCGCTGAACCGGGGTCGCCTGGACACCAGTCGGCTGCCGACCGCGCTGGCCGTCCTGCCGCTGCCGCGCGCCGCTGACGGACGCTTGATGCTGGCGGTGGATGTCTCGCCGTGGCTGCGGCCGGACGCTGGGACCTGCCCGGACCGGTCGTTCTGCCACACCCACGGCCGCGGCGACGCCAAGCACCAGGTGATCCCCGGCTGGCCGTACTCGTTCGTCGGCACGCTGGAGACCGGCCGCACCTAGTGGACCGCCGTCTTGGACTCGGTACGGCTGGAGCCCGGTGCCGGCCTGGCCGCCGTCATCACCACCCAACTCCACGACAGGATAGGCCGGTTGATCGCCGCCGGGCAGTGGAAGGCGAGCGATCCGGAGGTACTGGTGGTGATGGACGCCGGCTACGACGCCCCGCGCATCGTCCACCTGCTGGCCGACCTGCCGGTGCAGGTCCTCGGCCGGCTTCGCTCGGACCGGGTGATGCGCCGCTCGGCACCGACCCGCGCGGAGTTCGCCGCTGCCAACCCGGCCGGAGGCCGGCCGCCCAAGCACGGCGGCGAGTTCGTCTTCGGCGACATCGCCACCTGGGGCACCGAGCAGGCGGTGACCATCACCGCCACCCGTTGCTACGGCACCACCACCGCCCAGGCGTGGGACCGGCTCCACCCCAGGCTGACCCGCCGTGCAGCCTGGCTCGACCACGACGGACCGCTGCCCATCATCGAGGGCACCGTGATCCGCCTGGCCGTCGAGAAGCTGCCCAGCGGCGGGGTGAACCGGCCGGTCTGGCTCTGGTGGTCACGTACCGGCGCTACCCCGGCCGAGGTGGACCGCTGCTGGCAGTCGGCTGGACCCGCCCGCGCCTTCGCGACTCGGCAGCGTCCGATCGCTGGACCTGGCTTGTGATCGCCGCCCACACCCAGCTCCGCCTCGCCCGGCCACTCGTCGCCGCGAGGCCTACAAACAGCGCAACGTCGTGGAACGGTGCTTCAACCGTCTCAAGCAGTGGCGAGGCATCGCCACGAGGTACGACAAGACCGCCGATTCCTACGAAGCAGCGGTCAC
Source organism: Streptomyces sp. NPDC015346 (assembly GCF_043078785.1). NCBI lineage: Bacteria > Bacillati > Actinomycetota > Actinomycetes > Kitasatosporales > Streptomycetaceae > Streptomyces > Streptomyces sp. NPDC015346. The sequence continues at coordinate 10,292 of NZ_JBIBTW010000013.1, read as the reverse complement.
CCTCGCTGCACTCCTCATGTGGGCGTGACATTCGACGACAGAACCATCAAGGGTTGTCCTCAGAAGCATGCGAGGGGTAATGGCTCCGAGCTCGGCGGTCAGGGGCGCTTGTAGGCGGTGAAGGGCTTGGACGGTGCCATGTCGGACCCGTGGCGGGCGCCGATGAGCCAGTCCTCGTACGCGAAGACCGTGTCCACGGAGTCATTGCCCTCGGGGAAGCTGTGGGCGTCGCGCTGATCGCCCGTGGCGGCATCCAGGACATAGAGCCGATGGTCGGTGGTGGGAACGGTGAGGACGGTGAGTTTCCCGTCCTGGGGGAGGATGCGGTAGGCGGTGCGGCGGCCGAGGCGGTCGTCGTCGACGGTGCCTCCCCAGAGAAGTTCTCCGGTGGCCAGGTCGAAGGCAGTCAAGCGGTGGGCGTCGACTCGGCTGTTCCGCACCCGGTGGAAGGTCAGGGTGTAGAGCCTGCTGTCGTCCACCGCCGCTGTGAGCCGATCGCCCGACTGGATCTCGCCGTAGGGACCGCTGAAATCGATCGGCGGGTTCGGGCGGCCGTTGCCGCTGAAGGAGAAGTAGGCCCCTGAGTCCGAGTCCCCGGATCGCGAGGCCGCCACGACCACCGGGTCGGCCGAGACGAACTCCGCACGGGCGTCCCAGGGGACGGTGAGCCGACCCCCCAGCGGGGTGGACCACAGGAGCGCGCCGCTGCCCGGCGCAAAGGCGGCGACCTGCAGTTCGGCGTCCGTGGGGATCTTCTCGCCGTAGCGGGGTTCGGCGGTACCGCCGCAGGCGAGAAGGGCGGCGACCTGCCGCTCGGCCACCGCGGGCGTGCCCGGTACGCAGCCCTTGGGCAGGGCCGCCTTCCAGCGGGGCTTCCCGGTGCGCACGTCCACTGCCCGCAGGTCGGCCCCCTTGACGTCTACGGCGATGCCGCCGCCCACGGACACCTCGGAGCTCTGGAGGTAGTGGAGGCGGGATTCGGCGACGGAGTGGGGGGCCCGCCAGAGCTCCCGGCCGTTCTTCATGTCGAGGGCGACGTCGGTGGCGCAGCTCTTGCCCTTGGCCGAAGCGGTGGCACCGTCCCCGTCGCGGGTGAGCACCAGAACCGAGCTCTTGGTGTCGGCGGCGGCGTGGCAGATCGCCGAGCGGCCGGGCGGCACGTATTCCCACGTCCGCTTGCCGTCGCGCGCGTTGTACCCGCTGACCGCGTCAAAGCGGCTACGGACCAGCGTGTCGCCCGACAACCAGGCTCCGTTGCCCTGCTCTTCGGCCTTGGGATCCGCGATGGTGTCCCAGACGACGCCCATCTCCTCAGCCTCGTCCCCGAAAAGGAAACACCCGGCGGTCAGTGAACACAGGGCGACGAGGGCAGCCGCCCTCGTGGCCAGGCTGCGCCTGGTCCGTCTGCCCGACGGCACGTCGTCCACCTGCGCGGTCATGTCCGTTCCCCCCGAGCGTGTCGCCGTCGACGGTCCACAGGACCTCCCGCGTTCCTCGGCGGCGATCATCATAGAGAGCCGGTCCGCCCGGAGGGAAGGAGCACCCCCTGCCACCCGAGGACGCTGAGGCGCAGGGGCCGCACCATCTACAGCACAGTGAGCCTGGCATTCGACGACAGGACCTAGCAGCGTGCTCGGCCTGCTGTCTGCGCAACGAAGGGTCCGTACCGACCAAACCGGCGGACCCTCCCGTGCTCGGCATGGAGAGCAGGCTGGTCGTGGACCTGGGTGCCGACGACACGGCGCTGTCCAACATCGCCTCGGCGCTGGAGATGGAACTGGACATCGACGGCCTGTACGAGGAGGTCAAGGACTGGGAGACGGTCGACGACGTCCTGGACAGCGTCCTGGCCTGCGCCGAGACCGACTGATCGCCCACCCGACCGCAGAGCGGAGCACTTCCATGACTTCGACACCGATGAAGTCCGGCAAGAAGCCGCGACGTGCCGGGGCCCCGAGAAGGGCCTTGAGCGCCTACATGTTCTTCAGCCATGACTGGCGCGAGCGCATCAAGACCGAAAGCCCCTCTCTGTCGTTCGGTGAGGTCGGCAAGCTCCTGGCCGCCAGGCGGAAGGAGCTGGACGAGAGGGGTAGGAGGCCGTACGTGGAGCAGGCGGCGACGGACGCGTCCAGGTACGAAATGGAGATGGAAAGGTTCAAGGCGCAGACCGAAGCCTGACGATGGCCGCACGCACGACGCGCCCGCCCTTGGCCGTCTGACCCGCGGAACGACACCGCCGAGATGCCGCTCCGGGCCGGTGCCGCCCGCGGACAACGATCCGTCATTCCGGCATCCGGCAGGAGGCGCCCCAAAGGCGTCTACTCCTCGTCGTCCTCATCGAGCCCCATGCCGGCCGCATCCGGATCACGCAGCGGGCACAGGGCACCGACGGCTGGGGTGGAGGCGGTGAAGCTGTAGCGGCCGCACCGTGACCGCAGCAGCCCTCGCCATCTGGCTCCGTACATAATCGACCGGACAACTCCTAGGTACTAAGGCGCGAGAGCCAGCCGCCGGCCTTCTGCTCGGGCACCTCGGGCACGGCCTCTCGCTGTGTGCGGGCCAGGGGTGTCGCCGGACCAGTCCCAGCGGTTCCGCTCGCAGGTGCGCGGGTCGTACATCGCCCGGCCGCCGGCGCCGAACTGCCCCACCTCGGTCATCGGCGCGACGCCGGTCTGGATCTCGTCCGCTGTCCAGCCGGTGATGTCGAGCAGCAGCCCATGAGCGGGCCGCCGACCAATTCGGCGTAATCCCGGTCCGGCCGCGGGCCCGGGTGGTCGTGGTCGGCGCCGTAGACCCGTCCGCGCAGCAGCTGCCCGTCTCATCACGGTCCATCCGTTCAGCCTGACAGCCGCCACTGACAGCCGGGTCCGGTCGCGTCACCTGCGGAAGCGCGAGAGCCAGGTTCCGCCGGCCTTCTGCTCGGGCACGGCCTGGCCCTGCTCCTCGTGCGGTAGCTCGTCCGACCGGGCTTGCTGGACGCCGGTGACGAACCGCTGGTCGCAGTGCCCGCACAGAGACACCCAGGCCTAGCAGGCGCTGGAGATCCAGTCCTCGTTGGTGCGGTGGCGGTCCAGTCCCACGGCCTCGAACTCGTCCTCGCCCAGGCTCCTTCGTGCGCCGAGCCGCCGCAGGGCCTGGGAGATAGGGCTGACTGCTCGCGAGAACCGCTTCTTCGTCGGCTCATCCAGCGGCCCCAGCGCGAGCGAGCCGTCGGCCCAGACGGCGGCTCGTTGCTCGCCGACTCCCCCGAAGTATTCGGCCTCCACATAGGCGATCGGCCCCGCAGCGGACCACTCAGCCAGCAGCGTGTCGAAGCCTCCTGGCAACCGCCAGAACCCCAGGTCTCCTCCGTCGCTGCCGTCCGTGACGGCGTCGAAGACCTCATCGGTCATTGGCATCAGCGACAGGCCCTGGCCAAGAGGCACCACTTGGGCTCCAGGCACCTCCCGCCACGCCGCGCGCAGCAACTCGTCTGCCGCGATCACTGCCTGCAATGCATAACCCATCCCGCGGCCTCCCCAACCGATTGGAGCCCTCATCTTGCCTGACACATCGCGCACCAACCCACGTGACTCCCCGCCCCAGAACCCACACCCCACCAGCAGGTTCCTGGCAGGTGAACCGTCAGAATCCGCGAACCCGCTGGTTTCGGTGTTCGACACCGGCCGGGCGCCAGCCTTCTTGCAGACGCAGACCCAGCTGCGCCGCATGCGGCGCAAGCCCGCCCGGGACAGCGTCCGGTCGCGTACATCTACACCCGCTGGTGCGGGGACCGGGTCGCCCTGTGGGGCCCGGAGGCATCGTCGAAGATGCGGCCGCTGTCGGCCCTGCAGCGACGGCAGATGCAGGCGCGGCGGACCTGCACGGCGTGCGGCGACGCCTTCCGACGCCCGGTGTGGGGGATATACGGCCGGTGTGACGACCGGGAAGTGCAGCGACGGACGGATCTGCGACGGCGTACGTGTCAGGACTGCGGCACCGTCTTCCAGAGGCCCCGGCACCGGCCAGGAGCTTCGGCGATGGGATGTGCCTGACATGCGACGAACGGATCGAGCGCGGACGGCGGGTGGCGCTGTCGCTGGTGGAACGCTCCTGCCGGCGGTTCTGGTGCAGCTGTTCCCGCTCACGGTGTGGGCGGTGATGAGCGAGCCCGAGCAGGCGATGGCCGACTGGCACTGCGTCCCGTGCACGGAGGAGATCGAGCAGGAGCGTGTCGAAGGGCAGCGGCGGGCGGACCGTGCTCGGTGGGACGACCTCTGTCAGCCTACAAGTGAACGAGCACCACCGTGTACGGATGAACGTGCACCGTTCTTGATGCGGTGAGGTCGGTGTCGCGCGAGTCTTCTGTCGTCCTGTTCAGGGTTGGCGGAGGGCGGCGAGGGTGGTCTTGGATCCGCATCGCTGGTTGGAGTTGAGGCGGTTTCGCGGTCTGTATGAGTCCGGTGCGATGAGCCTGCGGGAGATCGCGAAGGAGACGGGGCTGAACCGGCGCACGGTCGGCAAGTACTTGTCGGGTGAGACTCCGGTCGCGCCACCGCGGCGGGCTCCCAATAGTCAGCCATACCGGCGGTGGTGGCTGAGGTCGCGCCGCTGATCGACGCGATGTTGCGGGCCGAGACCTTGCTCAAGGGGGCCGTGTTCACGAGCGCCTGGTGGCCCAGTACGGGTTCACCGGCAGCTACCAGTGGATCAAGATGTACTTGCAGGAAGCCAGACCCCGCGTCGCGGAGGAACTGGGCATCAGTCCGGGTGAACTGGCGGGCCTTCACCGCAGGTTTGAGGTGGTGCCCGGGGCCCAGGCCGAGGTCGACTGGGGTGACGAGGGAAAGATCCTCGCCCATGTCGGCATCCCGAAGGTCTACTCGTTCCATATGACGTTGTCCTACTCGCGCGATCCGTTCTGCTGCTTCACCACCAGCCAGGACCTGGCCACCTTCTTCGACTGCCACCGCCAGGCGTTCACGCATGCCGCCGCCTGCTGTGGAAGCGCGGCATCAAACCCGTGAACGCCCGACGCGGCGTCGCCCACGGCTCCGGACTGGGCAAGGTGCGCTGGGTGGTCGAGCGCGCCTTCGCCTGGCTGCACCGGTTCAAGCGGCTCCGCACCCGATACGAACGACGCGCCGAACTCCACCAGGGCCCGCTCGAACTGGCCTGCAGCCTCATATGCCTCCGCCGCCTACGGACCGCATTCTGAAACGATCAGTTAGTAGAGGCTGTGCAAGCGGACTTCTGTCCGCCAAGAGGTCGATCTCTTCGCAGGGTGCTCAAGGCGATGGGTCTGCGGGTCGATGCTTTCCCAGGAATCGAATTCCTTTCGGGACGACACCCGTTCAAGTTCCTCAAGGAGGGACGTCATGAGCCTTGAGCATGGGCCGCGGTCAACGCTCGGCCCACTCCCCGGGCGGGGAAAACTGGTTGCGGGAAGCGCTATGGCAGCGCTGGCCCTGGCGCTGCTGGGATCCAACAGCCCCGCGCTGGCGACCACCGGCCAGCAGGCGGCAGCGATGCGCCAGGCAGAAGCCGGCCCCGACAAGTGCCGGGAACACTGGGAGCCCTGGTGTGAAGACCAGGGCGGACGACCCCCCAATGGCCCTGGGGGCCCCGCAGGCCCCGCCGGTCCCCCTGGACCTCCTGGACCTCCTGGACCTACCGGCCCCGCTGGGCCTCCTGGGCCAGGCGCTGCCCCCCACGATCTGGAGGAGTTCGTCAACGACGGGACGTTCACACCCCCCGCGGGTGTCACCACGGTATTCGTCCAGGCCTGGGGGGCCGGCGGCGGTGGTGGCGGCGGAGGCGGCGGGATCTCCAATACGCAGGGCGGCTGGGGCGGCGGTGGGGGCGCAGGTGGCTTCACCTGGTGCGCCATCCCGGTCACCCCTCAGCAGAACTACGTCATTGATATCGGCGAAGGCGGCGCCGGTGGTTCTGGCGGCCCCGACGAGGCTCCCGGCGGCGCCGGTGGTTCTGGCGGTACGACGACGCTGACCGCCCCGGACGCTACCGAGCTGCTCTCCGCGACCGGTGGTTCCGGCGGCCAGGGAGGCGGCACAGGAGGCGCTGATGGAGCAGGCGGTGCGGGCGGCAACGGCTTCTGTTCCACCGGGGGTGTGACCCGAAACGGCGAGGCCGGTGAAACAGGGTCCGGCCCTGAGGGCGGCGAGGCTCCTGACGGTATTGTCGAGCCGCCCTCCGGTGGCGCAACCGGCGGCGACGGCGGAAACCCCGGCTTTGTCCCCGCCCCAGGCGGACCCGGCGGTGAAGGCGGCGACGGGTACACCGTGATCTGGTGGTAACACCAGACGGCTATTCCGACCACCATCGGCCCACCACCTGAGCCTGTTCGTCGGCGCCCAGATTGCCCGTCACACGAGTGAGCCCTCCCCCAACCGGGAGGGCTCACTCGTGCGACCGGTCACATCACGCCGAGCGCATCGGGTGGGGTCGGCGCGGTGGAGCGGGCCGGTCGGACGGCGCGTATCTCCTTGACCCGGGCCGCGGTCAAGGGGAAATGCGGCGGGTGCGCACTGGGTGGATGCACGGCATCGTCCAGTCGATGGCGTCCACTCCCTGCCGGTGGACTCCACTCAGTGGAGTGATTGCCGCTGGTCGCAGCGCATACGGACTGCTGGTTTACCGCTGGGCGATGGTCACGTCCTGGATGGTGACCTTCTTCTTGGGTGCTCCGTCGCCTTCGCCGTTGGCATCGTCCGATCCGGCATCCGCGACTTCCTCCAGTAGGTCCATGCCGCTGGTGGCCTTGCCGAAGACGGTGTAGTTGGGGGGCAGCTCACTGTCGCCGTAGACCATGAAGAACTGACTGCCGTTGGTGCCCGGCCCCGCATTGGCCATGGCCAGGGTGCCCTTGGCGTACTCGGCGGTCTCCTTGCCGGAGGCGGCCTTGGGGAGGTTCTCCTCCCCGTACTTGTAGGCCGGCCCGCCCGAGCCGCTGGCGGTCGGGTCGCCGCATTGCAGGACTTTCAGGGCCCCAGTGGTGAGGCGGTGGCAGTTGGTCCGGTCGAAGAAGTCCTTCCCGGCCAGGTAGGTGAAAGAGTTGACGGTGCAGGGCGCCTTCTTGCCGTCCAGATCCAGTTTGATGTCGCCCACGTTCGTCTTGACCACGGCCTTCACAGTGCTCGCGTAAGGAGGCTTGGCCGGCGGCTTGCCCACCTCCTTGGCCCCCTGTTCCTTGTTGTCCCCGTACAGGCACTCCCCAGGCCTGGCCGTGGGTGTCGGCGTGGTCGACGGCTTGGAGGCCTCGGCGACAAGCCCGGTAGCGGGTGCCGGCATGGCGACCCAGGTGACGAGTCTGGCAGCGATCGCGGTGCCGGCCACAGCGCGCAGAGCAGTCGAGAGCATGTAAGTCCGTTCATCGCGGATACAGAGTTCTTGATCTCGATATCGGCATCCGCGGGAGCAGACGAGACAAATACCCCCGATGTTCTGCGAATGAGGGACTTGCAGCGCGTCACCGCCCACATGGCCGGGCGCCGGGTCGAGGACCGCGACCGGCGTCCAGTCCTCCCCGTTGACCAGGGGCACGCCGCCCGCCCAGTGGGCTTCGGACCAGCTCCAGCCGGCGGTGGCGTCGATGCCGTAGTCCCGGGCCAGGTAGTCCACCGCCTGCTGCACGTCCGGGCGCTCCATGAGCTTGCTGTGCAGCTTTTGCGCCAGCTGACGCTGCAGATAGAACCCGCGGCTGCGCACGCCGACTTCGCCGCGCTCCAGAGCGCCGGGAGCATCCCGGGCCAGATGGCGGGGAGCATCAGCTCATGAACTACGCACCCCACCGCGCCAAGGGCGCGACGCGCTGGGGGCCTTGCTGCCTGGACAGGGCCGACCCTTTGGCCGCCGGCCCGCGCCGGGCGAGGACGACGACACCGGCCTGGGCGCCGCGGAGCCGGCCGCCACGGTGCCCGCCGCGACGTACGGGAGCGAACGGTGACGCTGTAGCGGCAGGTCCTGGCCGCGCTCAACGACGACACCCTCGACGACGCCGAGCGCGAGAAAATCGTGGCCCGCGGCGCTGCCCACCTCACTGCCCGCCGAGCACCCGAGGGCCAAGAGGCCACCCCAGACGCGGTCATGACCGTGGCATTCGAAGAGTTCAACCTACTCCTGGACGCCGACCAAGCTCGCGCCGCCCTCAATTGTGACTGAGCGCTCTCGTTGGCCATCGAGCGTCTTAGTGGGCCAGGGTGAGCACGGCGGGTGCGACCTTAGAACACGGTGCACACCTCGGTCGGTCGACACCTGCCCGGATGGGTGTCGTACCCCGCTCGTATGCTCGCTCGATGACGTCTTACGAAGGCACCCATCCCACCGTTCTCGTCCAGGTGGGCGATCGGCACGCACAGATCGACGAGCAGCTCGCACCCGTGATCCAGGCGATCTGGGAGTGCGGGTTCGACACCTTCACCTGCTGCCAGGACATCGGCGAGAGCAACGCGGACTGGCCACAGAAGCTGCCGCACATGAAGGAGTGGGTGGAGTCCAGGCGCGGCTGGGTCCTCATCGACTTTCCGGTCGACAGCGGCCTGGCCTTCCTCTCGGCCGTGGCGAACGCCGGCCCGCGGGACGCGTTCTACGTCCGGATGACGCACTGGGCAGCCCCGGACGCATGGGACGTGAACGTCAAGCCGATGGACGCCGCAATGTTCCAGGAGAAGCTGCCATCGCGGTTTCGCCTCCAGCTACTTCAGGTGAGCTTCCCGGCGTACGACCTGCTGGAACTGACCCGACGCCTCCGCGAGCACGCCGCAGGCCGCTCGGTACCGCCCGCCCCCACCGACTGGACCTCCGTCGGCCGCTAGGGCATCCTCCCCGCGCGCTCAAGTGGCAAACAGAGCGCTCAGTCACATCAATGAAGTCTGCCGCCCCCGTGGGTAACCCGGACAGCTCAGCCTCCGTTAAACCCGGCGTGAGAACGACGATGCGGCTCACACCCGTCATCGGCGTACAGCGCGGCGGGAGCGAAACGGTTCCGCGCCCCGAGCTGGAGCCGATCTTCACCGAACTCGTCGCACGGTGGGCCAGCGACGGCCGGGCCGTGCCCGGCCGACCGCACGAGGAGTGGACGCTCCTCGCCCGCCGGTATCCCTGGCCCGGGCGCTGACCGCGCGGTGCGGGCATGGCCCCCACCGTGCGCCTGCACCGCACACCCAAGGAGCCCGCCGGCGCCGTACGGCGCCGCGCCCCCGGGCTGCCGGACCGTCACCGTGGTTGGGCCCCGGTCCGGCAGCCCCACCAGGAGGCATACAAGCAGCGCAACACCGTCGAACGCTGCATCAACCGCTTGAAGCAGTGGCGGGGCATCGCCACCCGCTACGAGAAGACCGCAACCATCTACCTGGCCGGACTCTATGTCGCCGGCATCTTTCTTTGGTCTGCCAGGCCAACGACTCAGGAGCAGGAGCGAAGCGCATCGTCCCAGGCACCAGGGCTGCGGTAGTGGTTCTTGTGCCCGGCGGCAAGTACGTGGCGCAGTTCGGCAAGGTGCTGGGTGTTCGTGGGGAGATCCAACCGGCCGAGGAGGGCCAGCGCGGCAGCCGGCTCCAGGTCGCCGTAGACGTCGTGGAAGCTCGCCAGGAGGCCGCGGAAGACGGCCGAGTGCAGGGCAGGAAGCCGCATGGCGGTGCGGTACGTCAGCTCCTTCACCGTCCAACGCACCGGTCCCGAACACTCCAGAACCCGACGGGCTCGGCGGAACAGGGCTTCCGATCGCTCGGCCACCACCCGGTCGATGTCGTTACCGAGAACCTCGGCGAAGGCCATCGCGGAAGTGGCGTGGTCCTCGAACCAGTCCACCCACAGCGAGTAGGTGACGGCCTCGGCGTCCCGGTCCGCCTCCAGCCGCTGACGGTAGCCGTCCCACAGGACGTCGGCCGGCAGGGGACCCTCCGCACCCTCGTTCGCGAACCGGATCTCGCACGTGACCCAGTACTCGTCGAGGAGGTCCAACAGCCCGAAAGCCAACCGCACCTGGTCGGCTGCATCCAGGTCTTCGGCGAACACATCACCAGCCCGGGAGTGCGCTACCTGGCTGGCGGTGAGCAACGCGTCCGGCTTCTCGTCGCTCACCCACCCGTCGCGCACCTGGCTGACACCCTGATCAGCCAGCCAACGCCGCGCTGCCTCCTCGGCTTGCATCTCCACTCGGGAAGTATGACAAGCCTCGCAAGATCCGAAAGAAACGCTCTAGTAGTGCTTCGTTACGTCGGGTGATCTCGCCTGGTGGTGGGCATCTTCTTCGGTATGAGGCTTGGGGAGGTGGAACGGCTCCGGGGTGAGTT
>NZ_JBIBTW010000012.1:0-166594 GCF_043078785.1 Streptomyces sp. NPDC015346 | reverse complement strand
CAGCTGGGGCGCGGAGCGCGTTGGGCGAGGTCCCAGAGTCCCCATGATCGACCTGATAAGGATGAGGCCACAGGTTCAAATCCTGTTAGCCCCACAGCGACGATCGGCCCGGACGGATTCTCCGTCCGGGCCGATCGCTTTTGGCGCGGAAGCCTCGGGAGTAGGTCACCGATCGGTATCGGTCGGTGTGTAGAGTGGGCGTCAGAAGTCTCCTACGTCAACGAAAGACGAGGTCGCGCGGTGAAGAAGCTTCTCCTGGTCGCACTGGCCGCCATCGGCGGGCTCCTCGTGTACCGCCAGATCCAGGCGGATCGCGCCGAGCAGGATCTGTGGACGGAGGCGACCGACTCCGTGCCCGCAGGTTCGGGTGTCTGAGACGCAGACTGCGTAGGGGCGAGGCCCCGGCCGCGAATGAGCGGCCGGGGCCTCGCTCTGTTCCCTCCCCCCTTGAGTTCGCGTTCGTAAATTGTTGAATTGCGCAAGCGAAGTGCGGCCCGGGCGGGTGGCTGACGAGGCAGGATGGACCGGCGCTCGGGTCGTCGGGGCTCGGGCGCGGCGACCACGGACACGGACACGACTCGGACACGACTCGGACATGGACACGACGAGGAGGAGCGCGTGAAGAGGCACCGCGGGGGGATCCGGACGGCCGGGAGGCTGGTCGCGGCGGTGTGCGTGACGGTGGCGGCGACGGCTTCCGCGACGGTGGTCGGGGCCGCGGCGCTGCCGGGCCGGGCCTGGGCGGCCGGCGAGAGCCCGTACACCTTCGACAGCGCGGCCGAGCGGATCGACGGCGCCGCCTCCAGCCTGGACTCCCGGCAGTTGAAGGCCGGTCAGACCTATCGCAGCTCCATCAAGAAGGACGGCAAGCTCTACTACCGGGTCGATCTCGACGACAAGCAGAACGCCTACGTCTCGGTGGTCGCCGTGCCGAAGCCGGGCGCCGCGGCCGAGTACGGCGACGGCATCAAGGTGACCCTGCAGGACGGTTCCGGCACGCAGTGCGGCTACCAGGACACGTCCTTCGGCTCCGCCGGGTTCACCCGGCCGATCACCGCGTACGCCCACCGCACGATCGAGCCCGACAGCTCCACCTGCACGCAGGCGGGCGCCTACTACGTGCTGGTCGAGCGGACCTCCAAGGCCATCTCCACGCCCGAGGACTGGGAGCTGGAGATCCGCCACCTCGCCGAGCCGGGCGTGAAGCCGACCGGACCCACCGCGCTGCCCGACGACTGGCCCTCCGGGACGCCCCAGCCGCCCGCCGGCGGCCCGCGGAAGCGGCAGGGCGGCGCGGGCTTCCACGACGCCACCTCGCTGCGGCAGGGCGAGTGGCGCTCCGACATCAAGCCCGGCCAGACCCTCTTCTACCGGGTGCCGGTCGACTGGGGTCAGCAGATCTTCGCCAGCGCGGAGCTGGGCAGCAGCGCCTCCGGCGACACGTACGTCGGCAACGCGCTCGTTCTGTCGCTCGCCAACCCCGCTCGCGGACACGTCGACCAGGACACGGTCAGCTACGACGGGGGTCCTGCGACGCTCGCCATGGACCCGCACCGGCCGGTGGCCTTCGAGAACCGTTACTCCTCCAACAGCTACACGAGCGCCCTGCGGTTCGCCGGCTGGTACTACCTGTCGGCCACGCTCAGCCCCGAGATCGCCAAGGCGTACGGCGACAAGCCCGTGCCGCTGACGCTGCGGGTGAACGTCACGGGCACGGCGAAGGCGGGACCCGCGTACGACGGGGACGCCGGGCCGTTCAAGGTCACCGAGGACGACCGGGACGCGGCCGCCAGCGGGCAGAGCGGGGCGGAGGCGGCCCGGAGCGACGGCATGCGCGTGGTCGCGGCGGCAGGCATCGGCAGCGGAACCGTGCTCGTCCTCGGGCTCGGTGTGTGGACGGTCGTGGCGCGGCGGCGCGCGACGGTCTCGTAGGGCGGCCGGGCCGGTTTTCCGGGCCGCGGGTCCCAGGCCGCATGTCTCAGGCCGCGGGTCTCGGGCCCGGGGCCTCAGGTCTGGGTGAGGGCCCAGATGCCGACCGCGAAACAGATCAGCGCGACGAACAGGACCGGGATCGCCACCTTCGGGGGCGGTCCCGGTCGCTGTGTCGGGCTCTGCGCCGCCGGTGAGGCCTGGGCGGGAACCTGCGGGGCGTGAGCGGTGTATGAACGAGTGGAGGCTTGTTCGTACGGCACCGCGGCCGTGGGGGCGTAGGCGAGGGAGGGATCGGTATGCGCGGCGACGGGGGTGACGGCGGCCGGGTGCGGAGGCGGTACGGGCTGCCGCTGCCGCGGGGGTGGCGGCAAGTGGAAGCTGCCCGTCTCGGACGGGGTCGGCAGCGGCTGCTGGGGTTGCTGCGGCTCCTCGGGCTGCTGCTGTACGTGTACGGGAGCGGGGGCGGCCGGCGCGGGGGCCTCGGGGCCGTTCGGGCCGAAGCCGGGCGGCAGCGGGCCGATCTGGTCGAAGACCTCGACCGGCTCCTCGCCGGGGCCGGGCTCGGGCAGCATCTCGACCGCCGCGGTCAGGGCCTTGCGCACGCCCGTCGCCGTCTTGAAGCGGGCCTGCGGGTCGGGCTGCAGCAGACCGGCGAGGACCTGCCACAGCGGCTCCGGAATGCCCTGCGGGGCGCCCGGCGTCCCGTGCGCCATGAAGAACTCGATCAGGGCGCGGGAGTCGGGCTTCTGCCCCTGGAGCAGATAGAGCGCGACCAGTCCGACCGCGAAGAGGTCGGCCGGGAAGTCGGGCTCCGCGCCCATCATCTGCTCGGGCGCGAAATAACCGGGCGTCCCCACCACGTAGTTGGTCTCGGTCAGGCGGGGTTCGCCCTTGCGCATCGAGATGCCGAAATCGGACAGCCGCAGATGCGGCCGCCCGGTCCCGGTGACGTCGAGCAGGATGTTCGCCGGCTTGATGTCGCGGTGCACGACCCCCTCGGCGTGCACCGCGGCCAGGCCGGAGAGCAACTGATCCAGCAGCGTGCAGACGAAGCGCGGCGGCAGCGGGCCGTAGTCGCCGATGAGGTGCGCCAGGGAACCGCCGGCCACCAGATCCATGGTGAACAGCACCTTGTCGTCGTCGGCGGCCCAGCTGGCCGGGGCGAGGACGTGCGGGTGGTCGATCCTGAGCGCCTGCTCCCGGACGAAGCGGAGCAGCGTGTGGGCGTCGCTCTGCTGGAGCACCTTGGCCGCCACATAGCGGCGCCGCCGGTGGTCCCACGCGCGCCAGACCGCCCCCACGCCACCGCGTCCGATCGGGTCGATCAGTTCGTACCGACCCGCGAAGACCTCACCCATCGCGCTGCGCCCGCTCCCCGCCGTGCCGGCTCCACCGTGTGAGCTCCACGTGTGAGCCCTGCCGGATCAGTTCCGCCGTTGTCAGTTCTGGTGCGACTCGTAGTGGGCGACGGCGTCCCCGGTGCGACCGGCGCCGTACACCCGGAGGAACTCTGCCAGCTCCGGGTGGGCCGGGGCGAGGGAGTCCGCGGCGTCGATGATGTCACCGGCGGCGGCGACCGAGCGGAGCAGCGACTGGATCTCGCGGACCACCCGGCGCACGGTCGGCGCGCCCGAGCTGTTGGTGGTCTGGCTGGTGCCGGTCAGCACGGAGCCGCCCTGGGACTTCTTGATCTCGTCCATCCGGTCCGTGGCCTCGGCGGCGCTGACGCTGCCGTCGGCGACCAGGCTCGCGAGCTCCTGCAGGGCCTGGACGCGCTGGACGACCGCGGGGTTGCCGATCTTGGCCCGCTGGCCGCTCATCAGCTGGGAAAGCATGGGTGCCGACAGTCCGAGCACGGCAGCGAGCCTGGCCTGATTCAGTCCGAGATCGTCGATCAGACGACGGAAGAGCGCCCCCAGCGGCTCTCCGTACCAACTGCGCTGGAGCTCTCGGGCTCTTGCCGTGGCTTCCTGCTGCGCTGCATCCATTACTTCTCCCCATCCCTGCGGTTCGCCACTGCGAACCTCGGTCAGCATCTTACGGAGCGTGGTCGCTGACCGGGAGTCCCAATCCTTTTGCGGGATAGAGGGGGTGACCCGGTACTCTGTTCTCGTTCCGGGGCCTTAGCTCAGTTGGTAGAGCGCTGTCTTTGCATGGCAGATGTCAGGGGTTCGACTCCCCTAGGCTCCACAAGATCAGCCCCTCCTCCCGCGTCGCCGCGGGAGGAGGGGCTTTTTTGTTGCTTCTGTGGCTCACGGCGGAGTGCACGGCGGCCCACTGGGCCGACCGGGTGGTGTTCATCGGAAGAACTGCGCGGTGGCGGCGTCGGTCCTCGGAATCCGGGTCCGCGTACACATCATGAGAAAGGTATGGAAAGCGCGCAAACCGAAATGCACCATCCGAGAACATCACGAAAGCGAGGGGCCATGGCCACCGCCAAGGTCAAGCAGTTCTGGACCGCCTTCATCTCCGTACTCTTCGCCCTGCTCGCCTCCGTCGGCCTGGCGAGCACCGCCGCCGCCGCGCAGGCCCCCGCCGTCCAGCAGCCGGAGGAGCCGGCCTCGTCCGCTCCCAAGGCCGCCCGCACCCTCGCCGCAGTACCGGCGCAGCGAACGGCGCCTCAGTGGCCCATGGCGCGCGACCGCGCCCTGCCGCCCACGATCAAGCAGCGCATCCGCGCCGAAGCGCACAACTCTTCGCCGTCCGTCCGCCACCTGCCGGCCGACGCCGCCCCGCTCGGGACCGACCTCGCGGACCAGGCCGAGCTGTCCGGCCTGGCACTCGCCGCGCAGGCGTAGGCGCGGGGAGTGGCTTCGCTCCCCGCACGCCGTGCCCTACTGCTTCAGCCGGCCGCTCAGCGACGGTCGTCGCGCTCCGCGTCGGACTCGGCCTCCGCTTGGGCTTCCGCCTCGGCTTCGGCCTGCTTGGCCTCCACCTCGGCATCGAGAGAGCCACTGCCGTCGACGGACGACAGCGGTGACGGTGACGTACGGGACGACGGTTCCGACGCCTCATCGACCTCGGTAGCGGCGGGAGGCTCGACGAGCCAGTCCGGGTTGGCCTGCTTGTCCCACCACTTCCAGGCGGCGAAGGCGCCGCCGGCCAGCACACCGAGGACCGCCAGGCCCTTGGCGACGCGTCCGGCCCTGGCCCGACGCTCGTGCTTCCTCACGATCTTCCGAATCTCGTCCGGTGTCACCTGTCCGCGCAGCGCGGCCCAGGCGGCAGTGGAGCGCGACCCCGCCTCGTCGAGGACGGGACCGGTCGCGGCGACCGCGTGCCCGACACGCGGAACGGTGTAGTCGGCCGCCTGCCGGGCGGCCTTGCGGGTCACGACCGCGGCGCGATGCGCGGCCTCGTCGACCCGCGGCGGTACACGCGGTGCGACACGGGTGTCGTACTGCGCACGAGCTTGAACACGGGCCCGCCGAGCGGCCTTCGTCACCTTCGGCGCGAGCCGGACGCGTGCTTCGTGCGCGTAGAGCGCGGCGTGGTCCTTGGCCGAGCCCGCGTACGTGACGGCCTGGTCCTTGGCCGTGCTCGCATAGGGAGCCACCACTTCCGCTGCGTGCATCACGCTGTCCTTGGCCGAATCGGTCGCGGCGCGCACGCCGTCCATCCGGGTCACGGGATCCTCCTCCTCGGTGGTGGTGTCGGTTTTTCGCCTTTCCACCCTTTTCGAAATCATGCCTGCCGTGACGCGGTCCGTCCTGCGGTGCGGGCATCCGGGGCATGCGGCGCCGGTGCGCGGCGTGCGAGGATCGGACGCGCAGGGGACCCGGACGCCGGGGCGCCCCGGAGGAACCGAGGGAAGGCACACCGTGGCCGAGCAGCTTTACGCCACCCTGAAGACCAGCCAGGGCGACATCCGGATTCGGCTGCTGCCGAACCACGCGCCGAAGACGGTCAGGAACTTCGTCGAACTCGCCCAGGGCGAGCGCGAGTGGACGCACCCCGCCACCGGCAAGGTCTCCACCGACCGCCTCTACGACGGCACGGTCTTCCACCGGGTCATCAAGGACTTCATGATCCAGGGCGGCGACCCGCTGGGGAACGGCACGGGCGGGCCGGGGTACGAGTTCGCCGACGAGTTCCACCCCGAGCTCTTCTTCGACCGCCCCTACCTGCTGGCCATGGCCAACGCCGGGCCGGGGACGAACGGCTCGCAGTTCTTCGTCACGGTCGGTGCCACGACCTGGCTGAACCGCAAGCACACCATCTTCGGTGAGGTGGTCGGCGAGGCGAGCAAGAGGGTCGTCGACGCGATCGCCACCACCGAGACCCACCCGCGCACCGAGCGCCCGCTCCAGGACGTGGTCATCGAGTCCGTCCTGATCGAGAAGGTCCAGAGCTGACCTTCGGGCCTGCCTTCCGCCCCGGGAACCTTTTCGCCCCGCCCGTCCGTCTGGAGGGCGGGGCGGTGCCGTGCGTACCCCCAAGCCGTCCATGTCCTCGGGAGGACCCTCATGGAGCCGCAGTCCGGCCTGCCGCGTTGCTACCGCCACCCGGACGTCGAGACGGGCATCCGCTGCACGCGCTGCGAGAAGCCGATCTGTCCGCAGTGCATGGTCTCCGCGTCCGTCGGCTTCCAGTGCCCCGACTGTGTGCGCGACGGCTCCGGCACGGGCCACGCGGCCGACGCCAACCAGCCCCGCACGCTGGCCGGCGGCCGGGTGGCGAGCGACGGCCGTCTTGTCACCAAGATCCTCATCGCGATCAACCTCGCCCTGTTCATCGCGGTGCAGGTGGCCGGGGACCGGCTCGTGGACGAGCTCTCGCTGATCGGCTACGCGTACAACCCGGAGCTCGGCGAGGTGGTGGGCGTCGCGGACGGAGAGTGGTACCGGCTGCTGACCTCCGCCTTCCTCCATCAGGAGGTCGCGCACTTCGTCTTCAACATGCTGGGTCTGTGGATCATCGGCGGGATCGTCGAGCCGGAGCTCGGCCGGGTCCGTTACGCGGCGATGTGTCTGCTCTCCGGACTCTCTGGTTCCGCACTCGCCTATCTGCTGTCCGCCGCCAACCAGCCCTCGCTCGGAGCCTCGGGCATCGTCTTCGGCCTGATCGGCGGCTGGGCGGTGCTCACCCGCCGCCGCCGGTACGACATGCGGCCGGTCGCCCTCTTCGTGGGGCTGTCGCTGCTGCTGACCTTCACCCGCCCCGGCATCTCCTGGGAGGCGCACATCGGCGGCCTCGTCGGCGGCGCCCTGGTGACCTACGGCCTGGTGCACGCGCCGCGCGCCCGGCGGGAGCTGGTGCAGTACGCGGCCTGTGGACTGGTGGTCCTGATCGACGTCGGCTTGATCCTGGCCCGCTCCGCGGCGCTCACCTGAGCGCCGGGGGCTGTGGAAGAGCTCTCCAGAAAGCTTTCCCCAGAGTTATCCACAGCGAGTGGCGGTCGGTGGGGGCTCGCGATGGCCCGTGAGCGCCCCCTCAACAGGGGCGCTCCAGTAAGACCGGCGTCAACCTCGCCCTGAGTTATCCACAGATCTTCGTAAGTTATCCAGTGCTGTGCACAACGCTGTGGATAAGTTCAGGGCAAGGCTTGACGGCCGAGCTGAGAGACGGCTACTTCCACTGCGTGGAGACGCCGAACCCGGCCGCGATGAAGCCGAAGCCCACCACGATGTTCCAGTTGTTGAGCGACTTCACCGGCAGGCTGCCGTCGGTGACATAGAAGACGACGATCCACACCAGCCCGATCAGGAACAGCGCCAGCATCACCGGAGCCACCCAGCTGCGGTTGGTCAGCTTGATGTTGGTGGCCTGCTTGGCGGGCGGAGGCGTGAAGTCGGCCTTCTTGCGGATACGTGACTTCGGCACGAGGGACTCTCCTGTCGATGCGCTGCGTGACCGCGCAGGGAACTGTGGCTGGCGCCGGGATGTGACGCGGGAGGACCACTGCGTCCCCCGGGCGTCCGTTAGCGTAGTGGTTCCGCGGCACCGAAGGGGATCAGGGTACGTTGAGCAATTCCGCCGACTCTCCTCCCGGGCCGGTCCGACCTTCCCCATGGCGGCCCGTCCGGGTGCTGACCGCTGCCGTTTTCGCCCTCGCCGGGCTGATCTTCGTCACCAGCTTCAACACCGCCAAGGGCACCAACATCCGCACGGACGCCTCGCTGCTGCGGCTCTCCGACCTGATCGAGGAGCGCAGCCACAAGAACGCGACCCTGGAGGAGTCCACCGCCGCGCTGCGCGAGCAGGTCGACGCCCTCGCGGCCCGCGACGACGGCTCCACCCGGGCCGAGGACGAACGGCTGCACGCCCTGGAGGCGGCCGCCGGCACCACCGAGACCTCCGGGCCCGGACTCACCGTCACCCTCAATGATGCCCCTCCGGACGCCCAGGCCGCCCCCGGCTACCCCGAACCGCAGGCCAACGACCTCGTCATCCACCAGCAGGACCTCCAGGCCGTCGTGAACGCCCTCTGGAAGGGCGGAGCCAAGGGGATCAAGGTCATGGACCAGCGGCTCATCTCGACCAGCGCCGTGCGCTGCGTGGGCAACACACTGATCCTCCAGGGCCGCGTCTACTCACCCCCGTACAAGATCACCGCAGTGGGTGACAGGGAAGAGCTGACCCGGGCGCTCGCCGACTCCCCGGCGATCCAGAACTACCAGCTGTACGTGAAGGCGTACGGTCTCGGCTGGAAAGTCGACGAGCACGGGGCGGTGACTCTTCCCGGCTACTCGGGCACAGTGGATCTCCACTACGCGAAGCCGGTGGGTTAGCCACGGGGAGGGCCGGGTGGGGCTGTCCGTACGACTGGTCGTGAGGACCCTCAGCGAGCTCTGCGTCACCGTCGGAACGGTGATCGTCCTCTTCGTCGTCTACGTGATGTTCTGGACCGGGATCAAGGCGGACGGCGCCACGGCGGTCCAGGTCGACCTCCTCCAGCGCGCCTGGGTGGACCAGCCCCTCCCGGAGGCCACGCAAGCCCCGGGAACCCCGCAAGCCCCGGAGACCCCGGCTCCCCGCCCGTACACGGCGGGCAAGGGCATCGCCGTCATGTACATCCCCCGCCTCGGCGAGGACTGGGAGTGGCCCGTCCTGGAGGGCACCGCGACCGCCACCCTGAAGAAGGGCCTCGGTCACTACGCCTCCACCGCCCGCCTCGGGGAGACCGGAAACTTCGCGGTGGCCGGCCACCGCCGCACGTACGGAGATCCGTTCAAGGACTTCCCCCGCCTGCGCCCGGGTGACGCGGTGGTCCTCACCGACGGCACCACCTGGTACACGTACCGCATCGACCGGAAGCCGTACCGGACCGTCCCCACCGACACCGGCGTGATCGACCCCGTACCCCGCCCCCTGAAGAGGAACGCCGCCGGCTTCGACGGGCCCGGCCGCTATCTCACCCTCACCACCTGCGAGCCGGAGTGGGGCAGCAGCCACCGCCTGATCGTCTGGGCGCACCTGGACGCGACCCAGCCTGTGACGCAGGGCAAGCCGCCGTCTTTGGCCGGCTGACCCCTCTCGGGGGCATCGCCCCGTACTCTGGGTCCCGTAACGAACGGGAAGGGGCAGCGGACCTCATGTACGGCTGGATCTGGCGGCATCTGCCGGGCAACGCGTGGGTGCGGGGGATCATCTCGCTCGTGCTCGTCCTCGCGGTCGTCTACGGACTCTTCCAGTACGTGTTCCCCTGGGCGGAGCCGCTGCTTCCGTTCAACGATGTGACGGTGGACGCCTAGTGAGCGCGCGGATTCTCGTCGTCGACAACTACGACAGCTTCGTCTTCAACCTCGTCCAGTACCTCTACCAGCTCGGCGCCGAGTGCGAGGTGCTGCGCAACGACGAGGTCGAGCTGAGCCACGCGCAGGACGGATTCGACGGCGTCCTGCTGTCCCCCGGGCCCGGCGCTCCCGAACAGGCCGGCGTCTGCGTCGACATGGTCCGCCACTGCGCCGCCACCGGGGTCCCGGTCTTCGGCGTCTGCCTCGGCATGCAGTCGATGGCCGTCGCGTACGGCGGTGTCGTCGACCGCGCCCCCGAGCTGCTGCACGGCAAGACCTCCCTGGTCCGCCACGAGGGCAAGGGCGTCTTCGCGGGCCTGCCGTCGCCGTTCACCGCGACCCGCTACCACTCGCTGGCCGCCGAACCCGCGGCGCTCCCGGCGGAGCTGGAGGTCACGGCCCGCACCGAGGACGGCATCATCATGGGGCTGCGCCACCGTGAACTGGCCGTCGAGGGCGTGCAGTTCCACCCGGAGTCGGTCCTGACCGAGCACGGCCACCTGATGCTCGCCAACTGGCTGGAGCAGTGCGGCGACAAGGGGGCGGTCGGACGGTCGGCGGGGCTCGCGCCGGTGGTGGGCAAGGCTGTCGCGTGACGGCGGGGTCGCCGTGGTTCCGGGCGACGAACCCGCCGGAACCGGAACAGCAGGCACCGCAGGCACCGCAGGCACCGCAGGTACCGCTGGCACCGCAGGTACCGCTGGCACCGCAGGCACCGGTGCCGCGGTACGACGAGACGGCGTACGACACGGCGTACGAGGCGGTGTACGAACCCGCTCCTGAGGCCGCGACCGCGGCCTACGAGCCGATAGCCCAGCCCTCTCCTGAGCTCTACGAGGCGTCGTACAGCGAGCCCTACGACCAGCCCCACGACGAGACGATGGCCCTGCGGACCGTGGAACCGGCCGTGACGCCGCTCCCGGGCCCCGGCAGGGCCGAGCGCCGCCGCGCCGCGAAGGGGGGCCGTGGCGGCCGCCGGGGCGGCACGCCGCCCGCGAGGCCGGAGGAGGCCGCGGGAGCCCCCGCCGCCCCGCTCTCGCGCGTCGAGGCCCGCCGCGCGGCCCGGGCCCGCAAGGAGAGCGTCGGCGTCGTCGCCAGCCGGGTCGTGGGCGAGCTGTTCATCACCTTCGGCGTCGTCATGCTGCTGTTCGTCACGTACCAGCTGTGGTGGACGAACGTACGGGCCGGCCAGCAGACCGACCGGGCGAAGGAGCAGATCGAGGACGCGTGGTCCAAAGGCCGGGCGCCGGGCGCCTTCGAGCCGGGCCAGGGCTTCGCCATCATGTACATCCCCAAGCTGGACGTGGTGGTCCCTGTCGCCGAGGGCATCAGCAAGCCCAAGGTCCTCGACCGGGGCATGGTGGGCCACTACGCCGAGGGCACCCTCAAGACGGCGATGCCCTCCGACAAGCAGGGCAACTTCGCCGTCGCCGGCCACCGCAACACCCACGGCGAGCCGTTCCGCTACATCAACCGGCTGGAACCGGGCGATCCGATCGTGGTCGAGACCCAGGACGCCTACTACACGTACGAAATGGCGAGCATCCTGCCCCAGACCGTGCCGTCCAACGTCTCGGTGATCGATCCGGTGCCCAAGGGATCGGGTTTCACGGGCCCCGGGCGCTACATCACGCTGACGACGTGCACCCCCGAATTCACCAGTACGTACCGCATGATCGTGTGGGGCAAGATGGTCGAGGAACGGCCGCGCAGCAAGGGGAAACCGGACGCGCTCGTAGGCTGAGACCCCACACCTCCAGACAGGACGACGTAGTGGCACGTGCGCGCAACAGGATCGCCGGCATCATCAGCCTCTTCGGTGAACTCCTCATCACCGCGGGCCTGGTCCTCGGACTCTTCGTCGTCTACTCCCTGTGGTGGACCAACGTCCTCGCCGACCGCGCCGCCGGCAAGGACGCCGACCAGGTCCGCGACAGGTGGGCGGACGGCCCCGGTGCCCTGGACACCAAGGACGGGATCGGATTCCTGCACGTCCCGGCGATGGGCGACGACGAGATACTCGTCAAGAAGGGCACCGACCCGGACATCCTCAACAACGGTGTCGCGGGCTACTACACCGACCCGGTCAAGTCGGCCCTCCCGCAGGACAAGCAGGGCAACTTCACCCTGGCCGCGCACCGGGACGGGCACGGGGCGAAGTTCCACAACATCCACAAGTTGAAGAACGGCGATTCGATCGTCTTCGAGTCCAAGGACACCTGGTTCGTCTACAAGGTCTACAAGACGCTCCCGGAGACGACGAAGTACAACGTGAACGTCCTGCAGCCGGTCCCGAAGGAGTCGGGAAAGACCAAGCCGGGCCGCTACATCACGCTGACGACCTGCACCCCGATGTACACCTCGGACTACCGCTACATCGTCTGGGGCGAACTGGAACGCACGGAGAAGGTCGACCGCGACCGCACGCCCCCGGCGGAGCTGCGCTGACGCGGAGACGAAAGCCCCGGCATCCAGGAGGATGCCGGGGCTTTCGTATGAGCGCTGGTGTGGCTAGTCGAAGAAGCCGTTGCCTTCGCCGCCGTTGTTTCCGTTGCCGCCCGCCGTGTAGACGATGACCGTCTGACCGCTGGTGACCGGACTGTTCTCCGGCGGGTTGGTGCCGAGGACCGTGGCGTCGTTCTTGTCCGAGCCCTGCTGCTGCACACTCAGGCCCAAGGCCTCGAGCTGCTGCTTGACCTCCTCGAACTTCTTGCCCGCGAGACCGGCCGGGATCGCCGTCTGGGTCTGCTGCGGGCCCTTGGAGACCTTCAGCGTGATCTGGACGTCCTTGGGCTGGTCCGAATTGCCCTGCGGGGTCATGCCGATGACCGTGTTGGCGGGCTGGTCCGAGTCCACGTCCTGGCGGGCGACGTTCTCGAAGCCCAGCAGCTTCAGGTCCTGGACGGCCTGGTCGTAGAGCCGGCCCGTGACGTCGGGCAGCTGCGACTTCTCCTTCTTCGCCACCGTGATCGTCACTTCGGTGTTCTGCTCCGCCTTGGAGCCACCGTCCGGGGTCTGCCGCAGGACCGTGCCCGGCTCCTCGTCCGACTCCTCCGACTTCACGACGACCTTGAAGCCCTTGTCCTTGAGGAGCTTCTCGGCGGTCTCCTGGGACATCTCGGTGACCGTCGGGACCTCGATCTGCGGGGCGCCCTCGGAGATGATGACCGAGATCGTCTCGTCGACGTTCATCTTCGTCGTGCCGTCCGCCGCCGGCGTCTGGCTGCAGATGGTTTCCTTGGGCTGGTCGCAGCGCTCGGCACCGGCGCGCACGACCTTGACCTGGGCGTTGGCCGCCAGAGTCTCGGCCTCGGACAGTGTCTTGCCGACCAGGGACGGCACGATCACCTGCTCCGGACCCTTCTTGCCGTCGAAGATCGACTGGCCGATCAGGATCGCGCCGACCAGGACCAGGATGCCCGCCAGCACCAGCAGGATCGTCGAGGTGTTCGACTTCTTCTGCTGGCGGCGGCGGTCCGGGCGGTCGTCGTAGCCGTAGCCCCCGTCGTCCGGGTTCATCGGCGGAAGCATGGAGGTCTGGCCGGGGTCGGCCTGGCGCAGCGCCGTCGTCGGCTGGTCGTCCGGCGGGTAGCCGCCGTAACCGCCGCCGTAGCCTCCGTACCCCGCGGCGCCCATCGCCGCCGCGGCCGCGACCGGCTGCCCGTCGAGGCAGGCCTCGATGTCCGCGCGCATCTCGTCCGCGGACTGGTAGCGGTAGTCGGGGTCCTTGACCAGCGCCTTCAGGACGATGGCGTCCATCGAGGGCGTGATCTCGGGGTCGAAGTTGCTCGGCGGCTGCGGTTCCTCCCGTACGTGCTGGTATGCGACCGCGACCGGCGAGTCACCCACGAAGGGCGGCCGGACGGTCAGCAGCTCGTACAGCAGGCAGCCGGTGGAGTACAGGTCGGAGCGGGCGTCGACCTGCTCGCCCTTGGCCTGCTCCGGGGAGAGGTACTGGGCCGTGCCGATGACCGCCGCGGTCTGCGTCATGGTCATGCCCGCGTCGCCCATGGCGCGCGCGATGCCGAAGTCCATGACCTTGACCTGACCGGTCCGCGTCAGCATGACGTTCGCCGGCTTGATGTCGCGGTGCACGATGCCGGCCCGGTGCGAGTACTCCAGTGCCTGGAGGATGCCCACCGTCATCTCGAGCGTCCGCTCGGGCAGCAGCTTGCGTCCCGAGTGCAGCAGCTCACGCAGGGTCGAGCCGTCGACGTACTCCATCACGATGTACGGGATGGAGACCCCGGAGCCCCCGCCGGACGCGCTGTCGTACACCATGTCCTCGCCGGTGTCGTAGACAGCGACGATCGCCGGGTGGTTGAGCGAGGCGGCCGACTGGGCCTCACGGCGGAACCGGGCCTGGAAGGACGGGTCGCGGGCGAGGTCGGCCCGCAGCGTCTTCACGGCGACGGTGCGGCCGAGCCGGGTGTCGTGGGCGAGGTAGACCTCCGCCATGCCACCACGGCCGAGCACCGAGCCCAGCTCGTACCGGCCGCCGAGGCGACGCGGCTCTTCCATAGCTAATCCAGCCCTCTCCGTCTGTCCCGACCGCACCGATGTGGTGGTCCGGCGGTGTGCTGTTCGCGCATACGCTACCGGCCACGGGAAGGCGTTCCGCCCGCGACCGGCACCTGATACCTGACCGGTACCTGGCCGGTGCCCGGCCGCAAGGTCAGGACCTGCTCTGCAGGACCGCCTTCATCACGGCCTTCGCGATCGGGGCCGCCAGACCGCCACCGCTGATGTCCTCGCGGCTGGTTCCCGCGGAGTCCTCGACGATCACGGCGACGGCCACCGGGGAACCCTGAGCCGTCTTGGCATACGAGATGAACCAGGCGTACGGGCGCTTGGCGTTCTTCTCGCCGTGCTGCGCCGTACCGGTCTTACCGCCGACCTTCACGCCGTCCATGTTCAGCTCGGCCTTGGAGCCGGTTCCGTTGGTGACGACGTTCTCCATCATCTGCTGGAGCTTCTGCGCCGTCTCCTGCGAGACCGGGCGGCTCATCTCCTCCGGCTCGTTCTGCTTGATCACGTCGAGGTTCGGCGCCACGAGCTTGTCGATCATGTACGGCTTCATCAGCTTGCCGTCATTGGCGATCGCGGCCGTGACCATGGCCATCTGGAGCGGGGTGGTGGCGGTGTTGAACTGGCCGATCGAGGAGAGCGCGTTGCCGCCGCGGTCCATCTTCTTGTCGTAGACGGAGGCCGCCGAGCGGACCGGGGTGAACTGCTCCGCGTTGAAGCCGAACTTCTCGGCCATCTCGACCATCTTGTCGCGGCCGACGTCGTCGCCGAGCTTGGCGAAGACGGAGTTGCAGGAGACCTCCAGCGCCCTGTTCAGGCTTGCGTTCTCGCAGCCTCTGGCGTGGTTCTTCATCGGCATGGTGGAAAGCGGGATCTTGTACGGCTCCGGGGTGTCCGTCGCCGCGTCGATGTCCGTGACCTTGCCGTTCTCCAGCGCCGCGGCGGCCGTGACGACCTTGAAGACGGAGCCGGGCGGGTAGATCTCGCGCAGCGCGCGGTTCTGCTTCGGCTTGTTCTTGTCCTTCTCCAGCGCGACCCAGGCCTTCTCGTCCTTGGCTGAGTAGCCGGCGAAGGTCGAGGGGTCGTACGACGGGGTGGAGGCGAGCGCGAGGATCTTGCCCGTGTGGGGCTCGATGGCGACGACGGCGCCCGTCTTGCTGCCGAGCCCCTTGAACGCGGCCTTCTGGGCGGCGCCGCTCAGCGTCGTGACGACGTTGCCGCCCTTCTTCTTGTCGCCGGTGAACATCGACAGCGTCCGGTCGAAGAAGAGCCGGTCGTCGTTGCCGGTGAGGATGCCGTCCTCGATCTTCTCGATCTGGTTGGCGTCGTAGGCCTGCGAGGCGTACCCGGTCACCGGCGCCCACATGGGGCCGTCGGTGTAGGTCCGCTTGAACCGGTAGTACGGGTCCTGGGAGTCGACCGACCCGGTGATCGGCTTGCCGTCCACGATGATGTTGCCGCGCTCGTTGGCGTACCGCTCGATCGTGACGCGCCTGTTCTTCGGGTGGGTGCTCAGCTCGTCGGCGCGGACGTACTGGATCCAGTTGTCCCGGATGAGCAGGGCGAGGACCAGCAGGCCGCAGAAGATCGCGACCCGGCGCAGGGGCTTGTTCACGGACGGACCACCTGGGTCATCTCGGCGTCGGGGGACGGGGCGGGCGCGGGCGCGGGGCGGCGCGCGGTGTCACTGATGCGGATCAGGATGCCGATCAGCGCCCAGTTCGCGATCACGGAGGATCCGCCGTAAGCGAGGAACGGCATCGTCATACCGGTCAGCGGGATGAGGCCCATCACACCGCCGGCCACGACGAAGACCTGCAGCGCGAAGGCGCCCGAGAGACCCATGGCGAGCAGCTTGCCGAACGGGTCCCGGGCCGCGAGGGAGGTGCGGACACCGCGTTCGATGATCAGCCCGTAGAGGAGCAGGAAGGCCATGACGCCGGTCAGTCCGAGCTCCTCGCCGACGGTGGCGAAGATGAAGTCGGAGTTGGCGGCGAAGCCGATGAGGTCCGAGTTGCCCTGGCCGAGGCCGGTGCCGAGGATGCCGCCGGAGCCGAAGGACATCAGTACCTGGGTCATCTGGTCACAGGCCGCGACCTTCTCCGCGCAGCTGAAGGGGTCGGCCCAGGCGTCGACACGTGCCTGGACGTGGCCCGCGAAGGAGGCGACACCGACCGCGCCCGCGACGGACATCAGCAGACCCATGACGATCCAGCTGGTCCGCTCCGTCGCCACGTACAGCATGATCACGAACATGCCGAAGAACAGCAGCGACGTACCGAGGTCGTTCTCGAAGATCAGGATGAGGAGGCTGACGGCCCAGATCGTGAGGATCGGGCCGAGGTCGCGGCCGCGCGGCAGGTAGAGGCCCATGAAACGGCGGCTGGCCAGCGCCAGGGCGTCCCGCTTCACCATCAGATAGCCGGAGAAGAAGACCGCGAGGACGATCTTGGCGAACTCGCCGGGCTGGATGGAGAAGCCGCCGACGTTGATCCAGATCTTGGCGCCGTAGACGGCGGCACCGAGGCCCGGGACAAGCGGGAGGAGCAGCAGGATGAGCGCCGCCACCATCGAGATGTACGTGTAGCGCTGCAGGACGCGGTGGTCCTTCAGGAGCAGCAGCACGCCCACGAACATGGCGATGCCGATCGCCGAGTACATCATCTGGTTGGGCGCGTCGGGGCTGAAGCTGTCGTACAGCCGCATGGACGTGGCGATCAGCCGCGGCGACTGGTCCAGCCGCCAGATCAGCACCAGGCCCATGCCGTTCAGCAGCGTGGCCAGCGGCAGCAGAAGCGGGTCGGCGTACGGGGCGAACTTCCGCATCACGAGATGCGCGACGCCCGCGAGCAGGCCGAGGCCGAGCCCGTAGCCGAGCATGCCGGACGGCACCTCGCCGTCCAGCGCCAGGCCGACGTTGAGGTACGCGAACACCGGGATGACGACGGCGAACGCGAGCAGCGCCAGCTCGGTGTTGCGGCGGCTCGGCGCTTCGATCGCGCCGATGGTGGTCGTGTTGGTGACAACGCTCATGGTGGTGACAGGCCCCCTACGGGTGCTTACTGCTTGCCGCAGTTCGAGGCCAGCTTCTGCTCGTCCTCCGTGAGGGTGGGGCCCGGGGAGGGAGCGGCTGTGGTGGGCTTGGAATCGGGCGGGGTCGCGCCGTCGGCGGGCGGCTTGCTCGCCTGGTCGGCGGCCTTGTCGGCCGCCTCACGGCGCTGCTCGGCCTTCTTGCAGGCCGAAGCCTGCGCGGACAGCTCCGCGATCTTCGTCTGCGCCTTGCCGAGGCTGCCGCCCGCGATCGTGTCCTCGACCTGCTTGCGCTGGTACTGCGGGAGGTACTTGAGTTCGATCTCGGGGTGGTCCTTCTCGACCTCCGAGAGCGAGACCCAGGCAAGGTCCTGGCTGATGCCCCGGTACAGCGCCACGTGCTGGTCGTTGGAACCGACGTAGTACTGGGTCTGCGTCCAGCGGTAGCCGCCGTACAGTCCGCCACCGAGCACCGCGAGCGCGAGGAGCAGGAAGAAGCCGCGCTTGAACCACTTCCAGCCGGTGCGCGGTTTCTCGTACTTCTCGTACTTGTCGAAGTCCTCGTCGTTGTACGCGCCGAACGAGCCCTGCGGCGGCATGGAGCCGTAGCCGTGGTCGTCGCCGCTGCCGGGCGGGCCGAAGCCGCCCGCCGGGGGCTGCTGGTGCGGCGCGGGGCGGCCGAGGCCGGAGGCCCGGCCGGCCGGGGTCTGCATCGCCCCGCCGTCGGCCTGCTGCACCTGGTTCTCGGCGACCGCGCCGACGATCACCGGGGTGTCGCTGAGCTGTCCGGCGAGGGTGTCGCCGCCGTCGACGTCGAGGACGTCGGCCACGATCACCGTGATGTTGTCGGGGCCGCCACCGCGCAGGGCGAGCTGGATCAGCTCCTGCACGGTCTCCTGCGGGCCGTGATAGCTGGCGAGGGTGTCCTCCATCGTCTGGTGGGAGACGACTCCGGACAGCCCGTCGGAGCAGATCAGATACCGGTCGCCGGCCCTGACCTCGCGGATCGACAGATCCGGCTCGACGTGGTCGCCACTTCCCAGCGCCCGCATGAGGAGCGAGCGCTGCGGGTGGGTGGTGGCCTCTTCCTCGGTGATCCGGCCCTCGTCGACGAGCCGCTGCACCCAGGTGTGGTCCTGCGTGATCTGCGTCAGGACACCGTCGCGCAGCAGGTACGCGCGCGAGTCGCCGACGTGCACCAGGCCGAGGCGCTGGCCCGTCCACAGCAGAGCGGTGAGCGTGGTGCCCATGCCCTCCAGCTGCGGGTCCTCCTCGACCATCATCCGCAGCTGGTCGTTGGCGCGCTGCACCGCGGCACCGAGGGAGGTGAGGATGTCCGAGCTGGGGACGTCGTCGTCGAGGGTGACGAGGGTGGAGATCACCTCCGAGGAGGCGACCTCGCCGGCGGCCTGACCGCCCATGCCGTCGGCGATGGCGAGCAGACGGGGGCCGGCGTAGCCGGAGTCCTCGTTGCCCTCCCGGATCATGCCCTTGTGCGACCCGGCGGCGAAACGCAGAGAGAGACTCATGCGCACCTCCCCTGTCGACGCCGCCTCGGGGTACAGCCGGTCTCGAGCCACACTGCCCACCCTCCGGTCGGGAGCCCGTGCCGGTCGGCGGCCCGGACCTGTCGGTCCGTCGCACGGCTCGTCGTGGGGACCGCCTCGGCCCGCTCGCTCCGCTCGCTCATTGTCGTACTACTTCCGCAGCTCGATGACGGTCTTGCCGATGCGGATCGGCGCGCCCAGCGGAATCGGTGTGGCGGTGGTGAGACGGGTCCGGTCGAGATACGTGCCGTTGGTGGACCCGAGATCCTCGACGATCCACTGGCCGTCCCGGTCCGGGTAGATCCTGGCATGCCTGCTGGAGGCGTAGTCGTCGTCCAGCACGATCGTCGAGTCGTGGGCCCGGCCCAGCGTGATGGTCTGCCCCTGGAGGGCGACCGTCGTGCCGGTGAGGGTGCCCTCGGACACGACCAGCTTGGTCGGGGCGCCGCGGCGCTGCCGCCCCCCGCCCGCGCCCTGCTGGCCACGTTGTTGCGGCGGCGAGGCCGCCTGCCGCGCGTTCTGCTGCGGCCGGGCGTCCTGGCGGCGCGAACCGCGCTGCGTGACACGCGTGCCGAACAGGTCGCTGCGAATGACCTGGACGGCCACGATCACGAACAGCCACAGAACGGCCAGGAAACCCAGCCGCATGACCGTCAGGGTCAGCTCTGACATTGCCCCCGCTTCACCCTTCGGCTTGCCGGTAAACGATGGTGGTGCTGCCCACGACGATCCGCGAGCCGTCGCGGAGCGTAGCGCGGGTGGTGTGCTGCCCGTCCACCACGATGCCGTTGGTGGACCCGAGATCCTGGATCGTCGAGGGCGTTCCGGTCCGGATCTCGCAGTGCCGGCGGGAGACGCCGGGATCGTCGATCCTCACGTCCGCGTCGGTGCTGCGGCCAAGGACCAGAGTCGGGCGAGAGATCTGATGGCGGGTGCCGTTGATCTCGATCCACCGGCGCACCTGGGCGCCGGAGGCGGGCATGGGGCCGGGACCGCCGGCCGCGGGACGGCCGCCGACGGGCGGCTGGCCGGGCCGCTGCGGGCCGGCCGCGCCCGGCGGCGGGGCCGCGGGCATCGGCGGCACACCGGCCGGAGGGTAGCCGTATCCACCCGGTGCACGGCCCTGCTGGGGGCCGGCGACCGGAGCCTGCTGCTGTGACGAACTCGACGCGAGCGTGCGACTGCGCACCCGGTACAGGCCGGTGTCGAGGTCGTCGGCCTTCTCCAGGTGGACCTTGATGGGGCCCATGAAGGTGTAGCGCTGCTGCTTGGCGTAGTCCCGGACCAGACCGGACAGTTCGTCGCCGAGCTGTCCCGAGTACGGACTCAGACGCTCGTAGTCGGGGGTGCTCAGCTCCACGATGAAGTCGTTGGGGACGACGGTCCGCTCGCGGTTCCAGATCGTCGCGTTGTTGTCGCACTCGCGCTGGAGAGCGCCGGCGATCTCGACGGGCTGGACCTCGGACTTGAAGACCTTGGCGAAGGTGCCGTTGACCAGACCTTCCAGCCGCTGCTCGAAACGCTTCAGGACTCCCATGGGGCACCTCCTCCGTCGTTGTCGTCCTGGTACTGCTTACTGATCGTATCCACGCGTCGGGAAATCGGCTGGTTCCCCTTCTCTGCCCTGTGGACGAGTGTCACCTCTCACAGACCTTCCCCACGGATCGTAGAGGCGGCCTGTGGACAGTGTCCCGCACCGGGGGAGCAAGCAGGGGGAGCGGGGCGGGGCTGTGACCGTCCGGCTCGTCCGCGGGCTCCTCGCCCGGTGCCGTCCTTCCGTCCGCCGTCCTTCCGTCCGCCGTCCTCTCGTCCACCGTCCTCCCGTCCACCTTCCGCCCCCCTCCGCCGTCCTCTTCGCCCTCCCGTCCTTCTCCTTGTTCGCTGGGCGACGGGGCGAAACAACGGATGTGAATCCCCCGTCTGCGACGTGCTAATCTTCAGATGTCGCCAGGCGGTCGCACCGAAAGGTGAGAGCGCCCGGAGCACACCCAATGCGCGGGTGGCGGAATAGGCAGACGCGCTGGATTCAGGTTCCAGTGCCCGAAAGGGCGTGGGGGTTCAACTCCCCCCTCGCGCACCAGACGGAAGCCCCGTAGGTCATCGACCTACGGGGCTTCCGCGTTTTTCGCACGGCGTTGCGAACGTCACATTGGTACGGCGTGGGGGCGGCGTGCGACGTTCGTCGCGGGAGGGCGCGACGAAAGAGGGCCGCGGGCGGCCCGGCGCGCTGCCTATCGTGCGGGCGTGGACGCGTCTTCGAAGATCAGAGCCGGGATCGGCGCCGGGTGGCGGTGGTTCGCCGTGTCCGGGATGTGGTCCCGGCGCAGGGCCGCCGGCGAGACGGTGCTCGCCGCCGTCATGGCACTGCTGGCCGCCGGGACCGAGGAACTGCTGGGCGGCGAGGGATGGCAGCTCGCTGGGGTCGCCCTGGCCGCCGCCCTGTTGTCACTGCTGCGGCGACGGCTGCCCGCCACCGTGCTCGTCGTCACCGGAGCGCTCGCCCCGCTGGTGCCCGGCTTCCTGGTGCTGTTGATCCTCGTCGGCTGGTCGGCGGGACGTTACGTCGCCGGCGCGGGCCGTGCGCTGGCCGTGTTCACCGTCGCGTACGTGCTGAACCTCGCGACGACGCTGATCGAGGCCTGGGACCTGCACCGGGCGCTGAGCCTCACCCTCCTCTCGACGCTCTACTACCTGGCGACGACGCTGGCGCCCGGACTCGCCAACCGTTACTGGACCCAGCGACGGACCCTGCTGCACGCCCTGCAGGAGCGCAACGCCCAGTTGCTGCGGGAGCGGGCGATGGTGGCCGGACAGGCGCGACTTCGGGAGCGGCAGCGCATCGCCCAGGACATGCACGACAGCCTCGGACACCAACTGGCGCTGATCTCCGTCCACACCGGCGCCCTGGAGGTGGACCGGGAGCTGACCGACCGCCAGCGCGAGGCCGTCGGTGTGCTGCGGAACGCGTCGGTGACCGCGATGCACGAGCTGCGCGAGGTCGTCGGCATTCTGCGCGACGGGGTCGAGGCACCGGCCGAGCCGCCGCACACGGCCGTGCGCGCGGGCGACGAATCGGGACGGGCGGCACGGGGGACCGCCGGTATCGAGGGGCTCGTGGAGGCGGCCCGGGCGGCCGGGACCCAGGTCGAGCTGCGGCGGATCGGTGAGGGCCGGCCGCTGCCGCCGGCCGCCGACCACGCGGCGTACCGGATCGTCCAGGAGGCGCTCACCAACGCCTACAAGCACGCGCCGGGCGCGCTGATCGACGTGGAGCTGCGGTACGAACCGGACTCCTTCGTCGTCGAGATCGTCAACGAGGCCGCCGGCGCGGCGCCGCAGGACGTGGTCAGCGGAGGCCAGGGACTGACCGGGCTCCACGAGCGGGCCCGGCTGGTGGGCGGCATGGTGCACACCGGCCCGACCGACGACGGCGGCTTCCGGGTCGCCGGCGTGCTGCCGTACGGGGTCGTCGAAGCAGCGCCTTTGGTCGATGCGGCCGACGACTTCCGGCAGCAGTCGACGGCGCCCGTGGTGCGCCACGGTGGAGCGGTCGCAGTCGGACCGGCCGACTGGACGTTCACGGAGCGGGAGTTGGCGATGGCGTTGCGCGGAGGCGGCAGAAGCAGGAGCGGCGGGGTCGCGCTGGGATGCGGCATCGCGTTCGCCGCCCTGGTGCTGCTGATGGTGGCGGCCGGCTTCGGCATCTACTTCATGGTCGGCTCGCTGAAGGACGGGATGATCGACCCCGCCCAGTACGACGCGGTGAAGGTCGGCGCCGCCGAGCGGGAGGTCCGCGACAAGCTGCCCTCCGGCGACACGGTCACCACCGCCGGGCTGCACGGCAAGGGGCCCGCGGAGCCCGCCGGATCGAAGTGCCTGGTGCTGATGTCCTCGGAGATAGGCGAGTCCTTCGAGACGGAGCCGGTTTTCCGGTTCTGCTTCAAGGACGGCAAGCTGATCGAGAAGAAGTCGTACGAGGTCAAGCGGTAGCGCTGACCCCGCCGTACCGGAGCCGTGGGGGAGAAGCAGTGGCAGGGCAGCGCATCAGGGTCGTGATCGCCGACGACGAGCCGCTGATCAGGGCCGGCATCCGGATGATCCTCACCTCCGACCAGGAGATCGAGGTGGTGGCGGAGGCGGCGAACGGCCGGGAGGCCGTCGAGCAGGCGCGGACGCACGCCGCCGACGTCGTGCTGCTCGACATCCAGATGCCGCTCCTCGACGGGCTCTCCGCGCTGCCGGAGCTGCGCAGGGCCGCGCCGGCGGCCCGGGTGATCGTGCTGACCACCTTCGGGGAGCGGGAGAACGTCCTGAGGGCCCTGGAGCACGGGGGCGCCGGGTTCCTGCTGAAGGACACGGCGCCGGCCGAGCTGATCCGGGCGGTGCGGGCAGCGGCGGCGGGGGACGCCTATCTCTCGCCCGCGGCCACCCGGCACGTGGTGGAGCAGCTGGCCTCGGGCCGGGAGGTGGCACGTGCAGAGGAGGCCAGACGGCGGGTGGCGGCGCTCAGCGAACGGGAGCGAGCGGTTCTCGCCCTGCTCGGGGAGGGGCTGTCCAACGCGGAGGCGGGGCGGCGGCTGCACATGAGCGAGGCCACCGTGAAGACGTACGTGAGCCGGATCCTGGCGAAGCTGGACTGCGAGAACCGGGTGCAGGCGGCGCTGCTGGCGCGGGACGCGGGGCTGTAGAGCGTGGAGGGATAGCGCACCGTAGCTCTAGCCGTAGCCGTCGCGTCTGGACGGGTGGCGGAGTTATCCCCAGACCGTGGGTTGTCCACAGGGGCAGACGGGCCACCGAACCCGGCTGTACGGTCAGGCCCAGTTGATGTTGGACAGCGTCGTACAAGTCGGGGGAGGACGTCCCATGGGCGAGATCGCGGCAGCGGTACCAGGACAGCGGAGTACCGGAAACGTGCGCATTCCGCACGTGCCCGGGTTCGCGATGCGAACCCCCGCCGGGGCCACGGACTCCCCCAAGGAACGCGGCAAGGCCCTGCGCGCAAAGGTCCCCCGTTCCACGCACGACACCCTGACACTCGCCGCCGACCGGCCCGACGCCGTGCGGGCCGTCGAGGAGTCCAGCCGCGACCGGGTGCCGGAACTGGCACCTCTACGCGTCGGAAGAATGGCCGCGAGCCCCTTCGCGTTCCTGCGCGGCTCCGCCGGACTCATGGCCCACGACCTCGTCGGCTCCCCGGTCACCGGCATCGCCGCCCAGATATGCGGCGACGCCCACGCGGCCAACTTCGGCCTCTACGGCGACGCCCGCGGCCGGCTCGTCATCGACCTCAACGACTTCGACGAGACCGTCGTCGGGCCCTGGGAATGGGACCTCAAACGCCTGGCCACCTCCCTCGTCCTCGCCGGACGCGAAACCGGCGCGAGCGAGGACACCTGCCGGGCCGCCGCCTTCGACGCCGTGGGCGCCTACCGGCGCACCATGCGGCTGCTCGCCCGGCTCCCCGCCCTCGACGCCTGGAACGCCATCGCCGACGAGGAGCTGGTCTCCCACACCGACGCCCGCGACCTGCTCGGCACCCTCGAACGCGTCTCGGAGAAGGCCCGGAACAACACCAGCGCCCGGTTCGCCGCCAGGTCGACCGAGTCCGTCACCGACACCGAGGGCGGAGGCCGCCGGTTCGTGGACGCACCCCCGGTCCTGCGCCGGGTCCCGGACGGTGAAGCGGCGGCGGTCACCGCCTCCCTCGGCGCCTACCTGAAGACCGTGTCGGAGGACCGGCTGCCGCTGCTCGCGCGGTACGCCGTCCACGACGTCGCCTTCCGCGTCGTCGGCACCGGCAGCGTCGGCACGCGGTCCTACGTCGTCCTGCTGCTCGACCACCGGGGCGAGCCGCTGGTCCTCCAGGTGAAGGAGGCACGGCCTTCGGCCCTGCTCCCCCACCTGCCGGCCGTGGGCTTCCCCGTCCCCGCCCCGGACCACGAGGGGCGGCGTGTGGTCCTGGGCCAGAAACGGATGCAGGTCGTGAGCGACATCCTTCTGGGTTGGACGACGGTGGACGGTCGCCCCTTCCAGGTGCGTCAGTTCCGCAACCGCAAGGGCAGCGTCGATCCCGCCGCCCTCGCACCCGACCAGGTCGACGACTACGGGCGCATGACCGGCGCCCTGCTGGCCCGCGCACACGCCCACAGCGCGGACCCGCGGCTCATAGCCGGCTACTGCGGCAAGAACGAGGAACTGGACGAGGCGATAGCCGCCTTCGCCGTGGCGTACGCGGACCGCACCACGGCGGACCACGCCGACCTGGTGACGGCGGTGAAACACGGCCGGACAGCGGCCGAGCGGGGCGTGTGACGGCCGACGGCAGCTGACGCTGCCGCCTGCCCCCACGACCCGTCGGCGAAAACGGGGGGTGGGGTGGGGCGGGGGGAGGGAGGGGGGAGGGCCCCCCGGGGGATCGTAGGCTGGTGGGGTGACGAGCCGGAGCGAGGACGTGGACGTGGACCAGGGCGCGGATCAGGGTGCGAACCGGGACACGGACCGGGGCGCGGGCCGCAGTGACGCCGCGGAGGGTGCCGC
Source organism: Streptomyces sp. NPDC015346 (assembly GCF_043078785.1). Classification (NCBI taxonomy): domain Bacteria; kingdom Bacillati; phylum Actinomycetota; class Actinomycetes; order Kitasatosporales; family Streptomycetaceae; genus Streptomyces; species Streptomyces sp. NPDC015346. The sequence continues at coordinate 141,285 of NZ_JBIBTW010000012.1, read as the reverse complement.
CTTGGGTGGGGAGCCCGGGGCGGAGCGGCCCGAGGCGCGGCTGGAGAAGGCCGTGCGGGTGGCCGAGCAGGCGCTGATCGAGTTCGAGATCGCGTTGGAGACCTTCCGCGTGGAGGTGGACAACTTCTCCCGGCTGCACCACCAGAAGCTCGGCCCCATGTACGCGCGGCTCGACGAGCTGGACGCGCAGATCGCCGAGGCTCGGGCCGCCCGGAGCGGGGATCCGGAGGATCTGCGGCGGGCGGAGGAGGCGCGGGCGGTCGTCATGCCGATGCCCGGTGTCGAGGAGCTGTTCCACGACTGGATCGACTCCGAAGGCCTCTCGCCCGAGGCCGCCGCGATGCTGACCGGGCAGTCGGTGCAGCCGCCCAAGCGGGTCCGGCCGGGCGAGGAGGCCCGCAAGCTGTACCGCGAGCTGGCCCGTCAGGCGCACCCGGACCTGGCGCGGGACGAGGACGAGCGGCAGCGGCGTGAGGAGTTCATCACGCGGGTGAACGCGGCGTACGCGCGCGGTGACGCCGGGCTGCTGCGGGAGCTGTCGGCGGAGTGGGCGGCCGGTCCGGTGCCGGAGAAGGAGCCGCTCAGCGAGAGCGAGGAGCTGTACGCGCGGCTCGAGTGGCTCTCGCACCGCAAGGAGCTGCTGACCGTGGTGGCGCGGGAGCTGGAGGAGAGCGCGATCGGCGCGATGCTGCGGATGGCGCCGGACGACCCGGACAGGCTTCTGGAGGAGATCGCCGAGCAGCTCCTCGCACAGGTCTCCGAGCGGGAAGCGGAGCTGTCCGCGCTGGTGCAGTAGGTTTTTTTCGAAGAGCGGTTACGACGAGAGAAGGCCTGTCCCATGAATTTCGCCCCGCTGCCCTCGGTGGACGCGGCCTCCGTGCCTGCCGATGCCCTGGTGCTGGATGTCCGGGAGGACGACGAGTGGGCGGCCGGTCATGTCGAGGGCGCGCTGCATGTGCCGATGAGCGACTTCGTGGCGCGCTTCGGTGAGGTGACGGAGGCGGTGGCCGAGGGCCGTCGCGCCTTTGTGATGTGCCGGGTCGGTGGCCGTTCGGCGCAGGTCACGCAGTACCTGGTGCAGCAGGGGATCGACGCGGTGAACGTCGACGGCGGCATGCTGGCCTGGGACGGCGCCGGGCGTCCGATGGTGACGGACGACGGCAGCCCGGCCTTCGTCCTCTGAGCGGGTCCTTCTAGGCGAGCGGGTGGGCGGCCAGCAGGTCGCCCAGCGCCTCTTCGTGGGCCGCGGCAGGGCCGAGGGCGAGTTCCAGCTGCTTGGCCCAGGCGTGGTAGCGGTGCAGGGGGTAGTCGGTGTCGGCGCCGAAGCCGCCGTGGAGGTGCTGGGCGGTCTGCACCACGCGGCGTACGCCTTCCGATGCCCAGATCTTGGCGACGGCGATGTCCGCGGCGGGGGGTAGTGGTCCGCCGGCTCCGGTGCTGATGCGCCAAGCCGCCTGCCAGAGCGTGACTTCCATGGCGCGCAGGTCGATGTAGCGGTCGGCGGCCTGGACGGCGACGGCCTGGAAGGTGGCCACGGGGTGGCCGAACTGTTCGCGTTTGCCGGTGTACTGGCTGGTCATGGTGAGGACCTGCTCGCCGAGGCCGAGGGCGAGTGCGCAGGTTCCGGTGGTGAGGATGTCGCGGAGCCAGTCCCAGGCGCCGTCGGCGGTGATGACGTCGGCTTCGGTGAGGCGTACGGCGTCGAGGTGGAGTTCGGCGAGGAGTTCCCCACTGGTGGAGTACTGCTCGGCCAGGGTGAGGCCGGGGTGGGTGCGGGGGACCAGGGCGAGGACGGTGTGTCCTTCGGGGGTGTGGGCGGGGACGGCGATGCGGTCGGCGCCGTGGGCCCAGGGGACGGCGCTCTGGAGCCCGTCGAGGACCCAGTCGGTGCCGTCGGTGCCGTGAGTGCCGTCGCGGTGGGCGGTGACGGCGAGTTCGGCGGGGTCGTGTCCGCTGCGGCCGTTGGAGGCGGCGGTGAGGACGAGTTCGCCGCGGCCGACGCGGGGGAGCAGGGCGGCGGCGGTGCGCTCGTCGGCGTACCGCTGGACGGTCATGGCGACCGCGCTGGTTTCCAGGAGGGGTACGCGGGCGAGGACACGGGCGGATTCGCGCAGGACGAGGCAGAGCGCGATGGTGTCGAGGCCTGCGCCGCCGTGTTCGGGGGCGAGGACGAGGCCGAGGAGGTCGGCGGCGGCGAGGCGGGACCAGAGAGGTCGGTCGAAGTCGTCGGCGACGGCGCCGGGGGTGAGCGCGGGGCTCGGTACGCCGTCGGGTGGGACGTCGGAGAAGACCGCTCGGGCCGCCTCGACGGCCGCCTGCTGTTCCTCGGTGAAGGTGAAGTCCACAGCTGTGCCCTCCCGTTGGTGCCCGTGCCGCCCTGACGTTCCGCAACCTGACGGATCGTCAAGATAGAACAGGTTCTAGGGGAAGGGAATGGGCGCGCGGGGCGCGGGAGGGTCAGCGGTCGAAGTCGAGCTCCACTTCCGCCGTGGCGGGGTGGGACTGGCAGGCCAGGACGTAGCCTGCTTCGGTCTCCTCGGGTTCCAGGGCGAAGTTGCGGTCCATCCGGACCTCGCCGCCGACCAGGAAGGCGCGGCAGGTGCCGCACACGCCGCCCTTGCAGGCGTAGGGGGCGTCGGCGCGGGCCCGGAGCACGGTGTCGAGCAGGCTCTCCCCTTCCTGCACGGGCCAGTTGCCGGAGCGGCCGTGCAGGGTGGCTGTCAGGGTGGCGTGGACGGGTGTGCCGGTGGTGGGCGGCGGGGCGGGGGCCGATCCGTCGTCGACGTGGAAGATCTCCTGGTGGATCCGGCCGCGTTCGACGCCGAGTCCGCGCAGGGCGCGTTCGGCGCTCTGCACGAGGCCGAAGGGGCCGCACAGGTACCAGCCGTCGATGGCGCCGACGGGGAGGAGCGCGGGCAGCAGGCCGGTGAGCCGTTCTTCGTCGAGGCGTCCGGAGGGGAGGCCGGACTGCTGTTCCTCCCGGGAGAGCACGGTGACGAGCTGGAAGCGGTCGGGGTAGCGGTCTTTGAGGTCGGCCACGTCGTCGAGGAACATCGTGGAGGAGGCGGTGCGGTCGCTGCGGATGAGGCAGAACCGCGCTTCGGGTTCCTGGGCGAGGAGCGTCGCCGCCATCGAGAGGACCGGGGTGATGCCGCTGCCGCCGACGGCGGCGGCGAAGTGCCCGGGTCGGGGAGCGAGGACGAAGCGGCCGGTGGGCTCCATGACCTCGACGGTGTCGCCGACGGCCAGTTCCTTCAGGGCGTACGTGGAGAACTCGCCGCCGTCGACCAGGCGGATGCCGACGCGCAGGACGGGGTCCTGGCCGTCCGGGGAGGCGGGGGCGCAGATCGAGTACGTGCGGCGGATCTCCTCGCCGTTCGGCGTGGTGCGTCGCAGGGCGAGGTGCTGGCCGGGGAGGTGGCGGTAGGTCTCGCGCAGCTCGGGCGGGACCGCGAAGGTGACGGCCACCGAGTCGTCCGTGAGCTGCTCGACCTCGCTCACCTTGAGCGGGTGGAACATCTACAACTCCTTGAAGTGGTCGAACGGTTCGCGGCAGGTCGTGCAGCGGCGCAGTGCCTTGCAGGCCGTGGAGGAGAACCGGCTCAGCAGTTCGGTGTCGGTGGAGCCGCAGTGGGGGCAGCGGATCGCCAGGGTGAGCGGGACGGGTCCGCCGGCCGGGCCCTGCGGGCGGGGCGGGGCGATGCCGTACTCGGCGAGTTTGCGGCGTCCTTCGTCGCTGATGTCGTCGGTGGACCAGGCGGGGGCGAGGACGGTGACGACGGAGACTTCGGGGACGCCGTGGTCGTGCAGGGCGCGTTCGATGTCCGAGGCCATGGCCTCGATCGCGGGGCAGCCGGTGTAGGTCGGGGTCAGTTCGACCTCGACGCGGCCGGGGCCGAGTACCTGGACGCCGCGCAGGACGCCCAGTTCCGCCAGGGTGAGGACGGGCAGCTCGGGGTCGGGGACGGCGCCGGCGATCCGGCTCAGTTCCTCTTCCAGGGCTGTCATGGTCACCATGTCGCCCCCGGGTGGCTGCGGTGCAGGTGCTGCATCTCGGCGAGCATGCGGCCGAACGGCTCGGTGTGGATCCCCTGTCGGCCGGCGCCGGCGGTCCAGGCGCCGGTGCGGGGCCCGTCCGGCACGGTGAGGGTGGCCTGTTCGAGGACTGCGGTGACCGATGCCTGCCAGCTGTTCTCCATGGCGGTGACGTCCACGTCGAGCCCGTCGACGGGCTGGAACAGTTCGCCGGTGTAGCGCCAGAGGGCGTCGCAGGCCCGCTGCATGCGGGTGTGGCTCTCGGGGGTGCCGTCGCCGAGGCGCAGGGTCCAGTGCTCGGCGTGGTCCTGGTGGTAGGCGACTTCCTTGACGGCCTTGGCCGCGAGGCCGCTGAACGGGCCTTCGCCGGAAGCCAGCTGTCCGTAGAGCAGCTTCTGGTAGGTGGAGAAGTAGAGCTGGCGGGCGATGGTGTGGGCGAAGTCGCCGTTCGGCTGCTCGACGAGCTGGGTGTTGCGGAAGGCGCGTTCTTCTCGGAGGTAGGCGAGTTCGTCCTCGTCGCCGACGAGGGAGAGCAGGACGCGTGCCTGGCCGAGGAGGTCGAGCGCGATGTTGGCGAGGGCGACGTCCTCCTCCAGGACGGGGGCGTTGCCCGCCCACTCCCCCAGGCGGTGGGAGAGCACGAGGGCGTCGTCTCCGAGGGCGAGGGCGGCGGCCTCGATCGCGGTGGTCTGCGCGGTCACAGGTGCTTCACCCCCTCCGGGATCTCGTAGAACGTGGGGTGGCGGTAGGGCTTGTCCGCCGACGGTTCGAAGAAGGGGTCCTTCTCGTCGGGGGAGGAGGCGGTGATCGCGGCGGAGGGGACGACCCAGAGGGAGACGCCTTCGCCTCGGCGGGTGTACAGGTCCCGGGCGTTGCGCAGGGCCATTTCGGCGTCCGGGGCGTGCAGGCTGCCCGCGTGGGTGTGGGACAGTCCGCGGCGGGAGCGGACGAACACCTCCCACAGGGGCCATCCGTCGGTGGTCATGCCCGTGCCTCCCCGTTCTCCTGCTGCTGTGTGTGCTGCTCTGTGTGCTGCTGTGCGTGGTGCTCTGGGTGCTTCGGTGCGTGCTTGTCGGCGTACGCGGCGGCGGCTTCCCTGACCCAGGCGCCGTCCTCGTGTGCCTGGCGGCGCTTGCTGAGCCGCTGTTCGTTGCAGGGGCCGTTGCCCTTGAGGACGTCCCAGAACTCGGTCCAGTCGATGGGTCCGAAGTCGTAGTGTCCGCGCTCCTCGTTCCACCGCAGGTCCGGGTCGGGGAGGGTGAGTCCGAGGGCTTCGGCCTGGGGGACGGCGATGTCGACGAAGCGCTGGCGCAGTTCGTCGTTGGAGTGGCGCTTGATCTTCCAGGCCATGGACTGGGCGGAGTGGGCCGACTCGTCGTCCGGCGGGCCGAACATCATCAGGGAGGGCCACCACCAGCGGTTCACCGCGTCCTGGGCCATCGCGTGCTGTGCCTCGGTGCCCTTGGAGAGAGCGAGGAGGGCTTCGTACCCCTGCCGCTGGTGGAAGGACTCCTCCTTGCAGACCCGGATCACGGCGCGGGCGTACGGGCCGTACGAGCAGCGGCAGAGGGGGACCTGGTTGGTGATGGCGGCGCCGTCCACGAGCCAGCCGATGGCGCCGACGTCGGCCCAGGTCAGGGTGGGGTAGTTGAAGATCGAGGAGTACTTCTGGCGGCCGGAGTGGAGCTTGTCGAGGAGTTCGTCGCGGCTGGTGCCGAGGGTTTCCGCCGCGCTGTAGAGATACAGGCCGTGGCCGGCCTCGTCCTGGACCTTGGCCATGAGGATCGCCTTGCGCCGCAGTGTGGGGGCGCGGGTGATCCAGTTCGCCTCCGGCTGCATGCCGATGATCTCGGAGTGGGCGTGCTGCGCGATCTGGCGGACGAGGGACGCCCGATAGGCGTCCGGCATCCAGTCGCGCGGTTCGATGCGCTCGTCGGCGGCGACGGCGGCATCGAACACCGCCTCGTGGGCGGCCTGGCCGGCCGCCGCGGCGGTGTCCTGCTCGGCTCGCACGCCCGGTGCGTCCGCGGTCACTGCTGTCACGTCTGTCGCTGCCGTCCCTGCGGTCATCAGACCCCCTACCGACCGATCGTTCGGTTGAATGACTTCAATGGTCGGTCGACGGCCCGTATGGTGTCAACCCTGTGGATAACCGGGGTGGGCCGAACGGGATCGGGGCAGGATGGACGCGTACGACGACGCGGGCGGAATCGCGGAGCATCCGGCCCCCGAACCGGAAGCCCCCTCCGGTGCCGGGATCGCCTCGCTCTCGCTCCCGTACCAGGTCGTGGCGGCCGTCGCGCTCGCCGTCGTCGCCGTCCTCGCCTGCACGCACCTCGCGATGGTCTTCCTGCACGTCGCGCCCTCCAACACGCTGACCAAGCGGCACGGCGAGGCCGTCGACGACTGGGTCTATCCGGAGTTCGAGCAGAACTGGAAGCTCTTCGCCCCCAATCCGCTCCAGCAGAACGTCGCCGTCCAGGTCCGCGCCGAGGTCGCGTCCGCCGACGGCCCCCGGCGCACCACGGACTGGATCGATCTCTCCGCCCAGGACGCCGCGGCGATTCGCGGCAGCCTGGTGCCCAGCCACACCGAGCAGAACGAGCTCCGCCGGGCGTGGGACTTCTATCTGAACTCCCACACTGACGACCATCGGCCCAACGGCCTGCGCGGGCGGCTCTCCGAGAGCTACGTACGCCGGATCGTCATGCTGCGTCTGGACGGACAGCGTCTTGGCGGCACGGTGGAGCGGATCCAGCTCCGCCAGGCCGTCCGGGCCGTCCCCGGCCCGCCGTGGAGCACCGAGCGGACGGACACGGCCGCCGTCCACCGGGAGCTGCCCTGGTGGCGGATCGGCCCCGACGACCTGCCCGGCGCGGCGCGGGACAACCGTACGGAGGAGGCCCGGTGAACGCACCGTCGGCGAGCCCGGACCCCGGTCGGCACGTCCAGCCCATCCGGCGCGCTCAGCACGACCGGCGGGCGGGCGGGCGCGACCCGCTCGACCGGCGGCTCGGACGGGCCGTGCAGCGGGTCACCGCCTCGGCACTCGGCCCGTACCAGACCGCGATCGTACGGATCGGCGTCTCGCTCACCTGGCTGCTCTTCCTGCTGCGTGAGCTGCCCCACCGCCATGAGCTGTACGGCCCCGACGGCCCGTGGTCGTGGGAGATGGGCCGGCAGCTGATCGCCGACAACGACGCGTTCACGGTCCTGATGTGGTCGGACGGCCGGCTCTGGTTCGAGACCGTCTACGCGCTCGCCGTGCTCTCCGCCGCACTGCTGCTCGTAGGCTGGCGTACGCGTGCCGTGTCGGTGGTCTTCATGGTCGGGGTCCTCTCGCTGCAGAATCGCTCCGTCTTCGTCGGCGACGGCGGCGACAACGTCCTTCACCTCCTCGCGATCTACCTGGTCCTGACCCGCTGCGGCCAGGTCTGGTCACTGGACGCCCGCCGGGCCGCCCGGCAGGCACGCGAGGACGCCCGCGACAAGGTGAGCGCAGACCGGCCAGGCCCGGCGCCCCGCCGCGACGTCGTCGGTCCGCTGCTGTGGACGGTGCTCGGGGGCTTCCTGCTCGCCGCCACCGCCTTCGCCGACGTCACCGGCTCTGTGTGGCTGGTGGTGCTGCTGTGGGTGTTGTGGCTGGCGCAGGCGCTGTGGTGGCTGGTGTGCCGCTTCGCGCCGGGTGAGCCGCGCACCCTCCTCGACGTCCTCGCCAACCTCGCCCACAACGGCGCGCTCGTCGTGATCATGGCCGAGGTCTGTCTGATCTACGCCACGGCCGGCTGGTACAAGATCCAGGGTTCGCGCTGGCAGGACGGCACGGCGCTGTACTACCCGCTCCACCTGGACTACTTCACGCCCTGGCCGGCCCTCTCCGAGCTGCTCGCGTCCAGCGGCGTGATGGTGATGGTGCTGACCTACGGCACCGTGCTGGTCCAGGTCGCCTTCCCCTTCGCCCTCTTCAACCGCAGGGTGAAGAACGTCCTGCTGGTCGCGATGATGCTGGAGCACGCCGGGATCGCCGTGCTCCTCGGGCTGCCGCTGTTCTCGCTCGCCATGATCTCCGCGGACGCGGTGTTCCTGCCGACGGCGTTCCTCGTCTGGCTCGGCACGCGCGTCGGGCGCGGCCGGGACCGGCTGCTGTCCCGGCTGCTGCCCCGCCGGTCCGGGGAGACGGTGCCGGAGCAGCGCCGTACGGGCGGTGAGAACACCCCCCGTACCCTCGTGGGGTGAGCACCGCAGAAGAGTCCGAGCCGATCCAGTACGACGAGGGGTACGCCCCCGAGGTCGGGGTGGGGCCGCATCCCCGGCCCTGGCCGGACGGTGAGCGCTACGACCCCGAGCTGCTGGCGGGCGGCGACCGGCGCAATGTCGTCGACCGCTACCGCTACTGGACGCGGGAGGCGATCGTCGCCGACCTGGACACCCAGCGGCACGACTTCCACGTCGCGGTGGAGAACTGGGGCCACGACTTCAACATCGGGTCGGTGGTCCGTACCGCCAACGCCTTCCTGGCCAAGGAGATCCACATCGTCGGGCGACGGCGCTGGAACCGGCGCGGTGCGATGGTCACCGACCGCTACCAGCATGTGCGCCACCACTCCGACACCGCGTCGCTGACGGCGTGGGCGGCCGACGAGGACCTGCCGATCATCGGGATCGACAATCTGCCGGGCGCGGTGCCGCTGGAGCGGACCGTGCTGCCGCGGCGCTGTGTGCTGCTGTTCGGGCAGGAGGGGCCGGGGCTCACCGAGGAGGCGCGCGAGCACGCGGCGATGGTGTGCTCGATCGCCCAGTTCGGTTCGACCCGGTCGATCAACGCGGGCGCCGCGGCCGCGATCGCGATGCACGCGTGGGTGCAGCGGTACGCCGAGATCGTCGACGGGGCCGGGGCCCCGCAGGGCCCCGGCCAGGGATGACCCGGGGCGGCCGGGGCTAACCCGGGGCGTGGGCTGATCCGGGGCTGAGGCCGCGGTGTGCTCGCGGGGACCCTCAGGGTCCCCGCGAGCGCCATGGCTCACGCCTGGCGGCGGACCTCCACCACCCGGAAGCGGTTGGCGACGAACGCGCTGTCGCACAGCGCCGCGTTCGCGGCCGGGTTGCCGCCGGAGCCGTGGAAGTCGGAGAACGCGGCCGTCTGGTTGACGTAGACCCCGCCCGTCAGGTTCAGCGAGAGCTGGGCCGACTCCTCCAGGCAGACCTCCTCGACGGCGCGCTCGGTGTCGGGCGAGGTCGTGTACGCGCCGACCGTCATCGCGCCCTTCTCCCGGACCGTGCGGCGCAGCAGCTCCAGCGCGTCGGCGGTCGAGTCGACCGAGACGGCGAAGGAGACCGGGCCGAAGCACTCGGAGAAGAACGCGGCCTCGTCGTCCGGCTTGGAGCCGTCCAGCTTGACGATGACGGGCGTACGGACCACGGCGTCCGGGAAGTCCGGGTTGGCCACCTCGCGGGAGGCGAGCGCCACCTCGCCGAGGCCTGCCGCGGCCTCCAGGCGCGCCTTCACATCGGGGTTCACGAGGGCGCCGAGCAGGGCGTTCGCCCGGACGTCGTCGCCGAGGAGACCGCCGACCGCGGCGGCGAGATCGGTGACCACCTCGTCGTACGACTTGGGTCCGGCGTCCGTCGTGATGCCGTCCCGGGGGATCAGCAGGTTCTGCGGGGTGGTGCACATCTGGCCGCTGTAGAGCGAGAGGGAGAACGCCAGGTTGGACAGCATTCCCTTGTAGTCGTCGGTGGAGTCGACGACCACCGTGTTGACGCCGGCCTTCTCCGTGTAGACCTGCGCCTGGCGGGCGTGGGTCTCCAGCCAGTCGCCGAATTCCGTCGATCCGGTGTAGTCGATGATCCGGATCTCGGGGCGGACGGCCAGGGTCTTGGCGATGCCTTCGCCGGGCCGCTCGACGGCGAGCGCGACCAGGTTGGGGTCGAAGCCGGCCTCGGCGAGGACCTCGCGGGCGACGCGGACCGTGAGCGCCAGCGGGAGGACCGCGCGCGGGTGCGGCTTGACCAGGACGGGGTTGCCGGTGGCCAGGGAGGCGAACAGGCCCGGGTAGCCGTTCCACGTCGGGAAGGTGTTGCAGCCGATCATCAGCGCGATGCCGCGGGCGACCGGCGTGAAGGACTTGGCCAGCTCCAGCGGGTCGCGCTTGCCCTGGGGCTTGGACCAGTCGGCGCTGCCGGGGGTGCGGGTCTGCTCGGCGTACGCGTACGCCACCGCTTCCAGGCCGCGGTCCTGGGCGTGCGGGCCGCCGGCCTGGAACGCCATCATGAAGGCCTGGCCGCTGGTGTGCATGACCGCGTGCGCGAACTCGTGCGTACGGGCGGAGATCCGGGCGAGGATCTCCAGGCAGACCAGGGCGCGCGCCTCGGCGCCGGCGTCGCGCCAGGCGGCCATGCCGGCACGCATCGCGGGCAGCAGGACGTCGATGTCGGCGTGCGGGTACTCCACGCCGAGGGCGGGGCCGTAGGGCGAGATCTCGCCACCGGTCCAGCCGTCCGTGCCGGGCTGGTCCAGTTCGAAGCGCCGGTCGAGCAGCGACTTGTACGCGTCGAGGCCCGCGGCGGCGTCCAGCGAGCCGTTCTCGCCGTAGGCCTTGGGGTGCTCGGGGTGAGGCGACCAGTAGGCACGGGTGCGGATGGTGTCGAGAGCCTGGTCGAGTGTGGACCGGTGCTTCTCGGCCAGGGCGTCGGTGGTCAGCTGAGCGGCGGCCATTGCGGGACCAACTCCTCGTCGAGCTGGGCAGGGATGGGCGGACAGAGTTAGAGTAACCGAACGATCGGTCGGGACAAGGGGGTCTGTCGAAGCTGTGGACAACCCATCGGGGAGGATCAGTCGTATGACCGCCAATGTGAGCGACGCCGTACCGGACACCGCCCCGGGGACCGGAGCCGAGCCCGTCGACCGGAGCCGTACCGTCGCCGTCGTCGGCACGGGGACCATGGGCCAGGGAATCGCCCAGGTCGCCCTGGTCGCCGGACATCCCGTACGCCTCTACGACAGCGCCCCCGGCCGGGCCGAGGCGGCCGTGACCGCCCTCGCCGCACGCCTGGACCGCCTGGTCGAGAAGGGCCGGATGGACAGGTCGGAGCGCGACGGCGCCGTGGCCCGCCTGCACGCCGCGGCCGAGCTGACGGAGCTGGCCGACGCCGCCCTCGTCGTCGAGGCGGTCGTCGAGGAACTCACCGTCAAGCAGCGGCTCTTCGCCGAGCTCGAGAAGATCGTCGGCGACGACACCCTCCTCGCGACCAACACCTCCTCCCTCTCCGTCACCGCCGTCGCGGGCGCCCTGCGGCTGCCCGGCCGGTTCGTGGGACTGCACTTCTTCAACCCGGCCCCGCTGCTCCCGCTCGTCGAGGTCGTCAGCGGCTTCGCCACCGACCCGTCCGCCGCCACGCGCGCGTACGAGACGGCGAAGAGCTGGGGCAAGACGCCGGTGCGCTGCGCGGACACCCCCGGCTTCATCGTGAATCGCATAGCCAGGCCCTTCTACGCGGAGGCCTTCGCGGTCCATGAGGACCGGGGCGCCGACCCCGCCACCATCGACGCCGTCCTGCGCGAGTCGGGCGGCTTCCGCATGGGCGCCTTCGAGCTGACCGACCTGATCGGCCACGACGTCAACGAGGCCGTCACCCACTCCGTGTGGGAGGCCTTCTTCCGGGACCCCAAGTTCCGGCCCTCGCTCGCCCAGCGGCGCCTCGTCGAGTCCGGGATGCTCGGCCGCAAGACGGGCCGCGGCTGGTACACGTACGAGGAAGGCGCCCACCGGCCCGAACCGCACACCGCCGGTCCGGCCGAACCGCCGGCCCACGTCATCGCCGAGGGTGACCTCGGACCGGTCGGCGCCCCGCTGCTCGGCATGATCCGCGAGGCCGGGATCACGGTGCGCGAGGAGGACGAGGACAAGGGCAGCCGGCTGGTGCTGCCCAGCGGGGGCCAGCTCGTGCCGGCCGACGGACAGACATCCGTCGAGTTCCGCGACGTCGTCTACTTCGACCTGGCGCTCGACTACCGCGAAGCGACCAGGATCGCCCTCTCCGCCGGGCCCGACACGCAGCCCGAAACGCTCGCCCAGGCGACCGGGCTCTTCCAGGCGCTCGGCAAGAAGGTCAGCGTCATCGGCGACGTTCCCGGCATGATCGTGGCCCGGACCGTGGCACGGCTGATCGACCTCGCGCACGACGCCGTCGCCAAGGGCGTGGCCACCGAGGAGGACATCGACACGGCGATGCGGCTGGGCGTCAACTACCCGGTCGGCCCCCTCGAATGGAGCCGGAGGCTCGGGAAGAACTGGGCCTTCAGCCTCCTCGAGGAGCTGCACCAGCGCGACCCGAGCGGACGGTACGCGCCCTCCCTGGCGCTCTTCCGCCACTCGTACGCCGACGGGGAGCGGGAGGGCGGCCGATGACCACCGCGAAGCGCGACACGTACACCCCCGAGACGCTGCTCTCCGTCGCCGTGCGGGTCTTCAACGAGCGCGGCTACGACGGCACCTCCATGGAGCACCTCTCCAAGGCGGCCGGGATCTCCAAGTCCTCGATCTACCACCACGTCGCGGGCAAGGAGGAGCTGCTGCGCCGCGCCGTCAGTCGCGCCCTCGACGGGCTCTTCGCGATCCTCGACGAGCCGGGCGCCGGGCAGGGGCGGGCCATCGAGCGGGTCGAGTACGTGACCCGGCGCACCGTCGAGGTGCTGACGGCGGAACTGCCGTACGTGACGCTGCTGCTGAGGGTCCGGGGCAACACCGGCACCGAGCGGTGGGCGCTGGACCGCCGCCGGGAGTTCGACCAGAAGGTCGCCGAGCTGCTGAAGGCGGCCGTGGCCGACGGGGACCTGCGGGCCGACGTGGACATCAAGCTGGCCACCCGGCTGCTCTTCGGCATGATCAACTCGCTGGTGGAGTGGTACCGGCCGCACCCGGGCGCGAGCGCGGACCGCGAGCAGCTCGCCGACACCGTCGTCCACCTCGCCTTCGACGGGCTGCGCACCGCCCGCTGACGAGCCGCCCCGGGGCCCGTGCGGCGGGCCGGCCGGGTCAGTGGTCCGGATCCAGGTCCGTCTCCTCGAAGACCAGCAGCGTGCGGGTGGAGAGCACCTCGGGGATCGACTGGAGCTTGGTGAGCACCAGCTCGCGCAGCGTCCGGTTGTCCGGGGTGTGGACCAGGAGCAGGACGTCGAAGTCGCCGCTGACGAGTGCGATGTGCGCGGCTCCGGGGAGGGCCTGGAGCTGCTCGCGGACGGTGCGCCAGGAGTTCTGCACGATCTTCAGCGTGATGTACGCCGAGGCGCCCTGCCCGGCGCGCTCGTGGTTGACGCGCGCGCTGAAGCCCCGGATCACCCCGTCGTCGATGAGCCGGTTGATCCGCGCGTAGGCGTTCGCCCGCGACACGTGGACCCGCTCGGCGACGGCGCGTATCGAGGCGCGGCCGTCCGTCTGCAGGATGCGGAGGATGTCGCGGTCTATGGCATCCAGCGGGCGCACCACCGGCGGCTGGGGCGCACCACCGGGCGCGGGACCCTGCGGCGGGCCCGGAACCGGGGGCAGACCCCGCTCCCGGCCCTCGGCCATTTGTTCATCCGCCATGTCCCCCCGCCTCTCTCCCATGGACGACATGCTCCTATCCCAGGCTGTGGAGAACCGATTGTCCACAGGCTGAGGGCGCCTGTAGCCAAAATGCCTCCACGACCGAACAATCGGTAGGTGAGGCGCGCCACACACTCGCGCCACCCGCCCTCGGGTCTTATGCCCGCTCCCACGAGGAGGTGGACTCGTTGCAACAGCGCAGTTCGACAGTCCAAGAGCCGCCCGCTGCCGCCCCTGCCTACCGGCCCACCCCGCCTCCGGCGTGGAAGCCCCGCACCGACCCGGGTCCGCTGCTGCCCGACGCCGAGCCGTTCCGGGTCCTCGGTACCGGCGCCGCGGCCTCCGCCGACCCCGAGCTGCTGCGGCGGCTCTACGCGGAGCTGGTGCGCGGCCGTCGGTACAACGCGCAGGCCACCGCCCTGACCAAGCAGGGCCGCCTCGCCGTGTACCCGTCCACCACTGGCCAGGAGGCGAGCGAGGTGGCGGCCGCGCTGGCCCTGGAGGACCGGGACTGGCTGTTCCCCTCGTACCGCGACACGCTCGCCGCCGTCGCCCGTGGCCTCGACCCCGTCCAGGCCCTGACGCTGCTGCGCGGGGACTGGCACACCGGGTACGACCCGCGTGAGCACCGTGTGGCGCCGCTGTCCACCCCGCTCGCCACCCAGCTGCCGCACGCGGTGGGGCTGGCCCACGCCGCCCGGCTCAAGGGCGACGACGTGGTCGCGCTCGCCATGGTCGGCGACGGCGGCACCAGCGAGGGCGACTTCCACGAGGCGCTCAACTTCGCCGCCGTCTGGCAGGCCCCCGTGGTCTTCCTGGTGCAGAACAACGGCTTCGCGATCTCCGTACCGCTCGCCAAGCAGACCGCGGCCCCCTCCCTGGCCCACAAGGCCGTCGGATACGGCATGCCAGGCCGGCTCGTCGACGGGAACGACGCCGTCGCCGTCCACCAGGTGCTGACCGAGGCCGTGGCACGCGCGCGCCGGGGCGGCGGACCGACGCTGGTCGAGGCCGTCACGTACCGCATCGACGCCCACACCAACGCCGACGACGCCACGCGCTACCGCGGCGACAGCGAGGTCGAGGCCTGGCGGGCACACGACCCGATCCTCCTCCTGGAGCGGGAGATGACCGAGCGCGGAATCCTCGACGAGGACGGGAAGCGGGCGGCGGCCGAGGCCGCGGAGACGATGGCGGCGGCGCTGCGCGAGCGGATGAACGCCGACCCCGTCCTCGATCCGATGGATCTGTTCGCGCACGTCTACGCCGAGCAGACCACCCAGCTGCGCGAGCAGGCGGCCCAGCTGCGCGCCGAGCTCGACGCCGAGAGCGAGGCGTGATGACGACCGCGCAGAAGACGGCGGACAAGGCCTCGGCCAAGCCCGCCACCATGGCTCAGGCCCTGCAGCGGGCCATGCGCGACGCGATGGCCGAGGATCCGACCGTCCATGTGATGGGCGAGGACGTCGGCACGCTCGGCGGTGTCTTCCGGGTGACGGACGGCCTCGCCAAGGAGTTCGGCGAGGACCGCTGCACGGACACGCCGCTGGCCGAGGCCGGCATCCTCGGCACGGCCGTCGGCATGGCGATGTACGGGCTGCGGCCGGTCGTCGAGATGCAGTTCGACGCGTTCGCCTACCCGGCGTTCGAGCAGCTGATCAGCCATGTGTCCCGGATGCGGAACCGCACCCGCGGCGCGATGCCGATGCCGCTGGTGGTCCGCGTGCCGTACGGCGGCGGGATCGGCGGCGTCGAGCACCACAGCGACTCCTCCGAGGCGTACTACATGGCGACGCCGGGGCTCCATGTCGTCACCCCCGCCACGGTCGAGGACGCCTACGGGCTGCTGCGGGCGGCGATCGCCTCCGACGACCCGGTCGTCTTCCTGGAACCCAAGCGGCTGTACTGGTCGAAGGCCGACTGGTCGCCCGAGGCGCCCGCGCCGGTGGAGCCGATCGGCAGGGCCGTGGTGCGGCGGAGCGGAAGCAGCGCCACGCTGATCACGTACGGTCCCTCCCTGCCGGTCTGTCTGGAGGCGGCCGAGGCCGCCCGGGCGGAGGGCTGGGACCTGGAGGTGGTCGATCTGCGGTCGCTGGTGCCGTTCGACGACGAGACGGTCTGCGCGTCGGTGCGGCGCACCGGGCGGGCGGTCGTCGTGCACGAGTCGGCCGGCTTCGGCGGCCCGGGCGGGGAGATCGCCGCCAGGGTGACCGAGCGCTGCTTCCACCACCTTGAGGCGCCGGTGCTGCGCGTCGCCGGATTCGACATCCCGTACCCGCCGCCGATGCTGGAGCGGCACCATCTGCCGGGCGTGGACCGGATCCTCGACGCGGTGGCGCGGCTGCAGTGGGAGGCGGGGAGCTGATGGCCCAGGTGCTCGAGTTCAAGCTGCCCGACCTCGGCGAGGGGCTGACCGAGGCGGAGATCGTGCGGTGGCTGGTGAACGTCGGCGACGTCGTCGCCATCGACCAGCCGGTCGTCGAGGTCGAGACCGCCAAGGCGATGGTGGAGGTGCCCTGCCCCTACGGGGGAGTGGTGACCGCCCGCTTCGGCGACGAGGGGACCGAACTTCCCGTCGGGGCGCCGCTGCTGACGGTCGCGGTGGGCGGCGGCGCGGAGACGTCGGGGACGGCCGCACCGGGCGGCTCGGCCGCGGAGTCGGCAGGGTCGGCGGAGTCGGCCCAGTCGTCGGAGTACTCCGGCAATGTGCTCGTCGGCTACGGCACGGCCGGACCGGCGGCGCGACGTCGCCGGGTGCGCCGCGACAACCAGCCGTTGTCGGGTACGCCGTCGGGCACCGCGGGCGGATCGGCGCAGGCGGTTGTCACCGCCCCGAGCGGCACCCCGCACACTGCCGACCACCAGGGGCCCGTGCCGGTCATCTCGCCGCTCGTGCGGAGACTGGCCCGTGAGAAGGGGCTGAATCTGCGGGAGGTGCGGGGGTCGGGTCCGGACGGGCTGATCCTGCGGGCCGACGTGGAACGGGCCGTGGCCGCCGCCGGTACGGCTGCCGCACCCACGCCTGTGTCGGCACCTGCTCCCATGCCGACGCCCACGCCCGTGCCGACGTCCGCGAACGGGTCGGCGCCCGGGCGCGTGTCGGCGCCCGCGCCGGTGGCCGTGGCCGCGGGTGCCGGTGAGCGGATTCCTCTGCGGGGAGTCCGTGGCGCCGTGGCCGACAAGCTGTCGCGCAGCCGTACGGAGATCCCGGACGCGACCTGCTGGGTCGACGCCGACGCGACCGAGCTCATGGCGGCACGGGCCGCGATGAACGCGGCGGGCGGACCGAAGATCTCGCTGCTCGCGCTGCTCGCCCGGATCTGCGTCCATGCGCTCGCCCGCCACCCGGAGCTCAACTCCACGGTGGACACGGCGGCCCGGGAGATCGTCCGGCTGCCGTCCGTGCACCTCGGGTTCGCGGCCCAGACCGAGCGTGGTCTCGTCGTCCCGGTGGTCCGGGACGCGGGGACGCGGACGGCGGAGTCGCTGACCGAGGAGTTCGCGCGGCTGACCGAGTCGGCCCGGCAGGGGACGCTCACACCGGCGGACCTGACGGGCGGGACGTTCACGCTGAACAACTACGGGGTGTTCGGGGTCGACGGCTCCACGCCGATCATCAACCACCCGGAGGCCGCGATGCTCGGGGTGGGCCGGATCATCCCCAAGCCGTGGGTCCACCAGGGCGAACTGGCCGTCCGCCAGGTCGTCCAGCTGTCGCTGACCTTCGACCACCGGGTCTGCGACGGCGGCACCGCGGGCGGCTTCCTCCGCTACGTCGCGGACTGCGTCGAGCACCCCGCGGTCCTGCTCCGCACGCTCTGACAGCGAGGCCGGGGGCAGGGCGGCCCCGGCCTGCCGTGCGGGCCCGGCGCCCGGCGCCCGTCTCCGTCCTTGAGACAGTCGCCGGTCCCCGGGCCCGGAGCGGGCGGAGGCGGACCATACTGCTGGGATGACGACCGCGTATGACGCCATCGTGCTGGCCGGAGGCGCCGCCGGCCGGCTCGGCGGGGTGGACAAGCCCGCCGTGCGGGTCGGGGGCCGGGCCCTGCTCGACCGGGTGCTCGCCGCCTGCCGAGGGGCCGGGCGCACCGTGGTCGTCGGCGGGCGACGGGCGACCGTACGGCCCGTGGTCTGGGCCAGGGAGGAGCCGCCCGGGCAGGGGCCTCTGGCGGCGCTCGACGCCGGGCTGCGCCAGGTCGAGGCCGGCACCGTGCTCGCCCTCTCCGCCGATCTGCCGTTCCTCGACGAGGGGACCGTCCGACAGCTCCTCGACGCGCTGGGCGCGGACCCCGACGCCGAGGCCGCGCTCCTGGTCGACGCCGACGGCCGGGACCAGCCACTGGTCGCCGCCTACCGCACCGAGGCGCTCCGGCGTGAGCTGGCTCTCATCACCACCGCGCACGGCACCCTTTCCGGTCTGCCGCTGCGTCTGCTCACCCAGGAGCTCCGCGTCACCCGGGTCACCGCGGTGCCCCTGGCCTCCTTCGACTGCGACACCTGGGAGGACATCGCCGCGGCCCGGACCCGGATCAGGGAGCATGGGAACGTGCTGGACGAATGGATCACCGCAGTCAAGGACGAACTGGGCATCGAGATCGACGTCGACACCGGCGTGCTGCTCGATCTGGCCCGGGACGCCGCCCACGGGGTCGCCCGCCCCGCCGCACCGCTGACCACGTTCCTGGTCGGCTACGCGGCGGCCAAGGCCGGTGCCGACGGAGGCCCGGAGGCGGTCCGCGAGGCGGCCCGCAAGGCCGCCGCGCTCGCCAACCGCTGGGCCGCCGAGACGGACCAGGGCAAGCGGGACGACGCCGGATGACCCCTCAGGAGCGCGCCGCGGAGACCGGCCCGGGCCAGGACCTCGGCGCCGGACCCGGTCCGGTCGCCGGCGCCAACCACGGCGCCAACCTCGGCGCCGACCACGGCGTCAGGACCGGCGCCGAGGTCGGAGCGCAGGCCGAGAGCGACGGCGTCGAGGAGGCGCTCGCCCTCGTCGCGCCGCCGCGCGCCGCCGCGCACCGGAGCGCCTCGCCGCGCCCCGCGCCACCCGGGACCGCCTCCGCCCGCGCCGAAGGTCCCGCCGCCGAGGAGCCCCGTACCGAGGAGTCCCCCGCCGGAGCGCCCCGCTCGCAGGAGTCTCCCGCCGGGGCGCCCCGCTCGCAGGAGCCCTCCGCCGGGACGCCCCGCGTCGAGGGAGAACACCACCGCGCCACGCCCTGGCCCGACGCCCGGGCCGTCGCCACCCGCGCCGGAGCGGGCACCGGCGCCGCCCACCCGGGCCGGGCCCGGCCCACAGCCGGCCAGCCCGCCCCCGGCCCCGGCCAGTCCGCTCCCACCCCTGACCACCCCGCCCCCACCCCCGATCGTCCCCGCCCTCACGCGACCCCCCTCGGGCAGGCCCTCGGTCACGTTCTCGCCGAGCCGCTCCGCGCGCTCACCGACCTCCCGTCCTTCGACACCTCGGCCATGGACGGCTGGGCGGTCGCGGGCCCCGGTCCCTGGGAGATCCGCGACGAAGGAGCCGTGCTCGCCGGGCACGCACCCGCCACCGCGCTGGAGGACGGCACGGCCGTCCGGATCGCCACCGGCGCACGCGTACCGCCCGAGACCACCGCGGTCATCCGCAGCGAGCACTCCCGCACCGACGACAGCGGGCATCTCCACGCCCGGCGCGCGGTCGTGCCCGGCCAGGACATCCGCCCCCGGGGCCAGGAATGCCGATCCGGAGACCAACTGCTGCCCGCCGGAACCCCGGTGACACCGGCCGTCCTCGGCCTCGCCGCGGCCGCCGGCTACGACGAACTGCCCACCCTCCCCCGCCCCCGGGTGGAGATCCTGGTCCTCGGTGACGAGCTCCTGACGGCCGGACTCCCCCACGACGGCCTGATCCGAGACGCCCTCGGCCCCATGCTCGGCCCCTGGCTGAACACGCTCGGCGCCGACGTCCTCGCCACCCGCCGGATCGGTGACGACGCCGACGCCCTCCAGGCCGCCGTCACCGGGTCCCCGGCGGATCTGGTGATCACCACCGGTGGCACGGCGGCCGGACCCGTCGACCACGTCCACCCCGTGCTCGCCCGGACGGGAGCCGTACTCCTGGTCGACGGGGTGAAGGTCCGCCCCGGCCACCCGATGCTCCTCGCCCGCCTCGAAGGAGGCCGGCACCTGGTCGGGCTGCCCGGCAACCCCCTCGCCGCGATCTCCGGGCTGCTCACCCTCGCCGAGCCGCTGCTGCGCGCCCTGGCGGGAGCCCCGGCCGCCACGCCGTACCGCGTGCCCGTACGGGACGAGGTGCACGGTCATCCGTACGACACCCGGCTCGTCCCCGTCGTCCACCGGGGCGATCAGGTCGTCCCCCTGCACTACAACGGTCCGGCGATGCTCCGCGGTATCGCCGCGGCCGACGGCATGGCCGTGGTCCCACCCGGCGGCGCGCGCCCCGGTGACGTGCTGGAGATCCTCGATCTGCCCTGGCCGGCGTCCCCGGCCCCGGGCGCGGCACAAGGAGCATGTTTCACGTGAAACTTCCCAGTCGTGACGTCATGGCCCGTCACGCGGACGAGAAGGTCTCCCCGTCCCGGGTGCGGCTTCCCCGCCAGGTGGTCGAGCAGCCGCTGTGGCAGGTCGGCAAACGGCTGTTGATGGCCCTGGGGGTCCTGGCCCTCACGACCGTCATCGTCTACCTGGACCGCTCGGGCTACCACGACAACGCCGATGAGACCCTCGACTTCCTCGACTGCGCCTACTACGCGACGGTGACCCTCTCCACCACGGGGTACGGCGACATCGTCCCGCACAGCGACTCGGCGCGGCTCGTCAACATCCTGCTGGTCACGCCGTTGCGCGTGCTGTTCCTGATCATCCTGGTCGGCACCACTCTCGAGGTCCTCACCGAAAGGACCCGGGAGGAGTGGCGGCTGAACCGCTGGAGGTCCACCTTGCGCGACCACACCGTCATCGTCGGCTTCGGCACCAAGGGCCGTTCCGCGATCCAGACCCTCTGCGCGACGGGGCTGCGCAAGGAGCAGATCGTGATCGTCGATCCCTCCAGCAAGGTGATCGAGACGGCGAACGCCGACGGGTTCGTCGGCGTGATCGGTGACGCGACGCGCAGTGATGTCCTGCTCCGCGCCGAGGTGCAGAAGGCCCGTCAGATCGTCATCGCGACCCAGCGCGACGACACGGCCGTCCTGGTCACCCTGACCGCCCGCCAGCTCAACCGGGGCGCGAAGATCGTCGCAGCGGTCCGCGAGGAGGAGAACGCGCCGCTGCTGCGCCAGTCCGGCGCGGACGCCGTCATCACCAGCGCCAGCGCCGCCGGACGGCTGCTGGGTCTCTCCGTGCTCAGCCCCAGCGCCGGCACGGTGATGGAGGACCTGATCCAGCAGGGCTCGGGCCTCGACCTGGTGGAACGGCCGGTGATAAAGGCCGAGGTGGGCAAGAACGTACGGGAGACCGAGGACCTGGTGGTGAGCGTCCTGCGCGGGCACCGGCTGCTCAGTTACGACGATCCGGCCGCGAGTCCGCTGCAGTTGACGGACCGTGTGATCACGATCGTGCGCGCGGCGCCCGTCACGCCGCTGACGACTCCACCCGAGTAGCCTCGCCGCCATGCATGCGATCACGATTCCGGAACCCGGTGGACCCGAGGCCCTCGTCTGGGCCGAGGTGCCCGATCCCGTGCCCGCCGAGGGCGAGGTCCTCGTCGAGGTGGTGGCCAGTGCCGTCAACCGCGCCGACCTGCTCCAGCGGCAGGGCTTCTACGATCCGCCGCCCGGCACCTCCCCGTACCCCGGTCTGGAGTGTTCGGGGCGGATCGCCGCGCTCGGCCCGGGGGTGTCGGGCTGGTCCGTCGGCGACGAGGTGTGCGCGCTGCTGGTGGGCGGCGGTTACGCGGAGAAGGTCGCCGTTCCCGTCGGGCAGCTGCTTCCGGTGCCGGAAGGCGTGGACCTCGTCACCGCCGCGGCGCTGCCCGAGGCCGCCAGCACGGTCTGGTCGAACGTGTTCATGATCGCCCATCTGCGTCCGGGTGAGACGCTGCTGGTGCACGGCGGCGCGAGCGGCATCGGCACGATGGCGATCCAGCTCGCCAAGGCGGTCGGCGCCCGCGTCGCGGTCACCGCCGGAAGCCCCGAGAAGCTCGCGCGCTGCGCCGAGCTCGGCGCGGACATCCTGATCGACTACCGCGAACAGGACTTCGTCGAGGAGCTGCGCAAGGCGACGGACGGCGCCGGTGCGGACGTCATCCTCGACATCGTCGGCGCGAAGTACCTGGACCGCAACGTGAAGGCCCTCGCGGTCAACGGGCGGCTGGCGATCATCGGCATACAGGGCGGCGTGAAGGGCGAGTTGAACATCGGCGCGCTGTTCGCGAAGCGCGGCGCGATCACGGCGACCACCCTGCGGGCCCGCCCGCTGCACGAGAAGACGGCCATCGTCGCGGCCGTACGCGAGCACGTCTGGCCGCTGGTCGGCGCGGGCACGGTCCGCCCGGTCGTCGACCGTACGGTGCCGATGCCGGACGCCGCCGAGGCGCACCGGGCGCTGGACTCCGGCGACCACGTCGGCAAGGTCCTCCTGCTCGCTCCCCAGGACTGACCGGCCACCTGCTCCGTACGCGCGAGGGCCCGGCACACACGGTGTGCCGGGCCCCCTCACGCACAGCCGGCGTACGGCGACGGACCTACAGGTACGGGCCCGAGCGGACCGCCTGTCCGCGGCCCTGGTCGTCGTCATCATCGTGGGGCGCTCCCGGCGGGAGCGCCCGGCGCATCTGCTCCAACTGGGCGCGGGCCGCCATCTGCTGGGCGAACAGCGCCGTCTGGATGCCGTGGAAGAGGCCCTCCAGCCAGCCGACCAACTGTGCCTGGGCGATGCGCAGTTCCGCCTCGGAGGGGATCGCCTCGTCCGTGAACGGCAGGGAGAGACGCTCCAGTTCCTCGACCAGCTCGGGTGCGAGCCCGTCCTCCAGCTCCTTCACGGAGCTGGCGTGGATGTCCTTGAGCCTGACCCGGCTCGCCTCGTCGAGAGGTGCCGCCCGTACTTCTTCCAGGAGCTGCTTGATCATGCTGCCGATGCGCATGACCTTCGCAGGCTGCTCGACCATTTCCGTCACCGGGACCTCGCGGGATTCGTCGTCACCCTGAGTGCCGCCGAGCGCCATTCCGTCCTGTCCCACGATGAGGACCTGGGGGCTCTCCTGCGACCGTTCATTCCTCGGCATCTCCATGCCGCCATTCTCTCGCACACGTGCGTCACCCCACGGTGTGCCCCTGGAGGAGGGTGATCCACCCTCCTCCAGGGGCACGACAAGGCAACGAATCCGGTCAGAAGCCGACCGGTCAGATCGCGGCGCGGCGGGCCACGGCGCCCCGCGAGCGGGTCACCAGGGCGGCAAGCAGCGCGGCACCCAGCGGTACGAGCACCAGGAGCGCCGCCAGCGTCTCCCAGGGGACGACGACCGGCACGTACGGCGGGGACGACAATGCTCCCCAGCCCTCGTCCAGGCTCTTCTCGTAGAAGCGCAGCTGCTGGCGTTCCTCGGTGAGCCGCAGCCCGATCGCCGGCAGCACACCGGCCGCCGACCCGAGGACCACACCCATCGCGGCCACCACCCCGCACTGGAAGCCGCTGAGCGTGCGGCGCACCCGCGGCGGCGCCCCGACGGCGGAGAGCGTCTTGAGGTCGGCCTCGGCATCGGCCTGCGCGAGGCCGGTGGCGATGCCGGCGGCGCCGATGGTGACCAGACCGGCGAAGACGGTCAGGGCGAGGAGGACGATGCTGCTCTCCCCGACGAACCCCTCCTCCAGGTGGAGGTCGACGTCACTGCCGAGTTTGGCGATCTCGCCGTCCAGCCTCTGCCGCTGCTCGGCGGTCGGCATCCGGTCGGTCGAGTAGAACGAGCCGAGCGGCACCGTGGAGAGACCGGCGGCCTTGGCCGCGGCCGGGGTGATCAGCGCCTGTATGCCGTACGACTCCTCGTCGCCGGACACCTGGTAGGACGGGAGGACGGTGAGGGTGGTCCCCGGGGCCGGCTTGCCCTCCGCCTCGGCCTTCAGTGCCTTGTCCATGTCGGCGATCACCTTGACGGTGACCTTGCCGTTCCGGTCGATCTGAGCCTTGGAGAAGGCGAGGACCTTGCCCTCGGCCAGGGCCTTCTCCGCGCCCGCGTCCTCGATTCCGAGGACCTTCAGGAGCTTCGCGTCACCGACGAGCAGTCCGCCGTCGCCGTAGACGCCACGGTCGCCGTTCTCCTTGCAGCGCCAGTCCTGGGCAAGCTTGCGCCGCTCCTCCTTGGAGAACTTCTCCGAGGGGTCCTCGCCGACGTAGGAGCGTGACCACAGCGGGCACTCGTTGGCCGGGGGGATGACGATCTCGTAGCCGCCGCAGCCGGCGCCGTCGCCGTAGGGCGAGCAGCCGGGCTTGCCGACCGACACGCGGTTCACGTCCGCGCGGATGTCGACGGGCAGCAGGCGCTGGACGGCGTCACGGACCGCGGGAACGTCCCGGCCGCCCTCCTCGACGACGAGGGCGGAGACCGCGCCGTGCGGGAGCCGTGCCTCGTACTCGGCCGCCTGCTGGGCGTCGTCGCTCGCCGCGTACGTGGAGACGGCGACGGTTCCGGCGACGGCGGCGAGCACCGCGGCGACGGCGGGTGCGGTACGGCCCCGGTTGCGCACCGCGTCGCGCAGCGCGAGCCGCGGGGAGAGCGGCAGCCAGCGGCCGGTGCGGCCGAAGAGGCCGACGAGCGCGGGGGTCATGGCGACCACACCGAGCTCCGCGAGGGCGCTGCCACCCGCGACGATGACGAACTGGTCGGAGACCAGCGACCCGTAGAGCGCGATCGCGCCGCCCAGGAGCAGGGCGCCCAGGCCGATCAGCGGCAGCACGCGGCTGCTGCGACGGACGCCGCGACGGCCGGTGAGCGAGGCCAGGACGGTCTGCCGGGAGGACGTGATGGCCGGGACGACCGCGGCCATCAGGCCGGTCAGCACGGCGATCAGCGCGATGCCGAGCAGCTCCAGGGGGCGGACGTCGAAGTCGCCGAACCGCTGCCCCAGGGCGTCCTCGAGGAGCGGCTGGAGGGCGAAGGTCAGGATGAGCGCGAGGACCGTGCCGGTGACGGCCGCGGCGACGCCGATGACGAGTCCGCCGCTGAGCACGATGGCGCGGATGTGGCTCCGGTCGCCACCGTTGGCGCCGACGAGCCCCAGCTGGCGGCGCGAGCGGCGGGCGCCGACGGCGAACGCGGGCCCGGCCAGCAGACAGATCTCCAGCATGGCGAGGCCGACGACGGTGCCGAGAGCGGCCAGTTCAGCCGCCTCGGCGCCCGGACTGGACTCGAAGTTTCCCCAGCCCTCCTTCTGGTAGAGCGGGACCTCGGAGTCGGCGGGCGGGTTCAGGAGGACGGCACGCGAGGTGACCGCCACACCCTTGGTGTTGATCTTCTGGACCATGTTCCACGTGAAACCACCGGGTGTCTTCACCAGATAGGTGGTGGAGACGCCGGGCGGGGTCAGCCCGGCCTTCTCGACGGCCTTCGCGTACGGGGCGAGGAAGGCGCCCGGCAGCGCGTTGACCTGATCGGCCTTCAGATCGTTGGGAAGCTCGTAGGAGCCGACGATCCGGTACGTGTCGGTGGAGCCGCGCGCGGAGAGGGCCGAGCCCACCTTCAGACCGCTGGTCTCCAGGAAGTGGGAGGTGGCGGCGACCTCGTCGGCCTTCTCCGGGAAGCGGCCGTCCAGGAGCGTCATGATGCCCCGGGCGACCGGGTCGGCGGCCTTGAGCTCACGTACCTCCGTCTGGAGCAGCCCATGGGCGGTGGTGAGCTTGGCGCTTCCCGAGCTGTCGGTCAGGACGACCGCGCCGGCCGGAAAGGTCTTGGTGACATCGGTCGGACCGCTGGGCCAGGCCTTGTCCTCGTAGTCCTTGGCCGGGGTGTGCATCTCGCCGTCGGGCGCCTGGAGGATCGGGACTCCGGCGACGGCGGCGTCGTTGAAGCGGGCGTCGGCGGCGCCGATCATCCGGTCGAGCTTCTCCGTGGTGGAGAGCTCCGAGCTGCGCAGGGTCAGGTCGGCGGCGCT
The DNA here is from genome assembly GCF_043078785.1 of Streptomyces sp. NPDC015346. Lineage (NCBI taxonomy): Bacteria > Bacillati > Actinomycetota > Actinomycetes > Kitasatosporales > Streptomycetaceae > Streptomyces > Streptomyces sp. NPDC015346. The sequence continues at coordinate 115,583 of NZ_JBIBTW010000012.1, read as the reverse complement.
GACGCCCAGGATGGGGAGGGCGATCATGGCGAGGACCAGGAAGCTGCGGCCCTTGTAGCGCCAGGCGTCGCGGCGGGCGATGCGGATCGCGGCGCGCCAGGAATGGAACCAGTTGTTCACCGTTCGGCCGCCTGGCCGGACAGGAGCGAGTCGGCGTCGCTGCGTACGGTCTGGTCGACGACGGCACCGTCCCGGAGGAAGACGACACGGTCGGCCCAGGCGGCGAACCGCGGCTCGTGGGTGACCAGGACGCCCGCCGCGCCCGCGTCGCAACGGCTGCGCAGCAGGGCGAGGACGGACTCGCCGGTCTCGGAGTCCAGGGCGCCGGTGGGCTCGTCGGCCAGGACGAGGCGCCGGTCGCCGACGAGGGCGCGGGCGATGGCCACCCGCTGCTGCTGGCCGCCCGACATCTCGTCCGGGAAGCGGTCGGCGAGGTGGCCGAGGTCCATCTCCCGCAGGGCGGCGAGGGCCTCGCCGCGCGCCTTGCGTGCGGAGGTGCCGTCCAGCTCCCGGGGGAGGGCGACGTTCTCGGCGGCGGTCAGGGCGGGGATGAGGTTGTAGTCCTGGAAGACGTAACCGATGCTGCGGCGGCGCAGGGCGGCGAGCGCCTTGCGGTCGGCGGTGGTGATGTCGGTGTTCTCGACGATCACCCGGCCGGAGGTGGGGGTGTCCAGGCCGCCCGCGATGGTGAGCAGGGTGGACTTGCCGGAGCCGGAGGGGCCCATGACGGCGACGAGTTCCCCGGGGAACACGTCGAGGTCTATGCCGCGCAGGGCGTGCACCTCGGTGGCGCCGGAGCCGTGGACGCGGGTCAGGTTCTGCAGTCGCAGCACGGGCTGCTGTGTGGACATGGAGAGGTCCCCCTAAGGCGTACGCCGACCGACGTCCGGGTGCCGGACGTCCGTTGCGTACGGAGCGGTTGTGAGGTGGTACGGGACATGGGTGGGGCGAGGCGCGGGCCTCGGCCGCGGGGTCAGCGCTGCGGTGGCGGGCCCGCGGCCCGGACGGCAGTCTCGGCAGTCTCGGCGGTGGCGGCCGTCGCGGCGGGCGCGGCGGGCGCGGCGGGCGCGGCGGTCGCGGTCGGGGCCGGCCGGTTCTCGCCGGCCGTCGACGAGAGCCGGATCAGACGGGCTTCGCAGTGGTCGAGCCAGCGGGCCTCGGCCTCGGTCTGGAAGATCAGCTGCTCCAGGACGAGGAGCCAGGCCACGTCGTCGCGTTCCCGGGACGGGCCGTTCTCCAGGGCGGCCAGCGCCTGTGCCTTGAGCCGGGTGTAGTCCTGCATCGCCCGCACGGTGTGGTGGCGCTGCGACTGGATGACGGCGCGGATGTCGACGCCGGGCGCCCCGACGGCCATGGCGAGCTTGATGGCCAGCTCGTCACGGGCCGGGCTGGTGCGGTCGACGGGCTTCTCGAACCAGTTCCTCAGTTCGTCCCGGCCGCTGTCGGTGATCGAGTAGAGCGCGTGGCCCGCCTCGTCCTCGCCGTCCTGCGCGACCATGCCGTCCCGTTCGAGACGGTTGAGGGTCGTGTAGACCTGGCCGACGTTGAGGGGCCAGGTGGAGCCGGTGCGGGACTCGAACTCCGTACGGAGCTGCGAGCCGTAACGCGGCCCGCGTTCGAGGAGGGCGAGAAGCCCGTGGCGGATTGACATACTCAGTATGTATACCGAGTATGCCGACGCCGACAAGCGACCTCCGAGGGAACTCGGGGGTCCGTCTCAAGGGGGACGGGAGAGGGTCGTCAGGGGGACGCGGCCCCTCAGCGGCGGCGCATCCGGACGCCGAGGAAACCGATGCCGAGCCCCACCATCGCGAGCCCCACTCCGAACGTCAGGACGGGAACCTGCCGGTCAGTGAGGGTGCCGGTGGCCCTGGTGGTGGTCCCGGGGGCGGCGGCGGGCGGGCTCCCGTCGACGGACTCGGACGGCGGAACCTCCCCCTCCGGTACCGCTTCGAGGACCTCGTCCGGCACTTCCCACTCCTCCGGGGGCGGGTCGGCTGTTGCAGTTTTGGTACGTGAGGGGGTCGGCGACTCCTCAGGGTCGCCCAGGTCGCTCGGGTCGATCGGGCCGGAGGACGCGGGCGGGCGGCCGGGCCGATCGCGCCCCTCCCCGGCCGGACGCCCGGCCAGCGATCCGGCAGGACCGGGACCGGGGGACTCGCTCGCGGTCACGGAGGCCGGTACGGGGTCCGGCGCCGCGACCGGCCCGGACGACGCCGAGGGCCCGACCGTCCGGGAAGGACCGGGAGGACCGGGAGGGCCAGGGGGGCCAAGAGGACCGGAAGGGCCGGGAGGGCCAAGAGGACCGGGGGGGCGGTTGCTCGCACCCGGCGGGCGCGGTCCGTCCGAGCCGTGCGGCGACGGACCGGACGGCGTTACGGCCGCCGCTCCCGGCGCCGCTCCCGGCCCATGCGACGACGAGGCCTTCCCCGGAGCCTTCCCGGAGGCGTGCGGTGAGCCCTTCACGGGCGCCGACGCCTTCGCAGGCACCCTCACCGAGCCCGAGCCCGAGCCCGAGGCTGAGCCCGAGACCGAGGAGTGAGGCGTCGGCCCCCTCTCCGTCCCGTACGCCACCGGTACGACACCCATCACCAGCCAGCACACGAGCACCGGGCCGAGGGCCCGCGTCCGCGTGCGGCGGAGTCCTGGAACCACCGGGACCGCCTCCCGTACCGAGCCGCCGAGGTCTGCGCCTCAGCGTCACATGTCGGGGCATGTCCGGCATCCCGGCACCCGCGCACGGATGACGCCTCCCACAGACTCCCGGACCCCCGGCCCCACCAGCTTCCTGAGCCGCGGCGGCCCGCGGCGGCCCGGTCGGTTACTGCGGCGGGTTGCCCGTCGAGACCTTGAGCGTGAACTCGGCGCCCTCGTCGGTGGCGTCCTCGCCGGCCGGCGGGTACTGCTCGAGGACCGTGCCCTCGCCGTACGTGGCCTCGTCCACCGGCGTCTGCGTCATGATCTTCCAGCCGGCGGCCTGGACGCAGGCCTTCACCGACTGGATGTTCTTGTACGTGAAGTTCGGGATCTCGAACTTCGCCGGGTCGTCGCTCGACTCCTTCGGCTCCGTGCACTTCTTCGGGTCGATGGTCTTGGTCAGATCGGGACCCTTGTGACCCGGCGCCGCGCTCTGGCTCTGGCTCGGGTCGTCGCCGCCCGCGTTCGGGTTCGGGTCGTCCTGCAGGGAGAGCGCCGTGATGACGCCGCCGATGGCGACCAGCGCCACGACGATCGCGCCCACGATCACGGGCATGTTCCGGCGTGAGCCGCCGGTGCCCCCGCTCGCGGGCGACGACGAGGGCTGCGGCGACATCGTGTACGGCCCCGGAGTGGGCGTCTGGTACATCGGAGCGGGCGTCGGCGCCTGCTGCGGATAGCCGTAGGACGGCGCGGGGGCAGGCGTCGCGGGCCCGTACGGACCCGGCTGGGGCGTGTGCGGCTGGTACGGCTGCTGGACGCCGTGCGTCTGGGGCGGCGGGGTCTGGCCGACCGGCGGGAAGACCGCCGAGCCGACTCCGGCACCGCTGCTGACCGGTCCGCCGGCCACGATCACCGGCGCGCTCGTCTGGCCGGCCGACAGCACGCGCAGACACTCGTCCCGCATGGCCGCCGCGCTCGGGAAACGCTCGTTCGGGTTCTTCCTCAGCGCGCGGGCGACGAGCGCGTCCATCGCCGGGGTCACCGAGCGGTTGACGGAGGACGGCGCGACCGGCTCCTCCTGGACGTGGGCGTACGCGATGGCGAGCGGCGAGTCCGCGTCGAAGGGCAGCCGGCCGGTGAGGAGCTGGAAGAGCATGATGCCGACCGAGTACAGGTCGGAGCGGGCGTCCACCGCGCGGCCGAGGGCCTGCTCGGGGGAGAGGTACTGCGGGGTGCCGACGACCATGCCGGTCTGCGTCATGGACGTCACACCGGACTGCATGGCGCGCGCGATGCCGAAGTCCATGACCTTGACCACGCCGCGCTTGGTCATCATCACGTTGCCCGGCTTGATGTCCCGGTGGACCAGGCCCATTTCGTGGCTGGTCTCGAGCGCGGCCAGCACGTCGGCCGTCACCTTGAGCGCCTTGTCCGCCGGCATCGCGCCGTACTGCCGTACGTCGGAGGCGAGCACCGAGCCGAGCGGCTGGCCCTCGACGTACTCCATGACGATGTACGGCATGACGGCGCCGTCGAGGGTGTCCTCGCCGGTGTCGAAGACCGAGACGATGTTGGTGTGCGACAGCTTCGCGACCGCCTGCGCCTCACGCCGGAACCGCTCGCGGAACGACTGTTCCCGGCCGAGCTCCGTGTGCAGCGTCTTGATGGCGACCTGTCGGTCGAGCGCGCTGTCGTAGGCCAGGTAGACGGAGGCCATACCGCCCTCGCCGAGCAGGTCGCGAAGCTGGTACCGGCCGCCCGCGACCGAACCGCCCGCATAGCGGCCCTGTGCGCCGTCCTGGCTCATTCGTGCTTCCCCCTACGCGCGCGTGGCGGCGCTGATCCGAAATTTCCTGGCCAAGTCTGCCCCAGGGCACCGACACGTCAAGCCGGGTGCCCGTTCCGTGACCCTCCGCACAAGAAGCGTCTCGCAAGCGTTACAGGAACGGGCCTGAATTTGCACAGGCGTACGCGGAAGGGGTTGGATGGCCGGTCCATCTCGGACCGTGTTGTCGGACGGAGCCTGTAGCGTGACGGCGGTACGGGAAGACGCGTGAAGAAGACTCGTAAGACTTGTAGGACGCGTACGGCGCGTACGGCGCGTAAGACGGACCGCACGTAAGACAGACGATACGTAAGACAGATGACGGCGAGGACTGATGGCACCCGAATCCGAGGCAGGCGGCGGTGTGTCGGGCGCTGCTGCGGAGTCCTGGGGCGTTGGCGGAGTGGTCGGTGACGGCCGCTACCGCCTGACCCACCGTCTGGGACGCGGCGGCATGGCCGAGGTGTTCGCCGCCGAGGACGTGCGTCTCGGCCGCACGGTGGCCGTCAAGCTGCTCCGCTCCGACCTCGCCGAGGACCCGGTGTCCAAGGCCCGCTTCACGCGCGAGGCGCAGTCGGTCGCCGGGCTCAACCACCATGCGATCGTGGCGGTGTACGACTCCGGCGAGGACGTCGTGGGCAGCCAGTCCGTCCCGTACATCGTGATGGAGCTGGTCGAGGGGCGCACCATCCGCGACCTGCTGATCAGCGCCGAGGCGCCGGGCCCGGAGCAGGCCCTGATCATCGTCTCGGGCGTCCTCGAAGCGCTCGCGTACTCCCATCAGCACGGCATCGTGCACCGTGACATCAAGCCCGCGAACGTCATCATCACGGACGGCGGCGCGGTGAAGGTCATGGACTTCGGCATCGCCCGCGCCCTGCACGGCGCGCAGTCGACGATGACTCAGACCGGCATGGTCATGGGCACGCCGCAGTACCTCTCCCCCGAGCAGGCCCTCGGCAAGGCCGTGGACCACCGCTCCGACCTGTACGCCACGGGCTGCCTGCTCTACGAACTGCTCGCGTCGCGGCCGCCGTTCACGGGCGAGACTCCGCTCTCGGTGGTCTATCAGCACGTCCAGGACGCGCCGATCCCGCCGTCGGACGTGGCCGAGGGGGCGCCGCCGGAGCTCGACGGCCTGGTGATGCGGTCGCTCGCGAAGGACCCGGACGACCGGTTCCAGAGCGCGGAGGAGATGCGCGGGCTGATCCAGTACGGCCTGCAGATGCTCCAGCAGCAGGGCGGCCACACCGGCACGTGGAACACCGGCCCGGTGGAGCTCCACGAGGGCGGCCACACCCCGGTCGGCGGCGTCGCCGCGACGAGCCCGCTCGGCCACCCGATGCACCACGAGACCGCGCAGCGCCCGATCCTGCCGCCGGTGAACCCGGACGACGGCGGCTACACCGGCGGCGGGCACGGCGGTTACGGGCAGGACGGCGGCTACGGCTCCCAGGGGCGCAAGGACGGCCGCGGCAAGATGCTGCTGTTCGTGGCGCTCGCGCTGATCGCGATCATGGCGGGCGTGGTGTACGCGCTGGACAAGGCCGGGGAGAAGGGCGGCGGTACGACGACGCCGCCGTCGGTCTCCAACTCGCCGTCGAAGACGGAGGATTCGCCCACCCCGACGCCGACCCCGACGCCCTCGCAGCAGACGAGTGAGTCGGACACGTCCACCGGCGGCAACCAGCAGCCCTGGCCGCCGAAGTACACGCCGACGTACGAGCCGACGGCGTCGAGCACGCCGTCGGACACCGCGTCGCCGTCGACCGACCCGACCGACGGTGGGACGGACACCGAAGGGACCACGGAGGGCACGACCGAGGGCACCACGGAGGGCAACACCACCGAGGGGACCACGGAAGGCACCACCGAGGGGACCACGGAGGGCAGCACCAACACGGGTACGTCGGCGGGCAACACGAACACCGGCACGACGACCGGCAACACCAACACGGGGACGACGACGGGGGTCGGCGACGGCGGTACCACTCCCTGACCTGGAGCCGGAGCCGGAGCAGGACCGAAGCCGAAGCCGGAGCCGGAGCCCGAGCCCGAGCCGGACCGCTCACCCCGCGAACGCGTCGCGCACCGCTTCGTACTCGCGGGTCCACCACACCGCCAGGGCCGACGCCGCGGGAAACTGCGGGTCGGCCCTTCGGTCGTGGAGCTGGTAGCGCCAGCGCAGTATCCAGAAGTCGTTGAGACGCTCCCACCACACCCGGTGCACGGCCGCCGCGAGTTCGTCCGCGTCCGCGCCCGCCGCGCGCCGGTAGGCCCGCGCGTAGGCCCGTACCTTCCCCAGCGCCAGCTCGCCCGCCGGCCGTACGAAGAAGATGGCGGCGGCCCTGACGGCCTCCTCCGCCCGGGGCTGGACGCCCAGGCGGTCCCAGTCGAGGATCGCGGCCGGTTCCGCGCCCCGGTAGAGCAGGTTCAGCGGGTGGAAGTCGCCGTGCACCCAGCCGGCCGCGGCGGCGGGCGGGGGACGGCGGTGGGCGTGCTCGGCGAGGAGGACCCGGCGTTCGAGCAGCCGGTGCTCGGCGAGCTCGTCGAAGCAGGTGCGGGGGCGGCGGGCGCGGGCGAGGCGGAGCAGCTCGTCGATGACCCGGAAGGTGTCCTCGGGGCGTGCGCTCTCGTACTCCTCGCCGGGCGGCGTGCGCTCCATGACCTGCTCCAGGCAGGTGTGGACGTGTCCGAGAAGGGTGCCCAGGCGCCGGGAGCCGCCGGTGGAGAGCTGGGCGCCGTCGCGGTGGCGGCCGTCGACCCAGGGGTGCAGGGCGTAGCAGCGGCCGCCGATGACGGCGACCGTACGGCCGCCGGCGTCGGCGAGCGGCGGGGCGACGGGCAGGCCGAGGGCGTGCAGGCGGTGGGTGGCGCGGTGCTGGCGGCTGATGGTGTCCCGGTCGGCGGTCGGGGCGTCGAGGTGCTGCTTGAGGAAGTAGGCGCCGCGGGTGGTGGCGAGGCGGTAGCCGCGGTTGAGGAGGCCCTGGGTGACGGGTTCGCAGGAGAGCGGCTCCCCGGCGTCCCGGTAGCGGCGCAGGAGAGCGCCGACGGGAGGAGCGAGCGTTTCAGATGAGCGCGGCACTCCCCATATGTTAGATCACGCTACGTGGTGGAGATGTCGCTCTCTGGGTAGGGGTGGGGCTGGGGGGTGCTCGGTGGCGTGGCCGAGTCGAGTGCGTGCACGGTCGTGAACCGCGGTTCGACGCGCAGGTACACCGGGGCGAAGGGTTCGCCGTCCACGAGGCGGGGCGCGGGGCCGAAGGCGGCCAGCTGCGCGTCGGTCGGCTCGACGGCCTCGGCGGTACCGGTGAACTGCACGGACCAGAGGTGCGCGGCGCCGGAGTTGAGGTTGTCCGCCCCGTAGGCGACGACGCCGCCGGCGCAGGCGCGGTGGTAGCCGAACCCCTGGTGCATCCGGAGCAGGACGCGGCCGTCGTCCACGATGTGCCGGGCGGGTGCGACGAAGGGCATCGCCCGCATGATCGTCGCCACCCGGCCGTACGGCACGCGGCTCAGCAGCTGGATCGCGTCGGCCGCGACAGCCTCGGTCCCGGTCTCCTCGGTGGACATGGCGTCCACTCTCGGCCACCGGCCCCGTGCCGCAGAAGGGCCTCCGGCCCCGCCCAGCCGGGACCTAGGTCCCGAATCGCGCCCGCGCCCGCCCGAACAGGCCTCGGTCCTGGGCCTGGTCAGTCCCGCCCCCCGGCCCCGGCCTCCGCCCCCATCCCTCGCCTCAGTGGCGCTCCGCCTGCAGCCGGGCCACGTACGCCGCCGCCTGCGAGCGGCGTTCCATGCCCAGTTTCGACAGCAGGCTGGAGACGTAGTTCTTGATGGTCTTCTCCGCGAGGTGGAGCCGCTCGCCGATGACCCGGTTGGTCAGGCCCTCGCCGATCAGATCCAGGATCTTGCGCTCCTGTTCCGTCAGGTGGGCGAGCCGGTCGTCCCCCTTCGGGCTGTTTCCGTCGCGCAGCCGCTCCAGGACGCGCTCGGTGGCGACCGGGTCGAGCAGGGACTTGCCGGCCGCGACGTCGCGTACCGCCGCCAGGAGTTCGTTGCCCCGGATGGCCTTGAGGACATATCCGGAGGCCCCGGCCATGATCGCGTCGAAAAGGGCCTCGTCGTCGGCGTACGACGTGAGCATCAGGCATTTGATGTCGGCGTTCCGCGAGCGCACCTCGCGGCAGACCTCGACTCCGCTGCCGTCGGGCAGCCGGACGTCGAGCACGGCCACGTCCGGACGGGCCGCCGGGATCCTGACCAGGGCATCCGCCGCTGTGCCGGCCTCTCCGACCACCTCGATGTCGTCCTCCACGGAGAGCAGCTCGTGGACGCCGCGCCGTACGACTTCGTGGTCGTCCAGCAGAAATACCCGGATTTTTCCCTCTTCGCGCACGGGGTCAGTCTCACATATTGGCTCTTCCCGTGCCCGGGGGTGGCGGGATAACGTGCCCGTGTTCCGGCGGCCCCACGGCCGTTGCACCGCGCTGACCAGCTGTGTTCCCGCATTTCTCGATTTACTTGGAAATCCAAGCAAAATCGCAGGTCAAATGGGGTTTCGCAGGAATGCGGCGCACTGGGTAACGTGCCTATGACAGGGCGTTCGCCGGGGCACCTGTCACGCCTGTCCCCGGCTGCGTCGCACCCACCCCGTGCGCGGGTACGGATACAGGCGGAGCCTCCCCTTACCTCCGGTAGGGGGGACCCCAGGCCACTCCGGCGAACCCGGGGGCCGGACCGACGGAGGAGCACGCACGTGACCGTGGAGAGCACTGCCGCGCGCAAGACGACGCGACGCAGCAGCGGCGCCAAGCGCACCGCCAGCGCGAGCGTCAAGAAGGGGCAGGGCGCCGAGCCCGAGCTCGTTCAGTTGCTGACGCCCGAAGGGGAGCGCGTCCAGCACCCCGATTACGACATCGACCTGAGCGCCGACGAGCTGCGCGGCCTGTACCGGGACATGGTCCTCACCCGCCGCTTCGACTCCGAGGCCACCTCCCTGCAGCGTCAGGGCGAGCTGGGCCTGTGGGCGTCGCTGCTCGGCCAGGAGGCCGCGCAGATCGGCTCCGGCCGCGCGCTGCGTGACGACGACTACGTCTTCCCGACCTATCGGGAGCACGGTGTGGCCTGGTGCCGCGGGGTCGACCCGACCAACCTGCTGGGCATGTTCCGCGGTGTGAACCACGGTGGCTGGGACCCGAACACCAACAATTTCCATCTGTACACGATCGTCATCGGCTCGCAGACCCTGCACGCCACCGGCTACGCCATGGGCGTCGCCAAGGACGGCGCGGACTCGGCCGTGATCGCGTACTTCGGCGACGGCGCGTCCAGCCAGGGCGATGTCGCCGAGTCGTTCACCTTCTCCGCGGTCTACAACGCCCCGGTCGTGTTCTTCTGCCAGAACAACCAGTGGGCGATCTCCGAGCCCACCGAGCGGCAGACCCGCGTCCCGCTCTACCAGCGCGCGCAGGGCTACGGCTTCCCCGGCGTCCGCGTCGACGGCAACGACGTCCTCGCCTGCCTGGCCGTGACCCGGTCGGCGCTGGAGCGGGCCCGCCGCGGCGAGGGCCCGACCCTGGTCGAGGCCTTCACCTACCGCATGGGCGCCCACACCACCTCGGACGACCCGACCAAGTACCGCGCCGACGAGGAGCGCGAGGCCTGGGAGGCGAAGGACCCGATCCTGCGGCTCAAGGCGTACCTGGAGAAGGCCGGCCACGCCGACGCGGCCTTCTTCGAGGAGCTGGAGGCGGAGAGCGAGGCGCTCGGCAAGCGCGTCCGCGAGGCCGTCCGCGCCATGCCCGACCCGGACCACATGGCGATCTTCGAGAATGTCTACGCCGACGGGCACGCGCTCGTCGACGAGGAGCGGGTGGAGTTCGCCGCCTACCAGGCGTCCTTCGCCGACGCCGGCGCCGAGGAGGGCAAGTAACCATGGCCGTACAGAAGCTTCCCCTGGCCAAGGCGCTCAACGAGTCGCTCCGCAAGGCCCTGGAGACCGACCCCAAGGTCCTCATCATGGGCGAGGACGTCGGAAAGCTCGGCGGTGTCTTCCGGGTCACCGACGGGCTGCAGAAGGACTTCGGCGAGGAGCGGGTCATCGACACCCCGCTCGCCGAGTCCGGCATCGTCGGCACCGCGATCGGCCTGGCCCTGCGCGGCTACCGGCCCGTCGTGGAGATCCAGTTCGACGGCTTCGTCTTCCCCGCGTACGACCAGATCGTCACGCAGCTCGCCAAGATGCACGCCCGTGCGCTCGGCAAGATCAAGCTGCCGGTCGTCGTCCGTATCCCGTACGGCGGCGGCATCGGCGCGGTCGAGCACCACTCCGAGTCCCCCGAGGCGCTCTTCGCGCACGTCGCGGGCCTCAAGGTCGTCTCGCCCTCCAACTCCTCCGACGCGTACTGGATGCTCCAGCAGGCCATCCAGAGCGACGACCCGGTCATCTTCTTCGAGCCCAAGCGCCGCTACTGGGACAAGAGCGAGGTCGACACCGAGGCCATCCCCGGCGAGCTGCACAAGGCGCGGGTGGCCCGGCAGGGCACGGACCTCACGCTCGCCGCGTACGGCCCGATGGTGAAGGTCTGCCTGGAGGCCGCCGCGGCCGCCCAGGAGGAGGGCAAGTCGGTGGAGGTCCTGGACCTGCGCTCGATGTCCCCGATCGACTTCGACGCGATCCAGACCTCGGTCGAGAAGACCCGCCGCCTTGTCGTGGTCCACGAGGCCCCGGTCTTCTACGGCTCGGGCGCGGAGATCGCCGCCCGGATCACCGAGCGCTGCTTCTACCACCTGGAGGCCCCCGTCCTGCGGGTCGGCGGCTACCACGCGCCGTATCCGCCGGCGCGCCTGGAGGAGGAGTACCTGCCGGGTCTTGACCGCGTGCTCGACGCCGTCGACCGCTCGCTGGCGTACTGAGGAGAGCATCGTGACGATCCGCGAATTCAAGATGCCCGATGTGGGCGAGGGCCTCACCGAGGCCGAGATCCTCAAGTGGTACGTCCAGCCCGGTGACACGGTCACCGACGGGCAGGTCGTCTGCGAGGTCGAGACGGCCAAGGCCGCCGTCGAGCTGCCGTGCCCCTTCGACGGTGTGGTGCACGAGCTGCGCTTCCCCGAGGGCACGACGGTCGACGTCGGCGAGGTCATCATCTCCGTGAACGTCGGCGGGGGTACGGACCAGGCCGAGGCACCCGCGCAGGCTCCGGTCGAGGCCGCCGCCGAGGAGCCGGCCGAGGCCGCCGCCGAGGCCGAGCCGCAGGGCCGGCAGCCGGTCCTGGTCGGCTACGGCGTGGCCGCGACCTCCACCAAGCGCCGGGCCCGCAAGACCACGGTCGAGGCCCCGGCCGCTGCCGCCGTCGCGCCCGTCTCCGTACCGGAGCAGCTCAACGGTCACGGCCAGCACGCCACCGCGACGGGCCGCCCGCTGGCCAAGCCGCCGGTGCGCAAGCTCGCCAAGGACCTCGGGGTCGACCTGACGACGGTCACCCCGACCGGTCCGGACGGGATCATCACCCGCGAGGACGTCCACGCGGCGGCCGCCCCGGCCCCTGCCCCGGCGCCCGCCCAGGCGCCCTCGGTCGAGGCTCCCCGGCCCGTGTCCGTACCGGCGCCCGCGCCCGCCCCCGCGGCGGCCACGGCCGCGGCCGGGGTGACGGACGGGGCTCGGGAGACCCGCGTCCCCATCAAGGGCGTACGCAAGGCCACGGCCGCGGCGATGGTCGGTTCGGCCTTCACCGCGCCGCACGTCACCGAGTTCGTCACCTTCGACATCACGCGCACGATGAAGCTGGTCGAGGAGCTCAAGTCCGACAAGGACATGGCGGGCCTGCGCGTCAACCCGCTCCTCCTCATCGCCAAGGCCGTCCTGGTCGCCGTCCGGCGCAACCCGGAGATCAACGCGGCCTGGGACGAGGCGAACCAGGAGATCGTGGTCAAGCACTACGTCAACCTGGGCATCGCCGCGGCCACCCCGCGCGGTCTGATCGTGCCGAACATCAAGGACGCGCACGCCCAGACGCTGCCGGAGCTGTCGCGCTCCCTGAGCGAGCTGGTCGCCACCGCCCGCGAGGGGAAGACGACGCCGGCGGCGATGCAGGGCGGCACCTTCACCATCACCAACGTCGGCGTCTTCGGCGTCGACACCGGTACGCCCATCATCAACCCGGGCGAGTCCGCGATCCTCGCGGTCGGTGCGATCAAGCTCCAGCCGTGGGTGCACAAGGGCAAGGTGAAGCCGCGTCAGGTGACGACGCTGGCGCTGTCGTTCGACCACCGACTGGTCGACGGCGAGCTGGGCTCGAAGTTCCTGGCGGACGTCGCCGCGATCCTGGAGCAGCCGAAGCGGTTGATCACCTGGGCCTGACGCCCGCAGACCGAAGCGAGGGGCCCGGATGCCTGTGGGTGTCCGGGCCCTTGCCTCTGCCCGCGCGCGGGGGGACGGTTGCCGCGGGGGCGGTGGGTTCACCGTGGCCGCGATGAGCTGGTCCGGCTACGTGCCGATCGGCGGCTGACCCGGACTTTCCCAGGGCCCGGTCGGGAGGCTTCTCCCGACCGGGCCCTGCGTCACGTCCAGTTCGGCCCAGACCGTCTTGCCGACGGTGAGCGGTACGACGTCCCACCGCGCGGCGACGGTACGGACGATGACGAGCCCCCGCCCGTACCTCTCGTCCACCCCGGGCGCCCTGGTCTGTGGCAGTCGCTCCCCCCTGGGATCCGTCACGGCGATCCGCAACACGCGTCCGTCGAGCCTGACCTCCACCCGGAAGAGCCGGTCACCCAGGCACCCGTGCAGCAGGGCGTTCGTCCCCAACTCGCTTGTGACGAGAGCCGCGTCGCCAGCGAGCTCGGGGTGACCCCAGGTGACCACCCGCTCGGCGACCCGCCGCCGGGCGAGCCGGACGCTCTGGGGGTAGGGCGTGTAACTGACGGAGTCGTAGCGGGTTTTGGTGACCTCGCACGCATCGGACATGAGCGTGTACCTCCGGTGTGAATGCGCCTGTCGGTGGCGTCGCCGCGGGCTGCGTGCGGGCAGCAGGGTGCTCTTCCGTCAGTCGACTTCGTGTCGTGATGGCCTGTGCACCGACGGTAGCCAGAGAGTCAGTCGGCCAGCAATCGAACGGGCCAGAAATTTCTACTGAGATGATTTGGGGGTCCTTCGTCGGACGGAGCAGACTGGGCGCACGCGCAGGGAGGGAGCAAGGATGCCGAGCAGGAATCCGGACCGTGGCGTATCGGTGTCGACCGTCCTCGGTCGGCGACTGGGCAGCGAGCTGCTGCGCATGCGCGAAGCGTTGAACCTGAAGCAGGCGCACGCCGCCGAAGCCCTCACGGCATCCGTGGCCAAGGTGGCGAAGATGGAGCGGGGCCTCGTCCCGATGCGAGACCCGGACATCCGCGCCCTGTGCCACCTGTACGGCGAGGCCGATCCGGCCGTCGTCGACAGGCTGCTGGAACTGGCCAAGGCGGACCGCGACCGGCGCAAGGCCAAGGGTTGGTGGAATCAGTACCCGCAACTGAAGGGGCAGACGGAGTACTTCGCGCTCGAGGAGATCGCGACGGAGATCCGGACCTGGCAGCTCGCCTTCGTGCCCGGGCTGCTGCAAACACCCGACTACGCGCGTGCGTTGGCCGTCGGCAATGGGTCATGGGAAGACCTCGACGAGGTCGAACTGTTCGTCGAGGCGAGGATGGCTCGGCAGGTCCGGCTGGCCGGGGAGCGGCCGCTGCGGCTGTGGGCCGTGCTCCACGAGGGCGCGTTGCGCCAGACCGTCGGCGGGACGCACGTCATGCGGGAGCAACTGGAGCACCTGCTGGACATGTCCCGGCTGCCGAACGTCAGGGTCCAGGTCCTGCCGTACATCGCCGGTGCGCACCCTGGCATGACCAGTGCGTTCACCATCGTGTCCTTCGCGGAGCCCGGGGCTCTGGACGTGGTCCAGGCGGATACGACCTCGACGAAGCTCTGGTTGGAGAGCGAGACTGATGCGGCCCACCACAACGTCGTGTTCGACCGGATCACTCGGCTGGGCCTGGCGCAACAGAACTCGGCCAGGCTGATCGACGGCATCCGCAAGGAGATGTAGGCCCCGTGCCCTCGTTCATGTTCAAGAAGTCCAGCTACAGCAGCGGAGACGCGCACGGCGAGTGCGTCGAGGTCGCCCTCAACATCCCCGGCACCGCCGCCGTCCGGGACTCCAAGGACGCCCATCGGGCGACCCTCGTCCTGTCCTCCGCCGCGTGGGCCTCGTTCCTGACGGCCTTGGAAGACGAAGGTCCGGGCGTCTGACGCTCGGGTCCTTGTGAGCTTCTGGTGGTGGCCGCCCTCTCTCCGAGTGTGGCGCCCTCCGCCGGCCCCTCAAGGGCGCTCCTTCGTCGCGTCGGCTCCGCCGATTCCGCTGCGCTCCACCCTTGACCGCCCGGCTCCGGGCGCCTTTTCACACTCGGAGGGCGGCCCGGGGTGGGGTCCCCACGCCCCACGCAGAATCGTTCCGCCGCTGGGTTCGGCGCCTGCGGGTCGGGGGTGGGATTGCGCGGCAGTGCGATGGGGCGGCCCGGGTGCTCTGAGCGGGTGACGGCCGTCTGTGGGCCGGGCTTCAGGCCCCGCTGGGCACTGTCCGGTGGGGGATGGGGGCCCGGGAGAGCCATCACCGCGACCAACTCGCCCTCCGAAGGCTCCGAACCCGCACAAATGGGGCATCGGGTCATGTCTTACCGGGAGTAGGCCGCACTTAGGCACGGCCCCCACCCACCGGACAGTCACCAGCGGGGCATGAAGCCCCGCCACCCGCCGGGCGCGACTCGCCAAGCCGTGCCGGGCCGCCCCATCGAACTGCCGCGCAATCCACCCACGCGGCCGCAGGCGCCCGCCCAGCCCAGGCACAAGAATGCGGGGTGCGTGGGGACCCCTCCCCCGGGCCGCCCTCCGAGAGTTTTCACGCGCCCGGAGGGGGCGGGTCAAGGGTGGCCGCAGGCCATCGCGCAGCGACGCGACGAAGGAGCGCCCTTGACGCGTCGCCGGAGGGCGCGACTCTCGGAAGGAAGGGCGGCCGGCGCCAGAAGCCAACGGGGGCGTTCCGCGCAGGGCCCACCGGCGCGGACTGCTCAGCCATCTGGAGTCTCCGGCGTGGCCGCAGCCGCACTCCGTTCAAGTCCTCGTCCGCGATGAGGACGACGACTAGGGCGGCAATCGACCCTCGTGCCCCAGGGGCAACCCTGGAGTATGTTGAACGCATTCAATTATTGCGTGCATACGCCCGGGGGACAGAGATGGCGATGAGTCGGGCAGGCGCTCCCCGACCGGGGTACGTGCTCGGGAGGATCGGGCGATGCGTACTGACGTATACGCTCCTTCACCTGGCAGCCTGGGTGGCCATCTCTCAGACGGTCGAGTGGGAAGCGGCGTTCGCGGAGATCATGGCGACGGGGATGGGGTTGCTGCTGCTCATCGGCCTGCCCACCCTGCTCATCGCCACTCTCGCGGCCGGGATGCACACCCGCATGGACGGGGTTCGGTTCCGCATACTGCTCGCCGCCCCGCTGGCCCTGTGTGCGTGGCCTCTGCTCGCCGGCAGTACGGCCGAACCGCTGGTCTTCCAGCTCATGGCACAGGTCGCCTTCGCCGCGATGATCCCTGCGCCGCTCTTCCCCGCTAACCGACCGAGCGAGGCAGGCCGGTGAAGGGTGCGATGCCTGATCCCCGCGACTGGGACGACGAGACCGACTACCACTCCGCCGTGAGACGGACCTGGATCACGGTCGCGGTGGCCGTGGTCTGCTGGACAGGGGTGATCTGACTCGGAGCCGCGGCCGTCTTCATCCTGACGATGCTCTTTGGTCTCGTGGAAATGTTCAGCGCGTAGCCTGCCGCCCGGCAGCCCTCGACCGCGAGGTCTACGTGAACCAAGAGTGCGGTGTCTACTGCGCCGTGCTGCGGCCCGTCAGCGACGGAAGGCCCTCTGATCCGCAGGGAACTGCCACGTCCGTATCGTGGACGCCCCTCCCTGTTGCACCCCTGTTGTATCTAAGCTGTGCGCATGACACCCGCGCCCCCAGCCGCCGACCGCGTCTACATGCACGTCAAGCAGGCGGTCCTGGACCGCCGGTACGAGGGTGGGACGTTGCTCACCGAGGGCGAACTCGCCCTGGCCGTCGGTGTGTCCCGGACGCCCGTGCGGGAGGCGCTGCTCAAGCTGGAGATGGAAGGGCTGCTCAAGCTCTACCCGAAGAAGGGCGCCCTCGTTCTCGCCGTCTCCGCGCAGGAGATCGCCGATGTGGTCGAGACCCGGCTGCTCGTCGAGGAGTTCGCCGTCCGCCGGGCCGTACCCGCGCCGCCCGCGCTGATCGCGCGGCTCGAAGAGCTCCTGGAGGAGCAGAAGCGGCGGGCCGAGGCCGGGGACCTCGCCGAGGTCGCCGTCACCGACCGCTGCTTCCACGCCGAGATCGTCAAGCACGCCGGGAACCAGATCCTCGCCCGCCTCTACGACCAGCTGCGCGACCGTCAGCTGCGGATGGGCGTCGCCGTCATGCAGTCCCAGCCCGACCGCATCGCCAAGAACATCACCGAGCACGCCGAGATCCTGGAGCGGATCCGGGAGGGTGACGTCGAGGGCGCGGCGACGTGCGTCCGGCTCCACCTCAGCTGGGTCAAGGACCTGGTCAGGGGTGATCAGCGGTGAGCGGAAGCGGGTCAGGATCCGCCGTCGGTCTGCCCGGCGACCCGCCCGGAGGCCGGCGGGCCGCCCTCGTCTGGGGCGTCGGCGTCGCGGTCTACTTCGTCGCCGTCATCTTCCGTACGTCGCTGGGCGTCGCCGGCCTCGACGCCGCCGACCGCTTCGACGTCAACGCCTCCGCGCTCTCCACCTTCTCCATCCTCCAGCTGCTGGTCTACGCCGGCATGCAGATACCCGTCGGTCTGATGGTCGACCGGCTCGGCACGAAGAAGGTGCTGACCCTCGGCGTCGTGCTCTTCACCGTCGGGCAGCTGGGCTTCGCGCTCTCCCCCTCGTACGCCATGGCGCTCGCCTCCCGCGCGCTGCTCGGCTGCGGTGACGCACTGACCTTCATCAGCGTGCTGCGGCTGGGCAGCCGCTGGTTCCCCGCCCGGCGCGGGCCCCTCATCGGCCAGGTCGCCGCGCTCTTCGGCATGGCCGGCAACCTCGTCTCGACCATCTTCATCGCCCGTGCGCTGCACGGCCTGGGCTGGACGGCGACCTTCGTCGGCAGCTCGGTCGCCGGCGTCGTGGTGCTCGCCCTGCTGCTGCTCTTCCTGAAGGACCACCCGGAGGGACACGAGCCCGCGCCCGCCGCGCACGCCGGTGCCGCGTTCGTACGCCGGCAGATCGCCGAGTCGTGGCGGGAGCCCGGCACCCGGCTCGGCATGTGGGTCCACTTCACCACCCAGTTCCCCGCGATGGTGTTCCTGCTCCTGTGGGGGATGCCGTTCCTGGTCGAGGCGCAGGGCCTCTCCCGGGGTGTCGCCGGTGAGCTGCTGACGCTCGTGGTGCTCTCCAACATGGTGGTGGGGCTCGCGTACGGGCAGATCATCGCCCGGCACCACGGGGCGCGCGCCCCGCTGGCCCTCGGCACGGTCGCGGCGACCGCGCTCCTGTGGGGAGCCACCCTCGCCCACCCCGGCGACCGGGCCCCGATGTGGCTGCTGATCACACTCTGCGCGGTCCTCGGCGCCTGCGGCCCGGCCTCCATGATCGGTTTCGACTTCGCCCGCCCGGCCAATCCGCCGGAGCGTCAGGGAACCGCCTCGGGAATCGTCAACATGGGCGGTTTCGTGGCCTCGATGACGACGCTGCTCGCGGTCGGCGTCCTCCTCGACGCGACCGGCGACGACTACCGGATCGCCTTCTCCTCCGTCTTCGTCCTGGAGGCGCTGGGCGTCGTGCAGATCCTGCGCCTGAAGGCCCGTACGGCCCGCAGGGAGAAGGAACGCCTCGTCGCCAGCCGCGTCGAGGCCGTGCACGTACCGGTGTGAGCCGGGCCGGGCACTAGCGGGGCGTCACCGCGAAGTTGTCCAGGATCGCCTGCGCCAGCTCCAGGTCGCCCTCGGCCTTGACCCGGTCGGAGACGTCGGCCGGCCGGACCCGGCCGCAGGCCAGCCGGACGTACGTCTCCCAGTCCATCGCCAGCGTCGCCGCGGGACCGAGCGAGGGCGCCCCGTCGACCGTGCCCCGGCCCTCCGCGTCCACCCGCACCGTCCGCAGGAACTCGACCGGACCGTGCACGTCGAAGACGACCGCCGAACCGTTCGGCGCGCCCGCGTCCTTGGCGACCACCTTCGGCAGCGCTTCGAGCAGCACGTCCCGCGCGACCAGCGCGCCCGGGGAGTCCAGGTTGCCCGGCTGCCCGAGCGTGGTGCGCAGGTCCTGCTCGTGGACCCAGACGTCGAAGGCGCGCATCCGGTAGCCCAGTTCGAGGGTCTGCTCGGCGCCCAGGGGGGCGCGGATCAGGTGGTCGGGCTTGCGGTTCTCGTTGCGCAGCTGGCGGGCCCGGCGGATCAGGACGTACTCCAGCTCCGAGGTCATCTCGGGGCCGGTGTGGTGCCGCCGCACATCGACCTGCATCTCCATGTAGCGAGCGAAGTCACTGCGTACGTGGTAGAGGTCCCGGGGCAGGGAGTGGATGGGGCGCGGGTCGCCGAGCATCTCGCACTCCATGCCGATCACATGGGACACGATGTCGCGGACCGACCAGCCCGGGCACGGTGTGGCGCGGTTCCATTCGCCTTCCACGAGCGGCTGCACCAGCTCGGCTATCGCTTCGATGGAGTGGGTCCAGGCGTCGGCGTAGGTCTGAAGGCTGGGATGGACGGTCACGGGACCCCTCGGCGGTTCTTCTGCGGTGCGCGGGCTGAAAACAAGACTGCGTGGGAGGCTCGGACGCTAAGTTACGCTGCCCGAAGGCACCCCGGCAGTGCTTTCGTGTGACGATCGTAGGCCCGTGTTGACGGCTCGAATGCCAGGACGGTGGTAGTGTGCGCGCCTCGCTGATCCAGATCGCAGTAGACCCGGACGAACCGGTCGAATCTCGCCGGGCCCGGGTGGCCGGTCTCGTACGGGAGGAGCGCGCCGCCGCCGACCTCGTCGTCCTGCCGGAGCTGTGGCCGATGGGGGCGTTCGCGTACGAGTCCTTCGCCGCGGAGTCCGAGCCGCTGCGGGGGCCGACGTACGAGGCGATGGCCGCGGCCGCCCGGGACGCGGAGGTCTGGCTGCACGCCGGGTCGATCGTCGAGGCGGCCGGCGGAGCGCTCTACAACACCTCCCTCGTCTTCGCGCCGGACGGCACGCTCACCGCCACGTACCGGAAGATCCACCGCTTCGGCTTCGACAAGGGCGAGGCCGTCATGATGGCGGCGGGGGACGAGCTGGTGACGGTCGGGCTGCCGGGTCTCACGGTCGGCGTCGGCACCTGCTACGACCTCCGCTTCCCGGAGCTGTTCCGGGGCCTGGTCGACGCGGGCGCGCAGGCCTTCGTCGTCCCGGCGGGCTGGCCCGCCCGCCGCCGGGAGCACTGGACGCTCCTCGCGCGGGCGAGGGCCGTGGAGAACCAGGCGTACATGCTGGCCTGCGGCACCGCCGGGACGCACGCGGGCGTGGAGCAGGCCGGCCACTCGATCGTGGTGGACCCGTGGGGTGAGGTCCTCGCGGAGGCGGGGCCGGACGAGGAGGTCCTGCGGGTCACCCTCGACCCGGCGAAGGTGGCGACGACGAGGGAGCAGTTCCCGGCGCTGAAGGACCGGGTGCTGGGGGTGGCGAGGCCGGAGCGCGGCTGACGCTGAGGGCTGAAGGCTGAGGGCTGACGGCTGAGGGCTTGACGGCTGAGGTGCTGACGGCTGAGGGGCGGACGGCGGGCGCCGGCGGGGGCGCTTTCGGGGGCGACCGGTCAGACCGTGATCGCGTTCAGCGCCGCCGGGGCGGGGGTCGAGGCCGGGGCAGAGGCCGAGTCCGCTCCCGGCGCGTACTCCCGCCAGGCCGCCGCCAGCCGCCGTACCGCCTCCGACAGCACGTCGGGAGGCAGCAGGAAGTGCAGCCGCAGGCACCGCGTGCTGCCGCCGAGCGCGTCCATCGTGGCGCCCGGCAGCACCGCCACCCGATGACGGAGCGCGACCTGGGCGAAGGCGACACCGTCGCCGTACGGAAGGCGGACCCACAGCGTCTGGCCGCCCGAGGCCGCCGGGCAGCTCCAGGACGGCAGCAGCCGCGCCAGTTCCGCCCGCAGATGGTCATGGCCGGAGCGCAGCGTCTCCACCCGCCCCGCCACGATCGTCCCGAACTCCCCGGGCCCGAGCAGGCGGGCGGCCGCCAGCTGCGCCGGAACGTCGGACCCCAGGTCGTGGATGGCCTTGAGCCGGGCCAGCCGGCCGATCAGCGCCGCGGGCCCCCGTACCCAGCCGATGCGCAGCCCGCCCCACACCATCTTGCTGAGCGAGCCGACGCCGATCACCTCGCCGAAGGCCGAGAGCGGCGGCGGCTCCGGATTCCCTTCCGCCCCCACAATCCCATCGGCCGCATCCGTACCGAAGGCGAGATCGGTGAGCACCTCGTCGTCGACGAGCGGCACCCCGAGGGCGTTCGCCGCCTCGACCAGACGCCGTCCGGGCAGCGACGGCAGCACGGCACCGGTCGGGTTCTGGAAGCGGGCGACCACATAGGCGAGCGCGGGCCGGTGACGTTCCATCATCCCGATCGCCTCCGTCACGTCGATCCCGTCGGGACCCACCGCCACGGGGTACGGCACCGCCGCCGCCTCCCGGAACAGATCGAGCGCCCCCGGGTACGTCGGCGACTCGACGAGCACCCCGTCGCCGGGCGCGACCAGGAGCCGGGTCAGCAGCGCCAGGGCCTGCTGGGCACCCGTGGTGACCAGGGTCTGCTCCGGACCGGTCGGGACGCCCCGTACGCCGTAACGCGCCGCGATCGCCGTCCGCAGCGCGGGGAGTCCCGCCGGGTGGTAGCCCAGATCGGCGTCGGGCAGGGTCATCGTCCGGTACGCCTCGGCCAGTTGGGGCGGCGGCCCCATGGGCGCGGCGCAGCTCAGCAGGATCACGTCGTCCGGCGCCTCCAGGAGGTGCAGGAAGAGCGGGTTGGAGGTCTCCCGCACCCGGGGCCCCGGCGGGAGTGCGGCGGGCGCCACCCGCGTCCCGCTGCCCTGTCGCCGTACCAGCCGCCCCTCCTGGCGCAGGGTGTCGTACGCCGCCACGACCGTCGTCCGCCCGACCGCGAGCGCGGCGGCGAGCCGCCGGTCGGGCGGCAGGGCGGCGCCCGGAGGCAGCAGCCCCTCGTCGATCAACTGCCGGAAACGGGCGGCCAGAAGGAGATACAGCGGGCCGCGGCCGGCCGACCAGCGGCCGAGACGGGCCACGAGGCCGTCCAGGCCGTCCAGGTTGCCCTGGTTGTCCTGGTTCGGGGGAGAAGAGATTGGCTCCATCGCCGGACCAATCTCCCGCGATTGGTCCTGTGACCGCAAGCGGGTTGCCACTTCACTGGGTCCCATGAGCGACGACACCACAGCACTCAGCTCCACGGCACCCCGGCCCGCAGCGCCGACCACGGCACTCCGGCCCGAGACCCTCGCCGTCCACCCTCCCCAGGTGCGGATCACCGGCAGTACGCCCCTCGGCGTCCCCCTCCACCAGGGCCACGTCTTCGCCTTCGACACCGCGGACGCGATGGCGGACGCCTTCCACTCGCCCGACACCTTCCTCTACAGCCGCCTCGGCAACCCCACCGTCCGCGCCCTGGAGGACGCCGTCACCCGCCTGGAGGGCGGAACGGCGGCGCTCTCCTTCGCCTCCGGCATGGGCGCCATCAACGGCGTCCTGCTCGGCCTGCTCTCCTCGGGGAGCCACGTCGTCGCCCAGAACTGCCTCTACGGCGGGACGTACGCCGTCCTGACCGACCTCGCCGAGCGCTGGGGCGTCGAGGTCACGCACGTCTCGGGCACGGACCCGGAGGAGCTTCGCCGGGCCCTGCGGCCCGAGACGCGGCTGCTCTACCTGGAGACCATCGCCAACCCGACGACCCGGGTCGCCGACCTGCCGGCCATGATCGCCGTCGCCGCCGAGGCGGACGTCCCGAGCGTCGTGGACAACACCTTCGCCTCGCCGCTGCTGTGCCGGCCGATCGAGTTCGGCGCGGACGTCGTCATCCACTCCGCGACCAAGTACCTCGCCGGGCACGCGGACGTCCTCGGCGGGATCGCCGTCTTCAAGGACGCCGAGCTGTACGGCCGTATCCGCCACTACGCCGTCGAACAGGGCGCGATCACCGACCCGTTCGCCGCCTGGCTGACCCTGCGCGGCCTGCAGACCCTGCCGCTGCGCATCGAGCGGCAGAGCGCGAGCGCCCTCGACCTGGCCGGCCGGCTCGCCGGGCACCCCGCGGTGGCGGCCGTCCGTCACCCCGCGCTGGCCGGGCACCCGGACCGGGCCGTCGCGGAGCGGCTGCTGCCGCGGGGCGGCGGCGGGGTCGTCTCCTTCGACCTCGCGGGCGGGCGGGAGGCGGGCCGTACCTTCATCGAGGCGGTACGCGTGGCCGCGCTGACGGCCTCCCTCGGCGATGTGAAGACCCTGGTGATGCACCCGGCCTCCACCTCGCACCGCCAGTTGGACGCCGCGGCCCTCGACGTGGCGGGCATCGGCCCGGGGACGGTACGGATGTCCACCGGCATCGAGCACGTCGAGGACCTCTGGGCGGACCTGGAGCAGGCGCTGGAGCAGGCGGCGAAGGTCTCCTGAGCACAGGCTGTCCCGAGCACAGGCCGTCCTGAGTACAGGCCGGTGGACGGTGGAGGGGCGGCTGGCGGAGGGGCGGCCGGTGGAGGGGCGCCCGGGTCAGTCCTCCCGTTCCCGCTCCGCCATCCGGATCACGCACACCGCGACGGCGATCAGCAGCGCCGCGTCGGCGTCCTCGCGGACCACGTTCACGGCGTAGGTGTCCCGGACGTGGAACCACTGGCGGGAGATGTGGGCGAGGAGTTCGCCGTCGTACTCGACGGTGAACTCCCGGTCCAGGATCCGGCCGCTGACGTCCAGCTCGGTGCCCTCGGCCAGCGTGATCCGGAAGTGGTTGCGGAGCAGGGAGAGCCGCTTCCTGCGGATCGTGGCGAGCGGGCGGTCGTCGCGCTCGATCGTCATCGCGTCCCGCAGGCTGAACATCTTCTGGCGCAGGGTGACCAGGACCTGCCCGGCGGGGTCCTTCAGCTCCAGGGTGTCGCGCAGCCGCAGGGCCTTGCCGTCGACGAGGAAGGCGTGGCGGCCGTGCTCGTCCTCGATCCAGTAGTCGTCGCCGATGGCGAAGATTTTGTCCCGTACGAGATATTTCATGGTGAGATGTGTTCCCCGGGTGACGGGGGTTCACGCGGGCGGGTCACGCGGGCGAGTCACGCGGGCGAGTCGGGCACCACGAAGTAGCGGGTGAAGGGATCGGAGCCGGCGCCGAGCATCTCGCCGAAGGGCGCGTCGAGCTGATGGATCAGCAGCACGGTGAAGGCGATGAAGCCGGCGAGGCCCATGACCATCACCAGGTGGGTGAAGCTCCGCCTGATGCCGAAGAGGAACATGAAGGCCAGGGTCAGCACACCGCCGATGATCAGGCCCGTCCACAGGACGGGTGAGAGCTGCTCCTGGGCGGCGGCCTCCCGGCCGCGCCGGGCGTCGTCGACGTAGCCGAGCTGGGCGAGGATCTCCTGGGCGGCGATCTGCTCGGAGACCGAACTCTTCCCGCGCACCTCGCCGGCGGCGCGGAGCCGGTCGAGCAGGATCCAGCCCGTCGCCCCGAGCGGCTCGCGGTCGGCCATCCGGGGCCACTCGACGCCGACGACATGGGCGGCGTACGCGTGGGCGGCGTCGCGGACGGGCGCGCGCCGGTCGTCGGGGAGGGAGGCGGCCAGGAGGTACGTCTGGTGCAGGGCGCTCGCCTCGGCCTGGACGTGGTCGGCGGCGGACGAGCGGTTGTCCCAGACGGAGACGAGGCAGAGGCCGAGCACGACGGCGTACAGCACCGACACCATCATCGCGATGTACTCGGCGACGTCCTCGCGGGGCTCGTCGTCCTCCCCCTCCGGGAACAGCTTGGTCTTGACGACGACGGCGAGCGCGGCGAACAGGGCGACGCCGACGACGACGAGGAAGGTTTCGAGCAGGGCCATGGTGCCGTCATGCCTTCCGTGGTCAGCGTCGCGGGCGGGAACCGAGCAGGGCGGCGGCGATCGCCGCGGGGATCAGCAAGAGCAGGAGGACCACGACGACCCCGAGCTCGGGGAGCTCGCGGGAGCGGCGTCGCAGTCGGGGCAGGAGCCCCTCCTCGCCGACGGGGGCGACGGGCGTGAGGGGCGCGACGGCGGTGGAGTCGGGCCGGTTCGCGAGGGGCGGGGGCGGGGGCGGTGCCGTCCGTGTACCGGTGCCGGCCTCTGGGACCGCCGTCCCCGGCACCATGGCGGGACCGGTGGGCGGGCCGACGGGCATGCGGTACGGAACCGGGAGCGCCGCGGCGGCTCCGGCCGCGGCGGCTCCGCCCGGGGCGGCGGGAGCCTCCGGCGCGGCGGCCGCGGCCCCGGCAGCGCTTCCCGGTGCCCCCGGCGCACCGCCCTCGGTCGCTGCCTCCGGCTCCGGCTCCGGTTCCGGTTCAGGGAGCGTCACCGCGGTGGACGCGCGGGCCGTGAGGGGCGGTGGGGCCACCGGTTCGCCGCCGGGGCCGACGGTCGTGACGCGGTCGCTGCCGCTCGCCACCCCGGTGGCGCCGGGCTGCCCGAGCGGCCCGCGCACGACCGCGGTGCACGACGCCGAGGCGCCGGGCCCCAGGAGCGGCACCGTGTTCCCGCCGCCGCCGCAGTCGATACCGCCCGAGACGGGGCCGAGAGCCGGATCGGTGAGCTGGACGCCGTGGAGGGGCTGGTCGCCCGGGTTGGTGAGGGTGTACCGCACGACGGTTTCGGAGGCCCCTGGCGTGACGGTCTCGGTCAGGGTGAGCGCCCCGCCCACACCGGTGAAACCGGAGCGGGCGGTGGCCGTGAGCTGTCTCTGTAGCGAGGGGATGTCCCCGACGACCTGTGCCGTGGCCCTCTGATAGCCCGCACGGGCGGGGAACTGGGCGGTGCACATGAAGGAGCCGAGCGCGGCGAGCGGTTCGTCCGGGCAGTCCACGCTCACCCCGGGCTCGCTCACCCGGACCCCGTGCAGATCCGCCTCTCCCTTGTTCACCACGTGGTACCGCTTCACCACCGTGTCCCCGACCCGCACGAGCGGCGGCGAGGAGTCGCTCTCTTCCCGCGTGTTGACGGTCACCGTGAGCCCCAGCGCCCTGTCCCCGGCCCCACCGGCCCGCGCCGCCGGCACGGGAGTGAGCACGGTCACCCATAGCCCCAGGAGCACCAGAAGCAGCACGAGCCCCGCAGACCGACGCCGCATGACACCTCACCGCCAGGAGACGGAATGAAAATCGGATGATCGTCCCGTCCATCTGGCCAGTCGCTAGGCACATGCCCCCGGCAAGACACGCGCCCCTTCCCCACCCGCCCACCGGTTTCACCCGTACGGCACCCTTGAGGCATGAACGACTCCGCGCCCGCCCACCCCCGCCGTCGTGCCCGTGTCCGTGCCCCCGAGCTGATCGGCAAGGGCGGCTGGCTCAATACCGGTGGAGACGAACTGACCCTCGCCGACCTGCGGGGGAAGATCGTTCTGCTCGATTTCTGGACCTTCTGCTGCATCAACTGTCTGCACGTCCTCGACGAGCTGCGTGAGCTCGAGGAGAAGCACCGCGACACCCTCGTGATCGTCGGGGTGCACTCGCCCAAGTTCGTGCACGAGGCCGATCATCAGGCCGTCGTCGATGCCGTCGAGCGGTACGAGGTGCACCATCCGGTGCTCGACGATCCGGAGCTCGCGACCTGGAAGCAGTACGCCGTGCGGGCGTGGCCGACGCTCGTCGTCGTCGATCCCGAGGGGTATGTCGTCGCCCAGCACGCGGGTGAGGGGCACGCCAACGCGATCCGTACCCTCGTCGAGGAGCTGGAGGCCGAGCACGAGGCCAAGGGGACGCTGCGGCGTGGGGACGGGCCCTATGTGGCGCCGGAGCCGGTCGCGACCGATCTGCGGTTTCCCGGCAAGGCGGTCGTCCTGCCCTCGGGGAACTACCTGGTCTCCGACACCACCCGGCACCAGCTCGTCGAGCTGGCCCCGGACGGCGAGAGCGTGGTCCGCCGTATCGGCGAGAAGGAGTTCCGGGAGCCGCAGGGTCTCGCCCTGCTTCCCGACGGGAAGGTCGTCGTCGCCGACACCGTCCACCACGCGCTGCGCACCTTCGACCCCGCCACCGGCGCGATCGAGCTGATCGCCGGCACCGGGAAGCAGTGGTGGCAGGGCTCACCCACCTCCGGGCCCGCGCTCGACGTCGACCTCTCCTCGCCGTGGGACGTCGCCTGGTGGCGGGGCAAGGTCTGGATCGCGATGGCCGGTGTCCACCAGCTGTGGACGTACGACCCCGAGACGCGGACCGTCGAGGCCGCGGCCGGCACGACCAACGAGGGCCTGCTCGACGGGGCCGCCGCCGAGGCCTGGTTCGCGCAGCCGTCCGGGCTCGCCGCCACCGAGGACCGGCTCTGGATCGCCGACTCCGAGACGAGCGCCCTGCGCTGGATCGACCCCGAGGGCACCGTCCACACGGCCGTCGGCACCGGTCTCTTCGACTTCGGCCACCGCGACGGGCCCGCCGGCCAGGCGCTGCTCCAGCACCCGCTGGGCGTGACCGCGCTGCCCGACGGGTCGGTCGCGATCTCGGACACGTACAACCACGCGCTGCGCCGCTTCGACCCGGCCACCGGCGAGGTCACCACCCTCGCGACCGATCTGCGCGAGCCGAGCGACGCCGTGCTCGTCGGGGACGACATCGTCGTCGTCGAGTCCGCCCGGCACCGGCTGACCCGGCTGCGGCTGCCCGAGGAGGCCGTTCAGGTCGAGTCGGTCGCGCACCGCACGCGGCGCGAGGCCACCGAGGTGGCGCCCGGCCGGCTCCGTCTCGACGTCGTCTTCCAGGCGCCGACGGGGCAGAAGCTGGACGAGCGGTACGGTCCCTCGACCCGGCTGCTCGTCTCCTCCACCCCACCCGAGCTGCTGAGCTCCGGCGAGGGCACGGGCACGGACCTCTTCCGTGAGTTGGAGCTGGACCCGGCGGTCCCCGAGGGCGTCCTGCACGTGTCGGCGATGGCGGCGTCCTGCGACGACGACCCGGCCAACGAGTATCCGGCCTGCCATGTCCACCAGCAGGACTGGGGCGTTCCGGTGAAGGTGACCGAGGGCGGCGCCACCCGGCTTCCGCTGATCCTCGCCGGCATGGACGGCTGACAGGGCTTCAGCGCGGGGGCTTCGCGCAGGGCTTCAGCGCGGGGCGTCAGCGCACGATTCCCTGGTTCCTGGACGGGCGGCCCGCCGCCCCGTCCAGGCAGCCGGACACCCACGCCTCGGGGTCGTGCGCGGAACGGTCGCCGCCCATTCCCCGGCGTTCCATGGCGGCGCACTCCCCGGCCAGCAGGGCGCGGGTCCGTTCGCCGCTCATGTCGTACTTCCTGATGCGGACCGCCTGGAGATAGCCGCCCTCGTACGCGATGTCCGTGCCCCAGGGCGGGCGTTCGTGGTACGTGGTGATGACGCCCCCCGCCACCGCCGTGCCGCAGAGCACGGCGGCGACGAGGCAGATCGCGAACTTCCCCCGCGAAGGGCCCTCTTGACCAACCATGACGTCACGGTGTCAGGAGGGGCCTTTCGCGGATGTTTCGCCCGCCGTGTGGGCCGGGCGTGTCAGTAGCCGCGGTCGCGGCGGTCGTCCTCGACGACCGTGGGGGCGACCGGTGGGACGACCGCCCGCCGACGACGCGCGATGCTGGTGAAGGTCGCCGTACCGATGAGACCGACCGCCATCATGATCAGTCCCACCAGGTCGAGGTTGACGCCGTCGAGCTCCCAGTCCGTGGCGAACGTGAGGATCGCGCCCACGGCGATGAGGATGATGCAGCCTCCCAGGCCCATGGATCCCGCCTCCTAGTGGTAGTCGGGATCGGGTACCCGGGCCGGGCGCTTCTACCCCTCGGTCATCCCTCGACCGCCCCCGACTAGCCCTCCAGGAAGGCGACGATCGCGTTCGCGAGGAGGAACGGGTCGTCCGCGCCGCACAGTTCGCGTGCGCTGTGCATGGAGAGGATCGCGACGCCGATGTCGACGGTCGTGATGCCGTGCCGGGCGGCGGTGATGGGGCCGATCGTCGTGCCGCAGGGCATGTCGTTGCTGGAGACGAACGTCTGCCACGGCACGCCGGCCTTGTCGCAGGCGGCGGCGAACAGGGCCCGGCCGCTGCCGTCGGTGGCGTACCGCTGGTTGACGTTCACCTTGAGGATGGGGCCGCCGTTGGCGCGCGGGTGGTGGGTCGGGTCGTGGCGCTCGGCGTAGTTGGGATGGACGGCGTGGCCGGTGTCGGAGGAGAGGCAGACCGTGCCGGCGAAGGCGCGGGCCCGGTCCTCGTACGCGCCGCCGCGGGCGAAGACCGAGCGCTCCAGGACCGTGCCGAGCAGCGGGCCCTGGGCGCCGGTGTCGGACTCCGAGCCGTTCTCCTCGTGGTCGAAGGCGGCGAGGACCGGGATGTACGCGAGGTCCGGCCGGGTCGATACGGCGGCGAGCGCGGCGACGCCGGCGTGCACGGAGATCAGGTTGTCCATGCGCGGCCCCGCGACGAGTTCGCGGTCGCGCCCGAGGTAGGCGGGGGGCTCGATGGCGTGGACCATCAGGTCCCAGCCGGCCACGTCCTCGGCGTCCACGCCGGCTTCCTCGGCCACGAAGGAGATCAGGTCGCCCTCGTGGACGTCGCCGAGGCCCCAGATCGGCTGCATGTGGCGCTGCCGGTCGAGCTTGAGGCCCTCGTTGACCTGGCGGTCGAGGTGGACGGCGAGCTGCGGGACGCGCAGGACGGCCCGGTCGATGTTGACCAGGTGGTCGGTGCCGTCCCGCAGGGTGATCCGGCCGGCGAGGCCGAGGTCGCGGTCGAGCCAGGTGTTGAGCAGCGTCCCGCCGTAGATCTCGACGGCCACCTGGCGCCAGCCCTGCGCGCCCATGTCGGGCCGGGGCTTGACGCGCAGGTTGGGGGAGTCGGTGTGGGCGCCGACGATGCGGTACGGGGTGTGGGGGGCGGCGCCCTCCGGCACGTACCAGGCGATGATCGCCCCGCCGCGGAGCACGTACTTCCCGCCGGACGTTCCGTCCCAGGCCGCGGTCTCCTCGACCTGGTGGAAACCGGCCTTCTCCAGGCGCTCGGCGGCGTTCGCCACGGCGTGGTACGGCGACGGTGAGGCCGCCAGGAAGGTCATGAGGTCATCGGTGTGGCCGCGGTCGAACGTCTGCGCCGGGCGGGAGGGTGCGCTGCTCATGCGTTCACCTTACGCAGGGTCCGAATGCCGTTGAGGAGTCCCCGGAAACCGGAACGGCTCCCCGGAAACCGGAACGGCCCGCCCCCCTCCCCGGGGACGAGCCGTTCCTTCGTGGAGGAGGCGCGTCCTAGAACGCGGCCTCGTCCAGGTCCATCAGCGAGCCGTCGACGGCCTCGGCCAGCGCGCGCTCGGTGGAGACGCCGGGCAGGACGTTGGCGGCGAAGAACTTCGCGGCCGCGATCTTGCCGGCGTAGAACGCCTTGTCCTTGGCGGAGGCGGTCGGCAGCTTCTCGGCGGCGACGGCCGCACCCTTCAGCAGCAGGTAGCCGACGACGACGTCGCCGGAGGCCATCAGCAGGCGGGTGGTGTTGAGGCCGACCTTGTAGATGTTCTTGACGTCCTCGCCGGTGGCGGTGAGGTCGGTGAGCATCGCGCCGACGATGCCCTCCAGGTCCACGGCCGCCTTGGCGAGCGCGTCGCGGGCGCCGGCCAGCTCCTCGCCGCCGGTGCCGACCGCGAGGAACTTCTTGATCTCCTCGGCGAGCGTGTTCAGGGACGCGCCCTGGTCGCGGACGATCTTGCGGAAGAAGAAGTCCTGGCCCTGGATGGCCGTGGTGCCCTCGTAGAGGGTGTCGATCTTGGCGTCCCGGATGTACTGCTCGATCGGGTACTCCTGCAGGAAGCCGGAGCCGCCGAAGGTCTGGAGCGACTGCGCGAGCTGCTCGTAGCCCTTCTCGGAGCCGTAGCCCTTCACGATCGGGAGCAGCAGGTCGTTCAGGCCGTGGAGGGCCTTCGCGTCCTCGCCGGCCGCTTCCTTGAGCTGGATCGCGTCCTGCACGGAGGCCGTGTAGAGGACGAGGGAGCGCATGCCCTCCGCGTACGCCTTCTGCGTCATCAGCGAGCGGCGGACGTCCGGGTGGTGCGTGATGGTGACCTTGGGGGCGGCCTTGTCCATGAAGTTCGCCAGGTCGGTGCCCTGGACGCGCTCCTTGGCGTACTCGAGGGCGTTGAGGTAGCCCGTCGAGAGGGTGGAGATCGCCTTCGTGCCGACCATCATGCGGGCGAACTCGATGATGAGGAACATCTGGCGGATGCCGTCGTGCTTGTCGCCGATCAGCCAGCCCTTGGCGGGGTGCTGGTCGCCGAAGGTCATCTCGCAGGTGTTGGAGGCCTTGAGGCCCATCTTGTGCTCGACGTTGGTGGCGTAGACGCCGTTGCGCTCGCCCAGCTCGCCGGTCTCCCAGTCGAAGTGGTACTTCGGCACGAGGAAGAGGGAGAGGCCCTTGGTGCCGGGGCCCGCGCCCTCGGGGCGGGCGAGGACGTAGTGGAGGATGTTCTCCGACATGTCGTGCTCACCGGACGTGATGAAGCGCTTCACGCCCTCGATGTGCCAGGAGCCGTCCTCCTGCTGGATCGCCTTCGTGCGGCCGGCGCCGACGTCCGAGCCCGCGTCGGGCTCGGTGAGGACCATGGTGGAGCCCCACTGCTTCTCGACGGCGATCTGCGCGATCTTCTTCTGCGCCTCGTTGCCCTCCTCGAAGAGGACGCCGGCGAACGCCGGGCCGGAGGAGTACATCCACACGGCCGGGTTCGAGCCGAGCAGCAGCTCCGCGTACGCCCAGATCAGGGAGCGCGGGGAGGTGGTGCCGCCGATCTCCTCGGGCAGGCCGAGGCGCCAGTACTCGGAGTCCATGAAGGCCTGGTAGGACTTCTTGAAGCTCGCGGGGACCGGGGCGGTGTTGGTCTCGGGGTCGAAGACCGGGGGGTTGCGGTCGGCGTCGGCGAAGGACTCGGCGAGTTCGTTCTCGGCCAGGCGCTGGATCTCCTCCAGGACGCTCTTGGCGGTCTCGACGTCCATCTCCTCGAACGGACCGGTGCCGTACACCTTGTCGCGCCCGAGGACCTCGAAGAGGTTGAACTCGATGTCGCGGAGATTCGACTTGTAGTGCCCCATGGCGACGGCTCCGTAAGGATCGGGGAGGCAGGGTTCCTCGTACACGTACCAGCGAGTAGCTAATGCTCTCACGATGATGCTACCCGTCGGTAATAAGAAGCAACCCCTATCCGGTCATCTGTGACGCGATCCGCACGGGGAAGGGCCCCGGAGCGGCGCTCCGGGGCCCTTCGTGTGCCGATTGCGGGGTCTCTCAGTCACCGACCTGATACTCCGGGTCGGTGTAGCAGGGGGAGGTGACCGAGACCGAGAGGCTGTCGCGGGCCTCCTTCTCCCACTTCGACGCGTCCTTGTAGGTGGAGGGCAGCAGCAGCTCGACCGTCGCCGTGTGGTGGTCCTTCTCGTGCTCGACGTCCAGCTGGAGCTGCTTCGCCTCCGACTTCGCGGGCTCGAAGCGGACGACCTTCCACCCCTTGGCCGGCAGCTCCTTGTGAAGCTTCTCCATGGCCTGCTTCAGGGCGTCGGCGGTCGGGGCGTACATCGACCAGAAGTGACGCACCCGGAAGCCGTCGTCCACGCCGTCGCAGGGCGCCGCGTCGGGGGCGCCGTTGTTGGCCTCGCGCAGGCCGGCCGTATCGAAGATCGTGCTGGACCGGGCCCGGACCAGGTCCTTGGCCGCGGCGACCTTCATCGGCTGCGGATCGTAGGACCGGCCGCTGTCGTCGTTGCTCATGGTGGTGCATCCCGTCGCGAGGAGGAGGGCGGCGGCTCCCAGGGCTCCGCCGGTACGTGCGGTACGTGCGGTGCGTACGGTCCGTGCGGTCCGTGCGGTGGTACGGCGGCTCATTGCGATGTCACTTCCTTGTACCTGCCGGTGACGACCCGCGCCTGGTTGTTCAGGCTCTCGGTGCCGTTGTCCCAGTAGCCGCTGTGGCCGCGCGAGCCGTCGGTGGCCACGATGTGCGCCCCGAAGTCCGGGTTCGTCGGCGTCAGCGGCTTCACGACGCTGCCGCCGTCGCCGTCCAGGAAGGACGGGATGATGTCGATGTCGACCTTCTTGGGGGCGTGGCCCCAGCCGCCGAGGTCGGGGACGGGGTCGCTGGTCACGAACGGGATGTTCACGCCCCCGTACTTGTCGTCGCCGACGTACGGGATGTGCACACCCTTGAGGTACGGGTCGCTGTCGGCCTCCGCCGCGTAGACGTGCCCCTTGGGGACGTCGAGGTCCGTCGCGCTGCCGACCTGCATGCCGGGGCTGCCGGCCACGAAGATGTCGTCGGCGTCCAGGTGGCCCTGGCGGGCGGCGGAGCCGATGACCGTACTGCCGTAGCTGTGGCCGGTCACCGTCAGGTGGTCGCGCTCGCCCTCGTGCGAGGTGCGCAGCCCCTCGACGAAGGCGTTCAGCTTGGGAGCGCCGTCGTCGGCGTAGTGGCTGAACGGCGCGTCCTTGACGATGGACTGCGGCGCGTCGTAGCCGAGCCAGGTGATCGTCGAGACGCTCTGCCCGTCCGCCAGGTTGTCGCTGGCGCGCCAGAGGGTCTCCATCCGCTTGATGTCGCCGCCGATGCCCTCCAGGTTCGACGTGGTGCCGGGCACGTACATCGCGGTGTGCGTCGCGGTGTCCGGGTTGCCGTTGGCGACGATCGCGTGACCGTTGCCCTTGGTGTCGAAGCCGAGGAGGTACGCCTCGGGCAGCGGGCGCTCGCCGGGGCGCTCGACCCGGCCGGAGCGGTCGAAGCGCTCCTGGATGGCGTTCATGCCCTTCAGGTCCCTGTCCAGCTGCGCCTTGCGGTCGCCGTACTTGTCGTCCCACTCCCGCCACGCCGGGTTCTTGATCACCGCCGGGTACTGGCCGCTGGGGTTCTGGATGTACTCCTGCGGCTGCTTCGGTATCGCGTTCAGGTCCATCTGCGCCTGGGCGCGGGTCTCCGCCAGGACCATGCGGTTGGCGTCGTCGCGGACGGTGGCGGGGAGGCCGTCGAGGGCGCCGACGGAGGCCGGGTAGAGCGTGGCGTACTCGTCACGCTGCTCCTGGGTGAGGCCGTTCCACCAGTCGGCGTTCTCCTTGGGGGACTTCCCCTGTGGGATCCTGCCGTCGTCGGCGTACGTGCCGGCGGCCTGCTGCATGGCCTTGGTGTCGGCGGCGGCGTCGACCAGCGTCGCCTCGTCGACGGTGAGGCCCGGCGGCGCCTTGAGCTTGCGCAGGACGGCGGCGTAGCGGCCGTCTATCTCGTTCGCCTCGCGGACGGCGTCGCCGATGCGTTCGGCGATGTCCTCGGCCTTGCCCTTGTTGGCGTCGCCGCTCCCGATGCCCTCGGCCGCGCCGGGCTTGTACGGGATCGGGGCGCCGGGCTGGGCGGCGCCCGTGCCCGGCGCGAGGACGGACGACTGGGTGGGGTACTCCACCGAACCGTCGGGCTTGACCGTGAACTTGAGGTTCTCCGCGTCCTCCAGCGCCTGCTTGAGCTTCTTCTGCGGCGCGGCGAGTTCGGCGGCGAGGCCGTTGAGCGCGGTGCGGATCAGTCCGCACTCGGTGTGCAGGTACTGGTAGTTGCGGCTGAGCTGCCGGACGTCCTCGGTGGCGGTGTCGGCCGTCTTGCCCTTCTGGGACTCGTAGATCCTCGAGAACATGCCGTTGTCGACACGGTCCTTGTCGGCGTTGGAGCGGGAGGAGACCTTGCCCCAGCCGTCCGCCGCGTCCGTGTATTCGTTCAGCTTGACGTCGCGCAGCTGCTGCCAGGTCGGCATGAGGGGTTCAGTTCCCCTTCTTCTGCGGCGGGACCGGCGCTTCGGCGGCGATCTTCCGCTGCGTCGCGACCTCGCGCTCGCCGAAGTCGCGGCCCGCGCTCTTCAGGGCGGACTCGAGGCGCCCGCACTCGTCCCGTACGGCCGTCAGGCGGTTCTTCCAGGTGCCGAGGATCTCGGTGAGGGCGGCGGAGGAGTCGAAGCCGGCGGTCCCGGCGGCGTAGCCCTCGTTCGCCGTGTCGAGGTCGGTGAGCGAGGTGCTGGTGCTGGTGCGCAGCTCGCCCGCCGTGTTGCCGGCCTTGTGCCAGGGGCCCTCGTCGGCCTTGAGGTTCGGGTCGCCGCTGCCGCCGCCTTCGGGGGCGGGGAGGCCGGCGAGGGTCATCGACGCGGGCGGCTGGGACGGTCCGGTACCGGACGCTCCCGTACCGGGCGCTCCCGTACCGCCGAACAGCTCGTCCCATTTGGCGTTCAGTGCCATGTTCCACCCCCGTGGCGACCGGAAATTGCTGCCGCGAACCTAGCAAGAGATCGCGGGCGATGCGAAGAACAGTGCGAAGAGCAGTGCGAAGAGCGCCTTCCTCGGTTCGGGGCGTCGACGTACCCGCGCCGGGGGCGGCGCCCGCTCGATAGGCTGGGGGCCATGTACGGATACGGCCAGCACGCGGACGGTAGCGCCGCCCAGCAGCAGTACGCTCCGCCGCCGCAGCAGCCGATGCAGGGCGGCATGCAGGGCGGCATGCAGGGTGGCATGCAGGGCGGGTACGGGCAGCAGCAGCCGCCGCTGTACCCCGAGCCGTCGCCGCCCTCGCTCGCCGACGCCGTGCGGGCCTTCACGACCGGCTCCATGGCCGCCGAGGACTTCCAGCAGATCTTCGCGACCTCGAAGGTCTACTGCCCGCGGGGGGACAACCCCGGCTTCCTGGCCCTGCACAACACGCAGCAGCCGGTGATCCCGATGTTCACCTCGCTGAAGGAGTTGCGGCGGTACGCGGGCAAGGAGTCGAAGTACTTCGTGATCACCGGTGCCGAGGTGATCGACCTGCTCCCGACCGGCTACGGCTTCGTCCTCGACATGGAGGGCGACCACCGGATGGTCTTCGACGCCAAGGCCGTGGAGCAGATGGTCGACTTCGCGATGCGGCGGATGTACGGCTGACGCAGGCTGGAGAGACGGGAGAGCGCCCGGGAGGAATTCCTCCCGGGCGTTCCGCGTTCCGGGTGGCAGGAAGTTCATTGTTCAACTAAACTGGTCGCACAAGGAGGTCCCGCCATGCCCGCCGTGACTGTCGAGAACCCGCTCACCCTGCCGCGCGTCGCCGCCCCGGCCGACGCCGTCTCCCGCCCCGTGCTCGCCGTGACCACGGCGCCTTCCGGCTTCGAGGGCGAGGGCTTCCCGGTGCGTCGCGCGTTCGCCGGGATCAACTACCAGTACCTCGACCCGTTCATCATGATGGACCAGATGGGGGAGGTGGAGTACGCGCCCGGTGAGCCGAAGGGCACGCCCTGGCACCCCCACCGCGGCTTCGAGACCGTCACGTACATCATCGACGGGATCTTCGACCACCAGGACTCCAACGGTGGCGGCGGCACCATCACCAACGGCGACACCCAGTGGATGACCGCCGGTGCCGGACTGCTCCACATCGAGGCACCGCCGGAGCACCTCGTCGTCAGCGGTGGCCTCTTTCACGGGCTCCAGCTGTGGGTGAACCTGCCGGCCGCCGACAAGATGATGCCCCCGCGCTACCAGGACATCCGAGGCGGTCAGGTCCAGCTCCTGGCCTCGCCCGACGGCGGCGCGCTGCTGCGCGTGATCGCGGGCGAGCTCGGCGGCCACGCGGGCCCCGGCATCACGCACACCCCGATCACGATGATCCACGCGACCGTCCGGCCGGGCGCCGAGGTGACCCTGCCCTGGCGCGAGGACTTCAACGGGCTCGTCTACGTCCTGGCCGGCCGCGGCGCGGTCGGCGCGGAGCGGCGGCCCGTCCACATGGGCCAGACCGCCGTCTTCGGCAAGGGTGGATCGCTGACGGTCCGCGCGGACGAGAAGCAGGACGGGCACACGCCCGACCTGGAGGTCGTCGTGCTCGGCGGGCAGCCGATCCGCGAGCCGATGGCACACTACGGCCCGTTCGTGATGAACAGCCAGGCCGAGCTGCGCCAGGCCTTCGAGGACTTCCAGGCCGGCCGCCTCGGCACGATCCCGGCGGTCCACGGCATCGGCGAATAGCCCGCGGCTGCGCTGAGGGGTTACGGCTCCGGGGCGCGGGCGGGGGCGCGGGCCCCGGGCGCGCTGAGGGGTTACGGCCCCGGGCGCGGCACCGGAGCCGTACGTCTGACATCGCGTCACTCGGGCGGACCCGTAGCGGAGGACGGCACGCCGTCCCGCGTGGTCGCCTGGCAGCGTGCAGACATCGAGGCAGGAACCCGCGGGACCGCCCCCGGGGCCGCTCCTGCCCGAGGCGGTCCGGCGGGTCGCCGCCTGGTGTGTCGTCGTGCTGCTGGTGACCGGGGTCGCCGCCGTCGGCGTGTGGCTGTGCGGGGTACTGAAGACGGCCGTCACCCCCGTGCTGCTCGCCATCCTGGGCACCGCGCTTCTCGGGCCCCTCCACCGGCGGCTGCTGCGCATGAAGGTGCGGCGGTCGCTCGCCGCCGCGATCACCGTTGTCGCGGTGGTCGCCGTCGTCGGTGGCGCCACTTACATCGTGGTCAGCGCCCTGATCGAGACCGGCGACCAGATCATCGCCTCGCTGCGGCAGGCCGCCGATGACCTCGCCCAGTACCTCGGCGCCGCCGGCACCTCCCTCGACGACCTGGCGAGCAACGCCAAGGAACTCCTGCAGAAGTTCGGCGGCACCGCCGCCTCGGGCGTGATCAGCGGCCTCAGCGTCGTCGGTCAGATGCTCGCCACCGCCGTCCTCGCGATGTTCCTGATCTTCTTCTTCCTCCGGGACTCCGACAAGGCCGTCGGCGCCCTGCGCTCCCTCGCCCCGCGCTCCACCGGCGACACCGTCGAGGCGATGGGCCGCCGCGCCTTCAAGGCGGTCGAGGGCTTCATGCGCGGCACCACCTTCATCGCCCTGATCGACGCCCTCCTCATCACCGTCGGGCTGCTGATCCTGCGCGTCCCGGGCGCCGTGGGGCTCGGCGCGCTCGTCTTCGTCGGCGCCTACATCCCGTACCTCGGCGCCTTCATCTCCGGCGTGGTCGCCATCCTCGTCGCCCTCGCCGACCGGGGGTTCGTCATCGCGCTGTGGGCGCTCGGCGTCGTCCTCGCCGTCCAGGTCATCGAAGGCCACCTGCTGCAGCCGGTGATCCAGAGCCGGACCGTACAGATGCACCCGGCCGTGGTGATGCTGGCGATCACGGCCGGGGCGTCCGTCGCGGGGATCCTGGGCATGCTGCTCGCCGTACCGCTGACGGCTGCGGCGTTCGGCGTGATCGGGGAGATGCGCGCGCGGTACGCGGATCACGGCGCCGAGCCGTGATCTTGGGCGTCCGCGTCCGCGTCCGAGGGCGATTCGTTCAGGTGGCCGCCGGGATGCCGCCCGGCTCGAACGACGCCAGCATCTGTTCCAGTGCCGCCTGGTCCGGGCCGACGAACGGGTCCGCGTCCGGGGCCATCGTGATCGTCTCCAGCATCCGGTCGGTCATCCGTACCGCCGGCGGCAGATGCGTGGACAGCACGATGTCCGGGTTCATCTCCCGCAGCGGCTGGACGGTCGCCCGGTACTTCTCCGCGTCCACGACGTGCACCCACGGGCTGTCGAGCGTCGCCCACAGCAGCTGCGTCTGCCGCAGCTCCTCCGGCTTCAGGTCGCTCGCGTGCCCGCTCTCCGCCATCTCCATGGTCGGCATGGGGCCGCCGAAGCAGTCCGAGCTGAAGCAGATGTGGGTCTTCTCGTCGTAGAAGCCGACGGTGGCCGGGTTGTCGAAGAGCGGCGGTCGGAAGGCGCGCAGCGTGCGGTCGCCGACGTCGAGGGACTGGCCGGGGTTGAGGAAGTAGACGCGGTCCATCGGCAGGGGCCGCTCGGTGGTCATGATTCCGGCGCCGATGAAGGTGGTCACGACCCGGGCGCGGGGAGCGGCGACGAGCAGGTCGAAGATGCCGCCGGTGTGGTCGCGGTCGGGGTGCGTGAGCCAGATCCAGCGGAGATCGGCGAGGTCCATGACCGCGCCGACCGCCGCGACGAAGTCACGGTCGGAGAGGGAGAGGCCGGTGTCGACGACGACCGGCTCCTTGGCGGTGAGGACGTAGGCGTTGACGGGGACGTGGCCGATCCCCGGTGCCTCGAGACTGTCGGCCAGGACGGTGGTGTCGCTGCCGACCTTGTGGGTATCCATGGCGAGCTCCGTGGTCCCCCCTGAGGCGGCCGTACGAGACCAGTCTCCTCCGCTCCCTTGCACCCCGCGCGCCGGAAGTCCGGGGC
The DNA here is from genome assembly GCF_043078785.1 of Streptomyces sp. NPDC015346. NCBI lineage: Bacteria > Bacillati > Actinomycetota > Actinomycetes > Kitasatosporales > Streptomycetaceae > Streptomyces > Streptomyces sp. NPDC015346. The sequence goes on along the minus strand of NZ_JBIBTW010000012.1, from coordinate 76,627 downwards.
GTCCGGGGCGTCCCGGGCCTCAGGGGCCGTCCCGTCAGGCGCGTCCCGTCAGGCGCTGTCCCGGCCGCCCGGCTCGCCCCCGGCCCGCCCCCGGCCCGCCCCCGGGCCGCCGGTCAGGCGCAGCAGCCCTCCCCCGACGCGGGCTCGTTCAGCTCGAACCAGATGGACTTGCCCTCGCCGCGCGGGTCCACGCCCCACTTGTGGGCCAGCATCTCCATCAGCACCAGGCCCCGGCCCGAGGACGCCATCTCGCCCGGGTGCCGTTTGTGCGGCAGCTCGTCGCTGCCGTCGGAGACCTCCACCCGCAGCCGCCGGGCGTCGTCGTCGCAGGTCACGGAGGCGACCAGGAGCGCGTCGCCGTCCGTGTGGATGAGGACGTTGGTGAGCATCTCGGAGACCATCAGCACCGCCGAGTCGACCTGGTCGTCGTCCGCCCAGTCGTGCAGCAGCTGGCGCAGGTGCTGGCGGGCCGCCGCGACCCGCTCCGGTTCGGCCTGGGCGACGGTCATCATCGTGCGGCGCGGGCCCTGGCGGCCCTGGCGGCCGGCCTGGCCCTGCCGGGAGAGCAGCAGGAGGGCGATGTCGTCCTCGCGGCGGTCGGCGAGCGGCCCGGTGGTGTGGTGGGAACCGGGGCCGTGGACGGCCTCGACGAGACGGTCGGCGAGCGCCTCCAGAGCCTCCCCGTCATGGCCCCCCTGGTGTCCTTCGAGGAGCGTACGGATGCGTTCCCAGCCGCTGTCGAGGTCGTGGCCGCCGGTCTCCAGGAGCCCGTCGGTGCACATCATCAGGGTCTCGCCGGGCTCCAGGGTGAACCGGGTCGTCGGATAGTCGGTGTCCGGGACGATGCCGAGGGGCAGTCCACCGGCGGTGGGCCTGAGGAGAACCGTTCCGTCGGTCATCCGGACCGCCGGGTCGGGGTGCCCGGCCCGGGCGAGGTCGACGACGCCGGTGGCCGGGTCGATCTCCAGATAGAGGCAGGTGGCGAAGCGGTGGCCGCCGTACCTGTCCCCGTGTCCGTCCCCGCCCCCGTCCGCGCCCGCGCCCGGGACGCCGACCGCGATCCCGCCCGGCTGCCCGTTGACCACTGCGCCCCGCGCGCCGGTGGCCCCGCCCCCGTCACCGGCCCCGCCCCCGTCCCCGTCGGTGATCCCGTACAGGAAGCGGGAGGCGCGGGAGAGCACCGCGTCGGGCCGATGGCCCTCGGAGGCGTACGCGCGCAGGGCGATCCGGAGCTGTCCCATGAGTCCGGCGGCCCGCACGTCATGGCCCTGGACGTCGCCGATGACGAGGGAGATCCGCCCGCCGGGGAGCTGGATCATGTCGTACCAGTCGCCGCCGACCTGCAGTCCGCCGCCGGTGGGGACGTACCGCGCGGCGACCTGGAGGCCCGGGATGCCGGGGCCGAGGACCGGCATCATCGTGCGCTGCAGCCCGATCGAGAGCTCGCGCTCGGACTCGGCGACACCGGCGCGGGCGAGGGCCTGGGCGAGCATCCGGGCGACGGTGGTGAGGACCGAGCGCTCGTCGGGGGTGAAGGCGACGGGGTGCTTGAAGGCGGCCATCCAGGCACCCATGGTGCGGCCGGCGACGGTGAGCGGGAGGTAGGCCCAGGACTGCCGGCCGAACCGCCGCGCCAGCGGCCAGGTCACCGGGAAGCGCCGCAGGTACTCGTCGGGCGTCGGCAGGTAGATCGCCCGCCCGGTCCGTACGACCTCGGCCGCGGGATAGTCGGTGTCGAGCGACATCGAGCTGAAGGGGCCCTCGTCGCCGACGTTGTGCCCGTGGTGGCCGATGATCGTCAACCGGTCGCCGGCCGCCCCGAAGACGGCGAGCCCGTCGGGCGAGAAGCCCGGCATGGAGAGGGAGGCGGCGACCCGGAGCACCTCGGCGGTCGACCGGGCCTCGGCGAGCGCCCGGCCCGCGTCGAGCAGGAACGCCTCGCGCGAGCGGCGCCAGTCGCCGGTGATGGGGGTACGGGCGGCGGTGCCCGGCTGGGGTTCGGCGACCTCCTGGAGCGTGCCGACGAGCTGGTAGTCGTCGCCCTCGATGAGCGGCTTGGACCTGCTCCGTACGGTACGGATCACCCGGCCGTCGCCGTCCATGATCCGCAGCCGGGCCTCGGCGAGGGTCCCCTCCGCCACGGCGAGGCTCACCACCCCGTCGATCTCGTTCCAGTCGACGGGATGAAACCGGGAGCGTACGGCCGCCTCGGTGAGCTGGACGGGCTCGGCGGGCAGCCCGAGGAGCCGGGCCGCCTCCGCGTCGAGCGTGACGATGCCGGACGAGTTGTCCCAGCGCCACAGGCCGGTCGCGATCGCGGCCAGGACGTCCTCGGTGCGCATTGCCCTACTTTATGAATATCGGACAGCAGGTCGCCACCGAGCGTATTCGAAAAGCGATCTCGGGTCGCCCGGTACCCTTGACGGGCCTGGATGTATTCAGGCTCCCCACCGATTTCCGAAGACTGGATGAACGACGATGCATCGGTACAGGTCCCACACCTGCGGCGAGCTCCGCGCCTCTGACGTCGGTACCGACGTCCGGCTGAGCGGCTGGCTGCACAATCGGCGCGACCTGGGCGGCATCCTCTTCATCGATCTGCGCGACCACTACGGCATCACGCAGCTCGTCGCCCGGCCCGGCACCGCCGCCGCCGAGGTGCTCGACAAGCTGACGAAGGAAACCGTCATCCGCGTGGACGGCAAGGTCGTCTCGCGTGGCGCCGAGAACGTCAACCCGGACCTCGCGACCGGTGAGATCGAGATCGAGGTCGGCGCGGTCGAGGTCCTGGGCGCGGCCAAGCAGATCCCGTTCGCCGTCAACCACGACGACGGCGTGAACGAGGAGCGGCGCCTGGAGTACCGCTTCCTCGACCTGCGCCGTGAGCGCATGCACCGCAACATCATGCTGCGTTCCGCGGTCATCGCCGCGATCCGCTCCAAGATGGTGGCCCTCGGCTTCAACGAGATGGCGACCCCGATCCTCGCCGCGACCTCCCCCGAGGGCGCCCGCGACTTCGTCGTCCCGTCCCGGCTGAACCCGGGCAAGTTCTACGCCCTGCCGCAGGCGCCGCAGCAGTTCAAGCAGCTGCTGATGATCTCCGGCTTCGACCGCTACTTCCAGATCGCGCCCTGCTTCCGCGACGAGGACGCCCGCGCCGACCGTTCGCCGGGCGAGTTCTACCAGCTCGACGTCGAGATGAGCTTCGTCGAGCAGGAGGACGTCTTCCAGCCGATCGAGAAGCTCATGACGGAGATCTTCGAGGAGTTCGGCGGCGGGCGGCACGTCACGTCCCCGTTCCCGCGGATCCCGTTCCGCGAGTCGATGCTCAAGTACGGCAACGACAAGCCGGACCTGCGCACCGACCTGGAGCTCGTCGACATCTCCGACGTCTTCGAGAACTCCGAGTTCAAGGCCTTCGCGGGCAAGCACGTGCGTGCCCTTGCGGTGCCGGACACGGGTGACCAGCCGCGCAAGTTCTTCGACTCGCTGGGCGACTTCGCGGTCTCCCTCGGCGCGAAGGGCCTGGCGTGGGTCCGCGTCGGCGAGGGGAACGCCCTCACCGGCCCGATCGCCAAGTTCCTCACCGAGGAGAACGTCAAGGTCCTCACCGAGCGCCTCGGCCTGGCCCCCGGCCACGCGGTCTTCTTCGGCGCGGGCGAGTTCGACGAGGTCTCCAAGATCATGGGCCCGGTCCGGGTCGAGGCCGCGAAGCGCGCCGGCCGGTTCGAGGAGAACGTCTTCCGGTTCGCGTGGATCGTCGACTTCCCGATGTACGAGAAGGACGAGGAGACCGGCAAGATCGACTTCTCGCACAACCCGTTCTCGATGCCGCAGGGCGGCCTGGAGGCCCTGGAGACCCAGGACCCGCTGGACGTCCTCGGCTGGCAGTACGACATCGTCTGCAACGGCATCGAGCTGTCCTCGGGCGCGATCCGGAACCACGAGCCCGAGATCATGTTCAAGGCCTTCGAGATCGCGGGTTACTCCCGCGAGACGGTCGAGCACGAGTTCGCGGGCATGCTCCGCGCCTTCGAGTACGGCGCCCCGCCGCACGGCGGCATCGCCCCGGGCGTGGACCGCATCGTGATGCTCCTGGCCGACGAGCCGAACATCCGCGAAACGATCGCCTTCCCGCTCAACGGCAACGCCCAGGACCTCCTGATGGGCGCCCCGACGGAACTGGACGAGGCCCGCCTGCGCGAGCTGAACCTCCAGCTCCGCAAGCCGGTGGCGAAGGAGAAGCCCGCCGACACCCGCCCGATCACGGAAGCGGTCCACCCGGACGCGGCGCGGTAGTCACTCACCTTTTGAGCAGCTGAAGGGCCCGGGATCTTCGGATCCCGGGCCCTTCAGCGTTCCACGGAGCATCACGCGACCGACGCGCGGAACCTCTCCATGGAGGAGACGAGATCGCTTCTCGCACCGCTCCCCGCGGGAAGAGTCGAAAGGGATTGCTCCTCGAGTTCTTGGACAGCCCGGAGAACCGCGTCCGCGAGCTCTGCGGGAGTGCACCTCCCCAGCGCCGTCCCCTTCGCGGAAACCGCGACGATCCCCTTGCGGTCGCGCTTGAAGTCGAGCCGGAACGACGTGTCGGTGCCCACGAAGGAAACCGCCTTCTTCTCGCCGCTGAAGAGGGGCCGAAGCGAGTCGAGAAGGAGGGGGATCGACAGGTAGATCATCATCCCTTGGTCCGGGACATGGCCCGCCGACCCCACAGACCCGTTCTCCCCCTCGCAAGTGATGTCCCCGAGGTCGAAGTCACTGGGTTCGCCCTGGTCGGGGCGGACTGTGAACGTCATCTTGATCACGGTCTGTAGCTCTTTCCTATGGGGAAGAAGGTGACGATGCGATTTCCGTCGGTGGAGTCCACGACCAGACGGTAGTTGGCCCGCATTCCGTTGACCGTCATCCGCTTTTCGAACGTCTGGTACTGATTGTTCGGATCGGAAACGCGGTTTCCCTTCTCCACCATTTTCTCCGCCGCTGCCTCCACCTGCGCGCGTGTCGTGGTGGGAGGCATGAGATCGCCATGGCCCCCCTTGGCCGTACCGCTGATGTGCCTTTCGTCGATGTGTCGCCACCCCTGCTTCGCGTTGCCGTCCTCCATTCTGGGTTTCGCCCGGCACAGCGCCAGTCCGAGGGGGTCCATCCACGTGTACGGGTTGGGTCCGTACCAGCGCGGATTGGGACCGCCCTCCAACCCGATCGGATCCGGACTGACGTAGTGCGAGATTTCGGGGTCGTAATACCGGAAGTAGTTGTAATGCAGCAGGCTTTCAGAGTCGAAATACTGCCCGGGAAAGCGCAGCGGGGTGTAGGCCGTACTGTCCGACGCCCACGTCGTGGCGCCCCACAGCGTGCGGCGACTGCGCCATGCGAGAGATCCGGACTCTTCGACGAGTTCGGTCGGGCTGCCCACCAGGTCGGTGACGATGGCGAAGAACCGCTCGTCGAAGGTCTCTTGCGCGGCGTCCCGCCCCGAGATGCGTTCCGTCTGGGCCAGCGGCCGGAACTCGTCGTGATCCCACGTGAGGGTGACCGCGTGGGGAGCGTCGGCACCCAGCGTCCTCTCCTCGCACAACGTGACGCCGTCCCAGGTGAACGTGATCTCCTCCAGAACCGTGCACCCGTCGGCCGAACGGCGCTCCTTCGCGATACGGCGGCCGAGCGCGTCGTACCGGTACCGCCAGAGACCTCCCTCGGGAGTGGTCACCGATACGAGCCGGTCCTCCGCGTCCCATTCGTAGTGCCACGTATCGGCCTTGCGTGAGAGCCGCGTCTTCTGGCGGAGGACGGTCCGCCCCTGGGCGTCGTACTCGTAACGGACGCTGCCGGCCCGGGAGATGCGTGTGCCGGAGTAGCTACGAGCACCGGTGACCTCCTGGCCGGGGTGGGACTCCGGCCAGGAGGCCGCGCTCAGGTTGCCTGCCGAGTCGTAGACGTACTCCTCGGTCCAGTTCTCCGCACGGACCGTCGTCACCCGTCCGATCGGGTCCAGCTCGAAACGGCGGCCACCGGTCAGCAGGTCGTCGACGCCGGAGAGGCTGCCGTCCTCCCGATACTCGTATCCGCGCCGCTGGAGGGTGCTGCCGCCGCCGACGACCTGTTGGCTCTTGAGGCGCCCCATGACATCGAAGGAATGCTGGAAGGTGATGCTCTCCCCGATGTGGCGGGCCAGCTCCTGTCCTGCTGCGTCGTATGCGAACGTGAGGGTGCGCCCCGAAGTCGTAAGCGAGGTTCTGCGCCCGGCCGGGTCGTACGTCCACGCACTGACAGCGCCGCCGGGGGTCGTCCTACCGGTTCGTCGGCCCAGCGCGTCGTACTCGAAGGTGACGGTGCGGCCGTTCACGGTCTCCGACTCGAGGCGTCCGAAGCGGTCGCGCAGCCGCGTGAGGGTGGCGTCGGCGCCGACCGCCTGTGCCAGCTCGTCGAAGATGTCGTACTCGAACGTCGTGACCGCGCCGACGACGTCCTTGAGCACGACCTGGCCCAGCCCATTGTGTTCGTACCGGATCCGCTGCCCCAGACCGTTCGTCCGGGAGGTGAGCCGGCCGCCCGGGTCGTACGTGTACGTGAGCGTGCGACCGTCGAAGTCCGTCTCGCCTATGACCCGGCCGACGGGATCGTACGCGTAGGTCCAGTTCAAGCCCCGCGGATCGGTGACCTGGGTCAGGCGCAGGTTCGAGTCGTAGGCGAAGGCGTACCGTGCTCCGTCCGGGCCGGTCCGGCCCACCAGCAGGTCGAAGTCCGTGTACTCGTACACGGTGACTCCGCCCAGGGCGTCGGTGTGGCTGGTGCGGTTGCCCTCGCCGTCGTAGGTCCACCGCTGTTCGCTTCGGTCGGCGTCCACGCGACGCGCGAGCTTCCCCTCGACTGTCCACTCGAAGCTGGTGGTCGCTCCCAGCTCGTCCACCACGGTCATAGGACGGCCGAACGCGTCGCGCACATAGCGTGTGGTCCCGCCGAGCGGGTCGGTGAAGGAGACGACCAGTCCCGCCGCGTCGCACTCCACGGTCGAGGTGTTGCCCAGGGCGTCGGTGATGGATCGCACGTGCCCCGACGCGTCGTACGTGTAGCGCGTCGTCGCTCCGGTGGGTTCGGTGACCGTCGTGCGGTTGCCCCGCGAGTCGAACGTCTGACGCACGGCGTTGCCGTCCGTACCGATGACGCGCACCGGGAGTCCGGCATCGTCGTACTCGGCTCGCGCCCGGCGTCCGTCCCAGCGCTCCACCGTGGTCGGCCGGCCGTGTTCGTCGTAGGTGACACGGTTGCAGTGCCCCAGCGGATCGGTGTGCGACAGCATCCTGTTGCGGCTGTCGTACTCATAGCGCGTGACCGCGCCCACGGCGTCGATCTCCGCCACGACCTGCGCCCGGTCGTTGACCAGGTGGCGCTCGGTGTGCCCCATGCCATCGGTCAGGGTGGTCAGGCGCAGGCCCGTCGCCGGGTCGACGCCGTCCCAGGTGAAGGTGGTTTCGAGGTGGCCGTTCATGCCCGACTGGTAGGTGCAGCGGTCCTGGTCGTCGTAGACGTAGTCGAAGCGGCTTCCGTTGGTGTCCGTCCACGAGGTGATGCGACCCGAAACATCGCACCCGAAACGGACGGGGACTCCGGATGAGTTGGTGACCTCGGTCAGGTGGCCGTCCGTGTAGCCGTAGCGCAGGATCTCCTGGTCGGAGCCGTCCGGCGCTGCTCCCGCGAGGTGGAGCGCCGTCACCCGGCCGTCGTTCGTCGTGAGTTTCAGGTGGTAGCCGCCGTGGTGGACGACAGAGGTCGGGGCGCCCGTCTCGTCGTACTCGAAGGTGATCCAGTTGCCGTTGCGGTCGTCGATCTGGGCGAGGAGAGCCAGGTCGGCGGAGTGCACCACGAAGTGCAGGACGCGGCCCGTGCCCGGGTCCGTGACCGTGTACGTGTCGCCGTCGCGGTCCAGCGTCCACCGCCGGCTGCCGTGCGTGGGCAGGGTCGGGACCCCGGGCGCCGGGTGCGGGTATGCCAGCAGACTGCTGTCCTCGCAGAGGAGGACCACGCCCTCGGCGTCGATCTCCAGGCGCTGATCGAGCGTGCTCGCCCACGTCGGGCCGAACCAGCGGCCGGCGCGGTAGGACGACTCGAAGGTGCGGGTGAGGACCACGGGCAGCAGGCCGGGCAGCGTGATGTCGGTCTGCGGGAGCACCATGCGGCCCGTCGCCATGTCGACGGGGTCTCCCTTGCACGTCCTGTCCGTCAGGCAGCGGCTCGTGCCGTGCGGGTCCTCCGCCTGCCCCGCCCGGCCTGTGCCTTGAGGGTTGTCCGCCAGGTCCGACACCCGCGTGAGCGTCTTCGCGCCGCCCAGGCCCTTCGTCCCGAAGAGCTCCGGGATCAGGCGGCCCAGGAATTCGCTCGGGTCGCCCTTCGCCGACTCCCAGGCGCCCTTCAGCGCACGGTCCGGGTGGGCGGCCGTGGAGGCGAGGCCCGCCAGGGTCATGTTGACGTTCTTGTAGTACTCGGCCGGGTGCGTCAGGTTGTACGCGTCGAGGGGGTGGACCGAGCGGACGAAGTTGGTGATGCCGACGACGCCCTTCACGACACCGCCCGCGAGGTGCAGCCGCTCGGCTCCCTGACCGAGGGCGTAGTCGACGAAGTCGGCCTTGAGCCGGTCGCCGGCCGAAGGCTCGGCCGGGGCGTGGGCCAGGGCGGCCGCGATCGCCGTCTTCGCCGTCTGGGCCGCCTCGTTCCGCTGCCGCCGGGCGTCGGCGAGGATCTCCTCGGCACGGGCCCGCTGGGCCTCGCCGGGGTCCGTCCCCGGAGCGGGGCAGGGCAGCGGCTTCGCGCCGCCGAGCGAAGCCTCGTAGGCGGCGACCTGCTTCTCGTACGCGGCCAGCGCCGCCGTCGAGGAATCGTTTCCCTGCTTGTACAGGGTGATCGCCTCACGGGCCTTGCCCTGCGCCCAGGTGACGGTCGTGCCGTACGCCGCCAGGGCATTGGCGGCCGCCTCGAACGCGTCGGCCGCGTGCAGCCAGTCCGTCGGCACTGCCTGGAACTTCTCCCGGAAGGCATCGGCCGCCGCGCCCTTCCACCGGCCGGAGTCCAGCGCTTTCAGCCCTCGGCCGACGCTTTCGAACGCCGACTGGAAGTCACGCAGGTTCTTCACGGTGGCCGTGATGTCTGAGGCCTTGCCGTGGACGAGCTCGTCGGGCTCCTCGGACTGGCCGAGCCGCGCCTCGCCCACCTCCGCGCCCAGCGAGGAGGCGGTGCGGTCGCCCCAGTCCTCGACCTTGTCGGCGGCGCCTTCCGCGCCCACGTACTCCAGGCCGTCACCGACGATGTTCGTGACGCCGTCGATGCTCTCGCCGACCAGCCTCTTGCCGCCCTCGAACAATTCCCCCCATTCCGGCATCGTCAGCGCTCTCCCCAGTTCGGTTCCTGCGCTCGCCGCACGGCTTCTTCCGTCGGATCGAGGCCCTCACGCAGCTGTTCGTCCATCGCCGCACGCTGCACCGGGTCGATGACACCGGCGTTGCCCATCGAGTCGAGCAGCCCGTCCTCGACGTCGTACGCCGTGTCCCGCCAGATCTGCTCGACCTCAGCGTTCGCCTCGCGGAACGACTCCGGGCGCCAGTCGGCGCCGTCGGTGGGGCGCTGGGAGCTGATCTCGTCCCAGCTCTTCTGCTTGACCTCGTCCTCGGACAGGTGCGGATTGCCGTTGACGGCGTTCGTCGCGATCTTGATCGTGTCCTTGACGTAGCGCTCCTGCTCGCCGAACGCGCCCGCCGACACCCCCAGTGCGGCCGTGAACAGGTTCGCCTTCTGCATCAGATCGCGCACACCCCAGCCCCAGCGGTCGCAGAACGTCCCGAACTGCTCCGCCAGCCCCTGATGCCCCAACTGCACACCCGACAGTGAGAGTTCGGAGAACCCTCGGCCCGTGATGGCCTGCTGGCCGATCGACAGGTCCTTCAGCTCTCCGTGCGCCTTGTCGATGCCGCTCGCGATCTGTTCGAGCGCGCCCTCCGGCGCCGCCAGGTCCGGATCACGCCCGCTCATGCCCTACCCCCGAGATCCACCGCCGCCGACGCCGGTACGACACCCTCGACCGGCGGGAACAGCACACCGTCCTCGCTGCCCGCGTCCAGCGCCACTCCGGCGGGCACGCCGAGCTTCGGTACGAGTACGTCCAGCAGCCGGGCCCCCAGGACCGTCCGGTACTCCCACGTCCGGTGGGCGTTGCCCTGTGCCCGTGCGAAGCCGGCCAGCGTCTCCTCGTTCGAGAACGCGCAGATCCACCGCACCCCACCCTGGTCCGCGGACCAGAGACTCCCGTACGGATCGATCGGCACCAGCACCGCCGTGCGCCGGAACGTACCTAGCAGGGTGGCGAACTCGCGTCGTGCGTCAACAGATGGCTCTGCCGGTGCCGGTGCCGGTGTTGATGCCAGTGTCGCCATCGATGTAACTGCCAGATCGGACAGTCGCATGAGCCCCTCCCCCGTCACGCACACGCGTGCGATCGTCGCACGCTCTCCTTTCCGACTGCAATCACGTTGGCCGAGAACGACCCGTGGTCTGTGAGGGCGGCCCGGCACGTATGTGCCGGGCCGCGCCCGTCCGCTCAGCCCCGCCAACCTCCCGAGGTCAGCCGAGCGGGCGGCGTGTCTCCTCGCGGACCTTGAGCGTGGTCTGGGCCGCCTTCGTCAGGTCGACGGACTCTGGGCTCAGGCCCGCGGACTCCGTCGTCATCTCCGCGACGGCCGCGTTGGTGTTCTCGTCCGCCCATGCGCACATGGGGTACGTCACCCGGCCTCCGCCCGACTGCTCCGTGGCCAGGACCTGGCATGTCACCGTCGTGTTCGCCCCGGACGGGGTGACGTCCTTCGGCGGGACGAGCACGCTGGTGCCCGCCGCCTCGCGGGCGCCTTTGAGGATCTTCTCCCTGGCCAGGTCCGGATCCTTGATCCGCCCGTACAGGCCGGAGACGACCAGGACCCCGGCCCCGGCCTCCCCGGCGGTCGTGTACTGGCCCATCACGCCCTTCGGGTCGCGGATGACGGCCTCGCTCGCGTTGTCGAGCCCCGCGTCGGCCTGGCCCGAGCGGTCGTCGGCGAGTGTGTACCGGCCGTCCAGAAGCGTCTTCGGGAGGGCGAGCCGGTGCGTCGCGGCGGGGTAGGCCCCGGAGCCCGAGCTGCCGCGAAGGCCCCCGTTACCGATCCACGAAAGCGCCAGAACGCCGGCGATGGACGCGGCGACGATCCCGAGAGTCAGACCGGTCCGGTTCTTCTTCGGCGGCGGCGGCATGGGTGGGGGCGGGGGCCCGCCCCAGCCGCCCTGCGGCGGGTAGTACGGCGATTGCGCGGGGCCCGGCCCGTACGTGTTCGGCTGCGGGTACGGCGATTGCGCGGGGCCTGGCCCGTACGCGTTCGGCTGCGGGTACGGCGGTCCGTACGTGTTCGGCTGCGGGTACGGCGGGGGTGGCGGGCTCTGGTGCGCGGGTGGCCCTGAGGGCGGCGGCATGGACATGCTCTAGAACGTATGTCAACCGCCATGGTGACCGGTCCCGTTCAGCCACGCGGACGCCTCGGTTCCGCCGCGTCCGTCCGCGTACGACGATGGCCGCCGCCCCCCGGAGGGAGCGGCGGCCACGGCCTGTGCGAGCGGGGAAGAGGGTCGGTCTCCCCCTCGATCGAGGTCAGTCCTTCTTCGGGTCCTCCAGGCGCGGGAAGAGGACCGCGCCCTTCGTCACCGTCGAGCCGACCGGGAGGCGGCCCCACTCGCCGGCCGACTGGACCGGCTGGCCGGACAGGGCGCCCAGGCCCGGTTCGGCGCCCAGGGAGTCCCAGAGCTTCTGGGAGGTCTCCGGCATGATCGGGTTGAGCAGGACCGCGACCGCGCGGAGCGACTCGGCGGCCGTGTAGAGGATCGTCGCCAGCCGGGCGCGGCCCGCCTCGGATTCGTCCTTGGCGACCTTCCACGGCTCCTGCTCCGTGATGTAGCCGTTGACCTGCTTCACGAAGTCGAAGATCGCCAGGATGCCGCCCTGGAAGTCCAGCTCCTCGCCGATCTTCCGGTCCGCCTCCGCGACCGCCTTCACCAGGCCCTCGTGGACCGCCTTCTCCGCGTCGCCGTCGGCCGTCGCGGCCGGGAGGGCGCCGCCGAAGTACTTGCCGACCATGGCAGCCACCCGCGAGGCGAGGTTGCCGTAGTCGTTGGCGAGCTCGGAGGTGTAGCGGGCGGTGAAGTCCTCCCAGGAGAACGAGCCGTCCTGGCCGAACGCGATCGCCCGCAGGAAGTACCAGCGGTACGCGTCCACGCCGAAGTGCGAGGTCAGGTCCTGCGGCTTGATGCCGGTCAGGTTCGACTTCGACATCTTCTCGCCGCCGACCATCAGCCAGCCGTTGGCCGCGACCTTGCCGGGCACCGGCAGGCCCTGGGCCATCAGCATCGCCGGCCAGATGATCGCGTGGAAGCGCAGGATGTCCTTGCCGACCAGGTGCACGTCGGCCGGGAACGTCTCGTCGAACTTCGCCTGGTTCGAGCCGTAGCCCACGGCCGTCGCGTAGTTCAGGAGCGCGTCGATCCACACGTAGATGACGTGCTTGTCGTCCCACGGGATCGGGATGCCCCAGTCGAAGGTGGAGCGCGAGATGGAGAGGTCCTGAAGGCCCTGCCGTACGAAGTTCAGGACCTCGTTACGGGCCGACTCGGGCTGGACGAAGTCCGGGTTCGCCTCGTAGAACTCCAGCAGCTTCGGGCCGTACTCGCTCAGCTTGAAGAAGTAGTTCTCCTCCTTGAGGATCTCCACCGGCCTCTTGTGGACGGCGCACAGCTTCGTGCCGTCCTCGGCCTCGATGAGATCGCCCGGGAGTTTGTACTCCTCACAGCCCACGCAGTACGGGCCTTCGTACCCGCCCTTGTAGATCTCGCCCTTGTCGTACAGGTCCTGCACGAATTCCTGGACGCGGTCCGTGTGACGCTTCTCCGTCGTCCGGATGAAATCGTCGTTCGCGATGTTCAGGTGCTCCCAGAGGGGCTTCCACGCCTCCTCGACGAGCTTGTCGCACCACTCCTGCGGGCTGACGCCGTTCGCCTCCGCGGTGCGCATGATCTTCTGACCGTGCTCGTCCGTGCCGGTGAGGTACCACACCTTCTCGCCGCGCTGACGGTGCCAGCGCGTGAGCACGTCGCCTGCGACGGTCGTGTAGGCGTGGCCCAGGTGAGGAGCGTCGTTGACGTAGTAGATGGGGGTCGAGACGTAGTACGCCTTCGCCCCCTGCTTCTCGGATCCAGTGGCCGCCATGGTCGAAATCCTAACGGGCAGTTCAAGATCCACTCACATCGATAAGGGCGGGGAGGAGCGGGCCGGGAGACGGAGAGGTCCGCGAAACGTTCCCCGGCGTAGAAAGCACTGTGCACAACAGCGAGCACAACAGCGAGGAAGACAGCATGCGCGTACTGGTCGCCGAGGACGAGCAGGTCCTCGCCGAGCTCGTCGCCACGGGACTGCGCCGGGCCGGCTTCGCCGTCGACACCGTCTACAGCGGCGACGCCGCCCTCGCCTACCTGGGGCTGCACGACTACGACGTCGTCGTCCTCGACCGCGACCTGCCCCGCGTCCACGGCGACGAGGTGGCCCGCCGGCTCGTCGCCGCCGCGGCCAGGACCCGGATCCTGATGCTCACCGCCTCCGCGAGCACCGAGGACCGCGTCGAGGGGCTCGACCTCGGGGCGGACGACTACCTCGGCAAGCCCTTCGAGTTCCCCGAGCTGGTCTCCCGGGTCCGGGCCCTTCGCCGGCGCAGCGCCCGTCCCGTACCGCCGCTCCTCGAACGCGAGGGGGTGCGCCTCGACACGGTGCGGCGGACCGCCGCGCGCGACGGGCGGGATCTCGAACTGTCGCCGAAGGAGTTCTCCGTGCTGCAGATCCTCCTGGAGGCGGACGGCGCGACGGTGTCGGCGGAGGAGCTGTTGGAGCGCGCCTGGGACGCGCACACCGATCCGTTCACCGGAGCCGTACGGGTCTGCATGAGCAAACTCCGCGGAAAGCTGGGGGAGCCGGTGCTGATCCGCACGGTCCAGGGTGTGGGGTACGCGCTGTGAGGGGCGCGGGGTCGATCGGCGCGGGGTCCACGATCCGGACGCGTATCGCGCTCGTGTACGGCGGGGTCTTCGTCGTCCTCGGCGGCTGCCTGCTGACGGTCGTGAACCTGCTCTCCCGCGCCGGTACGGAAGGGGAGGCCGAGGCCATAGCGGCGCGGGTCCGGGTGGTGGCGCCCTTCGAGACCGTCACCGCCTACCGGCTGAGCGACGACGTCAGCCGGGCCGCCGGCGAGCAGATGCTCATGTGGTCGTGCCTCGCCCTCGTCGTCATGGCCTTCGTCGCCGTCGCGGTCGGCTGGTGGACGGCGGGGCGGGTGCTGCGGCCCGTCCACGAGATGACGGCGCGGGCGCGGAAGCTGTCCGAGCGGAACCTGCACGAGAGGATCGCGGCGAGCGGCCCCGACGACGAGCTGAAGGAGCTCGGCGACACGATCGACGCGCTGCTCGGCCGCCTGGAGAAGGCCTTCGACAGCCAGCGGCGGTTCATCGCGAACGCCTCCCACGAGCTGCGGACCCCGCTCGCCACCCAGCGGGCCGCGATCCAGATCGGGATCGACGACTCCTCGGACGTCAAGCAGGTCCTCCTCGACAGCAACCGGCGCAGCGAGCGGCTCATCGAGGGGCTGCTGGTCCTCGCCCGGAGCGAGCGGGGGCTCGAGGAGCGGGAGGACGTGCGGCTGGGGGAGGTGGTGGCGGAGGAATGCGAGAGGTACGGGGTGGTCCCGGCGGTCGAGTGCGACGCGGGCCCCGACGTCGTCGTCAGCGGTAGTCGGGTACTGCTCGGGCAGCTCGTACGGAACCTCGTCGCCAACGCCCTCGCCTACAACGTGCCGGAGGGCCGCGTGGAGGTGACCGTCGCGGGCGGTCAGGTGATCGTCGTCAACACCGGGCCGGTGGTCCCCGCCGAGGAGGTGCCGGGGCTCTTCGAGCCGTTCCGCCGGGGGGAGGGCCGCGACCGGATGGGCCCGGGCGCGGGGCTCGGGCTTTCGATCGTACGGTCGATCGTCGACGCGCACGGGGGGACGGTACGGGCGGTGGCCCGCGGGGCGGCGGACGGGGGCGGCCTGGTCGTGACGGTGACGCTGCCCGACCAGGCCGTTGCCGTCGCCTAGAGCTCGTCCTGCCGGGGCTCCCAGCCGGCGAGCAGGCCCCGGAAGAAGGCGGGGTGCGCGGTCTCGGCGGGGGTCGGGCCGGCCAGGAAGTGGCCGGTACGGGGAGCGGTGAGCTTACGAAGGTAGTCGAAGGCCTTGTTGTCCTCGTCGCCCCAGGCCACGAACTGCCAGTGGATCGGGCGGTCGGCGGCCTGGGCCAGCGCCTCGGTGGCGGCGGTCTTCGACTCCGGAGCGCCGTCGGTCTGGAAGACGACGAACGCCGGCCGGGTCGGGTCGGCCTTCTCGTGGTGGGCGAGGACCTCTTCGACGGCACGGTGGTAGTTGGTGCGGCCCAGGCGGCCGAGGCCCGCGTTGATCGTCTCGATGCGGTTCTCGTCGAGCGTGGCCGGCGTCAGCTCGGCGGTGCCGTCGATGTCGGTGGAGAAGAAGACCGCGGTGACGGTGGCGTCCTCGTCGAGGTGAGCGGCGAGGGCGACGGTCTGCTCGGCGAGGCGCTGGACGGAGCCGTCCTTGAAGTACCCGCGCATCGAGCCGGAGCGGTCGACGACGAGATACACGGCGGCCCGCGCGCCGGTGAGCCCCTGCTTCTTGAGCACGGCCCCGGCGGCCTTGAAGGCGTCGACGAGGTGGGGCGCGTCGGCCTTGATCCGGGCGAGGGTGGTGGCGGGGGTGGTGGGGAAGGCCTCGGTGTCGTCGGCGACCTCGAGGACGGGGGCGGCGACGGGGGTGGGCTCGGTGACCTCGGCGACGGGGGTGGGCTCGGTGACCTCGGCGACGGGGGTGGGCTCGGTGGCCTCGATGACCTCCGGAGCCTCGGTGACCTCGATGGCCTCCGGGGCCTCGGTGGCGGTGGGCTCCGGGGTGGCGGTGGGCTCAGCCTCGGCTGCGACCGGCTCCGCTTCGACCTCCGCTTCGACCTCGGCGGCGACCGGCTCCGCTTCGACCTCCGCTTCGACCTCGGCGGCGACCGGCTCGGGCTCAGTCTCTACCGCCGGTTCCTCGGCCTCGGCCTGGACCGGCTCGGCTTCGACGACCGGCTCCGGCTCGACCGCCGGTACGTCGGCCTCAGCCTCAGCCTCGGTCTCGGCCACCACCGGTTCCGCCTCGACCGTCTCGACCGGCTCCGGCTTGGAAGTCTCCGCCGAGCGGGCCTGCGGGACCTTCGGGTTGTCGAAGGCAGCCGCCACCAGGTCGTCGGCGGCGAGCTTGGCCGCCGTCTCCGCGTCCCTGTCCGCCGCGCCGTCCGTCGACCGCTCCGTCGAACGCTCCGTCGACCTCTCCGCCGGACGGTCCGGCGCCTTCTCGGGCGACCGCTCGGCCGTCCGCTCCGTCGTGCCCTCGGACGAGGTCCGTTCGGCCGAGGCCGGGGACGGGACCGTCACCGACACGGGCTCCTCAGGCGCGACCCGTTCCGTCTGGGGAGGGACGGAGGTCGCCGGAGACTCCTCGTGCAGTTCCGCACGGTCACGTCCGAACACCTTGCGCAGCAAGCTCCGAATACCCATGGGCGAGGCCTTTCGCATGAGTTGGGTGCGGTGAATGTCCGTACTGGGAGGATCATCCCTGGCCAGGGCGGACACGTAAGGTTAGCGGCCCCGGGTGTGTCGCCCCCGGTCGCCTTGATTCCCTTTGTGTATCGGCTGCCCCGTCGACCGCCCGTAGGCGCTCATCGTCCCCGGTCGCCGCGCATTCATCCGCCGTTCACTCCGGCGCCGCCCCCGTGCAGATGTGCGCACATAGCGTCGCCGCCGAACGGATTCCCGACACACTGTCGGCGCAGTGAGCGCCGTAGGAGGACGAAGTGCGCAAACTGCTGCCGCTGCTGAGCACTAACCCGCACGGAGGCGGCCGTTCCGCTCTCACCTGCCGGTTCCGCTGTGGTGACGCCTGCTTCCACGAGGTGCCCAACACCAGCGACAACGAGTACGTCGGGGACGTCATAGCCGGTGCGCTCTCGCGCCGCTCCATGATGCGAGCCGCCGCCGTCGTGACCGTGGCCGCCACCGCCGGTACGGCCGTCGCCGTCGGCAACGCCCCGGCGGCGCAGGCCGCTTCGCAGGGCGCTTCGCAGGGCCGTCCGCACACCCCCGGCCGTACCGACGGCGCCCGTGGCCTGCGCTTCTCCCCCGTCGCGCCCAACACCGCCGACCAGGTGACCGTGCCCGCCGGTTACGAGCAGAGCGTCGTCATCCGCTGGGGCGAGCCGATCCTCCGCGGCGCCCCGGCCTTCGACGCCGACCGGCAGACGCCCGCCGCGCAGGCCGGACAGTTCGGCTACAACAACGACTTCCTGAGCCTTCTCCCCCTCCGGGGCGAGCACGGCCGTCAGCTCCTCGTCGCCAACCACGAGTACACCGACGAGATCCTGATGTTCAAGGGGTACGACTCCGAGAACCCGACCCGCGAGCAGGTCGAGATCGCCTGGGCCGCCCATGGTCTCTCCGTCGTCGTGGTCCAGGAGGAGCACCGCTCCGGCAGGCTGACCCCGGTCACCCGCCACCCGCTCAACCGCCGTCTGCACACGACGTCCGAGTTCGAACTGACCGGGCCCGCCGCCGGCGGCGACCTGCTCAAGACGTCCGCCGACCCGTCCGGCCGCAAGGTCCTCGGCACGCTCAACAACTGCGCCGGCGGTACCACCCCGTGGGGCACCACCCTGCACGGCGAGGAGAACTTCAACCAGTACTTCGCCAACGGGTCGAGCCCCACCGACAAGCGGTACGGCATCGGCTCCGGCGCCACCGAGCGCAAGTGGGAGCGGTTCGACAAGCGCTTCGACCTCAAGCAGGAGCCGAACGAGGCCCACCGCCAGGGCTGGGTCGTCGAGCTCGACCCGTACGACCCGGACTCCACGCCCAAGAAGCGCACCGCGCTCGGCCGGTTCAAGCACGAGGCCGCGCAGCCGCGCCTGACCGAGGACGGCCGTCCGGTCGTCTACATGGGCGACGACGAGCGGTTCGACTACTTCTACAAGTTCGTCTCCTCGAAGCGGATGAAGAAGGGGAACTCCCGGGCCGCCCGCGAGCACAACCTCACCCTGCTCGACGAGGGCACGCTGTACGTCGCCAAGCTGACCGGCGACAGCCCGCAGGACATCGACGGCAGCGGCAAGCTTCCGAACGACGGCGAGTTCGACGGCTCCGGCCAGTGGATCCCGCTCGCCACCGGCGACGTCTCGCACGTCCCCGGCATGACCGCCGAGGAGGTGTACGTCTTCACCCGCCTCGCCGGTGACAAGGTCGGCGCCACCAAGATGGACCGTCCCGAGGACGTCGAGCCCTCCCCGCGCTCCGGCCGCGTCTACGTCGCGCTCACCAACAACTCCAACCGCGGCAAGGGCACCAACCCGGGGGCCGACGAGGCCAACCCGCGCAACCTCAACAAGCACGGGCAGATCCTGGAGCTCGCCGAGCACTGGGACGACCCGGCCTCGGACGGTTTCGCCTGGCGCCTCTTCCTGGTCGCCGGCGACCCGAACGACCCGGCGACGTACTACGCCGGCTTCCCCAAGGAGAAGGTCTCCCCGATCTCCTGCCCGGACAACGTCGCCTTCGACCCGTACGGCAATCTGTGGATCTCCACCGACGGCAACCAGCTCGGTTCGCACGACGGTCTGTTCGGTGTCGCCACGCAGGGCGAGCGGCGCGGTGAGCTCAAGCAGTTCCTGACCGTTCCGAAGGGCGCCGAGACCTGCGGCCCGATCATCCAGGACCGCCGGGTCGTCGTCGCCGTCCAGCACCCGGGCGAGATCGACGGCGCGTCCGTCGAGAAGCCCGCCTCGGTCTGGCCGGACGGGCCCGGCAAGCTCGTCCGCCCGTCCGTGGTCGCCGTCTGGCGCAAGGACGGCCGCGCCATCGGCGTCTGAGCCGGTGAGCCGGTGAGCCGATGATCCGGTGATCCGGTGAGAAACCGGGAGTGAGGGGCGCGGGGGGCGCTCCTCACTCCACCCCCAGGGTCTCCCTGAAGCGGACGAACTGCTCCTCCGGATCCCCGGTGTACGACCAGGGCACCCAGGACGCGCGGGTGCCGAGCATCCCGAGCAGCTCCCGGGCCAGCTCCACCTGACCCGCGTAACAGGCGGCGTGGGCGAGGTAGTTGAGGTCGCCGACCTCCTCGGGGGCCACCGGGCGGTCCGGGTCCCGGCCGCCGATCCACCGCGCGTACGTCCGGCGCAGCTCGGTGACGGCCAGCTCGTGCTTCCAGTGCTGGTCGAAGCCGCGCACCGGTCCGCGGCCGAGAGCCCCGTCCGCGATGTAGCGGTACTCCTCCACCCGGGCGACCTGCACCAGGACCGGCAGCGGCGACCCGGGCGGCGCCACGCCCGCCGCGTCGCGGGCGAAGTCGTACATCGTCCCGTGGGTGCCGTGCCATCGGGCCGACCAGTAGCGCATCACCTGGGCGTGGCCCTCGGTGTGGTACGGGTCGCGGTGGCGCAGCTCGTCGAACCACTGGCGCAGTTGGCGGCGCGGGACCCCGCCTTCGTAGAGGCGGGCCACGGAGAGCAGCGCGACCCAGGGCATCGGGTCGGCGGGGGCCGCCTGGGCCGCGCCGAGGCAGGCGTCGACGGTGGCGTCGAGCCGCCCCCGGTCCACGGTGCTGCCCCGGCCGGCCGCGATGGCCGTGTCGAAGACGCGGACGACCTCGGTGGCGGCGCGCAGGACCGCCGCGTCGGGGTTGTCGGGTTCGGCCGCCCGCCATGCCTCGACGGTGGAGCTGCCGGCGGCGGCGTGGGCGAGGAGCCGCAGCCGGTGCGTGCGGCGTGGCCAGTTCTCGCCGGTGGCCCGAAGGAGGTCCCGTACGCCCTGCCAGCGGCCGATGACGATGTCGTGCCGGGCCTCGGTGAGCGCGCGGTCGCCGAAGTCCGGGTCGAGGTCGGGTGTGAAGCGTGCCGAGCGCGCCGAGCGGGACGGTCGGCGAAGAGCGGCCATCCGGGTCCTCCCTCAGGAGCGAGAAGCGAGAAGCGAGAAGTGAGACGTCAGAAGTCAGAAGTCGGTGGCGAGTGATTCGTCCGCGCGGCGGGCGCGGGGCGTGGTCGGCCCGAACGGTTCGGCCGCGGCGAGGGCCCGGACCGCGTCGAGCCGGGCGGGACGGTAGTAGGCGGTGCCCTTCCGCCAGTAGACGACGAGGGGCACGACGCCGACGAGGAGTCCGCCGAGGCCGATGACCAGGGCCGTCGTGGTCAGTTCGCCGAGCGACTCGACGAACGCCCACAGCATGAACGCGGAGCCGAGCAGCGGCCAGACCCCGCCGAGGAGGAAGTTCCGTACGGACGTCAGCAGGATCGATTTGTAAGCGACGACGGCGGCGATGCCGGCCAGGCCGTAGTAGAAGGCGATCTGCAGGCCGATCGCGGAGACGGCGTCGCTGAGGATCCGCTCCACCGAACCGGCGGCGGCCGCGGCGCCGAACATCAGCAGCGCGGCGCCGCCGACGGCGGCGATCGCCACCCACGGGGTGTTCCAGCGGCGGTGCACGATGCCGAGCGCGGCGGGCATCGTGCGGTCCCGGCCCATCGCGAAGAGCGAGCGCGTCACCTGGATGAGGGTGGTCTCCAGGGTGGCGACGGTGGAGAGCAGCACCGCCACGATCAGCAGCTTGCCGCCGACACCGGGCCAGATCTCCTGGCCGAGGACGGCCAGGACGTTCGCGCCGGCCGTCTCGATCTGCCCGGAGGTCAGCAGCACGTTGACGGAGATCGTGAACGCCTCGAAGAGGAGGAAGACGACGCCGACGCCGACGAGCGCGGCGAACCCGGCCGTACGGCGGCTGTCGCGGGTCTCCTCGCTGAGGTTGCTGGTGACGTCCCAGCCCCAGTAGTAGAAGGCGGCGATCAGGGCGCCCGAGGCGAAGCCGGCCGGGCCGTCGAAGTGGCCGAAGCCGAACCAGGACCAGTCGAAGGCGGTGGCGTGGCCGCGGTGGGCGAGGGCGGCGAGGACGAAGACGAGGAGGATGACGATCTCCACGCCGGACATGAGGAGTTGGGCCCGTACGGTGAGCCGGGCGCCGCCGAGGACGACGAGCAGCATCATCAGGAACCAGCCGGCGCCGACGGCGGCGGCGAGCGGGGTGTCGTCCGCGAGACCGGGGTCGATGAGGGAGAGCGTCATCGATCCGGCGGGCACCGATCCGGCGACCATGAAGATCGTCGCGGAGACGACGAGGGCCCAGCCGGAGAGGAAGCCGAGGAAGGGGTGGAGGGTGCGGCCCACCCAGGAGTATCCGGCGCCCGCGTTGACGTCGATCCGGCCGAGGCGGGCGTAGGCGAGGACGATGCCGAGCATCGGTATCGCGCAGTAGAGCAGGGCCGCCGGTCCCGCGAGGCCGACCGCGCCGAAGAGGACGGCGGTGGTGGCGGCCAGGGAGTAAGCGGGTGCGCTGCCCGCGACGGCCATGACGACGGTGTCGAAGGTCCCGAGGACATTGGGCTGGAGCCCTCTGCCGGTGGTGGTGCGCATGGCGATGTCCTTGGGTGGCACGGGGAAGATGGTGCAGGACGAAGTGACCGTGCCCGCGGGTCGGTTGTTCCCGGTGGAAGCACGGGTCAAGGTGAATCGAGCGCATCGTAGTCGCCCCGGTGGATTCCGGTAACGGCGGTAGGGCGGCTTCTCCCGGGTGACCGCCGGTAAGGGCATCCGTGCGCCCCATGGCGGGGGTTCGGCGGGGGCTCAGTCCGACTCCCGCCGGGGAGTCGCGATGGCCCGCGCCGCGCTGACCTCCTGTCGGAGGGGTGCGAGGACCCCCTCCTCGTCGCCGGTCAGCTCCGCCCGGACCCCCACCAGGACGTCACTGCCGCGCAGTCCGTCCGCGAGTTCCCGCAACTGCCTTTCGACGGCGGCGACTTCCTCCGCTTGTGGGGCGGGGGCGCCGTGGTCCACGCGGACCCGGGCGGCGGTCGTGGCGTCCACGATCCGCTCCACGGCGACGACCAGCGGCCACCAGGCGGCGGCCACCGTGCCGGTGGGCGGCGGCTCGGTCAGGGCCCGCTGGAACTCGGACCGTACGGCCGACAGGTCGCGGTAGAGCGCGCGCCGGGCCCGGACCCGGGCGGCCGGCTCCGCCTCCTCGGGAGGGCAGAACGCCCGCCGCACATAGGTGGCCGTGTCGGCGACCGCGTCCGCGAGCCGGTCGCCGATGCGGGTGTGCCAGGACTCCGGCCACAGCAGATAACCGGCGACCAGGGCGATGGCGCAGCCGAGGAGGGAGTCGTAGAGCCGGGGCAGGACCAGGTCGAAGCCCTGCCGGTTGAGGAGGTCGGAGAGCAGCAGGATGACCGGCGTGATCGCCGCCGTCTGGAAGGCGTACCCCTTCGCGGAGAAGGCGGGGATCAGCGCGGCGAGCACCAGCATCACCGGGACGTCCCACCACCCCCGGGGGACCTCGGCCAGGACGAGGGCGGCGACGACGAGCCCCGCCGCGGTGCCGAACGCGCGCAGCACGGCGCGGGAGAAGACCGAGCCGAAGTCGGGCTTCATGACGAACGTGACGGTGAGGGCCACCCAGTACGAACGGGGTACGGAGATCAGCGAGACGAGCGCCTGGGCGAGGCCGATGCAGAGGGCGAGCCGCAGCCCGTACCGCCAGGACGCCTCGGAGAACAGCACGGCGCGGGCCGCCCGGCGGGTCCGCACCCCGAGGGCGGCGGGCCGGCCGAGCCGGTCGTCGACGTTGAAGGGTTTCGGCTCCGCCTTGTGGACCACGGTCGCCGCGTGGCGCAGGGCCTGGTCGACGGCCTTCTCGGAGGGACGGGTGGCCTCGGGCAGCTCCAGGACGGGTGTGCCGGTGCGGCCCTCCTCGACGGCGTCGGCGAGCTCGCGCACGGCGGCCGGGATCTCGGGCGGCAGCGGCCGGTGGAACCGGCGCGCGGCGAGATGCGCGGCGGGCGCCGCCTCCACGAGCGGGATCACGACGTTCAGCTGGGCGAGCAGCCGGACGAGGGTGGGGGTACGGCCGTGGTGGCGGGCGCGGCGGGCGAGGACGAGGTCGTAGGCATGGTTGAGGGAGGTGGTGACGGCCCGGCGCTTCTCGTCGTACGTGTCCTCGGATCCGGCGGCTTCGAGGAGGTCGGCGACGGCCCGGTAGGTGCCGGCCACGGCCGTCCGCTCGGGGACGCCGCCGCGCAGCGGCCAGCCGAGGAGCGTCAGGACGAGGACGACGACGCCGCCGAGGGTGAGGAGGAGGGGCGGTTTCCACCACGGCTCGGGCATGGGGAGGTCGGCGCCGACGACGGCGTTGAGGAGCAGGAGGAGGCCGGAGACGGAGGCCACGGCGCCGATGGAGGAGATCATCCCGGAGACGAGCGCGACCAGCGTCAGGACGGCGACGGCGAGCCATCCCCGGTCGAAGACGAGGGTGCCGAGAGTGACGCCGAGGGCGCCGAAGAGCTGCGGGACGGCGATGTTGTAGAAGCGCATCCGGTACGCGTCGGCGGTGTCGCCGATCACCCCGGAGAGGGCGCCCATGGAGACGAGGGCGCCGTACATGGGCTGGTCGACGGCGAACCCGACGGCGAGCGGCGCGGCGAGCGCGATCGAGGCACGGGCGACGGCGGCCCAGGGAACGGGTGCGGCTTGCGGGCGGAGCCCGGCGGTGAGCCAGGGGGGCGGTGAGAGCCGTGTACGTCGCGCCATGCGCCCCAACTTACGTCCCGCCACCACGGGGGCCCGCTGGCACGGCGCCGACGCCCCCCTACTTCGCCCCCGCCCCGTGGCCGGTCCCCGTCCCGCCGGGGCGGGCCCCACCCTCACGTCCGCCACCCCACCCCGTTGTGGGCATCTGTTCCGCTGGGGCGGAACGGGTGGGCACACGGGACGGCGCCCTTGCCGGGCCCAGGCTCCCAGTCCGTACGGTCATCACCGGTGCGGCGCCGTCGTGGGTTGTGCCCACCCTCCCCCAGACTCCGTCCGGGGGGACCCCCATCGCCCTGCGGAACAGTTGCCCACAACCCGCGGAGGTTGGGGCGCCGCGCCAGCGGAAGGGGGGGCGCACGACAGGGTAGGTCAGCTGCGGTAGTTCTCGACCTCCGCCGCCGGGCGGACCGTCGCCGTGTTCGGGTCCTCGCCGAATTCCGCCTTCGCGCGGCGCTGGCGCAACAGGTCCCAGCACTGGTCCAGCTGAACCTCCAGTTCCGCGAGGCGGGACCGCTCCTCCGGCAGCAGGCCACCGGTCCGCTGCCGCAGGGCCCGTTCCTCCTCGACGAGTGCGCCGATGTTCTCCAGGATCTGCTCGTCGTCGTGCATGTGGTCCATGTATTCAGCGTGGCCGATCAGCGGCCGGCGTGCAGGTCGAGCGCCGGCTCCCGCCGCGCCCTCAGTGGCGCAGCGCCTGGGCGATGTCCGCCGTCGTCTCCCCCGGCAGCGTGCGGTTGCTGCGGGCGGTTCCCGTCCCGGACTTCCCCGGCTCGACGCCGTCGATGGCGAGGACGACCGAGTCGAGCAGATTGCCCTCACCGTCACGGAAGTTGACCATGATCGTGTAGTCGGCCCTCCCGTCCCCGCCGTTGGTCGCGGTGATCTCGGCGACGGTCCGGTCGCCGTCCGTCCTCGTGGGGCCGGCCTTCACGTCGCCGGTGGCGTTCACCCCGTCCTTGACCTCGCCCATCTTCGACGCCGCCGCCGCGGTGGCGGACGAGACGATGTCGCCCACCTTCGCCCGGTCCTCCTCGGTGCAGGCGGCGGTGGTGAGCGCGAGCAGGAGGGAGCAGACGGCGGCGAGCGCCCCGGCCCGCGTGCGGTTCACGGTCGACCGGTGAGGTCCGTGCGGTCCGTGCGGTCCGTGGCCAGCGCCCAGATCACGAAGACCGAGACGGCCATGGAGAAGAGCGCCCACCACGGGTTGTACGGCAGGAAGAGGAAGTGGGCGATCACGTTCAGCGCGGCGAGCGTGATGCCGGCCAGCCGGCCCCACTCCGTGGCCTTGAGGATCCCGTAGCCCGCGATGACCACCACGATGCCGAGGATCAGATGGATCCAGCCCCAGGCGGTCAGGTTGAACTTGTAGACGTAGTCGCCGACCCGGGCGTAGACGTCGTTCTCGGCGATCCCCACGATGCCCTGGAGGATGTCCATGATGCCGGTGACCAGCATCAGGACACCGGCGAAGAGGGTGCCGCCGGCGGCCCAGTCACCGGCGGCACTCGACGTGCGGGGCGGGGTGGGCGCGCTCGGCGCCGTGTTCTGGCTCATGGGGCCATCGTCCGGCCGCCGGCCCGGGACCGAACCTTCAGCTGGTCCGGACGAGTGAGCCGAGGAACGTCGCCAGGGCCGCGTCGAACTCCTCGGGCCGCTCCAGGTTCGGCAGGTGCGCCGCGGACTCGACGACCACGAGGGTGGAGTCGGGCAGGGCCGCGTGCATCGCCTCCGCGTCCGCCACCGGGGTGAAGGTGTCGTCCCGGCCGACGACCACCAGGGCGGGTACGCGGACGGTGGTGAGCAGTTCGCGGTAGTCGGGGCGCTCCGCCCGCCCGCGCAGGGCCGCCGCCGCGCCGGCCGGGTCGGTGGCGCACATCATCCGGTGGACGTGGGGCGCGGCATGGGTGTTGTACGGGGCGACCATCCGGTCCAGTACCTCGTCGGCGTACGCCCGCATCCCGGCCGCTCCCTCGGCGAGCAGCCGGTCGGCCATCGCGTTCCGGGCGGCCCTGCCCTCCTCGGTCTCGGCGGCGGGGAAGGTGTCGGCGAGGACGAGGCCGAGGATCCGCTCGGGGAAGAGGCGGTAGCACTCCATGGCGATCTGGCCGCCCATGGAGAGCCCGGCGAGGACGAACTCGCGGACGCCGAGATGGTCGAGGAGGGCCGCGAGATCCTCGGCGAAGGCGGAGAGCGGGGTGACGCCGGGGACGACGGTGGTCGCTCCGTAGCCCCGCAGATCGGGGGCGACGACCCGGCGCGTGGCGGAGAAGCGGTCGATCTGGGGCTGCCACATGGTGCGGTCGAAGGGGTGGCCGTGGATCAGGACGAGCGCGGGCTCCGTGCCCGTGTCCGCGCCCCTGTCCTCGTAGCCGACGGTCAGTCCGTTGATCTCTGCGGAAGGCATGGTCCGAGGCTAGGCAGGCCGCCTTGCTCGGTGCAATAAAATCTTTGCTCTCGGTGCAATGTTCCGGTGTGTGGAGAGGGGGTCGGTCCGGTGGAGGAGTACCGCAGGATCGCCGATCGGGTGGCGGAGCGGATCGCGGACGGGGGGCTGCGGCCCGGCGACCGGCTGCCCACCCAGCGGGCCTTCGCCCGCCGTCACCGGATCGCCGACTCGACGGCGATCCGGGTGTACGGAGAGCTGGCCCGCCGGGGCCTCGTCGTCGGCGAGGTCGGCCGAGGCACCTTCGTACGGGCCGCGCCGCCGCTGCCCGGGCCCGCGCTCGCCGAGGCGACCGGCGACACACCGGTCGACCTCCAGCTCAACTACCCCGTGGCGGAAGGGCAGTCGGAGCTCATGGCGCGGGCGCTCGCCTCGCTCGCCCGGGCCGATGTGCTGGGGGAGGCGACGGGACGGCCCGCGGCGGCGGTGGGCACGGCGGAGGCCAGGGCGGCGGCGGTACGGACGCTGGCGCGGGCCGGCTGGGCGCCGGAGCCGGAGCGGGTGCTGTTCGCAGGCAACGGCCGGCAGGCCATCGCGGCGGCCGTCTCCGCGCTGGTCGGTCCAGGAGGCCGACTGGGCGTCGAGGCCCTGACGTATCCGCTGGTCAAGGCGGTGGCGGCGCGGCTGGGCGTACGGCTGGTCCCGATCGCGCTCGACGAGGACGGGATGCGCCCGGACGCACTCGCCGCGGCCCATCGCGCGGCCCCGCTCTCCGCCGTGTACGTCCAGCCGACGCTCCACAACCCGCTGTCGATCACATCCGGTTCGGGGCGCAGGGCCGAACTGGCGGTCGTGCTGCGGGAGTCGGGTCTGACGGCCGTCGAGGACACCACCTGGGCGTTCCTCGAACCGGACGCCCCGGCGCCGCTCGCCGCCCACGCTCCGGAGCGGGTGGTCCTGGTGGACAGCCTCTCCAAGCGGCTGGCGCCCGGCCTCACCGTCGGCCATCTCGTGGCGCCCGAGGGGCTGGTGGAGGACCTGGGGCGCGCCCTGCGCTCCGGGGCCTGGACGGCGGGCGGCCTGGCGCTCGCGGCGGCGACCCGGTGGGCGCAGGACGGGACGGTGGCGGAGGTGGTGGCGGCGAAGCGGGCGGACGCGGCGGCCCGGCACGCGCTGGTGCGGCGCCATCTGGGGGCGTACCGGATCCGCACGGCGCCGCACGCGTACTACTGCTGGTGGGAGCTTCCGGCACCGTGGCGGGCGGAGACGTTCGTGGCCGCGGCGGCCCGGCGGGGCATCGCACTGACGCCGGGCACCGAATTCGCCGTCACGGGAGGCACGGTCCCGGGCTCGGCGGCGGCCCCGGGGACGGCGGCGGGCCGGGGCTCGGCGGCGGCCCCGGGGGCGGCGGCCGTGGACGCGGTGCGGGTGGGGCTCGCCTCGCCCGCCCTGGCGGTCCTGGACGGCGCGTTGGGGCGGCTGGCCGCCCTTGCCTCGGAGACCCTGGATGTTTGATCGGTCCTGGATGTTTGATCGTCGCCGTCGCGGTGCGACCGGCCGGCTGACGACCCGACCGTCCGGTTGCGGGGGCGAGGGCCCAGGTGTGCTCTGGAGGGATGAGGGTGGAGGGGGCCGAGAGTGAAGGAGCTCCGCCATGGCCGCACACGCCGCACTGCCTTCCCGTCGGCGTCCGAAGGCACACGACCGGCACGACCGCCGGCTGAGGACACGCGGCTGGGGCCTGCCCCTCACGCTGGGATTCCTCTACGGCTTCTACGCGGCCGCCATCGTGCGCTCCGGCGGCCTCATCACCTGGGGCCAGGTCCTGCTCGGACTGGCCGCCGGCGCCGTGCTCGCCGGAGCGGTGTACGTGCTGCGGCGGCGCGGCCGCGTCCTGCCGCGCGAGCTGCGCGCGGCGGCCTGGGCGGCGCTCGCCGGTTGCGCGGTCGGCTTCCTCTTCAGCCTCTCCAGGGCCAGCGTGCTGTCCGCGGTGGTCCTCGGCCTGGTGGTGGCCGCGGGCATGTACGTCGCCACGTTCTACGTCTTCTACACGCACGAGGACGCGGCCGGCCGGCCGGTGCACCCCTCGACGTAACGGCCACTGCCGTCGTAACGGCCGGTACGGCGGCGGTGGTACGCGACCGCCACGGCGGCGAGCAGCGGGCCCCACGCCAGGAGCGGCAGGTAGCACACGTACAGCAGGACCTGCTGGACCGGGCCGTCGGTGTGCGTGCCGACGGAGTTCCCGCCGAGCCCCGCGTACGCCGCGTACGTGAACCAGCCCACCAGGGCGAGGAGTCCGAACGCCCCGCAGAGCGCGGCGGTGGTCGCCCCGCGCGTGGAGACGGGGCGCCCGCCGACGAACGGCAGCCGGCGGGGGAAGACTTCGCCCCAGGGCCGGACGAGGCCGAGGGTCAGAAAGGCGAGCAGCTCGGCCACGACGGTGAGGACGATCTGGTACGTGGCCTGGCCGAGGCCCGGATCGTCGACCTCGGCGACGGGGAGCCCCAGCGTGAGGGCGATCCGCCAGATCCCCGAGGGAAGGACGATCAGCGGCACGGCGTGCGCGGCGAGGGCGGCCCAGCGGGGTGTACCGGGCAGGGCGTTCATCTTCGTCTTCCGTAGGTTCGGCATGAGGCTCAGCGTGCCGTCGGGGTGGTGTCCGCCGCGTCGTCGCGGGGGCCGGGGTCCCTCCCCCGCGCGAGGGAGGCGCCGTCCTACCGCCGGCATACCGGCCGCCCTCCCCTGGCATACCGGCCGCCTCCGTCGGAGACTGGTGTGGTTGGCAGTGAGTGGTTGAAGCCGAACCGAAGCGGAACCGAAGCGGAACCGAACCCGGCAGCCGGGAGGGCAGCGCATGGCCGACCTCGCCATCGAGACCGAGGGCCTGGTCAAGGTCTTCGGCACGAACCGGGCCGTCGACGGCATCGATCTGCGCGTCCCGGCCGGTACCGTCTACGGCGTCCTCGGCCCGAACGGCGCGGGCAAGACCACCGCCGTGAAGATGCTCGCCACCCTCCTGCGGCCGGACGGCGGCCGGGCCACCGTCTTCGGCAAGGACGTGGTCAAGGACGCCGACGCCGTGCGGGGCCGGGTCAGCCTCACCGGCCAGTACGCCTCCGTCGACGAGGACCTGACCGGCACCGAGAACCTGGTGCTGCTCGGCCGGCTCCTCGGCCACTCCCGGCCCGGCGCCCGGGAGCGCTCCGCGCAGCTCCTCGCCGCGTTCGGCCTCTCCGAGGCCGCCGACAAGCAGGTCAAGAACTACTCGGGCGGTATGCGGCGCCGAATCGACATCGCCGCTTCCATCCTCAACACCCCCGACCTGCTCTTCCTCGACGAGCCGACGACCGGCCTCGACCCGCGCAGCCGCAACCAGGTCTGGGACATCGTCCGGGCCGTGGTCGCCCAGGGCACGACGGTGCTGCTGACCACGCAGTATCTGGACGAGGCGGACCAGCTGGCCTCCCGTATCGCCGTGATCGACCACGGCAAGGTCATCGCGGAGGGGACGAAGGGCGAGCTGAAGTCCTCGGTGGGTTCCGGATCGGTGCAGGTACGGCTGCGCCACCCCGAGCAGCGCCCGGCCGCCGAGCGGGTCCTCGCGACCGCGCTGAAGGCCACCGTCCAGCTCGACCCCGACCCGGTGGCGCTCACCGCCACCGTCGACGGCCACGGCACGGACCTGGGCGCCGCCGAACAGGCCGCCCGGGCCCTGGCCGAACTCGCCGGAGCCGGGATCACCGTCGACACCTTCTCGCTCGGCCAGCCCAGCCTCGACGAGGTCTTCCTCGCCCTCACCGACCGGAAGGGAACGACGGCATGAGTACCGTCGCCACCGGCAAGGACAGCCGGCAGACCGACGCCCTCGCCTTCGAGGCCCCGCGCGCCGAGGAACTGGCCGCGCTTCTCGTCGGCCAGGAGCGGCCGCCCCGGCCCAGCGCGCTCTCCGCCTCGTTCACCTTCGGCTGGCGCGCCATGCTCAAGATCAAGCATGTGCCGGAGCAGCTCTTCGACGTGACCGCGTTCCCGATCATGATGGTGCTGATGTACACGTACCTCTTCGGGGGCGCGCTGGCCGGCTCGGTCTCGGCGTACATCCAGTTCCTGCTGCCGGGCATCCTCGTGATGAGCGTCGTGATGATCACGATGTATACGGGTGTCTCGGTCAACACCGACATCGAGAAGGGCGTCTTCGACCGCTTCCGTACGCTCCCGATCTGGCGGCCGGCCCCGATGGTCGGCTATCTCCTCGGCGACGTCGTCCGCTATCTGATCGCCTCCGCCGTCATGCTCACCGTCGGCGTGATCATCGGCTACCGGCCGGCCGGCGGGGTGACGGGCATCCTGCTCGGGGTCGCGCTGCTGATGGTGTTCTCGTTCGCCTTCTCGTGGATCTGGACCATGTTCGGGCTGATGCTGCGCAGCGAGAAGTCCGTCATGGGCGTCTCGATGATGGTGATCTTCCCGCTGACGTTCCTGTCCAACGTCTTCGTCGACCCGAGGACGATGCCGGGGTGGCTCCAGGCCTTCGTCAACAACAGCCCGGTGACGCATCTGGCGACGGCGGTACGGGAGTTGATGGCGGGGAACTGGCCGGCGGCGGACATCGCCTGGTCCCTGGGGTGGTCGGCGGTGTTCGTGGTCGTCTTCGGGGCGGTCACGATGCGGCTCTACAACCGCAAGTAGAAGATCACCCGCAAGGAGAAGATCACCCGCAAGGAGAAGATCACCCGCAAGGAGAAGATCACCGAGGTCAGTCCAGGCGCAGGTCCGCGAGCTGCTGTTCGAAGGGGACGACCTCGTCTTCGTCCGCCTCCCGGGCCGCCGGCCGGGCCGCGACGAACTCCGCCAGCTCCCGCCCGGCGCGCTGGATCCGGGACGGCAGGCCGTCGCCCCCGAAGCCCGTGGGAAGCGCCTCGTCGCCGCCCGAGCCCCAGTCCTCCGAAGCCGCGTACACCGCCGTCGGCACCACGAGCGCCCGGAGGTAGGCGAAGAGCGGCCGCAGCGCGTGGTCGAGGACGAGCGAGTGGCGGGCGGTGCCGCCGGTGGCCGCGACCAGCACCGGCTTGCCGGTCAGCGCGTCCGGGGCGATCAGGTCGAAGAAGGACTTGAACAGACCGCTGTACGAGGCGGTGAAGACGGGGGTCACCGCGATGACCCCGTCCGCGCCGGTCACCGCGTCGATCGCGGCCTCCAGCTCGCCCGAGGGGAAGCCGGTGACGAAGTTCTTCGCGATGTCCACGGCGAGCTCGCGCAACTCGACGACCTGGACCTCGACCGCGTACTCCTGCTCGACGAGGCGCGACTCGGCGGCCTTGGCGAGCCGGTCGGCGAGCAGCCGGGTCGAGGAGGGCGCGGAGAGTCCGGCGGACACGGCGACGAGCTTCAGGGTCTGCATGACTTACGCCTCCTGCGTGAGCGTGCGTGTGCGCGTGCTCGTGGGTTCTGCGGCCGTGTTTCCGGCGGCTGTGCGTTCCACGGCTGCGCGTTCCACGGCTGCGCGTTCCACGGCTGCGCGTTCCACGGCGGGGTGGAGCGGGGCGGTCTCCGGGACTCCGGCCGGCCGCATGGAGGCGAACTCCTTGCGCAGCACCGGGACGACCTCCTCGCCGAGCATGTCGAGCTGTTCCAGAACCGTCTTCAGCGGCAGACCCGCGTGGTCCACCAGGAAGAGCTGACGCTGGTAGTCGCCGACGTATTCCCGGAAGGACAGGGTCCGTTCGATGACCTCCTGCGGGGAGCCGACGGTGAGCGGCGTCTCCTTGCTGAACTCCTCGAGCGACGGGCCGTGTCCGTAGACCGGCGCGTTGTCGAAGTACGGCCGGAACTCCCGTACCGCGTCCTGGGAGTTCTTGCGCATGAAGACCTGGCCGCCGAGGCCGACGATGGCCTGCTCGGGGTTGCCGTGGCCGTAGTGCGCGTACCGCCGGCGGTAGAGGCCGACCATCTTCTCGGTGTGCTGCTTGGGCCAGAAGATGTGGTTGGCGAAGAATCCGTCGCCGTAGTACGCGGCCTGCTCGGCGATCTCGGGGGAGCGGATCGAGCCGTGCCAGACGAACGGCGGTACGCCGTCCAGCGGGCGGGGAGTGGCGGTGAAGCCCTGCAGGGCGCTGCGGAACGTGCCCTCCCAGTCGACGACGTCCTCCCGCCACAGCCTGTGGAGGAGTGCGTAATTCTCGACGGCGAGCGGGATGCCCTGGCGGATGTCCTGCCCGAACCACGGGTAGACCGGGCCGGTGTTGCCGCGTCCCATCATCAGGTCGACGCGCCCGTCGGCGAGGTGCTGCAGGGTCGCGTAGTCCTCGGCGATCTTCACCGGGTCGTTGGTGGTGATCAGTGTCGTGGACGTGGAGAGGATGAGCCGCTCGGTCCGGGCCGCGATGTGCCCGAGGAGGGTGGTGGGCGAGGACGGGACGAACGGCGGGTTGTGGTGCTCGCCGGTGGCGAAGACGTCGAGCCCGACCTCCTCCGCCTTGAGCGCGATGGCGACCGTGTTCTTGATCCGCTCGTGCTCGGACGGGGTGCGGCCGGTCGTGGGGTCGGCCGTGACGTCGCCGACGGTGAAGATCCCGAACTGCATGGTGCTCACCTCTCGCGGGACCGGCCTCTGCGACCGGTATTGGTTGAACTTTAAATCACTGTGCTCAACGGCGCACCTGGCGCGTCCTATTCCGCGGGCGCCAGGAAGGGGCCCGCGCGGGCTCACGTAGAGTTCGCCGACGTGAACGGTGTGATATCGGTCGTCGGAATCGGCGCGGACGGATGGGACGGGCTCCCCGAGAACTCCCGCCGGGCCCTGCGGGCCGCCGAGGTCCTCATCGGCGGCCGCCGCCAGCTGGAGCTGCTGCCCCCCGACGCGTGCCCCGGCGAGCGGATCGCCTGGCCCTCGCCCCTGCGCCCCGCCGTCCCCGGCCTGCTCGCCGCCCACGACGGCCGGAAGATCGCCGTACTCGCGAGCGGGGACCCGATGTTCTACGGGATCGGCCGCACCCTCGGCGAGACGGTCGGCGCCGACCGCCTCCACGTCCTCCCGCACCCCTCCTCCGTCTCGTACGCCTGCGCGCGCCTCGGCTGGCCCCTGGAGGCCGTGGAGACGGTCTCGCTGGTCGGCAGGCCGCTCGCCTCGCTCACCGCCTCCCTCCACGACGGCCGGCGGCTGCTCGTCCTCAGCGCGGACGGCCGCACGCCGGCTGAGGTCGCCGGGCTGCTGCGGGAGAAGGGCTTCGGAGGGACCCGGATGCGGGTCCTGGAACAGCTCGGCTCGGAGCGGGAACGGATCGTGGAGGCCACGGCCGACGCTTGGCCGCCCGAGCAGGCCGGCGACCCCCTCGACATCGACCCCCTCAACATCGTCGCGCTCGACTGCGTACGCTCCCCCGGCGCGCCGCGCCTCGGCGCCGTGCCCGGTCTGCCCGACGAGGCGTACGAGAACGACGGCCAGCTCACCAAGCGGTACGTCCGCGCGGCGACCCTCGCGGCCCTGGCGCCCGCACCCGGCGAGCTGCTGTGGGACGTCGGCGGCGGCTCCGGCTCGATCGGCGTCGAGTGGATGCGGACGGACCGCTCGTGCCGCGCGATCGCCGTGGAGAAGTCCCCCGAGCGAGCGGCGCGTATCGAACGCAACGCGGCGGCCCTCGGCGTACCCGGCCTGCGGGTCGTCACCGGCGCCGCGCCCGGGGCGCTGGCCGGCCTGCCGGCCCCCGACGCCGTGTTCATCGGCGGCGGCCTGACCGCGCCCGGCCTCCTCGATGCCTGCTGGGAGGCGCTGCCGGCGGGCGGCCGGCTGGTCGCGAACACGGTGACGCTGGAGTCCGAGGCGCTGCTCGCGGACCGGTACCGCCGCCACGGCGGAGAGCTGATCCGGCTCGCCGTCGCCCAGGCCGTCCCGGTGGGCGGCTTCACCGGCTGGCGCCAGGCGATGCCGGTCACCCAGTGGTCCGTAACGAAATCAGGAGTTGGAGCATGACCGTCTACTTCATCGGCGCGGGCCCCGGGGCCGCCGACCTGATCACGGTGCGCGGCGCGCGGACCCTCGCGCGGTGCGGGGTCTGCCTGTACGCCGGGTCCCTCGTCCCCCGCGAGCTGCTCGCCGAGTGCCCGCCGGACGCGCGCCTGGTCGACACGGCCGACCTGGACCTCGACCGGATCGTCGCCGAGATCGTCCGCGCCCACGCGGAGGGGCACGACGTGGCCCGGCTCCACTCGGGCGACCCGTCCGTCTTCAGCGCGGTCGCGGAGCAGATGCGGCGCCTGGACGCGGAGGGCATTCCGTACGAGGTGGTGCCGGGCGTCCCGGCGTTCGCGGCGGCGGCCGCCGCCCTGAAGCGCGAACTGACGGTCCCCACCGTTGGCCAGACGGTGATCCTCACCCGCGTCGCCCAGCAGGCGACCCCGATGCCCGAGGGCGAGGACCTCGCGACCCTGGGCCGCAGCGGCGCGCTCCTCGTCCTCCACCTGGCCGCCCGCTACGTCGACCGGGTCGTCTCCGAGCTGCTGCCCCACTACGGCGCCGACTGCCCGGCGGCCGTGGTGGCGATGGCCAGCCGCCCGGACGAGGTGGTCCTGCGGGGCACCCTCGACGACATCGCGTCCCAGATGAAGACGGCCGGGATCACGAAGACGGCCGTCATCCTGGTCGGCCGCACACTGGCGGCCACGCAGTTCCGCGACAGCCACCTCTACGACCCGGCGCGCGACCGCCACGTCTGCTGACCCGCATCACGAAGGCCTGCGGACCCGGTACGTCGCTTCACGCACCGGCCCCGCGGGCCTCGAGAACGTCAGAAAGTCAAACGGCTCAGGCGTTGGGCCGCTTGCCGTGATTCGCGCCCTTCTTCTTCCTGGCGCGTCGCTTGTTGCCTCGCTTCGACATGGGCACACACCCTTCGATCGGGACGGTTGCCCTGGCAAGCCTAGGGGCGCGGGGGTGGGGCCGCATCCGCGGACCCGCTGTCGGTGGCGTGCGCTTGGATGGGCGCGTGACCGTATACGACGTGGCCCGGAAGCTTCCCGAGACCGATCTCCTGCGTGACCACTGCCGTGGGCTGGCGATGCTGGACGCGGTGCTCAGCCCCGATTGGGACGGGCGGTACTACTCGTTCGACTCGCGCTGGTCCGAGGGCGAGGAGATGGCCTCGATGCGGAACGGACAGGGCGACGAGTACTCCCTCGTCTTCTCCGCCGCGGGCGTGTACATACGCGGCTTCTCCCACGAGTCGCTCATGAGCCCGTACGGCCCCCTGGCCGACGGCTCGCCGTGGCCGGGGGTGCTCGACTCGGTGCCGGAGGCCTTCCGGGCGTACGTCGAGGAGCCGGCGTTCACCGACGAGGGCGGCGTACCGGTCGTGACCGCCTGCCTGTGGCGGGAGCCGGCCGACACGGCCTGGCGGACGGGGGCGATCGACTTCCCCGAGGAGGGCGACGACCCGGAGGACGCGGACGGCGCCGGCTATCTCTTCGAGCTCCTCGTCGACCGCTCGGCAGAGGCGTACCAGGAGTGGGCCGAGGACTACTACGAGACGACGGTCGACCTCGCCGCCGTCCGCCATGTGCTCGCCCTGCGCCCGCTGACCGACTCCCTCGTCACCGCCCTGAACCCGGACACCGACCTGGCCGCACGGGCCGACGACATCGCGGAGATCGGATACCCGACCGCATGAGCGGACCCCTCACCGGTCACAAGGCGTTCCGCTTGCTGCCCGACGACCTCTGAGGGCCCGCGCCCCTTACGGTCCCGCCACTGCCGACCGGCCCACCACCGTGCCCGCGCGGTCGATGCAGACGACGTCGACCGCGACCGGTGCGCCGCGGAGGACGCTGAGGGCCTCGTCGCGGGCGCGGGTGGCGACCAGGTCGCCGAGGGGGACGCCGGCCGCCTCGCAGAGGCGGAGGGCCGCCAGGCCCGTGTTGGCGGTGGCGATCTCCTCGGCGAGGGCCTCGGACGCGCCGCCGGACCGGGCCAGGTCCGCCAGGAACGGCTTGTCGACCTGGGAGCGGGCCGAGTGGAGGTCCAGATGGCCGGCCGCCAGCTTGGAGAGCTTGGCGAAGCCGCCGCAGATCGTGAGCCGGTCGACCGGGTGCTGCCGTACGTACTTGAGGACGGCGCCCGCGAAGTCCCCCATGTCGAGCAGGGCGATCTCGGGCAGGTCGTAGAGCGTCGTCACCGTCTTCTCCGAGGTGGAGCCGGTGCAGCCCGCCACATGCGTCAGGCCCGCCGCGCGGGCCACGTCCACGCCCCGGCGGATCGAGTCGATCCACGCCGAGCAGGAGTACGGGACGACGATGCCGGTCGTGCCGAGTACCGACAGGCCGCCGAGGATGCCGATCCTGGGGTTCCAGGTGGAGCGGGCGATCTCCTCGCCGTGGTCGATGGAGACCGTGATCTCGACGTCGCCGGAGCCGCCGTGCGCGGCGGCGACCTCCGCGACGTGCTCGCGCATCATCCGGCGCGGGACCGGGTTGATCGCCGGTTCGCCGACCTCCAGGGGCAGGCCGGGCAGGGTGACCGTGCCGACGCCGGGCCCGGCCCGGAAGACGACACCGGAGCCGGCCGGGAGGATCCGTACCGTCGAGCGGACCAGTGCGCCGTGGGTGACATCCGGGTCGTCACCGGCGTCCTTCACGACCCCCGCCATGGCGGCGCCGGCGGAGAGCTCCTCCGCCGCGAGCGCGAACGCCGGACGCCCGCCCTTCGGCAGCGTGATCGTCACCGGGTCGGGGAAATCCCCGGTCAGCAGCGCCGTGTACGCGGCCGTCGTCGCCGCCGTCGCACAGGCACCGGTCGTCCACCCGGGGCGCAGACCCGTGTGCTTGAGTTGGGCCTCGCGCCCACCGGCCGGATTCACGAAGGGACTCCTGTGCACGTACTCATTCTGGGCGGGACGACGGAGGCCCGCGCCCTCGCCGGACTGCTCGAGGCACACGGGAGCGAGCTCCGCGTGACCAGCTCGCTCGCGGGGCGGGTGGCCCAGCCCCGGCTGCCGGTGGGCGAGGTGCGGATCGGCGGGTTCGGCGGGGCCGAGGGGCTCGCGGACTGGCTGCGCGCACACCGTGTGGACGCGGTCATCGACGCCACCCATCCCTTCGCCGAGCGGATCAGCTTCAACGCGGCCCGGGCGGCCGCCACCGCCCATGTTCCCCTGCTCGCCCTGCGCCGGCCGGGGTGGGTCCCGGTCGACGGGGACGACTGGCACGACGTGGGCTCCCTGGAGGAGGCGGCGCGGGCCCTCGACGGCCTGGGGCAGCGGGTGTTCCTGACGACGGGCCGGATGGGCCTGGCCGCCTTCGCCGACTGCCCCCAGTGGTTCCTCGTCCGCTCCGTGGACGCCCCGGACACCCCGATGCCGCCCCGCACCGAAGTCCTCTTGGACCGGGGCCCCTTCACCCTCGACGGAGAGCGGGAGCTGCTGCGCCGGCACCGGATCGACGTCCTCATCACCAAGGACAGCGGCGGCGCGGCCACGGCCCCGAAACTGACCGCGGCCCGCGAGGCGGGCGTCCCGGTCGTGGTCGTCCGCCGCCCTCCGGCGCCGGAGGGCGTCCCGGTGGCGGCGACCCCGGAGGAGGCCGCCGCCTGGGTGCGGGAGCGGTGAGACTCAGCCCGCGGCGGGGAGTTCCTCGACCTCGACCCAGGACACGTCGTTGATGTCCGTGGCGAGGGTGTTGCCCCACTTGTCGACGGCGACGACGGCGAAGCGGTACCGGTCCCCGTCCTGGGTGGACCCGAAGAGGTACGAGGTGGCGTCCCCGGCGATGTAGTCGACGTGGTGGAAGACCCACACGCCGCCGCCCGGCTCCTCCTCGTCAGGCCAGAACTCGCCCTTGAACAGGTCGTACCGTTCGAGGTCGGGCTCCGTGTTCGCGTCCCACTCCAGGAGCACGCCGTCCGCGCGGGCGGTGCCCTTCAGACCGGTGACGGCGGCGGGGGCGACGAGGTCGCCCTCGGTGGTGATCTCGACAGCGGCGGACGCGGCGGACTCGTTGCCCGCCCCGTCCACGGCCGTGACCGTGTACCGGTAGGTGGTCCCGTACCTGACCGAGTGGTTGGTGTACGTCGGCTCGGTGACCGTGGTCCAGAGCGCGCCGTCCCGGTAGACGCGGTACGAGACCACGTCCGCGGCGGCGGGCGCGGTCCAGTTCAGGACGATGCCCTTCCGGGCGTCGTCAAGGGCCGTCAGGCCGGTCGGCGCGCCCGGGGCGAAGTCGCCGTGGGTGGCGACGGTGGCGGTGCGTGCCGACACGTTCCCGGCGGCGTCCGCGGCCGAGACCCAGTAGCTGTAGCCGGTGTTCTCGGCGACGGTGGCGTCCGTCAAGGCCGTGGCCGTGACTCCGGTCGCGACCTGGGTCACGGGGCCGGTCGTGTCGGCGGTGAGGCGCCGGTGGACCGTGTACGTCGCCGCTCCGGCGACCGGCTGCCAGGCCAGCGCCACCCCGGCCTGCCCGTCCGTCGCCGTCAGACCGGCCGGCGCGGACGGAGCCGTACGGTCCACGCTCGCGACCGTCAGGTCGGCGCTGCCCCACGACTCGTTGCCGGCCTTGTCGACGGCGCGGAGTTCGTAGAGGTACGTCTCACCGGTGGGCGGGGGGTAGTTGACGGCGGAGGTGCCGGTGACCAGGGTGGTGGCGCTGCTGACCTTGGCCCACGCGGTGGTGGGCAGCCGCCGGTAGACGCGGTAGCCGGCGAGGTCCATCTCCCTGTTGGCCGCCCACTTCAGGGTGGCCTTGTTGAGAGCCCGGTCGTAGGCGACGGTGGCACCGGTCGGCGCGAGCGGACGGACCTTGTCGGCGGTGGCCGACGTGAGGGGCGCGTAGCCGAACTTGACGTTCGCGGCGCCCGTCCAGGCCGCGTAGTACACGGTGATGGTGTGCCGTCCGGACGGGATCGTCAGGTTGACCGTCTTCTTCTGGGTGGTGGAGACGTTCTTCCAGAGGTCGATCTTGCGCACGCCGTCGACGTTGACGCGTATGCCGTCCTGGGCCTCGGCGACGAGGCTGAAGGGACCGCCGGAGCCGAAGTCCCGGGTGACGGACCAGCGGACGGAGAAGTTGTCGTTCGGCAGCGTGACGCCCGCCGGGTCGCCGTAACCGTAGTTCTCGGCGATGGCGCTGTCGCAGGTGGTCAGCTTGGGCGTGCCGCTGAAACCGGCATTGGCGAAGTACTCCGCCTTCCACACGGGGGAGGCGCAGGTGACGGCCGCGGAGGCCGGGGTGGCGGTGAGGAGACCGTCGGCGGCGGCGAGGGCGGCCGTGGTGGCCAGCGCGCTCAGCCGGTTACGAGTCATCACAGAGAAGTCATCACAGAGAGAGGGGCCCTTTCCGGACCTGCACGAGGAATGAGGTGTGGGGGAAAGGCGGTGG
Source organism: Streptomyces sp. NPDC015346 (assembly GCF_043078785.1). Classification (NCBI taxonomy): domain Bacteria; kingdom Bacillati; phylum Actinomycetota; class Actinomycetes; order Kitasatosporales; family Streptomycetaceae; genus Streptomyces; species Streptomyces sp. NPDC015346. The sequence continues at coordinate 37,073 of NZ_JBIBTW010000012.1, read as the reverse complement.
TGCGGGTGGGGCCGGTGTTCCGCCGGAGGGGGACTTTACCGGCCGTCGCGGTCGGCGCGACAGGCACGTCCGGCGGGCGTTCAATGGAGGGGTGATGACCATGCGATGGCTGGTCACGGCGGGGCTCGTGGCCCTCGTGGGCGCTTCCCCCGGGCCGGCGGCCCCCAGCCCTTCACCGCCCCCTCCCCAGCCGCCTCCGACGCTCGATCAGGCGGATGTCGACCGGGCCGTCCAGCGACTGGACGGGGTCGTCGAGGCGGCCATGAAACGCACCGGCGTCCCGGGTGTCTCCGTCGCCGTCGTGTACCGGGACAAGGTCGTCCAGCTCAAGGGGTACGGCGTACGGGAGGTGGGCAAGCCGGCGCGGGTCGACGCGGACACCGTCTTCCAGTTGGCGTCCGTCTCGAAGCCGATCGCCTCCACCGTCGTCGCCCAGGCGGCCGGGATCGAGGGCTGGGACAAGCCCGTAGCCCCGAACGTGCCGGACTTCCGCCTGAAGGACCCCTGGGTCAGCTCCCACGTCACGGTCGCCGACCTCTTCTCGCACCGCAGCGGCCTCCCCGACCACGCCGGCGACCTCCTCGAAGACCTCGGCTACGACCGCGAGTACATCCTGTCCCACCTGCGGTACGAGCCCCTCACGCCGTTCCGCGCGAGTTACGCGTACACCAACTTCGGGCTCACCGCCGCCGCCCAGGCCGTCGCCGACGAGAAGGGCGTGGCGTGGGAGAAACTCGCCGAGGACACCCTCTACAAGCCGGCCGGGATGAACTCCACCAGCTCCCGCTTCGAGGACTTCGCCAAGACCGCCGACCGCGCCCACGGCCACGTCAAGACCGCCGACGGCACCTGGAAGCCGGAGTTCGTCCGCGACCCCGACGCCCAGTCACCGGCCGGCGGCGTCAGCTCCAGCGCCCGCGACATGAGCACCTGGCTGCGCCTCCAGCTCGCGAACGGCAAGCTCGACGGCCGGCAGATCATCGACGCCGAGAGCCTGGAGCGCACGCACTGGCCGCATTCCGTCGCGAGTCCGCCGCCCGCCCCGGCGGGCCAGGCCGGCTTCTACGGCTACGGCTGGAACGTGAGGTACGACGACGAGGGCCGGCTCCGCCTCTCGCACACCGGCGCCTTCGCGCTCGGCGCGCACACCAACGTCACGATGCTCCCCGGCGAACAGCTCGGCATCGTCGTCCTCACCAACGGGTCCCCGGCCGGGGTGGCCGACGCCGTCGCCCTCGACTTCTTCGACATCGCGCAGGACGGCGAACCGAGCCGCGACTGGATCCCGCTGGTGGACGCGCTCTACCAGCAGGGGGAGGACGCGGGCCGGTCCACGACCGACTACGCCCGCCCGCCGTCCGACGCCGCCCCCGCGAAGGCCGCCGACACCTACACCGGCACGTACGACAACGCGTACTACGGGAAGGCGTCCGTGACCGCCGGCCAGGACGGCGTCCTGACGCTCCGTCTGGGGCCGAAGCCCCAGACGTACCGGCTCACGCACTACGACGGCGACACGTTCAGCTTCCGGACCGCCGGCGAGAACGCCGTCGGACTCACCGGAGTCACCTTCTCCCCGGACGGGAAGTCCCTCCGCGTCGAGTACCTCGACACGGAGGGACTCGGCACCTTCACCCGTAGCGGCGCGGCGTCCAGGTGATCGTGCGGCCGTCGGGGCGTTCGACCGCGCGGGTCTGGGACGAGCCGATCAGCAGCAGCGTGCGCATGTCGACCTCGCTCGGCTCCAGCGTCTTCAGGGTCACCACCCGCACCGACTGCTCAGGGCCGCCCACGTCCCGCGCCACGACCACCGGGGTCTCGGGCGAGCGCAGTTCGAGCAGCAGGTCGCGGGCGGCGGCCACCTGGTGCGTACGGGACTTCGAGCCCGGGTTGTAGAGCGCGAGGACCAGGTCCGCGCCGGCCGCCGCGCGCAGCCGCTCCGCGATGACCTCCCAGGGCTTGAGGCGGTCGGACAGCGAGATCGTCGCGTAGTCGTGGCCCAGCGGCGCGCCCGCCGCCGCGGCAGCCGCGTTCGCGGCCGTCACGCCCGGCAGGACCCGTACGGGCACGTCCGCGTACCGAGGCTCCGAGGCGACCTCCAGGACCGCCGTCGCCATCGCGAAGACGCCCGGGTCACCGCCCGAGACGACCGCGACCCGCCGGCCGCGCCGCGCCAGGTCGAGGGCGAACTCGGCGCGCTCCGACTCGACCTTGTTGTCGGATCCGTGGCGGCGCTGGCCGGGGCGCAGCACCGGGACGCGGTCGAGGTACGTGGTGTAGCCGACCAGGTCGTCGGCGTTGACGAGGGCGCCGCGCGACTCGGGCGTCAGCCAGGGCGCGCCCGCCGGGCCGGTGCCGACGACGACGACCTCGCCGGTCTCCCGTACGGGAGGAAGCGCGTCGATACGGGAGGGCAGCACGGCCACCGAGAAGTACGGGACACCCGCCGGATCGACCTCGGACAGGGGCTCCGTCCGCTCGCCCGCCATGAACGCCCGCTCCACATAGCGCGCGTCCTCCAGCCGGCCCGCCCGCTCCAGGGCGCGCCGTACCGTCGGGAACGTCCGGCCCAGCTTCATCACGACGGCCGAGTCCGTGCCCGCGAGCCGGGCGGTCAGCTCGTCCTCCGGCAGCGTGCCGGGGATGATCGTCAGGACCTCCTCGGCCTCGCACAGCGGCTCGCCGAGCCGGGCGGCCGCCGCGCTGACCGAGGTGACACCGGGGATGACCTCGGTGTCGTAGCGGTGGGCGAGCCGCTTGTGCATGTGCTGGTACGAGCCGTAGAAGAGCGGGTCGCCCTCGGCGAGGACCGCGACCGTGCGGCCGGCGTCCAGGTGCGCGGCCAGCCGCTCCGACGCCTCCTCGTAGAAGTCGTCGAGCGCGCCGCGGTAGCCGCCGGGGTGGTCGGTGGTCTCCACGGTGAGCGGGTACATCAGCCGCTCCTCGACGTGGTCCTCGCGGATGTGCTCGGCGGCGATCGAGCGGGCGATGGAGCGGCCGTGGCGGGCCGAGTGGTAGGCGATCACGTCGGCCGAGGCGATGGCCTTCACGGCCGCCACGGTCATCAGGTTCGGGTCGCCGGGGCCGAGACCCACCCCGTACAGCTTGCCCTTCACCGCGGTCATGCCTGGATCTCCGCTTCGGTCGCTATGGCGTTGACGGCGGCGGCCGTCATCGCGCTGCCGCCGCGCCGGCCCCGTACGACGAGGTGGTCGAGACCCAGCTCACGCCCCCGGTCGGCGAGGGCGTCCTTGGACTCGGCGGCGCCGATGAAGCCGACCGGGATGCCGAGGACGGCCGCGGGGCGGGGCGCGCCCTTGGCGATCATCTCCAGGAGGTGGAAGAGCGCGGTGGGGGCGTTGCCGATGGCGACGACGGAGCCTTCGAGGCGGTCGCGCCAGAGTTCGAGGGCGGCGGCGCTGCGCGTGGTGCCGAGCTCGGCGGCGAGGGCGGGCACGGAGGGGTCGGAGAGGGTGCAGATCACCTCGTTGTCGGCGGGCAGCCGCTTGCGGGTGACTCCGCTCGCGACCATCTGCGCGTCGCAGAGGATCGGCGCGCCGGCGCGCAGGGCCTCCCGGGCGCGGGCGACGACCTGCGGGGAGTAGGCGATGTCGCGTACGAGGTCGGTCATGCCGCAGGCGTGGATCATCCGCACCGCGACCTGGGCGACGTCGGCGGGCAGCCCCGCGAGGTCCGCCTCGGCGCGGATCGTGGCAAAGGACTGGCGGTAGATCTCCGCGCCGTCCTTCTCGTAGGCGAACATCGTGTCGTTCTCGCTCATCTCGTTGTACGGGCGGTGGTACGGGCCGTTGCGACCGCTTCGGTCAGGGAGGTACGGGGGGTGGGGGCGCCGTCGACCAGGTACCGGCCGTCGGCGGTGGCGACGACGTCGACCCAGGTGCCGTGCGGGCCGGTCGGGTGGCCGCAGCGCCGCTCGCAGCCGGAGAAGTGGACGGGGAGGCCGCCGCGACCGGGCACGGCGTCGGCGCGGACGTCGGCGAGGGCCTTGCCGCACCCGGGGCGTCCGGTGCAGGCGCCGACGCCGACCCACGGGGAGCGGGGGTCGGTGATCAGGCCGAGGGCCGCCAGTTCGGCGAGGCGCTCCTCGGCGGCGGCGCGGTCGGGGAAGCCGGTGACGACGGCTCCCCGCCACGGGGTGAGCCGGACCTCGCCACCGGTGGCGGCCAGGGCGCGCAGCTGTTCGGCGGTCAGTCGGCCGAGGGGCGCGAGGACGGAGACGGCGCTCTCGCCGAGCACCCCGGGCGCGGGCGGTTCACCGTGCGGGAGTTCCGGCGTGGGTACGGGCTCCGCCGCGACCCCGGCCCGGGCGAGCGCCCCCGCCAGGTCCGGCTCATGCCCCTCGGGCAGCTCCCGCACCCGCCAGGCACCGTTCCCCGCGCCGTGGGCGGCGACCAGAAACGCCTCGGCGGCGGCAAGCGCGGCCCGGGGCGCGTCGGAGGCGGCGACCCGGAAGACCTGAGAGCCGACACGGAGGAACGCGCCGGGGTCGTGGTCGCCCTCCTCACCCTCCTCGCCGGCCGCCGAGGCCCCCGCTGCGATCAAGGTCACATCTCCGCCGAGACCGGCCACGTCCCCGCGCCCGTCGTCCAGGACGAAGAGAAAACGGCCGGAAAGGGCCGCCGTCCACTCCCGCCCGCACAGCAGCGCGTCCAGCTCTCGGGCCCACAACTGCACGTCGGCGGCGCCCAGTCCGCCGTGTCCGTCCAGTCCGGCGGTCGGCGAGGCCACCACGTTCCGGACGCGTTCATGGGTCGCGGAGGGCAGCAGCCCCGCCTCGGCCAGAAGAGCGCCGAGCTCCGCCCCGCACCCCTCCCCGAGCCCCCGCAGCTCCACGTTCCCCCGCGAGGTGACGCTGACCCGCCCGTCTCCCATACCCTCCGCCGCCGCGGCCAGAACCTCCACCTGATGAGCCGTCAACAAGCCTGCGGGCAAGCGGAGTCGAGCCAGACGGCCATCATCGGCGGCGTGCAGCCGGAGCGCCCCGGGGCAGGCGTCACCGCGGTCCCGTATGCGAGGTTCGCCCTGGTTGGGCGTGGTGGGTGGGGTGGGCGGCATGGCGGCGAGCATACCCACGTGGTTCCGGGTGACCCTCCGGGCCGCCGGGCGCAGGATCTACTATGCAGACGGCATGGGGTCCCCGACCCCGGGGAGGAAGCCCGGTGAGAATCCGGCGCGGTCCCGCCACTGTGAGCCCGGCCCGGAACCACGGGGCGGGTGAGTCAGGAACTCCCGCCGTCCACACGACCACCCGGGGCGCGGACAACCCCGAGGAAGGCCTGCGCTCGCATGCGAATTCTGTTGCTGTCGCACTCCGACACGGACCTGCTCAGTGCCCGCGCGGCCGGCGGGCCGGTCGCGTACCGGTTCGCCAATCCCTCCCGGCTCGGGATCGACGAGCTGCCCGGCCTTCTCGACGGCGCCGACCTCGTCCTCGTACGCCTTCTCGGCGGTCTGCGGGCCTGGGACGAGGGGCTTCAGGCGCTGCGTGCCGCCGGCAAGCCGCTGGTCGTGCTCTCCGGCGAACAGGCCCCCGACGCGCAGCTCATGGAGGCCTCCACGGTCCCCGTCGGCGTGGCCACCGAGGCCCACGCCTATCTCGCGCACGGCGGCCCCGCCAACCTGGAGCAGCTGGCCCGGTTCCTCTCCGACACCGTGCTGCTCACCGGCCACGGCTTCGAGGCGCCGGCCGCCGCGCCCACCTGGGGTCCGCTGGAGCGGGAGTCGAGGAACGACGGCGGCCCCACGATCGCCGTGCTCTACTACCGCGCCCACCACATGAGCGGGAACACGGCCTTCGTCGGCTCCCTCTGTGACGCGATCGAGGACGCCGGCGCCCGCGCCCTACCGCTCTACGTCGCCTCGCTGCGCGCCCCCGAGCCCGAGCTTCTCGACGCCCTGCGCGGCGCGGACGCGATCGTCACCACCGTCCTCGCCGCCGGTGGCACCAAGCCCGCACAGGCGCAGGCGGGCGGCGACGAGGAGGCCTGGGACGCGGGCGCGCTGGCCGCCCTCGACGTACCGATCCTGCAGGCGCTCTGCCTCACCGGCTCGCGCTCCGCGTGGGAGGAGAACGACGAGGGTCTCTCCCCGCTGGACGCCGCCAGCCAGGTCGCCGTGCCCGAGTTCGACGGCCGGCTGATCACCGTCCCCTTCTCCTTCAAGGAGATCGACGAGGACGGCCTGCCCTCCTACGTCGCCGACGCCGAGCGGGCCGCCCGGGTCGCCGGGATCGCCGTGCGCCACGCCCGGCTGCGGCACATCCCCACCGCCGAGAAGCGCCTGGCGCTCGTCCTCTCCGCGTACCCGACGAAGCACTCGCGGATCGGCAACGCGGTCGGCCTCGACACTCCCGCTTCCGCCGTCGCCCTGCTGCGGCGCCTGCGCGAGGAGGGGTACGACTTCGGTCCGGTCGAGGAGATCCCCGGCCTCGTCTCCGGCGATGGCGACGAGCTGATCTACGCCCTGATCGAGGCCGGTGGCCACGACCAGGACTGGCTGACCGAGGAGCAGCTGGCGAAGAACCCCGTCCGTATCCCGGCCGCCGACTACAAGCGCTGGTACGCGACCCTGCCCGAGGAACTGCGTACGCACGTCGAGGAGCACTGGGGCCCGGCGCCCGGCGAGATGTTCCTGGACCGGTCCCGTAACCCCGAGGGCGACATCGTCCTCGCCGCCCTGCGGCGCGGGAACCTGCTGATCCTGATCCAGCCTCCGCGCGGTTTCGGTGAGAACCCGATCGCGATCTACCACGACCCCGATCTCCCGCCGTCCCACCACTACCTGGCCGCCTACCGCTGGATCGCGGCGCGCGCCGAGGACGGCGGCTTCGGGGCGGACGCCATGGTCCACCTCGGCAAGCACGGCAACCTGGAGTGGCTGCCGGGCAAGAACGCGGGTCTGTCCGCCGCGTGCGGACCGGACGCGGCGCTCGGCGACATCCCCCTGATCTACCCCTTCCTGGTCAACGACCCGGGTGAGGGCACGCAGGCCAAGCGGCGCGTGCACGCGACCCTCGTCGACCACCTGGTGCCGCCGATGGCGCGGGCCGACTCCTACGGCGACATCGCGCGCCTGGAGCAGCTGCTCGACGAGTACGCGCAGATCTCCTCCATGGACCCGTCCAAGCTGCCGGCGATCCGCGCGCAGATCTGGACGCTGATCCAGGCCGCGAAGCTCGACCACGACCTGGGGTTGGAGGACCGGCCCGAGGACGACGGTTTCGACGACTTCCTGCTGCACGTCGACGGCTGGCTGTGCGAGGTCAAGGACGCGCAGATCCGCGACGGTCTGCATGTGCTGGGCGGCGCGCCGGAGGGTGAGGCGCGGGTCAACCTGGTCCTCTCGATCCTGCGTGCCCGGCAGATCTGGGGCGGTACGCAGGCGCTGCCGGGTCTGCGTGAGGCCCTGGGTCTGGACGAGTCGGCCGCGACGCGCACGACCGCCGACGAGGCGGAGGCGACGGCGCGCGAGCTGGTCGAGGCGATGGAGGCGGCGGGCTGGTCCGTGGACGCGGTCCCGGCGGTCGCCGCCGCGCACGGTCCCGATGTCGCCGCCGTGCTGCGGTTCGCCTGCGAGCAGGTGGTGCCGCGGCTGGCGGCCACGACCGACGAACTGGCCCACGCCGTCCACGCGTTGAACGGTGGATTCGTGCCCGCCGGCCCGTCCGGCTCCCCGCTGCGTGGCCTCGTCAACGTCCTGCCGACCGGCCGGAACTTCTACTCCGTCGACCCCAAGGCCGTCCCCTCGCGCCTCGCGTGGGAGACCGGCCAGGCGCTCGCCGACTCGCTCCTGGAGCGCTACCGCGACGACAACGGCGAGTGGCCGACGTCCGTGGGCCTCTCCCTGTGGGGGACGAGCGCGATGCGCACGGCGGGCGACGACGTCGCCGAGGCGCTGGCGCTGCTGGGCGTCCGCCCGCGGTGGGACGACGCCTCGCGCCGGGTGAACGGCCTGGAGCCGATCCCGCTGGAGGAGCTGGGCCGCCCGCGCGTCGACGTCACGCTGCGCATCTCGGGCTTCTTCCGGGACGCCTTCCCGCACGTCATCGGGCTGCTCGACGACGCCGTACGGCTGGCGGCCTCGCTCGACGAGCCGGCCTCGGAGAATTTCGTCCGCGCCCACACGCAGGCCGACCTGGCCGAGCACGGCGACGAGCGGCGGGCGACCACCCGCATCTTCGGCTCGCGGCCGGGGACGTACGGCGCGGGCATCCTGCAGCTGATCGACTCGCGCGACTGGCGCACGGACGCGGACCTCGCCGAGGTCTACACGGTGTGGGGCGGGTACGCCTACGGCCGCGGGCTCGAAGGCCGCCCGGCGCGTTCGGAGATGGAGACGGCGTACAAGCGGATCGCCGTCGCCGCGAAGAACACGGACACGCGTGAGCACGACATCGCCGACTCCGACGACTACTTCCAGTACCACGGCGGCATGGTGGCGACCGTCCGCGCGCTGACGGGCACGGCGCCCGAGGCGTACATCGGCGACTCCACCCGCCCGGAGACGGTCCGCACCCGCACCCTGGTCGAGGAGACGTCGAGGGTCTTCCGCGCGCGGGTGGTGAACCCGAAGTGGATCGAGGCGATGCGCCGCCACGGCTACAAGGGCGCGTTCGAGCTCGCGGCGACGGTCGACTACCTCTTCGGCTACGACGCGACGACCGGCGTGGTCGCCGACTGGATGTACGACAAGCTGACGGAGACCTACGTCCTGGACCCGGAGAACCAGGCCTTCTTGAAGGAGGCCAACCCCTGGGCGCTGCACGGCATCGCCGAACGCCTCCTGGAGGCCGAGTCCCGCGGCATGTGGGAGAAGCCGGACCCCCAGACGCTGGCGGCGCTGCGCCAGGTCTTCCTGGAGACCGAGGGCGACCTGGAGGGCGACGACTAACGCGCGTGCGCCGGGGCGGGGGCCAAGTCCAGCCGTCGCCCCCGGAAGCCGTGACGGATGCGGCGGTCGTGGGTGACGATCACCAGGGTGCCCGGGTAGAGGGCGAGGGCGGCCTCCAGTTCTTCGACGAGGGCGGGGGACAGGTGGTTGGTCGGTTCGTCGAGGAGGAGCAGGTCCGCCGGGTGCGTGACCAGTCGGGCCAGTTCGAGTCTCCGGCGCTGGCCCGTCGACAGCTCCCGTACGGGCGTCGGCAGGTCGGCCGGGGCGAAGAGGCCGAGGGCCAGGAGCTCCTCCTCGCGGCCCTCGCCGAAGGCCTCGGCGACCGTGCGGCCGTCGTCGGGCAGGCCGAGGTCCTGGCGGAGCAGGCCGACCCGGCGCGGGACCGTGACCGTCCCGCCGTCCGGGGCGATTTCGCCTGCGAGGACCTTGAGCAGGGTGCTCTTGCCGGCGCCGTTCGGGCCGGTGACCAGGAGGCGTTCGCCGGGGGCCAGGTGGAGGGAGTCGAGCCGCAGCCGCCCCTCGACGTGTACGTCGGTGAGCGCGACCGGCGCGCCCTCGCCCTCGACCCGCGCGGTGAAGCGCAGCGGGTCCGGCGGCGGCGCCACCGGGTTCTCCCGCAGCCGTTGGAGCCTTTCCCGCGCCGCCCGGATCCTGCTCATCGCGCCGTGCGCCCGTGACCGGGCGCGGAAGGCGCCCGCCCCGCTGAAGGCCGCCGGGGCCTTGCGCGGGATCGCGGAGAAGCGGTCGATGTTCGTGTCGGCGAGGGCGGAGGCGCGGACGGTCTCGGCCCGCCACTCCTCGTACCTCTGCTCCCAGCGGGCCCGTTCGGCGGCCCGGCCCGCCAGATAGCCGGCGTAGCCGTTGCCGTACCTGCGGACCGTACGCAGCTCGCCGTTCACCTCCAGGACGGCGGTCGTGACCCGGTCGAGGAAGACCCGGTCGTGGGTGACGGCGACGACCGTCCCCCGGTGGGCGCGCAGCCGCTCCTCGAGCCAGGCGACGGCCTCGTCGTCGAGGTCGTTGGTCGGCTCGTCGAGGAGGAGCAGCTCGGGGTCGGTGGCGAGCGTCGCGGCGAGCGCGAGCCGGGAGCGCTGTCCGCCGGAGAGCGTGCCGAGCGTGCGGTCGCGGTCGAGCGGCGCCCGCTCGCCGAGCTGCCGCAAGGTCGTCTCGACCCGGCGGTCGGCGTCCCGCCCGCCCCGCGCCTCGTATGCGGCGAGGAGGGCGGCGTAGCCGTCGAGGTCCCCGGTCTCCTGGAGGCTCGCCTCCGCCGCCCGGATCCGCCGCTCCAGCTTCCGTACGTCGGCGAGTGCCAGGTCGACGGCGTCGCCGACGGTCGCCGTCCCCGGCAGGTCCAGGGTCTGGGCGAGGTGGCCGAGGCCGCCGGGGGATGCGACGGCGACGGTGCCGTTGTCGGGGGTCTCCAGGCCGGCGAGGAGCTTCAGGAGGGTGGATTTCCCGGAGCCGTTGTCACCGACGACGCCGACGCGCTCGCCGGGGCGGACGGAGAGGGAGACCCGGTCGAGGACGAGCCGGTCGTCGTAGTGCTTGGTGACGTCGGTGAGTTGGACACGGAACAAGGGCGACATCCTTCGGTGGACTGCGGTCGGAACGAGAACATCGAGACGACACGAGACGAGACGTGCCGTCTCGATCGCGTGAGTCGAAGGTAACCCCATGACCACCGCTCGCGCAAGACGTTACGTCTCGTCGGTTCGGGCGGACGCCGTCCCCAGCACCCGCACCGCCTCCACGATCAGGTCCCAGAACGCCGGGACGTCCACCTCCATGCCCACCTCCACGTCGGCCGGCCGCCCCGTCACACCGGCCAGGTCCACGACCGTCGCGCCACGCGTGTACGTCCCCGTCAGTTCGACCGTCACCGGCGCCCGTACCAGGCTGACCAGCGACGGGTCGATCAGATGCGCCACCGTCAGCGGGTCGTGCAACGGCGGCGCGTCGAAGCCGTAGACCTCGCGGTAGCGCCCGGCGAAGTAGGTCAGCAGTTCGACGCAGAGCGTGGCGAGCGGGGTGCCGAGCGCCGCGATGCGGGAGACGACGTCGGGCGTCGCGCGCACCTGGTGGGTGGCGTTGAGTCCGAACATCGTGACCGGCAGCCCGCTGGTGAAGACGATGTCCGCCGCCTCCGGGTCGCAGAGGATGTTGAACTCCGCGGCCGGCGTGGTGTTCCCCCGCCCCGTGGAACCGCCCATGAGCACGATCCGGTCGATCCGGTGGATCAGCTCCGGATACGCGAGGAGGAACGCGGCGATGTTGGTCAGCGGTCCGGTCGGCACCAGCGTCACGGGCGCGGGGTGCGCGAGCAGGGTGTCCCGGATGAGGGTGAGGGCGTGGCGGGGGTCCTGCGGGACGTCCGGCTCCCCCTCGCCGAAGCCCGGCCCGTCGAGGCCGGAGCCGCCGTGGATGTTCGCGGCGACCCGGGCCGCGCCGTGCAGCGGCCGGTCCCGGCCGGCCGCGATCGGCACTCCGCGGATCCCGGCGACGGAGCAGACCCGGCGGGCGTTGAGGGTGGTCCTCTCCACCGTCTGATTGCCGGCGACGGTGGTGACGGCGAGGAGCTCGACGGCCGGATGGGCGGCGGCGAGCAGGATGTTGAAGGCGTCGTCGTGGCCGGGATCGCAGTCCAGGATCACGGGAACCGGCATACGCCCACCGTCCCACACCACCGCCCCGCCGTCACTCGCCCCCGTTCACCTCCCCGTCGTTTACCTCTCCGTCCTCGAACCCGCTCACTCGGCCAGGCCGACGCGGACCAGGGCGAGCGTGATGTTGTCCGGGCCGCCGGCCTCGATGGCGGCCTTCCAGAGTTCGTACGCCGCTCGGCCGTCGTCGTCGTGGGCCCGCAGCAGATCCTCGATCTCCTCGTCGGGCAGCGGATCGGTCAGCCCGTCGCTGCACACGAGGCAGCGTTCGCCCGGGGGCAGCGGGAAGGCCGCCACATGGGGGGTGACGGTGGTGGGGAGGCGGTTGCCGCCGAGGGTCTGGGTGACGGCGGAGGTGGTGCGGTGCCCGGGCGGCGGCGGGGGGCTGTCGTCGACGCTGATCTGGCGCAACCCGTCCTGACCGGTGTGGAACACCTTGCTGTCGCCGACGTTGAAGGACAGCACCGAGTCCTCCAGGAGAAGGACGCCCGCGACCGTGGTGCCCATGGTGGTGAGCTCGGGGCGGCCGGCGGCGGCCGCGTACACCGCGCGGTTGCAGGCCTCGACCGCCTCGCCGAGGCTCTCCGTACCGTCCAGGTCGGGTCCTGTCGCGGCGAGGCGGCGTACGACGAGCGCACTGGCCACCTCGCCGGCCGGCTGGCCGCCGAGCCCGTCGGCTACCGCCACGACGAGCGGTCTGCCGAGAGGGAAGAGCAGCGTCTGGGGGCTCTCCGTCACCGTCCCGCACAGCGTCCACGGCCCGACGACCAGACTGTCCTCGTTGTGCTCACGGACCAGCCCCGCATGGCTCAAGGCGGTCACAGCGATGTACGACACCACGACGTCCCGCCTCTCACGACGGATGGCCTAGGGATGGGGCGCACCGATGAGGCGCACCGACGGGGGTCTGCTCCATTCTCGCGTCCGCCGACGGGACCGGCTCGGCATGCGGCGCGCGCTCCGCCGGAGCACCCTGGTCCTGGAGGTGCCGGTCCGCCGACCGGCAACCCGGTCAGGAAAGGACTTCCGGCGATGTTCGCGAGGCTGAGCACGTACCAGGGGTCACCCGTCCCGCCGGGAGGCGACCTCACCGCGAAATCCGAGGAGATCGTCCGGCTGGTCCGTGACCTGCCGGGCTTCAAGGGCGCGTACTACCTGGTCGACCGGGCGACGGGGAAGGCCAGGTCGCTGACGCTCTGGGAGGACGAGGCGGCGATGCGGGCGAGCGAGGACCGCGCCGCGGAGATCCGCTACCAGGCCGCGCAGCGCGAGGGCCAGCGGGTGGTCTCCGTCGACCACTTCGAGGTGGCCTTCACCACCTTCGAATCCTGAGGACCTTCGGATCCTGAGGACCGCGACGCTCGGCCCCCTGCCCCGCTCACTCTTTCCGGCCCTCGTCCCGCGTGTACTCGGGCTCGTCCACCGGCGGCTCCGGGTCGTGCCACTCCTCCACGCGGGTCGGGCGATTCGCCTTGACCTGTCCCTGGACCTCCTTCTTGCGTTCGTCGTCGAGCCTGGGTCCGGACTTGCTGCTTCCGCGATCCGGTTGGTTCATGGGGAGATCTCCTGCTCCTTGTGTCCGGAGTCCGGCGGCGGCCCCTGCTCGAAGGCCGCGGCACCGCGCCGCAGATGCCGGGCCGCCTCACCGACCTCTCTCGGGATCCTGCTCGCGACCTCGTCGATCGAGTCGGCGAGCTCACCGGCGCGGCGGCGCTCGGCGGATCCGCGATGATCTGCCTCTCCGTGTTCACCGTGTGTTGCCACGTGAGAGCGCATGCCCGGAATGCCTTCGGGCATGCGCCTTTTCCTCCCGTTCGATCACCGTTTGGGCACCTTGGTCACCGCCCGACGTGGACCTCCAGGGCGGCCCGTACCGCCGACTCCAGCGCGCCCTCGATCCACGCGGGCTTGATCGACGTGTGGTCCCCGGCGAAGTGCAGGCTCCCCTCGGGCGTACGGACGTGGGGGAAGAGCTCGGTGTGCTGGCCGGGCAGCAGGACGGAGGCCTCCCCGTAGGCGTACGGGTCGCGCATCCAGGACTGGGTGCGTCCGACGCCCGTGTAGAAGACCTCGATCCGCTGCCCGAACACCTCCTGCACGCCGGCGAGGGCGCGCGGATAGCGCTCCTCGTCGTCGAAGGAGTCCCACTTCAGGGCGTCGTCGGACCAGCTGTAGGCGGCGAGGACCACTCCGCCGCGGCTGCCCTCGACGGGGTAGGAGGGCGGGAACATGAAGCGGTTGGGGTTGTCGGTGGCCGAGCCGCCGCCGATGACGTTCGCGGCCTCGGGCTGGTCCCGCGCGACGAGGCGGCAGGCGGCGTAGTGGGCCCGCTGGGCGGCGGAGATGTGGCCCTTGGGTACGGAGGGGTGGGCGCCGAGCAGCCTGCCGTCGTCCGGTGTCCGGCCGAGCTGGTACTGCCGGTAGAGCCCGGGGCGTACGGCCTCCAGTTCGCGCTTCCACTCCGCCTCGTCGAACTCCCACCAGCGGCGGCTGAACTCCAGCAGCACCTTCGTCGCGGCGTCGTAGTGGAGCTCGGTGACCGCGCGCCGCTTGCCGTACGACAGGGCGGGCGTGACGGGGATGTGGCGGAGCCCGGAGAACGGGACGGTGATGATCGCCGTGTCCCCGGTGAACGTCTCCCGCTCGACGGTGCGCCCGCCGCGGCCCTCGGAGACGGTGTCGACGGTGACCCGGCCCGCCCCGTGCGTGATCCGGGTGGCGCGGCGGTCGAGCCGGACGACGTCCTCGACCCGGGCGTAGAGCCTGTCGACGAGGGTGCCGCTGCCGCCGGGCAGCTCGAAGAAGGCCGTGTCCGGGCTGATCAGCGAAGCCCCGATGAAGCTGTGGATGAAGGCGAGGTGGAGACGGGAGGTGAGGTTGTCGACGGTTCCGATCAGGTCGATGGTCCGCTCGTCGAGCTTCGCCTCGTCGGTGAGGTAGCGGTACATCGACATGTGGCCGTAGCGCTGGACGATGCGGGCCCAGCCCTTGACGAGTTCCCCGTCCTGCTTGCCCTCGATCTCCTTGCGCACCGGGGCGAAGGCGTCGCGGACGATCTGGCTGGAGGGGATGGACTCGTAGGCCGCCGGAACGCCGAAGGAGCGGTTGAGGGCCTGCGGGCTGCGCGCGTAGTCGGCCCGGCGGACCCGGATCCCGTTGACGTGGATCCAGGAGCGGTTCGCGGGCCGGCCGGCCTCGTCGACGTCGACGAGGTGGAAGCGGCGGCGCTGGAGACCGAGGCTGTCGATCAGTCCGGTGACGAGCGGGTGGCTGTCGGGAATGCGCATCGCGCCGGCCTCGGCATACTGCAGGGGGTCGGCGAAGGGGGCGGGCGAGCCTTCGTGGCCACCGGTGCGGAACGTCTTGATCCGCCCGCCGACGCGGTTGCCGTTGGCCTCGATGACGGTGACCCGGTGCCCGGCCTCGCGGAGCAGGTGGGCGGCGGTGAGGCCGGCGGGCCCGGCGCCGACGATCAGCACCTTGCGGCGGTTGCGGCCCCGGGGCAGTCCGGTCCTCAGGAGGATGTCCGCGTAGCGGGGCGCCAGCGGCTGGTCGTCGTCGTCCCGTACGAGAATGGCCCGGGCGACGGCGAGGCAGGTCCCCCAGTCGGGGCGCGGGTGCCGGGCGCCGCGACCGCCTCCGACGCTCCGAGGGAGGCCCCGGCCCCCGCGAGCGCCCCCGCTCCGGCGGCCGCGGCCGCCCCGGCCATGAGGGTGCGGCGGGACGGCCGGTGGGAGGGTTCGTCCGATGACTGAGGTGTGCGCGATGGCTCGATGATCACGAACCACACCCTGGCCGCCGTCCGCGGCTCCCGGGCGCCCAAAGGCGCGAATACGGTCAGTTACCACCCGGACGGATGGTCCGGCCGCCCCGATGCTGACGAACGCGTTTCCGGCCGGCCTTCGGCCGACCGGACTTCGGCCGGGTGGGTGGTCAGTGTTCCTCGGCGTGCGGGCCGGCGCCGGTGGGCGGTCTGCTGGTGGCGAGCCAGGTGCGGGCGGTTCCGGCGGCGGTCTCGGTGTCGACGGTGAGGTGGAGGCGGGTGCCGCCGCCCGGGGTGGGGTAGCTGCGCTGCTCGGTCCCGGCGAAGCAGTGACGCAGGACCTCGGCCACCGCCCGTGCGGCCTCCGGCGAGGCGGCGACGATGCGGACTTCGGCGTGCCCGGCCGCCGGCAGGGCCTCTGTCTCGTGGGGGTCCAAGGCTGGGCCGTCCTTTTCGTGAGGCTCCGATGACCTCCACTGTACGTCTGGCCGGCATCTGACCAGCCCCGTCACGGCGTCACGGCGTCACGGGGAGGGGCGGGGTGCTGCCCGGGCGGAGCATCTGGCCGGCGGCCAGCTCACGGTAGGTGGGGCTGCTGGTCAGCAGCTCCTCGTGCCGTCCGCTCGCGGTGGCGCGGCCGTCGTCCAGGACGACGATCTGGTCGGCGTGCTGGACGGTGGAGAGCCGGTGCGCGATCACCAGCAGGGCGCACTCCCCGGCGATGTCCTTCATCACCGTCGTGAGCGCGGCCTCGTTGATGGCGTCGAGGTGGGACGTGGGCTCGTCAAGCAGGAGAAGCTCGGGACGGGCGAGCAGGGCGCGGGCGAGGGCGACGCGCTGGCGCTCGCCTCCGGAGAGGGTGTTGCCCCGGTCGCCGAGCATGCCGGACAGGCCGCCGCGCAGTCGGCGTACGACGTCGTCGAGCTGGGCGAGTTCGACCACGCGCCGTACGTCGGCGTCGGTGGCGTCGGGCACGGCGTAGGTGATGTTGTCGCGCAGGGTGCCGTGGACGACATGGGTGTCCTGGTCGACGACGGCGATCCGCTCGCGGCACGCGGCGCGGGTCAGCTCGGTGGCGGGCCGCCCGTCGAAGAGGAGGGTTCCGGAGTCCGGTTCGTAGAACCGGGCCACCAGGGCGAAGAGCGTGCTCTTTCCGGCTCCCGAACGGCCGACGAGGGCTGTCTGGCGCCGGCGGGGGACGGTGAGGGTGACGCCTCGCAGGACCGGTTGGGCGGGGTCGTAGCCGAAGGTGAGATCCCGCACGGCGAGGGCGGGCTCCTCGTACGAGACGCTCGGCCGGCCCCGCTCACGCGCACGCGCCCGTGCGGCAGGTGTCCGTACGGCAGGTGCCCGTACGGCGGGTGTCTCGGCGGGCGTCTCAGTCCGTGGCGTGTCCGGTGTGGGCTCGGCGGGGAGGGCGAGGGCCTGCTCGATGCGCTGGTAGGCGCCCATGCCGCGCTGGATCAGGCCGACCGCGCGGAAGACGGAGGACAGGGGCAGGACGAGATAGGAGGCGTACAGCAAGAAGGCGACCAGGTCGCCGAGAGAGTTGGCGTGGCCGGTGACGCGTAGGCCGCCGATGACGAGGACGAGCAGGAAGGAGCCCTGGACGGCCAGCTCGACGGCCGGACTCATCACGGACGCCAGCTTCGCGGTCCGTACGCCCGCGTCGTGAGCGGACTCGATGCGTTCGCCGATCCGCCGTGCCTCCCGGTCCTCGGCGCGGTGGACGCGGACCATGGGCAGGGCGCCGAGTGCGCGCTCGAGGTCGGCGGCGATCGCGCCGACGGAGTTCTGCATGTGTTCGGACGCGGCCCGGATGCCCTTCAGCAGGGAGGCCACGACCGCGGCGGCGGTCGCCACGGTCAGGGCCACCAGGAGCAGCAGCAGCGGGTCGATCCACATCATCAGCGCGATCGCGCCCGCCGCGACGAGGGCTCCGGTGACGAGGTCGACGAGGGCCTGGGAGACCACTTCCCTGAGGAGGGTGGTGTCGGCGGTCACCCGGGAGATCAGGTCGCCGGTGCGGTGGCGGTCGTACTCCCTCATCTCCAGTCGCAGCAGCCGTCCCACCAGGCCGTGCCGGAGCTGCCGTACGACTCCTTCACCCATGCGCTCCAGGACGAAGCGGCCGATGGCGCCGGTCGCGGCTTCGGTGACGAAGAGAACGGCCAGGAGGAGCAGCAGGGGCCAGAAGCTCCGCCCGTGGCCGCTCGCGTCCACGATGTTCTTGGCGACGAGGGGCTGGGCGAGGCCGAGGGCGGAGCCCACGAGGGTCAGCGCGGTGGCCACGGTGATCGAGGTCCGGTGCCCGGCGGTGAGCCGGTACATGGTGGCCACCGCGGCCCGTGTCGAGCGGTCCGCCGACTCCGCCGTTTCCCCTGACTCCGCCGTTCCCCCTCCCTCCGTTGCTTCAACCTCCGTCGCTTCGACCTCCATTGCTTCAGCCTCCGCCCGGGAGCCGGTCATGGGCGGGGCGGCCGGTCCGCGGTCACGGGCCCCACCGCGAGCAGCCGGGTGAAGTAGTCGTCGGGCACGCCTTCGCCGACGGGCCGGCCGTCCGCCTCGATCCAGGCGTGCGCGTTGAAGGGAGGCACCACGCTCGCCCCTGTGCACCACGTGGGCCAGCCGCCCGTCAGCCGGCACAGCAGGGCGGCGCCCAGCGAGCGGGGCAGACAGCCTTTCGGCCCGGCGCAGAGCAGGCTGACCGCGCACATCGCGTCCCGGGCGTTCTTCGCCTGTGCGGCGGTGGCGGGTGCCGCTCCCCGGCGTACGAAACCGAGGACGGCGCGGATCCGGCGCGGGGGCAGCAGCGACAGCACGACGGCCGGAAGCAGCACGAGTCGGGCGGCCAGGCGTCGGGTGAACGGCACGCCGGTGGGCCGCTCCAGGGCGCTCGGCGTCGTCATGAGGCCAGCCCGGACGTCCGCAACTCCCGCACCAGAGCCGTGACGTCCTGCTCCGCCTGGGCCCGGTCGATGTCGAACTCCGCGACGAGCGCGTCGACGGCCGCGGCTTCGTCGCCGCCGCCGAGGAGGGTCTTCACCACCAGGGTGCCGGTGGGGTTGAGCTCCCAGTAGTCTCCGCTGCGCTGGTCCAGGAGGACTGTGCCGTAGTCGGTCTCCGCGGTGGAGACATCGGAACCGAACCGCAATGCCATGGTGGGTGACTGCCTTTCTCCGGTGATGGGCGCGCGCGGGCCTAGGGGGTACGGGCGGGGGACAGGCCGCGCAGCCAGACTTCGGCGGCGATGGTGGAGTAGAGGATGGCGTCGCGCAGACCGGGGGCGGAGGGCCGCTGGGCGAGGCGGCGCAGCGCGTCCCCGTCGACCAGGCCGAGCCGCTCAAGGCGCGAGTCCTCCCACAGCGCCAGCAGGTCCGCGCGGTGCCGGCGCAGTCCGTCGGCGGCGTCCATGGAGGCGGCGGCCTTGGTGCTGCGCCGCAGGCACGTCTCCGGCACGATCCCGCTCATGGCCGCGGTGAGGAGGGGCTTGTACCGCCAGGGCGACACGCGCTCGCTCGGCCGGACGGCGAGGCACGCCTCGATGACGCGGTCGTCCAGGAACGGCGAGGCCATCGGCACGCCGGCCCGGGCGGCCATCCGGTCCCACTGGCGGATGATGCGGGTGCAGGAGCGGATCTGCTCCAGGTCGGCGTGGAGGCCGCGGTCCGGGTGCAGCGGCGTGGCCGTCGACGCGGCCTCGTACAGCGCCCGTCGCGCCATCTCCTCGGCCTCGGGGGTGACCCAGTCGAAGAGGCGTGGGGGCATGCCCCAGCCGAGGCTGGTGGTGACGGTGGCGGGTACCGGGTCGCGCAGTCGGCCGGCGGCGTCGGCGAGCCATTTTCCGTACGGCCGTGAGTCGGCCAGGGCGCGGACGGTGCCGCCGAGCGGCCACTGCCACAGGGCGCGGAAGCCGCGCAGCTGCCGTAGGGCGAACAGCGGGCGGGTGCGTGCGAGCCGGTGGTAGTAGGCCTCGGAGCACCAGGCCACGTGATCGCCGCCGATGCCCGTCAGGTGGAGCCGGCTGCCCCGCTCGGCCATGCCGGGCAGGTGGTGCAGGACCCGCGAACGGTCCATGACACCGATGGTCGGCTCGTCCAGCAGGTCGTCGATGGAGAGCAGATCGTCGTAGACCAGCGGTGAGGCATCGGCGTCCCACACCACATGCTCGACGTCCGGCAGGTGCTTCGCCGCCTGCTCGGCCCAGTACAGATCGGTGTCGGCCGGGTCCCGCCCCGGCCACGTGCTGGCCACCACCCGGGCGGGTGACCGATCGGCCAGGAAGCAGATGGAGGTGGAGTCAAGGCCGCCGGACAGGTCACAACTCACCACGCCGCCCGGGCGGGTGCGGGCGTCGACGGCCTGGGCGAGGGCGTCGCGGACCAGGGGGGCGCCGTCGGCGAGCGTCCGGGACGGCTCCGGCGGTGTCCACCACCGCGAGTGGCGTACGGTCCGCCCGTCCGCGGCGACGATCAGGGCGTCGTGCGGGGGAACGGCGGTGACCTCACGCCAGAGGGACGTCTCGAACAGCGGATACGGGACCGGCCACAGCAGCCGTACGGCCAGTTGTCGCTCGTCGGGCTCGGCGCCGAGCGCGGCGGCGAGGAGGTCGGCCCGGGTGGCGGTCACCCGCACACCGCCGATCAGCGCGTGGAAGACCAGCCGGAGCCCGGACGCCGTGCCCTGCGTCCTGAGCTGTCCGTCCAGGGCGGCGACGAGGTGGAAGCTTCCGGGCAGGGAACGGGCCAGCGCGTCCAGTTCCGCCGGATCACGCAACCGTGCTGCCCGGGCCTCCAGTTCGGAGGCGTCGATCGGGCAGCAGCCGACAACCGCGAGGGCGGTGCGGCCGGCGCGTGCGGTGACGATCTCCTGGTCGTCCCACTGCCCCACCAGCCATGGCCGGCCCGACGGGTGGTCGAGGATTCGCGTACCGGGGTGGGCGAAGGAGCGGGCCACGGCGGCCGCGTCCTCACGGTCGGTGAAGACCGCGAAGTGCGCGTCGCCGGGGCCCGTCCCCGCACTCGCGTGCAGTTCAGTCATGACGTCGGGTCAGGAACCGTCGGTCGTCAGTTCTTGCTCAGGATCAGCCGGTCGTTGCCGGAGCTCTGCAGGAGCCCCGTCTTCTTGCGGAACGTCCCGAGACGGACGAGCGTCGGTGCTTCGTAAGCCTTCTTCATGACCTCTCCTCAGGTGCGGATCACACGACCGCTTCCCTGGCCGACGGCGCACGGGTCCTCCGTGCGCTGCCGGCCCGCCGAGGGTTCATCGGGAACCCGGGGCGGGGAAGTGGGCGCAGTAACCAGCTAGGTGCATGACGGGCGGGCATGACAAGACCACCAAAGCAAATAGGACAAAATGCAAAGTTCAGATACAGGCGACTGATCGCCTCATTACTCGTAAGTGTCGTCAAAAATTGCACAACTGAAGAGCAGGGTTCGCGCAGGACGGAGGAATCGTTTCGACCTGCGCACCGATGGCCGCCGGTCGATCCAGCCGTCGGAGGCGCGACGCCGACAACCGAACGGCGCCGCCCGGCGCACTCGACTCCCGCACCCGCACTTCTCACGCTTCGTCCCGCAGCCGGAATGGCCGAGACATTCTCTCCGGCCCGGCCCGGCCCGGCCCGGCCCGGCCCGGCCCGGCCCGGCCCGGCCCGGCCCGGCCCGGCCCGGCCCGGCGGTGCGGCATCACGCCGCACCGCCCGCCGAAGGTTCCTAGTCACCCAGGAGCTGGCCGAGCACGTTTCCGTTACGGCAGTTGTCGGCGCGATCGCCGATCCAGTCACCGAGAACGGGCACGACCGCGACTTCCTGCGAACAGACGGCGGCCGAGGTGAAGTTCCAGTTGTTGGCGGCGTTGACGCCACCGCCGAAGTCGCTGTCGGTGTCGGCGTGCGCGGGGGCCGCCATGGAGACGATCGCGAGGGGCAGGGCGGCGAGCATGATGATCTTCTTCATGTCCGGAGCAACGAGCCCCTCGGCCACGGGATGCGCCGGTTCCCGCGGACTCACTCGCTGAGCGGTCGCCCGCACGAGGGCCGGCGCCGGGACGGCGAAAGCACTGGTGTGCGGGGCCGACGGAACCGGGTAACGTCTTTGTCATGTTCTTCCAGACGCTGATCTGCGAGTGAGCGTGTGAATCCGTAGATCACTTCTATTTACCGGGAGAACCCGTGACCGACAGCAAGAACATCAACAACCCCGTGGGCCAGGGCGGCGGCCAGCGCAAGAAGCTGTCCCGCGCCGAACGCCAGAACAACGGCCCGCACCGCAACCTCGACCGCCAGAATGCCGCCGACCGGAAGGCGGAGTTGGTGCGCAAGATGCGCGAGAAGACAGGCGCGGCTGAGGGCGCCGGTCAGACGAGCGACGACACCGCACAGAGCTGACGCACCGCCGCCACAGGGCGACGTCGCGCGGGAATCGAACCCGCGACCCGCGACCACTGCTGTCCGCTGTGAAGGGCACGGTCGGAGCACGAGTGAGCCGACCGCTCCCAAACCGCGCACGGTGCCCGGGCCGTCAGGAGTCGGGGACGGGGTCCGTCTCCGGGGTCAGGACGGCGAGGGTCTGGTCGGCCGAGACCGTGCCGTGCAGGGTGCACCGGATGTCCTCGATCACTCCGGGGAGGGGGGCGAGGATGCGGTTCTCCATCTTCATGGCCTCGACGACCATGAGCACCGCTCCCTTCTCGACCCGGTCGCCCACCGCGCAGGAGAGGGCTACGACCGTGCCGGGCATGGGTGAGCGCACGATGTTGTCGGCCGTGTCGGTATCGGTTTCGGTGTGGGTCCTGGTGGTCAGGGCCGTCCGGTGGCCGTCGAGGACCAGTTCGAAGCCGTCGGCGGTGCGGTGGCCGACCCAGCCGCGGTCGGCCACCCTGCCCCGGAACAGTCCGTCGCGGTGGGAGACGGTGACGCGGAACGTGCGGTCGTGGATCAGGACCTCCACCGCGCCGCCGTGGGTGCCCGTCAGGCGGGCCTCCAGTTCCTGGCCGCCGTCGCGCAGGACGAGGCGGCCGAGGGGTGCCTCGGGGTCCAGGGACGGGCGGTCGAGGGGCCCGACGGTGCCGGTCCAGGGCGAGGCGGACGGGTCGCCGGGAGGCGGGACCTCCATGGCCGCCGCGCATGCGGCGGCCGCAGCGGACAGGGTGCGGCGTGTCGGCCGGGACGGATTCTCGGCGACGAAGGCGTCGACGAGGTGGGTGTCGAGGCGTCCCGCGACGACCCGGGGGTCACGGAGCAGGTCCGCGACGAAGCCGAGGTTGGTGGTCAGACCGACGACCGCGGTGGTGCGCGCCGCGTCGGCCAGACGGCGCAGGGCGGACGTCCGGTCCGGGCCCCGGGCGATCAGCTTGGCGATCATGGGGTCGTAGAAGGCCGGGACGTCTCCGTACGTGTCGAAGGCGGCCTCGACGCGTACGTCGGGTACGTCGGCGGGCCACTCGACCACATCCGCCCGTCCGGGCGCCGGCTGGAACCCGGCGTCCGGGTCCTCGGCGTAGACGCGGCATTCGACGGCGTGACCGGTGGCGGTGATCTCGTGCTGGGCGAGCGGGAGACGCTCCCCGGCCGCCACGCGCAGCTGCCATTCCACGAGGTCGACACCGGTGATCTCCTCGGTGACCGGATGCTCGACCTGGAGGCGCGTGTTGGCCTCGAGGAAGTAGAACCGGTCGTCGGTGTCGAGGATGAACTCGAAGGTTCCGGCGTTGACGTATCCCAGGGCCTCGGCGCCCCGGACAGCCGCTTCGAGCAGCGCCGCACGGACCTCGGGGTTCAGGCCCACGGCGGGGGCCTCCTCGATGATCTTCTGGTGGCGGCGCTGGAGCGAGCACTCGCGTTCGAAGAGATGGACCAGCGCGCCGTGAGCGTCGCCGAACACCTGGACCTCGATGTGCCGGGGGCGGGTCACATAGCGCTCGGCCAGGAGCCGTCCGTCGCCGAAGTTGCCTCGGCCCAGGCGCACGGCCTCGGCCACGGCGTCGGCCATGTCGGCCTCGGCCTCGACGACCCGCATGCCTTTGCCACCGCCGCCGGCCACGGGCTTGAGGATCACCGGGTAGCCGATGCGGCGGGCGTCGGCGACCAGTCGGTCGACCGATTCGGTGGCGTCCTCGGAGCCGGGGAGGACGGGGACGCCCGCCTCGGCCATGAGGGCCCTGGCGGTCGCCTTGTCGCCCATGGCCGCGATCATCGCGGCGTCCGGGCCGACGAAGACCAGACCGGCGTCGGCGACCGCCGAGGCGAACCGGTGATTCTCGGAAAGGAAGCCGTAGCCCGGGTGGACGGCGTCGCAGCCCGTCCGGAGCGCCGCGCCGACGATCGACTCGATGTGCAGATAGCTGTCGGCGGCGGCCTCCGGGCCGATGCGCACGGACTCGACGGCGCCCTCCAGGTGGGGCGCCGACCGGTCGGCGTCGGAGTACACGGTGACGTACTCGACGCCGAGGCGGCGGCAGGTGCGGGCGATGCGGCGGGCGATCTCGCCGCGATTTGCGATCAAGAGGCGTTTGAGCATTTCTTCGTCACATCCTGAACACGCCGAAACGTGTCTCCTGCTGGGGGGCGTCCGCAGCGGTCGCCAGACAGAGCGTCAGCCATTCACGGGTGTCGGTCGGGTCCACCACGGCGTCCACCCACAACCTGGCGGCGTAGTAGAGCGGATGGGACTGCCGTTCGTACGTCTCGATGATGGGGCGCTTGATCGACTCCTCCTCCTCGGCGGAGAGGGTCTTGCCCTCCTTGGCGAGCTGATCACCGCGGATCAGCGCCATCACCGTCGCGGTCTGCTCCGCGCCGACGGCGGTGGACTTGGCGTTCGGCCACATGGCCATCAGCCGGGGGCCCATGGACCTCCCGCACATCGCGAAGTTGCCCGCCCCGAAGCTGCCGCCGACCACCAGGCTGAACTTGGGCACCTTGGCGCACGAGACGGCGTTGACGAGCTTCGCGCCGTGCTTGGCGATGCCGTCGGCCTCGTACTCGGCGCCGACCATGAAGCCGTTGATGTTGTGCAGGAAGAGCAGCGGGATGTCGCGCTGGGCGCACAGTTCGATGAAGTTCGCGCCCTTCTGCGCGCTCTCCGGGAACAGCACGCCGTCGTTGATCACCACCCCGACCGGGTAGCCGCCGATGTGGCCGGTGCCGCAGACGAGGGTGGGGCCGTACCGGGCGCGGTACTCGGCGAACTCGCTGCCGTCGAGGAGCCGCGCGAGGATCTCGCGGGCCGGAATGTGCTCCCGCAGATCGGCGCTCAGGATGCCGGGCAGCTCGGCCGGGTCGTACAGCGGCGGTCTGGGGGTCCGCGGTGGCGGCGACACCGTGCCGGGCCCGGTGCGCCGCACGATGTCCCGTACCAGCTCCAGGGCGTGTTCGTCGTTCTCGGCCAGGTGATCGGCGACGCCGGTGACCCGGGTGTGCAGATCCGCGCCGCCGAGGG
The DNA here is from genome assembly GCF_043078785.1 of Streptomyces sp. NPDC015346. Classification (NCBI taxonomy): domain Bacteria; kingdom Bacillati; phylum Actinomycetota; class Actinomycetes; order Kitasatosporales; family Streptomycetaceae; genus Streptomyces; species Streptomyces sp. NPDC015346. Next base: position 12,300 of record NZ_JBIBTW010000012.1, on the reverse strand, counting down.
TCTCCGCGTCGACCACCTCACCGGTGGCCGCGCGAACCAGCTGGGGACCGCCGAGGAAGATGGTGCCGTTGCCCCGGACGATGACCGCCTCGTCGCACATCGCGGGGATGTACGCGCCTCCGGCGGTGCACGAGCCCATGACGGCCGCGATCTGGGGCAGTCCGAGCGCCGAGAGCTCGGCGATGTTCCGGAAGATGCGCCCCAGGTGGTACTCGTCGGGGAACAGGTCTTCCTGCAGCGGGAGGTAGATGCCGCCCGAGTCCACCAGGTAGACGCAGGGCAGGCCGTTCTCGCGGGCGATCTTCTGGGCGCGCAGGTGTTTCTGCACCGTGAGCGGGAAGTACGTGCCTCCCTTCACGGTCGCGTCGTTGGCGAAGATCATGACCGGCCGGCCGCCGACCACACCGATTCCGGTGATCAGCGCGGCCGAGGGGACCGGCTCGTCGTAGACGTCGTGGCCGACCAGCTGCCCGATCTCCATGAACGGGGTGCCGGGGTCGAGCAGCTGGAAGACACGTCGGCGTGCGGTGAGTTTGCCGCGTTCGGCATGGCGGCGGTGGGCCCGGGCGTCCCCGCCGGCGACGGCGGCCGCCCGTGCTTCGGCGATGATCTGCCGCTTGCGTTCGAAGGCTTCGGCATTGCGGTGGAACACCTCTGACGAGGTGTCGATGTGGGAGCGAAGTATCGTCATGGTTCTCTGGTCAGGTCGCGCTTCGGTCAGGGGTGGCCGCCGTGCGGCGCACGGAGGCGTCACGGCGTACGAGGACGTAGGCCAGGGCGCTGAGCGCTGCGGCGACGCTCGCCCAGACGAGGTTGGCGTGCAGCAGAGCCGCGAAGGTCGCCACGACACCGGCGATCGACTGGGCCAGGAACCCGCACAGTGCGACGGCGTAGGCGCCGTGGTCCTTCACGGCGCTCACCGCGACGGCCATGCTGCTGGGAAACAGCGCCGCCTGTCCGAAGGTGATGGCGCAGTACAGGGCGGTGAACACCACGAGCGCGGCCGGCAGCGGCACGGACGGCAGCAGCCACAAGACGACCAGCAGGAGGCCGGAGCCGGTCATGATCAGGGCGCCGATCCGCATGAGCCGGCTCGACCCGGCCGAGGCGACGAGCCGGTTCACCATGACCGCACCCGCGAAGTACGCCAGCCCGAACAGCAGCCCCATGTTGCCGTACGCGTCCACGCCCAGGTCGAAGTGGTCCTGGAAGACGAAGGGCGCGACTTCCTGGAGGAGGACGATCGTGGCGAAGCCGAGCCCACCGGCGACGGTGGGCAGCAGAAAGGCCGGAACGGTCAGGATGCGCAGGTAGAGCCGGAGCATGTTCGTCTGCTCGGCGCGCCCCTGACCAGGGTCCAGAGGCAGCGTCGCCGCCCCGATCGCCCCGACGGCCCCGACCACGGCCAGCACGACGAAACCCGACTGCCAGTGGGCGTATGTGCCGATGAGGCCGCCGAGGAACTGGCCACCGCCGAGGGCGGTGACGAAGGCGATCGACAGCACCGACAGCCGACGGGCGAGCGCGTCGCCGCCGCCGAGGTCACGCACGAAGATACGGGCGATGATGGCCGCGCCGCCCGCGCCGATGCCCTGCACGGAGCGCAGGACCAGCAGGGCCTCGGCGGAGGAGTTCACGGCCAGCAGGGCGCTGGAGGCGATGAACAGCGCGAGGGCGGCGAGCAGCGAGGCACGGCGCCCGTATCGGTCCGCCGCACGCCCCCACAGCACCACGGGCGCCGCGGCGCCGATGACGAAGAGGGACACGGACAGCGCGGCGAAGCTGCGGGAAATGTCCAGATCGTGCTGGACCGCGGGGAGGGACGGCAGATAGATGGTGGTGGCCATCTGTGCCATGAACACCAGCAGACAGCCGACGGCCATCGTGCGGCGCTCCGGCCCGGGAGCAGACGCGTCGGGTGGTGCCTCAGCCGTCGGCGACGCGCCCGTGGACCGGTCCTCAGACATGCTGGTCCCGCAGTTCCTTGAGCTGCCGGCAGAAGTCCTCGATCTCGGCCGTGCTCATGTTCGCGCGGAGCATCAGCCGCAGGCCGGCCTTCCCGCGGGCGATGACGGGGAAGAAGATCGGGGAGGCGTAGTAGCCGCGCTCCAACAGCGCCTGAGCCAGGTGGACGGTCGCGTCCTCGGAGCCGATGTCCACGAAGCGGATCGGCAGTCCGTCGCCGCTCAGCCCGGTCGGGAGCAGGCTGTCGAAGAGGTCGATGTTCCCCTGGAGTCGGCGCTGGAGCTCCGGGAGCTCGTTCGAGCGGTGCAGCTCGACCGAGGCCAGCACGGCGCCGAGGCCGGCGGTGTTGATCCGCTGCGACCACATCAGCGGGCCGCCGTTGCGCAGGGCGATGTCGCGCCGGTCCCGCGAGCCCTTGCGGCCGAGGAAGATCGCGCCGCCTGAGGCGCCGAAGCCCTTGTTGAGGGACGTGATGATCAGCGTCCGGTCATTGATCCGGCCCATGGCCTCCAGGACCGCGCCCCGGCCGCGCTCGCCGACGGTGGAGATGCCGTGGGCCTCGTCGAAGAACAGGAACAGGCCGTACTTCTCCTGGAGTCGCAGCAGTTCCTCGATCGGCGCCTTCCCGCCGGTGCTGTACACGCCGTCGGCGATGTACGCGACCAGGGGGTGCTTCTTGCAGAGGTCCTCGAGGGCCTCGATGTCGTTGTGCCGGATGGTGGTGAGGGGGGCCTCGTCGGCTACGTTCGCCTTCATCGCGTTGAGGCAGAAGTGCGCGTTCTTGTCGAAGACCATCAGCGGCGGCTCGCCGCCGGTGAGGAGGCCCGAGGCGAGCAGGGGCAGGCTGGCCCAGGCCGCCGCGGCGCAGGAGGCCACGGTCACGGCCTCCACGTCGAACAGTTCCGACAGGGCGTCCTCGGCGTCCTTCAACGCGGCGAAACGTATCCGCATGCGGGATGTCGAGGTGTTGAGCGCGCCTTCCGCCAGCACGGCATCGACTGCGCCCTGGACGATCTTCGGGTGGGTGTCCAGGCCGAGGTACGAGTACGAGGACATGTTGACGAACTCGTGCCCGTCGGCGAGCGACCGGTGGCGCCCCTCGCCCAGACCGGCCGCGACGATGTCGAACATGCCGGCCTTGGTGGTGGTCTCCCAGAAGTCGTGGCTGATCCGCGCCGACTTCTTGATGTTCATATACGCGTGCATGCGTATGCTCCTGAAATCCGTGAGCTGGCCTGAGTGCTTTCCCGCGAGCTACGCGTACGCATAGAATCCGCGGCCCGTCTTTCTGCCGAGGAGGCCGGATTGCACCATGCGCGAAAGCAGTGACGGCGGAGCGTAGAGGGGCTCCTTGAATTCCTCGTACAGAGAATCGGCGGCCGCCGCGACGACATCGAGACCGATGAAGTCGCACAGCCGCAGGGGGCCCATGGGATGGGCGCAGCCGCGTTCCATTCCGCGGTCGACGTGCTCGACCGACGCGAAGCCCGACTCGACCATGCGGACGGCCGACAGCAGGTAGGGGACGAGCAGTGCGTTGACCACGAAACCGCTGCGGTCCCCGGCGGGGATCGGGTCCTTGCCGAGCGTCTCGGCGACGAAGGTCTCCGCGCGCCGGAGGACACCCGGGTCGGTGAGCAGCGTCGAGACCAGTTCCACCAGAGGCAACGAGACGACCGGGTTGAAGAAATGGATCCCGATCAACCGGCCCGGGTGTGCCGTGGCACGGGCCAGCCGGGTGATGGTGATCGCCGAGGTCGTCGAGGCCAGGAGCGCGTCCGTGTCCACGACTTTGTCGAGCGTGGTGAACAGGTCGAGCTTGAGCTCCTCGTCCTCCGGGATGGCCTCGATCACGAGCTGGCGGTCGCTCAGGTCCGCCAGGTCGGCGGTGACGGAGACCCTGGACAGCGCCGCGTCTCGTTCCGCCTCGGAGAGCCGGCCCTTGGCCACCCCTCGGTCCAGGGACGCCGCGAGGCGACGGGGTGCGGAGACCAGCGAGGACTCCCGGGACACCGCGAGCCGGACGTCCAGGCCGCGCAGGGCGCACAGCTCGACGATGCCTCCGCCCATCGTGCCCGAGCCGACCACGCCGACGCGCCGGATGGGGCGGGCAGTGGGATCCGGTCGTACGGCAGCCTCGCGGGCGGCGTCCTCGATCCGGGAGGCGCCCCAGACGCCATCTCCCAGGAATGACTTCTCGTTGTTCGTGAACACCCGCAACGCCGATCTCCGGATTCTCTCTCGACAGGACGGCCTGAACACGTCCCGGAGAATCGAGAAAACCCGCAAGTGGTTCCGGGTGTCAACGCCTCCAAACCGGCAAAGATTTGCCGGTACGGAATCGACGCACCGGCAAATCTTTGCCGGTCATCGGGTATTGATCCGCAGGGTTCTGGTGGCGTGTAATCAGTCGTCGGCCGGGGACGACGGCGCGTCCCCGAGAACGACGAATCGCAGCCCCGGGTGTCCAGCGGGCAGCAGGACCTGCGTCACCACGTCGATGGTGTCGGACGAGACGTGCGGAAGGTGCAGCCGGAAGCGGTGGCCGTCCCGGTTGCCGACGATGCACGTCCGCTCTTCCCACAGGCGTCGGCAGGTGGGGTCCTGGAGGATCTCCCGCAGCAGCGCCGAGAGTCCCGGCTCGTCCGGACGCTCGGCCATGGCGAAACGAATCATGGCGAGGTAGATGTACGCGTGCCGAGGCCAGTCCACCAGCTGCTCACGGGCCTCCTGGGTGGTCAGCCCCCATCGGATGAGGTTGGCGTCCTGGGCGAGGACCCAGGGAAACCACTCGGCCATGGCGCTGTTGTACGCGACGATGTCCCAACGGGTGTCGGTCACGTAGGCGGGGCGAGGCAACTGCCGGTCGACCAGCTGCTGGAGGGCGGGCAGACCGGCCGGGTCGTCGGCGTGCGGCCGGGGCGCGTACGGGGTACCGCCGAAGGCGTGGAAGTGCAGCGCCGCGCGTTCGTCCACGTCGAGGCCGAGGATGTCGGCCAGGCGGGAGAGCACGCGGGGGTCGAGGCGCGGGATCGTGCCGCGTTCCAGGTCGCGGTACCAGCGCACGCTCATGCCGATGTCGGCGGCCACCTCGATCTGCGGCAGGGGGCCGCCGAGGCCACGCCGCTGCCCGGCGCGGACGCGCCAGCTCCGCAGCAGGACCGCGAGTCCCGCTACATCCGCCGGGGCAGGCCCACCGGGGCCCTGGCCAGGAGTGAGTTCGGTACCGCGTTCCTGTCCAGTCATTCGACACTTCCCCCGTGCAGTCGCTCGAAGCAGTGATGTTACTGGAGGGTATGGCTCGTCAGAATCGGCCGACCTGCCGGGTGAACCGCGCGCCCTTGAGCGCCTCGTCGAGGGCCTCAGGGTGCGCTGGCCGCCGACGCCGGCGAGCGCTCCCGGGCACGGCAGCCCCCGACAGGTCCGGACAACGGCGAAGGCCCTGGTCGCTGACCAGGGCCTTCGTTCACGAGCGGATGACGGGAATCGAACCCGCGCTCTGAGCTTGGGAAGCTCATGTTCTACCATTAAACTACATCCGCGTAAGCGGTCGAGTGATTCGTACCGCAGACTCGGACACTGTACCGCATGGTGGAGTCGCAGCGTACCTCGCTGTGACGGAGTGCCGCCTGGAGTGGTGTCCTGTTGATCCCCTAATGTGGCTGTCTCGTCACGCTCGTTGGGGAAGGGACTTGATGGGTTCGATGGAGCACACCGTCGTCCGCTGTGCCGAAGGGCACGTGTTCAGTACCGCTTCGTTCCCGCTGCAGCAGCTCGGGGCCGGGCGGATCGGGCCCGGGCGGCTTGTTCGGTGTCCGCGGTGTGCGCGGCTGCGGCAGGCGGTGCCCGTGAGCGGGGGGCTTGGGCAGCAGCGGCGCTGAGGGTGTACCGGGGCGCGGAGTCTTCCCGATTGGGGGAGGTCCGCGCCCTCTGCGTATCGTGGGGGCGTGCTTCTCTCAGACAAGGACATCCGGGCCGAGATCGATGCCGGACGGGTGCGCATCGACCCGTACGACGAATCCATGGTGCAGCCCTCGAGCATCGACGTGAGGCTTGACCGCTTCTTCCGGGTGTTCGAGAACCACCGCTACCCCCACATCGACCCCGCCGTCGAACAGCTCGACCTGACCCGTGAGGTCGAGCCGGAGGGCGACGAGGCCTTCATCCTCCACCCGGGCGAGTTCGTGCTCGCCTCGACGTACGAGGTCATCACGCTGCCCGACGACATCGCGTCGCGGCTCGAAGGAAAGAGCTCCCTCGGGCGGCTCGGGCTCGTCACGCACTCGACCGCCGGGTTCATCGACCCCGGGTTCTCCGGGCACGTGACCCTGGAGCTGTCGAATCTCGCCACGCTGCCGATCAAGCTGTGGCCGGGCATGAAGATCGGGCAGCTGTGCATGTTCCGGCTGAGCTCGCCCGCCGAGTTCCCGTACGGCAGCGAGCGGTACGGCTCGCGCTACCAGGGGCAGCGGGGGCCGACGGCCTCCCGCTCGTTCCTGAACTTCCATCGGACCCAGGTGTGAGGCGGCGGTCGTCATGAGTGAAGTACGCGAGAACCTGACGTACGAGGGCTTCGGGCGCGCGATCCGCGAACTCGCGCAGACCATCGCCGACGACGGCTACGAGCCCGACATCGTGCTCTCCATCGCCCGTGGCGGCGTCTTCGTCGCCGGCGGTCTGGCCTACGCCCTCGACTGCAAGAACATCCACCTCGTGAACGTGGAGTTCTACACCGGCGTCGGTACGACGCTGGAGATGCCGGTCATGCTCGCGCCCGTCCCCAACGCGATCGACTTCTCCGACAAGAAGGTCCTGATCGCCGACGACGTCGCCGACACCGGCAAGACGCTCAAGCTCGTCCACGACTTCTGCGTCGACCACGTCGCCGAGGTCCGCTCCGCCGTCGTCTACGAGAAGTCGCACTCCCTCGTGAAGTGCGAGTACGTGTGGAAGAAGACCGACGAGTGGATCAACTTCCCCTGGTCCGTCGAGCCGCCCGTCGTGAAGCGCGAGGGGCAGATCCTCGACGCTTGATCGGTACGGATACGCGTGTGAGGCCCCCGCTGTCGGAACAGCGGGGGCCTCTTCACGTGCGTCCCCGTACGTACGTCGTTACAGCGTGCCCAGCTTGATGATCGACAGCAGCGCGATCAGCTGGATCGCCGAGGCACCCAGCGCCTTCGGCCACGGCAGGTCGTGCGAGCGGCTCACCATGAGCGTGAACAGCGCGCCCGCCGCCAGCCAGGTGACCCAGCCGAGGACCTGCACCAGGCCGTTCTCGCCGCCCAGGAAGACGGCGAAGATCAGACGGGGCGCGTCCGTGATCGACATGATCAGCATCGACAGGCCCACGGTCGGCTGCCAGGAGCCGTCGCCGCCCAGCTGGCGCGCCAGGGTGTGCGTCACCGCGCCCAGGATCAGTCCGCCGAAGACGAAGCCGGCGCCCGTCATCAGGACGTACGGGATCGCCGTCGACAGGGTCGCGTTGATCGCCTCTTCGCGCGCCCGGTCGAAGCCGAAGATCGCGAGCAATCCGTAGAGGAAGGTGACGACCAGCGCGGGGCCCCAGACGGCGTGGTCCCGCATCTGCAGGAAGGTCGGCGCCGGGCGCAGCACGATGCCGCTCAGGAGGGCCTTCCAGGGCAGCCGGGGGCCCGTGGGGACGACGGGGGCGGCGCCGGCGTGGTAGGTCGCCGAGTCGCCGTAGGGGTCGTCGTTCACGCTGAACATCTGCGTGTGCCCCGCGGTGTTCGCCGCGTAGTGCTGCTGTTGCTGCTGCTGCGCCCCGTGCGGGTCCCCGAAGTACTCCGGCTCCCCGTACCCGCCGCCGCCCTGCGGGGCCTGCGCGGCCTGTGGGGGCCACTGCTGCTGCGGGTGGGGCGGCGGGGCCGCGTTGTACCCGTACGGCGCCTGCTGCGGTCGATGTTGCGGGGGGCGGTTGTCCCGGCCGCGTCCGTTCCTGAATCCAGCCACGTCATCGAACGTACCCGGTCCCGCCGTGAGCGGCTCAATCACCACCGAGCTTGCCACTGAGCTGTGACATCCCTAGGGGATGTCGGAGCACGGAAAAGGCCGCCCCGCGCATGTCGCGCGGGGCGGCCCCTCCTCTTCGTACGGGTGTTACTGCGCGGGCTCCGGCTCCTCCACCGGCTCCGCGGGCAGCTCCTCCACCGGCTTCTTCACCGAGTCGAGCAGCAGCTGCGCCACGTCCACGACCTGGACGGACTCCTTGGCCTTGCCCTCGTTCTTCTTGCCGTTGACCGAGTCGGTCAGCATGACGAGGCAGAACGGGCAGGCGGTGGAGACGATGTCCGGGTTCAGGGACAGGGCCTCGTCGACGCGCTCGTTGTTGATGCGCTTGCCGATCCGCTCCTCCATCCACATCCGCGCGCCGCCGGCGCCGCAGCAGAAGCCGCGCTCCTTGTGGCGGTGCATCTCCTGCTGACGCAGGCCCGGGACGGCCGACATGATCTCGCGCGGGGGCGTGTAGACCTTGTTGTGGCGGCCCAGGTAGCAGGGGTCGTGGTAGGTGATCAGACCGTCGACCGGCGTCACCGGGATCAGCTTGCCCTCGTCGATGAGGTGCTGGAGCAGCTGCGTGTGGTGGATGACCTCGAACTCGCCGCCCAGCTGCGGGTACTCGTTCGCGATCGTGTTGAAGCAGTGCGGGCAGGTCGCGACGATCTTCTTCGCCGACTTCGGCTTCTTGGTCGACTCGTCCTCGTCGTCCTCGCCGAACGCCATGTTCAGCATCGCCACGTTCTCGGCGCCGAGCTGCTGGAAGAGCGGCTCGTTGCCCAGGCGGCGGGGCGAGTCACCGGTGCACTTCTCCTCGCCGCCCATGATGGCGAACTTGACGCCCGCCATGTGCAGCAGCTCGGCGAAGGCCTTGGTGGTCTTCTTGGCCCGGTCCTCCAGGGCGCCGGCGCAGCCGACCCAGTAGAGGTAGTCGACCTCGGTGAGGTCCTCGACGTCCTTGCCGACGATCGGGACCTCGAAGTCGACCTCCTTGGTCCACTCGACGCGCTGCTTCTTGGCCAGACCCCAGGGGTTGCCCTTCTTCTCCAGGTTCTTGAGCATCGTGCCGGCCTCCGACGGGAAGGCGGACTCGATCATCACCTGGTAGCGGCGCATGTCGACGATGTGGTCGATGTGCTCGATGTCGACCGGGCACTGCTCGACACAGGCGCCGCAGGTGGTGCAGGACCACAGGACGTCCGGGTCGATGACGCCGTTCTCCTCCAGCGTGCCGATCAGCGGGCGCTCGGCCTCGGCCAGAGCGGCGGCGGGCACCGAGGCGAGGGCCTCCGCCGACGCCTTCTCCTCGCCCTCCATCGTCTTGCCGCCGCCGGCCAGCAGGTACGGGGCCTTGGCGTGCGCGTGGTCGCGCAGCGACATGATCAGGAGCTTCGGGGAGAGGGGCTTGCCGGTGTTCCAGGCGGGGCACTGCGACTGGCAGCGGCCGCACTCGGTGCACGTGGAGAAGTCGAGGATGCCCTTCCAGGAGAACTGCTCGACCTGGGAGACACCGAAGACGGCGTCCTCGGCCGGGTCCTCCCAGTCGATCTCCTTGCCGCCGGTCGTCATCGGCTGGAGCGCGCCCAGCGCGGTGGAGCCGTCGGCGTTCCGCTTGAACCAGATGTTCGGGAAGCCGAGGAAGCGGTGCCAGGCGACGCCCATGTTGGTGTTGAGCGAGACCGTGATCATCCAGGTGAAGGACGTGACGATCTTGAGCGCCGCGAAGAAGTAGGTGAGGTGCTGGATCGTGCTCAGGTCCAGCCCGTCGAGCAGCGCGATCAGCGGGTACGAGGCGAAGAAGCCCGGCTCCCAGCTGGTGACGTGGTGCTGGACGCCTTCCAGGGCGCGCAGCGTCATGATGCAGACGCCGACGATCAGGATGACGGCCTCGACGAAGTACGCCTGGCCGGTCTTGGAGCCGGCGAAGCGGGACTTGCGGTCCGCCTTGCCCGGCCGGTTCAGCTGCCGGATCACGATGAGGGTCAGGATGCCGAGGACGGTCATCAGTCCGAGGAACTCGGTGAAGATCTCGTACGGCAGCCAGTCACCGATGATCGGGATCAGCCAGTCGGCCTGGAAGAGCTGGCCGAAGGCGTTCACGATCGTGAGCAGCAGCGAGAAGAAGCCCACCGCCACGAACCAGTGCGCCACGCCGACGATGCCCCAGCGGTTCATCCGGGTGTGGCCGAGGAACTCCTTGACCAGCGTGAGGGTGCGCTGCGTGGGGTCGCCGGTGCGCGTGCCCGCGGGCACGGGCTGACCGAGTCGCACGAAGCGGTAGATCTGCGCGATGGCGCGGCCGAACAGCGCGACGGCCACCACCGTGATGACGATCGACACGATGATCGCGGCGAGTTGCATGAGGGGCTCCTCGGGCGGGCCTGCGAGGCGGAGTACCGACACTGCCGAGTGTGGCACTACTAAGCGGTAACTTATTCAGTCCGTGCTGAGATTACCGCTTCACGGCTCCGCGCTGTAGCGGCGCCCGCGGTGATCTGTGTCGCTCAGGCAAGCCTTGCCGGCCGGGTCTTCCCCGCCGCCGTGCGACGCCTGTGAACTGCTGGAAGCGTACGCGCCAGGATGGCCAGATCCATCCCCAGCCAATGATGGTCCACATAGTGGAGATCGAGCAGCTCCCGCTCCTCCCACGGCAGCTCGGAGCGCCCGCTGATCTGCCAGAGGCCGGTGAGGCCGGGACGTACCGACAGCCGTCGGCGGGCCTCGCCCAGGCACTCCCGGTGGTCCGGTACGAGGGGGCACGGGCCCACCAGCGACATCTGCCCGCGTACGACATGGAGCAGCAGCGGCAGCGCGGCGAGCGGACCGGGTGTGCGGAAGGTCAGTATCGGGAAGGGGCGCCCCTCGCGGCCGGCCATGACGCGGCGGCGCAGGACGCCGTCGAGGCCCTCCGGGCGCAGCGTGATCAGAAGGGCGACGGCCGGGAAGAGCGGGGACAGGGCGAGCAGCAGGATCAGTCCGCCGATGAGGTCGAGTGCGCGCTTGGCCGTCATGCTGCCCCACACCCTTTCGTGGGATATTTGGGAGGTATCGGACTCTCTCACGGAGGGGGTCGCCGGGCCCGGGAGCGACGCGCCCCAGGCCTTCCTTTGAGTGAGCGCCAGGACGAAGAGTTGAGTCGCCTCCACTCAGGTCCGTTGACTCGGGCCGGGCCGTCATGCATCCTTGAGTGAGTTCCACTCAAGTCGGTCAGCTGGAGGAATCGAAATGGCACGTGCGGTCGGCATCGACCTGGGCACGACTAACTCCGTCGTCAGCGTTCTGGAAGGCGGCGAGCCCACCGTCATCACCAACGCCGAGGGCGCCAGGACCACGCCGTCCGTCGTCGCTTTCGCGAAGAACGGCGAGGTGCTCGTCGGCGAGGTCGCCAAGCGTCAGGCGGTCACCAACGTCGACAGGACCATCCGGTCGGTCAAGCGCCACATGGGCACCGACTGGAAGATCGACATCGACGGCAAGAGCTTCAACCCGCAGCAGATGAGCGCCTTCATCCTGCAGAAGCTGAAGCGCGACGCCGAGGCGTACCTGGGCGAGAAGGTCGTCGACGCGGTCATCACCGTGCCGGCGTACTTCAACGACTCCGAGCGTCAGGCGACGAAGGAGGCCGGTGAGATCGCGGGCCTCAACGTCCTGCGCATCGTCAACGAGCCGACCGCCGCCGCCCTGGCGTACGGCCTGGACAAGGACGACCAGACGATCCTCGTCTTCGACCTCGGTGGCGGCACCTTCGACGTGTCGCTCCTGGAGATCGGTGACGGCGTCGTCGAGGTGAAGGCGACCAACGGTGACAACCACCTCGGTGGTGACGACTGGGACCAGCGCGTCGTCGACTACCTGGTGAAGCAGTTCGCCAACGGCCACGGCGTCGACCTGGCCAAGGACAAGATGGCCCTCCAGCGCCTGCGCGAGGCGGCGGAGAAGGCGAAGATCGAGCTGTCGTCCTCCACGGAGACCTCGATCAACCTGCCGTACATCACGGCCTCCGCCGAGGGTCCGCTGCACCTGGAGGAGAAGCTCACCCGGGCTCAGTTCCAGCAGCTCACCGCCGACCTGCTCGAGCGCTGCAAGACCCCGTTCCACAACGTCATCAAGGACGCGGGCATCCAGCTCTCCGAGATCGACCACGTCGTTCTCGTCGGTGGCTCCACCCGTATGCCGGCCGTCGCCGAGCTCGTCAAGGAGCTGACCGGTGGCCAGGAGGCCAACAAGGGTGTGAACCCGGACGAGGTCGTCGCCATCGGCGCCGCCCTGCAGGCCGGTGTCCTCAAGGGTGAGGTCAAGGACGTCCTGCTCCTCGAC
>NZ_JBIBTW010000011.1:0-180317 GCF_043078785.1 Streptomyces sp. NPDC015346 | reverse complement strand
GATCGGCAAGACATCCCCCTAGGTCGTGGGCGGCAAGGAGCCCCCGGGGGGGGCCCCCCCCCCCCCCCCCCCCCCCCCGGGGGGGGGGGGGGCCCCCCCCCCCCCGGGGGGGCCCCCCCCCCCCCGGGGGGGCCCCCCCCCCCCCCCACGCCCCGGCCGGCACCGTACGGATCAAACCCATCTGCACCGCCAGTTGGAACTCGTCCCGCCGCAGTTCCAGTTCCTGTGCCGCGCGCGTCAACGCCAGCGTCCGCGCGCCTTCCTCCACCGTCATGACGGTCTCCCCCGTGAGTGCGAATACTCTCGGTGACGACCGTAACGCGACGTGACGCCTCCTCGCTCGGCCTGTGGATAACCTCAGAGTTCGGTGAGGCCGGCCCGGCCCGGCTGCCGCGCCGCCACCCCGAGGTGCTCTCCGACGCGGTTCACCAGCAGGGTCATCTCGTACGCCACCTGACCGACGTCCGCCTCGGCGGCGCTCAGCACACACAGGCAGCTGCCCTCGCCCGCGGCCGTCACGAAGAGAAGGGCGTCGTCGAACTCGACCATCGTCTGCCGGGCGCGACCCGCCTTGAAGTGCCGGCCCGAGCCGCGGGCCAGGCTGTGCAGGCCGGAGGAGACGGCGGCCAGATGCTCGGCGTCCTCTCGCGCCAGGCCGCTGCTCGCACCCGTCACCAGACCGTCGTTGGACAGCACCAGCGCGTGTCGTATGTGCTCGACCCGCTGGGTCAAGTCGTCCAGAAGCCAGTCCAGTCCCTTGTCCAGCGCCATGTCCGGTCCTCCCCCTGTGTGTTGCGTCCCCGTCGACCCGAAGTCCCCGTGGTCCGCGTGGTCCGCGTGTCGTCCGCAAGCCTTACGCAGTGTCGTGGACAGAGCAAGCACTCACGGACGCCTCGCGTGCCGTGACGTGGCCCCCATGGCAGGGAGCCCCCCCATGGCAAGGAGCGCGGCTCAGCCGACGGAGTCCAGCAGCCGGGCCGTGTGCATCCGTCCCGCGTACTCGACGAGACGGATCAGGACCTCCTTGCCCGAGTCCCGGTCCCGCGCGTCGCACAGCACCACCGGCGTGCCGCGGTCCAGGTCCAGGGCGCGCGACACCTCGTGCGCGCTGTGGTTCCGGGCCCCGGCGAAGCAGTTGACGGCGACGACGAAGGGGATCTTGCGGTGCTCGAAGTAGTCCACCGCCGGGAAGGAGTCCTCCAGCCGTCGGGTGTCGGCGAGGACGACGGCCCCAAGGGCTCCCTGGGACAGCTCGTCCCAGAGGAACCAGAAGCGGTCCTGCCCCGGCGTGCCGAAGAGGTACAGGGAGAGCCCGGAGCGGATCGTGATGCGTCCGAAGTCCATCGCCACGGTCGTCGTGGTCTTCTGGGCGACGCCCCCGGTGTCGTCCACCGCCTCCCCGGCCCTGCTGAGCCGCTCCTCCGTGCGCAGCGGACGGATCTCGCTGACCGCGCCCACCAGGGTGGTCTTGCCGACGCCGAAACCGCCGGCGACCAGGATCTTCAGGGCGAGGGCGGTGGCGTCCACGCCGCCGCCGCCCGTACCGGTGCTCTCAGAGCGCTCGTAGGCCATCGATGACTTCCCTCAGGATCTGTTCGTCGGGCAGCTGTGCGGGCGGGACGGGTCGGCTGACCTTGACGAAGCCCGCTTCGAGGAGATCGCCGAGGAGGACACGGACGACGCCGACGGGCAGGTCGGCGTCGGCGGCGAGTTCCGCCACCGACTGGGTCTCGGCCCGGCACAGTGTGAGCAGGGCCCGGTGTTCGGGGCCGAGGAGCGACTCCTCGGCCCGGCCGGACGTGTTGTCGTCCACGACGACGAGTGCGATGAGGTCGAACCGTACGTTGCTGGGGCCCGGCTTGGTGCGGCCGCCGGTCATGGCGTACGGCCGGACGAGCGGCCCGGCGTCGGCGTCGTACCACTGACTGCCCGGCACGGCCCGGCCGTCGCCGGTGCTGTCCTCGTTCATGGGTGTCTCCGGTCAGCCGGCGGCCGGCGGGGTGGCGGTGATCCGCGGCGGGGTGTGCAGATGCTCGCCGACCCGCTTCACCAGGCGGGCCATCTCGTAGGCGATGAGACCGATGTCGGCGTTGACCGAGCTGAGGACGGCGAGGCACGAGCCGTCCCCGGCGGCCGCGACGAACAGGAACCCGTCGTCCATCTCCACCATCGTCTGGCGCACGCCACCCGTGTGGAACTGGCGGCCCGCGCCCTTGGCGAGGCTGTGGAAACCCGAGGCGATGGCGGCCAGGTGTTCGGCGTCCTCCCGGCTGAGGCCGCTGGAGGAGCCGACGGCGAGACCGTCGTTGGACAGCACGACCGTGTGACGCACCTCCCGTACCCGGACGACGAGGTCGTCGAGGAGCCAGTCGAGTTCACCTGAGCGGTGGTGGGAGATCCTCTCGTGGTCGATCATTCCTGGTCTCCTTCACTGTCGAAGCCGGTGCCGAGGGGGCGCCTGGTGCCGGGGGCCGCGCCGCCGCCCCGGGTCCAGCCGTCGCGATAAGCGGTCATGCGGTCCCTTACCTGCTCGGGTGTGCGTTCGGCCGCGCGCTCTACAGCCGGGTTCCGTGGTGGGTCCGCCGGGGGCGCCTCGCGCAGCTGCGGTACGAGACTGGCCTGGCGCACCCTCCGGGGCAGCTGGTCCCCGTCCTCCACGGGGGCGGAGGGGGGCGGGGAGGGGGGCGCCGACGGCTGAGGCGGTGCCTGCGGGGGCTCGGGCGTGGGTGGGGGCGTGCGCGGGGGCGTGGGGCTGTGCGGGGCCGAACGGCCGCGCTGCCGCAGGGTGGTGATTCCGCTCGGCGGCTGCTCGGGGGAGCCGGATTCCGGTCCGTCCGGCTGCGCCGAGAGGGCGGGGATGCGCGGCGGGCGCGGCAGCGGCTGGGACGGTACGGGAGCCACGGCGACGGGCTGCTGCCGCCGGTGCTGCGCGAGCGCCGCCGCCGGCGGAGGCGGTGCTTCCTCGGTCCGCCGCGGCTCCCGCTCGGGCGGGCGGGAGCCGTGCTCCCTCCGTCCGGGTGGGAGTGCGCTCTGCAGGAGGTCCGTGGGGAGCAGGACGACCGCCGTCGTACCCCCGTAGGGGGAGGTGCGCAGGTGGACCTTGATGTCGTGCCGGGCGGAGAGCCGGCTGACCACGAACAGTCCGAGCCGGTCGCTGTCGAAGAGGTCGAGGGCCTCGGACTGCTCGATCCTGGTATTGGCCTCGGCGAGGCTCTCCTTGCCCATGCCGAGACCTCGGTCCTCGATCTCCAGGGCGTAGCCGTTTCCGACCGGTTCGCCGCTGATCCGCACCTTGGTGTGGGGCGGGGAGAACTGGGTGGCGTTCTCGACGAGTTCGGCCAGGAGGTGGGTGAGGTTGGCGACGGCGCCGCCGACGACCGCCGTCTCGGGGAGCCGGCCCACCTCCACGCGCGCGTAGTCCTCGATCTCGGAGACGGCGGCCCGTACGACATCGGTCAGGGGGACCGGCGTGCGCCAGGCGCGGCCGGGCGCGGCGCCGGAGAGGATGATCAGGCTCTCGGCGTGGCGCCGCATGCGCGTGGTGAGGTGGTCGAGGCGGAAGAGGTCCCCCAGCTCGTTCGGGTCGTCGGCCCGGCGCTCCATGCTGTCCAGCAGGTTCAGCTGCCGGTGGACGAGGACCTGGCTGCGGCGGGCGAGGTTGACGAAGACGCCGGAAATCCCGTCGGCGAGTTCGGCGCGTTCGACGGCGGCGGAGAGCGCGGCGCGGTGCACGGTGGTGAGCGCCTCCCCGACCTGGCCGATCTCGTCCTGCGGGGCGGGTCCCGGCGGGGCCTCGGCCAGGACGTCGATCTCCTCGCCGGCGCGCAGCCGGCGCATGGCGGCGGGGAGCTGGCGACGGGCGATGTGCAGGGCCGTGTTGCGGAGCCTGACCAGTTCGACGACCAGGGTGCGGCCGATGCGCACCGAGATGACGAGGGAGGCGGCGACGGCGGCGAGGCCGAGCAGGACCGCGGCGCCACCGACGGTCAGGACACCGCCGGCGAACGGGTCGGCGCGGTCGGCGGCGGCCCGGCGGGCGTCGGTCTCGATCGTGTGGAGACCGCTCCGTACGACGGCCACGGCGTCGTCCCACGTAGCGGCGGGCACCGCCTGGGCGGCCCTGCGGCCGGGGGCGGCGGCGCGGACCCGGTCCTCCGCCGCCATGAGCTGCTGGTGGCCGCGCTGGTCGGCGAGCTTCTCCCAGGCGGCGCGCTCGGGGCCGCGCAGGTCGGCCGTGGCGGCTTCGAGAAGGGTACGGCGCGTCTCCACGGCGCCGGTGAACTGCCGGAGCCTTTCCGCGGTGAGCTCGCCGCCGAGGTGGGCGGAGCCGAGCAGGGCGTCCTCGCGGGCGAGCATCTCGCCCGCGCGGCCGAATTCCAGGAGCACGCGCGCGTGGGAGCCGATCTCGGTGTCCTGGATGCCGGTCAGTGCGCCGCCGACGGCGAAGGCGGCGGAGATGGCGGCGGTGTACTCGGCGTACACCTGGTCCCAGTCGGCCCGGCCGGTGGCGGCCGCGGTACGCAGTCGGCCGAGCCCTTCGGCCTTGGCGACGAACTGTCCGACCCGGTCGGCGACTTCGCGGGGGAGGTCGCCGGTGTCGCCGACGGTGTGCCGGTCGTCGAGGCGGAGCCGGGCGACGGCCGCGTCGGTGCGCCGTGCCTGATCCCTGAGCTCGGTGGCGCGGCCCGGGCCCGGCGCGGCGACCTGGCGTACGGCGGCGCGGCGTTCGGCCTGGAGCGCGCGAACGGCGGCGGTGACGGGTGCGCGGATCTCGGCGTCCACCCGCTGGAGCTGGCGCAGCCGGGCGATGTCCTGCGCGGTGGTGACGGTGGCGAAGCCCCACAGGGCGAGCAGCGACACGACGGGCACCATCAGCAGCGAGACGATCTTGGCACGGACGGTACGGGGCCGCGGACCCCACCGCCGGGTCCCGCCGTCCCGTACCTCCGCGGACCGGAACGCCTCCGCGGACCGGGCGGCGTTCGAGGCGGGTGCGGCGTCGGGGGCGGGCCGCGGCGGTTCGACCGCGGGTGGCCCGGCGTGCGCGCGCCGCCCGCGCGCCGCCGCCCGCGGCCGCGCCGTCGTGTCGGCGCCCTGGGTCCTGCGGGGAGTTCGCATGGCCTCCTCGTTCCGGCTGCGTCTGTCCTGGTGCTGTACGTGATCCTGTGCGTGGTGCGTCGGGCGCGCCGTACCCGGTTCGGCTGCTGCGGGGATTACGGGGACGCGGAGTTCGGCCTAGGCGGGGCGTGGCGCCGACGGTGCCTGCGGCGTCTGCGGCGTCCGCGGCGACTGCGGCGACTGGTGGAAGCCGGGCGGCGCCACATCGACGGCGCGGTCGTCGGGCTCGGTGAGCCGTTCCGCCGAGGCGTACGCCGCGCGTTCCTCGGCGGTCGGGGAGAGCGCCACGAAGGCCGAGGTGATGAAGAGGTAGGAGCCGAGTCCCACGGCGAGGGGGAAGATGAACTGCATCGCCGAGGCTCCGGAGAGCGTCGTGGCCGAGGGGACGACATCGACCCGGACGGCGAACATGCCGGTGTAGTGCATGCTGCTGACGGCCGCTCCCATCACGAGGGAGGCCATCGCGACCGCGGTCGGCGCGTGGATGTTGAGCGCCGCCCACAGCGCGGCCGTCGCGGCGACGACCGCGATGACGACGGAGAGCGCGACGAGGACGGGGTCGTACCGCACCTGGCCGTGCAACCGCAGCGCGGCCATGCCCATGTAGTGCATGGAGGCGACGCCCACGCCGGTCGTGAGCCCGCCGATCAGGAGTGAGCGGAACCGGTCGCGGCCGTACCCGACCGCGAAGACGCCGACCCCGACGACGGCCATGGCGATGAGCAGACTGAGGATGGTCAGGGGAACGTCGTAGCGGATGTCGGTCCCGGTGACGCCGAAGCCGAGCATCGCGACGAAGTGCATCGTCCAGATGCCGGTGCCGATCGCGGAGGCGGCGGTGAGCAGCCAGTTGCGTCGTGATCGTCCGCTCGCGTCGAGCGCGCGGACGGTGCAGCGCAGCCCGAGGGCCGCGCCCGCGCAGGCCATCGCGTACGACAGCACAGGTGTCAGCCAGCCGAAGGTGGCGTGGTCCAGGTGTCCCATGACCCGGGGACGCTAGTCCGCACCGGGGGGCGCATCAGGGGCGCATTTCGAAAGCTGATGGAATATGACGCAGAGATGTTCCAGAACGATCGTGCAGCGCTCGAACGTGCACGCAGGACGTTCACCCCTGAGGCTGAGGCATCATGCACGCATGAGCGATGACCCCACCCACGTCCAGGAGTTCTTCGGCCCCCGCGCCGCCGGCTGGGACGCGCGCTTCCCCGACGACGGTCCGGCCTACGCCGCGGCCGTCGCCGATCTCGGGCTGCGCCCGGGCGGCGCCGTGCTCGACGCGGGCTGCGGCACAGGGCGCGCGCTCCCCGCGCTGCGCGAGGCCGTGGGACCCGAAGGAACCGTCATCGGCGCGGATCTGACGCCCGAGATGCTCGACGAGGCGGTACGGGCCGGGCGCGACGGGGCCGCGACGCTGCTCCTGACGGATGTCGCCCGGCTTCCGCTGCGCGACGGGGCGCTCGACGCCGTCTTCGGTGCCGGGCTCGTCTCCCACCTGGCGAATGCGGCCGAGGGCCTGCGCGAACTGGCCCGCGTCGTGCGCCCCGGCGGTCAGCTGGCCCTCTTCCACCCGATCGGCCGGGCCGCCCTCGCCGCCCGCCACGGACGGAAGGTCACCGAGGACGACCTGCGCGCCGAGCCCCGCCTCCGCCCGCTTCTCGCCGCGTCCGGGTGGCACATGGTCCGTTACGTGGACGAGGACGACCGTTACCTGGTGCTCGCCGTACGCGAGGGCTGAGACGCGGGGCCGAGACGCGCGGGCTGAGACGCGAGGGCTGAAGAGCGCCAGGTCGTTCGTCGTACAGGACCACAACCTCGGCGCCCAACACGACCGGGTCACCGAGCCGGTCCAGCCCGAGAGCGGCGCCACCGGCTAGTTTCCCCCCAAGGGCGACTGGTCGTCCCTGATGGCCTACGAGTCGAGCTGCCGCAAGACCACCAAGGGCGCCTGCACCCGGATCAACCACTTCACCAACCCGAAGCAGACCTACCGGGGCGAGGCCCTCGGGGTGCCGCTGGGCAAGCCGGGCCAGTCCGACACCTCGGACGTGCTCAGCCGGAGCGGAGTCACCGTCGCCGCCTACCGGACGGCGAAGACCTCCGACGCGATGTGCGCCGTGACGGCCTCTGTCTCCCCGAAGGGCGCCGGCTCGGTCCGGCCCGCACAGCCGGGCCCGTACCCACCGGGCACCAGCTCCGTCTTCTCCGCGGAGGCGGCCGAGGGGTACGTCTTCTCCGGCTGGAGACTCGACGGTGAGGCGGTCGAGGGCGGCCCGACCGGCCTGCGGGTGCCGGCCGGGGACCACACCGTCCTGGCCGAGTTCACGAAGGGCAGGACACCGAGGCCGACGGTCACGACGGAGACGGTCGGCAGCGGCACGGTGAAGAAGATCCCCGTCAAACGGGCGGATTCGGCCGAGCGGGCGGATTCCCCCGAGCGGGCGGATTCGACCGAGCGGGCGGCGGATTCGGCGAGCGCGGACCTGCTCTACCAGGCGGTCCCGGCGCCCGGTCACGTCTTCCTGGACTGGCTGCTCGACGGCGAGCCGTACGGCGGAGACGAGGAGCACGCCAAGGGCGAGACCGCGGTCCACTTCGAGGAGGAGGCGCACACACTGACGGCCGTCTTCGGCCGCGAGTAGCCGGGCAAGCCGCCCGACGCGCCCTTCTGCCCCGGCACTTCCCTGTCTACGGTGGAAGTGCCGGGCAACCGTGTCCGGGAGAGGCGGCAGGCCATGGCCCGTATGCGAGCGATACTGCGCACCCTCCTGCCGGCCGCGCGGCGAGCGCCGGACGAGCCGCGACCGCGGCCGGGAACCCGCAAGGCTCCGCGCGGGCGCCGGCCGCACAACATCTTCGAGGCCGCGGCGACCTATGTGGTCGGGTGCGTGGAGGAGGACCAGGACCAGATCGACGAGGCCGTCACCTGGGTCCAGCCGGAGGCGCTCTCCTTCGGCGTCAACGAACTGGCCTGCCGGGCCGTGATCGCGCTCGCCCGCGAGCGCGACGAGTCGCCGCGCACCGTGGCCCGGTCCCTGCTCGGGCTCCCTGAGATCTCAGAGGCCTCGGAGGCCTCAGACGGCCCTGAGACCTGAGTCGTACGGAATCGGCCGCACCACTTTCGGCCGGAGACTCTCGACGCGCGGGTTACCCACTGGTTAAGGTGCGCCGACGACCAGAAGGGGAGGCTGCCGTGGGTGGGACGGACCCGACCGCCGACAACACCGCAGAAGCCGGCGCCGCCGACGGCACCGACGACGACGCGTTGTACGTGCTGACGGCGGTGCTGCTGACGCCCGCGCAGTTCCCGAGCGTCCTGGGCGACGACTATCCGGCGGCGTGCGCGGCGCTCGGCCTCGAACCGTACGCCGAGGGGTACGGGCTCGTGCTCGGCCAGGACGGCACGGGCGCCCGCTGGACCGTGATCGTCGACGACGTGTCGCTGGTCGCGGTGGCCATCGCCTCCTGGGACTGCGGGATGGAGTACGACCTCTCCCCCGACGAGCGCTCCGTCGTGGCCGCGCTGCCCGGCTGGCCGCTCGCGGTGGCCTCGGCCGCCCCCGGCCTCCCCGCCCCGCACGATCCGGAGCCGGAGGAGGGCGACCGCGCCCCGCTGGCCCCGCCGTCCGCCGACGCCTGGGGCCCCGCGCAGCGGCGTCTCGGCGCCGACGAGGTGGCGTTGCAGTGGGCTGCCTGGCGGGCCCAGATGGACGACGACGAAGCGGGCGCCGAGGCCCGGGCCGCAGCGGGTAAGGGCACCATCGAGAGCGACGCCGCCACCGACGCAGGTGTCGGCGCAGGCGCGGGCACAGGCGCCGGCACTGACACCGGCAGCGGCACAGGCGCAGGCGCGGACCGTCCGCACGACCCGTACGACGGTGTCCGCCGCGCCCTCGCCGAACTGCGCGGGTATCTCCAGGAGGCACCCCCGGTCGGCCGGGTGCGGTCGAGCTTCGCCGCCGGCGGGGCGCGGATGCTTCGCGCGGACGGTCCCGGCTGGTCCCTGGTGGCACGGACCGACGACATGGCCTTCCTCCTCCTGGACGACGAGCCGCGCGAGGTCCTCCCGGTGGCCCGCGGCCCCAAGCTGCCCGCCCTCCTGGAGGCGCTGGACGCGATGGCGGTACGCCCTTCCTGACCCGGCGCCGTAAGGACGGGTGACCCACGCGACCTGGGCAGGGCCACACGAGCCGGAGGTCCGAGGTGTGGTCCGGGACCATGGCCGCACGGAAGGGGTGCCCCGCACGATGTGCGGCGCACCCCCTTTCCGTCGTCCCACGGAGGCCGTCCATGCGCCTGTTCCGAGGCGTTCCGTTGCTCGCCGTCGCCGCGCTCCTGACCGGGCTTACCGTCGTCGGCCCCGCCGCTCCGGCGGGGGCCGAGCCCGCCCCGCCGGACCCGTGTGCGGCGCGGCACCGGATCCAGGTCCCCGGCGCGGAGCACCAGGAGACCGCGTGTCTCGGTGATCTGACGACCGCGGGCCTCGCGGGCACCGCGTACACCGACATGGCGGACCAGGCCGGTCTCTCCGCGAAGGGCACGAGGAATCCGTCCGGCGTGCCCGGTCTGCAGATCGACGGCTACTTCCCCGACGACTCGCGCCTCAACGCCACGCACGGCTGGGCCCACGACTCCCAGTTCGTGATCCGGCTGCCCGAGCGCTGGAACGGCGGCCTGGTCGTCACCGGCGCGCCCGGCACCCGGCGGCAGTACTCCACGGACGCGCTGATCTCGGACCATGTCCTGGCCCAGGGCTTCGCGTACGCCGCCACCGACAAGGGGAACACCGGGCCGGACTTCTTCACCGACGGACGTGAGCCCGGCGACGCCGTCGCCGAGTGGAACCACCGGGTGACCGAACTGACGCGCGCCGCCAAGAAGGCCGTCCGGCAGCGGTACGGCCGGGCCCCTCACCGCACGTACATGACGGGCGTCTCCAACGCCGGCTATCTGACCCGCTGGCAGCTGGAGAACCGCCCCGAGCTCTACGACGGCGGGGTCGACTGGGAGGGCGTCCTGTGGACGACCCGCGGGCCCAACCTGCTGACGAGTCTGCCGGTGACCGTCGCGCGGTCGCTCGGGCGGGCTTCCGACGAGGACCTGATCGACGCCGGTTTCGCATCGGGCTCGCGCTTCCTGTGGCCGTACCACGAGAAGGCGTACTGGGGGCTGACGCAGAAGGTCTTCCGAGCCGAGTTCGACCCGTCGTACGACCCGGGCTGCCCGGGCTCCACGGCCGGTTCGACCGTCGAGCGGATCCTCGCGGCCTGCGCCTCCGACGCTTCGTACGACTACGGCTCACGACCCGCGTCCGTGCGCCGGGCGGTCGCCAAGGTGGCGCTGACCGGCCGGATCGGCAAGCCGCTGATCACGCTCCACGGCGATCTCGACGCGCTGCTGCCGATCGCGACCGACTCGGACGTGTACGCGCGGATGATCGACGAGCGTGGCCGGGGCGGGCTGCACCGGTACTACACCGTCCAGGACGGCACGCACACCGACGGTCTGTACGACACGTACCCGGACCGGCTGCGGCCGATCCTGCCCTGCCACCGCTCGGCCTTCACGGCGCTGACCAGGTGGGTCGAGGAGGGCACGGCTCCGCCCGCGGACCGCACGATCGCACGGCCGGCGGGCGGTGACGTGGTCAACTCCTGCGCCCTGGAGGGGCGGGGCTGAGGCTCAGACCGTCTCCAGGGGGCGGTGCGGCTCGGCCGGAAGCTCGACCTCGATCGGGTCGCCGGGCCGCACCACTCCGCCCGTGAGGACGATGCTCATGATCCCGGCCTTGCGGACGATCTGCCCGTTCTCGTCGCGGCCGAGGACCTGCTTGAGGAGTCCGTGCCGGTAGTTGTCGATCTGCGCGCAGGGGTTGCGCAGTCCTGTGACCTCCACGACCGCTTCGGCGCCGAGCCGCAGCCGGGTTCCGGTGGGCAGGGCGAGGAGGTCGATGCCGCGGGTCGTGATGTTCTCGCCGAGGTCGCCGGGGGCGACCTCGAAGCCGGAGCCGGCGACCTCGTCGAAGAGTTCCGCGTGGATGAGATGGACCTGCCGCAGGTTCGGCACCGTCGGGTCCTTCGCCACGCGAGAGCGGTGCTTGACCGTGACGCCCGCGTGGACGTCCCCCTCGACGCCCAGCCCGGCGAGCAGCGTGACGCTGTCCCGGTTCGGCTTGGTGAACGAGTACACGCCGTTGCTGCTGACCGTCGCGACCGTACCGCTCACACCTGTGCCGGTGCCCATGCCCAGGCCCCTGTCCATGCCGGTGCCCATGCTCATGACGCGGGCCTCCCCTCTCCCGTACCGATGATCATCTCCGACCCTACGACACGGTCTTTCGGCGCCTCCGGACGGCCCTTCCCGTCAGCGGTCGAGTTGCTTGCGGGAGACCCGGCGCAGCCTGCGCCGCTGGCTCGGGTCCAGGGCCAGGTAGGCCACGGCGGGCACGCCGAGCACCACGAGGAGTGACATCCAGAAGCCGATCAGGGGCATCAGGAGAAGGCCGACGGCCACTCCTCCGATCACCAGTTTGGTCCGTGCCGTCATGGGTGACGCCTCCTTCTCGGGCGGGGGTACGGGGCTGTCAGGCCGCCGTACGGAGCGGCTCGCCGACCTCGTGCAGGTGGCCCAGCGCCTGCCGGTAGGACTCGACGAAGCCGGTCTCCGTGTAAGGGATACCCAGTGTGCGGCAGTGCGCACGCACGGCGGGCTGGGCGAGCCGCAGATGGGGCCGGGGCATGCTCGGGAAGAGGTGGTGCTCGATCTGGTAGTTCAGGCCACCGAGGAACCAGTCGGTCAGGGCGCCGCCCCGGATGTTGCGCGAGGTGAGCACCTGCCGGCGCAGGTGGCCCCAGCTGTCGCCGTCCGGATGAGCGTCGGGCATCTCCATCCCCTTGTGGTTGGGGGCGAAGGCCAGGCCCAGGTGGAGTCCGAGGAGCATCTGGTGGACGAGGGCGAAGAGGAGCGCCTGGCCGATGGTGAGCGTGGTCAGGAGCAGGGTCGCGTAGCCGGCGACGTGGGCGAGCAGCAGGGCGCCCTCGACGAGCCGCTCGCGCCGGGTGCGGTAGGGCCCGTTCGGGGAGAGCAGGGCCTGGAATCCGTACACCTTGAGGGCGATGCCCTCCAGGGTGGTCAGCGGGAAGAACAACCAGGCCTGGTGGCGGGTGAGCCAGCCGCGCACTCCGGTCCTGCCCGCGGTCTGGTGCTGGGCGAACACGAGGATGTCGGCCGCCACGTCCGGGTCCTTGTCCAGGTGGTTGGGGTGGGCGTGGTGGCGGTTGTGCTTGTCGTTCCACCACTCCTGGCTCATGCCGAGCAGGAGGTTGGCGTGGACGAGCTGGATGATCCGGTTGCGCCGCCGGTCGCCGCTGATCTGCGCGTGGCCGGCGTCGTGTCCGACGAAGGCGGCACGGGCGGAGAGCAGCGCGAGAGGGACGGCGAGGAGGAGCGCCCACCAGGACGGGCCGAGCAGGACCAGACCGGCGACGACGGCGGCGAGGCCGAGGAAGTTGACGGCCATCCCGCGTGCGTACCAGCCGGCCCGGCGCTCCAGGAGCCCTTGCTCCTTGACGGTGCGCAGGAGGGGGGCGAAGTCGCTGCCGCCGCCTCTCCTGGCGGGGGTGCTCCGATCGGGCGCCGTGAGCGTGGCGGTGGCCTGGGGCATGGCGGTCTCCGGTGTCCGTGGGTGGGGGTTCGGGCGCGGTCCGCCCGGCTCCCTCGAACCTACGGAGCGGTGATCGTGCGCGGCCATGGCGTCATCCCCCGGGATTCCGGGGGGTCTGCCCGGGCGCGGGGGTGGGGCTGGCTCCACCGGCTCTCCCCCCCGGAGCAGGGGCGCGGGGCGAGGTGATCCAGGTCACGTCGGTTCGATGGGAGGGCATACGGTCCGCTCGGGTACCCTCGGCCGCTCGGTCCGCTAGTCAAATTTGAGGAATGCGTTGTCGTCGTCTTCGAGGCCCGATGAACTCGCCCGCCACTCCGCCGTCTTCCTGCCCTCCGACCCACCCCGCGCCGGCCGGATCGCCTTCTGGCCGGCGGACCGGCGGACGGAGCAACGGACAGAGCAACGGACAGAGCAGTGCACTGAGCCGTGGACGGAGCAGTGGAAGGAGCAGTGGACGGACGAGGTGACCGTGGTGGGCGACGACGTCCGCCCGCACACCGTGCCCGCGCTGCTCCTTCCCGTACGGGAAGCCCTGCCCGCCCTCACCCGTGCCCGCTTCTCCGAGGACTCCTCCCCCGCGAGCGCCTTCTGGGGCGCCGCCACCCTCCTCGCCCTGCACCTGGCGGCGAAGGGCCTGCTCCTGCCCGGCCTCACCGCCACCGACCGCGACGCGTGGCGCGCCGGTCCGCTGGGCCGCGAGGAGCTGGCGGAGCTGCGGGCGCTCGCCGCTTCGATGCCCCCGTCGGCCCACGCCGTACCGCTCGCCGGGGAAGGGGAGTTGCGGCTGCCCGAGCCCGAGGGACTGCTGCGCGCCTTCGTGGACGCCGTCGTGGACGGCCTGCCGCGCACGCCGGCCGCGCCCCTCGCCGCGGGCGGGCCCGCCTTCGCCGCCGACGCACCGCAGGAGCTGCCCGGGCAGCGGGCGTGGGCGGCGGACGTGGCGGCGGGCCACGACGCGGGCGTACGGCTCTCGCTGCGCGTCGAACTCCCGGGGCTGACCGCGCGTCAGGCCCCGGCCTTCCGTGCCGTCCTTCAGATGCACAGCGTCAGCGACCCGGCCCTGGTCGCGGACGCGGCCGACGTGTGGGCCGGATCCGGCCCGGCCGGCGGGGCGTTCGGGCCCCGCGTACGGCTGGACGCACTGCTCGCGCTGCGCCGCGCCGCCCGCGCCTGGGCACCGCTGACCCCGCTCCTCACGGCGGCCGCACCCGACGCCGTCGACCTCGCCGACGACGAGATCACAGACCTGCTCGGCCCGGCGGCCAGGGCCCTGGGCGCGACGGGCATGCAGGTCCACTGGCCGCGTGATCTGGCGCACCGGCTCACGTCCCGCGTGGTGATCGGCCCGGTGGACGAGGAACGGACCCCGGTGGACGAGACCTCCACCGGTGCGCACACGGACGGCGGTCCGTACGAGGGCCCGTACCCGAGCACCGGCACCGGCACCGGCACCGATGGCTACAGCGGTGACGGCGACGGTGGCACACCACCCACCCCCGGTCACCGTTCCTCCGCTCTGCCGTCGTTCCTCTCCGCCGACGCTCTCCTCGCCTTCAACTGGCGTTTCGCCATCGGCGGCCAGGAGCTGACGAGGGCTGAGCTGGACAGGCTCGCCGAGGCCGATCGGCCGGTGGTGCGGCTGCGCGACCAGTGGGTGCTGGTCGACCCGGCCGAGGTCCGCCGCGCCCGCCGGGCCCACGACCGCAAGCTCACTCCGGTCGACGCGCTCGGCGTCGTCCTCACCGGCACCACCGAGGTCGACGGCCGCCAGGTCGAGGTGCAGGCCACGGGCGCGCTCGAACGGCTGCGCGCCCTCCTCGCCGACCCCGAGGGCGGCCCCCAGGACGTCGGCCCGCCCGCCGGACTCGCCGCGACACTCCGCGACTACCAGCTGCGCGGCCTGAACTGGCTCCACCGGATGACCTCCCTCGGCCTCGGCGGCTGCCTCGCCGACGACATGGGTCTCGGCAAGACGATCACGCTCATCGCACTCCATCTGCACCGGCAGAGCGATCCCTCCGCCGCGGGGCCCACCCTCGTCGTCTGCCCCACCTCCCTCATGGGCAACTGGCAGCGGGAGATCGAGAAGTTCGCGCCCGGCACTCCGGTACGCCGCTTCCACGGGCCGTCCCGCGCACTGGAGGACCTGGCGGAAGGAGAGTTCGTCCTCACCACGTACGGCACCATGCGGCTCGACACGGAGAAGCTCGGGCGGGTTCCCTGGGGCATGGTCGTGGCGGACGAGGCCCAGCACGTCAAGAACCCGTACTCGTCCACGGCCCGGCAGCTGCGGACCATCGGCGCCAAGGCGCGCGTGGCCCTGACCGGCACCCCCGTCGAGAACAACCTCTCCGAGCTGTGGGCGATCCTCGACTGGACCACTCCCGGCCTGCTCGGCCGGCTCGGCGCCTTCCGCTCCCGCTACGCCTCGGCCGTCGAGGGCGGCGAGGACCCGGCCGCCGCCGCGCGCCTGTCCGCCCTGGTCCGCCCCTTCCTGCTGCGCCGCCGCAAGTCGGACCCAGGGATCGCACCCGAGCTGCCCCCGAAGACCGAGACCGACCGGGCCGTCTCCCTGACGACGGAACAGACGGCGCTCTACGAAGCGGTGGTACGGGAGACCCTCGCGGCGATCGCCGAGGCCGACGGCATGGAGCGCCGCGGCCTGGTCGTGAAGCTGCTGACCGGCCTCAAGCAGATCTGCAACCACCCCGCCCAGTACCTCAAGGAGGAACGCCCGCGGATCGAGGGCCGCTCGGGGAAGCTGGAACTCCTCGACGAGCTCCTCGACACGATCCTGGCGGAGGACGGCAGCGTGCTGGTCTTCACCCAGTACGTGCGGATGGCGCGGCTGCTCGAACGGCATCTGGCGGCGCGCGGTGTACGGACCCAGTTCCTGCACGGCGGTACGCCGGTCGCCGAGCGGGAGGCGATGGTCGCCCGCTTCCAGGACGGCGACGTGCCGGTCTTCCTGCTCTCGCTCAAGGCGGCGGGCACCGGCCTCAACCTGACCCGGGCCGGGCATGTCGTGCACTACGACCGCTGGTGGAACCCGGCTGTGGAGGCCCAGGCCACCGACCGGGCGTACCGCATCGGGCAGACCCAGCCGGTCCAGGTCCACCGGCTGATCGCCGAGGGCACGATCGAGGACCGGATCGCCGCCATGCTGCTGCGCAAGCGGGAGCTGGCCGACGCCGTGCTCGGCGGGGGCGAGGCGGCACTGACCGAACTGACCGATGCCGAGCTGGCGGATCTGGTCCAGCTGCGAGGGGATGGAGGGGCCCGCCGATGAGCGCGTACGACGGGACGCACGACGACGAGCACGACGAGCGCCATGAGCACGACGACCAGGGGAAGGAGGAGCGGACGTTCGCCGCTCTGCCGCCCGCCGGTGGCGGGGCCTTCGCCCGGACCTGGTGGGGCCGCGCGTGGCTGAAGGCCCTGGAGGACACCGCTCTCGACGGCCGGCAGCTGAAGAAGGGGCGCGGGCACGCGCGCGCGGGCGCGGTGGGCGCGGTGTCGGTACGGCCGGGCCGGATCACGGCGGTCGTCAAGGACCGCGACGGCTCCGCGTACCGCAGCGATGTGCTGCTGCGGGAGCTGTCGGAGGCGGAGTGGGACCGGCTCCTGGACCTGGCGGTGGAGAGTGCGGGGCACATCGCGGCCCTGCTCGACCACGAGATGCCACCGCACCTGGTGGAGGACGCGGCGGCCGCGGGGCTCGAACTGCTGCCGGGCATCGGCGACCTGGAGCCCGAGTGCGGCTGCGAGGCCTGGGACCACTGTCCGCACACGGCGGCGCTCTGCTACCAGGTGGCGCGGCTGCTCGACGAGGACCCGTTCGTGCTGCTGCTGATGCGGGGGCGTGGCGAGCGGGCGCTGCTGGCGGCGGTGCAGGAGCGCGGCGCGGTCGGGGAGCGTGCCGCTCGGGAAGGCGCCGCTCGGGAGGGATCCGTCACCGCGGGAGCCGTCGCCGCGGGGGCCGTCGCGGAGGGGGTGAGCGCCGAGGAGGCGTTCGCCGCGCGGGACATCCTGCCGCCGCTGCCCGTCCCGCCCACGCTGCCCGCCGCCCCGGGTGAGCCGCCGTCCCTCGACACCGAGACGGCTCCGGGGCCCGGCCTCGACCCGAAGGCGCTGGAGTTCCTCGCGGCGGACGCGGCCGCCCGGGCGCACCGGATGCTGGCCGAGGCGCTCGCCCCGGGTCACGCCCCGGCCGAAGCGCCTCTGACGGCAGGTCAGGACGCGGTGCGTCTCGCCGCGGGCGCTCCCCCGCCGGGGATCGCCGACCGGCTGGCCGCCGGTTCCGGGCGGCGTCGGGCGGAGCTGGACCTCGCCACGCGCGCGTGGCGCTTGGGAGGCGCGGCCGCCCTTTCCGTACTGGAGGAGGAGGGGGCGCCCGGCGGCGAGGCGACGGCCCGGGCGAAGGCACGGCTCGCGGAGGCCTGGGAGGAGGGAGAGCGGCCGGTGCTGCGGCCGGCCGGGGCCGGGCGCTGGACGGTGGCCGGCGCGGACGCACAGCTGCGGGTGGGCGAGGACGGCCGCTGGTGGCCCTACCGCAGGGAGCGGGGCGCCTGGGTCCCGGCCGGTCCGGCGGACCAGGACCCGGCGGCCGCGCTGGCGGGTCTGTGGCCGGGTGGGGGGACCGTCACAGAAGCGGGGCCGTGAGCTTCGCCGCGGCGCCGCCCGTCGCGGAGCCGCCGGAGTACGCGGCGAGGCTGCAGGCGACGGCGTCGGAGCCGAGGAGATAGCCGCTGCGGTACGGGTACTGGACGAAGGTGGTCCAGCGCGTACCGCTCGGCTGCTCCGCGGCCTTGGCCCGCAGCGGCGCCCGGCACAGCTCCGCCGCCGCGTCCCGTACGTCCTGGTCGGTGCGGGGGGCGCCGGTGAGCCGCACGACGGCGACGAGCTGGGCGTCGTGCGCGCGGTGGCAGTCGCGGCGGACGACGGTGCCCGGAGCGTCCCGGTCGATGTCGAAGCACTCCCCCACGCGGAGTCGCTGGTAGGGAACTGCCGGTCCGGCGGTGGTCCTTGCGGGCCCGGTGGGCCCGGTGGTCCCGGCGGCGCCGGGGAGCGAGGCGGTGGGGGCGGGCGGGGCGGGAGCGGGTGACGTGGGCCGGGGCGTGGCGGAGTCGTGGACGGACGCGGTGGAGGTGGGGGCCCCGGTGGGGAGGGGCGAGGGCCGGCGCGCGTCGATCCCGCCCTGGGGCCCGGCCTGTTGGCCGCCGGTGGGCTCGGTCCCGGCGCTCGCGGCGGCTTGAGCGGGCTTGGGGCCGTCCGACGCCGGCGGCTTCTCCCCGGCCCCGTGACGGCCGACGATCACGACGGCGGCCACGAGGAGGAGCATCGGCACGACGAAGTACCGGAAGGACGACGACAGGTCGGCGGAGAGCGGGGACATGATGACCAGGGTCACCCGCCGACGGCGGCCCGGACGACCGACCCCGTTGCATTGAGAGCAAGTTGCAGCACGGCCCGTACAGAACTGTGACAATCCCTGTCCTCCCACGGGTCGCACTGGCCCCCGGTCCGTGCTAGAGGCCGAGTTGGCGCTCGGCGCCCTCGACGGTCTGCGCGAGGAGGACGGCGATCGTCATCGGGCCGACACCGCCCGGTACGGGGGTGATCAAGGAGGCCCGCTCCGCGGCCGTCTCGAAGTCGACGTCGCCGACGTTGCCGGGGTTGTAGCCCGCGTCGATCACGACGGCGCCGGGCTTGATGTCCTCGCCCTTGATGAAGCGGGGCTTGCCCACGGCCGCTACGAGGATGTCGGCCTCGCGGACGATCGAGGGGAGTTCGGTGGTGCGGGAGTGGCAGTACGTGACGGTGGCGTCGCGGCCGAGCAGCAGCAGGCCGGCGGGCTTGCCGAGGATCGCGGAGCGGCCGACGACGACGGCCCGCTTGCCGCTGAGCTCGACGCCGTACTCGTCGAGCAGGCGCATGATGCCGCCCGGCGTGCACGAGACGAAGCCGGGCAGCCCGAAGCCCATGGCGGCGAAGGAGGCCATGGTGACCCCGTCGACGTCCTTGGCCGGGGCGATCGCCTCGAAGGCGGCCCGCTCGTCGATGTGCGGCCCGACCGGGTGCTGGAGGAGGATGCCGTGGACGTCGGGGTCCTCGGAGAGCGCGGTGATCGCGGCGACGAGCTCCTCGGTCGTCGTCGAGGCGGGCAGCTCGACGTGCCGGGAGCGGATCCCGGCCTTGGCGCAGCGGTTCTGCTTCATCTTCACGTACGTGACGGAGGCCGGGTCGGCGCCGACGAGGACCGTGGCGAGACAGGGGGTGACACCGGTGCGGCGGGTGATCTCGGCCGCACGGGCGGCGGTCTCCTCGACCGTGCGGCGGGCGAGCGCGGTGCCGTCCATGAGGGAGGCGGTGCTGGTGGACATGGGCCACTCCTGGGCGTCGTGGAGGACAGGGTGATCGCCCAGGCGCACGGCAGCGACGGGTCCGCGCGGTGCGCGGGTCCCGTAGGGCCGCTCCCCGGTGGTGATCCACCTCAAGCGCCAGTCACGGCCCGGGCCCCACTCTACGTGAGGCCGGGGGGGGAGGGCCGGCGGACGGCGGGCCGTGGACGACGCCTGTGGACGACGCCTGTGGACACGGCCGGCCACCGGCTCAGGCGGGCGCTCGACGCGACCGGCGATGTCGGCGAAGCGGCGCGGAGCCTCACCGTCCACCAGAACACCCTCAAGTACCGGCTACGCCGCAGCCGCGAGACCTTCGGACTCGACCTGGACGACCCGGACACGCGGCTCGCCCTATGGCTCCAGCCGCGCGCGGGAACCGGGAGTCGGGGCCGCGGCCGGTCCTCGGCCTCTTGACCTCTGTGGCAACGAGCCACTACTTTGCGGTCGACATCGACCCATTGACGACCGAACCCATTGACGACCGAGAGGAGGCGACCGGCGGATGTACACCAGCTCTGACCTGAGTCGCCTCGCCCACAGCACGGTCTGGGTTCCGGGTCGTATCGCGCACGGCTGCTGACCGCGCCGTTCTGACGTGCCCTTCCGTGGCACGTTTTTCCGGGTTTCTCTTCACCATTTCTGATCTCCTGGCACGTCGCTGACGCGTGCCGTTCTTCGCCCGCCCCTCTCACGTGGCGCGGCTGAACACAGAAAGCTGCCCGACATTGGCGAACATGATCAATCGACCCATCGCGCACCGGAACGAAGGTCTGTCATGGTAGGGGCGCGGATCACGGTCAACGGGAAAGAAGCACCGATTTCACCGGCCGCGCCCCACACCACGACGCTGGATTTCCTGCGCGAACGTGGCCTCACCGGCACCAAGGAGGGCTGTGCCGAGGGTGAGTGCGGCGCCTGTTCGGTCCTGGTGGCCCGTCCGGGCGTGAACAAGCCCACCGACTGGGTGGCGGTCAACGCCTGCCTGGTCCCGGTCGCGGCGCTCGACGGCCAGGAGATCATCACCTCCGAAGGTCTCAGCCCCGCCGGCGAACCCGGCAGGCCGCCCGCCCTGCACCCGGTGCAGGAGGAGATGGCTGTCCGCGGCGGCTCCCAATGCGGTTACTGCACACCGGGTTTCGTCTGCAGCATGGCCGCCGAGTACTACCGCCCCGACCGCTGCGCGCACGCGGACGCGGACCCAGGTCCGGACTCGAACCCGAACCTGGACGCCGGCACCGGCACCGGCACCGGCACGGGCACCGACGCCGAGCACGGTCCGAACGGTTTCGATCTGCACGCGCTGAGCGGGAACCTGTGCCGCTGCACCGGTTACCGCCCGATTCGCGATGCCGCGTTCGCCGTCGGTACGCCCACCGACGAGGACCCGCTGGCCCGCCGGCGCGAGCAGTCCCCGCCCCCACCGGTCGCCACCGAATACACCCGGGACGGCAGCGCGTTCCTGCGGAAGAGCACCCTGGACGAAACGCTGCGGCTGTTGCGCGAGCGGCCCGACGCGGTGGTCGTCGCGGGCTCCACCGACTGGGGCGTGGAGGTGAACATCCGTGCGCGCAGGGCGGATTGCGTGGTCGCGGTCGACCGGCTGCCCGAACTGCGGGAGCTGCGCGTCGAGTCCGACCACATCGAGATCGGGGCGGCGCTGACGCTCACCGAGATCGAACGCCGCCTCGACGGCGCCGTCCCGCTCCTCGCCGAGCTGTTCCCGCAGTTCGCGTCCCGGCTCATCCGCAACGGTGCGACCCTCGGCGGCAACCTGGGCACCGGCTCGCCCATCGGCGACAGCCCACCGGTGCTGCTCGCGCTGGAGGCGTCGGTGGTACTCGCCGACGCCGACGGCGAGCGCGAGGTCCCCCTCTCCGCGTACTTCACCGGCTACCGGCAGAGCGTGCGCCGTCCCGGCGAGCTGATCCGCGCGGTGCGCGTCCCGCTGCCGCTGTCGCCGGTCACGGCCTTCCACAAGATCGCCAAGCGGCGCTTCGACGACATCTCCAGCGTCGCGGTCGCTTTCGCGCTCGACATCGAGGACGGGATCGTCCGCACGGCACGCATCGGCCTGGGCGGCGTGGCCGCCACCCCGATCCGCGCCCTCGCCACCGAGGCGGCCCTGGAGGGCAGGCCGTGGGTGGCGGAGACCGTGGAGGCCGCGGCGTCGGTGCTGCGGGCCGAGGGCACGCCGATGAGCGATCACCGCGCCAGCGCCGAGTACCGCTCCGCGATGCTCGGCCAGAGCCTGTTGAAGCTGTACGCGCAGACCAGCGAGGCGGTGTCGTCATGAGTCAGTTGTCCGAGCGTCCCGAAAAGCCCGTCGTCGGTGTCTCGATGCCGCACGAGAGCGCGGTCCTTCACGTCACCGGCGCCGCGCTCTACACCGACGACCTGGTGCACCGCACCAAGGACATCCTGCACGCCTACCCCGTCCAGGTCATGAAGGCCCACGGCAGGATCACCGCGCTGCGCACCGAGCCCGCGCTGGCCGTGCCCGGTGTGGTCCGCGTCCTGACGGGTGCCGACGTTCCCGGCGTCAACGACGCCGGGATGAAGCACGACGAACCGCTCTTCCCCGACGAGGTCATGTTCCACGGCCACGCGGTCGCCTGGGTGCTCGGTGAGACCCTGGAGGCGGCCCGGCTCGGTGCGGCGGCCGTCGAGGTGGAACTCGACGAACTGCCCTCCGTGATCACGCTGCGGGACGCGATCGCGGCGGAAAGCTTCCACGGCGCTCGGCCGGTGATGCTGACCGGCGACGTCGACGCCGGCTTCGCCGACTCCGCGCACGTGTTCACCGGCGAGTTCCACTTCTCCGACCAGGAACACTTCTACCTCGAGACGCACGCGGCGCTGGCGTATGTCGACGAGGCCGAGCAGGTCTTCGTCCAGAGCAGCACCCAGCATCCTTCGGAGACGCAGGAGATCGTCGCGCACGTGCTCGGTCTGCACAGCCACGAGGTGACCGTGCAGTGCCTGCGGATGGGCGGCGGCTTCGGCGGCAAGGAGATGCAGCCGCACGGGTTCGCGGCCGTCGCCGCGCTCGGCGCCAAGCTGACGGGCCGGCCGGTTCGGGTGCGGCTCAACCGCACCCAGGATCTGACCATGTCCGGTAAGCGGCACGGCTTCCACGCCGCGTGGCGGATCGGCTTCGACGCCGACGGCCGTATCCGGGCCCTGGACGCCACCCTGACCGCGGACGGCGGCTGGAGTCTGGACCTGTCCGAGCCGGTGGTGGCCCGCGCGCTCTGCCACATCGACAACACCTACTGGATCCCCAACGCCCGCATCGCCGGTCGCGTCGCCAAGACCAACAAGGTCTCCAACACCGCCTTCCGCGGCTTCGGCGGACCGCAGGGCATGCTGGTGATCGAGGACATCATGGGCCGGTGCGCGCCGCTGCTCGGCCTGGATCCGATGGAGCTGCGGGAGCGCAACTTCTACGGGCCGGGTCAGTCGACGCCGTACGGACAGCCGGTCGTCCAGCCCGAACGGATCTCCGCCGTCTGGGAGCAGGTCAAGGAGAACGCCGGCGTCGCCGACCGCAGGCGCGAGATCGCCGCCTTCAACGCCGCGCACCCGCACACCAAGCGGGCCCTCGCGATCACCGGTCTCAAGTTCGGCATCTCGTTCAACCTCACCGCCTTCAACCAGGGCGGCGCGCTGGTGCTGATCTACAAGGACGGCTCGGTCCTGATCAACCACGGCGGCACCGAGATGGGCCAGGGTCTGCACACCAAGATGCTGCAGGTCGCCGCGACCGCGCTGGGGATCCCGCTCCACAAGGTGCGGCTGGCCCCGACGCGTACCGACAAGGTCCCCAACACCTCCGCCACCGCCGCCAGCGCCGGGGCCGATCTCAACGGCGCCGCGGTGAAGAACGCCTGCGAGCAGTTGCGCGAGCGGCTGCTGCGGGTCGCCGCCACCCAGCTCGGTACGAACGCCTCGGACGTACGCATCGTCGACGGCGTCGCACGCGCGCTGGGCAGCGACAGGGAGCTGGGCTGGGACGACCTGGTGCGCACCGCGTACTTCCAGCGCGTTCAGCTGTCGGCGGCCGGTTTCTACCGGACCGAGGGGCTGCACTGGGACGCGAAGGCGTTCAAGGGGTCGCCGTTCAAGTACTTCGCCCATGGCGCCGCCGCGACCGAGGTGGAGGTGGACGGCTTCACCGGCGCGTACCGCATCCGGCGGGTGGACATCGTGCACGATGTCGGCGACAGCCTGTCCCCGATGATCGACATCGGCCAGGTCGAGGGTGGTTTCGTGCAGGGCGCGGGCTGGCTGACGCTCGAGGACATGCGCTGGGACGCGGGCGACGGGCCGAACCGCGGCCGACTGCTGACCCAGGCGGCGAGCACGTACAAGCTGCCGAGCTTCTCGGAGATGCCCGAGGAGTTCAACGTCACGCTGCTCGAACACGCCGCCGAGGACGGCGCGGTGTACGGCTCCAAGGCGGTGGGTGAGCCTCCGCTGATGCTGGCGTTCTCGGTGCGCGAGGCGTTGCGGCAGGCCGCGGCCGCGTTCGGGCCGGGCGGGGTGAGCGTCGAGTTGGCCTCGCCCGCGACGCCGGAGGCGGTGTACTGGGCGATCCAGGCAGCTCGCCGGGACAATGCCGCCGACGGCACGGTCCGAGCCGACGCGGAAGCGTTGAGCAGTGCCTGACATGACGTGGATCGCCGCGGTCGCGCGGTTGCGGGCACGCCGGGAGCCCGGCGTGCTCGTGACCGTCGCGACCGTGCGCGGCCACGCCCCGCGCGACGCCGGTGCGAAACTCGTCGTGGGGCGGAGCGAGACTTGGGGCTCGATCGGCGGCGGCAATGTCGAGGCCGTCGCGATCGACCGGGCCCGGGAGATGATCGGCGCCTCCGAGCCGGAGCCGGAGCTGATCGATTTCGCCCTGAACGACAAGGTGACCAACCAGCACGGCGTGCAGTGCTGCGGCGGCACCGTCTCGGTGCTGCTCGAACCGCTGCCGGTGGTACGGGCGGTGGCGGTCTTCGGCGTCGGTCACGTCGGGTTGGAGCTGGCGCGCGTCCTGGCGCGCCAGGACCTCGACCTCCACCTGATCGACAGCCGTGCCGGCATGCTCACCGAGGAACGGCTCGACGTGCTGGCGGACGCGGTGGCGCGGGTGCACGTGCATCACACGCCGCTGCTGCCCGAGGAGGTGCTGGCGGAGTTGCCGCCCGGCACCCACGTCCTGATCATGACTCATGATCACGCCGAGGACGCCGCTCTGTGCGACGCCGCCTTGCGTACCCCCCGGCTCGGATCCATCGGGTTGATCGGTTCGGCGGCGAAGTGGGCGCGGTTCCGCAAGCGTCTCGCCACCGAGGGCGGTCACGACGAGGCCACCATCGGTCGGATCAAGACTCCGATCGGGCTGGCCGACATCGCCGGCAAGGAGCCGGCGACCATCGCCGTGAGCGTCGCCGCCGATCTGCTGCGCACCTTCGAGACCGAGGGGTGCTGACTCTCCCCCGTCGGAGCGACGAGGGGTGCCCCGCGCTCGTGCGCACGCGCACGGCGGGGCACCCCTCCGGCCTCACTTGGACATGATGAAGTCCAGGGCCGCGCCCTCGGCGGTCGTCCAGTACGTGACGAGCTGACCGTCGTCCGCGTACAAGGTCGTGACGGGCATGGGGACGTCCATCGGCTTGCTCGCCCTGCTGCCGGGCTTGTGGCCCTGGAGGGTGAGGGAGATGCTCTTCGCCTCGTACTCGTCCCTGGCGCCGCCGCTGACCAGCAGGGCGGCGTAGGCCTCCTCGCCCGGAGCGATGGTGACGGGCTTCCCCGGGTCCGGGTCGCTGTCCTTGATCACGGGGACCGTGGTCCGGGCGTCGGCACCGAGCCGTACGAGCGGATAGTGGTAGAGGTCGCACTTCTCGTCGCCCACGTTCTGGACGGTGATGAGGAGGTGCCTGGCCTCCTTGCTGTCCGCCGGCTCCTTCTCGGCGGAGACCGCGAGGTCGTCGGCGGTGCAGGCGGAGACGGTGCCGCCGTTCCCGCCGGGCTTGCCCGGAGTGCCGCCGGGCTTGGGCGAAGTCGTCCCACTCGGCTTGGCCGAAGCGGTCTCGCCCGGCTTCGCGGAGGTCGTGGCGCTCGGCCGGTCCGAGGGCTTGGCCCCGTCCGCGCCATCGGACGCGGCCGGCTCGCACGCCGTGGACGCGAGCAGCGCGGCGACCACCGCGGCGCCGACGGCGTAGGGCTTCCAGCCCCTGGGACTCTTGCGGTGCTGACAGGCAGGAGTGTTCATGGTGTTCCCCCGTGGTCGGCCGCGGGCGGCCGCTCTCGACTCTCGCTTTCAGCCGGAGTCTGCACACGGTTCGGCCACAACACACGTGCCTGACAGCTCTGTTACGGAGGAGGTACAGGGAAGAGGCGATTCCGTCGGACGGTCACGACGTGGCCGGCTCGTGCGGGGCGGCCTCGGCCGCGGTGTAGGAGGAGGCGAAGGTGAACGCGCGCGGGGACGGGCCCTGTTCCCGCAGGTCCGCCAGCCGCTCCAGGGCCTCGGCGACCGTGGGCAGGTGGCCGGCGGGTACCCACCAGAGCACCAGGTGTGCCTCGACGTGCCGTTCGAACCATTCGCGGCGCCGCCGCATCGCCTCCAGGTGCCCGCTGCGGTAGGCGAAGTCCCACAGAGCCTCCTGGGTCTCCCACACCGACAGGTTGACGATGACGTCCTCACCCGCCGGGCGCAGGCCGGTGGCGTCGGCCGCGCCCTCCTCCACGAGCCGCCACACGAAGCCGGGCGCGGCGTCGGCGGCCGCGTTGACCGGATCGAGCATCTCGACGAACGGCGCCACGCGCGGGTCGTCGAGGGGGTGGCGGAGCGTGGCGACGTTGAGCTGGGCGAGGTGGGCGGCGCGCGTGGGTGAGGTCATGACCTCATCCCAGCACGCCCCGCATTTCTATGTCAATGGTCGTTGTTTTTAGAACGCTCGACCACCACACAGCACTCCCCCGGCCGGGCGTCCATGCGAGCGCGGACCGGGCCGTCGGTGCCGAGCAGCCCCTCCAGCAGCGCGAGATTCATGCCGCAGACGAGCGGCGGGAAACGCTCGGCGACGGCGTGAAAGGGGCAGTTGCGCATACGGACGACCCGCCCGGCATCGTCTTCCGCGCCCTCCACGTGCGGTTCGTAGCCGCGGGCGGCGAGCGTCTCCATGGCCTCTTCGAGCCCGCCACAGGGCGCCGCCGAGCCGCGCAGGGCCTCGCCCCGGCGGCGTGCGGCGGCGCAGAGCCCGGCGTCCAACCCCGCCTGTTCGGCGGCCTCGGCCAGCAACTCGGCGGCCGTACGGTAGTCACGGGCGGGCAGCGACACGGACCGCTCCACCGGCGCACGCGTGTACACCTTGGCGGGGCGGCCCGCACCGGGCCCCGAGCGGCCCGTCAGGCGGCGGCTGCCGCTCTCCAGCAGTCCGGCCTCGGTCAGCCTGTCCAGATGGTGCGCGGCGAGCGTGCGGGCCACGCCGGCCGCCTCGGCGGCCTCGTTGCGGCCGACCTCGCGCCCCTGTGCCGCCACGTACTCGTACAGGCGGCGCCGCACCGGGTCCTGCAACATTGCGATCGCGTCGATGTCCTCCACCTGACCATTCTAGGAACGACACAGGTTGGAGTTAGAAACGCGCCCCCGCGACGGTGTCCGCAGCCGCGGGCCGACGGGGGGACGATGCTTTGGCCGGCGCCAGGACGCTCAGACCGAACGTCAGGATGCCCAGACCGAGCCGGCCCCGGCTCGGCGAGGGGCCGGACCGGGGGCGGTCGACGGGCGGGTGTCAGAGGCCGGTGCCAGGCTGAGTCGTACAGGACCCGCGAAAGGCGACGATCATGATCACCACCGACTTCGTACCCGGCTCCCCCTGTTGGCTCGACCTCGGCGCGCCCGACGTCCGGGCCGCCGCCGCCTTCTACGGCACCGTCCTCGGGTGGGAGTACGAATCCATGGGTGAGGGGCCCGACATGGAAGGCGGGATGTTCCGGAAGGACGGAAAGATCGTCGCCGGGCTCGGCAAGCTCACCGAGGAGGGTGCGCGCTCGGCCTGGATGATCTACTACACCGTCACCGACGCGGACGCCACCACCCGCGCGGTGGAGCTCGGGGGCGGCCGGGTGCGGGTGCCGCCGAGGGACCTCGACGGGTGGGGCCGGATGGCGCAGTACAGCGACCCTCTGGGGGGAGAGTTCGCCGTCTGGCAGCCGGGAACGAACAACGGTGTCGAGTTGGTGGACGAGCCGGGTTCGCTGTCCTGGACCGAGCTGTACACGAGCGACGCCGCGGCCTCGAAGGAGTTCTACGGTTCCGTCCTGGGCTGGCGGTTCAGTGACATGGAGCTGCCCGGCGGCGGGGGCACGTACTCCCTCATCACTCCCGCCGGGCTTCCCGAGGAGCGGATGCACGGCGGTCTGATGGAGCTCCGCAAGGAGGACCTCACGCTGACGAACGGCCGGCCGTACTGGCACCCCGTCTTCGCGGTCGACGACTGCGATGCCGCGGTCGCCGCGGTCACCGGGAACGGCGGCAGCGTGCAGATGGGGCCGGAGGACGCGGAGGGCGTCGGCCGGCTCGCTGTCTGCGTCGACCCGTCGAACGCCGACTTCGTGGTCCTCAAGCCCGTCGGTATGTGACGGCCGTACGGGCGCGGGGGCGCCTCAGCGGCCGACGAGGGTGTCCACGACCGCGCGGGCCACGCGCGTGGCCCGTTCGGTCGTCCAGAAGGAGGGGTCCTCGACGGTGGAGATGAAGTAGCCGCGGGTCAGCAGGAAGAGGACGTCCGCCGCCAGTTCCGGGTCGGGGACGCCCGCCGCCGCGGCCGCGTCGAGGAACTCCTGGCGGGACTCCCGCGGTTCGCGCTGGTCGGCGCCGTTCGGGTCGGTGTGCAGCGAGGAGAGCATCTCGACCCACAGCGTCCGCAGCAGCAGGTCGTCGGGCTCGGTGCTGAGGTTCCACTCGACCGTGGCCAGGAGACGTTCCTTGCCGAGGAGTTCCCCCACGCGGGCTTCCAGGTCGGTGCGCCAGCGCGACTCGGCGGCGCGGACGGCGTTGATGATCAGGGCCATCCGCGTCGGGACGTAGTTGGTGACCATCGCCGTGGATCCGCCCAGCTCCTTGGCCACGGCGCGGATGGTGATCGCGCGCGCGCCGTCGCGGGCGGCGACGGCAAGGGTGGCCTGGGCGATTTCCTTGCGGCGCTGGACTTCGTCGACGTCGATCGGCATGGAAGCAACCTAGCTCAGAGGGGGGTTGACGCTGCTGTCATCGAGATGCAACGCTGTTATATCACATTGTTTTCTCTATGTTCTCTTCTCCGTGGAGGGCCCATGAGCCTTGCCGTCGAGCGCGTCACCCCCCAGCCCGTCCCCCCGGGGGCACGGCAGCACATGGTCCGCATGCGGGACGGCGTCCTGCTGGCGACCGACGTCTACGGCACGGGTACGGGCGCGAGTACGGGCGCGGGTACGGAACCCGCCCCGACCGTGCTGGTGCGTCTGCCGTACGACAAGAACAGCCGTTACGTCTTCTTCGAGAAGATCGCGGCGCGGTTCACGGCGCGCGGTTACGTCATGGTGGTGCAGGACGTCCGGGGCAAGTTCCGCTCCCAGGGCGAGACCCTGGGCTGGACCGGCGAGGTCGACGACGGTTACGACACCATCGAGTGGGTCACGCGCCAGCCGTGGTCCAACGGGATCGTCGGCATGTTCGGCGATTCCTACTACGGCTTCACCCAGTGGTCGGCCGTCGTCGGCCAGCACCCCGCCCTTCGGGCGATCGTCCCCCGGGTGACCTGCACCCACAACGGCCCGGGTGTGGCGAGTTACGACACCGGATCCGGCCGGCAGCCCCTCTGGCTGGAGGGCGCCGACTACCAGGCGCACGTCTGGATCGACAACGACGGCTACGAATTCACCGCCGACCTCACCAAGCGCCCGCTGATCGACGCGTACGAAGAGGCCTTCGCCGCCATCGGGAAGCGCTCGGCCGGTTTCGACCTCGTCGTGGCCGGCATCCCGCTGCCCCCGTACAACGGACCGCATCCGTACGACGCCCGGCCCGTCCCCGTCCTGCACTGCGTCGGCTGGTTCGACAACCTCGGCATCGCCCACATGCGCGACTACACCGAGCTGGCCCGGCGCCCCGGGTGGGCGGCCGTGCAGTATCTGGTCGCCGACACGATCGACCACGAGAACTACTTCCTGGAGAACGCCCCGGTCTCCCCCGGCGCCGACCACCTGGCCGACGAGGCGGCGCTCGACGCCATGCTCGACACGTACACCGGTCCGGCGCTGGAGTTCTTCGACGTCTTCCTGAAAGGCGCCGCCGGACCCGATTCCCTTCCCCGCGTACGGTGGAAGCTCGGCCACGCCGACTGGCGTACGTCGACGGCCTGGCCCCCGCCCGAGGCGAGCGCGCTCGATCTCTTCCTGACCCGGCCGGCGGCCGCGACCGGGCCGGTCCCCGGCGGTCTGCTCGCCGCCGCTCCGGCGTCCGAGCCGGAGGCCGTGGAGTGGCGGTACGACCCCGACGACCTGGTCCCCTCGGCGACGGCGGACACCTTCATGGTGCTGCGCAATCACCCCGACGAGCGGAGCACGGCGGACCGGGACGACGTCCTCGTCTTCACCGGGCCGGCCCGCGACACCCCGCTGGACCTCGCCGGTCCCGTCCACGCGGTGCTGCACGTGGAGAGCACGGCGCCCACGTTCGACGTCTTCGTCCGGCTCCTCGACCTCGCCCCCGACGGCACGGCCCGGCTGATCGTCCGCGGCTGCGCCCAGGCGGACGCCGCGGGCGAGCGGGAGATCGCGCTCGGCCACACCGGTTACCGCCTGCGCCCGGGACACCGGCTCGCGCTGATGATCGCCGGCAGCGACTTCCCCAACCATCTGCCCAACTCCGGTTCGCACGAGAACCCGTGGCTGACGGTCGCCCCCAAAGCGAGTCTCCAGAAGCTCCGGACCGGATCCGTCCACCCCTCGCGCCTGCGCCTCACCGTCCTGCCCGACACCTCTACGGGGGGCGATCCACGATGACGCTCCGGTTCGTCGCCACCCGGCTGGCGACCCTGGTGGTGACCGTCCTCGCCTCCAGTCTCGCCATCTACGGCGCCCTCTTCCTCACCCCCGGCGACCCCGCCACGCTGCTCGTCGGCGGCAGCCGGAACCCCGACCCCGCCGTGCTCGCCGCCATCCACCGCGAGTACCACCTGGACGATCCGTTCCTGGCGGGCTACTGGCACTGGCTGAGCGGCTGCCTCCAGGGGGACTTCGGAAAGTCCCTGGTCTACCGCGACACCGTCGCGAACCTCATCGGCGCCCGCGCCGGCGACACCCTCGCACTGGTCGGCTACGCCGCCGTCCTGGTCCTCGTCACCGGCACCCTCCTCGGCACCGTCGCCGCCCTGCGCGGAGGCCGGACGGAGATGCTCGCCACGACGCTCACGGCGGGCGCGATGGCGGTGCCGACGTTCATCATGTCGGTCCTGCTCATCTGGGTGTTCGGCGTCCAGCTGCCGTGGTTCCCGGTGTACGGATCCGGCGAGGGGTTCACCGGCACGCTCTCCCACCTCACCCTGCCGGCCCTCGCGCTGGCGATGACCTGGATCGGTTACGTCTCGCAGGTCACCCGGACCGCCGTGCGCGCCGAGATGCGCTCGGAGCACGTGGAGACCGCGCGCGCCCGCGGCGTACCCGAACGGACCGTGCTCAGACGGCACGTACTGCACAACGCCTCCGGTCCCGTCTTCGCGGTGTCCGGCGTCGGCCTCGCCGGTCTCATCGCCACCGCCGCCGTCGCCGAGCAGGCGTTCGGGACCGGCGGCCTGGGGGCGCTGATGATCGAGGCGGCGTCCAAGCAGGACATGGCCGTGGTCCAGGCCGTGTCGCTCCTCTTCGTGGTCGCGTTCGTCGTCATCAACACCGCCGTGGACCTCGTCAGTACCGCGCTCGATCCCCGAGCAGCGCAGAAGGGCACCTCATGAGCACCGCCCTGTCCGACCGCGCCACCCTCGCCCTGGAGGCGACGTCCCGTACCGCTCGACCGCGCGACTGGCTGACGCTCGGCGCCGGTTCGGTGGTCGCCCTGTTCGTGCTTCTGGCCGTGCTGGGTCCGGTCGTCGCCCCGTACGACCCGACCGCCGTCGACCCGCTGAACGTCAACGCCGGGTCTTCCGCCGCCCATCTCCTCGGGACCGACGACACCGGCCGCGACATCCTGTCCCGGCTCATCAGCGGGACCCGGTCGAGCCTGGCGGCGCCGGCCGTGGTCATCCTGATCTCCACCACGCTCGGCACCCTGCTCGCGCTGGCCGCCGCCTGGGCGGGCGGATGGCTGGACCGGTGCGTCTCCGGCGCTCTCGACGTCGTCTTCGGCTTCCCCGGCCTGATCATGGCGGTGCTCGCCGCCGCCGTCTTCGGACCGGGTCTCGCCGCGCCGATCGTCGCCCTGTCGATCGCGTACCTGCCTTTGATCACACGGGTCGTGCGGTCCGCCGCACTCAGGGAACGCCATCTGCCGTACGTGTCCGCGCTCCAGCTCCTCGGCGCACCGACTCCTCGCATCTGGATCCGGCACCTGCTGCCGAACCTGCTGCCCCTCGTCCTCGTCCAGGCCACCATCGGCTTCGGGTACGCCCTGCTCGACGTGGCCGCCCTCTCGTTCCTCGGTCTCGGCAGCCAGCCCCCGGAGCCCGAGTGGGGGCTGATGGTGTCCAACGGAGCGCCCTCGATCCTCGCCGGCCAGCCCCAGCAGTCGCTCTACGCGGGCCTCGTCATCCTCGTGGTGGTGGTCGCGTTCAACCTGCTGGGGACGGGGCTGTCCCGACGCCTGCTCGGAGAAGACGCATGACATCGACACAGCTGCTCCAGATCGACGGACTCAGCCTCGCGCTCCCCCTCGACGGAACCATGAGGACCGTCGTCCACCGCGCCGACGTGAGCATCGCCGAGGGCCTCGCCGTGGCCCTGGTCGGCGAGTCGGGGTCGGGCAAGTCGCTGACGGCCCGCTCCGTTCTGCGCCTGCTGCCGCGCGGGGCCCGTACGGACGGCGAGCTGCTGTTCGCGGGTGAGTCCGTGCCGGACATGACACGGGAACGGCTGCGGGAGTTCCGCGCCTCGGACGTCGCCATGGTGTTCCAGGACCCGAGGGCCCACATCAACCCGGCCCGCAGCGTGGGCGACTTCCTGGTGGAGGGCCTGACGCGCGCCCGCTCCGTCCCCAC
The DNA here is from genome assembly GCF_043078785.1 of Streptomyces sp. NPDC015346. Taxonomy (NCBI): domain Bacteria; kingdom Bacillati; phylum Actinomycetota; class Actinomycetes; order Kitasatosporales; family Streptomycetaceae; genus Streptomyces; species Streptomyces sp. NPDC015346. The sequence goes on along the minus strand of NZ_JBIBTW010000011.1, from coordinate 147,909 downwards.
CGCCCAGGCCGTCGCCAAGGTCACGAAGATCCTCCGGGAGGTCGGCATCGGCGATGCCGACCGGCGGATGCGACAGCGGCCCCACGAACTCTCCGGCGGTCTGCTGCAACGCGTGATGATCGCCGCCGCGCTGGCCGCCGAACCGCGCCTGCTGCTCGCCGACGAGCCGACCACCGCCCTCGACGTGACCACGCAGGAGGAGGTGATGGCCATCATCGGCGAGGCCCGGGAAGCCCGCGGTCTCGCCATGCTGTTCATCACCCACGACCTGGAACTGGCCGCCGCCGTGTGCGACCGGGTCCTGGTGATGTACGCCGGCTCGACCGTCGAGGAGCTGCCCTCGGCCTCGCTGCGCGACCGTGCGGCCCACCCGTACACCCGCGCCCTGCTCGCCTCCCGCCCGGCCGTCGGCGACCCCACCGCCGAGCTGCGGGCCATCACCGGCCGTCCCCTGTCCGGCTTCGAGGCGCCGCCGGGGTGCGCCTTCAGCGACCGATGTCCCCGCGTACGGGACCTGTGCCGCCGCGAGTCCCCTCGGCCGCGCTCCACCGGGGACGGCACGGTGGCCTGTCACTTCCCGCACACGCTCTCTCCCGAGGAGGCCGCACGCCATGCTTGAGGCGAGGAATCTGCGCAAGGTCTTCGGCGGCTTCGTCGCCGTGGACGACGTCTCCTTCACCCTTCCCGAGCGGGGATCGCTCGCGGTCGTCGGCGAGTCGGGGTCCGGCAAGACGACCACCGCGCGCCTGATCGCCGGGCTCGACACACCCAGCGGCGGGCGGATCCTCGTCGCGGGCGAGGAGCGCCGGCCCGGGCGGGTCCGGTCGGCCGAGCGACGCGCCCGGGGGCGGGGGATCCAGATGGTCTTCCAGGATCCGTACTCCTCCCTCGACCGGCGCCAGCGTGTGTGCGACGCCGTCGCGGAGGCGGTCCTGCTGCACCGGCGGCTGCCGGCGGACGCGCTCCGGGCCCGGGTCGCGGAGCTGTTCGACATGGTGGGCCTCGACGAGCGGCAGGCGCGCTCGCTGCCGAAGGCGTTGTCCGGCGGGCAGCGTCAGCGCGTCGCCATCGCCCGAGCGCTCGCCGCCGAACCGCGGGTGCTGATCCTGGACGAGGCGATCGCGGCCCTCGACGTGTCGATCCAGGCCCAGGTCCTCGGCCTCCTCGCGGACATCCGGGCGAGCACCGGGACGGCGCTGCTGTTCATCACCCACGACCTCGGCGCCGTCCGGCACATCAGCGAGGAGGTCATGGTGATGCGGGCGGGGCGGGTCGTCGAGTACGGCTCCCTCACGGACGTACTGGAGCGTCCGCGGGACCCGTACACGCGGCGGCTCATCGACTCCATCCCGAAGCCCGGCTGGAAGCCCCGCAGGAGGGCCGTGCGGGAAGCAGCCTGAGCGGCTACCGCACGGAGACAGACGCACAGACAGACGCTTGTCCGGCCTCGGGGGGCCGGACGAGCGTCTTCTTCTTGCCGCCGGAGAAACGACCGCGCCCCCTCGGCGGCCGTTTCCGGCGGCGACCGAGGGGGCGGGCAAGACACCCCCTAGAGGCTGCTCAGGCGGTGGGGAGTCGGTCCAGGGGTGGGCGGGTGCGCTGGGCGCGGGACTCGATCACCGTGGCCGCCTCCAGGATCAGGTGCTCGCGGAAGCGTCCTCCGATGAGCTGGACGCCGGAGGGGAGGCCGTCGGCGAGGCCGGTCGGGACGGACATGGCCGGGAAGCCGAGCACCGGGACCGCCTGCATGGGCCACTGGGCGGCGAGCAGTTCCCGTACCCGGGCGTCGCCGGCCAGGTCCGCGTCCTGCTCGAACGGGGGCTCCGCCGACACGGGTGTCAGGAGGATCCGCTCGTCACCCAGGTACTGCTGGAGGCGGGTGATGAGCGTCCCGCGCCGTGCGTATCCCTTGATGTAGGCGTCCAGCGTGGGCTGTTCGCCCCAGGTCTCGGCGGCGGCGGCGAAGGACGAGGCGAGGGAGATCCGGACCGTGTCGTCACCGAACCGCTCGATCTCCGGCATCATCGTGCGCAGCTCCTCGTAGAGGAGCAGCGACCACAGCCGGGCCGCCTCGCCGAGGAGCGGCAGTTCGACCTCCTCCACTTCGTAGCCGGCTTCGCCCAGCCAGGCGGCGGCGTGGTCCATGGCCGCCTCGACGGCGGGGTGGGGCTTGGCGATTCCGACGTCGCGGACGACGGCGACCTTCATCGGCCGTGCGCCGGGCGCGCCGAGCGGTGGGCGGGCCGGGAGCCCGACGGGGTCGCGGAGGTCGGGTGTGACCATGGCGTCCAGGCCCCGGCGCACGTCGTCGACCGTCCAGCCCAGCGGTCCGTGGACCGCCATGGTCTGGAAGGAGAGCGGGCTGTCGAACTCCATGTCCCCGCCGGGTTCCCATCCGGAGACGAGGCCCATGGTGGGCCGCAGACCGACCGCTCCGCAGCAGTAGGCGGGGAATCTGATGGAGCCGCCGATGTCGTTGCCCTGCGCGATCGGCACCATCCCGGCCGCGACGGCGGCGGCTGCGCCGCCGGACGATCCGCCCGGAGTGTGTCCGGCGTCCCAGGGGTTGAGCGTCCTGCCGTGGAGATCGTTGCCGGTGAACCACCGAACGGCGAACGCCGGGCTGTTGCTGCGGCCCATGAGGTTGGCGCCGGACCGGCGCAGGGCCGCGATACAGGCGGCGTCACCGGCGGCGACGGCGCCGGCCCAGGCCGGGACCCCGTGCGAGCTGGCGTAACCGAGCTGCGAGGTGTTGATCTTGGTGGAGACCGGCACACCCTGCAGGGGCGCCGGTTCCCCGCCGGCGGCGGTCTTCCGGTCCGCCTCCGCCGCCTGGGCCAGGGCCTCCTCGGGGCGGACGTCCACGAGGGCGTTGAGCGCGGGGTTGGTCGCGTCGATCCGCTCGAGGAAGGCCTGGGCGACCTCGGTGGCGGAGAAGACCCTGTCTCGGATCCCGGCTGCCAGCTCAGCGGCCGAGCGGTCCCAGAGCGGTGTGTCGCCGGTGCTGTCGGTCGTCTCGGTCGTCTCGGTCATCGCTGTCTCCTGAGAGGTGAGGTGGCCGCGTGTCACTTCGCCGTACCGCCGAGGTGGGCGGCCCACGGCATGCCCATGTAGGCGAACGAGGTGGGCGCGCCGCTGATGCGCTTGTTCATGAACATCCGTTCGTGCGTGGTGGCGAGGAAGAGCGCCGGGACGGTGGGCGTGAAGAGCGCCTGGGCCTCGGCGTAGGCCTGGGCGGAGGCGGCGGGGTCCGCGGAGGTGCGTGCCGCGGTGAGCAACCGGGTGACCTCGGCGTTGTGGTAGTTCGTCCAGTTGAAGAGTCCGCGCGGGGTGACCATCTCGGCCACGTACGACGCCGGGTCGGGCATGCCGACGTAGCCGAAGGTGAGGACCAGGTCGATGTCCTGCCGCAGGGAGGGGTCGTAGAAGAGGGAGGACATCTCCGTGGGCTGGAGCTGTCTGATGCGGATGTCGACGCCCAGTTTCTCCGCCGCGGCCTGAATGAAGGTGAGCGTCTGGAGTCCCTTCTGGTCGCCGGCCGGAATGGCGGCCACGAGGGGCCGGGACACGGCCTTGACCCCCGCCATGAGCTTCTTCGCCTTCTCGAGGTCCGGCGCGGGCGCTGCGGGCAGCGCCGCGTACGCGGCGTCGAATCGGTCGGCGGCCGGGTCACCGCGCCAGGTGAGCGGTGGGACGAGCGACTTCAACGTCGTAGCGTCGCCACCGAAGACGTTCTTGATCAGCGCGGTACGGTCCACGGCGAGCGACAGGGCGTCCAGGAGCCGGCGGTCGGCGGCGGGCGACGTGGCGTTGCCGGGGATGAGCAGGACGTTCTGGGTGGACGGGCCGAGGTGGGTCGTGCCGTTCTTCGCCCGGGCGAGCGCCGTGGCGCTGGTGGTGGGCAGCTCGTAGGTGCCGTCGACCTCGCCGGAGAGGAGGGCGCTGGTGAGGGTGTTGCTGTTGGTGATGAACCGGAAGTCGATCCGGCCGACCTTGGGTTTGAGCCCGCTGTCCCAGTAGGCGTCGTTACGGGTGAGGCTGATGCTGTCGCCGGACTTCCAGGCGTCGAGCGCGAACGGCCCGGTGCACATGAGCCCGCCGCGCGAGGTGCCGTAGGCGGCGCCGGCCTTCTGGGTGTACGCCTTCTGGCTGACCGCGCCGAAGGAGGTGGCCAGCGCCTTGGGGAGGGTCTGGTCGTACGTCTTGGTGCGCAGCGTCACCTGGTGGGGGCCGGTGACCTTGATCGACGTCACGGCGGCGAGGTAATTGCCGTACAGCGCCTGAGTCTTCGGGTCTCGCTGCCGTTCCAGGCTGTACACCACGTCCTGGGGTGTCATGCGGGAGCCGTCCCAGAAGGTGACGTCGTCCCGGAGGTCGAGCACCAGGGTGCGGCCGTCGGCCCAGGTCGTCTTACGGGCGAGACCGGGGCTCAGGGAGAAGTCCGCGTTCATCCGCGTCAGGGTGTCGCAGAGGTTCGCTTCGACCGTCTGCGGCGAGTAGTCACCGACTTTCGCCGGGTCGAGAGTCGTCGGCTCCCCGTAGGGCAGGGCCCACGTGACGCGGTCGACGGCTTCGGTACCGGGCGGGGTGGTGCTGGTGAGCTGGGAGGGCCGGGGTGTGCCGGTGCCTCCGCCGGGGGCGGACGTGCAGGACGCCGTGGTCAGCAGCCCCACGCTCATGAGCACCGTCAGCACCGGTTTTCTTGCAGCCATGGCTGATGCTCCTTGCCGAGGAGGGAAGGGGAGGAGCGCGCTCACCGTCGAAGGGGATGAGCTGCGGTCGAGCCGTGATAAACGAACGTCATATAACGTTGTTGCATGTCACGTTTCCATCCGGGAGGCAAACGCGTCAAGACCCTGCGGCGTCCTGTGGACAGAGCCGGGCCCGGGGCTGGCGCCGCCACGTCGGGGGCTGTAGCTTCAGCGTCCGAGCCGTCGCACGGCGCATCGGCAGGCAGTTGCGGCACACGTCGCCACGCCCCTCGCGGCGCGCCTTGCCACGCACCTCGCCGCCGCCTCGGCACGGCCCACCGGCCTCCGGCCGGCCTTCCCGCTCACTCCGTGCGCCGCGCGAGCCGCTCGACGCGGCCATGCGGCCGCCGGGCCGCGGCCCGCCCCGCTCCGCCGACTCCCCGGACTCCCCCGTACGAATGCGCTGCGGTCCGCGCACACCCCACCACGAAACGGAGCACCACCATGCCCTTCACTCCCGCTCTCGACTTCGCGTTCGAGATCCGCGCCCACGTCACCACCACGCTCCACATCGGCCACGGCGAAGGGGAGGTCACCGAATTCACCCCCATCGTCGGCGGCACGGTGGAAGGCCCCCGGCTGCGCGGCAAGGTGCTGGCGGGCGGGGGCGACTGGAGCAGCACCCGGGGCGAGGTGTGCGAGCTCGACGCGCGCTACCTCATCCAGGCCGAGGACGGCGCCGTGATCGACATCGTCAACCGCGGCTTCTACCGCCCCTCACCCGACAGCCCCGACCAGTACGACGGCGACCTGAAGGTCTCGGAAGCCGGGCACTACTACCGGACCTCGCCGGCCTTCCGGACGGACGCGCCCGCCCATCGATGGCTCACGGGGACGGTCTTCGTCGGCCTCGCCCGGCCGGAGGGGGATGACGTCGTCGCCATTCGTATGTACGCGGTGCGGTAGGGCGCCCCAGCGCCGGGCGGGAGTCGACGTCACGACAGGGATCGCCACGCGCGGTTGAGGGCGCTGCGGAACTGGTCGACCTCCTCGGCGCCGAGATCGCCGACCATCCGCTCTTCGAGCCTCCTGGCCGGTTCGGCGTACTCGGCCAGCAGCCGGCGGCCCGCCTCGGTGAGCAGGATGAGCCTCTCGCGCCGGTTACGGGGGTTGGGCTCGCGACTGATCAGCCCGCGCTTCTCCAGGGTGCGGACCATGTCGGCCATCGACTGGGCCGTGACGAAGGAGTCGCGGGCCAGCTGCGCGGCCGACACCCCGTCGTGCCGTTCGAGCACGGTGAGGGCGGTGTACTGCAGCGCCGTGATGCCAGCGGGCTTGAGCAGCTCGTCGAGGCGGGCGCGTACCACCAGCTCGGTCCGTTTGACCAGATAGAGCAGGGAGGGGCTCATTCCTCCCCTCCCGCCGCCACGAACCGCACGGATGACGCCATGCCATTGCCTCCACCGGATGTCGCCAGGACTCGACGGCGTCAGCCTAGGCCATTGACAGGAATCCTGAGAATCCACCACACTCGCCACCGCAGGCCATCGACAGGATTCCTGTCAATGGAGAGGCGGGCGGCCCGATCGCCCACCGGCACGTCATGCCCACCCACGAGAGAGGCGCGAGATGGATCTGTACGGGAAGGTGGCCGTCGTCACCGGAAGCGGGCGCGGACTGGGGCTCGGATACGCCCGGGCGCTCGCCGCGGCCGGAGCCGCCGTCGTCGTCAACGACGTCGACGCGGAAGCGGTCGACGCCGCCGTCGCCGCGATCACCTCCACGGGCGGCAGGGCGGCCGGTCTCGTCGCCGCCGTCGGCGACACCGAGGCGGCCGAGCGGCTGGTCGACACGGCGGTCCGGGAGTTCGGACGCATCGACGTGCTGGTCACCAACGCGGGCATCCTGCGCGACCGCGTGCTGTGGAAGATGACCGACGACGACTTCGACGACGTCGTCCGGGTCCATCTGCGCGGCACCTTCACCTGCGCCCGTGCGGCAGCCGTCCGCATGCGGGAGCAGGCGACCGGGGGCCGCCTCATCCTGATCTCCTCGCCGGCCGGCCAGCGGGGAAACTTCGGCCAGACCAACTACGCCGCCGCGAAGGCCGGGATCGTCGCGATGGCGCGGACCTGGGCGATGGAGCTGGCCAGGGCCGGCATCACCGTCAACGCCGTCGTTCCCGTCGCGGCCACCGAGATGACCAGGACCATCCCCGCCTTCGCGCCGGTCATCGAGGAGGCCGAGCGCACCGGGAACCCGCTGCCCGACTGGCTGCGCAAGGACGAAGGCCTCGGGACGGTCGACGATGTCGCCGGCCTGATCACCTTCCTCGCCTCGGACTCCGCCAAGGACGTCACCGGGCAGGCCATCGGTGTCGGCGGCGACCGGCTCGCGCTGTGGGCGCACCCGCGGGAGAAGGCGGTCGCCTTCGCCGACGGCGGCTGGAGCGCCGACGCGATCGCCCAGGAGTGGTACGGAGGTGTCGGCGCCGAACCCGAGACGTACGGCATCCCGGCTCCGAAGGCTCCGGCGACACCAGAGACGCCGGAGACGCCGGAGACGCCGGAGACGCCGGAGACGCCGGAGACGCCGGAGACGCCGAAGGCTCCGGGGGCCTGAGATGAGCGACCTCGCGCTCGACCTCTCCCGGCTGACCGCCATCGACATGCACACCCATGCCGAAGTGTCCCGGGACGGCCACGGCGCGCTGAGCCCGGAGCTGTTCAGCGCCTCGGAGACGTACTTCAAGGCCCATGGGCACCGGCAGCCGACCATCGAGGAGATGGCGGCGTACTACCGGCAGCGCACCATGGCCGCCGTCGTCTTCACCGTCGACGCCGAGCACGCCACCGGGCACCCGCGCATCGCCAACGAGGAGATCGCCGAAAGCTGCGCCGCCCACCCCGACGTGCTCATCCCCTTCGCCAGCGTCGACCCGCACAAGGGCCGGGCCGGGGTCCGCGAAGCCCGCCGCCTGGTGGAGGAGTACGGCGTACGCGGCTTCAAGTTCCACCCCAGCATCCAGGCCTTCTCCCCCGACGACCGTCTCGCCTACCCGCTCTACGAAGCCATCGAGGAGCTCGGCGTACCGGCCCTCTTCCACACCGGTCAGACCGGCATCGGCGCCGGTGTCCCCGGGGGCGGCGGCATCCGGCTGAAGTACTCCAACCCCATGCTGGTCGACGACGTCGCCGTGGACTTCCCGCAGCTCCGGATCATCCTGGCCCACCCGTCGTTCCCCTGGCAGGACGAGGCGCTGGCGGTGGCCACGCACAAGCCGCACGTGTACATCGACCTGTCCGGCTGGTCGCCGAAGTACTTCCCGCCGCAGCTGGTGCGCTACGCCAACACCCTGCTCAAGGAGAAGGTCCTCTTCGGCTCCGACTACCCCGTCATCACACCCGACCGGTGGCTGGCCGACTTCGACGCGCTCGACATCAAACCCGAGGTGCGGCCGAAGATCCTCAAGGACAACGCGGCCCGCCTGCTCGGCCTGATCGAGGACTGAGAGGGATCGCCGTGTTGAACCAAGGCATCGGCTCCTGGCCGGCGCGCCGGGCCCGGAAGACCCCCGACCGGATCGCCGTCGTCCACGAGGAGCGGGAGTGGACGTACGGAGAGCTGTACGCACGCGTCCTGCGCCTGGCCCACGCGCTGCGCGCGCTGGGCGTGGAACGGGGGGACCGCGTCGCCTACCTGGGCCCCAACCACCCGGCCTTCCTGGAGACACTGTTCGCCTCCGGCGCCCTCGGCGCCGTGTTCGTCCCGCTCAACACCCGTCTGACGGCAGGGGAGCTGGCCTACAACCTCACCGACTCGGGCAGCACCGTGCTGGTCCACGCCCCGGAGCTGGACGGACCGGCGGGCGCGGCGGCCGCCGAGGCGGGGGTACGTCACCGGATCACGGTCGGCGAGGGGGACGCCGGCACCCTCGGCTACGAGGGTCTGATCGCCGGCGGCGGTACGGAGCCGCTGGACGAGGCCGTGACCGCGAGCGACCCCTGCATGATCATGTACACCTCCGGGACCACGGGCCGGCCCAAGGGCGCCGTGCTCTCCCACGCCAACATCGTCTGGAACAGCCTCAACGTCCTCGTCGACACCGACCTGGCCGGGGACGAGGTCACCCTGGTCGTGGCCCCGCTGTTCCACACCGCCGGGCTCAACATGACCTGCCTGCCCACCCTCCTCAAGGGCGGGCGCGTGGTGCTCCTGAGCGCGTTCGACCCGGACCGCGTCCTGGAGACCGTGGAACGGCGGCGGGTGACGTACATGTTCGGCGTGCCGACGATGTACGACGCCATGGCGGCCCGGCCCCGCTGGGCGGACGCGGACCTGTCCAGCCTGCGTACGCTCAACTGCGGCGGCGCGCCGGTCCCGGCCCGCACCATCGCCACCTACCTCGCCCGCGGCCTGGCCTTCAGCCAGGGGTACGGCATGACCGAGGCCTCCCCCGGCATCCTCTACCTGGATCGGGAGCAGGCCTCCGCCAAGGCGGGTTCCGCCGGCGTGCCGCACTTCTTCACCGACACGCGCGTGGTCCTTCCCGACGGCCGCGAGGCCGCGCCCGGACAGCGCGGCGAGATCCTCGTCAGCGGGCCGAACGTCATGACGGGCTACTGGCGCCGACCGGAGGACACCGCGGCCGCGTTCACCGACGACGGCTGGCTGCGCACGGGCGACGTCGTCCGGACGGACGGCGACGGGTACGCCTACGTCGTCGACCGGGTCAAGGACATGTTCGTCTCGGGCGGGGAGAACGTGTACCCGGCCGAGGTCGAGGACGCGATCCTGAGTCACCCCGCCGTCGGGGAGTGCGCGGTCATCGGCGTGCCCGACCCGGTCTGGGGCGAGGTCGGTCACGCCGTCGTCGTCCTCGCGCCGGGGGCACACGCCTCCGAGCGGGACGTCCTCGACCACCTCCGGGGCAGGCTCGCCAAGTACAAGATCCCGAAGTCGCTCGCCTTCACCGGCGCCCTCCCCCGTACCGCCTCAGGAAAGATCGTCAAACCCGCCCTACGCTCCGCGGCCACCGGCCGTCCCGCCCTCCCGTAGTAAGGAATCCCCATGCCCACGACAGCGAACGGCCTCGACGAGCTCAAGGCCCTCGGCGGCGCCGACCTCGGCCGCACGGACTGGCGCGAGATCACCCAGCAGCGGGTGAACACCTTCGCCGACGCCACGGACGACCACCAGTGGATCCACACGGACCCGGAGAAGGCCAAGGAGGGCCCCTTCGGCGGCCCCATCGCCCACGGCTACCTGACCCTGTCCCTGATCATCCCGCTCTTCGGCGAGCTGCTGGAGATCACCGGCATCTCCATGAGCGTCAACTACGGCCTGGAGAAGGTCCGTTTCCCGAGCCCCGTACCGGTCGGCGCGAAGCTCCGCCTGCACGGGGTGGTCGACTCCGTGGAGGAGGTCAAGGGCAACGGCGTCCAGATGGAGCTGACCTTCACCGTGGAGGTGGAAGGCAGCCCCAAGCCGGCCTGCGTGGCGAAGGCGGTCTACCGCCACTACGCCTGACGGGCGCCGACGTCGGCGTCCGCGTCCGCGCGGGCGTCGGCATCCGGGCGGGCCTCGGCGCCGGCATCCGGGCGGGCCTCGGCGTCGGCGTCCGGGCGGACCTCGGCGTCTGCGTCCCCCTCGGCATCGGCCTTCACGTCGGCATCCGGCTTCGCCCGGGTGAGCGACGTGATGACAGGTGCCAGGGAGGGTCCGAGGAGGAGGGCGACGGCCATCGCGCCGAGCGTGATGCCCCAGGCCACGGGGCCGAGCGGGGTGCAGCCGAAGAACTGGCTGACGCCGGGCGTCTGGATGATGGCGACGAGGACGGCCGCGGAGCCCAGTCCCGCGATCAGGACGTTGCGGTCGAGGCCGCCGGCGGTCAGCGTCTGGGCGAGCTGGGTGCCGACGACGGCGGCGAGGGCGACCGTGCCGGCCCGGCGTCCGCGACCGGTCAGCCGGGCGGCGGCCCAGGCCAGGGTGGCGCCCAGCGCGGTGATGAGGCCGCGCAGCAACATCTCGTCGGTGAGGGCGGTGCCCAGGGAGCGGTGCGGGCCTTCCTGGAGGAGGCGTTCGCCCGTCTGACTGGAGGGTTCGCGGATGGCGATGGCCAGGGACGGGGCGAGGTCGGTGAGGAGGTTGACGAGCATGATCTGGCGGGCGTTGAGGGGGGTGGTGCCGGTGATGCCGGAGGCCAGGACGCTGAAGGTGACCTCACCGAGGTTGCCGCCGATGAGGATGGCGAGCGCCGCGCGCACGGACGCCCACATGGCGCGGCCCTCCATGAGGGCGGAGACGATCGTCTCCAGCCGGTCGTCGGTGACGACGAGGTCGGCCGCGGCGGTGGCGGCGGGCGTGCCGCGGCGGCCGAGTGCGATGCCGACGTCGGCGAGCCGGATGGCGGGGGCGTCGTTGGCGCCGTCGCCGGTCATGGCGACGACCCGGCCGAGTCGCTGGTAGGCCTGGACGATACGGACCTTGTGGGCGGGGCTGCACCGGGCGATGACGTCGACGGTGGGCAGCAGCTCGTCCAGCGCGTCGTCGTCGAGCTGGTCGAGTTCCGGGCCCGTACAGACCTTGGGGTCTCTGACGTCGCTGATGGTGGAGGCGATGGCGTCGGCCGTGGCGGGGTGATCGCCGGTGAGCATGACGGTCTGCACCCCGGCCTCGTGGAGTTGGGCGGTGGCCGGGGCGGCGCTGGTACGCACCGGGTCGGCGAGCGCGATGAAGCCGAGGAACACCAGATTCTCCACGGCTTCGTCGATGAGCTCGTCGCCCGGTTCCATGCGCCGTTCGGCCACGGCCAGGATCCTCCGTCCGGCCGCCGCGAGCTCCTCGGCGGCCGTGGCGAGGGCCCGCCTGCCCGCGTCGTCGAGAGGCTCGGCGCCGTGCCGCTGCCGGCGCCGGGCGCATCGGCCGATGACGTTCTCCGGTGCCCCCTTGACGCTGAGCAGGACGCCGCCGGCGGTGTGGCCGACGGTCGCGTGGTAGGCGCGCGACGGTTCGAAGGGGAGGGCGTCCGTGCGGCGCCAGCGGGCCGCGCCGGTACGGGTGGTGACGTTCGCGTGGCGGGCGCCCTCGACGATCGCGTGGTCGGTCTGATGGGCCATCGGTTCGGCCTGGCGGGCGGGCGGCGTGGCGCGCAGCGCGGCTCCGAGGATGTCCTTGTGCCGCGCGTCGAGCCGGTCCAGGGGTACGGCGCCGTCGCCGTCGCTGACATCGGCGAGCCGCAGCGTGCCCTCGGTGAGGGTGCCGGTCTTGTCGAAACAGAGGACATCGGCGCGGCCGAGGGCCTCGATGGTGCGCGGGTTGCGGACGAGAGCGCCGATGTCCGCCAGACGGCGCGCGGCGGCCAGTTGGGCGGCGTTGACCAGGAAGGGCAGGCCCTCGGGGACGGACGCGACGGCCAGGTTGACGGCGGAGGCGAGGTTGTCGGTGAGGGGCCGGCCGTGGAGCAGGCCGGAGAGGGCCACGGCGGCGGCGGAGCCCAGGGCGATGGGCATGCTGGACCGGGTGAGCGAGGAGAGCCGGGCCTCCACGCCCGTCTCCGGCGCGGCCTGACGTGCGGTGGCCAGGCTGCGGCCGGCTTCCGTGGCCGCCCCGGTCGCCACGACGACGGCGACGGCGCGCCCGGAGGAGATCATGGTGCCCTCGTAGAGCATGGACCGGCGGCCGGGGATGTCCGGCGCGACCACGGGTGCCGGGTCCTTGCTGACGGCGAGGGATTCGCCGGTGAGGGAGGACTCGTCGACCTCGATGCCCTCGGTCTCCAGCAGACGGCAGTCCGCGGGCACGACGTCCTCGGGCCCGAGGATGACGATGTCGCCGGGAACCAGATCACCGGAGGTGACGAGCCGCTCGCGACCGTCGCGTCGCACGCGCGCCCCGATGGCCGACTGGGCGAAGAGCTCCTCCAGGGCCCGGTCGGTGCGGACCCGCTGGAAGCCGCCGACGAGGGCGGACATGCCGGTGATGGCGGCGACCAGACCCGCGTCCGTCCGGGATCCCACGGCCGCCGCCAGGGCGGCGCCGGCGGCGAGGATCGGGGTGAGCGGATTGGACAGTTCTTCGACGAAGGCGAAGGGCAGGGTGAGCTTCGTCGGCTTGCCGGCCTGCGCCTCCGCGGTGCGGTCGGCGGCTTCCTGGGCGGTGAGCCCCTCCGCCCGCGTCTCCAGTCGCCGCAGCACGCGGTCGGCCGGCATCAGGTGCCAGGGGACGCTGCTCACCGGTGGGGCGAGGGGACGGCTCAGGAGCTGCCGGGCGCGCCAGACGCCCAGGCAGAAGGCCACGGCGCCGGCGGTGTTGCTCACCGCGAGGACCCGGGCGGTCGCCCGCCAGGCCGGTGCCTGCGAGGCGGCGATGGCGCCGATGCCGCTGCCGCCGGCGGCCAGGTGGTGGCTGTCGCGGTCCACCACGGCGGCCGTACCGACCGCGTCGACGATCAGGCCCGCCGCCTCCAGGTCCGTCCCGACCAGGATGTGGGCTCCCCAGGGGGTGTACTCCTCCCGTCTGTGCACGCCGATCGCGCAGTCGGCCACGCCCAGCGCCTGGCGGTTGCCGGAGATCAGCAGGACGACGGCTCCCTCGGCCTGCAGAGCTCGTACCGAATCCGCCAGCCGGTCGCCGCCCGGCACCACCGCGTCGGCGTACGAGGGCTTCCTCACGTCCCGGTCGGCCGCCCGGTCGGACGCCCGCCCGGCCGTCCCGCCAGACGCCTTCCCCGACGCCTTCCCCGACGCCTCGCCCGACGCCTCGCCCGACGCCTCGCCTGACGTCTGATCGGACGCCTGGTCGGACGCCTGGTCGAACGCGGCCTGCTCGGACGCCACGACGACGCGCGCGCCGGCCCGTCGCGCGGCCGCGGCGACCGCTTCGGCGCCGGGGGCCGAGGGAGTGGCGAGGCCGGCCACGGCGTGGAGCCGGCGCCCGTGGGCGAGTCCCAGGATCTTCTCGCTCCCTCGCCGCCGCAGCCGTTTCGCGGCTTTGCGGCCGGCACGTTTCTCCAGATCGAGCTCGTCCAGGGGAGCCAGCGTCCACTTCTCGCCGCGCCTGACGGCCAGGGGCGCGTCGGCGTCGTAGAGCGCGAAAAGACGCTCGACCGTCTGCTCGGGATCGGCGTCCTTGAGCAGCTCCAGATCGACCGGCTCGTAGCGGTCGCCCCGCAGCGCCTTTTCCTCCAGGAGGATGGTGTCGACCTGGCCGAGGTGTCGTAGAGCGGTACGGTCCATGGTCACCGCGCCTCGCAGGGCGAGGTGGCGGCCGAGGCTGGCGGCGAAACCCTCGCGGCCCGCGGCGGGCGCCTTGGGTACGGAGGAGAGGGCGACGGCGATCGCCCGCCGGGGGCCGGCGAACGGCAGCACGGCCAGGGCCGCGGCCAGGCCTGCCGCCATGGACCTTTCCGTGTAGCGGTCGGTGTCGTCCTTGGGCGACGGGCCGGCCCGGCCGACGGTCACCGGGTCGGCGGCGGCTTCCTCCGGGCCGCGTACGAGCCGGGCCTCGCCCTCGCGCCACGCCGTACGTTCCGCGCCGGCCTCCCGCCACAGTGCGAGGCGCTGCAGCACATCGAGGGCGAGCCCTCCGCCGCCCGTGGTCACACCCTGGACCAGGGCGGCGACCACGGGAAGCACCGAGTCGTCCGGCTCGCCGCCGCTCAGGTCCTCGAGCAGATGCCGTAGCCGGGGGTGGCTGCGAAGCCCGTCGAGGACGCCGGCCAGTTCCGGCGGCAGCCCGAACCAGGGGGCCACCTTCCGAAGGGTGACGAGCGTGAGGCCGAGCGTGTCCGCCAGCAGCGCCGGCACCGCGGGGAACGGCGGGCCTTCGGCAGGGTGATGCGGTTCCGGATGCCATTCGTCGAACGCCTCGTCCTCCGCGGCGTGGTCGCCCTCGGCCTGCTCCACGAGCGCCACGAGCTCGCTCTCGGGTGGAGGGGGAGAGCCGACGGCGATGATCACCCGCTCCATGGGCGCGTTGACCCGCGCCCACCGCACGCCCGGATGTCGCTCCAGCGTCCGCTGCACGCGACGGGCCACGGCGGGGCCTTGGGGGCCCTGGACACCGGACAGCGCGATGTAGCAGCGCTCCGGACTCCACCACACCTCGCGGCGCGGCCCCTCCAGCAGCCCTTCGGCCATCCCCCACGCGGCGCGCGCCCCGGCGACCACGCGGGAGGAGACCTCCGAGACGAGGGAACCGAGCAAGGACGTCGTTCCTGTGTCCGAGGCGGGATCCGGTGGCATGAGCCGTGCCTCCCCGATCAGTGCGGCCGATGCGAACTCTGACGTAGTCCGCGAAGTGTGCGAAGTCTGCGGACTCCGCGGACTCCGAGGACTGCGTGACGAACTATTTCAGAAGCAGTCTGATCGAAACCCATGAAAACGGCGATACGGGATAGACCTACTGATAAGTGGACGAATCCTCTTGATCGGACAGGCGAGGCGATAGCCGTGACCTCCACGACCCGAACCCCCCATCAGCGGACGGTCACGTTGACCATCCCGTCAGCCGGCCAGGTGGCGAACGGTGCCCTGAACGCCGCCCTGCTCCCCGTCTCCGCCGCCCGGCGGGTCCTTCCCGCCAAACGAGGACTACCGCTGTACCTCGGGCTGGGCGTCCTGGGAGCCGCGGACGTCATCGAATGGCCGGTCGCCATCGGCCTCGGCGTCGGCTACGCCGCCCTGCGTCACAGCGGGGTCCTCACCGGCAAGCCGCAGCCCGACGGCGCCGCGCACCCGGGGACGATGCCGGCCGCGGAGAGCGAGGACGAGGAGACCGAGAAGGAGACGATGGAGACGATCACGGCGCGGGACATCATGACGCCCGACGCCACCTGCGTCCGCGCCAAGGAGACCATCCTGGACGCGGCCAGGAAGATGACCGAGCTCGGCGTCGGCGCCCTGCCCATCTGCGGCTCCGACGAGCGGCTCAAGGGCATGCTGACCGATCGCGACATCGTGGTGAAGGTCCTCGGCGCGGGGAAGGATCCCGCCCGGGTGAAGGCCGGCGACCTGGCCCAGGGCAAGGCCGTGACGATCGGCGCCGACGACGACGCGGGCGAGATCCTGCGCACCATGGCCGCGCACAAGATCCGGCGGCTGCCGGTGATCGACGGTCACACCCTGGTCGGGATCGTCGCCCTGGCCGACGTGGCCCGGGCCCTGCCCGACACGAGCGTGGGCGACCTCCTGGAGACCCTCTCGACGGACTGAGTACGGACCGATACGGACGGAGTACCGACCGAGTACGGACCGAGTCCGCACGGAGTACGGACCGAGTACGGATGGCCGAGGCCGATGAGGCGGCCCGTTGGCGGTACACCCGCGAGCGGGCCGCCTTCCGTGGTCGTCCCGCGCCACCGGCGTCGCCGCCCTACGGAAACATCACGATCCGGCCGAGACCTCACCCGCTCCTGACCGACCGCTTAGCATGATGCACCCCCGTCCACCAGGAGCGTCCATGCCGTCCACGCACCACGGTCCCGTCCCGGGCAGCGCCACAGACCCCTCCTCCGCCCAGCTCCTCGACCGCGCGTGCCGGCGGCTTCTCGGCCACGGCACGGATTTCACGGACGCCGTCCTGGCGAGAGTCCGCGCGGAGATCCCGTACTACGCCGATCCGGTGCTCGCACCGCCCGACGTGCGCGAGACCGTGGGAACAGGCGTCCGCCACGGGCTGGAGACCGGGGTGGATCCCGGCAGGATCGTGGACGTCGAGCGGTTCACCCGGGAGCTGGGCATACGGCGGGCGGAGCAGGGCCGCCCCCTCGACGAGGTGCTGCACGCCTTCCGTGTCGCCGGTTCCGAAGTCTGGAGCGGGATCATCGGCGTGGTGGAGCGGGACGGCCTGGGCGACATGCGCCGACTGGTGCACGTCGCCGAGCTGGTGTGGAAGAGCAACGACCGCGACGCCGTCCTCGTCGCCGACGCCTACCGGCAGGTCGTCGAGGGTGTGGCCGGCCGGCACGCCGAGCGTGTCCGCCTGATCCTCGCCGCGCTGCTGGAGACGCGCCCCGAACCGGAGTTCGCCCGGAACGCGGCCGGCGTCCTCGATCTGCCGCTCGCCGGACGGTTCGCGGTGGCGGTCGCGGAGGCGACACCGCCGTACGGTCGCGTGCCCCCGGCCACTCCGGAGATCAAGGGGATCCGTGTCCTGCGGCATGCCTGGGGCCGACGGGCCGTCTTCGTCGCCCACCTGGGCGACCGTCCCCTCGACGCGCTCGCCTCCGGACTCGTCGCCGGCCCCGGGCTCCGCATCGGGATCAGCCCGGTCGTCCCCGGCCTGGAGGGTCTGGCCCGCGCGCGGGACATGGCCGGACTCGCCCTGCGCACCTGCCGGGGCGACGGAGAGGTCGTCCGGCTCGACTCCCGTCTGCCCGACGGGCTGCTGGTCTCGCGGCCCGACCTGTCCACCGAACTCGTACAGCAGGTGCTACGGCCCCTGTACGAGCTGGAACCCGCCGACCGCGACCTGCTGTTCGACACCATAGGCGTCTGGATCGAGAGCGGTGGCTCCACCGTCGCGGCGGCCCGGCACATGTTCTGCCATCGCAACACCGTGCTCAACCGCCTGCGCCGTATCGAGCAGATCACCGGCCTCGCGCTCTCCCGCCCCCGCGACCTGGTGCAGCTCACCCTCGCGCTCGACGCGCACCGCCTGCTGGGACCGGCCGCGGCGACCGGCTGAACACTCCCGCCCCTTCCGCCCCTCGTGTCGGCTGGGCACCGGCACAGCCCCACCTGTCGCGTATTGGGAACGGACACCGGTGCGGACGAAGCGCATGGACGAGCCGAGGGACCGGGTGCTGTGGTGAGCCTCGTTCGGAGGCGACCCACCGCGCCCAGGCCCGCCAGGAGAGACGGCTATGACCCACCCGCACGCCCATCGTCCCTCCCGGCCTCGCCGTCCAGGCCTGTCCTTCGCCGTGGTCAACGGAGCGGCCCTCGCCGCGCATCTGGTGCTCGCCTGCTTCGCCGCCGACCTCCTGGCCGCCTCCGCCCGGGGTGGCACCGGCATCGGCCTGCCGGCGCTCCTCCTCCAGGCCGTCCTGCTGGTGTGGACGGCGGCGCGCTTCGACCGCCGTGCGGATGACGAGCCACGTCAGGGCGGGCGCCGTACCGCGCACGAGCAGGGGGAGTACCGATGACCTCCGTGATCCCGCTCGCCGCGCCGGGCGCTCTGGACAGGGACACCCAGGCCCTGGTTCTCGCCGCCTTCGTGGCGTTCATCGTCCCCGTCCTGTTCCTGTGCGTCCTCAGCGGCCCCGAACGGGACCGCGTCAACGACTTCTACACGGCGGGCCGCACCCTGCGACCGCTGCGGGGCGCCCTCGTGCTCTCCGGCGTCTACCTCTCCTCGGCCACCGTGCTCGGCACCACCGGAAGCGTCGCGGTCTTCGGGTACGACGGCCTGTTCATCGCGCTCTGCACGGTGCTCTCCCTCAGTGTCCTGCTCCTGCTCGCCGTGCCCCTGCGCGAACGCGCCGGCTACACGCTGGGCGACACGTTCGCCCTGCGGACCCCGGGGCGCGCGGTGCGGATCGCGGTCGCCGTCGTCACCCTCTGCACGTGTGTCCCCTATCTGGTCGTGCAGCTCTCCGGCGCCGGAGTGACCACCGCGGCGCTCCTCGGTCTGTCCGGTCCGGGCATCGAGAAGACGGCCGTCGTCATGATCGGCGCTCTCGTCGTCTGCACGACGGCCTTCGGCGGCATGCGCGGTACGGTCGTGATCCAGGTGATCAAAACGGTGGTCCTGGTCGGTGTGGCCGTGGCCGTCTCGGCCGTGCTGCTCCACCGCTTCCACTGGAGCACCGACTCCCTGATCGCCGCGGCCGAACAGGGAAGCGGCCGGCCCGCCGCCTACCTGCGTCCCGGCCTCCGCTTCGCCGGCAGCGGCGAGCCGGCGGCCACCCTCGACTTCGTCGGGCTCATGGTCACCATCGTGCTGGGCGTGGCCTGCCTGCCCCATGTCGCCCTGCACGTCGGCACGGCTCCCGACGCCGCCACCGCCCGCCGCACCGTGCGCCACACCCTCACGATCGTCGCGGTGTTCTGCCTCGCCACGGCCCTCATGGGCTTCGCGGCCTCCGCGCTGATCGGCGCACCGGCGATCCTGGCCGCCGATCCGGGCGGCAACGGCGCCCTGGTGATGCTCGCGAGCGAACTGGCGGGCGGTTCGGCCGCCGACACCGGCGGGGCGCTGCTCGTCGTCCTGGTCGCCTCAGGGATCTTTCTCACCACGCTGGCCGTCGTCGCGAGCGTCACCCTGGCAGCCGCGGGGACGATCGCCCACGACCTGTACACCCATGTCCTGCGCCGCGGGCGGACGACCGAGGGCCGCGAAGTGGCCGCCGCACGCCTGGCGTCCGCGGGTGTCGGCGTACTGAGCATCGCCCTGGCGGTCGGGGTCCAGGGGTGGAACGTCCTGTTCCTGACGGCTCTCTCCCTGGCGGTGGCCGCCTCCTCTCTCCTTCCCGCGCTGGTGTACTCCCTCTTCTGGAAGCGCTACACCCGGACCGGGCTGCTCTGGACGCTGTACGGAGGTCTGGGCTGCGCCGTCGGGCTGCAGCTGTCCGGCCCGGTCTTCTCCGGCAACCCCTTGGCTCTCTTCCCCGACTGGCACCTCGACTGGTTCCCGCTCCAGACGGTCGTCCTCGTGTCGATGCCCGTCGCCTTCCTCCTCGGCCGGCTGGGCAGTGTGGGCGCTGCGGGGTCGAGGCGGCGCGGCGCTCCACCCGCTGGTGGTGGGCAGCGTGGACGTACGCCGGCCGACGCGTTCTAGCGTTCTGGTGTTCTCGCGTTCCGGCGCGAGGAACCGAGGCGGTCGGCCGCCGTTCGCCACGCGGCGGTCACCGCGGTGTGGGCCTGCGCCGTGCGCGCCGCGCCGTCCCCGGTCAAGGTGAGGGGTGCGCCCACGTGGACGTGCAGGTCCGGTCGGCGCAGCGGCGCGGTGGCCACGCCGGCGAGTTGTTTCGCCGCGTTGCCCGAGGTGACCCGGCGGGCCCCGGCCTGACCCACCGGAACGACGGGAGCGCCGGTGCGGTCGGCCAGACGAGAGAGGCCGCTGCGGAAGGCGCGGGGAGGTTCTTCGCCGGCGTCGCGGCGGCTGGGGATGCCGCCCTCGGCGTAGATGAGGACGAGGCGGCCCTCTTCCAGTGCCTTCGCGGCGAGGTCGAGGGCGTCCGAGGCCCGTCGATCGTTGCGGATCACGGGGATGTGCCCTTCGCGGGCCAGTGCCCGGCCGAGCAGGGGGATGCGCCACAGGCCCGCGGCGGCCACGACGACGGGCGAGACGCCGAGTCGGCGGAGGGCGGCGAGCACGATGGCGGGGTCGGCGAGCGAGGTGTGGTTCGCGGCGATGATGCTGCCGGGCGCCAGTTCGGCCCGGTCGTCCACGGTCACGGCGAGGCGCCCGACCGCGGGCACCAGGATGTCGGCGATGCGGCTGAGCATCTGGCTCTCCCCCTTGTGTCGACGGTGTCGTTCCTCATCGTCGGCGGCGCGAGGACAGGCGGGGTGAGCTCTCGTACTCAACTTCGCGCGTGCGCCGTACCCAGACCGGACAGGGCCGGCAGGGCCGACAGGCTGGTGCGGCCGCATCGGCACGGCCGCACCCGGACACCGTCCGACGCTTCGCCGGCTAGCTCGCGTAGGTCTCGAACTCGGCGACCTTCGGTGTGCCGGTCGAGCTGGTGATCTCGAAGGTGATCTTGTTCAGCGAGGTCCGGGGGACGGTGATGACGCCCGCCCCGCTGCCGGAGGTCAGGACGGCGCCGGTGTCGGCGTTGACGACCCGCCAGGACCTGATGCCGCCCGCGGAGCCTGCCGCCTCCCGGATGTTGATCTTCGATACGGTGGTGGCGGTGCCCCACTTGATCGAGATCAGGCCGGTCGAACCGGCCGGCGACCAGTAGGTGGCCATGTCTCCGTCGCGCACGTTGCCGTAGCTCGTCCCGTCGGCCTTGCTGGAGCCGTCGGAGCCGGCGCCGATGCTGAGGTTGCTTCCCCCGGGCTGGGTCGGTCCCGGCGTGGGGGTGGTGGGGGACGGCGTCGGGGTGGTCGGTGACGGTGTGGGCGCGGGGGTGGTCGGGGCCGGTGTCTGCGGCGAGCAGGTGCCGTTCGACTCCTGCAGACCCTTGTTGGCACCGGCGATGCGGCTCACGACGTCCGGTACGCAGCCGGCCACGTCGAGGCTGAAGGGGTAGGGGATGCTGACGGTGGTGTTGGACTGCGGGTTCGGGCCGGCCGGGTTGTTGTCGGTGCCGCGGGCGGACCAGGTCACGTTGTCGAAGGTGTTGCCGCTGACCTGCCAGTATCCGGCCGCGTCGGTGTAGAAGGTGCCGAGGACGTCCTTGGAGTCCTTGAAGTAGTTGTTGTCCACCCTGGCCCGGGCCCCGGCGCGGGAGTTGATGCCGGACTCGTTCAGCTTCACGTAGTAGTTGTTGTACATGTGCGCGACACCGCCCCGCAGCAGGGGTGCGCGGGAGTCGATGTTCTCGTACAGGTTGTGGTGGTACGTGATGAAGCTGTTCGAGAGGTCGCTCTCGCTGGACCCGACGAGACCGCCGCGGCCGGAGTTGCGCAGGGTGCTGTAGGACAGGGTGACGTACTGGGTGTTGTCCTTCATGTCGAAGAGGCCGTCGTACCCCTCCGACTCCCCGCCCGACGCCTCCAGGCTGACGTGGTCCACCCACACGTTGCGGACGCCGCTCTCCATGCCGATGGCGTCACCGCCGTTGGACGTGGGCGAGCCCGACTTCTTGACGTTCCGTACCGTCACGTTCTGGATGATGATGTTCCTGGCTTCGCGTATGTGGATGCCCACTTGATCGAAGACGGCTCCGCCGCCGACTCCGACGATCGTGACGTTGCTGATCTGCTTGAGCTCGATCACGCCGTCGGCGGTGTTGCAGCTGGTGCCCGACACCTTGCTGGTATTGCCGTGGTTGATGGTGCCCTCGACCTGGATGGTGATCGGGGTGCTGCTGCCGGCCCGGCCGCACAGGGCCGCGTGGATCGCGGTCCCCGTGGTCGCCCGCACCGTCTGCCCGCCGGCACCGCCGGTGGTTCCTCCGTTCTGCGTCGCGTATCCGGTGGCACCGCCGGTCGCCGCCGACGCCTGGGGCGTCGCCAGAACCACACCGGTCGCGGCCGCGAGGGCCATCGTGCCGAGTGCCACGGAGAGTCGCCGTGCGACTGGTCGCTTCATCTTCGCCTCGCCTCTCGTACCCTGAATGGAAAGCGCTTACTGTCAGGTGACAATAGGGCGGCCCCCACGGAGCCGACAAGGTTCGCGCACGTACGGAAATGAGCAACTGCCAGACGGCACAAGGCAGTTGGTCCGGGTTCCGTCGGCCGACGCGTCGGGCGTACACCCCTGACCTGGGGACGGCCCGAGGTTGCGCCGTATGCGAGAACGTCACGAAAAAGCCTTCTCGCGGTTACACAGCCGGCCCCCACCCCGTGCCACTCTCCCGGTGACGACAGATCAACACGCGTAGAACCCGGTGCCGTTGAGCGGGTGCCGGGAATTCGACGCGTGCCGTCCCCGAGAAAGGGCACCCCCATGTCCGTTGCCCGGACAGGCAGATGGAAGGCGCTGGCGGCAGCCATATCCGCCGTCCTCCTCGGCCTCACCCTTCCCACGGTCGCCGCGACCCCCGCGAGCGCCACGACCACCGCCTACGACAGCACGTACTACAAGAACGCGATCGGCAAGACCGGTACGAGCCTCAAGTCCTCGCTGCACACCATCATCAGCAGCCAGAGCAAGATCTCGTACGACGCGGTCTGGAACGCGCTGAAGGTCACCGACCAGGACCCGAACAACACCAACAACGTGATCCTGCTGTACAGCGGCACCTCGCGCAGCAAGGCCCTGAGCGGCGGCGACGTGGGCGACTGGAACCGCGAGCACGTGTGGGCGCAGTCCCACGGCAGCTTCGGCACCTCGGCGGGGCCGGGCACCGACCTGCACCACCTGCGCCCCGCGGACGTCCAGGTCAACAGCATCCGCGGCAACAAGGACTTCGACAACGGCGGCAGCCCGGTCAGCGGCGCGACCGGCAGCTACACGGACAGCAACTCCTTCGAGCCGCGCAACGCGGACAAGGGCGATGTGGCCCGCATGATCCTTTACATGGCCGTCCGCTACGAGGGCGACGACGCCTGGGCCGACCTGGAGCCCAACGAGTCGACGAGCAACGGCAGCGTGCCGTGGCACGGCCGCCTCTCGATCCTCAAGCAGTGGAACGAGCAGGACCCGCCGAGCGCCTTCGAGGAACGCCGTAACGACATCATCTACGGCACGTACCAGGGCAACCGCAATCCGTTCATCGACCACCCGGAGTGGATCGAGGCGATCTGGTAGCCGGCCTCCGACGACGGCCTCGGCCGACGGCCCGCTGAGCGGTGGGGTTCCGGCGTTCAGGGGGCCGTGAGTCCGAGCAGTGCGCGGACGGAGGCGTACTTGGCGGTCAGGCGGTCCCGGGTCGGCTCGTCGAGGACGGCGAGGCGGGCCGGGTCCGCGTTGTGCGCGAGGTCGGCCTCCTTGACGAGGAGCGCGCCGGGGACGGCGAGGATGCGGCGGGCGTACGACGCCGTCTCCTCGCCCGGTCGCCTGGTGAGCGCGAGGACCATGTCCTTGACCGCACGGGGCAGTTCGGCGTTCTCCAGCCACTCGGCGGTGAGCGCGTCGTCCTCGACGGAGTCGTGCAGCCAGGCGGCGGCGATCTGATCCTCGGTCCCACCCCGCGCCCGTACCCCCTCGGCGACCGCCCGCAGGTGCTCGGCGTACGGGCGGCCCGCCTTGTCGGTCTGGCCCGCGTGGGCGGCGACGGCGAGGGCTTCGACCTGGGCGAGGGTGAGGTGCGGCATGCCTCGACTGTACGGGTCGGGGCGGGGCGCTGGGCGGGGCGGGGCGAGTGGCCGGCCGCGCCGTCAGAACGCGTTGCGGCGGCGCATCATGAACGGACGGCCGTCCGGGTCGACCAGGACGTGGTGCAGCGGGGTGGCGAGGAGCCGCTGGATCCTGGGGAGTTCGGGCGGTGCGTAGCGGCGGAGGCGGCCGGGCGGCCGTGGACCGCGGCGGTCGCCGTCGTGCCACTCCTCCAGGGCCGCGGCCGTCTCCTCGAAGGCGCGGAAGGCGGCCTCGGGATCGCACAGCGCGTCCTGCGACCAGGGGCCGGCGTCCTGGGCGTCCAGGTGCTCGCGCATGAGCTCCAGGCGCAGGTCCCGGGCGAAGGTGCGGGCTCCGTCCCCCAGTCCCGCCGGGTCGAGGGGCGGGCGGGGGTCCGCGCTCCGGTCGAGGACGGCGCAGCTGAGCTCCGAGTCATGGGTCCACGAGCGGAGGTTGACGTTGTCGGAGCCCACGGATGCCCACACGTCGTCGATCACGCACACCTTGGCGTGCACATAGACGAGGTTGCCGGAGTGGTTCTCCAGGCCGTACACCGCGACCCGGTCCCCGCCGGCGCGGCGGAGCTCGTCCAGGGCCGTGATCCTTCCGATCAGGTTCATGGGGCGGGTGAGCCGGCCGTTCTGCTCCGGGACCGGGGGGATGACGGCGATCAGCCGCAGCCCCGGATGTCTGCGCAGCGCCTGGGCGAAACAGGCGATCACACGCGGCGACCACAGGTACTGGTCCTCGAGGTAGATCAGCGACCGGGCCCGCCGCAGCGCCTTCAGGTATCCCCGCGCGATGCTGCGCTCGCCGTCGGGCGCGAAGGGGTAGCCGCCGAGCAGCCGGTTGGGATAGGTCCTCAGCACCTGCACGGTGTGCGTGCCACAGGGCGCCGGATCGGCCGACTGCGGGGGCAGGCCGCCCGCGTCCTCGTCCTCGTGGTGCAGCCGCGCGCGCAGACGGGTGAGGGGGCTGCGGGAGAGCGGCGCCGGGTCCTCCCACCGCTCGCGGAAGACGGCCTCGACATCGCCGACCGCCGGGCCGCGGAGGGCGAGCTGGACGTCGTGCCAGGGCGGATGGGGGCCGTACTCGGGGGCCATGGGAGCCGGCTGGCGGTCGCCCCGGTGGTGGGCGTCGTCGTTGCGGTTGTGGCAGAGGTCGATCCCGCCGATGTAGGCGACGTCGAGCTCCGGCCGGCCGGGATGGCGGAGCACCACCATCTTCTGGTGGTGCGAGCCCCCCGGCCGTACCCGCATGTCCAGCAGGCACTCGCCGCCCGCGTGCTCGATCTCCTCCCCGAGGTGGCGGTTCTCCTCCTCGCTGAAGTGGAGCTTGTCCAGGTGGGAGCGCCAGAGCAGGCCCTTGACGATGACGCCGCGCTCGGCCGCCCGGCCCAGGACCCTGCCGATCTCGGTGCCGGGCCCGTCGAGCCGCTCGTCGGGATCGCCACGCCAGTCGGTGAACAGCAGCAGATCACCCGCGCGCATCGCGTTCACGGCCTTCAGGAGTTCGGCGAAGTACGTGGCGCCGTGGACCAGGGGCCGTGCCAGGTTGCCGTCGGACCAGGCCTGCCCTTGGGGGTGTCGCCGGTCCAGGCGGGTCGCGGTGTTGCCTCGTTCGTCGGCGGCCAGGAGCCAGTCTGCGTACGTCACGGCGCCCTCCTCCGCGTGCGGCTACCCAGGGCGCGTCCCGCCCACGCGTCCGCCGAGGGGTCCCGCCCCGACGCTCGGGGGGTGCGCGGCTCAGCGGGCGCCGAAGACCTGCGTCCAGTAGGGGCCGCCGTCGCGGTGGATACCGATCCCGATCTCCTTGAAGGAGCAGTTCAGGATGTTCGCCCGGTGCCCGGGGCTGTTCATCCAGGACTCCATCACCTGCGCGGCGGTGCGCTGGCCCATCGCGATGTTCTCGCCGTAGGTCGACCAGCGGTAACCGGTGGCCGTGACCCGCTCCCCCGGTCCCTCGCCGTCGGGGTTGGTGTGGTCGAAGAAGTCGCGGGCGGCCATGTCCTCGGAGTGCCCCTGGGCCGCTTCTGCCAGCCGGGCGTTCTCGGTCAGGGCCCCGCAGCCGGCCTCGGCCCGCTCGGAGTTGACGAGGCCGATCACCTGCTGGGCGGCGGTGGCGTTCGCACCGGAGCCCCCGGTCTCGGCGGCGGGCTGCGGCGGCCGGGGCGCGGGCGACGCGGCGCGGGGGGCCGTCGTGCGCGTGGGCGAGGGCTTCGCGGTACGGGTCGGCCGCGGCGAGGGGCTCGCGGTGCGGGTGGGCGGCACGGACGTCGACGGGGCGGCCGTGGGGGTGGGGTCGGCCGTGGTCGGCGTGGCGGGAGAGGCTGTCCGGACGGTCTCGGACGCCGCGGCGCGGGTCGCCTCCCCGGCGTCCACGGTCCCGTCGGGCCCGCTGACCACGGAGTAGGACCCGCCGGTGACCGCCACCACGGCGACGGCCCCGGCGACGACCGCCCGGCGACGCCCGCGCTGCTGCTGCCGCCGCCTCCTGCGAGCGCCGCGAGGGCCGGCGGCGGAGGTGTCGCCCGGGCCCTGGGGCCCGTACGACGCGGTGGGCCGGTGCGATACGGCGGGCTCGTGCGACACGGCGGTCTCGTACACGCCGGTCGGCTCGTACGCTCCGCCCGGCCGGTGCGCTCCGCCTTGCTCGTACGCGGCGCCCGGCTCGTGCGTTCCGGTCGGCCGGTGCGCTCCGCCTTGCTCGTACGCGGCGCCTGCCTGGTGTGCTCCAGCGGGGCCGTACGGCGTCGGCGGCGGGGAGGCTGCCGCGGCGGCGAGTCCGAAGCCCGCGCTGTCCCGGACGCTCGCGAGCAGCAGCGCCGCCGGGGGCACCAGCAGCAGACCCGCGAGCAGGCCTTCGGCGGGGACGAGGCCGCTCCACAGACCCGCGCAGTGAGCGCAGGCGCGGGCGTGCCTGGCTATTCGTTTGCGCCAGAGCGCGGAGGGACGGCCGTCCCAGCCGCCGAGCTCGGAGCGGAGCGTGGGGCACAGCGGGTTCTCCGACAGGGCGCGTACGACGACGCGGGCGGCCTCCAGCTGGGCCTTCATCCGCTGCACCCGCACCGCGGTGTGCTGCGGGGACAGCTCGAGTGCGGCCGCCACCTCGTGGCGGGTCAGCTCGCCCGCGCACTCCAGCCACCACAGGGACAGCAGGGCGCTGTCGTCCGGCTCCATCCAGCGGGTCGCCTCGGCGGTCTCGCGCCGCTGACCGGACAGGTTCAGGCGGACCACGGTCAGGTCCACGAAGTCGGCGCCCGGCTGAGCGAGGTCGCGGGCGTCGTCGAGGACGTCTGTGGGGAAGCCGGACCGCTGCCGGTGCCAGTGACCGCGGATGCTGTTCATGGCGATGGCCACCAGCCAGGACCGGAAGCTGTCCGGGGAGCGCAGGCCGCCGAGCCCGTCGAGCGCTCGCAGCATCGTCTCCTGCACGACGTCGTCGACGTCGTGGTGGCCGTTCATCGCCCGGCCCACGATGTTGTAGACGAGCGGCAGGTAGGCGGCGATCAGCCGGTCCTGCGCCCACAGGTCTCCGCCCTGCGCCGCCCTGACCAGTTCCGTACCGCTCTGTCCGCTCATGCCCTGTTTCATCTGCCTGTCCCGCCTGTTGTCGATGCCCAACACCTGGGAGATGCGCGGGCCGCCACCCGATAACAGGAAACGCCGAGAAATCCGCGTCGCGGCAGCCTACGCGGTGGCCAAAAGGGGACGCGTCGCGGGGGCGGGGACTCTCCTCCGTCCGCCCGGCGCGACGGGCGGAGCACCCGGGCCGGGCCCGAACGCGTCCGCGCGGGCAGCCCGAGGCTGCCCGGCGGAGGGTGGATCATCAGGTCGTGCCCGGCGCGCGTCAGGCGCTGTCCGGGGCGCTGGTCGTTCGGGTGTGACGGACCACGGCCGAGCCGGCCATGACGACCACGGCCACGGCGCTCAGCAGGGCTGTCGCCTTCGCCCAGGCGAACGTGGAGCCGAGGCTGCTGTCCAGGAGATCGACGGTGCGGGCGCTCGCGAGTCCGTGGAGCGCGATGACACCGACGGCGAGCCCCGCCGCGGCGGCCCAGACGATCAGCGTGTCCCGTACCGCCAGCCATACGGCGCAGAGCAGGCAGAGGACGGTGATGACCACGGACAGCATCCCGTTGCCGCCCGAGCGCAGGCCCGCGAGATCCATGGGCACATGGATGAGGCCGCAGGCGAACAGCGCGATCGTCGCCGGCCAGCGCAGGGCCGACCGGAGCGCCGGGGAGGAGGTGTGGCTGCCGGGGCCTGTCGCCAGTGCACCGTCCAGGACCGACTTGGACCGCTTCTCGCCGCCTCGGCGGCGCTTCTGGTCGGCGTCGAGGACGGGGACGGCGTCCTTGTCGGCCTTCGCCCCCTCGTCCTGGCCGGGCCCGGCCTTCCGCTCCTTGCCGTCGCCGCCACCGCTGATGGGGCGCCAGTCGCTGCTGTCGGTGCCCAGGATGTTCACGAGCTGCACCACATCCTCGATCGAGCGTCCCACGGCCGCCGCGCGCAGTGTGGTTTCGGCCTGGTGGAGGTCGTAGCCCGACGCGTTGAGCAGCGCGAGCAGCTGCCGCACCTCGTCCAGGGGACGGGAGACGGCGGCGGCGCGGAGCGCCACGTCGGCGGGACTGGACACCTGTCCGGTCTCCTTGAGCCGGGCGACCAGGGAGGCGACCTCCTCCACCGGACGCTCGGTCGCCGCCGTCCACAGGAGGGTGTGCACCGCCTCGTCGCCGTTCTCGGCCTCGGCCTCGGCTTCGGTGTCGGTCTGGGGCTCGGCCCGGGTCTGGGTCTGGGGCTCGGTCTGTGTCCTGGCCTCGGCCTTGACCTCGGTCCCAGCGACCTCGGCCTTGACCTCAGCCGGGGCCGGGGCGGGGGCCGGAGGGGGTGCCGGGGCCGGCGCTCGGGCTTCGACCTTGTCCTCGGCGGGAACCGGTTCCTCCGCCTTGGCCGGGGCCGGGGGCGGCGCCTCGGCTTCGGCCGGGACCGGCGCCTGGACCTCGACCTTGGTCTCGGCCGGGGCCGGGGGCGGCGCCGCGGCCGGTGCCGGTGCCGGTGCCGGGGCGGCGGGTGGGAACGCCGGGGCCGGGGGCGGCGCCGGTGCTCGGGCCGGGGCCGGTGCGGGAGCCGGAGCCGGCGCCTCCTCGGGGCGCATCGGCTCCACCACGGGCTCGTGCCGCTCGGTCACCGGGCGGGCGGCTTCGTCGGGGTGCTCGGGGCCGGCCAGAGCCGCCGCCACGACCGGGACGCCGGGTACTGCGGGCGGCGTGGTCGGCCGGGCGGGGATGTTCGGCAGGCTGGTCGGAGGGTGGGCGGAGACGGCGAACCGGTGGGCCGGCGTCTTGGCGGGCCCGGCGGTCTGGTCTATGTCGTCTTCCGCCGGATTGCTGTGGGAGAGATCGGGCGTCATGTCGCGGGCTCCGTTCGTGGAACATCCGGTAGGCGTCCACCGTGGCTGTCTCGTGATGTGCCAGAAAGCGCACACTTACCTACAACTAGTACGCAGCTTCTGACACTGCGCCATCCGGGAAAGCCCGTGCTGGGCCGACGGAGCGACAAGGCCGCCCGTGCCGCGCTCTCCGACCTCTGCGCGAGGGGGTTCCGCTCGGAGCCGGCACGTCACCCGACGCTCGACGAGGACTCCGGTGGGCGTGCGCCCGCACGGCTTCCGCGCAGCGCGAAGGCGCACCACAGGAGCGCCGCCGTCAGTGCGGCAGCGGCCATCGCGGCCAGCACCATGGCCTCCGGCCGCCAGCCCAGGGAGAGCCGGGTCCCCAGGGCCGTGAGCACGAGCGCGATCCGCCCCGGGGCGTAGAGGGGCACTCTGGCCGCGGCCGCCCGCAGCGCGACCGCGACGGCGAGGCCGGTCGCGGTCCAGGCGCCCAGATAGGGCCAGAGGTTCCCCGGAGCGGTGGACGGCAGTCCGTACTGCTCAGGGCCTATCCGGAAGAGGCCGGTGGCCCAGCCGAGGGCCACACCGGCGGCGGTGACACCCACCGCCCACAGGGCGTGACGCCACAGCGGACCAGGCCTGACGGCCTCGTCGGGGTCGTTGGAGTCGCCGGGGTCGTCGGAGCCGGAGGGTTCGAGCAATTCGATCATGCCCGTAAAGACGCGGCTCGACGGCCGACCGTTGCCCCGAAGGAACAGGGGGAAGCGGGGCCGAAGCCGGGACGCACGTCAGTGCGCCGCGTGCCCCGTGCCGGCGGAGGCGGGGCGGATCCGCATGCCGGGCCGGCGCCGGTGGACGGTGAGATACGACATGCCCTGCTCGCCCGCCACGAGTGCGCGGGTGGAGCCGTGGGGCAGCCAGGTGAGGGCGCCTTCGCCAAGTGGGACCGGCCCTTCGGCGGTGACCAGGGTGGCGTCTCCCGTGACGACCAGGAGGAGGACGTCGAGATCCGGCTCGGTGTGGGCGTCGACGCGTCGGCCGGGCGGAAGGCGGACGATGTTGGCGTCGAGCTGCCGACCGGGCTCGGACAACCGCCATACCGCGCCCGCGCGTTCCGGGTCGAGCCCCTTCAGCGTTCCCGTACCGAAGAGAATCTTCGGCACCGGTCCGCTGTCGGCCGGGGGCGAGTAGCCGCCGTCTTCGGCTGTCATGCGATCCACCATCCGCTAGGCGTCGTCCACCGCCGACGGGCCACCTCCCCAAAGGCCCGGCGTCGTAAGCGCCCCGCCGACGTCCCGCCGACGCCCCGTCAACACGCCGGTAGCGCGCCCGCGAAGCAACCGACACGATCACGGACGCCAGTTGAAGGGGAATCTAACATCCGCCTACCGCACCCTGCGTTCCTCCAGGGGCGCGAGCGTCGGTGCGCCGTCCGGCCGGCGCGGGAGGTGGGGTGTGTGGTTGACCAGGCGGGCCGAGTTGCCGACGACGGCGATGCTGCTGGTGTTGTGGAGAAGGGCGGCGAGGACGGGGTTCATGGAGCCCCCGGCGCCGGCCAGGAGTCCGACGAGGTTGACGCCGATGGCGAGGCCGTAGTTCTGCCGTACGACCCGGAGGGTGTGCCGGCTGAGTTCGACGACGGCGGCGACCTGGCGCAGGTCGTTGCCCGCGAGGGCGATGTCGGCGGTCTCCAGGGCGACGTGCGACGAGTGTTCGCCCATGGTGATGCCGATGTCGGCCAGCGCGAGGGCGGGGGCGTCGTTGGTGCCGTCGCCGACCATGGCGACCGTGTGCCCCTCAGCCTGGAGGTCCCGGATCAGCTGGAGCTTTCCCTCGGGCAGGGCGTGGGCGTGAACCTCGGTGATACCGAGGGCGTCGGCGACGACCTGGGCGGTCTCCGGCGCGTCGCCGGTGAGCAGGACCAGGCGGGAGACTCCGAGGTCCCGAAGCTGCTGGACGACGGTCTCGGCTCCGGCGCGTACGGCGTCGGAGACACCGAGCATGCCGATCAGGTCCTCGTCATGGGCGAGGCAGATGACGGTCTCGCCGCCGCCGCGAAGGCGTTCGGTCCACCCCTGCGCTTCCTCGGTCAGGTCGACGCCGTGCTGACGCAGCAGGGCCGGGCTGCCGACGAGCAGCCGCGTGCCGTCGAGTTCGGCGCGCATGCCCATGCCGAGGACGACTTCGCAGGCCTGGTGGATCGGCACGTGCAGGTGTCGTTCCTCGGTCTGGGCGACGATGGCCTGGGCGAGCGGGTGGCGGGCGTGGAGTTCACCGGAGGCGGCCAGGCTCAGCACCTGGTCGGCGGTGAAGCGGTCGCTGAGGGTCACCACGCTGGTGACCAGCGGACGGCCGAAGGTGAGGGTTCCGGTCTTGTCGAACACCACGGCGGTGACCCGGCCGACGCCCTCCAGATGGGTGCCGCCCTTGATGAGCGTGCCGCGGCGGGCTCCGTTGCCGATGGCGGCGCTGATGGCGGTGGGCGTGGCGAGGCCGGCCGCGCAGGGGCAGGCGATCAGCAGCATCGTCATGGCCCGCCTGGCGTCACGGGTCGCGGCGTACGTGAGCGCGGCCAGGGCGAAGGAGACGGGGACGAAGCGCTGGGTGAAGCGGGTGGCCACGGTCTGGATGGGGGCCCGGTCGGCCTGGGCCTCCTCGACCCGGCTGACGATCCGGCCGACCGTGGTGTCCCGCCCGACGGACTCCGCCCGGACGGTGAGGGAACCGGAGGTGACGATCGTACCGGCGTAGACGTGTGAGCCCTCCCTGGCGTAGACGGGCAGGGCCTCACCGGTGACCGCGGCCTGGTCGACGAGCGCTTCGCCGGAGAGGGCGTGTCCGTCGACGGGGATGCGGTGGTGCTCGTAGACCACGACCACGTCGCCCGGTTCGACGTCCTCCAGCGCCACCTCGACCTCGACACCGTCCCGTACCAGCCAGACCCGCTCCTCTCCGATGGTGAGCAGTTCCTCGATGGCCCGGCGCGTGCGGCGCAGGGTGACGGTCTGGAGGAACTCGCCGATGTTCAGCAGCCAGAGCACGGTCAGGGCCACGACGTTCTCGCGCAGGACGAGCGAGATGACGGTCGCGGCCGTGACCAGGCTGTCGGTGCCGGGATGGCTGCGGCCGCGAAGGGAGCGCAGAGCGCCCCGGAAGAACGGCAGACCGGTGAAGACGGTGACCGCGCCGAGGAACCCGGACGAGCCGACCGTCATGCGCGGCCGGCCGAGGAGGCGCCGGAACGCCACGATCGCGAGAACGGCCCCTCCGACGACCAGCCGGGCGAGTTCACCGGTGGAGGAGTCGGGTGTGGAGCGGGTGGGCCTGGCGGGCGCGGAAGCGGGCGGGGCCTCTTCGAGGGCGGCGATCAGGGCGTCCGTGTCGAGACGGTCGGGCGCGACCCAGACGATGACGCTTCCGGTGCGGGGGAAGATCCGCAGGGCGCGGAAGCCGTCGATCCCGGTGAGGCGCTCGTCGACCAGTCCGGCGCTGCCGGGGCGGGCCCTCACCCAGGGGACGGTCAGTCTGACCCGGCCCGTGGCGACGGAGCGTACGGTCACGGCGGGGGCGGTCACGGCAGGGGGGGTCACGGCAGGGATGTCCCCGGCGGGGGCGGTCGCGGCGGACATGGTCAGTGCTCGTGGCCGTGGTCGTGGCCGTGGTTGTCGACGTCGACCGCGGAGGGCGGCGGTACCTCTTCGCCGAGCGTGGTCCGGGCCTCGGCGACCACGTCGCCGGCCTTGAGGCGGGCCTCTTCGGCGGCGGAGGCGATCCAGCGGCCGGCGACGATGCCGCCCGCGATGGATCCGACGAGTGCTTTTCGGGCCGCGGGCCTGGCGTCCGGCAGGCGTTTGATGATGAGCCCACCCACCACACCGGAGATCGCGTAGTGAGCCAGCTTGCCGGCGGTGGCACTCGCGAGGGTGAGGGGATGCATGGAGAACTCCTTCCGCCTGTGCCCGGACGGGCTCGACGGACCTCTCTTCAGACGGACCTCTCTTCAAGTGTGCGCCCGTCGGCGGGGGGCGGGCGAGCCCGCGAGCCGGCAGACCAGGTAGATCACGAAGGAGATCGTCGTGACGTAGGGACTGATCGGGACGGAACTCCCCAGTGCCAGCAGGATGCCGCCTTCCATCGAGACGAGGGCGAAGAGGACGCTCAGCGCGGGCAGCAGGACGGGAGACGAGGTGACGCGGGCGGCGGCGGCCGCGGGCGTCACGAGGAGGGAGAGGACCAGGAGCGCTCCGACGATCTGGACGCAGAGGGCGACCGCGAGGCCGAGGACCAGCATGAACGCGAAGGACAGGCCGCGGACGGGGACGCCTCTGGCCTCGGCGACCTGCGGATCGACGCTGGCGAAGGTGAGGGGCCTCCAGACGACGGCGAGCGCGATCAGCACCACGAGGGACGTGCCGACGAGCCATGCCGTACGGGGGGTGTCGACGGCGATGATCTGGCCGGTGAGGATGCCGAACTTGTTGGCCGCCCGGCCTTGGTAGAGGGACAGGAAAAGCACGCCGAGGCCCAGTCCGAACGGCAGAAGGATGCCGATGATCGAATTTCGGTCACGCGCGCGGACGCCGAGGACGCCGATGGCGCCGGCCGCGAGCAGGGAGCCGAC
This sequence comes from Streptomyces sp. NPDC015346, assembly GCF_043078785.1. Classification (NCBI taxonomy): domain Bacteria; kingdom Bacillati; phylum Actinomycetota; class Actinomycetes; order Kitasatosporales; family Streptomycetaceae; genus Streptomyces; species Streptomyces sp. NPDC015346. The sequence continues at coordinate 114,306 of NZ_JBIBTW010000011.1, read as the reverse complement.
GATCGATCCCGCCACGATGTTCAGGCCCAGCAGGAGCGCCGCCGCGCCGCCGGCGAACGACAGTTCGCTGACGCCGTGGACGGCGAACGGCAGGTCGCGCAGGATCACGAACACCCCCACGAGGCCGCCGACCAGGCCCAGGAGAGCGCCGGCCAGGAGGGAGTTCTGGGCCAGGGAGAGCAGTTCGCCGTAGTCGTCGAAGTCGAAGATCCGCCCCCAGACGCCGGGGTCCTCCCCGTCGGCGAGCGGGCGGTACGGCGGCGTCACGGCCCGTCGCCCCCGTGCGGCGGCTCGGACGCGTGGTCGTGGACGGTGGCGGCGTCGGGCGCCCCGACGACGACGATCCGGCCCCGGACACGGAGGACGTCGATCCGTGTCCCGTACAGCTCGGACAGGGTGGACGAGGTCATGACCTCGTCCGGCGGCCCGACCCTGAAGCCGCCCTGGGCGAGGTAGAGGACGCGGTCCACCAGACCGAGCACCGGGTTGATCTCGTGGGTCACGAAGACGACGGCCGTGCCGGCGGACCGCCGCCGCTCGTCCACGAGGCGGGTGACGGTGCGCTGGTGACGCGGGTCGAGGGAGAGCAGGGGCTCGTCGCAGAGCAGGAGGCGCGGATCGCTCGCGAGCGCCTGCGCGACGCGTACGCGCTGCAGCTCGCCGCCGGAGAGGCGGCCGAGGGGGACGTCGGCGTAGGGCGTGGCTCCGACGTGGGCGAGGAGTTCGTCCACCCGGCGGCGGGTCGCGGCGCGCGCGGGTGTCGGGCCCCAGCGGTGCCCGTCCATGCCGAGTCGTACCAGGTCACGGGCGCGGAGTGTGGAGTGGGCGGCGAGGGCCGTGTGCTGGGGGATGTAGCCGATGCGGCGGTTGCCGCGCCGGGGAGCCTGGCCGAGAACGGTCAGCGATCCGCCGGTCGGACTCTGGCCGCCGAGAAGCACCCGCAGGAGGCTGGTCTTGCCTGATCCGTTCGGGCCGAGCACCGCGAGGAACTCCCCCGGCCGGATGTCGAGGTCGAGGTCACGCCAGAGCACCCGGGGTCCGTACGCGAGTGTCGCCTCCCGCAGGCTGACGACCGGCTCACCCGCACCGGCGGGGGCCGTCACGCTCGGGCTCGGACCGGGGCTCGGAGCCGGACCGGGGCCCGCGCTCGGACCGGGGCTCGGAGACGGACCGGGGCTCGGAGTCGTACCGGGGCCCACGCTCGGGCCATGGCTCGGGCCATGGCTCGGACCGGCGACTCTGCCCGGGCCGGAGAGTGGTGCGGTGGCCTCCGTGCGGTCCATCACCTGTCCAGTGCGTTCCCTAGGGAGTCGATGGTGGCGGACATCCAGCCGATGTAGTCCTCGCCCTCCGGGAGGGTCTCGGTCACGGGGACGACCGGGATCGCGTTGTCCTCGGCGGCCTGCCTGACCTTCTCCGTCTGGGGGCCGGAGGTCTGCTCGTTGTAGACGAGCGCCTCGACCTTCCGGTCGGTGAAGAGTGCGAGCGTCGTCCGCAGGCTTCTCGGGGAGACCTCCTCACCCTCCTCGACGGCTTGGCTGAAATCCGCTGGTGTGCTGTTGCGCAGCCCGCACGCCTCGGTCAGGTAGAGCGGGACCGGCTCGGTGACGGCGACGGCGGCGCCGGCGTGGTCGGCCTCTATCCGGGCCGTGTCGCGCTGGAGGCTCGTCAACTCGTCCTTGAACGCCCCGGCGTTCCGCCGGAAGGCGTCGGCGTCCTCGGGGGCGGCCTCGGCCAGGGCGCCGGCGATCCGGTCGGCCAGCCTCCCCATGGTGGGGAAGTCGTACCAGAGGTGTTCGTTGAAGTCCTCGTCGGCGTCGGGGTCCTTGCCCGAGACCTCGACGACGTCGACGACCTCGGCCGAGGTGTTCCGCGCCGCGGCGCGCATCCGGTCGACGAAGTCGTCGTAGCCGCCGCCGTTCTCGACGATCACCTTCGCCTTGGACAGCGCCAACTGGGTCCGGCTGCTCGCCTCGTAGGAGTGGGGATCCTGCGCCGGGTCGCTGATGATCGAGTCGACGCGCACCCTGTCGCCGCCGATCCGCTCGACGATGTCTCCGTACACGTTGGTCGAGGCGACGACCGGGACGACCGTCCCCGCGGCCTCCACGGTCCCGGCGGCGCCCCCTGTCTCGACGGCGGTGACACCGCCGCAGCCGCAGACCAGGAGCAGCGCGACGCCGGAGAGGAGATGCCGGCGGCGGGGCGAGGAAACGCGCATGGGTGCGTCCTTCAAGCCAACCGAAACGGTTATCACTTAGATTGTCGTCCCGGGGCCCGCCGCCGTCCAACGGAGGCCTTGCGCGGAGCCGTACGCCTCTCTACTCTCCCGGCGAATGGATAGGAAGCTTTCCTAACCACGGATCGCTCTGATCGGACGCCACGTCCGGAGACAAGGAACGACCACCCCATGAGCCGAAGAGGCATATCCCTTCTCATCGCGTCGGCACTGCTGCCCCTGCCCCTGCTCGGGCTGCCCCAGGCCGCCTCCGCCGCCGACACCCTGGTGTCGGTCGGCAAGCCGGCGACGACCTCGTCGATCGAGGGGAGCGGGTTCGAAGCGGCTCTCGCGGTCGACGCGAACACGGCCACCCGCTGGGCGAGTGCCGAGGGCGTCGATCCACAGTGGGTCAGGATCGACCTCGGCGCCCCGCACACCATCTCCCGTGTGAAGCTCAACTGGGAGGCCGCGTACGCCAAGACGTACCGGATCCAGACCTCCTCCGACGGTTCGACCTGGACCGATATCCACTCCACGACGGCGGGCGACGGCGCCGTCGACGATCTGACCGTCTCCGGCACCGGGCGCTACGTCCGGATGTACGGGACGAGCCGCGGCACCCCGTACGGCTACTCCCTCTGGGAGTTCGAGGTCTACGGCTCCCCCGCCGGCAGCGGCGACACCGCCGCGCCGAGCGCCCCCGGCAGCCTCCGCTCGACCGCGTCGACGTCGACGAGCGTCTCGCTCGCCTGGAACGCGGCCACCGACAACGTGGGGGTGACGGGCTACAACGTCTACCGCGGCGGCGCACTCGTCGGCTCCACCACCGGCACCACCTACACCAACACCGGCCTCACGGCCCCGACTTCGTACAGCTACACCGTGAAGGCCCGCGACGCGGCCGGGAACCTGTCGGCCGCGAGCAACGCCCTCACCGTCACCACCCCGGCGGTCCCCTTCGGCAGTCACCTCAAGCCCTACGCCTCCGGCATGCTGAAGCCGACCGGCACCCAGTCGGCGATCGACCAGAAGGTCGTCGACCACTACAAGGCCTGGAAGGCCGCCTTCGTCCGCCAGAACTGCGGCAATGGCTGGTACCAGGTGATCTCGCCCGACGCCGACCACCCCTACGTCGCCGAGGCGCAGGGGTACGGGATGGTGATCGCCGCGACCATGGCCGGGGCCGACCCCGACGCCAAGAAGATCTTCGACGGTCTGGTGAAGTGGAAGATCGACCACCCCTCCGCCATCAACCCGAACCTGCTGGCGGCCGAGCAGGACGTCACCTGCGAGAGCGTCAACGGCGGGGACGGCGCGACCGACGGTGATCTGGACGTGGCGTACGGGCTACTGCTCGCCGACAAGCAGTGGGGCAGCGCGGGGACGTACAACTACAAGGATCTCGCGGTCAAGCACATCAACGCGATCAAGCAGGACGAGGTCAACCCGGCCACGAACCTGCTGAAGCTCGGCGACTGGAGCAGCTCCGGCGACCAGTACTACTACATCTCCCGTACGTCGGACTGGATGATCGACCACCTCCGCGCCTTCCGTACGGCGACCGGCGACGCGGCCTGGGACACCATCCGCGCCGCGCACCAGAACCAGATCGCCGGCCTTCAGGCGGCCTACGCGCCCGGCACCGGCCTGCTCCCGGACTTCGTCGTCGACACGAACACCACGCCGAAGCCCGCCGCTGGCCAGGTCCTGGAGGACCCCAACGACGGCGCCTACTGGTGGAACGCCTGCCGTACGCCGTGGCGCATCGCCGACGACGCGGTCACCAGCGGGGACGCGAAGTCGCTCGCCGCGGCGCGCAAGCTGAACAGCTGGATCAAGACGAAGACCGGCGGCGACCCGAACAAGATCGCCATCGGCTACCAGCTCAACGGCGCGCAGATCTCGGCCGGCAGCGAGGCGGCGTTCTTCGCGCCGTTCGCGGTGGCGGCGATGACCGACGCGGGCAGCCAGGCGTGGCTCGACGCGCTCTGGAACAAGATGCTGGCCACTCCCGTCGACACCAGCAGCTACTTCGGGGCGAGCATCCAGCTGCAGGTCATGATCACGGCCTCCGGCAACCACTGGGTGCCGTAAGCGGCCCGACCGTGCCCGCCGGGCACCTCGGACCCCGGGCCCGCCGGGCCGGCATTCGCCGGTCCGGCGGGCACGGCCGTCGCTCCGTGGCCGAGTCGGCCCCCTTGCGATGCACCCCCGGCACCCTCGCGACATCGAACATGCCTTGCGCATATGCGTCATGAATGCACGTCAGGCACCGTCAGGTTCGCTTTCCGCACGTCGTTGACACTGCACGACGCCCTGAGGTTAATTAATCAACGAGTGGCCTGATGCGACTCCGGCGGACCCGACCGCCGTCATAAGTACCCGCTGGGGGGAGCGAGTTGGAGGCCACGACAGCCGCGCGTCTTCACTGAGCGGGTATGTGCGCAGCAGACTTCTTCAGGGGGGATCAATGACCCGGCTCAACTCCTTCACCGTTCCCGACTTCCATCTTCCGTTCGGCAATTCCAAGCATCCGCAGGCCGCGCAGGCGAACGTCGAAGCCACCTCCTGGGTGGTGCGCCACGAGCTCGTCACGGACGCCATGGACCAGTTCACGGGCATCGGCTGCGGCCATCTCGCGGGCCGGGTGAGCGGCGAGGTCGCCTACGACCGGATCCTCCTGCTCGCCGAGTGGATGGCCTGGTCCTTCGTCCTCGACGACCAGCACGACCACCTCATCAGGACGGGTGACGTGGCGGCCTGGGAGCCCGTCGCCGAGGCGATCACCACCTACCTGGAGACCGGGACGGTCGGCAGGACCTCCCCGCGGCACAACCCCCTGGTGGACGGGTTCGTCGACCTCTGCGACCGCATCCTGGCCGGCATGTCCGAGGCGACCGCCGCCCGCTACCGGTCCCATGTCCCCATGATGCTGCGCTCCTTGGACCAGGAGGCGGTCAACCGCGAGGCCCCCGGCCGACCCTCGGTGGCGGAGTACGTCGTGATGCGCCGGCACAGTTCCCAACTGCTGCCGATGATGGACATGGTGGAGGCGGGGCTCGGCATCGACCTGCCCCAGCGGATCCACGGACTCCCGGAGTTCCAGGAGCTCATCGCGAGCGCCGTCGACATCATCTCGTGGGCGAACGACGTGTTCTCGCTGCCGAAGGAGTACGCCTGCGGGGACCACAACAACCTCGTCTCCCTCATCGCCCACCACGAGCGCCGCTCGCTCTCCGACGCGGTCCGGGAGGTCGAGAACCGGATCCAGATCCGCATCGAGGAGTATCTGGCCGGGAAGAAGCACCTCTTCGAGGCCCTGGACACCGACGGGACGACGAGCCCGGAGCTCCGCGAGACGGTCTCCCGGTGCGTGCGCAGCTACGAGGACTGGATCATCGGCACGGATCTGTGGCAGCGTTACGAGTGCACGCGGTACAGCGACGAACGGTTCGCGGCCGGGCTGGAGTCTGCGTACACCCGCCCGGACCTGATCTCGGTGGCATGACAGGGAGTCGTTCCATGACAGGTCTGGAAGTCTCCGGCTCCGCGGTCCAGGCGCCGGTGGCTCCGGGGCGCATACCGCTCCTGGGTCATGTGCCGCGGCTGATGCGGGAGCCGATCGCGTTCCTGGAGTCGCTGCGGGACCACGGCGAGGTCGTACGGCTCGACATCGGGACATGGCCGGTCCTGGTGCTCACGAGCCCGGACCACGTCCACACCGTTCTGGTCCAGCAGGCCCAGAAGTTCGGCCGCGGCAGGGTCTTCGAGCGGCTCCGGCCGATGTTCGGCAACGGCATCGTGACGACCGACGGCGACTTCCACCGCAAGCAGCGCCGGATGATCCAGCCCGCCTTCCACCGCGACCACATCACCGAGTACACCGAGACGATGGTCCGGCAGGCGGAGGCGATGTCGTCGTCATGGACCGCGGGCCGCGAGGTCTCGATGGTCAACGAGACCCGCCGGTACGCCCTGTCCTCGGTCGCCGAGATGATCTTCTCCGGCGACCTGAGCCGGCCGGCCGTCGCGGAGGTGCACCGCTCGCTCCCCATCGTCCTGGAGGGGATGCTCCTGCGGGTGGTCATGCCCAAGTCCCTGGACCGGCTGCCCATCCCGGTCAACCGGCGGTTCGACTCCGCCGCCGCGCGCCTGCGTCGCATCATCGACGAGGTGATCGCGCGGTACCGCACCACCGAGGAGGACCGGCCCGACCTCCTCTCCCTGCTGCTGTCCAGCGTGGACGCCGACACGGGCGCCCCGATGACCCCCGAGCAGGTACGGGACGAGGTGATCGCGATCATGTTCGCCGGCACGGAGACGCCGGCGACCACCCTGGCCTGGATCTTCCACGAACTCGGCCGCCATCCCGAGGTGGAGAAGCGGCTGCACGCCGAGGTCGACACCGTCGTGGGCACGCGCCCGGTCCGCCCCGAAGACCTCTCACGGCTCACCTACACGAACCACGTCTTCCAGGAGGCGCTGCGCCTCCACTCGCCCCTGCTCTTCACCCGGCGCGCTCTGGTCCCGCTCACCCTCGGCGGCGTGTCGATCCCGGAGGGCGCCGAAGTGGCCTACAGCCCCTACGCGTTGCACCGTGACCCGGCGCGGTTCCGGAACCCCACGGTCTTCGACCCGGACCGGTGGGCCGAGGACGCGGTCGAGCGGCCGGGTGCGCACACGTTCGTCCCGTTCGGGGCCGGCCAGCACAAGTGCATCGGCGATCAGTTCGCGGTGGCGGAGATTCTCATCGCGGTGGCGACCGTGGCGTCACGGTGGCGTCTGACGCCGGCCCCGGATGTCACCGTGCGCGAGGTCCCCGCGGGCATCCCGCAGCCGAGCGAACTCCCCATGATTCCCGTCGCTCGCCACTGACCGCTCCCGCCAACTCCCGTCGTCCGCCGCGCACTTCACCGCCATGAAGGGCGCGAAGGTTACCGCATCATGACCACGTCTGTGGTGAGATGCCGGAAAAGAAGCTTTGAGCAACATCATTCCGCCTGTGGGCCGTACACTCGGCCGCACGCGCAGGAGGGGGCACGAATGTCACAGGTCGGCGAAGCGAGGATGTGGGCCTCCCAGCCTCTACTCGAACGGGAATCCGAGATTCTCGCCATCCACCGCGCGGTGGACGATCTCTGCGGCACCTCCGTCGCCGGTACGGTCACCCGCCGCGGGGGTGTGATGACCTTCGCCGGATCGGCCGGCATCGGCAAGACCACCCTGCTGGCCGAAGCCCGCCGGCACGCCGCCGAGCGGGGCTGCACCGTGCTGTTCGCCCGCGGCGGCGAGCAGGAGAAGCAGGTGCCGTTCCATGTGATGCGGCAGCTCATCCAGCCGAGGTTCGTGGCCATGAGCGAGGACGCGCGCCGCGACGTCCTGGCAACTGGTACGGCATCGTCGCCCCGGCGCTCGGCCTCACCGCCGCCCCGACGGGCCGCACGGCGCCCGACCCGCAGGGCGTGCGGGACGGCCTGGACTGGGTCGTCACCCATCTCGCGGTGCGCAACGCACCCGTCGTCCTGGTCCTCGACGACGCCCACTGGGCGGACGCCGAGTCCCTGGCCTGGCTGACCGCCTTCGCGGCCCGGGCCGAGGAACTGGGCATGCTCATCATGATCGCCTGCCGGCCGGATGAGATCCCCGCCGACGCCGGCTCCCTGCGCGCCCTGATGGGGCGCCAGGGGACGCGTCCGCACGAACTGGCGCCCCTCAGCACCGGCGCGGTGGCGCGCATCGTCCGCGAGGCCCTCGACGAGAGCGCCGACGACGTATTCTGCCGGGAGTGCTGGGCGATCACCGGCGGGAACCCCTTCGAGGTCGTCGAGTTGGCGATGAAGGGGCGCGACCAGGGGCTCAAGCCGCTCCAGGACAACATCCCCCAACTGCGCGACCTGGCCTCCGCCGTCAAGGGCAGCGGACTGATCGAGCGCCTCGAACAGCTCGGGCCGTCGACCGTCCGGTTCGCCTGGGCCGCCGCGGTCCTGGGCACCGCCGTCCCGACCGGCGTCGTCGGCGGTGTCGCGGCCCTGGGCGAGGCGCAGACCGCCGAGGCCATCGACCGGCTGCGCGCCGCGCGCATCCTGACCGTGCTCACCAGCGTGCGCCGCCAGGAGGTCGTGGAGTTCTTCCACCCGCTCATCGCCACCGCCGTCTACCGTTCGATCCCGCCCGGTGTCCGCGTCGGGATGCACGGGATGGCCGCCAGGGCCCTGCTCGACGACGGGCACGGCGCCGCGGCCGCCGCCCGTCACCTTCTGGAGATGCACCCCGAGGGCGACCCCTGGGTGGTGCAGCAGCTGCGCCGGGCCGCGCGCGACAGCTTCTCCTCGGGAGCCCCCGACGCCGCACGGCGCTATCTGGCACGGGCGCTGCGCGAACCGCCGGAGGCGGAGGACCGGGCCGAGGTCCTCTTCGAACTCGGCTCCGCGAACCTGCTGCACGACCCCACCACCACGATCAACCAGCTCAGGACCGCACTCGAGGAGCCCGGCACCGACCAGGAGCTGCGGGAGGCGATCACGTACCGGCTCGCGCAGGCGCTCGCCCACACCGGCCAGTTGGCGGAGGCCGCCGGACTCCTGCACGAGGAGGCCCGGCGCGCCACCAGCTCCCGTACCCGCTTGCGCATGCAGGCCGAACAGTTCAAGTGGAACTCGGTCCGGGTCGACGAGGAGAACTCGCCCGGCAGGTCCCGGCTGCTGGCCCAGTTCGCCCGGCGGCTCACCGGCCGCGGGCTGCCCGAGCGGCACATCCTGGGCCTGCGCGCCTGGGACGCCGCCATGCGCGGCGAACCCGTCGCCACCGCCCTGGACTACGCCGAGCAGGCGCTCGACGGCGGGATGAGCTGGACCGACCAGGACTTCGGTTTCGAGGTGCCGGCCTCCGTCGCGGTCACGTTCATGTACTGCGACCAGCCGGGCCGGGCCGAGGAGCTCTTCAACACCGGCATCGTCGAGTTCGAGTCGAAGGGCTGGCGCGGCGCGCACCTGTCGTTCGTCTACACGCTGCTCGGTTACGTCCGCTACCGGCGCGGACGCCTCGCCGAGGCCGAGGACTTCGTGCGCAACGGCCTGCAGATCGCCGACCGCATCGGACACGGCATCCCCGCGCAGTGGTACGCCGTCGGCACCCTCATCGAGACGCTGATCGCCCGCGGGAACATGTCCGAGGCCCAGCAGGTCGCCCGCACCTACCAGCTGGCGGACGGCTTTCCCCAGGCCGTCGTCTACCCCGACCCGCAGGCCGTGTGGGGCAAGCTCCTGCTCGCCCAGGGCCGGACCGAGGAGGCCGAGCGGCACCTCGTCGCGGCGGGCAAGCGCCTTGACCTGCGCGGCACGCGGAACCCCTCGTGGAGTCCCTGGCAGCTCGACCTGGCGCTCGCGCAGCTCACCCGCGACCCCGAGCAGGCACGCGCCACGGCGACGGAAGCCGTCGCACGGGCCCGCGCGTTCGGAGCGTCCAGCGTGATCGGCCACGCCCTGCGCGTCGCGGCGGCCACGGCCGCGGACACCTCACAGGCGGCGCTCCTGCTGGAGGAGTCGGTCGCACATCTCGGGCAGTCGCCGGCCGCGTACGAACTCGCGCACGCTCTCATCGACCACGGCACGGCCCTGCACACCATCGGTGACACCCACCGGGCGGCGCGGCAGCTCTACCGCGGTCTGGAGACGGCTGTCGGCTGCGGCGCCGACGGGCTCGCGGACCGTGCCCGCGGCCACCTGGCGTCGGCCGGACTGCGTCCTCGCCGGCTGCACACCTTCGAGCAGGAGACCTTGACGATCGCGGAGGACACGGCGGCCCGGCATGCCGCTCTCGGCCTCGATGACGCGGCCATAGCGCGGGAGATGCGCAGGGACGTCCAGGAGGTCTCGGAGCTGCTGTCGGCGGTCTTCATGAAGGTGGGCACCGACAGGGCCGGGCTCCGGCAGGTCTTCGGCGCCTGACCTCCGTACGGTGGGGGCCGCCGGTCACCCTCAGTGGGCGCGCGGCAGCGGGCGGGAGCGGACGCCGTACCCGGTGGCGCTCCCGCGGGCCACGTCGGCTCGGGGCGTGCGCGGGCGGGCGGAGGAGGCGCCCAGGAGCCGACCGGCCTCGGCGTGTCTCCGCAGGGTCCTGATCAGGCCTTCGCCCTGCCGCGCCCGGTCGAACCACACGGTGCCGTCGAGGAGGTGGCGGTCGCCGAGGAGCCCGAGCAGGCGTCGGGGCTGCGGCTGCCAGTCGTAGAAGAACACGGTCGCGCCACGGGCGTGCGCGCGCCGCTGGAAGTCCCGCACACAGTGCATGCCGACGACGTCGGCGAACGAGACCCGGCCCAGGTCGCAGGCGACGACGGCGACCCTGTCCCCCAGAGAGCCGAGGACGCTCCGGAAGGCGGCTTCGGCGGTCATGTCGAGCTCACCGGACGGGGTCAGGTGCACGCTGGGTCCGTAGCGCCGTACGACGATACGGAAGCCGCTGCCGCTGTCGACGGTTTCCATGGCGTCTCACCTGCCAGGAAGAGAGGCCGTTCGGTGGGCCCCGGCCCGCTGCGGGGACGGGCGGGGTGACCACTTCGATACTGGACCCCGCGCCTTCGCTTCCGCAACCTCTCCGAGGGCCCGTCCCGGCCGGAAAGACGCGCGCACACCAGTCCGGTCGTTCGCCTGATCGGTGATCCACCGCACGCCGCCGTCCGTCTTCGATCACTGTGGCGGCTGGACAGCTCGGGGGGAGAAACGGGAGGGGATGCGATGACGCGGGGAACGGGACCGGAGCGCGGTCTGAGGGAGAGTGACGCGGTGCTGCTGGCCGCGGGGGCGGCGGACTGGGCCCTCGACGGTCTGGCCGGCGCGGCGCGGGGCCTGCGGGGGCTGCTCGGCAGGGCGGACCGGGGCGCGCTGGCGGAGGACGGACGGCAGGAGCTCAGGGCCCGGGGACGTCTGGCCCTGGACCGGCTGTCCCTCGACAGGCTGGCGCCCGCGCCGGCGTACCTGGAGGTGCTGGCCCGGCACGTCGCCGCCCGGCGCACCGACGGTGAGGACGGTGGCGATGTCCGTCGTGACGGCTGACGGCGGCGAGGCGCGGACCGTCCTCAAGAACCGTGTCGACGCGGTCCTGGACCGTTTCGTCGAGGACGAGATCGACCAGCTGCTGAGCGTCGACGGCGAACTGGCCCCGGTGGCCGAGCAGTTGCGTACCGCCACGGCGTACGGCAAGCGGCTCCGAGCGGCGTTCTGCTACTGGGGGTGGCGGGCGGCGGGACAGCCCGACAGCGACGCGCTGGTACGGGCCGCGGCCGCGATGGAGCTGGTGCACGCGGCGGCCGTGGTCCACGACGACCTGATCGACGACAGCCCGCTGCGGCGCGGCCTGCCCACCGCCCACATCGCCCTGCGCGCGGCGGTGGCCGGCCGGGGCGGGCCGGCGGCGGCGCGGTCGCTGGCCATGCTGGTGGGGGATCTGCTGATGGCGTGGGCCGGGCAGCTCTTCGTCACCAGCGGCCTGCCCGCCGCCTATCTGTCCCGGGCACGCCCGCTGTGGGCCGCGCTGGCGCGGGAGCTGATCGCCGGGGAGTGCCTGGAGATCCTGCGCACCGGCGCCGAGCCCGACCTGCGGCGCTCGCTGAAGGTGATCCGGTACAAGACGGCCAAGTACACGGTCGAGCAGCCCCTCCTCATCGGCGGCGCGCTGGCCGGGGCCTCGCCGGAGCTGCGGGAGGTCTTCACCGAGTACGGGCTGCCGCTGGGTGAGGCGTTCCAGCTGCGGGACGACCTGCTGGGACTGTTCGGCGACACCGCCCGTACGGGAAAGGCCAACACCGACGACCTCGACGGACACCGCCCCACGGCGCTCCTCGCCGAGACCTGGAGCCTGGCGACGCAGGACGAACGCCAGGAACTCGGGGGCCTGTTGAGCCGCGCCCGGCACGACCCGGACAGTCTTCAGCGGGTCCGCGCGATCATGGTCAGGACCGGGGCTCCCGACCGTGTCGAGGACATGATCGCCGAGCGGGTGCGGGTCGCCGTCCGGGTCGTGGAACAGGCCCGGCTGCCGGCGGACGCCGGCCACGCCCTCACCGGCCTCGCGGCCGACGCCGCCCACCGGCACCACTGACCGCGCACCCGTATCCGTACCCGTACCCGTACCCGTACCCGTACGCATATCCGTACCTGGAGAGACGTCATGACCTCTACGGAAGCCTCGCCGGACGCTCTGCGCCGGGCCGGGGACGAGCTTGCCGACGCCACCGTGGCCACCCTGTTCGAGCGCGGCGAGGTGGGCACGTTCAACACCCTGATGCGGTACGTCTCCAGGGTCGGGCAGGACCTGCCCGCGGGGCTGCCCGAGGTGGCCCGGGAGTACCTCCACGCCACGAGCGCCCCGCCGGCGTGGGTGGACTGGGACGAGATGGAGAAGGCCCGGCTCTTCTTCGTCGACAACAACGTGCACATCTCCACCGCCCTCTCCTTCGCCGCCATGCCGGCCTGCTACCTCGTCCCGCACGTCGCCCGGCTCCTGTCGGCGACGCACGGGCTGAGCTACCCCTCCAAACGCATGGCGGAGACCGGGCAGTTCACGGTCTACCTGATGCGGCCCGACGCCTTCGAGGCCGGCAGCCGGTTCATCCCCGCCGCCCAGAAGGTCCGGCTGCTGCACGCCTCCATCCGCCACCACCTGAGGCGTGAGAACCGCTGGGACACCGAGACCCTCGGGACCCCGATCTGCCAGGAGGACATGATCGGCGGGCAGATGTTCTTCTCCCTGCTGGTGCTGGACTCCCTGGACCGGCTGGGCGTCCATATGAGCACCGAGGGCGCCGAGGCGTACTTCTACGCCTGGCGGGTGGTCGGCGCCATGCTCGGCGTCGACCAGGAGGCCGTCCCCAAGGACCTGGCGGCTGCGCGCCGGTTCCTGGACCAGTACATGCTCCGCCACATGGGCCTCTCCGCCGAGGGCGCCCATCTGACCCGGCAGCTGATCGATCTGTACGAGGAGGTCGTGCCGGGCACCTTCTTCGACCCGGTCGTCTCCGCGCTGATCCGCCATCTGATCGGTGACACCTGCGCCGACTGGCTGGATGTCCCCCGCACCCCCTGGGACACCCTCGTCAAGGCCGCACCCCACCTGCTGGGCGTGCTCGAGACGATCGAAGACCGCTCACCGCTCGGCGCATGGGCGCTGGACCGCCTGGGCTACCTCACCACTGTCCTGGAGCTGTCCTCCCTCACCCGGGGCCGGGTGATGCACTACGCCATCCCCGACCAGCTGAAGGAGGAGTACGGCGTCGACACCGCCCTCCCCCGCACCCGCCGCTGGACCCCGCCCGCGCCCACCGTGACCTGAGCCGGAAGGCACCTGCCCGCGCCGGTGACGAGGCGGAATTCGCTCGACACGGCGGCGCCGACGCGGGAGGCTTCCCCCCGATGACACGACGTACCGATACGCCTCCCGCCTGGGACGAGCGCACACAGCTGACCACCTTCCTCGACTACGCCCGGGACACGGCACGGGCCAAGTGCGAGGGGCTCTCTCCCGAGGACGCCCGCAAGGCGCCGCTGCCGCGGTCACCGTTGATGACGGTGTGCGGCCTTATCAGCCACCTCCGATGGGTCGAACACCACTGGATCCAGGTGGTGTTCCTGGGCGAGGAGCCCGAGGGCCCGCTCGCCGAGGCGTCCGACGAGGACCCCGACCCGGAGATGCGGCTGGCGCGGGACATCCCGCTGGCCCGTCTCCTCGCCGAGTACGAGGAGCAGAGCGACCGCTACCGCCGCCTGCTGTCCGAACACGACCTGGACACGAAGGCGAGCCGCCCCATCCGGGACGGCCGCCACGTGGACCTCCGCTGGATCCTGCTCCATCTCATCGAGGAGACCTCCCGCCACAACGGCCACCTCGACATCGTCCGGGAACTCCTCGACGGGCAGACCGGCGTCTAGACGCGTTTGAAATCGGCCATCCCGCGCATTCGAGGGGAGAAGCACCGCAGCACGCCAAGCCGAGAGGGAGGACCACATGGGCATCATCGCCTGGATCGTCATCGGACTGCTGGCCGGCTTGATCGCCAAGGCACTCATGCCGGGCCGGGACCCTGGCGGTCTCATCATCACCATGCTGATCGGCATCGCGGGTGGCCTGCTCGGCGGCTGGCTGGGCAAGGTCCTCTTCGACGTCGACTCGATCGACGGATTCTTCGAGCTGTCCACCTGGATAGCAGCGATCATCGGGTCGATGATCCTGCTCGCCGTCTACCGGGTGTTCGCCGGGGGACGCACACGCCACGGCCACTGAGCGCGGAGCGCGGGACCGGGAGGGCCGGAGGGATGACGAAAAGGGCTGGAAGGGCCGGAGCGGCCCTTCCAGCCCCTTCGGCTGGGCCTCACTTCGTCAGCAGCCGGTTGAAGAAGGACCGGTACTGACGCAAGGCGTTGCGCAGGCTCTCCGTGTCGGCCTGTTCACCCTGGTTCCACTGACCCTCCAGGCCTTTCTTGTGGTCGGCGAAGGTCTCGGCCAGGGTCCGCATGACGTCGGCGACCAGTCCGTCCGCCGAGTGGACCGCCTCGCGCGGGTCGTCCACGAACTCGTTCTGGATCTGCTGCCAGCGTGAGCGGAAGGCTTCCACGTCGTCCTTCGACAGCAGTTCGGGGAGGTCCTCGGTGTCCTGGCCGCCCGCGGCGGCCACGGCCTCCGTGCCCGTCCCCTCCGGCTCCGTCTCTGTGGTGTCTGCCTCTGTGTCCGCCTCCGTTCCCGCTGCCGTACCGGTCGCCTGGCCCGGGTACACGGGCGCTTCCGAGCCCTGTCCGCCGCCCGCCTCCGGGTCTCCGAAGCCGGCGATGTCCTCGGTCGTCAGGCCGCTGTCATCGGCCCGGTCGGGCATGTCGTTGTGCTGCATGACGTCTCCTCGTACGTCTGCCGTGCGCTCCCGTGGACGGTCAGGTCTCGGCCGGGCCGGACCGTTGGCCGTCGGAGAGCAGTTCGTCGAAGAGGGCCCGGTAGTGCACCATGGCCCCGCGCAGCTGCTCGGTGGTCGCCTGGCGGCGTGAGCTCAGTGCGTTGATCTCATGAGCGGCCCGGTAGTGCTCGAGGGTCTGGCCGTGCTCGACGGAGAGGTCCCGCACCTGCTGGTCGAAGTCCTCGGTGGGATAGCCGCGGGCCCGCATGAGCGCGGTCACGAGCCGGTCGGCGTCGTGCACCGCGTCCTCGGGACGGTCGACGAACTCTTCCTGCACGCCGTTCCACTCGCGCGCGTACCTGTCTCTCTCGCTGGCCTCCAAGGGGCGGAGCTCGAGCGAGTCGTGGCGCTTCTCGCGTTCGGCGAGGTCGCGCTCGGCGGCCCGCCGGCTTCCCGCGTCCTCGACGGTCCGTTCGTACTCCGGCCCGAAGCGCTCCCGGAGGCGGCGGCGGCGCCGTACGACCGTCATGGCTACGGCGATCAGTGCGAGCACCACCACGACCGGGATGATGATGGCCAAGAGCGTCCCTGTTGACATCGGGGCTGGCCCCCTCGGTCGGTTTCGCGTGTCTGTCAGCGGCGCTGCTGCCCGTTCGGTGCCGTCCGAAACGGGCGCGCCGTCCGCGCGTGTACGGGCGGGCCTCAGCCGGGCTTGCGGGCCTCGATGAGGAACCGGGTGGTGTGGGCGACGAAGGGGCCCTCGGTCTCGATCCGGTCGTGCAGCTCGCGGAGCTGCCGCCGGTACCCCTCGACGGTGAAGCCGGGCACCATCCAGATCACCTTCCGCAGGAAGTAGACGACGGCCCCGATGTCGTGGAACTCGGTGCGCAGCGACTCCGACCGCAGATCGACGACATGGAGCCCGGCGGCCTCCGCGTCGGCGCGGGCGTCGTCGGGGTGGCGGGCGCGGCGGACGTTCTCGGGCTGGGCGCCGAGGAAGTACTCGACGAGTTCGAACACGCTGGCCGGGCCGACCTGCTGGGAGAAGTACGTGCCTCCGGGCCGCAGCACCCGGGCGATCTCCTCCCACCACACGGTCACCGGGTGGCGGCTGACAACGAGGTCGAACGCGGCGTCGGCGAACGGCAGCGGCGGCTCGTCGGCGTCCGCGACGACCGCCGCGCCCAGCGGGTGGAGCAGCCGGGTCGCCTTGGCGACGTTCGGCGGCCACGACTCCGTGGCCACCATGAGCCGGGGCAGCTTCGGGACGCCGGCCAGCACCTCTCCCCCGCCGGTCTGGATGTCGAGCGCGGCCGAGGCCCCGGCGAGGCGCTCGCCCAGCATGCGCTGGTAGCCCCACGAGGGTCGCTGCTCGGTGGCCCGGCCCTGCAGCCAGGAGAAGTCCCAGCCCTCCACGGACACCGTCTCCGCCTCGGCGACCAGCTCCTCGAACGATCGTGTCATGGACAAGATCCTCTCATCGGCCGCCGGGCCCGGCACCGTGTCAGGTGGGGTTGCGGCGCTGTGCGGTGCTCTCCTCACGCAGTCGTTCCGTCTGCCGGGTGAGGTCCTCGATGCGGGCGGCGAGTTCCGGGTGTCCGCCGCGCAGGTGGGGGGTGGTGGCGGCGAGGGGACGGACGAGGTTGGCGGCGTCGTTGTCCGCGAGGGCGCGGTTGAGGTCGTCGATCGGAGTGCGGGCCTCGGCCGGGAGGTCGGGCAGGGAGGCGATCTGGCCGGCGAGCCGACGCAGGTCGGCGGCGTTGTGGCGGGCCCAGGCCGCGACGGAGCGGTGCGCGGCGCGGCGGTCGCGCGTGGCCTGGACGCGTTCTTCGCCCGTGCTGCCCTCGGCACCGGGGCGCAGCCGGAGGTAGCGGCGCTCGGCCGCCTGGCGGCTCGCGACGCCGAGCGGTTCGGCCAGGTCCGCCCAGCTGGCGCCGGCTGCGCGGGCTGTCTCGATCAGCCCGGACTCCCAGCCGGCGAGCTGGTCACGCACATGGCGCAGGAGCAGGAGTGCGGCGAGGGCCTGCTCGGGGTAGGCGCCGTCTGGCTCCCGCCCCTCGCCGTCGGCGTCCGCGTGGGCGTCGCGTACCGCTTCCTCGATGGTGCGCAGTGCCGCCATGGCGGCGACGAAGGACGCCGGACCGCTCGCCTGTCCGTTCTTCTCGACCTTTTCGACGGGCTTTTCGACGGGCTTCTCGACGGGGGACACCTCCGCCTCCTTACGTCACCGGGTCAATGACATCTCATCTTGTCATCGTTTGGACGACATGCTACAAGGGTGAGTAGGTGACGCGCAGCGCCTGGCGTCACCCGAGCGTCGGTCCGGAAGCGAAACGCACCCGCCAGCAAGGGACACCGCGATGCGCATGCAATGGGACGCATTCCTCAAGGCCGTTCAGGAGCGCGGCGACTACGACTCGCCGCAGGAGGCGGAGCGCGCCGCCCGCACCGTCCTCGCTCTGCTGGGCGCCCACCTGGTCGGTGCGGACCGCGCCGAACTGGCCGCCCGACTGCCCGAGACCTTCGCCCTGATCCTGCTCAATCCGCTGCAGGCCGCCGAACCGCTGGACACGACACGGTTCGTGCGGGCGACCGCCGCGTGGATCGAGGGGGCGACGGAGGAGACCGCGAAGTGGGACGTCAGCGCCGTCCTGAGCGTGGTCGCGGACTGCGCGGGCGACGACCTGCTGCGTCGGGTCCTCCTCCAGCTGCCGCCCGGGTACGACCTGCTCTTCGGTCGCCCCATGCGGCAGGACTGATCCGGTCCCTCCCCCGCGCCGTCACCGGTCATTCCTCGGCGTCGTCCCGGGCCAGGAGGAGGGCCAGCTCCTGGAGGATCAGTTCGGTGCGCGGCCCCGATCCGGTCTCGTCGTAGGCGTCGGCGACCGCCTCGAAGGCGGCGATGAAACCGTTGACCAGCGCGTTGAGCGGCGTCGAGAGCTGGCCGAGCACCGCCATGCCGACCTCCTCCGGGCCGGCGCCGACGGGCACCATGAACTGCCCCGGGATCACCTCACCCAACAGGGTGGCGACGAGGCTCTCCTCCACACCTCCGCGCAGCCCCGTGAGCGCGGCGATGGCCTTGAGCTTGATCTCGTTCTCCGTCACACGCCGAGCGTAGGAGCACGCCGGGCCGCTGTTTCGCCGGTCGTCGGGACGGGCAGCCGGATGGCGCAAGGCGGTCACCCCAGGACGGGGTCGCCCCGGACGGAATCGAGAGGTGCGTGATCGGTGGACGGAACCGGGCCCGTGGTCGTCTTCGCCAACTTCCTCTCCGACCTGGCGGTCGACCTGACGGAGAGCGGGGCGCTGGCGGGGTGGGCGGAGCAGGCGCCGCGCAAGGCCTGGCTGCTACGGCCGGGAGACGTGCTCGTGACCCCCGTACCGCTCAGTGAGGCGTTCCTGCGGTACGTCGGCGGTCTGACGCGGGTGCCGACCGACGAGGTGACGGTCGTCCAGGTGCCCTCGGCCGGGACCGAGGCGCCGCCCTCCGGTGGCGCCGTGCCCATGGGGGAGGCGCTGCGCGCGGCGGGTCTGACCGAGCGGCTGCGGGCTCTCACGGACGGTTCCGGCGGGGCCCTGCTGCCCACGGCGCTGGACGCTTCCGCCGTCACGCTGGCCCGCGACCTCGGCATCACGGTGCGGCCCTTCCCCACGGTCGACGCCGCCGCGGCCGCCCTGGAGGTCACCCGGCGGCTCAACACCAAGGCCGGCTTCCGCGAGGTCGCCGCCGAGCTGGGCGTACGGCTGCCGGACGGGCGGGTGTGCCGACGCGGTGAGGTCCCCGAGACGGTGCGCGAGCTCCTGGAGACGTACGAAAGGGTGGTCGTGAAGCCCGACCGCTCCGCGGGCGGCCACGGGCTGCGCTTCGTCTCCCGGGGCGATCCCACCTGGACCGAGCACGCCCTGGATCCGGTCGGCGGCCCGGACGGGGTCTGGGTGGTCGAGGAGTGCGTGGACGTGGCCGAGTCGGTCAGCGTCCAGCTGGAGGTCTCGCCGACGGGAACGCGGCCCCTGTACAGCGGGGTGATGCGCACGGCACGGGGCGCGTACACCGGTTACGTCTCTCCGCTTCCGCCCGCCTTCCGGCGTGTGTGCGAGGAGCTGGAGCGGTGGGGAAGGGCCTTGGGCGGCCATCTGTCGCGGCACGGCTACGCCGGCCCGCTCGGCCTGGACGCGCTGGTCACCACGGACGGCACGTTGCTGGCCGGCGAGAGCAACGTCCGCCGCACCGCCACCACCACGGTCCAGGCGATGGTCGAGCGGCTCGGCACCCTCTCCGGCCTGCCCCCTCGGGCGTGGTCGGTCGGGAAGGGGCGCGCGGGGTCCCGCTTCGGCTTCGAGGAGGCCGTCCGCCGTCTCGCGGCGCACGGCCTCGCCTTCGATCCCGCGCGCGGCGAGGGCGTGGTCCTGTACGCGGACGCGCCGCCGGACGGGCATTCCTGGCGGTACGCGGTGATCGGCGCGGACGGCGACGGGGTGGCGGGGCAGGAGGTCCGGCTGGCCTCGGCTCTTGACTTCGCTGTTCGCTCACGTCCGGGCCTGTCTCAGCCGGCGTCCGGGCCGGCGTCCGGGTCACCGACCAGGTCACCGTCCGGGTCGCCGTCCGGGTCGCCGTCCGGCCGCTCGGACAGCTCCTGGTAGAAGGCGGCGAGGGTGTGCGCGCCCCGCCGCAGCGCTTCGACCTCCACCTTCTCGTCCGGGCCGTGCCAGCGGTCGTCGAGGAGGCCGGTGCCGAAGAAGAGCACGGGTGCGTCCAGGCTGCGGGCGAGCTGGGCGGCGGGGGCGGCGCCGCCGTTTCCCATCCGTCGGGCGGGGGCGTCGAAAGCCCGGCTCATGGAGCGCCGCAGCGCCGTCAGGGCCGGGTGGCCGGAGGGTGTGGTGTACGGATCCGAGATGGTCGACGACACCCGCAGGTCGTAACGGAAGTACGGCCGGGCGTGCCGGCCCAGCCAGGCGCGGAGTTGGGCGGCGACGTCGTCCGCCCGCTGGTCCGGGACGAGGCGCAGCAGGAGGTCCGCCGACGCGGTGGCCGGGATGAGGCCGCTCACCGGTCCGTGCGGGTCGCCGCCCGTCATGCTGCTGATCTCGGCGGAGGGCCGGAACCAGACGCGCTCGCGGACGTCGCGTCCGTCCCCTGCGGGGATGCCGAAGGTTCCCGTGCCGGCGGTCCAGGCGGTGGGGTCGAACGGCGGCAGTGCGTCGAGCTCGGCGCGTTCGGCGGGCGACAGCTCGCGGACCGGGTCGTAGAACCCCGGCAGCGAGACCCGTCCCCGCTCGTCGTGGAGCCGGCCGAGGATCCGGCAGAGTTCGTCGAGCGCGTTGGGCGCGCCGCCGGAAGCCGCGCCGCTGTGCAGGTTCCGCTCGGCCCCGCGGATCTCCAGGCGGGCGTTGACGGAGCCGCGGACGGCCGTGCACACGGCGGCGTCCTCCAGGGACCAGAGCATGGTGTCGGAGACCATCACCACGTCGGCCGCGAGTTCTCTCGGGTGTTCGGCGAGCAGGTCCGCCAGGTGGACGGAACCGATCTCCTCCTCGCCCTCGACGAGCAGCTTGAGGGTCACCGCGGGCGCCGCGTCACCGTGGCCGGTGGGGCGCCGGGCGGCCAGGTGGGCGCGGAGCGCCCACAGGTGGCAGAGGACCTGTCCCTTGGCGTCGGAGGCGCCCCGGCCGTACAACCGGCCCTCGCGGAGGGCCGGTGTGAAGGGGGCCGTCTCACGCCACTCCTCCTCCGTGACGGCGTGGACGTCGTGGTGGCTGTAGACGAGGAGGGTCGGGGCTGCCGGGTCCTCGGCGGGCAGGCACGCGTACACCGCCGGCAGGCCGTCGGTCCCCCACTCCTCGACGATCGGGAAACCCTCCTCCCGCAGGGCGCCGCACAGCCACCGGGCGGAGCGCGTCACGTCGACGGCGTGGGCCTCCTCCGCCGAGACGGAGGGGATCGACACCCACTCCGCGAGCGCCCGCAGGACGGAGTCCGTCTGGTCGGCGACGGCGGCGCGCAGCTCCCGGTCGGCCGGGTCACTCACCGCCGTCCTCCCGTTCGCCCCGCGTTCGGGGGGCGAACTCGGCACGGTGGGCGATCATCCAGGTGTTGAAGTCCTGGAGGGCGGGGTTGAGCGCGCGTACGGCGTCGAGGTCGCGGGCGGCGGTGAAGCGGTGCTCGCAGTCGGCGTAGAACTGGAACATGTTGCCGGACTCCTCCGCTCCGGGCACGTCCAGGGCCCGGAAGGCCTCCGGCGTCAGCGGCCGGTACTCGACCGGTTCGCCGAGGTGCCGGCTCATGGTGGCGGCCATGTCCGCGACCTTCAGGTGCTCCCCGGCGATGCCGACCTTGGCGCCGAGGAGGTCGGTGCCGCGCTTCAGGACGGCCAGCGCCGTCCTGCCGATGTCGTCGACGGCGATGCCGGAGAGCTTGCGGTCGCCCATCGGCAGATTGAGCACGAGGACGCCGTCGTCGTCACGGCGCGGCGCGTACTTGGTGAGCAGGTTCTCCCAGAAGAAGGTCGTCCGCAGGTACGTCGTCGGTACGCCGTCGTCCTCGAAATACCGGTCGGCCTCCGCCTTCGCGTCGAAGTGCGGCACCTTGTAGTAGCCCTGCAGGGTGGGCATCCGGTCGTCCTCCAGGGGGACGCACTCGCGGGTGTCCTCCAGCGTGGACCAGATGGCGTGCTGCACTCCGGCGAGCCCGGCGCCCCGGGCCATGGCCCCGGCCTGCGCCTTCTCCCGTTCCGCGGAGGTGTGCTCCCAGTAGTTGGTCACCAGGAACGCCCCGTACGCCCCCTCGAAGGCGGGGCCGAGGCTCTCCTCCTCGTCCATGTCGGCCTGGACCACCTCGGCCCCGAGCCGCTCGAGGTCCTTGGCCGCCGCGGAGTCCGGCCGTCGGGTGACGGCCCGCACCGCGAATTCGCCGTCCGCGAGGACCGCTCTGGCGAAGCCGCCGCCCTGGCGTCCCGTCGCTCCGAACACGGTCACCGTCCGTTTCCCGGTCCGCTTCCCGGTCATGGTCCGAGCCTCCTCCCGACTCCGCACCCTTGCCTCAGCGCGGCGCCTACCCGGATCCGGGTCGCACATCCACGCTCCCGGCTCCGGCGGGGGCGGAGGCGCGGCGGCGGGCGGCGGCGGCGCGGCGGCGGGCGGTGGCGAATATCCCTTCGTACGGCGGTCCCGGGCGCGGTACCGTCCGCTTGCGCCCGCCCACGAGGCGGGAGAAGGGGAGCCGGACGTGGTGAACAGAGAGTCCGTGGACGAGGCGGTGCGGTTCCGCCAGGCGCTGGTCGCGTGGGCGGCCGGCGGGGCGGAGGCCGGTGCGGCGGCCACGGCGGCGCGGGAGGTGGCCGCGGGCGGCGGTGTGCGGACGGTCGTGCTCGTCGAGGGCGGCAGCGACCGGGCCGCGCTCGACGCGCTGGCCACACGGTACGGCCGGAACCTCGACGCGGAGGGCGTCCCGGTCGTGCCGCTCGGGGGCGCGACGAGCATCGGGCGCTTTCTCGACCTGTGCGGGCCCCAGGGGCTCGGCCTCCCGCTGGCGGGGTTGTGCGACGTCGGGGAGGAGCGTCACTTCCGGCGGGCCCTGGAGCGGGTCGGGCTCGGAAGCCCGGCGACGCGGGAGGACCTGGAGGCGCTCGGTTTCCAGGTGTGCGTCGCGGATCTCGAGGACGAGCTGATCCGCTCGCTGGGCGCCGACGCCGTGCGGAGTGTGGTCGAGGCGCAGGGCGAGCTCCGCTCCTTCCTCACCTTCCAGAATCAGCCGGCGCAGCGGGGGCGGGCCGTGGAGCGTCAGCTCCGACGGTTCCTGGGCACGCACAGCGGCCGCAAGGCGCAGTACGCCCGCGCGCTCGTCGAGAGCCTCGCCCCGGACCGGATCCCCCGGCCCTTGGAACGCCTGCTCGCGCACGTCTGAGACCGGCGGCGTGGCGGCGCTCCGCCGTCGCGCGCCGTGCCGCCGTGCCGCCGTGCCGCCGTGGCGGCCGGTGCGCGAACGCCGGCCCCGCCCCCCCTTCCTGTTCCGGGGGGCGGGGCCGGCGTCCGTGGCGGGTGACGTTACGAAGCGTCCCGTACCGTGCCGGTGAACTCCGGTCCCGGGACCGTCTCCCACGACTCGTCGTAGGTGATCAGCCGGGCCCGCAGTGACTCCGCCGGCTCGCGCGCCGCGTCGGCGACCGTCGGCACGGAGACCTCGACGGCCGTCTCGCCCGCGGGGACGTAGACCGACAGGGCGCCCATGTCCATCGCCGACAGCGGCACGGCGGGTTCCGGTGCCTCGCCGAAGTTCCCCTCCAGCCAGGCGCGGTCGACGTCGGCCGTGGACAGTTCCGAGCGGCCGGCGGCGACGGGCAGGAACTCGACCCCGGCCGAGATGTCGGCGTCGGCGGCCTCGGACAGGGTCAGCCGCCAGGTGAGGGGCTTGCCCTCGGTGACGTCGGCCGCGACCGGTGTCACCGTGACCGCGGGCATCGCATCGTCGTTCCGCGCGGTCACACCGCCCCGGTGGGAGCCGACCACCGCGCCGCGGACCGCCTTCACGAAGACCTCCCGCGAGACGTCGTTGCCGTATCGCGTGTTGCCGCGCACCGTGAACGGTACGTCGATGCCGCCGCTGCCCTGACGTACCGTCACCGTGCGGGAGGTGACCTCTCCGGTGTCCGGCTGGGTGACGAACACCCGGACCTGGCCGCTGCCCTGGCCCGAGACACGCACGGGCACACGGTAGGTACGGGTCCCGGAGTCGCCCTCGTCGACCGTCAGTCGGCCGATGTCGACGCGCGGCAGGGCCGCGGCGCGGACCGCCGGTGTCCCCGGGCGCCAGCCCCAGGCGTCCATCAGCCACGCCCGCCCGGAGCCGGTGCGCGGGGTCAGTTCGAGGGCCTTGACCCGCTTCAGGTCCAGGCCGGCGCGGGCGGCCGCCGACAGCGGGACGCGGATCTCGCGGCCCCAGTAGGAGGCGGTCCGCTCGGTTCCGGGCAGCCCGTCGACGCGGGCCCGGCCCAGGCCTGCGCGGCGGCCCGAGGCGTCGACGACGGCGACGTCCAGCTCGGTCCCCGTGGAGTTGGGCGGGACGATCACGCGCAGGGCGAGGGCCTCACTGCCCGCGAGGGAGACCGGGCGGGCAGGGCGTACCGTGACCGCTCCCCCGGCGCGGGACCAGTTCAGGGCGATCGCGTCGCGGCCCGGTTCCGGGGAGGCCTCCCAGGAGGCGAAGTGCGGCGACTGGCCGACGCCGTCGGGCGGCAGGCAGGCGCGGGCCGGGTCGGGGTCGATCTGGGCGCAGAGCCGGCCGCCGCCGGTGACGGTGACCGACGGGTCCGGGAGGAGGGCCGGTGTGCGGTGCGCGCCGACGGCGTGGGTGAGCACCCGGGCGGGGTCCGCCGAGGGCGCGCGGCGGCCGGTGCCGTCGAGGAGCGGGCGGACCCGGTCGTCACCGGCGACGAACAGGCGCGCCGCCGCGGCGATGTAGGTGGCGCCGGCGGCCTGCTGCTGCGTGGCGGTCAGCCGGGTCTTCGCGCCGGGCGTGCACACCGGGTCCGGCGTCTCGTCCGACCAGAAGTCGTCGTCGGCCGGTGCCTTCGCCTGTCCCGGGGTCCACTCGCTGTTGAAGAAGTTGTGGTTGGCGCCGATCATGTAGACCGCGCTGTGCAGGGCGGTGCCGCGGCTGACACCGCGGGTGCCGTCGACGTAGATCTGGCCCTGGAGGTCGGACACGTCGCCGTCGCAGCCCGGCAGGAGGGTCGC
Source organism: Streptomyces sp. NPDC015346 (assembly GCF_043078785.1). Taxonomy (NCBI): domain Bacteria; kingdom Bacillati; phylum Actinomycetota; class Actinomycetes; order Kitasatosporales; family Streptomycetaceae; genus Streptomyces; species Streptomyces sp. NPDC015346. The sequence continues at coordinate 89,479 of NZ_JBIBTW010000011.1, read as the reverse complement.
GGAGGGCACGTCGGGGACCGGGTTCTGTCCGAAGACGGTGGGTCCGATCAGGACGTTGCCGCGGATGGTCCAGCGCACCGGGCCCCGGTAGCCGTCCTGGTCGGCGGGCGGCCGGGAGAGGCTGTCGAGCGCGGCGCGGTTGACGCCCTCGCCGCCCCGGGAGTGGCCGACCAGCAGGACGCGGGACAGGTCGGCGGGCGAGGTCGCGCGGACGGCGGCCGGTGCGCCCTTCGGCTTCGCGGCCCAGTCGGCCCAGCGGGCGAGGTGCTGCCGCACGAGGGAGGAGCGGGCCTGGGCGCCGCCGTCCTCCGCCGCGTGGTCCTGCCCGTTGATGCCGTTGGCGGCGATGGAGACGGTCACGTACCCCTGGGAGGCCAGGAGTTTCTGGGCGCGCAGATAGCCCTGGTGGCTGGGGATCGGCTTGGTGCCGGCGGTGCAGGGCCACTCGCCGGTGACCTCGCCGGCGGCGCTGAAGCACGTGGCGTGACGTCCGTGCAGGAAGAGCGCCAGGGGACGCTTGCCGGGGGCGCCGACGGGTCCCACGACGGTGGCCCGCATCTCCACCGGGGCGGCGAATCCGGGCAGCCGTACCGACGGCAGGGTGTACTCGCCGGTGACGGTCCGGTGGGCGCCGCTGACGCCGGGATCGACCGGGTTCGCGGGGAGTTGGGGCTCCAGGCGGGCGGAAGGGGGTGTCTCGCGGGGCGCGGACGGGGAGAGACGCCCGGCGTCGCCGGGGGCGTTCGCGCCCGCGTCGAGGCGGCGGCCGCCCGCCATCACCCGGAGTTCCGCGGCGGGGCCGATGCGCGCACCGTCCGTCTTCAGCCGGTACGCGCGCCCGTCCGGCGTGGCCTCGGGCCGGCCGAGCAGCCTGTCGCCGGCGTAGAACTCGACGCGCGCGTCGCCCATGGGCACGGGGCCGGGCGAGGTCCAGATCAGTTCCGTTCCGGCGCCCTCGCCGGTGAGCCGCCAGCCCTCCGGGAGGTTTCCGTCCTCCTTCGCCTGGTTCGTCCTCGACAGGGGGCCGGGGTCCGGCTGCGCGTGCGCCGCTCCCGGGGACGCCGCGGCCAGCGCGAGTAACGCCGCGGCCGCGGTCACCGCGCGTGTGACACGTATCAAAGCGGTCTTCCTCACCATCGGTCTTCTCGGCACCTCCGGTTTCCGTGGTGCCTCTCTCGCCCCCCGAGGACGGCAACGGGCGTCCGTGGGTTGCCTGGTGAGGGCGACGACGTGGTACGCGCCCGGTGTCCGGGGTGAGTTGCGCACCCCAGAGCGGGAAGAACCATCACGAAAGGGGCGCGACAGGTGACCCGTCGCGCCGAGGTTTTCCGCCGAGGGGGGTAGGCCCGCGCCCCACCCTTGTTATACGTTCCGTCTAACAGCTTGCTAGACGTCACGTCTAACAAGCGAGGGTGGCGTGCGGCGGCCCTCACCTCGTCGCGCGGGCACGCGAGGGGGCGAGGGCGGCCGGCGTCGAGTCGATCTCTCGATTCAAGGAGCCGCACCATGGCAAGCAGCACCGTTCGCCCGGAGACCCAGGACCGGAGCGCCGAGCAGGACGTCGCCCGGCGGCTGCTCGACTCGGCCGCGAAGCTGTCGTACGACCCGGCCACCGAGGTGGACTGGGACACCCCGCTGGACAAGGACTTCCACGGCGCGAGCCCGGAGTGGAGCACCCTCTACGGCACCGCGTACTGGGCGGAGTTGACCGACGCGCAGCGCAAGGAGCTGACCCGCCAGGAGGCCGCGTCGGTCGCCAGCACCGGCATCTGGTTCGAGATGATCCTGCAGCAGATGGTGCTGCGCGACATGTACGCCAAGGATCCCACCTCCCCGCGCTTCCAGTGGGCGCTGACGGAGATCGCCGACGAGTGCCGGCACTCCATCATGTTCGCGCGCGGCGCCGCGAAGCTGGGCGCTCCGGCCTACCGGCCGCGGCGCATGGTGGTCGAACTGGGCCGCGCCTTCAAGACGCTCGCCTTCGGCGAGGCCGCGTACGCCGCGATCCTGGTCGCCGAGGAGGTCCTCGACGTCATGCAGCGCGACTGGATGCGGGACGAGCGGGTCGCCCCCTTCGTCCGCACCATCAACAACATCCATGTCGTGGAGGAATCACGGCACATGAAGTTCGCGCGCGACGAGACGCGCAAGCGACTCCGGCGCGCCGGCCCGCTGCGCCGGCAGCTCAACGCGTTCGTCGTCGCCATCGCCTCCTACTACATCGTCACCAGCATGGTGAACCGGAACGTGTACGCGAACGCCGGTCTCGACCCGGCGCGCGCCCTCGCCGAGGCGCGGGCGAACGAGCACCACAAGGCCCTGATGCGCTCCAGCTGCTCGGGGCTGATGGACTTCCTCGCCTCCGCCCGGCTGCTCACCGGGCCGGCGCTCTTCTTCTACAAGCGCGCCCACCTGATCTGACGCCGACAGCGCCACCGCCCTCCCCTCCCCCTTTCCTCCGACCGACCGAGCCGGGCTGACGACATGACCTACGCCATCACCCAGACGTGCTGCAGCGACGCCACGTGCGTCGCCGTGTGCCCCGTCAACTGCATCCACCCGACCCCGCAGGAACGGGCGTTCGGCAGCACGGAGATGCTCCACATCGACCCCGCGACGTGCATCGACTGCGGGGCGTGCGCGGACGCCTGCCCGGTCGACGCGATCTTTCCCGTGGACAGCCTCTCCGCGCCGCAGCGGGAGTACGCCGCCATCAACGCCGCCTACTTCGCGGACAAGGAACCCGAACCGGCCGACCACGGGCCGAACTTCCACTCCTGGGGCGAGCCCGTCTTCGACCGCGGCCTGCCGTCCGACTTCGCACCGATCCGGGTCGCCGTCGTCGGCACCGGGCCGGCCGGGATGTACGCCGCCGAGGACCTGCTGCTGCACACCAACGCCGAGGTGACGCTGGTCGACCGGCTGCCCGTGGCGGGCGGCCTGATCCGGTACGGCGTGGCGCCGGACCACCCCGCGACCAGGAAGGTGGGCGACACCTTCGCCCGGTTCCACACCCACCCCCGCGTACGGATGCACCTGGGCGTCGAGGTCGGCGAGGACATCACCGCGGAGGAACTGGCCGCGCACCACGACGCGGTGGTGTATGCCGTGGGCGCCTCGGCCGACCGCCGGCTCGGCATCCCGGGCGAGGACCTGCCGGGCAGCATCCCGGCGACCACGTTCGTCTCCTGGTACAACGCCCACCCCGAGGTCCCGGCGGACGCGGTCGCCCTGACCGCCGAGCGGGTCGTCGTCGTCGGCAACGGCAACGTCGCCCTCGACGTGGCCCGCATCCTCGTCACGGACCCGGCGTCGCTGGCCGGCACCGAGATCGCCGGCCACGCGCTCGCGGCCCTGCGCGACGCCCGGGTGCGCGAGGTGGTCCTGCTGGGGCGGCGCGGCCCCGAACACGCCGCGTACACCGCCTCCGAGCTGCTCGCCCTCACCCACCTGCCGGGCGTGGACCTCGTCGTCGACGACCACGACCCGCGGACCGGTGCGACGATCGACGGCTCGGTCGCGGGCGCGGGCGGGCACGAGAAGGCCGCTCTCCTGCGAGGGCTTCCGCGCGAGACGGTGGACTGGTCGCGTACGCCGGTGCCGGAGCGCCGTCGCATCGTCCTGCGCTTCCACTCCGCACCCCTGGAGGTGCTCGGCGAGGACGGCGTCAGGGGCGTACGGGTCACGGAGGCGACGGCGGAGGCGGGGGAACGGGAGATACCGGCCGGCATGTTCCTGCGGGCCGTCGGCTATCGGGGTGTTCCGGTGGCGGGGCTGCCCTTCGACGAGGCGAGCGGCACGGTGCCGCACCAGGGCGGCCGGGTGTCCGGGATGCCGGGGACCTACGTCGTCGGGTGGATCAAGCGGGGCCCCTCGGGCGGGATCGGGGCCAACCGCACCTGCGCCGCCGAGACCGTCGGCACGCTCCTCGCGGACGCGGTCGCCGGGGCCCTGCCCGCGCCGTCGCGTCCGCCGAGGGCGTTCCACCGCCTCGCCCGCAGGCGCGGCCGCCGACGCGGCAGGGGCTGAACGCGCGGCGGGCGGGCCGGGCCAGGTGGGCTGGGGTTGGCCGGGCTCAGTCGACGACCTTCTGCCACGCCGTCGTGCCGAGCAGTCCGGTCTCCCCCACGTCCAGGCCGCCCTCCGGTTCGACGGTCTGCCGCTCCGCCCCGGCGGCCGGGCCGATCTCCACGTACACGCCGCTGCCCCGCAGCGTCGCCGCGTCGACGGCCGAGTAGCGCCAGACGAACACACTGCGCGCGGACTCTCCGGGCGCGAGGGTCATGGGGTGCGGCCCCGGGTCGTCGAGCTGGGTGATCGGTTCCGGCCCCTTGAGGACGGTGACGTCCATGCGCTCGTTCTCGACGTCCCGTACCCGTACATCGGGATAGCCGTTCAACCGCCGCGCACCGCCACCGCAGTTGGTGAGCGTCACCGGCATCGCCCGGAGCCCCATGGCGGCGTTCACCGCGCCCGTCGACACCTTCACCCCGCTCGCCGGGCAGCCCGTCGGCGTCACAGACGGCTCGGCGTCCGTCTCGGCCGGCGCCGCGGTGGGTGGCGGTGGCTCGGGCGAGGCGGCCGCTCCCGTGCGCTCGGGGTCGGCCTCACGGTCGATCTCCGCCGCGAGCCCGCACCCGCCGGTCAGGAGTGGCCGCCACGGCCACCCCCGCGCCCGCCACGCGTGCGCGCCGCACCGATATGCCGGTCACTCGAACCGCGTGGTGTCGCCCGCTCCCCTGCGGACGATGTCGAGTTCGCCGCCGGAGAAGTCGATGACCGTCGTCGGCTCGGTGCCGCAGTCGCCCGAGTCCACCACGACGTCGACCACGTGGTCGAGCCGTTCCTTGATCTCCCAGCCCTGGGTCATCGGCTCCTCCTCGTCGGGCAGGAGCAGGGTGCTGGAGAGCAGCGGTTCGCCGAGTTCGGCGAGCAGGGCCTGCGCGACGGCGTGGTCGGGGATCCGGACGCCGACCGTCTTCTTCTTCGGGTGCAGCAGCTGGCGCGGCACCTCTTTCGTCGCGGGCAGGATGAAGGTGTACCTGCCGGGCGTCGCCGCCTTGATCGCGCGGAACACGTCGTTGTCGATGTGCACGAACTGTCCGAGCTGCGCGAAGTTCTCACACACGAGGGTGAAATGGTGACGGTCGTCGAGGTTCCGGATGGACCGGATCCGGCTGATGCCGTCACGGCTGCCCAGTCGGCATCCCAGGGCGTAACAGGAATCCGTCGGATACGCGACGAGCGCGCCGGACCGGATGCTGTCCGCCACACTGCTGATGGTGCGCCGCTGAGGATTCTCGGGGTGCACGTCGAAGTACTTCGCCATGCGGGCAGTCTAGGTCGAGGGTGGGACCGGCCCGGGACGGCGGGCCGGTGCGCCGGGGCGCGCCGGGGCGCTTCGGCGTACGCGCGACAGTCAGGCGTCAGGCGTCAGGCGGCGAGGCCCAGTTCCTGGCGCACCACGATCGCGTTGAGCCGGATCGTGTAGGGGGCGATGTCCCCCGTCCGCAGCGCGCCGGCCCTCTCCTTCTCCAGGCCGACGGTCACGTCGATGCAGAAGGCGATGGCGTACATGTGCTCGCCGGTCTCCTCGTCCTGCAGGGCGAAGAACAGGTCCCGGTAGTAGCTGGTGTGTTCCGGGCCCTCGTCGTAGTACGAGAGGCCCGGCTCGCCCTCCTGCGCCGCGAGTCCGGTGAAGGCGTGGACGAGTTCCTGCTCGATCGTGTCCCAGAAGGAGGCGTCGGCGAACTCCGCCGGAAGGGCCTGGCGCACGGCCTCCTTGAGGGAGAGCACCATGACGACGACCGGGGCCTCCTCCTGAAGTCCCCAGCCGCGGACCATCTTCACGACGGTGCTGTCGGGGATGGCCGCGGCCGCCTGGCGGATGTTGTCGAAGTCGAAGTTGACGGTCGCCGGGGCGATCGCCTCCTGGAACAAGCGGTCGATGGCACGGGCCTGTTCGAGATGGTCCGGTGCCACCTCGATGACGGTTTTGAAACTGGCGGCCATGTCTCCTCCTGCGGTGATCAAAGGCGATCAGATGTCGATCAGGTGTTGGTAGGGGTGATCAAGCGGGGTCAGTATGCCGAGCGGGCGCGCGGGCGGCGAGGTCGTCCCGCCGTACGGACGGCCGCTCCCGGCCGTGGGCCGAGGTCGTGGCGAGGGACAGCCATGGTCTTGTCGATCCGGCGCGTTCCGCGCACATTGACGGGCATGACGATCGTTGTGCTGGTGGGCACGCTGGACACCAAAGGGCTGGAGTACGGCTGGCTGCGCGAGCGGCTGCTGTCGCGGGGCGTCGAGGTCGTGGTGGTGGACACCGGGATCGTGGGAACCCCGCGCATACCCGCCGACGTGCCGCGCGCGGAGGTGGCGCGGGCGGCGGGGGTGGATCTGGAGCGGCTGCGCGCGGAGGGCGACCGGGGCGCGGCGGTGACGGCGATGGCGCGGGGCGCCGCCGAGGTCGTGCGGCGGCTGCACGCGGAAGGACGGCTGCACGGGGTGCTCGCCCTCGGCGGCAGCGGCGGTACGTCGATCGCGACCCGGGCGATGCGGGAACTGCCGCTCGGGGTGCCGAAGGTGATGGTCTCCTCGATGGCCGCCGGGGACGTCTCGCCCTACGTCGGCTCGGCCGACATCACGATGATGTACAGCGTGGTGGACATCGCCGGCGTCAACCGCCTCTCCGCCCCCATCCTCGCGAACGCCGTCGACGCGGTCGCCGGCATGGCGAAGGGGTTCGCCGCCGAGCCCCGGGCCGTACACGCCGCCGAGCTGCGCGAGGACGGAGCGGGCGGCGACGGAGCCGGCGACGGCGGGCCGCTGATCGCGGCGAGCATGGCGGGCGTGACGACGACCGGCGTCGACGCGGCGCGCGAGCGAATGACCGAGCACGGCTACGAGGTGCTGGTGTTCCACGCCAGCGGGTCCGGCGGGCGGACCCTCGAATCGCTCGCCGAGCGGCAGCTCTTCGCGGGCGTACTCGATCTGACGCTCTGCGAGATCGCGGACGAGCTCTTCGGGGGCATTCTGACGGCGGGTCCCGACCGGCTGCTGGCCGCCGGGCGCCGCGGGGTGCCGCAGGTGGTGAGCCCCGGCGCCCTGGACCTGGTGAAGTTCGGCCCGCTCGACACCGTCCCCGCGCGCGTCCGCGACCGGGACGTACGGGTGCACAACCCGTCCATCTCGGTCGTCCGTACGACGGCGCGGGAGTGCGCCGAACTGGGCACCCTCGTCGCCGCGAAGCTGCGGGCGGCGACGGGGCCGACGGCGGTGTGCCTGCCGTTGCGCGGCCTGTCCACGCTGGGGGCGCCGGGCGGTCCGTACCACGATCCGGCGGCGGACGGGGCGCTGTTCGGCGCCCTGCGGGACGGGCTGAGGGGGAGCGCGGTCGACGTGGTCGAGATCGACACGCACATCGGCGACCCGTCGTTCGGCCGGGCCGCCGCCGATCTGCTCCAGCGGCTGATCGCCGACGGGAAGGTCCGTTGACCGTCGGCGGTGACCCCGACGGGAGCCCCCGCGCCCTGCGCTCCCCCGCCCGTCAGCCGGGCAGGTCGGCCAGGCGTCGCCGGTCGAGCGGGGAGGAGCGGCGGTCGAGGCGCTCCTCCAGGAGGTGGCGGGCGGCGTCGCTCTGACCCGCCTCCATCAGCGCGTACAGCAGGGTCTCCTCGACGACCTCGCGCTGCGCGGCGCTGCCGCCCACCTTGCGCAGGGAGGGCACGAGCGCCCGCAGTCCGGACACCGCGGCCGTCCACCGCTCCTCCAGGACGGCTTCGAGGGCGCGGCACAGCGGGACGACGACCTCCCGCTGTACGGGATCGGCTCCGGCGGCGTGGGTGCGCAGCCGGCGCAGCGCGGGCAGGTCGCCCGCCGCCGTGAGGGCGACGGCGCTGTGGAGCGCGGTGAAGGCGGTCGCGGGCCGCTCGACCAGATCGCGGGCGACCGCGTCGAGGACCCCCTCGACGGGCATCCGGCCCGTCCAGTTGCGGGACATCCTGGCCCGCCACAGCAGGGACCCGGAGTCGACCAGTGCCCGGACGCCGTTCACCTGGCGAGGGGCCAGCTGCGCGAACCACCGGCGGCGTACGGCCGCGGAGTCGTCCAGGGCGAGCTCGTGCAGCGCCACGTGCCAGGAGAAGTGCGCCCGGTGCACGGCTCCCCTGCCCTGGCCGCCGATCCAGCCGTCGAGCCAGTCGCGGCCGTCGCGGTGGGCCCCGGACTCGTAGTGCACGTGGGCGAGGGCGTGCACCGCGTGGCCGGAGGCGGGCTCGGCGGCCAGCGCCACCCGGGCGAGGGCGCCCGCCTCGTCGATCCGGCCCTGTTCCTGGCGGACGAAGGCGAGGAGCGAGGTGTGGAACCAGTGGCCGTCGTAGGCGGGCGCGGTGTGTTCCACGAGCCGCAGCGCGAGGGAGCCGTCGAGGTCGCCGACGCCGGCGAAGGCGATCGTGGGGACGGCGATGCCGAGCGCGAAGGCGTCGCCGGGGAATCGGTCGAGGTGGTCGATGAGCGCCCGGTCGGCGTCGTCGGCCGAGGCGGTGCCGCCGTCGTGGGCGCGGACGCGGCGGGTGACGACGTCGACGAAGGAGCGTTCCCGTTCGTCGCCGCGCTCGGCGGCGCTGCGCCGGGCGTCGGCGAGCGCGCGGTTGACGTCGACGTCCGCGCCGCACTCGTGGCCGAGCAGGGCGAGCGCGGCATGGCCGAGGGCGAAGCCGGGGTCGAGTTCGACGGAGCGGGCGAAGGCCTCGGCCGCCTTGGCGCGTACGGTCACGACCCGGCCGAGTCCGGTGCGGAAGGCGGTGGCCGCGGCGGCGTGGGTGGAGAGCGGCAGCCCGAACTGGTCGGTGGGCCTGCGGCGGCGGGCCGCGCGGGCGGGGGTGAGCGGTGCGAGGACGGCTTCGGCGATCTCCTGGGCCTGGACGCGGATCTCCGGGATCGCGGTCGTCTCCCACAGCTCGCCGCGCCGGGGCGCGCCGAGCGTGAACAGCGGCCGCGCGGTGCGCCCTCGGGCGTCGAGGAGCCGGCCCGCGTCGGTGGCGACGCCGATGCCCAAGGGGCCCGGCACCGCGAGGCCGTCGGCGAGCAGGCCGCCCCAGAGCGGGTCGCCGGCGGAGTCCATCCGGAGTCCGGGCCCGGTGCAGTCCACCACCCGGGCGACGGTCAGTTCGCGGCCGTCGGCGAGTCGGACGGCGAGCCGGCCGTCCGCCAGCGGCTCGGCGGCGGCGATCCGTCCGGCGTGGATCCGCAGGCGGTGGGCGGCGCGGGCGCGGGTGACGGCTTCCGCGGTGGCCGGTGCCATGCGGTGGCGGTGGACGTTCCAGCGGGTGGCGTCGCGGGCGAGGAACTGGGCCCGCTCGTCGTCGGTGAGGCCCTGCCAGAGCGCGGCGATGCCGGGGCGCAGTCCGTCGAGGGCGGGCCGCCAGTCGCCGTGGTCCCGCAGGACGGCGGCGATGTGCCGGCGTAGTGCCGTACGGAGCCGGTGGATCGGGAGGGCGCCGAGACCGGGCGGAGGGGGTACGGGCGGCAGCGGGGCGACGGCGTGCGGCCGGGGCAGGAGTCCGCTTCGGGAGACCGCGTGCACGGTGCGGCCGGGCCGGTCGAGGACGAGGGCGAGGTCGACGGCGGTCAGGCCGGTGCCGACGAGCAGGACGTCGTCCGCCGGGCCCACCGCGTCGAGGGCGCCGGGCGCCCAGGGGTCCGCGATGAACCGGTCGGAGCCGCGCAGTGCCGCCGGGGCCCAGCCGGCCGTGCCGGCGGCGGGCCCGGTGGCCAGGACGACGCTGTCGGCGGTCACGGTCCCGCCGTCGGCGAGCGTGAGCGCGAGGCGCCCGTCGGCCGTGTCGGCGCAGCTCCTCGCCGTCGTCCGCAGCCGGCGCACGGCGACCGTGCCGTGGGCCGTGATGATGGCGCGTCCGAGGGTGTCGGCGAGGTAGGAGCCGAAGCGGTGGCGGGAGGCGAAGTCGGCGGCGGTGACGGTGGATTCGCCGTGGCGGCAGAGCCAGCGGCGGAAGTGTCCCGGGTCGTCCGGGTAGCAGCTCATCCCGCCGACGGGCACGTTGAGGCGGTGCTCGGGGACCTCGGTGGCGTAGGCCGTGCCCCGGCCCGCCTCCGCGGCGGGGTCGATCAGGACCAGGTCGAGCGGGGTACGTCGCCGGGCCGCGGCTTCGCACAGCTGGACGGCGACGAGGGCGCCGGCCGCGCCCGCGCCGACGACTGCCACGGTCGATCGCTGAGGGGCGGACACCACAGACGCGACGGGAACCACGGAAACCTCCGAGCCAAGGCGGGTGGTGCACGGTGAAGTTCGGGAAGTTCACTATGTCGATGGACAATGTGGAATGACAAGCCCGCCCCGTCGGCGGTGAGGGAGTCGGATCGCTTTCGCGCCAACCGTGAGACATTGAGGCGGTGAGGATCTCAGCGAGAACGGACTACGCCCTGCGGGCCATGGCGGAGCTGGCCTGTTCGCCCGAACGGCCGCTGAAGGCGGAGGAGATCGCCGGCCGCCAGGACATCCCCGTCCGCTTTCTCTTCGTCGTTCTCAGCGAGTTGCGCCAGGCGCGGCTGGTGCGGAGCGTGCGCGGCCCGGACGGCGGCTACTCACTGGCCGCGCCGGCGGCGGAGATCACCCTCGCCGATGTCATCCGGGCCATGGACGGCCCGCTCGTCAGCGTGCGTGACCTGAAACTGACGGGTCTCGAATACCAGGGCGCCGCCGCCCCGATGCCGGACGTGTGGCGCGCCGTCCGGGCGAGCCTGCGCCACGTCCTGGAGGGCACGACCCTCGCGGATCTGGCGGCGGGGACCCTGCCCGAGCTGGTACGGGAACGGGCCCGCGAGTACAACGACGACGTGCGGACCTATCCGTAACGCCCGGTGCGGGCCCCGGACGGCCTCGGGCTGCCCCGGTCCCTGCCCGGCCCGGCCCCCGACCTCGCTCCTCCACGACCCCTAGGGAAGGAACACCCCAGCATGCCGATGTTCGACCCGATCACGCGCAGGCTCCGGCGCCTCTTCGAGGTCCTCGACTCAGACCAGGACGGATTCGTCACCTGGTCCGACCACCGGCGGATCGTGGAGGCGTACGCCGCCGGTTACGGACTGGCCTGGGACGACGACAGGATCCGGGCCTTGGAGAAGGCGTACTGGGCGCTGTGGCTCGGACTGCTCACCCAGTCGGAGCCGGGGCGGGAGCAGCTGGACCAGGACGAGTTCGTCGCGGCCCAGCGGGCGGTGGGCTACGACGCGCACCGGCCCGAGCTGCTGGAGAACTTGGCGGAGGCGGTCTTCCGCATCATGGACACCCAGGGGGACAAGCGGGTCAGCCGGGACGAGTTCGCCGCCTACCTCTCCGTCTGGGGCGTCTCCGGCGAGGAGGCCCCGGTGGTCTTCGAGCGTCTTGACCTGGACCGTGACGCGTACATCTCCCAGCGGGAGATCGCCAGGTCCCTTCGCGCCTTCCACCTTCACAACGACGATCTCAACACGCCGGGCGGCATCTTCCTGGGCGTCCACTGACCCCACCCCGCCCCTCGGGCGGCGTGGGTGATGCGCGGTGGGCCGTCGTGTGGTCGGATCGGCGTCATGGACCTCGCAGAGGAGAACGACGGGCCACCACCGGGGCCCGCCCCCGGCAGTCGACGCCAGGCCGCCCGGCGGACCGTCGCGAGTCGGATCGTGGACCGGGCGGAGCTGGCGGAGTTCCTCGACATACTGGATCTGCGGCCGGAGGTCGATCACCTCTACCCCGGTACGGAGGCCGAGACGAAGGAGCGTCGCGGCCCCCGGCGGGCGCGGTAGCGCAGGAGCGCGGAGGCACGGAGGCACGGAGGCCGGCCCCGTCGCGCGGGCCGGTGCGCGGCGGGCCCGCGGGAACGCCCGGGGCCGGTCGACGGCCGGCACCGCCGCCATACGGCCGCCGTACCGCCGCCGTACGGCCGTCCCGCCCGTACACGTGGACGAAGCCGCCCTCCTCCGTGCTGCCCTCGACCCCTCCCCCTCCCCCTCTACCTCCCCGAGTGTCGACCGTCACATTCGGCATGGAATGCGTCCGTCCGGTCAGGTACCAGCGGCAAGGGTGCGCCACTGCGGCGCTGACCAGGAGGAACGAGAAGCATGCCCGAACTCTTCATCGGCGGAGCCTGGCGATCCGCGCTCGACGGGCGGACCCGGGAGATCCGGTGCCCCGCCGACGGCGAGCTTGTCGCGGTCGTCGACGAGGCCGGCGCCAAGGACACCGTCGAGGCGATCGCGGCCGCCCGCCGCGCCTTCGACGAGGGCCCGTGGCCCACGACGCCGGCCGCGGACCGCGGCGACCTGCTGCTGCGCGTCGCCGACCTGCTCGTCCGCGACAAGGACGCGCTGGCCCGCGCGGAGTCCCTCGACACCGGCAAGCGGCTGGTGGAGAGCGCGTACGACATCGACGACATCGTGAACTGCTTCCGCTACTTCGGGCGGCTCGCGGCGGCCGAGACCGGCCGGGTGATCGAGACGGGCACGGCGCACACCGACAGCAGGGTCGTGTACGAGCCGGTCGGCGTGTGCGGACTGATCACCCCCTGGAACTATCCGCTGCTCCAGACGGCGTGGAAGGTGGCGCCGGCGCTCGCCGCGGGCAACACCTTCGTCCTGAAGCCGAGCGAGCTCACCCCGCACACGGCGATCCATCTGATGCGTCTGCTCGCCGAGGCCGGGCTGCCGGACGGGGTCGCCAACCTCGTCCTCGGCGCGGGCCCGGAGGCGGGTGCGCCGCTCGCCGACCACCCGGACGTCGACCTGCTCTCGTTCACCGGTGGGCTGCACACCGGCCGCCGGCTGATGGCGGCGGCCGCCGGGACGGTGAAGAAGGTCGCGCTCGAACTCGGCGGGAAGAACCCGAACATCGTCTTCGCGGACGCCGACTTCGAGACGGCCGTGGACATGGCGCTGACCGCCGTGTTCCTGCACTCGGGGCAGGTCTGCTCGGCGGGGGCACGGCTCCTCGTGGAGGACTCCCTGCACGACCGCTTCGTCGACGAGGTGGTGCGCAGGGCCCGGGAGATCCGGCTCGGCGGGCCCTTCGACGAGCAGGCGCGGACCGGGCCGCTGATCTCGGCCGCCCATCGCGCGAAGGTCGAGGCGTACGTCGCGGCCGGGGTGGCCGAGGGCGCGGTGCTGCGCTGCGGCGGCGCCCGGCCGGAGGGCGCGGAGTACGACGCGGGCTTCTACTACCTGCCGACCGTGCTCGACGAGTGCCGCTCCGGCATGTCGGTGGTGCGGGAGGAGTCCTTCGGCCCGGTGCTGACCGTGGAGCGGTTCCGCGACGAGGACGAGGCGGTGCGGCTGGCGAACGACACGATCTACGGCCTGGCGGGCGCGGTGTGGACCTCCGACGAGGGCCGGGCGGGGCGCGTCGCGGCCCGGCTGCGGCTCGGCACGGTGTGGATCAACGACTACCACCCCTATCTGCCGCAGGCGGAGTGGGGCGGGTTCAAGCAGTCCGGTACCGGGCGGGAGCTCGGCCCGGCCGGCCTCGCGGAGTACCGCGAGACGAAGCACATCTGGCGCAACACCGCTCCGGAGCCGCAGGCCTGGTTCGCCTGAAACGTCCCCTCTCGATCAGGAGTCGACCCATGGCAGCAACCGCTCCCACCCCTCCACCGACGCCGGGCGACGACGCGGAACTCACCGAGTTCGGCTACCGTCCCGAACTCAAGCGCACGCTCGGCAACTTCCACACGTTCGCGGCCGGCATCTCGTACATATCGATCCTCACCGGTACGTTCCAGCTCTTCTACTTCGGTTACGCCAGTGGCGGCCCCGCCTACTGGTGGTCCTGGCCGATGGTCTTCGCCGGGCAGTTCATGGTCGCGCTCTGCTTCGCCGAGCTGGCCGCCCGCTACCCGGTGGCGGGCTCCATCTACAACTGGGCCAAGAAGGTCGGCAACGGGCACGTCGGCTGGCTCGCCGGCTGGATGATGCTCATCGCCTCGGTCGTCTCGATCGCCGCCGTCGCCCTCGCCTACCAGCTGACGCTTCCTCAGATCTCCTCCGTCTTCCAGTTCGTGGGGGACGGGACGGGGACGTACGACGTGGCGACGAACGCGGTGGTCCTGGCCGCGGGCCTGATCCTCTTCACCACGGTCGTCAACGCCTTCGGCGTGAAGCTGATGGCGCGGATCAACACGGCCGGTGTCTTCCTCGAACTCATCGCCACGGTCGTACTGATCGTGCTGCTCGCGGTGAACGTCGTGCGCGGCCCGCAGGTCGTCACCGAGACGGCCGGCACCGGCTCGGGCCAGTCCTTCGGCTATCTCGGCGCGTTCCTGATCGCCTCGCTCGCCTCGGCGTACGTGATGTACGGCTTCGACACCGCGGCCTCGCTCGGCGAGGAGTCCCTCGACCCCTCGCGCAACGCGCCGCGGGCCATCATCCGGGCCATCGTCGCCTCGTTCGTGCTCGGCGGGCTCATCCTGATCCTCGCCCTGATGAGCGTCTCGAACCTGCGGGGCGAGAAGCTGTCCACCGACGGGCTGCAGTACGTCGTCCTGGACGTGCTCGGCCCGACGGCCGGCAAGGCGATGCTGTGGTGCGTGCTGATCGCGGTCACCGTCTGCGCGCTCGCCGTGCACACGGCGGCGGTCCGGCTCGCCTTCGCCATGGCGCGGGACAACAACCTGCCCGCGTCCTCGCGGATCGCCAAGGTCAGCCCGCGGTTCGGCACCCCCATCCTGCCCACCGTGATCATCGGCGTCCTCGCGCTGGCGATCCTGCTGGTCAACATCCGCCAGCCGCAGATCTTCACGGTGGTCACCAGCATCGGCATCGTCATGATCTACGTGGCGTACCTGCTGGTCACCCTGCCGATGCTGGTGGCGCGGCTGCGCGGCCGGTGGCAGCCCGCCGACGGCAGGTTCTCGCTGGGCCGTTGGGGCCTTCCCGTCAACATCCTGGCCGTGCTCTGGGGCGGGGCCATGACCCTCAACCTCATCTGGCCGCGCGCGGCCGTCTACAACGCCGCCGAGCCGTACCACTGGTATCTGCGCTGGGGCGCGGTCCTGTTCGTCGGCGTGACCGCGCTCGGCGGCTTCACCTACTACTGGTTCGTCCAGCGGCACTGTACGGGCGTCCTCGCGGAGCACGCCGCCGTGGCGCCCCGTGAGCCTGCCGCACCGAAGGCCGCACCGAAGGAGGTCACCCCCTCATGACCGAAGAGTTCGATGATGTCTTCGACTACGTGGTGGTCGGCGGCGGTACGGCCGGCAACGTCGTCGCGGCGCGGCTGAGCGAGGACCCGTCCGTCACGGTGTGCGTCCTGGAGGCGGGTCCCAGCGACGTCGGGGACGACAACGTCCTCAGACTGGAGCGGTGGATGGGCCTGCTGGACTCCGGCTACGACTGGGACTACCCGGTCGAGCCGCAGGTCAGCGGCAACAGCTTCATGCGGCACGCCCGCGCCAAGGTGCTCGGCGGCTGCTCCTCGCACAACTCGTGCATCGCCTTCTGGGCCCCGGCGGAGGACCTGGACGACTGGGCGGCCGCGGGCTGTACCGGCTGGAGCGCGGCGGACCTCTTCCCGCTCTACCGCAGGCTGGAGAACAACGACGCTCCCGGTGACCACCACGGCCGGTCCGGGCCGGTGAAGCTGCGCACGCTCAAGGGCGGCGACCCGTGCGGCACGGCCCTGCTGGACGCGTGCGCCGAGGCGGGCATACCGACGACCCCGTTCAACACCGGCTCGACGGTGGTGCGGGGCGCGAACTGGTTCCAGATCAACGCCGACGAGAACAACATCCGGCAGTCCTCGTCGGTCGCCTACCTCCACCCGGTGATGGGCAGGCGCCCCAATCTCGAGGTCCGGACCGGGGTACGGGCGAAGAACCTGGTCATCGAGGACGGGCGCTGTGTCGGCGCGCGGTACCTGGACCCGGACCTGATCCACACCCGTACGGTCCGCGCCCGTCGCGAGGTCGTCGTCTCGTGCGGCTCCATCGACACGCCGAAGCTGCTGATGCTCTCGGGCATCGGCCCCGCGGAGCACCTGCGGGAGGTGGGCGTGGACGTGCTCGTCGACTCCCCCGGTGTCGGCGAGAACCTCCAGGACCACCCCGAGGGCGTCGTGATGTGGGAGGCGAAGCAGCCGATGACCACCACGTCCAGCCAGTGGTGGGAGGCGGGCATCTTCTACGACACGGAGCCGGGCCTCGACCGGCCGGACCTGATGTTCCACTACGGCTCGGTGCCCTTCGACATGAACACCGCCCGGCACGGCTATCCGACGTCCGAGAACGCCTTCTGCCTCACGCCGAACGTCACCCGGGCCAAGTCGCGCGGCACGGTACGGCTGCGCACGCGCGACTACCGCGACAAGCCGAAGGTGGACCCGCGGTACTTCACGCACGAGCACGACGTCCGGGTGATGACGTACGGCATCGAGCTGGCCCGCCGGATCGCGTCCCAGCCGGCGCTGTCCGGGTGGGCGGGGGCCGAGCTCGCCCCGGGCCCCGACGTCCGCACCGCCGACGAGCTGCTCGACTACATCCACAAGACGCACAACACCGTCTACCACCCGGCGTGCACGGTGAAGATGGGCGCGGACGACGACGCCTCGGCGCCGCTCGACGCGCGGCTGCGGGTCAAGGGGGTGCGCGGGCTGCGGGTCGCGGACGGCTCCGTGATGCCGGATCTCGTCACCGTCAATCCGTGCATCACGACCATGATGATCGGCGAGAAGTGCGCCGATCTGCTACGCGCGGACGCCTGACGACGACGCCCGACCCGGCACGCTGCCGGGTCGGGCGCGGTCGGTCTAGAAGGTCAGGTTCCAGGCGTCGATGCGGCCGGTGTCCTGGCTGGCGTTGTCGTTCACGCGGAGCTTCCAGACACCGTTCGCGACCTCCGAGGAGGCGTTGACGGTGAAGGTCGTGGCGATGTTGTCCGCGCTGCCGCCGGTCCGGTTGTGCACCGTGTAGACGGTGCCGTCCGGGGCGACCAGGTCGACCTTCAGGTCACCGATGTAGGTGTGCTTGATGTCCACGCCGACCTTCAGCGTGGCGGGCGCGTTGCCCGTCACCCCGCTGACCGTGATCGGGCTCTCGACGGTGGCGTTGTCGGCGACGGTGACGTCGGTGAGGTTCTCGAAGTACTTTCCGGGCGGCGGGGTGAAGCCTCCGACGGCCTTCAGCGCGTCGGTCTGGCCCTCGCCGAAGAAGCCGTTCTTCGCCGTCGTGCCGGTGCAGCGGCTGTCCGAGGGGCAGGCGACGTCGTTGGCCTGCGTCGCGAGCCGGCCGCGGATGTCGGCCGGGGTGAGGGCCGGGTCGACGCTCACCATG
Source organism: Streptomyces sp. NPDC015346 (assembly GCF_043078785.1). Lineage (NCBI taxonomy): Bacteria > Bacillati > Actinomycetota > Actinomycetes > Kitasatosporales > Streptomycetaceae > Streptomyces > Streptomyces sp. NPDC015346. The sequence goes on along the minus strand of NZ_JBIBTW010000011.1, from coordinate 72,167 downwards.
AGCGCGGCGACGCCCGCCACGTGCGGGGAGGCCATCGACGTACCGCTCTTGCTGCCGTACTTGCCGCCCGGCAGCGTCGAGTAGACACCGGAGGCGCCGTCGCCGCCGGGGGCCGCGATGTCGATGACTCCGTTACCGAAGTTGGAGTACGAGGCCTTGACGTTGCCGCTGCCCATGGCCGCGACCGTGACGACGCCCGGGAGCTCGGTCGGGATGTCGACGCACGCGTTGGTGATGGTGCGGGTGACCGGCGTGGAGTCGTTCGGGCTCTCGCTGTCGGTCGTCTTGTTCGCGAGGTCGTAGTTGGAGTTGCCGGCCGCGGCGATCTGGAGGGAGCCCTTGCTCTCGGCGTACGCCTGGGCGCGCTTGACGCCCTCGATGATGGCGGCCTGGTCCACGTTGTCGGGGCAGTTGAACTGCCACGGGTCCGTGTAGTAGCTGTTGTTGGTGACCTTGAAGCCGTGGTCGCCGGACCACATGAAGCCGCAGATGGTGTTCTCGGCGAAGAACAGGCCGCTCGGCTTCTCGGCGATGCGCACCGAGGAGATCTTCACGCCGGGCGCGACGCCGATGACGCCCTTGCCGTTCTTGGCGGCGGCGATGGTGCCGGCGACGTGCGTGCCGTGGGTGTCGATGTCCCGCCAGGCGCCGGCGCGGGTGTCGGCCTTGCCGTAGGCGCAGGAGACCGAGTCGGCCGCGTTGAAGTTGGGCGCGATGTCCTGGTGCTGGTCGTCCACGCCGGTGTCGAGCACGCCGACCTTGACGGCGGCGGAACCGGTGGTGACCGCCCAGGCCTGGTCGGCCTTGATCTGCGTCATGTCCCAGCGGTTGGACTCGGTGAGCGTCGTGGCCGACTGCGCGGGGTTCGCGGGGAGCGCCGGGTTGTAGGCGTCGGCCGGTACGTCGGACGTACGGGTCGCTCCGACCTGCTGGACGCCGCTGACCGCGCGCATCGCCGAGGCGAAGGTCGTCGACGTGGAGTGGGCGACGATCACGCCGATCGCGTCGTACGCGGCGAAGACGGAACCGCCGTTGTTCGCGACGGCGGTGCGTACGGCGGTGGTGTCACCGGGAGCAGTGATCACCAGGTACGCGCGGGTGCCGGCGGCCCATGCGGCCGGGGCCGCCACGGTCGCGACCCGGGCCGCCGAGGCGCCCGAGGGCTCCGGGGTGGTCGACTCGGCGGCCTGGGCGAATCCGGCGGGGGCGGCGAGCACCATGGTCGCGCCGAGCGCGGCCGCGGCCAGAGCGGAGTGTCTCAGCCGGCTGGATATGTGGGAAAACATTGCGTCCTCCGATGGCCCGGTGGCGCTGATGGCGCCGGCTCCGGACCTGCGATGTGTGGGGTGGACGCAAGATCGCAGACGATGCGGTGCGGAAGGAAGTGTTCTGTCCGACAAGCCCGTTGCCGTTACAGACTGTTGACCTGACGGCGGGGCGATCAGGGCGGGTATCGCCCCCGGTGGGCGCTTCGTTCCGACCACTCGCGTACGGCTAAGGTGGGCCCGTGCGGGTGCTGTTGGTCGAGGACGACGAGGACTTGCGTTTCGGGGTGGCCGCCGCGCTGCGTGCCGCCGGGTTCGCGGTCGACGAGGCCGTGGACCTCCCGCAGGCGGACGAGGCGCTCTTCGTCACGTCCTACCACTGCGTGGTCTTCGACCGGATGCTGCCCTCCGGCGACGCCGCCGCGTACGTCGCACGGCTGCGCGCCGGCGGCGCGGCCGTGCCCGTGCTGTTTCTGACGGCCCGTGACACGGTGGCCGACCGGGTCGGCGGTTTCGCCAGCGGCGGGGACGACTATCTGGTGAAGCCGTTCGCCGTGCCCGAGCTGGTGGCCCGGGTGCGGAGCCTGTGCCGCAGGGCGGCCGTCGTCCGGCCTCCCGTCCACCGGATCGGCGACCTGGAGATCGACACCGCACGGCGGCAGGTCCGCCGCGCGGGCGTGCTGCTCACGCTCACCGGGCGGGAGTTCGCCGTCCTGGAGGTCCTGGCTGCCCGCGCCGACCAGGCCGTGTCGCGGGCGGAGCTGATCGAGAGCTGCTGGGACGAGATGGCCGAGCCGCGGTCCAACGTGCTGGAGGTGCTGGTCTCCCAGCTCCGCCGCAAGCTCGGGGACCCGCCGCTGATCCTGACCGTGCGCGGGGTCGGCTACCGGCTGGCTCCCGGGGAGCGCCCGGAGCCCGGGGAGCGCCGGTGACGGTACGCCGGGATCCGACCCCCACCGGCCGGGTGCGCCGGCTGCGCCGGAGGATCACCGCGCTGTTCGCGCTCACCAGCGCCGTGGGGCTGGTCTCGATGGCCGTCTTCGCCGTGCGCAGCGACGACACGCGGTGGCGCGAGCAGCTCGACCGGTCGATGAACCTCGACACCACGCAGGCGATCAGCCTCCTCACGTACGACGAGGAAGACCGGCTGGACAGCCGGGACCTGGTCGAGACCATGGACACGGACTGCCCGCCGCTGACCGTCTTCTCGGTGCCCCGGGACCGCTCCGCGGGCCCCGTCGTCGACTTCGCCCCGGACCGGCCCTGCCTCATCGGACGCCCCGCCGACGTCCGGGCGGCGGCCGAGACCGCCGTCCGTACGGAGGACGTCGTCGCCGTCGACCGGCGGACGGCCGACGGACGGCCGGTCCGCCTCTTCGCCGAGCCCTTCTTCGCTCCGGACGCGGAGGGCGACACGGGCCGGGACGGTGTCGTGGTCACCGTGTACGACACGTCCTCGGCGCTGGCCGACCACCGTCGTACGGCCTGGCTGCTGAGCGCCGGCTGCGCCGTCCTGGTGTGCCTGTCGGCCGCCGTCGGGCATGTGCTGTCCGGGCGGGCGATCCGTCCGGCGCTGACGGCGCTGCGGCAGCAGGAGTCGTTCCTCGCCGACGCGGCGCACGATCTGCGCACGCCGGTCGCCTCGCTGCGGATGCTCGCGGAGACGGCGCTGCGCGGGGACACGGACGGCACCGAGGTGCTGCGCCGGACGCTGCGGCTCGCGGACGGCATGGGCGGCCTCGTCGACGGGCTGCTCACCCGGGCGCGGCTGATGTCGGGGGTGCAGACGCTCGCCCGCGAGCCGCTGCGGCTCGATCAGCTGGTGGAGGCGGTCGTCGAGGACAGTCCCGCGGCGGGGCACAGGGTGGCGGTACGGGCCGAGGAGACGGTCGTGACGGCCGACCCCGACCTGGTGCGCCGCGCGGTGGCGAACCTCCTTGGCAACGCGCTCGCCCACGGCCACGCCCCCGGCGTCCCCGCCGACGTCCGGATCGAGGTGGCGTCGGGGCCGCACGAGGCGACCGTCACGGTCGACGACGCCGGTCCCGGGCTGCCTCCCGGCGTCGCGGACTCGCTGTTCGAGAGGTTCCGCGCCGGGTCGGGGTCGACCGGGCTCGGGCTCTCCATCGCCTCCTGGGTCGCCCACGCGCACGGCGGGAGTCTCTCCGCCGGCCCGGGCGGGCGCGGCGCCGGTGCCCGCTTCGTCCTGCGGCTGCCCACGGGCGGCCGGCCGCCCGCCCCGGGCCTCAGTAGGGCCGGGGGGACATGATCTGGGGTTCGGCGCCCTCCACCTCCAGGACGCACCGCGGGACGCCGGGGCCGGGCGTCGCGCGGACCGTGACCGGGGTCGGGGGGTCGGTGGGCAGCTCGACGCGCACGTTCACCGGACGGTCGCCGCCGGTGGTGGCGTACCCCGTCTCCTTGCCGTCGACGAGGACCTCCACCACAGCGGTGTGGCCGGTCTGCACGGTGACGCTCACGGAGTGCCCCGCGTGGTCGGTGTGGAAGTGGTGGCGTCGTCTCATGGGCTCGTCTCCCGCCGGACAGGGCCGTCGAACGGCCCCTGATCCAGCGTAGCCGTCACCCGAACAGCGGCGCTCCGGACGTGCAAACCCCCTTCCCTCCGGTGCACTGGAGAGGCAACCGTCCGCCGAGCATGGAGACGACCATGTACGAAATGCACGTCGGCCTCGCGGCCCCGGACGGGGTCTTCGTCTGGCACGTCGCCGCCATGGGCACCGCGACCGCCCTCTGTGGTCAGTCCCTCCACGAGGAGCACCTCGAAGAGCGCGAGAGGACCGACCGTCACTGCACACCCTGCATGAGCTCGTTCCAGGAGCTGATGAACGCCGCCCGGCGCTGACGCGCGGGACCGCTCAGACCCCCAGCTTGGCGCGCAGCGCCGACAGCCTCGGACGCTTCTCGTGGCGCTCGCGCGACTGGCGGTCCAGCTCCTCCATCAGTCGCCGGCTCCGGTGGTCCAGGTCCAGCTCGTCGAGGATCCGGTCGATCTCGGCGAGCAGGGCACCGTGCAGCTGCCACTGCCGTGGATCCCGCAGCACGCCCTCCAGCAGCAGGTCGGCCGCGTTGTCGCGGACCGCCCGGGCCGCCAGGAGCTCTCCGGTCAGCCGTTCCTCCGCCGCGTCGGCGTTCGCCGTGACCCGGGTGGTGACGAGGACGGAGAAGCTGACGAGCGTGTCGGCGACGTGGGCCAGGAGCTCCTCCAGGGCGAGCGCCGCCTCGCGCGGGAAGAGTTCCTCCTCCCTCCGCTCCTTGGCGAGGTCGGTGAGCGTCCTGGCCAGGACCCGGAGCACGACGGCGCAGATCTCCAGGGTGTCCAGACCGGTGCGCAGCACGATGCGGTGCAGCAGCCCCTCCTTGACCCGCGGGTTGAGGCGGAGGCTGTCCTCGGCCTGGCGCAGGGCCGCGTCCACGTCGGCCACGTCGTTGTCGAGCCGGCGCGCCTCGTGCAGGCGGGCGGCCGCGTCCTCGACGGGGGTGGGGCTGGTCAGCTCCTCGCCCATCCGCAGCATGAGCTGCCGCATCCGCCGGGCCATGTCCTCGATGGACTCGCCCGCCGTCCCGACCCAGACCGGCGGGGCGAGGAGCACGTTGAAGAGCAGGCCCACCACCGCGCCGATGAGCGTCTCCAGGACCCGGTCCCAGGCGGTGTTCGTGACCTGGGTGACGCCGAGGACGAGCATCGCGCTGATCGCGACCTCGGGGACGAACTCGTCGACCCGCACGAAGCGGCCGACCACGAGCGAGGCCAGGATGATCAGTCCGAGGCTCCACCAGGTCAGGCCGACCAGGGCGCTGAACGCGATCGCGATGAGGACGCCGACGACCACGGAGTTCACCCGGCGGATGCCGGTGGTGAGCGTGGAGTAGAGGGTGACCTGGACGACCAGGAGCGCCGTCAGCGGCGCGGTGAGCGGGGCGGCCTCGCTGCTCAGCTGGAGCGCCACGACGTAGGAGATCGTCGCCGCCGCGGTGGAGCGGAGGGTCTGGACGACGGCCGGTTCCCTGCGCCGTGCGAGCAGGCCGGCCACCGGTCGTCGGAGCGCGTTTCCCATGTCCGCCACGTCGGTTGTCACAGTCCTTCCCTGGTGGGCTTCGCCCTCTCCTGCCCCCTTGAGGCTTTCGTACCCGAAGTCGCCCCGCGGTCGGTGGCGGCGCGGCCGGGCGGAGCCTGCCTGAATGGCGATCTTCCGGGGGGTACGGTGGGATGAGAAAGCGGTCAAAGCGTCCACGACGGATGGATGAAGGTTGTGTCGACCTCGAGCCACGCGATGTTCGGCGCTCCCTGCTGGGTCAGCCTGATGACCCGCGACCTGCGCGCCGCGGAGTCCTTCTACGGCGCCGTGTTCGGATGGGAGTTCCGCCCCACGAAGCTGGGCGAGGAGTTCTCCGTCGCTTTCCACGACGGGGCACCGGTCGCCGGGATCGGCGCGCTCGCGCCCCGCCTGGCGGTGGCCGTCGCCTGGACTCCGTACTTCGCCGTCGACGACGCCGACGCCGCCGCGGCGCGCATCCGTGAGCGCAGCGCCACGGTGGCCGTCGGGCCGCTGCGGTTCGGGACCGGCCGCGCGGCGCTCGCCTCCGACCGCGAGGGTGCCGTGTTCGGCATCTGGGAGGGTCGTGTCATCCCGGACTGGAGCGTCGGCAAGGGTGGCGCCCCGGCGTGGCTCGAACTGCGGACCAGGAACGCCTTCGACGCCGCGATCTTCTACGCCGAGGTGCTGGAGTGGGCCGGTGAGCGTCCCGGCTGCTGCGAGGTCTCCTACGAGGACGACCATGTGGTGCTGAGCCACGGCGGCGTGACCGTCGCCCGGCTCGTCGGCGGCGCCGTGGAAGCGGCCCCCGACCCTCAGGTCAGGCCGCGGTGGCATGTGCACTTCCGGGTCCCGGACGTCGACGAGGCCGTCGAGACGGCGGTCCGGCTCGGCGGGACGCCGGCCTCGGCGCCGCACCCCTCGGAGGACGGCCGGTGCGCCACGCTGCGCGATCCGGACGGCGGACTCTTCACGGTGGCCGACGGCCGGTAGGAGACGCCGGGCCCGCTCGGCGCAAGCGCTCCGGGAGAGGGCCGGGAAAGGGCCCCGGGGAACGGCTCCGGGGAAGCGTCGGCACGGGCGCATACTGGGCCGCATGGGATGGCCGCCCGCCTCCGTGGACGACCTGAGGGTACGGCTCGGCGCCTCGCTCTTCCGCCGTGTCGCCGGCCCCTCGGGCGAGCAGACGCGTGCCCGCATCCACGGCACTCCGGGGCCGCGCTGGTTCGGCCCCGACCGTCCCATCCGTACCGTCCACGGTGACGCCTCGATGTTCGCCGGGGGCCTCGCGGCGCTGCTGATGCAGTCGCTCCATCCGCTCGCCATGGCCGCCGTCGCCGCCCATTCGGGGTTCCGGGGCGACCCCTGGGGCAGGCTGCAGCGGACCAGCACCTTTCTCGCGGTGACGACGTTCGGCACGGCCGACGACGCGCGGCGCGCGGTCGACCGGGTACGGGCGGTCCACCGGCGGGTGACGGGCACGACGGCCGAAGGCGTTCCGTACCGCGCCTCGGACCCGCGGCTGCTGGGCTGGGTGCATGTGGCCGAGGTGGACAGCTTCCTGCGCGCCCACCGGTGCTACGGAGCGGCGCCGCTCGACCGGGCCGGGTACGACGGCTATGTGGCGGACGCGGCGCGAATCGCCCGGGAGCTGGGCGTGGAGGACCCGCCGCGCAGCGTCGCCGAGCTCGCGGAGCAGCTGGACGGGTACCGCGCCGAGCTGCGCGGGACGCCCGACAGCCGGGAGGCCGCCCGCTTCCTGCTGCTGAGTCCCCCGCTGCCCTGGCAGGCGCGCCCTCCGTACGCGCTGCTCGCCGCGGGCGCCCTCGCACTGCTGCCCCCGTGGGCCCACGAACAGCTCGGGCTGCCGTATCTGCCCCGGTCGGCGCGGACGGCGGCGCGGGCGGGCGGCGTGGTGGTGACCCGGGCGATCCGCTGGGCGATGGATCCGCCTCCTCCGGAGGGGGTCACTCTCCCGCGTGCGCGGCCCGGCGGATCGTCGCGTCGATGAGGGCCAGCGCCTGTTCGGCGGTGCGGCCCGGCGCGCGGTTCCAGGGGCCGATGAGGCCGGTCCAGCCCTGGGCGCGCAGTTCGGTGACGATCCAGGCGGCGGAGCGGTTCATGGTGTCGGCGCTGCCGTGGCCGAGGCGGTGGGCGGTCAGCAGGGCGCCGCAGAGGCAGCGCGCCCCGCGGGCGTCGCGGAGCCGGTACGGCCGGTTCTGCCAGCCCCATTCGACGAGGACGCGGCGGGCGTGGGCGAGGTGGGCGGAGGGGCGCAGGTCGGGCTGGCCGATGCGGCGCCAGGCGTGCAGGCGGTCGGGGAGGATCGCGCCGAGCCGGCCGGGCAGCGGCCGCTCGCGGGGCGGGGGTGCGGGAAGTGCGCCGAGGGCGGTGGCGACCAGCTCGTCGACCGGGACCGAGAGCAGGCGGCGCCACTCCTGGGGGCCGGGGCCCTGCGCGGGCGCGGTCGTGTCCCAGCGGCGGACGATCTCCTGCCAGGCGGCGGTGTCGTAGAGCTGGGCGGCGGCGCGGTCGACGGCCTCGGGGGCGAGGACGGTGGGGGTGGAGTACATGAGTGAAATGTCGGCTTTGTGCCGTTATTGCTTGAGCCATCCACCCATAAGTTACCAATCGGTTCACCGTGACTTCCCTAGCAGACGGCAGTAGAACTCGTTCCCACTTCCCTTGAGAGTGAGGAACCTCACATGGTCTCTCGTCGAAGATTCATCGCAGGAACAGGTTCTCTTCTCGGCGCCCTGGCCCTCTCCGGTCGGTCCGCCACCGCCGCCACCGTCCCGCCCGGCGCCCGTGTCGCCGCCCTGATCATCGGCAGCGGCTACGGCGGCTCGGTCACCGCGCTGCGGCTCGCCCAGGCCGGGGTCGACGTCCACCTGGTCGAGATGGGCATGGCCTGGGACACCCCCGGCTCCGACGGCAAGATCTTCGCCAACACGACGAAGCCCGACCACCGGTCGTTCTGGCTGCGCACCCGGACCAAGCAGCCGCTCAGCGACTTCCTCGGCTTCCCGCTCGACAAGGACGTCCCCCGGCACACCGGGATCCTGGACGCCGAGGAGTTCGGCGGCATCACCGTCTACCAGGGCCGCGGCGTCGGAGGCGGCTCCCTGGTCAACGGCGGAATGGCCGTCACCCCGCGCCGGGAACACTTCGGCGCCGTGCTGCCGTCCGTGAACGCCGACGAGATGTACGACGTCTACTACCCGCGCGCCAACGCGGGCCTCGGGGTCACCCAGGTCGACCAGGCCTGGTGGGAGAGCGCCCCCTGCTACCAGTACGCGCGGGTCGGCCGCAAGCACGCCCAGCGCTCCGGCTTCCCGTTCGTCTTCGTGCCCAATGTGTACGACTGGGAGTACATGAAGCAGGAGGCCGCCGGCGCCGTCCCCAGGTCGGCGCTGGACGGCGAGGTCATCTACGGCAACAACCACGGCAAGAAGACGCTCCAGAAGACCTACCTCGCCCGGGCGGCGGCCACCGGCAGGCTCACCGTCTCACCGCTGCACCGGGTCACCTCGGTCTCCCCGGCGGCCGGCGGCGGCTACACGGTCGTCATCGAGCAGCTCGACACCGGCGGGAACACCACCGCCACCAAGACCGTCACCGCGGACCGGGTGTTCTTCGCGGCCGGCAGCGTCGGCACGAGCAAGCTGCTCACCCGGCTGAAGGCCACCGGCGCGCTGCCCCGCCTGAACAGCGAGATCGGCAAGGGCTGGGGCGACAACGGCAACGTCATGTGCGGCCGCGCCAACCACATGTGGGACGCGACCGGCAAACTCCAGTCGGCCATGCCCACGGCCGGCATCGACAACTGGGACGCCGGCGGCGCGTTCGCCGAGGTGGCACCGCTGCCCACGGGGATCGAGACGTATGCCTCCTTCTACCTGTCGATCACCAAGAACCCGCACCGCGCCGAGTTCAGCTGGAACGCCGCGGCGGGCCGGGTCGAGCTGAACTGGCAGACCGCCTGGAAGCAGCCGTCCATCGACGCGGCCAAGACGATCTTCGACCGGATCAACGCGAAGGAGGGGACGATCTACCGCACCGACCTGTTCGGCTCCAACCGGATCTGGGGAGACCACCTCACGTACCACCCGCTCGGCGGTGCGGTGCTCGGCAGGGCCACCGACGACTACGGGCGTCTCCACGGCCACCCCGGCCTGTACGTCGTCGACGGCGCGCTGATCCCCGGGAACACCAGCGTCAACCCGTTCGTCACCATCACCGCGCTCGCCGAACGGAACATCGAGAAGATCATCGCCACCGATCTGTGACCGCCCTCCGGGACCGACCTCCGGGACCGACCACCGGCCGGCTCACTGCCCGGGCAGGACGCACACGCTGTCGAGCCCGAGCACATGGTTGAGCCGGCCGAACGCCAGCCAGGAACCGATGCTCATGCTCAGCTCCACGATCTCCGCCTGGCTGTAGTGCGCGGTCATCCGCGCCCAGAACGCGTCGTCCAGACCGTGATGGTCCAGGGCGTACCGTTCGGCGTACTCGGCGGCCAGCCGCGTCCGGTCGTCGAAGGCGTCGGTGGTGCGCCACTCGGTCACCGCGCCGGCGAAGGTGTCCTCGACCTTCTCCCCGTCCCGTTCGGTACGCCAGTCCAGACAGAAGGCGCACCCGTTGATCTGGGCGATCCGCAGCCGGGCGGCCTCGAACTCGCGCAGGCCCAGGGTGGTGTGCTCGTACACCGCGAGCGAGAAGTTCGCGGCGGCCGTCCCGATGCCGGGGACCATGTCGCCCCACACGTACCCGATCGGCTCCTGCCCTTCCGGGATGTCGATGATCACGACGGTCTCCTTCCGATTCTGCCGACTGCCGGGCGCAGCGGGACGTCGAGCGCGTCGTAGAGGCCGGGCTCGGCCGCCACGAGCCAGTCGACGGCGTTCACGAGCCTGCCGACCGCGGTGGCGTTGCCGCCCGCCGAGCGGTTCTCGCCCTCGTCCACGGCCTCGACCGTGACCTCGATCCGCGGGCGGCCCTCGATGATCACCCGGTGTGCCCCGGCGCCGTCGGGCGGCGTCGGCCAGTCCGGGGCGCAGGAGGGGTGGATCCGGGTGATGTGCTCGACGACGAGGCGGGGGACGCCCCCGACGATCCCCCGCACCTCGAAACGGACGGCGCCCTGGGTGCCGGCCTCGAAGACGCCCATCGTCCGGGTGGTCACGGTGGCGTCGAGCGGGCGGCGCTCCAGGGTCTCGCGGATCTCGTCGAGCTCGACGCCCAGCGCCCGGGCCATGAGCCGTATCTGGCCGCCCCACACCATGGTGGGGACGGACTCGGCGAGCATCGGCGGCTCGTACTCCATCGGGTGCCCCATGCCGATCAGGTGGCGTACGGAGTCCTCCTGCTCGTACGTGGAGTAGTCGAAGATCTCCTGGCAGCGGACCGCGTCCACGGTGGTGCCGAGGCCGCTGATCAGCAGCGGCAGCACGTCGTTGCCCCAGCCGGGGTCCACGCCGGAGACGAAGAGGGAGCCGCCGCCCTCGGCGACGGCGGCGAGCACCGGGTCCCGGAACTCCGGCGGGGCGTTGCGCTGGTCGTAGAGCGGATAGAGCGCGGGGGTGACGACCACGGCGCCGGACCGGACCGCCGCGACGACGTCCGCGAGCGCCTCGTCGGGCCGGATGTCGCCGGAGGCGGCGTACACCACGGCGCGGGGGCGGGCGGCCAGGGCGCCGGCCGTGTCGCGGGTCGCCGCGACGCCGAGGCGGCGGTCGAGCCCGGCGAGCTCGCCCGCGTCGCGACCGTCCTTGGCCGGGTCGTGGACGAGCACGGCGGTGAGTTCCAGCGCCGGGTGCGCGTCGACGGCCCGGATGGCCGCGCGGCCGACATTTCCGGTGCCCCAGACAACCGTCGGAATCATGCGCGGAGACTAACCTGACGGATCGTCAGTTCCTAGACCTACGCACCGCTGACTACGCTGCGTCACCGAGCGAGGTGGGCACTCCCTGGTTAGCGTGGCACTCGGGGACCCCCATCGAGAAGCACACGATCGGAAGAGAGTCACCGTCATGGCCGCACGACCTGAAGGCACGCCGGTCTGGACCGACGCGATGTTCACCGACGTCGAGGGAGCCAAGAAGTTCTACGGCGAGGTGCTGGGCTGGACCTTCGGCGAGTCCTCCTCGGAATTCGGCAACTACACGCAGGCCTACCGGAACGGGAAGGCGGTCGCGGCCGTCGTCCCGCCGATGCCCGGCCAGGACGACCCGAAGTCGGCCTGGTGTCTGTACTTCTCCTCACCGGACGTGGCCGCCACGGCGGAGAAGATCAAGAACAGCGGCGGCACCCTGCTCATGGATCCGATGCAGGTGAGCGACTTCGGCTCCATGTGCCTCGGGCAGGACCCCACCGGCGTCCTGTTCGGCGTCTGGCAGCCCGGCGTCCACGAGGGCTTCGAGCTGGAGGGCGAGCCCGGCTCCTTCGCCTGGGCCGAGGTCTTCACCCGCGAGCCCGCCAAGAGCGACGCCTTCCTCACCTCGGTCTTCGGCTACAACGCGAAGACGATGCGGGACGACCACGTCGACTACAAGGTCTTCGACCTGGGCGGCGAGCAGCCGGTCCTCGGCCGGATGACGATGACGCCGGAGGACTTCCCCGAGGAGATCCCGCCGTACATCCAGATCTACTTCGCCGTCGACGACTGCGACCGGGCGGTCGAGAAGGCGGAGAAGCTGGGCGGCCGGAAGGTCTTCGGACCGATGGACAGCCCGTTCGGCCGCTTCGCGGCGATCCTCGACCCGCAGGGCGCGGCCTTCGCCGTCATCGACCTGTCGACCACCGAGGGCGAGATGCCCGAGATGGTCTGAGGCGCGGGTCCGCGACGCGCCCGGGGCCGCTCGCGCGGTCCCGGGCGTCGCCGTGTCTCAGGCCCGGTCGCGGACGGCGACGATCCCGTTGAAGACGCCGATGTAAGCGGCGCCGTCGGGTCCGATCGTGATCGGCGCCCAGTTGTTGTCGTACGCGACCCCGGTGCCGGTCAGGCGCTTGAAGACGCGCTGCCCGGTGCGGAAGTCGACGGCCGTCAGGTACCAGGCGTCGATGCCGAGGGCGTTCGGCTCCTTCTCGTAGAAGTACAGCAGTCCGTTGGCCGTGGAGAGCTTCGGCACGGTGGAGGGGGAACGGACGGGGCTCTCCCAGACGGTGTCGCAGCCGCTGCCGTCGGGGCGGACGTCGATCCGGGTCGCGCCGCCGACGACACTGCGGCCGAAGGTGAGCGTGGTCGGGTTCTCGTAGCCGTAGTTGTTCTCGACGACGAGGCTGTCGCCCCAGCTGATCAGGGAGTTGTCGGTGGTGGAGGCGCCGGGGCGGAAGACCGGGACCCGGCAGACCAGCCGCTGGGACTCGGGGACGTCGGCGCCGCGCCGGTAGACGAGGACGTGCATCCGGTCGTCGGCGTTGTCGGTGATGGCGACGTACTTCTCACGGGTGCCGAAGAGGTCCGGGGTGGTGCCCGAACCCTGGTTCACCGAGCCGGGTTTTGTGCCGGTCCCCCGGTCGTACGTCTGGCGCCACCGGATCCGCGGGGTGCCGTCGGCGTCGGCGCGGAAGCTGTAGAGGGCGTGGTCGGAGACGAGGGAGACGCCGTCCTCGGCGACCGAGAACGAGTTCTGGATCTCCTCGCCGTCCAGCCGGACCGAGCGGAGTGCGCCGGTGGCGGGGTCGACGGTGCCGACCCGGCCGAGGCGGGTCACCCACCAGACGCGGCCGTCCCAGTCGGGCATCACGGAGGTGACGGGGTCGCAGACGCCGCTGGGGAAGAGGTTCGTCCAGCTGACGCAGTCGTGCGGGACGAGCGGGGTGAGGTCCCAGTCGTCCTCGACCGTGAACGACCAGCGTCCGTCGGCACCTTGGGAGTGCGCGATCCGCAGGATGTGCCCGCGGGAGTCGGCGAGGACGACCCGGTCCCGGTGGTCGAGGTAGAAGTAGGCGCCGCCGGAGGTGTCCTTGAAGATCTTCTCGAAGTCGAGCCGGGTGACGGCCTCGACGGTCGAGGAGCGCTGGGGCAGCCGGTACTCGGCGAGCGTGTCCAGGGTGCGCGGGTCGAGGAGCTTCAGCAGGAATCCGGAGAAGGTGCCGCAGACGGTGAGGAGCCGGCCGGCCGCGTCGAAGGTGACGGTGGCGCACTCGCCGCCGAGAGCGGCGATCTTCTCGCTGGTGACCTCGGGGTCGCGGCCGAGCGGACCGGAGTAGGGGTGGGTGCCGCTGCCCGCGCCGTCGGCGTGCATGCCGCTGCGTCCGTTGGGAGCGAGGTAGGGGTGCTGGGGCGGCGCCTCGCCCGGTACGGGGCGGGCGGTCGCGGGCGCCCCCTCATAGGAGTCGACGAGCCGGTGGCCGGGGGCCAAGGGTATCTCGTCGGCGAGGGCGGCGGGGGTGGCGACCGCGAGGACGGTCGCGATCAGGGCGAGCGCACGGGCTGGTCTTCGGGGGGTGGTCACTGCGGCTCCTCGGGTGCGTACGTCGGTCGCGCCGGCGGCCGACGTTAGGCCCGGGTCCGTGAGAAGTACATGCGAACGCCCTTGGTTTCACGGGCACTTCATGGTCGTGAAACGTTACGGCGCCGCCCCCGGGAGCCCTTGGCTCAGGGCTTGAGGCCGCTGACCACGTTGGCGGTGGCGGCGACCCCGTTCTGGATGGTCGGCGCCATGCTCGTGCCGGCGAGGAAGAAGCCGAGCAGGGCGCAGACCAGCGCGTGCGAGAGCTTGAGGCCGCCGCTGCGGAGGAAGATCACCGCCAGGACGAGCAGAAGCAGTACGACTGAAATGGATACGGCCATCGCCCACACCCTCCTTGCGCCGCGCCCGAATTCGCGGCGTTCGGCGGCCAGTGTGGCGCAGCGGGGCCGCCGTACGGCCGTACGGCATGCCTGCCGAACGGGTGACGTTCGGGTTCAGGGGGCCGGGGAGCCGCTCGGCGCCGGTGCCAGGCAGGCGGACCAGTCGACCGTGCGGTCGCACCAGCGCTCCAGGAGCAGGCGGTCGTGGCCGACGGCGAGGAGGCTCGCGCCCGCCTCCGCGCGATAGGTCTCCACCGCCGTGACCAGCGCGGCGGTGGTCGAGGCGTCGAGCATGGCCGTCATCTCGTCGCAGACGAGCAGGCGCGGGCGGAGCACCAGGGCCCGGGCCAGGCAGGCGCGTTGGAGCTGGCCGTCGCTGACCTCGTGCGGCCGGCGGGCGAGGAGGTCGTCGGTGAGGCCCACGGCGGGGGCGAGTTCGGCCAGGCGGGCGGGGATCTCGGTGCGGCGGCCGGCGGCGCGCAGCGGTTCGGCGATCAGGTCGCGCAGGCGCAGGCGTGGGTCGGCGGACATGCGGGGCTGCTGGAAGACCACGCCGACGGTGGTCCGCAGTGCGCGCGGCGCGCGGTGGCGCCAGGCCCGCACCTCCGCTCCGTCGAGGGTGACGCGTCCCGCGTCGGGCCGGTGGAGCAGTGCGGCGACCCGGGCGAGCGTGGACTTGCCGCAGCCGCTGGGCCCGAGGAGTCCGACCGACTCGCCGGGCGCGACGGAGAGCGTCGCGCGGGTGAAGACGGGGCTCCGGCGGTGGTAGCCGGCGGTGACGTCGTGGAGTTCAAGCACGGGGGCCCTCCGGGTGGTGACAGGCCACTCCCGCCAGCGGCTCGGGAAGGGTGGCGCAGGCCTCCGTCGCCCGCGCGCACCGGGGCGCGAAGGCGCAGCCCGGCGGCAGGTCGGTCAGCTCGGGCGGCATGCCGGGGATCGGGGTGAACGCCCGGTCGGGCAGCGCGTTCAGGAGGCCTCGGGCGTAGGGGTGGCGGGGGCCCGGCTCGCCGAAGAAGCGGTGGGCGGCGGTGGTCTCGACGATCCGGCCCGCGTACATCACGGCGACCCGGTCGGCGACGCGTTCGGCCGCGGCCAGGTCGTGGGTGATCAGGAGCAGGGCCCGGCCTTCGTCGACGTGGCGGCGCAGCTCGTCGACGGTCCGCCCGACGAGGTCGCGGTCGAGGCCGGTGGTGGGTTCGTCGGCGAGCAGGAGCGGTGCGTCGCCGATCAGGGCGAGCGCGGTGGCGGCGCGCTGGGCCAGACCGCCGGAGAGTTCGTGCGGGTGACGGTCGAGGTGGTCGGCCGGGAAAGCGGCCCGTGCGGCGGCCGCCTCGGCGGCGGCGCGCCGTTCCCGCCGGGGGACGGCCGTCAGTTCGCGGACGGTCTCCTCCAGCTGGGAGCGGACCGTGCGGACGGGGGTGAGGTGGGCGGCCGGGCTCTGCGGTACGAGGCCGACGCGCCGTCCCCGTACCGTACGGGCGAGGGTCCGCTCGTCGGCGGCGAGCAGGTCGACGCCGTCGAGCGTCGCCGTACCGGACGTCTCCGCGTTGCCCGGGAGGAGTCCGAGGAGCGCGGAGGCGAGGACGGACTTGCCGCAGCCGCTCTCGCCGACGAGGGCGAGGCACTCCCCCGCCGCCAGGTCGAAGTCGGCGTCGGTGACGGCGGCGACCTGGCGGCCGCCGCGCATCCGGAAGCGGACGGTGAGGCCGCGCACGCTCAGCACGGCGCCGTCGGCGCGTTCGGCGGTGACCGCCTCCAGGGCCCGCAGGACTCGGGCGTTCACAGCATCAGCTCCGATCGGCGGCGCGGATTGAGCCGGTCCCGCCACACGCCGGCGAGCCCCGCGATCGCCAGCGTCGGCACGATCAGGAACAGCCCGGGGAAGAGCGTCGGCCACCAGTCGCCGGCCAGCAGGGAGGAGCGGGCGGACTGCACCAGGTTGCCGAGGCTGGCCTGGTGGCTGGGGAGGCCGAGGCCGAGGAAGGAGAGGGCGGACTCGTGCCACATGGCGTGGGGCACCATCAGCACGGCGGCGAGCCCGGCCTGCGGCAGGACGGCGGGCAGCAGGTGGCGTACGGTCACCCGCCACCGCGAGGCGCCGCCGGAGATCGCCGCGTCGACGTAGGGGCGCGAGCGCAGCGAGAGCACCTCGGAGCGGACGATCCGCGCGGTGGACAGCCAGTGGGTGAGGGCGACGGAGACGATGACCGGCCAGACGCCGGGCCGGAACATCGCGACGATGAAGATGCCGAGGAGCAGGTGGGGTACGGAGGAGAAGGCGTCGACGATCCGCATCACCACCCGGTCGGTCCAGCCGCCCAGGGAGGCGGCCGCCGCGCCGACGGCGGTCCCGATGAGGGTGGCGACGAGCGCGGCGACGAGGCCGACGAGGAGCGAGACCCGTAGCCCGTAGACGCAGCGGAGCAGCAGGTCGCGGCCGACGTCGTCGGTGCCGAAGGGGTGTGCCCAGGACGGCGGCAGGAGTTTGCGGGAGAGGTCGACGGCCTGTTCGTCGAGCTGGACGAGCGGCGGGACGAGCAGCACGGCGAGGACGACCGCGCCGACGATCAGGGCGGAGGTCCACAGGCGCACGCGCCGGGCCTGACGGTCGGCCCCGAGAGCACGGGTCGCACGGGTCGCACGGACCGCTCGAATCGCGGGGGTCACAGGGGTCCCAGGCGTCACAGGGGTCGCACGGTCAGCCATCGAAGCCCACCCTCGGGTCGGCGAGCCCGTACAGCAGGTCGGAGAGGAGGTTGCCGAGGAGGACCGCCGCGGTGGCGAGCACGGTGAGCGCGGCGAGCAGCGGGAAGTCCACGGAGGTGGCGGCCTGGACGGTCGCCGCGGCGATGCCCGGCCAGCTGAAGACGGTCTCCACGAGGAGGGCGCCGGTGATGAGTTCGGGCACGCGGGAGCCGACGAGGGTGAGCATGGGCAGCATTCCGGAGCGCAGGGCGTGGCCGAGCAGGACGGTGCGTTCGCGCAGGCCGCGGGCGCGGGCGCCGCGCACGGGGTCCTCGTCCAGGGCGTCGCCGACGCCCTGTCTGACGTACAGGTAGAACCAGGGCAGTTGGGAGACGCCGAGGACGAGGGCGGGCAGCACGAGATGTCCTGCGACCTGGTCGAGGGTGACGGTGTCGCTGGCCGTGTCGGTGAGTCCGCCGGCCGGCAGGGCGCCGAGCTTCAGGGCGAAGAACCAGATGGCGAGCAGGCCGAGCCAGAAGGCCGGGGCGGCTTCCAGGGTGTACGCGACGGAGCTGACGGTCCGGTCGAGCGGGCCGCCGCGGCGGCGGCCGGCGAGGACGCCGAGCGCGGTGCCGAGCAGGATGGCGACGAGGAAGGCAGTGGTGGCGAGAAGCGCGGACCACCCGATGCGTTCGGTGATGACGTCGGCGACGGGCTGGCGCATGACGCTGGAGTCGCCGAGGTCGCCGTGGAGGGCCGCGGTGAGCCACTCCCACCAGCGGGTGACGAGCGGCCGGTCCACGCCGAGGTTGGCGCGGAGCTGGTCGAGGTTCTCCTGCGAGGCGGTGAGTCCGGCGGTGCCGGCGTAGGCCTTGACGGGGTCGAAGGGGGAGGCGGCGGCGACGGCGAAGACCGCGAAGGTGACGGCGAGGAGGACGGGGACGGCGGCCAGGGCCCGCCGTCCCGTCATCCGGGCCATGGCCCCCCAGGGGAGGCGGCGGCTCACTTCTTCGCGTCCTTGGGGGTCCAGCGCTCGACGTTCCACCAGGGTCCTGCGGCGAGGCCGTGGTCGTGCGGTTCGGTCTGGGTGGACAGGCCGTCCCAGCGGTCGTTCACGACGTACAGGTGGTCGATGTGGGTGAGGAAGGTGTAGCCGGGGTTCTTCACCAGCTCGCGCTGCACGGTGTCGTACGCGGCCCGCCGCTTGACGGGGTCGTTCGTGCGGCGGCCGTCCTCCAGGGCCTTGTCGACGGTCTTGTTGTCGTACCAGGCCATGTTGTTGAAGCCGTCGCCGCCGAGGCTCGACTTCAGGAGGAGGTACTGGTCGAAGTCGGGGTCGCCGGGCGAGCCGCCGCCGGCGAGGACGGCGTCGGTCTTCATCCGCGGCTCGATGACCTCCCAGGTGCCGCCCTGGGTCTTGACGGCGACGCCGGCCTTCTTGGCGTCGGAGGCGTACGCGAGGGCGTGGTCCTGGCGCAGCTTGTCGCCGGAGAGGTACCAGAGCGGGAACTCGGCCCGTACGCCGTTCTTCACGCGGACGCCGTCGGGGCCGGGCTTCCAGCCGGCCTCGTCGAGGATCTTCCGCGCGCCGGCGAGGTCGTGGCGGCGCTCGGTGCCCTTGGCGAACCACGGGCTGTCGGTGGGCACGGGTCCGTAGGCGGGCTTGCCGGCGCCTTCGAGGATCTGGTCGACCATGGTCCGCCGGTCGACGGCGATGTCGAGGGCGCGGCGGACGGCGGTGTCCCCGGTGACCCGGTGGTGGGTGGGGAGGGTGACGGTCCGGTAGTCGTACGTCGTGGCCGCGTACGTCTTCTTCGCCGGGTCGTTCTTGAATCCGGCGGCCAGGTTGGGCGGCAGGATGGCGCCGTCGAGGTCGCCCGAGCGCAGGCGGGTGGCGCGGACGTCGTCGTCCTTGATGATCGCCATGGTGAACTTCTTCACCTTGGGCGCGCCGCCCCAGTAGGTGGGATTGGCCTTGAAGCTGAGCTTCTCGCCCTTGGACCAGTCGGTGAGGATGTACGGTCCGGTGCCGACGGGGCGGGTGGTGAACGCGCCGGTGTTGACGTCCTGCTTCGCCGCGATGTGCTCGGGGGCGATGGCGAGGACGGTTCGCTCGGCGAAGGGCGCGTAGGGGTACTTGAGGGTGAAGACGACCGTGTCCTCGCCGACGGCCCTGACGTCCTTCAGGGCGTCGAGCTCGGTCCGGGACGGGTTGTTGGTCTTCGGGTCGAGCACCGTCTTGTACGTGAAGACGACGTCCTTGGCGGAGAAGGGCTTGCCGTCGCTGAACGTCACGCCCTTGCGCAGCTTGTAGGTGTAGGTCATGCCGTCGGCGCTGACCTGGGGAAGGGCCGTGGCGAGGGCGGGCCGGAGCTTCATCGAGCCGTCGAAGGCGAGCAGCCCGTCGAAGATCTTGGAGTTGCCGTCCTTGCCGTAGCCGAGGAGGGGGCTGAGGCTGTCGGGCTCGTAGGCGATGCCGACGACCGCGGAATCCCCGCGCCCGTCGGAGCCCGCGGCGGACCCGCCCGGGTTCGAGCAGGCCGCCGCGGTCAGGGCCAGCGCTCCGGCCAGGGTCGCGGCGGCCACGCCGCGTATGGATCGGGCGGTCATCGTGCCCACACCCCTCTTGAAGATCAACCGTTGTTGCGAACAGCTCGCAATTAAACAGTATGTAAAGGGGTGCGGCCACATGGGCCCCTTACTTCGTTACGGCGCCGGTGCCGGGAGGCCGACCAGGGCGGCGATCGCGTCCTGGTGCCGTCCCGCCGATCCCAGGGCGATCTGATCGGACTTCGCCCGCTTGAGCGCGAGGTGGGCCGGGTGCTCCCACGTCATGCCGATGCCGCCGTGCAGCTGGACGCACTCCTCGGCCGCGTGGACGGCGACCTTCGAGCAGTACGCCTGGGTGACGGCCACGGTCAGCGCCGCCTCGGGGCTGCCGGTGGCCAGCGCGTCGGCCGCCGCGCGCGCCGCCGCCCGGGCGTTCACGATCTCCAGCCAGAGCTGCGCCATCCGGTGCTTGAGCGCCTGGAAGGAGCCGACCGGCCGGTTGAACTGATAGCGCTCGCGGGTGTGGCGGACGGTCTCCTCCAGGCACCACTCGGCGAGCCCGAGCTGCTCGGAGGCGAGCAGTCCCGCGCCGGAGAGCAGGCCCCGCCGGATCGCCGCCGCGGCCGTCTCCGCGTCGGCGAGCGGGGTGCCGGGCGCGCCGTCCGTGGTGACGGCGGCGAGCGGCCGGGTCAGGTCGAGCGGAGTCTGCGGTACGACGACGGCGTCGGCCGCCGGGACCGCGTACAGCCCGTCCGCGCGCGGCACCAGGAAGACGTCGGCGGCGACGGCGTCGGCGACACCCGTCACCGGACCCGCGGTCGGGACCGGCTCGGTGTCCGGGGCCGTCGACAGCGGCAGGGCGAGGACCGCCACCGTACGGCCGCTCGCGAGGCCCGCGAGCAGCTCGGCCACGGGCCCGCTCTCCGTGTCCAGCGCGAGCAGGGTCTCGGTCGCCACCACGGCGCTGGTCAGGTACGGGACGGGGGTCACCGCGCGGCCCAGCTCCTCCAGGACCACGGCCGCCTCTCGGTGGCTCGCGCCCTGGCCGCCGAGCTTCTCGGGGACGAGCAGTCCGGCCGCGCCCATGTCGGCGGCGAGGGACTTCCAGAGGCCGGGGACGTACGGGGCGCCGGTCTCGATCCGGCCGAGCAGGGTCTGGGCGTCGGCCCGGTCGGCGAGCAGGGCGCGGACCGCCGCCCGCAGGTCGTCCTCGGTCTCGGAGTAGAGCAGATCCGTCATCGCGCGAGGTCCTTCCAGGCGACGTCCTTGTCGTTGCGGGGCTCGGGGGGCAGGCCGAGGACGCGTTCGGCGACGATGTTGAGCAGCACCTCGGTCGTACCGCCCTCGATGGAGTTGCCCTTCGAGCGCAGATAGCGGTAGCCGGCGTCGCGGCCGGTGAAGTCGACGAGCTCGGGGCGGCGCATGGTCCAGTCGCCGTACAACAGCCCTTCCTCGCCGAGGAGTTCGACCTCCAGGCCGCTGATGGCCTGGTTGAGCCGGGCGAAGCCCAGCTTCATCGCGCTGCCCTCGGGACCCGGCTGTCCGGCGACGAGCTGCTGGCGCAGCCGTTCGCCGGTGAGGCGGGCGACCTCGGAGTCGACCCAGAGGTCGAGCAGGCGCCGGTGCAGGTCGTGGGTGCGCAGCTCGGGGCGCTCGCGCCAGGTCTTCGCGACCGGGCCGATCATGCCGCCCTCGCGGGGGATGCGGGCGCCGCCGATGGAGACGCGCTCGTTCATCAGGGTCGTCTGGGCCACCCGCCAGCCGTCGCCGACCTCGCCGAGGCGGTGGGCGTCGGGGATGCGGACGTCGGTCAGGAAGACCTCGTTGAACTCGGCCTCGCCGGTGATCTGGCGCAGCGGTCGCACCTCGACACCCGGGTCGGTCATGTCGCAGACGAAGTAGGTGATGCCCCGGTGCTTGGGGAGGTCCGGGTCGGTGCGGGCGATGAGGATGGCCCAGCGGGCGACATGTGCGCTGGAGGTCCACACCTTCTGGCCGTTGACCACCCAGGTGTCGCCGTCGCGCACGGCGCGGGTGGCGAGCGCGGCGAGGTCGGAGCCGGCGCCGGGCTCGCTGAAGAGCTGGCACCACACCTCCTCACCGACCCAGAGCGGCTTGAGGAACCGCTGCTTGACGTCCTCGGAGCCGTACGCGAGGAGGGTCGGGGCGGCCATGCCGAGGCCGATCCCGATCCGGCGCGGGTCGTTGTCGGGGGCGCCGGCGGCGGTCAGTTCGGCGTCGACGACGGCCTGGAGGGAGCGCGGGGCGGCGAGCCCGCCGAGCCCGACGGGGTAGTGGATCCAGGCGAGTCCGGCGTCGAAGCGGGCCCGGAGGAAGTCCTCGCGGGCAGTGCCGGCGGGCGGGTGCTCGGCGAGCAACCGCTGCGTACGGGAGCGCAGTTCGGCGGCGTCCGTCATGCGTGGGCTCCTTCCGGGAGGACCACGAGGCGGCCGGTGGTGACGCCTTCGGCGACCCGCTGCACGGCGTCCGCCGCGTCGGCGAAGGGCACCCGCTCGGTGACCAGGGGCTTGATCAGCCCCTTGGCCGCGTAGTCGGTGAGGGTCTCGTGGCAGCGCAGGATCGCGGCCGGGTCCTTGAGGTTGTAGAGACCCCAGTGGAGCCCGAGGATCGAGTAGTTCTTGACGAGGGCGTGGTTGAGGGCGGGCGAGGGGATCTCGCCGCTGGCGAAGCCGACGACGACGATCCGGCCCTCGAAGGCGACGAGCTTGGCGGACTGGGCGTAGGCCGCGCCGCCGACCGGGTCGTAGATCACGTCGGCGCCCCGGCCGCCGGTGGCCTCCTTGACCGCGGCGACGACGTCCTCGGAGTTCCGGTCGACGACCACGTCGCAGCCCAGTTCGCGGGCGACCCCGACCTTGTCGGGTCCGCCGACGACGCCGACGACCGTGGCGCCGGCCGCCTTGCCGAGCTGGACGGCGGCGCTGCCGACGCCGCCCGCGGCGGCGTGGACGAGGAGGGTCTCGCCCTCCTTGAGGGCGGCCCTGCGGTGCAGGCCGAACCAGCCGGTCTGGTAGCCGATGTGGAGGGCGGCGGCCTCGGCGTCGTCCAGGGCGTCGGGGGCGGGGAGCAGGGCGGCCGCGTCCGCCACCGCGTAGTCGGCGAGACCGCCGTGCGGAAGGACGGGGGTGGCGATGACGCGGCGCCCGTCCTCGGTCTCGCCGCAGATCTCGACCCCGGGGGTGAAGGGCAGCGGGGGCCGCACCTGGTACTGGCCCCGGCAGAGCAGCGCGTCGGGGAAGTTGATGTTCGCGGCGCGGACCTTGAGCAGGATCTGCCCCTCACCGGGGACGGGCAGGTCCACCTCGTCGCGCTGCATCACCTCGCCCGGCTCACCGTTGTCGTGCACTCGCCATGCCTGCATCGGGTCCTCCACCAGCCGTCGTCCGTACTGCGCGGTCGGTACTGCGCGGTTCGGTCGCATACTAAGCGGTCGCTTGCCCTCGCGGAACCGTATCCCGAGGACTTCTCAGGACTTCTTCGGCCGCGCCCGTACATGCATCCGCTCCCCCTGCGGCCCGAACAGGCTCAGGAACTCCACCGGCCCGTCGGGCGTCGGCCCGAACCAGTGCGGCACCCGCGTGTCGAACTCCGCCGCCTCCCCCGCCCCGAGCACGACGTCGTGCTCGCCGAGGACGAGCCGCAGCTTCCCCGAGAGCACATAGAGCCACTCGTACCCCTCGTGGACGCGCGGGTCGGGGGCTTCGTGCGGCTTCTCCTGCACCACCTTGTACGCCTGCAGCCCGCCGGGCTGGCGGGTCAGCGGGTACATCGTGCGGCCGTGCCGCACGATCGGCTTCGCCCGCACCCGGGGATCGCCCACCTGCGGCGCGCCGACGAGTTCGTCGAGCGGCACCTGGTGGGCCCGGGCGATCGGGAGCAGCAGCTCCAGGCTGGGCCTGCGCTGCCCGGACTCCAGGCGGGAGAGCGTGGACACGGAGATGCCGGTGGAGGCGGAGAGATCGCCCAGGGTCGCCCCGCGCTCGCGCCGGATGCGGCGCAGTCGCGGGCCGACGTCGTTCAGCACCTCGTCGATGCGTTCGTCCTCAGTCATGGCTCCATGGTCGGGGATGGCTTGCCGAAACAGCAAGAATGTTTGTCGATCCGTCGAGGTCGCGCGAAGGTCGAGGCATGGACGCATTCGAGAGCACAAGCGAGCGGGAGCGGTACGAGGTCGTGGTCGTCGGCGGCGGCGCGGCGGGACTCAGCGCGGCCCTGATCCTCGGCCGGTCCCGGCGCCGGACCCTGGTGGTCGACGCCGGCGAGCCGCGCAACGCCCCGGCCGCCCACATGCAGGGGTTCCTCTCCCGGGACGGGATGAGCCCGGCCGAGTTCCTGAAGACGGGACGGCGCGAGATCGCGGCGTACGGAGTGGAGTGGCGGGCCGGCCGGGTGACGGAGGCGGTCCCCGACGGGGCGGACGGCTTCGTCGTCACGGTCGAAGGCGAGCACACCGTACGGGCCCGGCGGCTGATCGTCACCACCGGCCTGGTGGACGAACTCCCCGCGATCGACGGCGTCGCCGAGCGGTGGGGACGGGACGTGCTGCACTGTCCGTACTGCCATGGCTGGGAGGTCCGCGACCAGGCGTTCGGGGTGGTCGCGCACCCGGTGATGGGCGCGCACCAGGCCCTGATGGTCTCCCAGTGGTCCGACGACGTGATCCTCTTCGCGCACACGGCCGCGCCGCTGACCGAGGAGGACCGCGGCCGGGTGGCGGCGGCCGGCATCACCGTGGTGACGGGCGAGGTGGCGGGCCTGGTCGTCGAGGAGGACCGGATGACCGGCGTACGGATGGCGGACGGGCGGATCGTCGAACGCTCCGTGCTCTTCGTCGGCACCCGCATGACGCCCCGGGACGAGCTCCTGACGGGGCTGGGCGCCGCGACGCACGACACTCCCCTCGGCGCCTTCGTGACGGTGGACGCGACGGGCCGGACCAGCGTGCCCGGGGTGTGGGCGGCCGGGAACGCGATCGGCCCGGCGGAGCAGGTGATCAACGCGGCGAGCGGGGGGTACCGGGCGGGCGTGGCGGTCAACGCCGAGCTGATCCTCACGGACCTGGACGCTCGTCCACGCGGATGAACCCCGCCGCGTAGGGCTGCGGGGGCCGGGTGGAGCGGCGAGGATCGGCGATGGTGGCCGGAGGCCTCCGGAAGCGGAGAGACCGCCAAGCGCACAGACAGGACAGACCACATGCTCGGTACGGACTTCACCAAGGGCTCCCCCAGCTGGCTCGACCTGGGCAGTCCCGACACGACGGCCGCCGCCGCGTTCTACCGCGGCGTCTTCGGCTGGGATTTCGCGTCGGCGGGGCCGGACGCCGGGGGCTACGGCTTCTTCCAGCAGGACGGCCGGACGGTCGCCGCGCTGGGGCCGCTGACCGAGGAGGGGGCCGACTCGGCCTGGACGGTCTACTTCCAGACGCCCGACGTCGACGCGACGGCGAAGGCGGCCGAGGAGAGCGGCGGCACCGTCCGCACCCAGCCCTTCGACGTCATGGACGCCGGGCGGATGGCCCAGCTGACCGACCCGGGCGGCGCCGACTTCGCCGTGTGGCAGCCGGCCTCGGTCAAGGGCCTGGAGAAGGCCTCCGAGAACAACACCCTGTGCTGGGTCGAGCTCCATGTCGCCGACCCCGCGGAGGCGCTGGAGTTCTACGGGAAGCTGTTCGGCTGGCGCTCGCAGGAGATGGAGGCGCCCGGGATGACGTACCGCGTCCTGTCCACCGCCGAGGGCGACCAGCAGGACGCCTCCTTCGGCGGCGTCGCCGAGCTCCAGGAGGGCGGCGAGAAGGCGCGCTGGATCCCGTACTTCGGTGTCGAGGACGCGGACGAGATCGTCGCCCGCACCCAGGGGAACGGCGGGTCGGTCCTCATGCCGGCGGCGGACGTCCCGGACGTGGGCAGGATCGCGTGGCTCGCCGACCCCTTCGGAGCCCCGTTCGCCGTGCTGAAGCCCGCGCCGCAGATGTAGCCGTGAGCCCGGTGGTGCTCCCGGTGGTGGTCAGCGGGGGAACACCTCGAAGGCCACCGCCGGGCGGCCTCCGTAACGGGCCGCGAAGCGCTCGTTGTTGCCGGCGAGGAAGGTGCGGACGTACGTCTCCGGGTCCTCGTCCGTGAGGGCCTCGATGTAGGCGCGGTGGGCGAGGAGGGAGTGGACGGAGCGTTCGAGGCCGGGGGTGGCGTCGACGGCGTGCGTCGGGGTGGTCGACCCTGCGACCGCGACCCAGCGCACTCCGTCCCACGGCTCCAGGCCGCGTTCGATCAGTTCGGGGAAGATCCAGCGGTTGCCCGCGTCGCCCGCCGCGTCCAGGGTGGCCCGGCCGACCGCGACATGGTCCGGCGTGTTCCAGGCCCCGCCGACCGCCGGGCCCCAGGTGTCCCGGTGGTTGAGGGTGATGACCAGTTCGGGGCGGTGGCGTCGGATGGCCGCCGCGATGTCGCGGCGCAGCCCGAGCCCGTACTCGATCACACCGTCGCGGTGGTCCAGGAACTCCACCGTCGACACCCCCACGACCTCCGCGCTCGCCCGCTGCTCCCGCTCCCGCAGCGGCCCGCAGGTGGCGGGGTCGAGGGAGTCGATCCCGGCCTCGCCGCGCGTGGCGAGGACGTACGTGACCTCCTTGCCGGCGTCCGTCCAGCCGGCGATGGCCGCGGCGCAGCCGTACTCGAGGTCGTCGGGGTGGGCGACCACCGCGAGGGCGCGCTGCCAGTCGCCGGGCATGTCTTCGAGCTGCGGGGCCTGTTCGTTCGACTCGATCATGGGCGCAGGATACGGGCTCAGGCCGGGATCGCTCCGGAAAGGATCACCGAGCGGGACGCATGGCGGGGGCGGTCCGGGTCGAGGCCGCGCCGCGCCGCGAGCGTGACGGCGAGGCGCTGGGCGCGGACCAGGGCGGCCACCGGGTCGATGGCGTCGGCGGCGAACAGCGCGCCGGTGGCCTCCACTTCGTCCCGGAGGCCGGTCGGCTCGGGGCCCAGGCAGCACACGAGACTGGAGCGGTCGCTGATGACGATCGGTCCGTGCCGGTACTCCATCGCCGCGTACGACTCCGTCCACGCCCGCGCCACACCGCGGAGCTTGTGCGCGGCCTCGTCGGCGAGCCCGACCGTCCAGCCGGTGCCGAGGAAGGTGAACTGGGCGCGCTGCTCCCAGGCCGCCGGCAGCGGTTCGTACAGGGCCAGTTCGGCGTCGGCGATCGAAGCGGTCAGGTCCACCCCGAGGCCCGCGCGCAGCAGTTGGAGGGCGGTGGTGGCGAACCGGGTCTGGACGACGGAGCGTTCGCCGGCGTAGCCGAGGCCGATCACCCGGTCCGCGTGGTGCGCGGCGCGGCTCTGAGGGGCGCTGGTCAGGACGAGGGTGGGGAGGCGGCCGGCGGCCCGGGCGAGCAGCGTCGCCACCTCGGTCGTCGCACCGGAGCGGGTGAGGGCGACGATCCGGTCGTAGCCGCGGCCGAGCGGGGTCTCGTCGGAGGCGGGGAAGGCGTCGGTCTCGCCCGCGCCGAGGGATTCGCGCAGGGCGGCGTAGGCCCGGGCCATGAAGTACGAGGTGCCGCAGCCGACGACCGCGATCCGCTCACCGCGCCGGGGCAGCAGGGCTGCGTGGTCGGCGGCCGTGTCGGCGGCGCGGCGCCAGCAGTCGGGCTGGGTGGCGATCTCGGCACTGACGTGGGTGGTCATGTCCGGTCCTCTTCTCATGGGTGGCCGGACCGAGTTCTATCCGCTCCCGCGCGGGCGCGCCATGAGCAATCAGTAGGCACCGCTTGGACTTTTGCGCCCCCGCCGCGCGAAGGTCAGAGCTCACCCCGGGCGAGGGCGAGCAGCCGGTCCAGGACGCGCGGGCCGCCCGCCCGTACGCCGTCGTGCTCGAACTCGTCGGTCACCCAGGTGCGCAGGCCCCTGATCGCGCGGGCCGTCTGAAGGGAGTGGGCGGTGTCCACGTACAGGTCGTCGTGGTAGACGGCGGCGGCCACCGGCACCTCGTTGGCGGCCAGCCGCGCCGGGTCGTAGAGCGGGGTCCAGTCGGTCCGCTCGGCGAGGAGGTGGGCGGTCTCGCGCAGCGGGCGCAGGGCCGGGTCGGTCTCGAAGTGCCAGGGGTGCACGGTCTCGCCGGTGAAGAGGAGCGGTCCGTCGCCGGCCAGGGTCTTCTCGGCGTCGAACGCGGGGAATTCGGCGCGGACGCGTTCGGCGGCCCAGGCGGTGGGGCCGTGGCCCTGGGCGTAGATCGCCTCGTGGAGCACGGCGTACAGCGGGTGTCCGGCGTACGAGAGGACGGCCTGGACGTTCTCCAGGAAGGCGTCCGAGAGCGCGGGGCCACCGGGCGTCGGGACGAAGGCGTCCTCCAGGAGGAGGTGGAGCTGGTGGGTGCCGTCGCCGCCGCCGAGGAGGATGCCGAGGGACTGGAAGGCCTGGGGCGTGAGCCGGCCGCCGTTCGGCAGGGTGACCTCGTGGTCGAGCAGGTGGGCGGCGATCCGGCGGGCGCGGTCGACGTCCTGCGGGTAGCGGGCGTAGTGGGCCTCGGACTTGCGCCGGATACGGGGATAGGCGGCCCGGTAGACGTCGTCGGCGTCCGCGTGCAGGGACGGCAGGCCGCCGGTGATGAGGACGGTCTTCAGCCCCTCGGGCGCGGTCGAGAGGTAGTGGGTGGCGCAGAAGCCTCCGAAGCTCTGGCCGAGGACGGTCCAGCGGGCGCCGCCGGTGAGGCGCTTACGGATGAGCTCGCAGTCCTTGACGATCGAGTCGGCCCGGAAGTGGGCGAGGTAGTCGGCCTGCTGGGCGGGGGCGCCGCGCAGCGGGAGCGTCTGGCGAGTGGCGGGCGTGGAGTTGCCGGTGCCGCGCTGGTCGAGGAGGAGGACGCGGAACTCGCGTACGGCCCGGCCGAGCCAGGCCTGCGGGCCGATGAAGCGGCGGGCCCCGAAGCCGGGCCCGCCCTCCAGGTACACCAGCCACGGCAGGTCCGTCGCGTCGGTCCCGGCCTTGTCGCTCGCGACGACCTCACGGCCGTAGACCTCGATCTGCTCGCCCTCGGGGTGGGCGTGGTCGAGCGGGACGGTGAAGCGGCGGTCGGTGAGGACGAGGCCGGGCTGGCGGTAGCTGGTCAATGCTGCTCCTGTTCGATGCGCCCCCGCCCGCCCAGTGCATCACAGGGCGCCCGGCGGGGGCGCGTCGAGGTGGCGCCGGGACGGACCGCCCGGGGGGGACGTCAGGAGGTCGGGAAGTTGTCGGCCGTCCTGATCCGGTCGCGGATCCACACGCCGGCGGGCTTGAGCGCGCCCGTACCGGCCCACGGTCCGTTGTTCGCGCAGGTGCCGGTCTTGAAGACGGCGCCGCTGCGGTGGTCGTCGGAGAAGTTCCAGTTGACCCAGCTGATCTTCTTGGCGGCCATGAGGTCGATGAACCGCTGGCTCATGGCGAAGTCGTTGGCGCCCTCTCCGGCGTAGTTCTGGGTGCCGAACTCGGTGACGAAGACAGGCAGCTTGTCGGCGGCGCGGGAGAGCGTCTTCAGGTACGCGTCGCGGTGCGAGTACGCGTAGAAGTGGAAGGTGTACATGATGTTGGAGGCGTTCACCGGGTTGGCGACGACCTCGGACTCGTCGGCCCCCTCGGAGACGCCGAGCGAGGACCACGCGCGCGTGCCGACGAGGATGGGGGTCTCGGCGTCCTTGGCGCGGACGACCGGGATGAGCTGCTCGGCGTAGCTCTTGATGCGGGACCAGGCGACGCCGCTGGGCTCGTTGGCGATCTCGTAGAGCAGGTTGGTCTTGGCGCCGTGGCGCTGGGCGATCTCGGAGAAGAAGGTCTTGGCGCGGGCCAGGTTGTGGTGGGGGTCGCCCGGGTCGAGCATGTGCCAGTCGACGATCACGTACATGCCTCGTGCGGTGGCCCGCTCGATGAGCGAGTGGGCCAGGTCGGTGTACTTGCGCGGGTCGGTCTCGTACCCCTCCTCCTGGACGTAGGTGGAGACGCGCAGGACGTCGGCCTTCCAGTCCTTGGCGAGTGCGTCGAGCGAGCCGCCGGTGAGGCACTGGCTGTACCACTGGGTGCCGTGGCTGGACATGCCGCGCAGTTGGATCGGCTTGCCGTGCCGGTTGCAGAGCTTGGTGCCGCAGACCTTCAGCTGTCCGTTGACCGCGGCCGGGGTGGTGTCGGCGGCGACGGCGGTCGGTGGCGCGGCGGCGAGGCCGAGGAGCAGGGCGGCCACGGCGGCGCCTGCGGCGGCCAGTGAACGCGGACGGGGACGGGGACGGGGACGTACCGATCGTGCCGATGTCATGGGGGTCTCCCGGAACGATGGATTGAAAGGAAACTTTCCTAACGGATGGATAGCAGGACGGGGGACGGACTCGCAAGGGTCATGACAAGAGACAGTGTTCAGCGGGCTGTCGGCGGCCCGGGCCCGGAGACCTCGGCGCCCTCGGACGGTCGCGGCCCCCGTGCGGCGCGCCCGGCCGCCTCCTAGCGTGGATCCATGATCCGGTTCGAGCAGGTCGGCAAGGTGTACGCGGACGGCACCACCGCCGTCGACGGCCTCTCCTTCGAGGTCGCCGAGGGCGAACTGGTCACCCTGGTCGGCCCGTCCGGCTGCGGCAAGACGACCACGATGATGATGGTCAACCGGCTGATCGAGCCGACGTCCGGCCGGATCCTGGTCGCCGGCGAGGACATCGCGACGGTCGACCCGGTACGCCTGCGCCGGAAGATCGGCTACGTGATCCAGCAGGTCGGCCTCTTCCCGCACCGCACGGTCCTCGACAACACCGCGACCGTCCCCTCGCTGATCGGCTGGAAGAAGTCCCGGGCCCGCGCCCGCGCCGCCGAACTCCTCGACCTCGTCGGCCTCGACCCGAAGACCTACGGCGCCCGCTACCCCGCACAGCTCTCCGGCGGCCAGCGCCAGCGCGTCGGCGTGGCCCGCGCCCTCGCCGCCGACCCGCCCGTCCTGCTGATGGACGAACCCTTCGGCGCCGTCGACCCCGTGGTGCGCGAGCGGCTGCAGAACGAGTTCCTGAACCTGCAGGCCACCGTCCGCAAGACGGTCCTCCTCGTCACCCACGACATCGAGGAGGCGGTCCGGATGGGCGACCGCATCGCCGTCTACGGACAGGGGCGCATCGAGCAGTTCGACACGCCCGCGGCCGTCCTCGGCGCCCCCGCCACCCCCTATGTCGCCCGGTTCGTCGGCGCCGACCGGGGCCTCAAGCGGCTCTCGGTCACCGCGATCGAGGCCGACGACCTCGAACAGCCGCCGGTCGCCCGGCTCCAGGAACCCGCGGCGGCCGCCGCGGCCCGGCTGCGCGCGGACGGGGCCCGCTGGGCGGTGGTCCTCGGCGGCGACGGCGACCTGCACGGCTGGGTCGCGGCCGACGCGCTGGCCCTGGCCGGCGCGGCGGGGACCGTCGGGGACCTGGCCCGCCGCATGGAGGCGTGGGTGCCGGTCGGCGCGCCGCTGAAGCAGGCGTTCAGCGAGATGCTCCAGCACGACGCCGGCTGGGTCGCCGTCCTCGACGGCGCCCGCTTCCTCGGCGTCCTCACCCCCGCCAAGCTGCACGAGGCGCTGCGGCGCTCGGTGGACGCCGACGCGCGAGGTGTGGCGCGGGGCGAGGTCGCGTTCGACTCGATCGCGGACGCCTGAGCGGGGTCGTGCGGCGGACGAGCCGGTCTACGACGGCGAGCCCCGCAGCAGTCCCTTCTCCCGGAGGTAGTTCTTCGCGACGTCCTGCGGGAGGCGGCGCCAGCTGTCGACCTGCTCGTTCATCCGCGCGAGATCGGCCGTGGTCAGGACCGTGTTGAGGCGGCCGAGGGCGCCGGTGACGCCTGGTCCGCCCGCCCGGGCGCGGTTCACGACCGGCACGATGTGATCGGCGTTCTGCAGCCGCTTGTCGTCGGCGAGCAGGACCAGACCGAAGTCGTCGAGCGTGGCGTCGGTGGTCGTCGTCAGGACCATCTGGTCCTGACCGCTCCGCACGGCCTGTTTGGCCTGGGTGGTGCCGACGCCCTTCGGGTCGACGCCCGTGATGACGATGCCGTACGTCTTCGTCAGCCCGGGCGCGCAGTACGGCCGCTGGACGCATTCGTCGCCGGCCGCCAGCCGCACGGGCAGCTTCGCCGCGCCCAGGTCGCTCAGCGTCCTGAGCCGGTGCTCGGCGGCGTACGCGGCGCTCACCGCGAAGGCGTTCTGGTCGACGGCCCTCCCGGCGTCGAGGACGGTCAGGCCACGCGGCGCCGCGAGCCGGCGGAGCGCGGCCATGGTGGCCGCCAGGTCGGGTGAGCCGACGGTCGGCGCGTCGGGCCCGTTGACCTTGGCGTTGAGCCAGTCCGCGAACGTGGCCGCGTACTCCGGTACGACGTCGATGCGGCCGCTCTCCAGGGCCGGTTCGTAGAGCTCCCGGTTGGTGACGGAGAGGATCTCGGTGCGGTAGCCGGCCTGTTCGAGCAGGAGCGCGTACATCTGCGCCAGCAGATCGCTCTCCGTGAACCCGGCGGAGCCGATGGTCAGATGGCGGCTGTCGCCGGGCGGGCCGGTGACCTCGCCCCGCCTCTCCAGGGAGGGACCGGTGGAGCAGCCCACGAGGATGGCGAGGGCGGTGAGCGCCGGCACCGCCGCGACCCCCGGGCGCCGTCCGCTCATCCCCCGCTCCCCCGCGCCCAGGCCGGTCCGAGCCGCTGTGCCCCCTCGAAGAGGGCCTCCACGACGAGGGCGAAGAGGGCGACCAGCACGGCGCCGGCGACGACCTGGGGTGTGGAGGCGAGGTTGAAGCCGGCGGTGATGATCCGGCCGAGGCCGCCGCCGCCCGCGAGGGCCGCGACGGTGGCGGTGGCCACGAGCTGCACGGCGGCGACGCGGACGCCGGTGAGGAGCAGCGGCAGGGCGAGCGGCAGCTCGACCCGGAAGAGCGTCTGCCGGCCGGTCATGCCCATCCCGCGCGCGGCCCGCACCACGTCCGCGTCGACGCCGCGCATCCCGACGTACGCGTTGGTCAGCAGCGGCGGTACGGCGAACAGCACCAGGGCGATGACCGTCGGCCACGGTCCGTACGGACCGAGCGGGCTGAGC
This sequence comes from Streptomyces sp. NPDC015346, assembly GCF_043078785.1. Classification (NCBI taxonomy): domain Bacteria; kingdom Bacillati; phylum Actinomycetota; class Actinomycetes; order Kitasatosporales; family Streptomycetaceae; genus Streptomyces; species Streptomyces sp. NPDC015346. The sequence continues at coordinate 39,738 of NZ_JBIBTW010000011.1, read as the reverse complement.
AGCAGCAGGACGAGGACGGCGAAGGTGGGCACGGCGCGACCGATGTTGGAGAGGTTGACGGCCAGGGCGCCGCCCTTGCCGAGGTGGCCGAGGACCAGGGCGACGGGGAGCGCGATCGCGCAGCTCAGCAGGAGACAGACGACGGTCAGGAAGAGATGCTCGCCGAGCCGGTTCCAGATCCCGTCCTCGCCGGACCAGTGGGCGGCGCTGGTGAGCCACTGCCAGGTGGCGGTCAGGGTGTTCACCGGGCCCGCCCGCGGCTCGGTGCCGTCGCCGCCGTCCAAGGGGTGAGCAGCCGCTGGAGGGCGAGGAGGAGCAGGTCGGCGACGACGGCGATGATCACGCAGAGGACGGACGCGGTGAGCACCTGTGCCTTGAAGTAGGTGTTCATGCCGGAGTAGATGAGGTTGCCGAGGCCGCCGTGTCCCACGATCGCCCCGATGGTGACGAGCGAGACGGCGGAGACGGTGGCGATGCGCAGGCCCGCCATCGCGGCGGGCAGCGCCAGGGGGAGTTCGACGGCGAGCAGCAGCCGGACGGGCCCGTACCCCATGCCGCGCGCGGCCTGGCGGGTGTCCTCGGGCACGGCGCGGAGCCCGGCCAGGATGTTCCGTACGAGCAGGGTGAGGGAGTAGAGCACGAGCCCGGCGACGACGAGCGAGGCGGACAGCCCGTAGAGGGGCAGGAGCAGGGAGAACATCGCGAGGGACGGGATCGTGTAGAGGACGGTGGTGATCCCGAGGACGGGCCCGGCGGCCAGGCGCCAGCGGCGGGCGGCGACGGCCAGGGGCACGGCGATCAGCAGCCCGAGGGCGACGGAGACCAGGGTCAGCCGCAGATGCTGCAGGACGGCGTCCCCGAGGATCTCGGCCCGCGAGGACAGGTAGGCGCCGCAGATCCACTCGTTGCGCGCGAGGCAGTCGTCGGGAGGCGCGGTCACCCCACCATTCCAGACGGGCGGCCCCTCCGGCGCACGCGGGAGGGGCCGTTCGAGCGCGGTCGGGCCACCGGGGGCGTGTCAGACGGGGTGGGGGACGAGGCGGAAGCCGCTGCGGGGACGGGTGGGGACGCGGTGGAGCGGAATCCTCAGGTCCTGTTCGGGCACGGTGTAGTCCATCCGGGACAGCTCGGTGGAGAGGGCGGCGAGGACGGTGACGGTGATGTCCTCCCCGGGGCAGCGGTGGCCGCTCTTGGCGTCGCCACCGCCCTGCGGGATCAACTCGTCGGGCCGCGGCGCCCGGCGCATGAACCGCTCGGGATCGAAGCGGTAGGGGTCGTGCCACAGCTCGGGGTCGTGGTTCTGGCCGTACACGTCGAGCAGGACCAGGGTCCCGGCGGAGATGTCCTCGCCGTCCCGGCGCAGGTCGGTGGCGGCGAGGCCGCCGACGAACGGCGCGAAGGGGTAGAAGCGACGGACCTCGTGGGCGAAGGGTTCGGCGTACGTCTCGGTGTACGGCTCCGCGTACGAGCCGTCGTCCTCGCGCAGCAGGTGACGCTGCCCGGGCCACCGGTCCATGGCGTGGGCGGCGAAGGCGACGAACCAGGCGATGGCGACGGTGGGGCGCACGATGTTGAGGAGTTCGACGGCCGCGGTCCGGGCGTCCAGTTCCTCGCCGTCGGCGTCGCGATGGCGCACGACCGCGTCGAACGGGGTCGCCGGGGCGCGCGCCGCCCCGCCGCGCGCCTCCTCGACCAGCCGGGCGAGAAGCCGCTCCTGGCGGGTCCGGGCGCGCCTCGCCCGCAGCTGGCGCGGGCCCGCGGTGGCGAAGCCGTCGACCATGGCGACGCAGTCCTCGGCCATGCGCTCGGTCTGCTCCGGGGTGAGCGGCAGGCCGGCCCACGCGCAGACAGCCCGGGCCAGCACGTGCGCGGCCTCGTCGAACAGCACCACCTCACGGCCGTGCGGCGGGGCGAAGGTGCGCCGCCACTCGGCCCGGACCCGGTCCACGAGTTCGGCGACCCCGGCGGGGTCGGTGAGTTCGCCGACGAACAGCGCCTTGCGTACGCGGTGTTCCTCGGCGTCCAGGGTGTGTACGGCGCCGCGGCCGAAGAGGGTGTCCAGGACGGGCCCGGGAAGGGCGTCGTGGCGCCGGACGTGGTTCTCGTCGTAGAAGAACGGGACGGCGTCCGGGCCGTGCAGGGCGACCGTCGGGTGGCCCAGGAGCCGGGTCCGCACCAGGCCTCCGTCGCTGCGGCGGCGCAGGTCGGGGAGCCAGGCATATCCCTTGATGAGCAGGGCGGCGGTACTGTCGAGTGTCATGGGGGCCATGTCCGCCCCGTGCCCGGACCTCGCCCGAACACTCCCGGGCGCCGGGGATTTCACCCGGGTGCCGCCGCGGTCCGCCCGCCCGGTCCCGCCGTGGTCCGCCCGCCCGGTCTCACCGGGCGGCGGCCGCGACGCGCAGGTCGGCGACGAGACCGGCGTAGGCGCTCTCGCGGTCGTCGGCGCGCAGGACGGCGGAGGGGTGGAGGGTCGCCACGACGTGGGGGCCGCCGTCCGCGCCGGGCAGCGTGAGCACCGCGCCGCGGTCGGCGCCGACGCGGAAGGTGCGGCCGAGGACGGCCTTGCCCGCGGTCGCGCCGAGCACCACCACCACACTCGGGTCGACGAGCCGTAGCTCGGCCTCCAGCCACGGCCGGCAGGCGGTCATCTCGCGCAGGCTGGGCGCCTTGTGGATGCGGCGCTTGCCCGGTCCCGACTGGGTGAACTTGAAGTGCTTGACGGCATTGGTGAGGTAGACGTCCTCCTCGTCGATGCCCGCCTCGCGCAGCGCCTTCGACAGCAGCCGGCCCGCGGGCCCGACGAAGGCCTGACCCTTGCGGTCCTCCTGGTCGCCGGGCTGCTCGCCGACGAGCATGAAGGGGGCGGCGGGGTCGCCCCGGCCGAACACCGTCGTCGTGGCCTCGGCGAAGAGGGGGCAGCCCTGACAGTCCGCGGCGGCCCGGCGGTAGGCCTCGATGCCGCCGTCGCGCGGCAGGTACGGCGTGGCGTCGTACCCTTCACCGGGCCGGTCCGGGGTGTCCTTTCCGGTCATCGCGGGTCTCCGTTCGTCGAGACGTCCCCGCCTGGCCGTACCTGTGCCCGTACCCCCTCACGGGTCAGCCGGGGTACTCCTCGTGCAGGTCGCCGGGCCGGGGCTCGTGCTCCTCGGCCAGGGCCCGCTCGCTGCGTTCCTTGAGCCGCTCCCCCTGCTCGCGCAGGCGGGCGGCCTCCTCCGGGTCGGTGCTCCGACGCGCGCGTTGGAGGAGATGTTCCGCCTTGTCGCGCTGGTACTGGGCGTGGGCGTGCGCGCCCTCGCTCTCCCGCCTGCTCTCCTCGTGCCGCGTCACGGTGCGCCTCCTCGGCCGTCGCCCGGCTGTCTCCTCAGGGCAGCGGCTTCCCGGGCCGGCCCGTGGAAAACCACCGTGGCGCTCAGCTCTCCTGGAGGACGGAGAGGATGTTCCCGGCCGGGTCGGTGAACCAGGCGATGGCCGCCGGGCCCTCGTCGCCGCCACCCAGCCGGACGACGCCCTTCTCATCCGCGTCGAAGTCCGGGTACCGCTCCAGGCGCACCCCGCGCCTGCCGAGCTCGTCGACCGCCGCGTCGATGTCGTCGACCGGGAAGTTGAGGATCGTGAACGTCGCCGGGGTGTGGTTCTCCTTGGGGTAGACGAACACCTGGGCGCCTCCGCCGAGGGTGATGCCGAGCATCCTCATGTCTCCGGAGCCGCTCTCCTCGACCCGGAGCCCAAGCGTGTCGCCGTAGAACCGCTTGGCCTTCTCGAGGTCGTCCACCGAGAAACCGCTGAACGCCTTCGCCTGTCCGAACATGGCCGTCTTCCCTCCGCCTGTGTGCCCATCGGGGCTCCAGGGCACACCACGGCGGGGGCGGGACCCGGCCGCGCCACGCGGAGGCGTCCGGATGGGTCCCGCCCGTCACTCTCAGGGAGCGATCGGCAGCCGCCGCTTGTGGTCGGTGAGCTCGTAGCGGCGGACGATCGAGGCGAAGGCGGCCTCGCTCACCGGCTTGCCCTCCAGGAAGTCGTCGATGTCGTCGTACGTCACACCGAGCGCGTCCTCGTCGGGCTTGCCCGGGTCGAGCGTCTCCAGGTCGGCCGTGGGGGTCTTCCACACCAGCTCCGAGGGAGCGCCCAGGGCCTCCGCGACGGCGCGGACGCGGCGCTTGGTCAGGCCCGTCAGGGGCACGACGTCGGCCGCGCCGTCGCCGTACTTCGTGAAGAACCCGGAGACGGCCTCCGCCGCGTGGTCGGTGCCGACGACGAGGCCGTTGTGGGCGCCCGCCACGGCGTACTGGGCGATCATCCGCTGCCGCGCCTTGATGTTGCCCTGGACGAAGTCCTGGTGGTGGGCGTCGCGGAAGGTCACTCCCCCGGCCAGGCAGGCGGCGAGCGCCGCGTCGCTCGCCGGCTTGACGTCCACGGTCAGGACGTGGTCGGCGGCGATGAAGCCCAGGGCGAGCTGGGCGTCCTTCTCGTCGGCCTGGACGCCGTACGGCAGCCGCATCGCGTAGAAGGCGGCCTCGTGGCCGGCGGCCCTGGCCCGTTCCACGGCGAGCTGGCAGAGCCGCCCGGCCGTCGTGGAGTCCACACCGCCGCTGATGCCGAGCACGAGGCAGCGCAGGCCCGTGGAGGTGAGGCGCTCGGCGAGGAAGGCCACCCGGCGTTCGATCTCGACGAGAGGGTCGAAGGTCTCGGAAACCTCGAGTTCCCGGGCGATCTGCTGCTGCAGGGCGGTGGACGCCGGGTCGGTCACGGAGTGCTCCTCGGGAGGTGTCGGTGGTACGGAAGGGGCGCGCGTACACGGTACGCGGCGAGGCGTCGGGCTCCGAGGCCGGGGACGTGACCGGGCGACGGCCCCGGTGGCCGGCGGTCCCACGGCATGGCGGGCCGCCGGCCACCGGCGCGTCAGGGGGTCGCCGCGACTCTCAGCAGCCTGAGGACGACGTCCGAGGGCGCGTCGATGCGGTAGCCGCGGCCGGTCCTCGACCACTGGGCGAGGACCCCGAGGAGGCCGGCGTCGCAGAAGGTGACCCGCGAGGCGTCCAGGATCAGGTGGGTGAAACCCTCGGCGGCGGCGGAGGTGAGCATCGCCCGCAGCGGCGCGGCGCTGAAGTGGTCGATCTCGCCCCGCAGCCGGATCAGCAGGGTCGTGGCGCCGACGCTCGTACAGGAGTGGACGACCAGGTCGCGGGGCGTGTCGCGCGCGTGCCGGTCGCGCGGGTCGGGGTGGGGGATGCCGGTCAGTATCGGTGCGGTGCTCGTGGTACTCACGCACCCATCAAGGCCGCTCGGACCCTCGACGCGAACCCGGCGCGCCGCCCCGTCACCCCGGCGAGCACCGGTGATCCACTTCCGGGGGACATCGACCACCCACACGCGTCACGCCCCGTGTCCCCGGCGGCCTTCCGCTTCGGGGTCCGGCGGTTGTCCGGCGGCTGGACAGGCGCTGTCCGGCGGCGGTTCAGCGGCGGTTCAGCGGCGCGGGGAACCGCGCAGGGCGCGGTCGAGGCCCTCCTGCGGGTGGCCGGAGAGCGCGCGCAGGAAGATCTCCTCGTAGGTCGGCGCGCCGATCGTCTCGCGCGCCCGGTGCGCGTACTTCTCGCGCAGGGCCCGCAGTTCGGGCATGCCGCGCTGGGCGTGGCCGGTGGAGCGCCAGTACGCCTCCCCCGTGCCGGAGACGTCGGCGGCGAGCTCCCCGTCCCCGCTCGCGGCGAGCGCGGCCGCGAGGACGTCGAGGCCCAGGGCGACGCCGAAGCCGTCGCCCAGCCGCCGTTTGCCTTCGAGCATGGCCCGGGCGTGGTCGGCGGCGGTCGCGGGCTGTCCTTCGAGCAGCCCCATGAGAGCGAGCTGGTAGTCGAGGGAGGCGCGCGTCCAGTGCTCGCCGAGGTCCGTACAGACCTGCCGGAGCGCGAGCGCCTCGTGCCGGGCCTCCTCGATCCTGCCGAGACCGGTCAGGCCGGAGACGCGGACGAGAAGGCAGCGCAGGCGGGCGGCGGAGTCGGCCGGGCCGCCCGGAACGGCGTCCAGCACATGGCCGACGACGACGAGCGCGGCCATCGGACGGCCGGTCAGCAGGGCGAGGAGCCCCGCGAGGTAGGCGGCGTCCAGGGTCCTCTCCCCCGGGCCGACGAAGCCCCCGGCGTCGGAGGCGGCGCCGGCGTCGTACTCGGCGTGCCGGGCCTCGCGGGCGCACCGCTCGCTCACCTCCTGAGCGGCGGTGAACTCGCCCTGGAGCGTCAGTGCCAGGCCCAGGGCCCACAGGGCGCGGGCCCGGTCGGAGCCGCGGGCGTCGCTCAGCAGAAGCGCCTGTTCGAGGTGGTCCCGGGCCTCCCCGAGCCGTCCGCGGCACGTCCAGAAGAAGCCCACCGCGCCGACGAGCGCGAGCGCGCCGTCGGGGTCGGTGCGCAGCAGCCGTTGCAGGGCGGTCCGCAGATCGGTGTGGAGCTCGGCGATCACCGTGTACCAAGGCAGCTGGTCGGGGCCGAGCCATCCGGCGTCGGCCTGGCGGGCGAGGCGCAGACAGTGGGCGGCGTGCCGGTCGGCGACGGCCTCGGTCTCGCCGAGCCGCTCCAGCCACTCCGCGCCGTACTCGCGCACGGTGTCGAGGAGCCGGTAGCGGCCGCTGCCCCGGCCGCCCTCCTTGCCGACGACCGACTTCAGGACCAGCGCTTCGAGGACCTCGGGAACGGTCTCGGGGGTCAGCGGGCCGCCCGCGCACACGAACGCGGCGGAGGAGGCGTCGAAGGGGCCGCGGAAGACGGTGAGCCGTGCCCACAGGAGCCGTTCGAGCGGGTCGCACAGCTCGTGGCTCCAGCCGATCGCGGCGCGGAGCGTCTGGTGGCGCCGCGGCCACACCCGCTCGTCGTGGACGAGGAGGTCGAAGCGGGAGCCGAGCTGGGCGCGCACGGCGTCCATGCCCTGGATACGGATCTGGGCGGCGGCGAGCTCGAGGGCGAGGGGGATGCCTTCCAGGCGGGCGCAGATCTCGGCGGCGGGCCCGGTCCGCCACCGGCCGGGGACGCGCGGGGCGACGCCCCGCGCGTCGCGTCGGCGGAGCAGATCGAGGGCGTCGCGCCCGGTCGGCGGCAGCGGTTCGAGGGCCATCACCCGTTCTTCGTCCGCTCCGAGGGGGCGGCGGCCGGTCGCGAGGACGGTGAGGTCGGGGGCGGCGGCGAGGAGTTCGGTGACGAGCCGGGCGCAGGGCTCGGCGAGGTGGTCGCAGGAGTCGAGGACGAGCAGGAGCCGCCGGGCGGCGAGCCACCGGCCCAGCGCGGCGACGGGCATGCCGGGGGTGTGGTCGCTCAGGTCGACGGCGTCGGCCACGGTGGCGACGAGCAGCCGGTCCCCCTGGAGCGGGGTGAGGTCGGCCCACCACACGCCGTCGGGGAACCGGGCGGCGATCCGCCGGGCGGTGTGCAGGGCGAGGCGCGACTTGCCGACTCCGCCGACCCCGGTGACGGTGACCAGGCGGTGCCCGGCCAACTCGGCTTCGAGGCGGGCGGTTTCGGTGCGCCGTCCCACGAAGTCGCCGTTCTCGTCCGGTAGATGTCCACGCACGGGAGCAGTGTCCCCCATGCCGGGCACCGACGGCCCCCGGGATCGGGTCATTCGCCGACGGCACCGGCCGTCGCGACGCCCGCCCGCGGGAGGCGGCGGCGCTCCCGCGCCGGCTGTGCGCCGGCACGGTGGGCGCCGCTCAGGTCCGACCGCGCGCGTGCCGGAAGCGGGCGAGGCCTTCGGCCAGCTCGACGATCGGGTCGGGATAGGCGTGGCGGGCCCGTTCGGGACCGGGCAGCTTCCACGGCTCGTGGACCCTGGCCCCCTCGATCCCGGCGAGCTCGGGCACCCAGCGCCGTACGTACACCCCCTCGGGGTCGTACCGAAGCCCCTGGAGCACCGGGTTGAGGACCCGGTTGGGGCGGCTGTCGGTACCGGTGCCCGCCATCCACTGCCAGTTGAGCTGGTTGTCGGCCACGTCGCCGTCCGCGAGGAGGTCGAGGAAGTGCCGGGCGCCGGCCCGCCAGTCGAGGTAGAGCGTCTTGGTGAGGAAGGAGGCGGCGATCAGTCGCCCCCGGCCGTGCGCCCAGCCTTCGTACGCCATCTGCCGCATGACGGCGTCCACGACGGGATAGCCGGTGCGCCCCTCCCGCCATGCCCGCAGGTCGGCCTCCGCCGCACGGCCCGCGCGCCACCGGTCGCCGCGCGGCCGGTAGTCCTCGACGGCCGCCCTGGGGCGGGCGGCGAGCACCTGGTGGTGGAAGTCGCGCCAGCAGAGCTGCCGTACGAACGCCTCGGCGCCCGGCCCGCCCTGGGACCGGGCACGGTGTACGACCTCCGCCGGGGAGAGCGCGCCGAAGTGGAGGTACGGCGAGAGGCGCGAGGTGGTGTCGGCCGCGAGGTCGCCGTTCTGCTCGGCGTAGGTGTCGAGGTGCCCGGTCAGCCAGGCCGTGAGCCGTTGCCTGGCCTCCCGCTCGCCGCCGGTGGCGAGGCCCGGGGAGACGGAGGCGACGGCCGCACGGGCCGGCACCTCCTCCGTACGGATCCCTTCGGGCACCCGTACCCGCCGGGGAGCCGCCAGCGGCTCGCGCAGCCGCTCCCGGCTCCAGCGTCTGAAGTACGGGGTGAACACGGCGAAGTGGTCGGACCCCTGCGGGGTGACGGCGCAGGCCGGGAGGGCGGTCTCCACGCCGTCGTGGACGTACAGCCGTCGGCCCGCCGCCTCGAGGGCGGACCTCAGCCGGTCCTCGCGGCGGCGGGCGAACGCGCTGCACCCGGCCGCCATGTGCACCTCCTCCGCCTCGGCCTCCCGCGCCACGCGGCAGACTTCCTCGACGGTGTCGCCGGAGCGCACCACGAGCCGGCCGCCCCTCTCCCGCAGGCCCGCGTCCAGGTCGCCGAGGCAGTCGGCGAGGAAGGCGAGCCTGTTCGGCGCGGCGAAGCCGGCCCGGTCCACCGCCGGGTCCCGTACGAAGAGGGGGACGGTCTCGTCGCCCGGGCCCAGCGCGGCGCGCAGCGGCGGATGGTCGTGGAGCCGGAGGTCCGAGGTGAACAGGACGACCGAGACGGTCATGGGGCTTCTCCCGGTGGGGCGGAGGCGGTGGACGACGAGGTGGCGACGGGGGCGGGCGGCGCCGTGCCGGGGTCTTCGCCCGCTGCGTCGCTCGCCTCCGCCGTGCGCGCGATGGAGCGGGCCATGCCCCCGAAGACGACGGCGTGGAAGGGGGCGACGCTCCACCAGTACGCCTGGCCCGCGAGGCCGTGCGGATGGAACAGGGCTCGCTGCCGGTAGCGGGTGCGCCCCTCCTCGTCCCGTTCGGCGTACATCTCCAGCCAGGCGAGTCCGGGGAGCCGCATCTCGGCGCGCAGTCGCAGCAGACGGCCGCGCTCGATCTCCTCGACCCGCCAGAAGTCCAGCGAGTCGCCGACGCGCAGGCGTGCGGCGTCGCGGCGGCCCCGGCGCAGTCCGACGCCGCCGACGAGGCGGTCGAGCCGGCCCCGTACCGCCCAGGCGAGGGGGAAGGAGTACCAGCCGTTCTCGCCGCCGATGCTCTCGATGACCCGCCACAGCGCCTCGGGCCGGGCCTCCACCGTGCGTTCCCGCGTGTCGCTGTAGAGGCTTCCGCCGGCCCAGTCGGGGTCGGTGGGAAGCGGGTCGCTGGGGGCTCCGGGCACGGAGGCGGAGGACCAGCGCGTGGTGACGTCGGCCTCGCGGACCCGCTGGAGGGCGAGGGTGAGGGCCGTGTCGAAGGGCAGCGGGGCGCCCGGCGGGTCGGGAACCAGGGAGGCGACGTCGTGCTCGTGGCAGACCACCTCGTACCGGAGGGATTCCGCGAGCGGACGGGCGAGGGAGCTCGGCACGGGGGTGACCAGACCGACCCAGAGGCTGGAGAGGCGTGGGGTGAGGACCGGCACGGGGAGGATCAGCCGCCGGGGCAGGCCGGCGACGGCGGCGTACCGGCGCATCATGTCGAGGTAGGTGAGGACGTCGGGACCGCCGATGTCGAAGGTTCGGCTGACGTCGTCGGGCATGCGGGCGCTGCCGACGAGGTAGCGCAGGACGTCCCGTACGGCGATGGGCTGGATGCGGGTGCGCACCCAGCTCGGGGTGACCATCACGGGCAGGCGCTCGGTCAGATAGCGGAGCATCTCGAAGGAGGCGGACCCGGAACCGATGATCACGGCGGCGCGCAGCACCGTGGTGGGGACACCGGAGTCCAGCAGGATGCGGCCGACCTCGGCGCGGGAGCGCAGATGGGGTGAGAGGTCCTCGTCGGGGACGTCGCGGGGGCTGAGGCCGCCGAGGTAGACGACGCGGCGCACTCCGGCGGCGCGGGCCTGCTCGGCGAAGGTGCGGGCGGCGTCGCGGTCCGTACGCTCGAAGTCGCGGCCGCCGCCGAGGCCGTGCACCAGGTAGTAGGCGACGTCGATGTCCCGCAGGGCGGGTGCCAGGCTCGCGGCGTCGGTGACGTCGCCGCGGACGATGTCGGTCCGCGCGGCCCAGGGGTGGTCGCGCAGCTTCGCGGGGGTGCGGGCGAGGCAGCGGACCTGGTGACCGGCAGCGAGCAGCTCGGGGACGAGCCGTCCGCCGATGTACCCGCTGGCACCGGTGACGAGGCACCGCCGGCCCGGTGCGGGGTGGGGCTCCGGGCCGCCGTTGCCGTCGCTGTTGCCGTTGCCGTTGCCGTTGCCGTGCGGGGCTGTGTCGGTCATGGAGGTGTGTGCTCCGTTCGCAGGTGCTTCGTCCTTCTCTGCCGAGTGAACGGCCGGCGCGTCATTTCCGCCCGTCGGCGGGGCCGACGTGCTCGCCTGGTGTGGCCAGTTCCTCGACCGCGTCGGCGCCGACGACCGCGCCCGTCGACTTCTTCGCGCGCCGCAGCCGGCGTTCGAGCCAGGCGGCGAAGGTGGTGAGCGCGAAGTTCAGGAGGACGAAGATCACGGCGACGACGGTGAAGCTGGCGATGGTGTTGGCGCCGTAGTTGGCGCTCATCGGCCGGACGGAGGCGAGGAGTTCGGAGAAGCCGAGCATCGCGCCGCCGAGCGCGGTGTCCTTGACGATGACGACGAGCTGGCTGACAAGCGCCGGGAGCATCGCGGTGACCGACTGCGGCAGCAGGACGTACGCCATGGTCTGGCCCTTGCGCATGCCGATGGCCTTGGCCGCGTCGGTCTGACCGGTCGGCAGGGAGAGGATGCCGGCCCGTACCACCTCGGCGAGGACGGAGGCGTTGTAGAGCACGAGGCCGGTGACGACCGCGTACAGCGGGCGGGTCTCCGGGCTGATGTCGGTGAACTCCGAGTAGGCGGCGTTGGCGAAGAGCATGAGGATCAGGACGGGGATGGCGCGGAAGAACTCCACGACCGTCCCGGCCGCCGCCCGCACCCAGAGGTGGTCGGAGAGCCGGGCGATGCCGAAGAGCGCGCCGAGGGGCAGGGCGATGACCATGGCGAGCGCCGCCCCGATGAGGGTGTTCTCCAGGCCGGGCAGGATGTACGTCGTCCAGGCGCGGGAGTCGGTGAAGAACGGCGACCACTTGGACCATTCGAGCTGGTTCTTCTGCTCCAGGCTCACCACCACCCACCAGATCAGCGCGGCGAGGGCGAGCAGGAAGAGCACGGTGTAGAGCACGTTGCGCCGCCGGGCGCGGGGGCCGGGGACGTCGTACAGGACGGTGGGCCGTTCCTTCATCGCTTCACCGCCACCTTCTTGCTCAGCCAGCCGAGGACGAGACCGGTCGGGAGGGTGAGGCAGATGAAGCCGACGGCGAAGATCACCGAGATGAGGATGAGCTGGGCCTCGTTCTCGATCATCTCGCGCATCAGCAGGGCGGCTTCGCCGACGCCGATCGCGGCGGCGACCGTGGTGTTCTTGGTGAGGGCGATGAGGACGTTGGCGAGAGGGCCGACGACCGAGCGGAAGGCCTGGGGCAGCACGATCAGGCGCAGCACCTGGGGGAAGTCGAGCCCGATGGCGCGGGCCGCCTCGACCTGGCCGACGGGCACGGTGTTGATGCCGGACCTCACCGCCTCGCAGACGAAGGCCGCGGTGTAGGCGATCAGTCCGAGCACGGCGAGCCGGAAGTTGATGGTGGTGAAGTCCTTGGCGCCCATGCTGACGCCGAGCGTCTGGAAGAGGCCGAGCGAGGTGAAGACGATGATGACCGTGAGGGGGATGTTGCGGACGATGTTCACGTAGGCGGTGCCGAAGCCCCGCATCAGGGGGACGGGGCTGACGCGCATGGCGGCCAGCAACGTCCCCCAGATCAGGGAACCGATCGCGGAGTAGACGGTGAGCTGCACCGTCACCCAGAAGGCTCCCAGCAGGTCGTACCCTTCGAGGAAGTCGAACACGTCGGCCTGCTCACTTCACGATCTCGCCGATCTTCGGCGGAGGTTCGTTCTTGTAGCCGGCCGGGCCGAAGTTCTTCTGCACGGCCTGCTGCCAGGAGCCGTCGGCGACCATCTTCTCGAGCGCGGTGTTGATCTGTGCCTTCAGTTCGCTGCCCTTCTGTACGCCGATGCCGTAGTTCTCGTTGCTCAGCTTGAAGCCGGCGAGCTTGAACTTGCCCTTGAACTCGTCCTGCGCGGCGTAGCCGGCGAGGATCGAGTCGTCGGTGGTCAGCGCGTCGATCACGCCGTTCTCCAGGCCGGTGAGGCACTCCGAGTACCCTCCGTACTCCTGGAGCTGCGCCTGCGGTGCGATGCGCGCCTTGATGTTCTGCGCGGACGTGGAGCCGGTGACCGAGCAGAGTTTCTTGTTGTTGAGGTCCGAGGGCTTGGTGATGGAGGTGTCGTCCGCGCGGATCAGGACGTCCTGGTGCGCCAGGAGGTACGGACCGGCGAAGTCGACCTTCTGCGCCCGCTCGTCGTTGATCGAGTACGAGGCCGCGATGAAGTCGACGTCGCCTCGCTGGAGCATCGTCTCGCGGTCGGCGCTCTTCGCCTCCTTCCACTCGATGTCGCCGGGATCGTGGCCGAGTTCCCTGGCGACGTAGGTGGCCACGTCGACGTCGAATCCGGTGTACGTTCCGTCGGGCGTCTTGAGTCCGATACCGGGCTGGTCGAACTTGATGCCGACGGTGATCCTCTCGTCGCCACCGCCGGCGCCGCCGCCGCCGTTGTCGTCTCCGCAGCCGGCCGCGGAGAAGGACAGGGCGAGGGCCGCGGCCGCGGCCACACCGGCCTTGGTGAGCTTGCGCGGGTTCATGTGATCACCCCTGGAGGCTGCTGTGCACGCGGAGCCGCGGTTCAGTGGTGCAGGATCTTGGACAGGAAGTCCTTGGCGCGGTCGCTGCTCGGGTTGCTGAAGAACTGGTCGGGTGTCGTCTGCTCCACGATCCGGCCGTCGGCCATGAACACCACGCGGTTGGCGGCGGAGCGGGCGAAGCCCATCTCGTGGGTGACGACGACCATCGTCATGCCGTCGCGGGCGAGCTGCTGCATGACTTCGAGGACTTCGTTGATCATCTCGGGGTCGAGCGCGGAGGTCGGCTCGTCGAAGAGCATCACCTTGGGATCCATGGCCAGGGCCCGGGCGATCGCCACGCGCTGCTGCTGACCGCCGGAGAGCTGCGCCGGGTACTTGTCGGCCTGGGAGGCGACCCCCACCCGGTCGAGCAGTTGCCGGGCCCGCCCTTCGGCGGTCTTCTTGTCCTTCTTGCGGACCTTGACCTGCCCGAGGGTGACGTTCTCGAGCACGGTCTTGTGCGCGAACAGGTTGAACGACTGGAAGACCATGCCGACGTCGGCGCGCAGGGCGGCGAGTTCCCGGCCCTCGGCGGGCAGGGGCCTGCCGTCGATGACGATCTCGCCGGAGTCGATGGTCTCCAGCCGGTTGATGGCCCGGCAGAGCGTCGACTTCCCGCCGCCGGACGGGCCGATCACGACCACGACCTCGCCCCGGCCCACGGTGAGGTTGATGGACTGGAGGACATGGAGCGCACCGAAGTGCTTGTCGACGTCACGCAGGACGACGAGCGCGTCGCCGTCGCCGTGGCCGCCGTCGCCGCTCCTGGCGAGGCGCCTCCTGCCGTGGTCGCCGCCGCTGCCGCTGCCGCTGCCGTCCCGGACGGGCATGGCACCCTCCTGGGTCACCGCCCCCGCTCTTGTGCTGTCTCCCCACGTTCATGCTCCGCCCTCCGCCGGGCGCGCGCACGCCGGACGGCGGAGCCACAGTGTGCCCGGTAAGGCTGATGAAAACGATTGTCATGATGCTAGAGTCGTTGCCTCGTCAACCTTCGCACCTCCCCTTGGGGCCTTCCTTGCGCCTGCCCGAAAACCCCTCGATACCCCGCCGCGCGCTGCTCGCGACCTTCGCCGCCGGCACCGCCGCGACCCTGCTCACCGGCTGCTTCTCCGCCTCCGGCACCTCCTCGGAGGGTCCCGGCGACGGGCGGCTGCGCCTCGCGATGATGCAGCCGCCCCGCTCGGGCCTCTCGCCGCTGTCGGACGACGCCTTCAAGCTGTCGCGCTGGTCCACCGCCGAGACGCTCGTCCGGCTCGACCGCGACGGCAACGCCGTCCCCGCGCTCGCCACCGCCTGGCAGCGGACCGACCGGACCTGGACGTTCACGCTGCGCCGCGGTGTCACCTTCCACGACGGCACGGCCCTCACCGTCCAGTCCGTCGTGACCTCGCTGACGGCCGCCACCGGCGCCTCCCCCAAGCCGCGCATCCTCGACGGCGTCGACCTCACCGTCCGGGCCACCGGCCCGCACACGGTCACCGTCACCACGGGCGCCGCGGACCCCCTCGTACCGCAGCGGCTCAGCTCGCCGCAGCTCTCCATCCTCGCCGCCAAGGCGTACCGCGGCAGGACCGTCGACCCGGTCGGCGCCGGCACCGGCCCCTTCGAACTCGTGAAGGTGTCCGGCACCGCGTCCGCGACGCTCAACCGCTACGACGGGTACTGGGGCGGCAAGGCGAAGGCCTCCGGCATCGACGTGAAGTTCGTGCCCGACGGCACCGCGCGGGCGGCCGCCCTGCGCAGCGGCGAGGCCGACATCGTCGAGGCCGTCCCCGTGTCGCAGGCCGCGCTCCTCGACCCGAAGCTGATCACCGAGGTGCCGATGCCGCGCACCAACACCCTCTACCTCAACACCAGGTCCGGCCCGTTCAAGGACGCGGGGCTGCGCGCCGCCGCCCGCGAGGCGATCGACGCCGAACAGATCGTCAAGGGCGTGTACGAAGGGAGGGCCGACGTCGCCGAAGGCCTGCTCGGCCCCGCGCTGCCCTGGGCGGCGAAGCTGCGCGGGAAGGTCGCGCACGCACCGGCCGGCGACCCCGAGGGCGCCAGGATCACCATCGGCACCTTCACCGACCGGGCCGAGCTGCCCGAGGTGGCGCAGGTCCTGCAGCAGCAGCTGCGGGCGGCCGGCTTCCAGGTGACGCTGGAGGTCCGCGAGTACGCCAACATCGAGGCGGACGCCCTGGCGGGGAAGTTCGACGCCTTCATCCTCTCCCGGGCCACCGTCCTGGACTCCGGCGACCCGGCCGCGTACCTGTTCAGCGACTTCGCGGGCAGCGGTTCCTTCAACATCTCCCAGCTCTCCGACCCCGCCGTCGACCGGGCGCTGGCCACCGCGTCGGGCGCCGCGACGGGCGACGCCCGGCGCCGGGACATCATGCGCGCGGAGGCCGCCGTGCTCGCCACCGACGCCGCCGTGCCCATGCTGCACGAGCGGGTGATCCAGGGCGACGCGGCGAACGTGAGCGGCGCCGCGCACGACCCGCGCGAGCGGGAGCTGGTCACGCTCGACACCTTCGTCAAGTGAGAGCGACCCTCGCCCGCACGGCCGGTCTGGCCGCCGTCCTGACGACGGCCGGGCTGCTGCCGTGGCTGTCCGGCAAGGATCCCGCCCTCAGCCTGCTGCGGGCCAGGTCCGCCGAGCAGGAGCCGACGCCGGAGGCCCTGGCCGCCATCCGCGCGGACCTTGGGCTCGACGCGGGCCCGCTGGGCCTGCTCGGGCGGTGGGCGGGCGGTCTGCTCCGCGGCGAACTGGGGATCTCCTGGGTGTCGGGCACGGACGTCCTGCCGTCGGTGACGGCCGGCCTGCGGGTCTCGCTGTCGCTCATGGGCGCGGCGCTCGTCGTCGCGCTGCTCGTGGGAGCCGCCCTCGCCGCGCCGGTTCTCCTGCGGGGGCGGGGTGGCGCCGGCACGGTCGGCGCGGTGCTCGCCGCCGTCCCCGAGTTCCTTCTCTCGCTGGGCCTGTTGCTCGTGGCCGGGGTCGGGCTCGGCTGGTTCCCGACCTCCGGCTGGGCCGGGCCCAGACACCTCGTCCTTCCCGCGCTCGCCCTCGGTGTTCCGGCGGGCGCGCTGCTCGGCCGGCTGGTCGCGGACGCGCTGCCCTCGGTCCTTCAGGAGCGCTGGGTGGAGCTGTGGCGCGGGGCGGGTGTCGGACGCGCCCAGGTCGCGGCTGCCGCCGTCCGTCGTGTCCTGCCGCCGCTGGTGCCGCAGTTCGGGATGGTGGTGGTCGGTCTGACCGGTGGCGCGGTCGCCGTCGAGACGGTGTTCGCGATTCCGGGTCTGGGCCGTACGGCTCTGGGCGCGGCCAAGTCCCAGGACCTGCCGCTGCTCCAGGGGACGGTGCTCGCGCTGCTCGGGCTCGGGCTGCTGGTGGGCGGGGTCTGCGCCGCCGTGCGCCGCAGGCTGCTGGGCCCGGCGCTGCGCGACGCGGGCCTCATCCTGCCCGCCGCCCGTCCGGTGCAGGTCCCCGCGGCCGTTCCCCTCGCGCTCGGCGCGGTCCTGGTCGTGGTGATCGGCTGGGGCCTGCTGCGCGAGCCGTTCGCCGTCGACACGGCGCTGCGGCTCTCCGCCCCCTCGGCGGAGCATCCGCTCGGCACCGACGCGCTCGGGCGGGACGTCCTCGCCCGGCTGGGGCACGGTGCGGCCTCGACGGTCGGCACGGCCACGGCCGTGTGCCTGCTCGGGTATCTGATCGCGCTCGCGCTCGGCTTCCTGCCGAACGTGGCCTCCGGCCTCTCCGACATCGCCAACGCCGTCCCGCCGGTCGTCGCCGGGATCCTCGTCGCCGCCGCGACGGGCCCCGGCACCGGCGCGGCGGCCCTCGCCGTCGCCCTGGTCTCGTGGCCGCCGCTCGCCTCCCACGCCGCCGCCCTGGCCCAGGAGGTCCGGGCCTCCGGTTTCCTCATGGCGCAGCGCGCGATGGGCGCGAGTCCGCTGTGGATCCTGGGCCGGCACGTCCTGCCGTCGGTGGCCGCCCCGGTCGCCCGGCACGCCGTCCTGCGGCTGCCCGGCATCGCGCTCGCGCTGGCCTCGCTGGGCTTCCTCGGGCTCGGCGCGCAGCCGCCGTCCCCCGAGTGGGGCCTGCTCCTCGACGAGTCCGCCGACTACGTCGAGCGGGCCCCGGTGGCCGCCCTCGCGCCGGCGGTCGCCCTGGCGCTCCTCGCGGCGCTCGCCGTCTCCCTCTCGGGTGCGCCGGCGCGCCGCCGTACCGTTCCCCTGCGACGAAGGGCGACCCGTGTCACGGTCTGACGCTCTCCTCTCGGTCCGCGCACTGCGCGTCGGCTTCGACGGCGTGGACGTCGTCCGGGGCCTCTCCTTCGACGTGCTGCCCGGTGAGGTCCTGGCCCTGGTGGGCGAGTCGGGGGCGGGGAAGTCGCTGACCGCCCGCGCGCTCCTCGGCACGGTGCCGCGCGGGGCGACGGTCGGTGGCAGTGTGCTCCTGCACGGCTCCCCGGTCACGCCCGCCGACTGGGGGCGCCGTATCGCGCTGGTCCCGCAGGACGCGCTCTCCGCGCTCTCCCCTGTCCACCCGGTCGGTGACCAACTCGCGCTCGCGCTCAGGTCGGTTCAGCGCCTGTCGAGGAGGGACGCCCGGCTCGGGGCCCGGGAGGCCCTGGTCGAGGTCGGGATACCGGCCGCCAAGTCCGGTGCCTTTCCACACGAGTTCTCCGGCGGCATGCGGCAACGGGCCGTCCTGGCCATGGCGTTGGTGAACCGTCCGGACCTGGTGGTCGCCGACGAGCCGACCACCGCCCTCGACCCGGCGACGCAGGACATGGTCCTCACCCTGCTCCGCGAGCGGTGCTCCGCCACGGGCGCCTCCCTGGTCCTGGTGACCCACGCGCTGGACGTCGTACGGGCGCACGCGGACCGCATGGCGGTCGTGTACGCGGGCGCCCTGGCCGAGTACGGGCCGGTGGACCGGGTCCTCGCCCGGCCCCTCGCGCCGTACACGGCGGGTCTGCTCGCCTCCCTGCCCAGCGGCGACGGCCCGCCGAAGACCCGGCTGCCCGTCCTTCCCGGCCGCCCGCCGGCCCCGGGCGAGCCGGCGACGGGGTGCGCCTTCGCGCCCCGCTGCGCCCACGTCACCGATCGCTGCCGCGCCGAGCGGCCCGAGCCCCGGCCGCTCGACGGGCGTACGGTCGCCTGCCACCACGCCGTCCTGGAGACCGTATGACCCCGCTGCTCGACGTCCGTGACCTGGTCGTACGCTACGGCGCGGCCACCGCCGTGGACGGCGTCTCCTTCCAGGTGCGCAGGGGCGAGACGGTGGGGCTCGTCGGGCCTTCCGGCTGCGGGAAGTCGTCCACCGCCGGCGCCGTCCTGCAGCTGCGCAGGCCGCACGCCGGCGAGGTCCGGTTCGACGGTCTGGAGCTGACGGCGCTCGGCGAGCGCCGGCTGCGCGCGGTCCGGCCGCGTCTCCAGCCCGTGTTCCAGGATCCCTACGGCTCGCTCAGCCCGCGCAGGCGCGTCCGGGACCAGGTCGCCGAGCCCCTGCGGGTCCAGGGGCGCTGGTCGCGGCCGGCCGGCCCCGAGCGGGTCGCCGAACTCCTCGACATGGTCGGCCTGGACCCCGCTCTCGGGGAGCGGCTCCCCCACGAGCTGTCCGGCGGCCAGTGCCAGCGCGCCGGGATCGCCCGCGCGCTCGCGAGCACGCCCGAGCTGCTCGTCCTGGACGAGCCCGTCTCCGCCCTGGACCCGTCCCTGCGCGCGGGCGTCCTCAACCTCCTCCTGGACCTTCAGGACCGGCTCGGCCTCGGCTATCTCTTCATCTCCCACGACATGGCCGCGGTCCGGCACCTGAGCGACCGCGTGCTCACCATGCGCGACGGAAAGATCGTCACATGACCCCGCTCGCCAGACTGCTGATTGCGAGTCAGTTCGCCTTCAACGTCGGCTTCTTCGCCGTACTGCCCTATCTCGCCGACCACTTGGGCGGCACGCTCGGTCTCGGCGGCTGGCTGGTCGGACTCGTCCTGGGTCTGCGCACCTTCAGCCAGCAGGGCATGTTCGTCGTCGGCGGGGCGCTGACCGACCGCTACGACGCCCGGCCGGTCGTCCTCACCGGTTGCGCGCTGCGCGTGACGGGCTTCGTCTGGCTGGCCTTCGCCACCTCCACGGGCGCGGTCGTCGGCGCCGTCGTCCTGGTCGGTTTCGCCGCGGCCCTCTTCTCGCCCGCCGTGGAGACCGAGATAGCGCGCGAGGCGGTACGCGTCGAGGGCGACGGCGGCCCGCCGCGCACGCGCGTCCTCGCCCTCTTCTCGGCCGGCGGGCAGGCCGGCGCGCTGCTGGGCCCCGTCCTGGGCGCGCTGCTGCTGTACGGGACGGGCGACGGGGCCTCGGGAGGGCACTTCCGGGCCGCGTGTCTGGCCGGGGCGGTCGTCTTCGTCCTGGTCCTCGCCGGGCACGCGCTCCTGATGCCGCGCGCGGAGCCGACCGGGCGGCGCCGGCCCACCGCGTGGGGGCCGCTGGTGCGCGACCGCCGGTTCCTGGGCCTCGCGCTCGCGTACTCCGGTTACCTGCTGGCGTACAACCAGCTATATCTCGCGCTGCCCGCCGAACTGGACCGGGCCACCGGGTCGCAGCGGGCGCTCGGCTGGCTCTTCGCGCTGTCCTCGGCGCTGGTGGTGGTCGGTCAGGTGCCGCTGGAGCGGTGGGTGGCGACGCGGCTGTCCTGGCCGGCGACGATCCGCTGCGGTCTCGTGGTGATCGCCGTCGCGTTCACGGTGACCGGCGCCCTGCTCCCGGTGGGGGGCCTGTGGCCCGCGCTCGCGTTCACGGTGCTGCTCACCGGCGGGCAGATGCTCGTGGTCCCGGCGGCGCGGGCGTGCGTTCCCGAGCTGGCGGGCGCCGAGCGCCTGGGGCTGTTCACCGGGGCGCTCTCCTCCGTGTCGGGTCTTGTCGTCCTCGCGGGCGCCGCCCCCGCCGGCGCCCTCCTGGAACGACCGGGGCCCGTCCCCTGGCTGCTCCTGGCCGTGGTGCCGCTCCTTGGCGTGCTGCTGGTCCCCCGAGGGGTGATCGGCGGCGGCCGGCCCGCCGGGAGCGAGGGCAAGGACAGGACCGGGGGCAGCGGCGGCGGCACGCCGGCGACGGCGGACAGCGCGAACTGATCGCCCGCACGCGGCCGGGAGGCGGAGGCGCCCGTGGCGGCCGCCGTCACCCCGCCCGCGTGTCGTCGTCCTCGGCGAGGGCGCGCTGGGCCACGGCGAAGGCCGCGTTGGCGGCCGGAACTCCGCAGTAGACGGCCGCCTGCAGCAGGACCGCGCCGATCTCCTCGGGGCTCAGTCCGCCCCGCCGCGCCGCGCGGACGTGCAGGGCCAGCTCGTCGAGGTGGCCGTGGGCCACCAGCGCGGTGAGGGTGACCAGGCTCCGTTCGCGGCGCGAGAGGGTGGTGTCCGTCCAGATCTCGCCCCAGGCGTAGCGCGCGATGAAGTCCTGGAAGCGGGCGGTGAACGCCGTCTGGCGCGCCTGCGCGCGGTCGACGTGCGCGTCGCCGAGGACCTGCCGGCGCACCGCCATGCCCCGCTTCGCGCCGCCGTCGGTGAAGTGGGCGCGCAGGGCGGCCAGTACGGCCTCGGGCTGTTCGGCCGGTGCGAGGTGGGAGGCGCCCGGAATCTCGGTCAGCGTGGAGCCGGGAACCGCGTCCGCGATCTCGCGCAGGTGGGCGGGCGGGGTCGCCGGGTCCTCGCGGCCGGCGAGGAGCAGCGTCGGCGCGCTGATCGACGCGAGCCGGTCGCGCAGGTCGAAGGCGGCGAGCGCGTCGCAGCACGCGGCGTAGGCCTCGGGGTCGGCCCGGCGGTGGTCGTCGACCAGGGCGGGCACGGTGAAGCCGGGCGTGAACCAGCGGGCGTCGGCGGTGTCGGCGAGCGCGGCAAGCCCCTCGCGGCCCGCGCTCCGCACGGTCGCGGCGCGCTCCTCCCAGCGGGCGGCGGACCCGAAGTGGGCGGAGGAGCAGAGGACGGCGAGGCGCTCCACCCGCTCGGGGTGATGGGCGGCGAGGTGCAGGCCGACGGCTCCGCCGAGGGAGACCCCGGCGTACGAGAAGCGGTCGACGCCCAGCGTGTCGGCGAGGTCCAGGACGAGAGCGGCGAGGTCGGCCACCGTCGCCCCCGGTCCGATGAGGGAGGCCGGGGAGCCGCCGTGGCCGGGCAGGTCCCAGCGGACGACGCGGTGGGTGGCCGACAGTTCGGGCGCGACCGCGTCCCAGAGGGCGGTGGACGTGCCCAGCGAGGGACCGAGGAACAGGGCGGGCGCGGTGGCCGGGCCCTCGGCGCGGTGGTGCGCAAGCGCCCCGCCCGGCTGGTGGGTGGCGGTCACGGTCGCTCCAGGGCGCGGTCGGTCAGGGCTCCGGCGGAGCCGGTGCAGCGGGCGGGGTCGGTGAGCTCGGCGAGCTCGACCCCCTTCAACTCGTCCGTCTCCCGCAGGAGTTCGGTGAACGTCCGGCCCTCCTCCCGGGCGCGGCGGGCGAGGGTGGTGAGCAGTTCCCGCGCCCGGGCCCGCCCGAGCAGGGGGGTGAGGGCGGCGGAGAGACGCTCCGAGAGGATCGACCCGCCGGTCAGGTCGAGGTGTTCGCGCATGGTGTCCGCGTGGACGCGGAGCCCGCCGGTCAGCTCGGCGGCGTCGCGCGCGGCGCCGCCGACGAGACGGAGCAGGTCGCGCAGGGGCTCCCACTCGGCGTGCCAGGCGCCGGCCGGGCGCTCGTCCTCGGCGGCCATGGAGGCGTAGAGGCCGGCGGCGAGGTGCGGGGCGCGGCGGGCGGCCGCGGCGACGAGCGTGGCGCGGACCGGGTTCGCCTTGTGCGGCATGGCCGAGGATCCCCCACCCGTCCCCTCCGTCACCTCGGCGATCTCGGTGCGGGAGAGGGTGAGGACGTCGACGGCGGTCTTGCCGAGGGCCCCGGCGGTGAAGGCGAGGGCGCCGGCGAGGTCGGCGATCGGGGTGCGCAGGGTGTGCCAGGGCAGCAGGGGTACGGCCAGGCCGGTCTCGTGGGCGTAGGCGGCGACGAGACGCTCGGCCAAGCCCACGGGACGGGCCTGCCCGTCGCCGCGCCCCTCTCCGTACGCCTCGAAGGCGGCCAAGGTGCCCGCCGCGCCGCCGAGTTGGGCGGGGAGCGAGTCCCGTACGGTACGCAGCCGGTCACGCGCGTCGAGGATCAGCGAGCGCCAGCCGGCCGCCTTGAGGCCGAAGGTGGTGGGCACGGCGTGCTGGGTGAGGGTACGGCCGGGCATGGCGGTGTCGCGGTGGGCGGCGGCGAGCGCGGCCAGCGCCCGCTGCGTACGGTCGAGGTCGCCCAGGATCAGGTCGAGCGCGCGGCGCGCGACCAGCATCGTGGCGGTGTCCATGATGTCCTGGCTGGTCGCGCCCCGGTGGACGTAGGCCCCCCACTCCGCCGGGACGGCGGCCGTGAGGTCCGCGACCAGCGGGATGACGGGATTGCCGCCGGCGCGGGCGCGCAGTGCCAGGTCGCGCGCGTCGAAGGCGGTGACCGCGACGCCGGCGGCCCGGCCGATCGCGTCGGCGGCCTCGGCCGGTGCGAGGCCGACGGCCGCCTGGGCGCGGGTGAGCGCCGCCTCGGCGTCGAGCAGCGCGCGCAGGAAGGCGGCGTCGCCGGTCGCTGCCTCGGCCGGGGAGCCTGCCCGCCCGGGGGCGAGCAGGCCGGTGTCGGTGACGGCGGATGTCATGTGAACTCCAGGAAGACCGTTTCGTCGTCGCCCTGCAGGCGGATGTCGAAGCGGTACGTGCGGTGCGCGCGGTACGGGCCGTTCTCGTCGGGCCGTGCGACCAGCGTGGCCCGTCGTCCGGCGGGCAGCGAGTCGAGCAGCGGATCGGCGCCGTCCCGCAGATAGGCCCGGGTGAAGAGGTGGTGCAGCAGTCCGCGGGCGAAGACGCAGACACTGAGGTACGGAAGTCCCGCGTTGCCGGGCGGCAGCGTGTGGAGCGCGTAATGGCCGTCGGCGTCGGTGGCGACACGGCCGAAGCCGGTGAAGTCGGTGCCGTTGCGGCCGAGATGGCCGCCGGTGACGGGATCGCGGCGCATCGACCCGGGCGCGCCCGTCAGGGAGCCGTCGGGGGCCGCCTGCCAGAACTCGAGGACCGCGTCCGGGACGGGGGCGCCCGCGCCGTCGTAGACGTGACCGTGCAGGGTGATCCGCTCCGGATGCCCCTTCGGCGCTATCCACTCCCCGTCGGGGAAGGGCAGGGCGTAGCCGTAGAAGGGCCCGACGGTGTGGGACGGCGTGGGCGGGAGCGTCTCACTCGTGTCGCCCATCTCACTCGTCTCGCCCATCTCACTCGTCTCGCTCTTCTCACTCGTCCGAGTCATCGCGCGCTAACGTCCTTCCTCGATCCAGGTGGCGGAGGGGCCGTCGAGGACGATGTCCCACTCGTACCCGAGCGAGAACTCGGGCTGTGACAGCTCATGTCGGTAGGTGGCGACGAGTCGCTCGCGGGCGGCCCGGTCGGTGACCGAGCGCAGGATCGGGTCGTAGGCGAAGAGCGGGTCGCCGGGGAAGTACATCTGCGTCACGAGCCGCTGGGTGAACGCGGTGCCGAAGAGGGAGAAGTGGATGTGGGCGGGGCGCCAGGCGTTGGTGTGGTTGCGCCACGGGTAGGCGCCCGGCTTGATCGTCGTGAAGGTGTAGCGCCCCTCGGCGTCGGTGAGGGTGCGTCCGACGCCGGTGAAGTTGGGGTCGAGCGGGGCCGGGTGCTGGTCGCGCAGATGGGCGTACCGGCCGGAGGCGTTGGCCTGCCACAGCTCGATGAGCTGGCCGCGCACCGGGCGGCCGGTGCGGTCGAGGAGGCGTCCCGAGACGGTGATCCGCTCGCCGAGGGGTTCGCCCGGGTGCTGCCGCGTGAGGTCGTTGTCGATCTCGGTGACGTCGGTCGGGCCGAAGACGGGGCCGGAGAGTTCCACCGTCTCCGGGTCGCCGCCGTCGACGGCCACGAGCGGTTGCCGGGGATGGCGGAGGAGGGAGCTGCGGTACGGGGCGTAGTCCCGGGCCGGGTGACTGCGGGCCGCGGCGCCCTGGGCCCGTTCCTTGTCGTAGGCGTTCTGGAGGTCGTCCATCTCGGAGTCGATGTCCGACTGGGTGAGGGCCATGGGATTCCCTGGGTCGGTGCCGGTGCGGGGCGAGGGGTGGTCAGAGGCCGGGGTCGAGGCGGACCTTCGCGGCGGTCCTGGCGAGGAGCTCGTCGGCGCCGACGCCGGGCGCCGTCTCGGTGAGGACGAGGCCGTCCTCCGTGACGTCGAGGACGCCGAGGTCGGTGATGACCCGGTCGACACAGCCGCGGCCGGTCAGCGGGAGGGCGCACTCCTCGACGATCTTCGGGGTGCCGTCCTTGGCGGTGTGGGTCATCACGACGATGACCGTCCTGGCGCCGTGGACGAGGTCCATCGCTCCGCCGATGCCGGTGATCATCTTTCCGGGGACGGCCCAGTTGGCGAGGTCGCCGCGGGCGGAGACCTGCATGGCGCCGAGGACGGCGACGTCGATGTGACCGCCCCGGATCATCCCGAAGGAGAGAGCGGAGTCGAAGTAGGAGGCGCCGGGCAGGACCGTGACGGTCTCCTTGCCGGCGTTGATCAGGTCCGGGTCGACCTCGTCCTCCGTCGGAAACGGGCCGGTGCCCAGGATCCCGTTCTCGGACTCCAGGACGACCTCCACGCCGTGCGGCAGGTGGTTGGGGATGAGCGTCGGCAGGCCGATGCCGAGGTTGACGTACTGGCCGTCCGCCAGCTCGCGCGCGGCCCGGGCGGCCATCTCCTCGCGGGTCCAGCTCATCGCGTGCTCCCTTGTGCCGGCGGCGCCGAGACCGTGCGCCGTTCGATCCGCTTGTCCGCCGCCTGCTCGGGGGTGAGGGCCACCACCCGCTGGACGAAGATCCCGGGCAGATGCACCTCGTCGGGGTCGATGCCGCCAGGCTCGACCAGCTCCTCGACCTCGGCGACCGTGATCCGGCCGGCCATGGCGGCGAGCGGGTTGAAGTTCCGCGCGGACTTGGCGAAGACGAGGTTTCCGTGCCGGTCGCCCTTGGCGGCGCGGACCAGGGCGAAGTCCGTACGGATCCCGCGCTCCAGGACGTACGCGGCGCCGTCGAACTCCCGTACCTCCTTCGCCGGCGAGGCGAGGGCGACGCCGCCCTGCCCGTCGTAGCGCCAGGGCAGTCCGCCGTCCGCGACCTGGGTGCCGACCCCGGCGGGCGTGTAGAAGGCGGGGATGCCGCAGCCACCGGCGCGCAGCCGCTCGGCGAGCGTGCCCTGCGGGATCAGCTCGACCTCCAGCTCGCCCGCGAGGTACTGCCGGGCGAACTCCTTGTTGGCGCCGATGTACGAGCCGGTGACGCGGGCGATCCGCCCGGCGGACAGCAGCACCGCGAGACCGGAGTCCATGGCCCCGCAGTTGTTCGACACGACGTCCAGGCCCGTGACGCCGCGACCGTACACCGCCTCGATCAGTACGTTCGGCACGCCGCTGAGGCCGAAGCCGCCCACGGCGAGCGACGCTCCGTCCCCGACGTCGGCCACCGCCTCGGCGGCGGTGGCGACCACCTTGTCCATGCGAGAAGCCTCCGAATTCGTCAGCGCGATCCGTGCGCTAATTAGTCAGTGCACTGAGCATCTTGCGCGGTGGCGTCATGCTGGCAGTCGGGATCCCCGGCGTCAAGAGGCTCCCGAGGGCGTCCGAAGAGCCCGGCATCGGGCGCGTATCGTTCCGTGCACCGACGAACGCACCTACGGCAGCGGGAGGCACTCCATGGCCGCGGTGGATCTGACCACCCATCCCGGGCACCTGGCCCGGCGGCTCCAGCAGGCCCACCACCTGCTGTGGAACACGATGGTCTCGGAGGAGATCACCTCACCGCAGTTCGGCGTGCTCAACGCCCTGACGGCCGAGCCGGGGCTCGATCAGCGGACCGTGGGCGAGCGGGTGGGCCTCGACCGCTCGACCATCGCCGAGGTCGTCAGCAGGCTCACCCGCCGCGGCCTCCTCGACAAGGTGCGCGACCCGGAGGACGGACGCCGCTTCCTCCTGCGGCTGACCGAGGAGGGCGAACGGACGCACCGCAGGCTGACGGTGCGTACGGCGCGGATGAACCAGGTCTTCCTTGCGCCGCTCTCCGCCGAGGAGCAGGCCCAGTTCATGAGCCTGCTGCTGCGCGTCGCGGACGCGGCGGAGCAACTGCGCACCCCGTCGGAGCACCTCGCACCCACGCCCTGAACGGACCCGCGCCCGCCCAGGCCACGCGGGCGGCGGCGGACGTCGGCCACGCGCGCTCACCGCACCTCGGCCACGCGGGCCGGGGCGCCTTCGGTCGCAGGGGTCCTCAGACCTCCGGTACGCGGGCGAACCGCCCCGCCGTGCGCAGGTCGTCCTCGATGCGCGCGACGGCGGTGCGCAGCTCCGGCAGCACCTCGCCGACGCACTCCTCGACGCTGCGGCGACTGCTGTGCATGGCCACGTTGACCGCCGCCACGACGACGCCCGCGCGGTCGCGCACGGGTACGGCGATGGACCGCAGCCCCTGCTCCAGCTCCTCGTCCACCAGGGCGTATCCCTGCTCCCTCACCCGCTCCAGGAGGGCGGCGAGCTCTTCGCGGGCGGTGACCGTGTGCGGGGTGAGCGCCCGGGGTTCGATGCCCGCGAGCCACGCGGCGCGCTCCTTCGGTGGGAGGCCGGCGAGCATGACCCGGCCCAGGGAGGTGACGTGGGCGGGGAAGCGGGTTCCGACGGTGATGTGGACGCTCATGATCCTGCGGGTGGCGACCCGGGCCGTGTAGCGGACGTCCGCGCCGGCCAGCACGGCGAGGGACGCCGAGTCGTGCACGCGCCGGGACAGCTCGGCGAGGTGGGGTGCCGCGATCTGCGGCAGCGGCATCCGGGAGAGGTGGGGGAAGCCGAGGGAGAGCACGCGGGGGGTGAGCCGGAACAGGCGCCCCTCGGTGGTGACGTACCCGAGGTGCTCCAGGGTGATCAGGGCGCGGCGGGCGGTGGCGCGGGCGAGCCCGGTGGCCTCGGCGACGGCGGTGAGGGGGAGGGCGGCGCGGTCCTCGCCGAAGGCGGTGAGGACCGTGAGGCCGCGTGCGAGCGACTCGACGAAGCCGCGGCCGAGCTCCTGCTTAGAGCGTTGGGTCCAGGCGGCGAGGCCCGCCGGCGGCGCCTCTTCGGGCCGGGGAGCGGGGGGCGTCCGCCGGAGCAGTTCCTCCCACTCCGCCACGGCCTCGCGCAGCCGGGGCAGCATCGCCTCGCGCAGGGAGGCGGCGGTGTGGCGGCTGGTGTGGCTCACCACGCTGGCCACGCAGGCCACGGCGCCGGCCGGGTCGCGTACGGGGATGGCCAGGGCGATCAGTCCCGGCTCGATGAGCTGGTCGTCCACCGCCCAGCCGTGCTCCCCCGCCCGGGCGGCTCGCGCCGCGAACTCCTCGCTGTCCGGTCCGATCCTGGGCGGTACGGCCGGAAAGCCGGAGCCGCGGGGGTCGGCGGCCCGGCGGGCGCGCCAGCGCTCCCACTCCGCCTCGGTCCAGTCGGCGGCGAACAGGGCGCCGGGGGCGGTGCGTTCGGCGGGCAGCAGGTCGCCGATGCGGAAGCTGAGGGACATCGCGCGCCGACGGGTGGCCTGGTGGACGAAGCGGACGCCGTCGCCGTCGGCGACCGCGAGCGAGACCGACTCGTCGAGCGCGTCGGCGAGCGCGTCGACGGGGCCGCCGAGGAGGCCGGGGAGGCGGAGCGCGGCCAGATAGGCGTTGCCCAGTTCCATGAGGCGGGGGGCGAGGAAGACGTCGCGGCCGTCGAGGCGCACGTATCCCATGCGGGCGAGCGTGCCGGTCACCCGGTCGACGGTGGAGCGGGCCAGGCCGGTGCCGCGTTCGAGCTCACTGAGGCTGAGGGTCCCGTCGGCGTCGGTGAGCCGGCGCAGCACGGTGAGGCCGCGCATCAGCGGGGTGACGGCTTCCGGTGGCACGTCCGCCGACGCCCCGGCCCCCGGGGCCGTCGTGGTTTCGGTCGGTGGCATGGACTCTCCCTGACGGATCTTGGGGACACCGTAATGAACGACGGGCGTACGAGCCCAGTGCGGCCGTGCCGTTGACAGGTGGTGCCGACGGGCGCAGACTCGGCGCGAACTTCGTGAACTTTCCTTCACTACGCGAACAAGTGTACCGACGAGGAGACCCGTATGCACACCACCGTCGGGATCATCGGCGGCGGCCCGTCCGGCCTGCTGCTCGCCCGCCTGCTCCACAACGCCGGCATCGACTCCGTGGTCCTGGAGCGCCGCGACCGCGCCTACGTCGAACAGCGCCAGCGCGCCGGCATCCTCGAACAGGCGACGGTCGACGCCCTGCGCGCCGCCGGGGCCGGGGCCCGGCTCGACGCCGAGGGCCTGGTCCACGACGGCATAGAGCTGCGCTTCGACGGACGCGCGCACCGGGTGGACTTCCCCTCGCTCGCCGACGGCCGCCGGGTGTGGGTCTACGCGCAGACGGAGGTGGTCAAGGACCTGATCGCCCTCCAACTCGCCGAGGGCGGCCCTCTGTTCTTCGACGCCGAGGTGCGGTCCGTGGCGGGCGTGGACGGCGACCGCCCGCTGATCCGCTACACCCACGAAGGCCGCGAGCAGACACTGACCTGCGACTACGTGGTCGGCTGCGACGGCTTCCACGGGGTCTCGCGGGCCGCCGTCCCGGACCACGAGCGTACGACGTACGAGCGCGCCTACCCGTACTCCTGGCTCGGCATCCTCGCCGAAGCGCCGCCCGTGTACGAGGAGTTGGTGTACGCGCACTCCGAGCGGGGCTTCGCGCTCGCCAGCATGCGCTCCCCGTCCGTGAGCCGGCTCTACCTCCAGGTCGAGAACGGCACCGATCCGGCCGACTGGTCCGACGACCGGATCTGGGACGAACTCGACGCCCGTCTCGCGCTCTCCGCCCGGCCCGAGTGGCGGCTGAAGCGGGGGCCGGTCACCCAGAAGTCGGTGCTGCCGATGCGCAGTTCGGTGACGGAGCCGATGCGCTACGGGCGACTGCTCCTCGCCGGGGACGCGGCGCACATCGTGCCCCCGACCGGCGCGAAGGGGCTCAACCTCGCCGCGGCCGACGTGATCGTGCTGGCGCGTGCGCTCGCCCACTGGTCCTCGACCGGTTCGACCGCGCTCCTCGACACCTACTCCGACACCTGCCTGCGGCGCGTCTGGCGCGCCGAGCACTTCTCGTACTTCATGACGACGACCCTCCACACCGATCCCGGCCAGTCGGCGTTCGACACCCGGCTCCAGCTGTCCCAGCTCCACCGGATCGCGGACGCGCCCCACACCGCCGCCACCGAACTCGCGGAGAACTACGTCGGACTGCCGCTCGACCCACGAGGCTGACCTCGGTTCAGGCGGAGCCCAGTTCCGTGCTCAGGTGGTGGGCGCCGTTCGCCGCGAGGGTCGCCCATTCGGGCTCCGGGCGCTGCTTCCAGCGCATGTCGGGGACGGAGATGCTCAGCGCCGCCACCACCGTGCCCGTGTGGTCGCGCACCGGGGCCGCCACGCACGACACATCCGGGTTGGACTCCCCGTACTCGAAGGCGAGTCCGGACGTCCGGACCTCCTTCAACTGGCGGGCGAGCGCGTCCGGTTCGGTGACGCTGTTCGGCGTCAGGCGGGCCAGGCCGCCCGCCAGCAGCCGCTCGAGCTCGTCCTGCGGCAGATGGGCGAGGAGCGCCTTGCCGACCGCCGTGCAGTGGGCCGGCACACGCCCGCCGGCCCGGGAGACCATGCGTACCGACTGGGTGCTGTCCACCTTGCAGACGTAGACGACGTCGGCGCCGTCCAGGATCGCGACGTGGACCGTCTCGTCGCAACGCTGCGAGACCGCGCGGGCCACGCCCAGTCCCACGGCGTGCAGATCGAGCCGCTCGGCGAAGGCGTTCCCGAGCCGGAAGACGCTCAGGCCGAGGTGGTACGTGGCCGTGGCCTCGTCGCGCTTCAGGTACGCGCGGGCCGCCAGCGTCGTGAGGATCTCGTGCACGGTCGTCCTGGGCAGTCCGGTGCGGCGCGCGACCTCGGGGGCGGTCAGCCCCTCGCGCGCGTCCAGGAACAGCTCCAGGATGTCGAGGCTCCGCACGACGGCGGGCGTGAGTCGCGGCACCCGTACCACCTTCCACCTTCAACCTCGGTCCGTCCGCGGCTGCCCCCGCGGCGACGCCACCCTATCCCCGGGAGCGCCCACCGGTGTTCGAGATTTCGCACACAGCCACGGCGGATCGACCCCGCCAGTACGGTGATCGGATGACGGACTTCTGGAAAGCGAGCGACCCGGGCGTCCTGCGGCTCCCGTCCGGGCGCCTGGTGCGCGGGCGCGGGCTGCGGCACCCCCTCCCGCCGGGGCCGACGCCGGACTTCGCCGTCCATCTGCTCGGCAGGCGCCCGCCGGAGGTGCCCTGGGAGGCACGGTGGCTGCGCTGGCCCGACTTCCGGCTTCCCGCCGAACCCGACCGGGCCCGGGCCCTCTTCGAGGAGGCGTGGGACCGGGCGGCCGAGCGGCGCGTGGAGCTGGCCTGCGGCGGCGGCATCGGGCGGACCGGTACGGCCCTGGCCTGCCTCGCCGTGCTGGACGGCGTGCCGCCGGACCGGGCGGTGGAGTTCGTACGCCGGAACTACCACCCGCGGGCCGTCGAGACGCCCTGGCAGAAGCGGTACGTCCGCCGCTTCACCGCCTGAGGGCGGCCGCTGCCGCCGTCAGGCACCGCTCGGGGCGGGAGCCCCGGGCGGTGAGGGCGGCGGTCCGGCGGGCGCCTCGGCGGTCTCCTGTGCCTCGTGCGCCCCCTGTGTCTCATGCGCCTCGGGGTGGTCGGGCGGGACCCGCAGGTCGGCGGGCGGGGACACGACCTTCGCCCGTAGCGCGGCGGCGTAGATCTCGTCGGGGTCGAGCCTGCGCAGCTCCTCCGCGATCAGTTCGGCGGTCGTCCGCACCTTCAGCGCGAGCACCCGGCTGGGCTGGCCCGGGATGGTCAGCCGGGCCACCGGCCCCTCGGGCCGGTCGATCCGGATCTCGCCCTCGGGCGTGCCGAGGCGTACGGCCGTCACCACCGGCCCGCCGGTGACCACCCGCTCGACCGGCACCCGCAGCCGGTCCGCGAACCAGCGGGCGAGGAGCTCGGCGCTGGGGTTGTCGGGCTCGCTCTCCACCGCCGCGGAGACGACCGTCGTACGCGCCTGGTCCAGAGCGGCGGCGAGCATCGAGCGCCACGGGGTGAGCCGGGTCCAGGCCAGGTCCGTGTCGCCCGGCGCGTAGGACGCCGCGCGGGCGTCGAGCGCCGCCAGCGGGTCCTCGACGGCGTAGGCGTCGGTGATACGGCGCTGGGCGAGCGCGCCGAGCGGGTCCTCGGAGGGGACGTCCGGGGCGTCGACCGGCCACCAGACGACGACGGGCGCGTCCGGCAGCAGCAGCGGCAGGACCACGGAGTCGGCCCGCGCGCCGAGTTCGCCGTGCAGGCGCAGGACGACGGTCTCGCCGGAGCCGGCGTCGCTGCCCACGCGGACCTCCGCGTCGAGGCGGGCCTCGTGCCGCCCGCGCGGCGAACGGGCATGGCGCTTGATGACGACCAGGGTGCGGGAGGGGTGCTCGCGGGAGGCGTCACCGGCGGCCTTCACCGCGTCGTAGGCGTTCTCCTCGTCCGTCACGATGACGAGGGTGAGCACCACGCCCACGGCGGGCGTGCCGACAGCCCGGCGGCCGGCGAGGATCGCCTTGTTGATCTTGCCGGAGGTGGTGTCGGTGAGATCGATCTTCATGTCCGGCGCCTGTCCCTTCCGTCGCGTACCTCTTTTCCGGTAAGCGCTCGATGGGTCGAGGATCTTCCACCTGGCGGCTTTCCACCCGTCGAACGGCATCCCGTGGCCGAATCCCGTCGCCGAATCCCGTCGCCGGGCAGAGGGCGGGGTGACGTTCTCGGCCGCGCGTGCGCTGAAAGGATCATGAGCACACGTGATCCGATGCCCCCGGCCGGCGGCCGCCGCCACGAGCCCGTACCGGTTCCGGGGCGTGCCTGAATGTTCCGCTTGTCGCCGCGCTCCTGGTTCATCCTCTCGGTGCCCGCCGTCGCCTTCCTCGTACTGATCGCGCTCCTCACCTTCCCGTCATCGCCGTTGTCCGACGGAGCCGCCGTCGGGGGCGGGCGCGCGCCCGCCCGGCCTCCGGTTCTCGCCGAACCGTTGCGGGACGCGCCGCTCCCCGGCGGCGGCACGGCCCGGCTCTCCAAGTGCCAGGTGGACGAGTGGCCGCGGCCGGTCGCCCGGGGCGACGGCGAGCGGGGTAGGGATCCCCTGCTGGCGCTGGGCGGCTGGGGCTTCTTCGACCCCGGCTCCAAGACGCCGGGCCGGGCCCGCTTCACCGTCAGCGCGGCCGTACACGTCACCGACCGGCCTCTGCCGCTGGACGCGCCGGTCTCCCGGGGCCGCGTCACCGTCGACATCCACGGCCCGCACGGCGAGGGGCTCCGGGCCTCGGCGCATGGGCTCACCGCGACCGTCATGGACGAGGCGCGGCCGGACGAGCCGGTGAAGATCCCGGCCTCCGGCACCTTCCGCGCCGCGCCCGGCAAGCCCCTGTACCTGGACGTCGACCTCCCGGCCGGCGCGCTCTGCCCGGGATACACCCTCGCCAACGTGGGCGAATGCTCGCCCCCGGGCACCAACGACGCCACGGAGTGCCCGGTGGTGACCCTCACCGTCTCCGACCCGGCGGTCCGCGACCATCGCGCCGCGGTGACGGGCCGGAGCCCGGCCGGGCTCAGCGAGCGCCTGGTCGCGATCTCGCTGGAGCCGGAGATCTCGCGGGCGTGAGCCGTACGTCAGCGCGAGGGCAGCGGAGGGCGGGCGCCGACGACCGGCTCCCGCACGCCCGAACCGCGCGACGGAGGCGACGAGTTACGCATCGCCGAGCCGGCTCCCGGACGCACGGCTAAGCCCGCGACCACCCCCGCCGGGGCCTCCCGCGTAGGGCGCCGACGCGGTCAGGGGGGCGTGCCCGTCGCCGGTGATCGCGACCACGGCACCGACGCGCACGCACCCGCAGGCGTACGCCCGGCAGGCTCGGGTAGCCGCCGCGCATGAACACCCCCGACGACCTCCGCACCCTCCAGGACATGCCCGTCATCGAGTCGCTGGACGAGCTCGCGGGTCTGCTCGCCGCCCGCGGCGGGCTCTATCTGCGCTGGTCGAGGGGGCCCGGCTTCGACCTGGCCGAGCACACCAGTCGCGACGGCCTGACGGGCATCGAACTGCCCGGCCTCTCGGCCAACCCGCTGGACGCCGAGCCCTGGTGGGAGGACCGGTCGCTCCGCGTCTGGGCGGCGCGCCGCCTCCACGACTACTCGCACCTGCCCCGCATCCGGGGGCCGGGCGTCCGGCCGTGGCTCCTGCGGGGCACGGAAGCGGGGCGCGGGCCGGACAACGAACCCCTGGTGCGCGACGTGGCGCCGATGGGCTGGGTGGCCGACGCGGTGATCAAGGAGGCCGAGTCGGTCGTCGCCGGCCAGAACGGCGAGTGGGGCCCGATGAGCCGCGAGGCCGCTCCCGAGGAGGATCGCCGGAGGGAAACCTAGGGTGACCACAAGAGGCGATCCGGTCACTCCTTGTGCTTCTGTGGTGGGGACGGCACGGGCGACCTCGGAGGAGCGACGATGCGGGCAGCGGTGGTGGGTCAGGGGTACGTCGGTCTGACCGGGGCGGTCGCCTTGGCGCAGCAGGGACACCGCGTCGTGGGGGTGGAGCAGGACCGGGAGCGGCTCGCGTGCCTGCGGGCCGGGGAGCCGCCCGTCCTGGAGCCGGGGCTGATGCAGCAGATGACCGCGGTGCTGCGCACCGGCCGGCTCGAGTTCGTCGAGGACCTCGCCGACGCGATGGTGGCCGACCCGCTGGATGTGGTGATGATCTGTGTCGGGACACCGCCCGCCGCCGACGGCAGGGCGAATCTCTCACAGGTCCTGACGGCGATCGAGGAGGCCGCCGAACTGGCCGGTGCCCCGCTCGTGGTGCTGAAGTCGACCGTGCCGCCGGGGACCAGCGACATGCTGCTCGCGGAGTATCCCGAACTGCGGCAGCGCTTCGTCTGCAATCCGGAGTTCCTGAACCAGGGCAGCGCCCTCGACGACTGGCAGGCCCCGGCGCGGATCGTCGCCGGGGCGCACCACCCGGCGGCCGTCGCCGGGCTGCGTGACCTGTACCGGTCGGTGAGCTGCCCGTGGGTGACGTCCACGCCGGCCACGGCGGAGATGATCAAGTACGCGAGCAACGCCTTCCTCGCCACCAAGATCAGCTTTGCGAACGAGCTGGCCCGTATGTGCGCGGGGCCGGAGCTCAACATCGACCATGTCATCCAGGGCGTCGGGCTCGATCCGCGCATCGGTCACGCGCTGCTCCGGCCGGGCGCCGGATTCGGCGACTCCTGTCTCCCCAAGGACACCGCCGCGCTCTCCCACTGGGCGATGGAGCAGGGCATTCCGACGCCCCTCCTCGACGCCACCGTACGGACGGACGCCCAGCAGCCCGCCGCCGTCCTCGGCCTTCTCAGGGAGAGCCTGGGCGGGCAGCTGCTCGGCCGTGAGGTGGCGGTCCTGGGTGTACGTCACGAGCCGTGGAGCGACGACCTCAGGTCCGCTCCGAGCCGCGTACTCCTGCCGCTGCTCCAGGAGCAGGGGGCCGCCGTCCGGGTCTGGGACCCGGGCCTCACCCCGGACGAGCTGCGGCACCTCGCCCCCTCGGCCACCCCACACACCGCCCTGCTCACGGCGGTGGCGGGCGCGCACGCCGTACTGGTCCTGACGGAGTGGCCGCAGGCCGTCGAGGCGGACTGGGCCGACCTCGCCACCCGTATGCGTGAGCCGCGGGTGGTGGTCGACGCGAAGAACTGCCTGCCGCCGGCTCTGCTGCACCGCGTGCCGGTCGTCTACCGCGGCATCGGCAACCGTCGCCCCACACCGGAACCGGCGGCGGAGCCGTACGCCACTGAGCCGTTCGCCACTGAGCCGGTCGTGACCGAGCCGGTCGTGACCGAGCCGGTCGTGACCGAGCCGGTGGCGCCCCGGACCGCCTGACGCCGTCGGCGCCGTGCGGCGCCCGGTGCCGGAGGGGTCATTCGGCGATCTCGGTCCGCTCCCACCACTCGTAGACCGGGAGCCGGCCTTCCGGGCCGTCCTGGTGGCGCGAGGTGGCCTTGAAGTGCTCGTATCCGCCGCGGTGGGGAATCTTCAGGTCGTCGTCCGACGTGGTGACGGGCACGATCCGCTCGTGCAGATCGGCCGGTCCGCCCTCAAGCAGTGCCTTGTTCGCCATGTTTTCAGTCTTGCCACCCGCCGCGTCCCGCGCACCTCGGAGGCGCGCGGTAGCGGGGGTGGCGGGACCGGTCTCAGGTACGCACGAGGCTGTTGGGGCCTTCGAGGGCGTCGGCCGCCTCGTCGTTGAACCAGTAGTCACCCGCGGCCAGATAGCGGAAGGCGTGCGTGCTCGCACCGGGCAGGGCGACGGTGACCGCGCGGCTGCCGTCCTTGCGGGGGCGCAGCTCGTGCGTGCCGGGCTGCCAGTCGTTGAAGTCGCCGACCACGCTGACCGGTCCGGGCGGGGTGTCCGCCGGCAGGACGAAGGTGACCTCCGTGTGGTTCTTGCCGCCCTTGCGGCGCTTGCGTTCGAGCATGAAAGGGCCTCCTGCCAGGTCGGAAACTGCGGGCCACATCCTGATGCCGGGGCGGTCGCCCCGGGTGCCGACACGGCGGACGGGACACCCGGGCGGCGGAGCGCGCGGTGAGCCAGCGGTGATTGACGGGCCATCAGAGGGCGGCGGCGAGGTGCCGCCACAGGAAGGTGTGCACCAAGGCGTTGTTGTGGGCGGCCTGTTCGTTGTCGCCGGCCCCCGCGTGGCCACCGCCGGTGTTCTCGTACAACAGGACCTCGTGGCCCAGTTCGCGCAGCCGGGCGGCCGCCTTCCGGGCGTGGCCGGGGTGGACGCGGTCGTCGCGCGTGGAGGTCATCAGCAGGACGGGCGGGTAGGCCTGGTCCGCGGACAGGCGGTGGTAGGGAGAGATGTCGCGGAGGTGGGGGCGGTCGGCTTCGACGTCGGGGTTGCCGTACTCGGCGGTCCAGGAGGCGCCGGCCAGGAGCTTGTGGAAGCGGAGCATGTCGAGCAGCGGCACCTGGGCGACGATCGCGCCGAACAGCTCCGGGTAGCGGGTGAGCATCGCGCCCATGAGCAGGCCGCCGTTGCTGCCGCCCGCGGCGCCGAGCATGGCCGGGGTGGTGATGCCCCGGGCGACGAGATCGGCGGCGACGGCCGCGAAGTCCTCGAACGCGCGGGGCCGGTCCGCGCCGAGCGCCGCCTGGTGCCACTCGGGGCCGTACTCTCCGCCGCCCCGGATGTTCGCGATCACGTAGGTGCCGCCGCGCTCCAGCCACGCCCTGCCCTTCACCGCACCGTAGAAGGGCGTGAGGGACACCTCGAAGCCGCCGTAGCCGTACAGCAGGGCGGGGCCGGGACGGCCGGGGGCGGAGCCGGCGCCGGAGCCGCCGGAGTCGACGGAGCTGCCGAGGGAACGGTCGGGGCCGATGACGAAGTACGGCACGCGCGTGCCGTCCGGGCTGGTCGCGAAGAACTGGTCCACCGCCAGGCCGGCGGCGTCGAAGCGGGCGGGGGCCTGCTTGAGGATCTCCGTCTCGGCGCCGATCCGGCCGCGGTAGAGGGTGGACGGCTGCAGGAACCCCGACACGTCGAGGAAGAACTCGTCGGAGAGGTCGGGGGTCGTGTCCACGACGGAGACCGCGGAGAGCGCCGGGACGTCCGTGAGCGGCGTACGCGCCCACGGCCCGGCGGGGGCGGGGGTGAGCACCTCGATGCGGGTGCTGACGTCCCGCATGGTCTCCAGGAGCAGATGGTGCCGGGTCCACGAGTGTCCGGCCAGAGCCGTCCGCTCGTCCGGGGCGAACAGCACCTCGGCGGTGCGGTCGCCCGCCAGGAAGGCATCGAAGCCGAACGCCAGCAGGGAGCCGGCCCGGTGTCCGAGCCAGTCGGACTTCAGGGTGACGATCAGGTACTGGCGGTGGGCGTAGGCGAGGGCGTCCTCGGGGACGTCGATCCGTACGAGCGTGGCGTCGGGAGTCAGGAGGTGGAGCTCGCTCCGGAAGAAGTCCAGGGCGCGGCCGACGAACTCCCGCTCGTAACCGGGTGTGGTGTCGCGCCATCCCCAGGCCGACACGTCACCCGGCTCCGCCTCGAAGACCAGGCCGGCCTCCTCCAGCGGTGTGCCGCGCCGCCACCTGCGGACCGTACGCGGATAGCCGGCGTCGGTCAGCGAACCGGGGCCGAGGTCCGTGCCGACGAAGACGGTGTCGGCGTCGATCCACCCGATTCTGGTCTTCGCCTCCCCCACCTGGAATCCGTCCTCGACGAAACTCCGGGTCGCGAGGTCGAACTCGCGGACCACGACGGCGTCGCCGCCGTCGCGCGACAGCCGCACCAGAGCCCGGTCGTGGTCGGGATGCCGTACCCGCGCCCCGTCCCACACCCACTTCTCGCCCTCCGCCGCGGCGAGCGCGTCGACGTCGAGGAGGACCTCCCAGTCGGGGGCGTCCTTGCGGTACTGCTCCAGCGTCGTACGCCGCCACACGCCGCGCGGCCGCCCGGCGTCCCGCCAGAAGTTGTAGAGGAACTCGCCGCGGCGGGTGACGTACGGGATGCGGTCCGAGGCGTCCAGCGCCTCCCGCAGCCGCTCCTTGAGGGCGGCGAACGCGCCGTCGGCGGCCAGCACGGCCTCCGTCTCCGCGTTCCGCTCGGCCACCCACGCGAGCGCGGCCTCGTCCGTCACGTCTTCCAGCCACAGGTACGGGTCGTCGTCGATCACACAGGGCATTGTGCAGGTCGGCGGTGGATGGCGACGAGCCCGCCCGCAAGCCCTTCGCAAGCTGAGCTGCTCCTTGTCAAGTTTCTTGCCGAGAGTTATATAGATGGTGTCGCCATCGGCTCCCGAGGACGCGAGCGAGGGAGGCGCCATGGAGGAAACGGTGGGGCTCGAGACCGTCGTCGAGCACGGGACCCGGGGGCGTGTTCGCGTGGCGGTGTCGGGCGAGATCGACTTCGTGAGCGCACCGCGGCTGCGCGCGGCGCTCGACGCCGCGCTGTCCGACGGAGCCCGGCGGGTGGTGGTCGACTTCGGCGAGGTCCAGTTCTGTGACTGCTACGGGCTGAGCGTCCTGCTCCGGGCCCGCCGCCGGGCCCGGGAACGGGGGATGGACCTGCGCCTGGTCAACGTCGATGCGCCGCCGGTACGGCGTCTGCTGGAACTGACGGAAACGGCCGCCGCCCTGCTCGGCCCGCCCGCGACGGAGGTCGAGACGGAGACCGATTCGGAGAGGAGTGGGTGATGACACGGGCAGTAGGCATCGACCTGGGTACGACGAACTCCGTCGTCGCCGTCCTGGAAGGCGGCGAGCCCACCGTCATCACGAATACGGAGGGAGCCCGCACCACACCGTCGGTGGTCGGCTTCGCGAAGAAGGGTGAGGTGCTGGTCGGCGAGGTCGCCAAGCGTCAGGCGGTGACGAACGTCGAGCGCACGGCGAGGTCGGTGAAGCGGCATATGGGAGAGGCGCAGTGGCGCTTCCCGGACACCGGCGACATCGACGGCAAGCGGTACACGGCTCAGGAGATCTCGGCGCGGGTGCTGCAGAAGCTGAAGCGCGACGCCGAGGCGTACCTCGGTGAGGACGTGACGGACGCGGTGATCACCGTGCCCGCGTACTTCAACGACAGCCAGCGCACCGCCACCAAGGAGGCCGGAGAGATCGCGGGTCTGAAGGTGCTGCGGATCGTCAACGAGCCGACCGCCGCCGCCCTGGCGTACGGCCTGGACAAGGAGAGCGACCAGACGATCCTCGTCTTCGACCTCGGTGGCGGCACCTTCGACGTGTCCCTCCTGGAGATCGGCGAGGGCGTCGTCGAGGTGAAGTCCACCAACGGCGACACGCACCTGGGCGGTGACGACTGGGACCAGCGGATCGTCGACCACCTGACGACGCGGTTCAAGAACGCCTACGGGGTCGACCTGGCCAAGGACAAGCTGGCCACCCAGCGGCTCAGGGAGGCCGCCGAGAAGGCCAAGATCGAGCTGTCGTCCGCGACCGAGACGACGGTCAACCTGCCGTACGTCACGGCCTCCGCCGAGGGCCCGCTGCACCTGGAGGAGAAGCTCACCCGGGCCCAGTTCGAGAACCTGACCCGGGATCTGCTGGACCGCTGCAAGGGACCGTTCCACAACGCGATCAAGGACGCGGGGATCGATGTCTCGAAGATCGACCACGTGATCCTGGTGGGTGGTTCGACGCGCATGCCGGCGGTGACCGAGCTGGTCAGGTCGCTGACGGGCAAGGACCCGCACAAGGGTGTGAACCCGGACGAGGTCGTCGCCATCGGCGCCGCCCTGCAGGCCGGTGTCCTCAAGGGTGAGGTCAAGGACGTCCTGCTCCTCGAC
>NZ_JBIBTW010000010.1:0-231269 GCF_043078785.1 Streptomyces sp. NPDC015346 | reverse complement strand
CCTCTCGGGCTTTCCTCCGGGCTTTTCCCTTCGGTCTTTCGTGTTTCCAGCTTAGCAGATCCGTTTTCCGTTTCCGCCACCCGCTGGAGCGGGCTGCCGGTCTGTTCTTCGCTTTCGCGTTTCCCTTTCCGGCGGTTCCAACTCTATCAGATCCTTTCGGGCCTGATTCCCAGTCAGCGGGAGTTGTCTTTCCGGCTGTTGGGCCGTTCCGACGAGTGAGACTTTAGCGGATTCCGTGCCCCCGACGCTAATCGGGCGCTCACGTTCAAACCTTCGAACGTGGATTCCTCATTTCGCAAAAACACGCGGAAAGCACGACGACACGATGAAGCGTCGTCAGCTCCTGATGGTTCTTGCGGAATCGCTGTCCGGGGCCGACCGGGGTCGGTGCTCACGTCGGACAACTCGGAGAACACTACGGACGCGTTAATCCCGTGTCAACCCCGGGCCCTGGGCGTACGCTCTGCGTATGACTACGCACGCGTGCACCCTTCGGTGGTGGGCCGCCTGACGGCGGCCTGAGACACGCATGCGCTCAGCGGTCGCCCCTCGGCGGCCGTTCGTGTTTCCCCCTCCGGGAGCCGGCCGTCGGGTCGGCGGCCGCTCCTCACAGGCAACGCAGGAGCAGGAGAGGGAGAGGACGCACGATGAAGCGGATCTTCAGTGGGGTCAAGCCGACCGGGCATCTGACGCTGGGCAACTACCTCGGGGCCGTACGGCGGTGGGTCGAGGAGGATCAGCACCACTCCGACGCGCTGTTCAGCGTCGTCGATCTGCACGCGCTGACGGTGGAGCACGATCCGGCGCGGGTGCGGCGGCTCAGTCGGCAGGCGGCGACGCTGCTGCTCGCGGCGGGGCTCGATCCGAAGCTGTGCACCGTCTTCGTACAGAGTCATGTGGACGAGCACGCCCGGCTCTCGTATCTGCTGGAGTGCACGGCCACGGACGGCGAGCTGCGGCGGATGATCCAGTACAAGGAGAAGAGCGCTCGGGCGCGGGCCGCCGGGGAGAGTGTGCGGCTGTCGCTGCTGACGTATCCGGTGCTGATGGCGGCGGACATCCTGGCCTACGGGACCGAGGAGGTTCCCGTGGGTGACGACCAGACGCAGCATGTGGAGCTGACCCGGGATCTGGCCGTGCGGTTCAACCAGCGGTACGGGCATGTGTTCACCGTGCCGAAGGCGACGCACCCGGTGGTGGCGGCTCGCGTCATGGATCTGCAGGACCCCGGATCGAAGATGGGGAAGTCGCACGCGAACGGGGCCGGGATCGTCTATCTGCTGGACGACGCCGAGACCGTACGGCGGAAGATCATGCGGGCGGTGACGGACAGCGGGCGGGATGTGACGTACGACCGGGAGGCCAGTCCGGGTGTGGCGAATCTGCTCGATCTGCTGGCCGCCGCGACGGGTGGGAACCCGGAGGCGCTGGCCGGTGTATATGAGTCGTACGGATCTTTGAAGAAGGACACGGCGGAGGCGGTGGTCGAATTGCTGAGGCCGGTCCGGGAGCGGCATGCGGAGCTGGCGGCGGATCCGGGACATGTGGATCAGGTGCTACGGGACGGGGCCGAGCGGGCCCGGGGGATGGCGCGGCCCTTGGTGGACCGGGCCTATCGGGCGATCGGGTTGTTGCCGGCGGGGTGACGGTCAGCCGTTGCCGGAGGCGAGTTCGCGGCTGCGGTCGCGGGCTGCCTCCAGGGCGGCGATGAGGGCGGCCCGGACGCCGTGGTTCTCCAGTTCGCGGATGGCGCTGATGGTGGTGCCGGCAGGGGAGGTGACGGCTTCGCGGAGCTTGACCGGGTGTTCGCCGCTGTCGCGGAGCATCACGGCGGCGCCGATGGCGGCCTGGACGATCAGGTCGTGGGCCTGGGCGCGGGGCAGGCCGAGGAGGATGCCGGCGTCGGTCATGGCCTCGACGAGGAAGTAGAAGTAGGCCGGGCCGGAGCCGGAGAGGGCGGTGGCGGCGTCCTGCTGGGACTCGGGGACGCGGAGGGTCTTGCCGACGCCGCCGAAGATCTCCTCGGCGTGGACGAGGTGCTCGGGGGTGGCGTGGCTGCCGCCGGAGATCACGGACATGCCCTCGTCGACGAGGACGGGGGTGTTGGGCATGACGCGGACGACGGGGGTGCCGGCGGTGAGGCGGTCCTCGATGAAGGAGGTGGGGATGCCGGCGGCGGCGCTGATGACCAGGCGGTCGGCGGTGACGTGGGGGGCGAGTTCGTCGAGGAGACGGCCCATGTCCTGGGGCTTCACGGCGAGGATGAGGGTGTCGGCGCGCTTGGCGGCCTCGGCGTTGCTGAC
Organism: Streptomyces sp. NPDC015346; assembly: GCF_043078785.1. Lineage (NCBI taxonomy): Bacteria > Bacillati > Actinomycetota > Actinomycetes > Kitasatosporales > Streptomycetaceae > Streptomyces > Streptomyces sp. NPDC015346. The sequence continues at coordinate 228,966 of NZ_JBIBTW010000010.1, read as the reverse complement.
GGCCTCGACGCCGTAGCGGGCGCGCAGTTCCTCGGCTCGTTCGGTGCGGCGGGCGGTGACCAGGAGGTGGGTGGGGCTCCAGCCGGCCCGGATCATGCCGCTCAGGAGCGCTTCACCGATCTTGCCGGTGCCGAGGACTGCGACGGTCTGCGTCATGGCTCTGTTCACCTCGCCGTGGAATGCGTATGTGTCGCCATCCTCGCACCGTGGGGCTTCGCTCGGGACGGGTGTCCGAGGGGCGGTCACGGGGTGCGGCGGCGGAGGGTGGCGGCGCCGAGGGTGAGGACGAGCAGGGCGCAGCCGGCGACGACGAGGGCGTCGCGGACGAAGGCACCGGTGATGTCGGCGTGGCGGAGGACTTCGTTCATGCCGTCGACGGCGTACGACATGGGCAGCGCGTCGGAGATCGATTCGAGGACGGGCTGCATCCGGTCGCGCGGGGTGAACAGGCCGCAGAGCAGCAGCTGGGGGAAGATCACGGCCGGCATGAACTGGACGGCCTGGAACTCGGAGGCGGCGAAGGCGGAGACGAAGAGGCCGAGTGCGGTGCCGAGCAGGGCGTCGAGGAGGGCGACGAGGAGGAGCAGCCAGGGGGAGCCGACGACGTCGAGGCCGAGGAGCCAGAGGGCGAGGCCGGTGGCGAGGGCGGACTGGACGACGGCGAGGAGGCCGAAGGCGAGGGCGTAGCCGGCGATGAGGTCGCCCTTGGCGAGGGGCATGGCGAGCAGGCGTTCCAGGGTGCCGGAGGTGCGCTCGCGCAGGGTGGCGATCGAGGTCACCAGGAACATCGTGATGAGCGGGAAGATGCCGAGCAGCGAGGCGCCGATGTTGTCGAAGGTGCGGGGGCTTCCGTCGAAGACGTACCGGAGCAGGATGAGCATCAGGCACGGGACGAGGATCATCAGGGCGATCGAGCGGGGGTCGTGGCGCAGCTGGCGCAGGACGCGGGCGGCGGTGGCGAGGGTGCGGGCGCCGTTCATCGCTGGGACTCCTCAAGGGGTGCTGCCGCCGCGCGGGCGTCGGCGGCGTCGACGAGGTGGAGGAAGGCGTCGACGAGGTGGAGGAAGGCGTCCTCGACGGTGGGGGTGTCGTTGCGGCGCCGGAGGGCTTCGGGGGTGTCGTCGGCGAGGATCTCGCCTTCGCGCATGAGGAGCAGGCGGTGGCAGCGTTCGGCCTCGTCCATGACGTGGGAGGAGACGAGGAGCGTGGCGCCGCGGTCGGCGGCGATGCGGTGGAAGAGGTTCCACAGGTCGCGGCGGAGGACGGGGTCGAGGCCGACGGTCGGCTCGTCGAGGACGAGGAGCTCCGGGGTGCCGAGGAGGGCGACGGCGAGCGAGACGCGGCTGCGCTGGCCGCCGGAGAGTCGGCCGGCGAGGGCGTCGGCGTGCGGGGCGAGGTCGACGTCGTGGAGGGCCCGGTCGACGGCGGTGCGGCGGTCTTCGCGGTGGGCGCGGCCGGGGAGGAGGACGGCGGCGAAGTAGTCGAGGTTCTGGCGGACGGTGAGGTCGTCGTAGACGGACGGGGCCTGGGTGACGTAGCCGATGCGGGAGCGCAGGGCCGCGTCGCCGGCGGGGCGGCCGAGGACGTCGAGTGTGCCGGTGACCTTGGCCTGGGTGCCGACGATCGCGCGCATCAGGGTGGATTTGCCGCAGCCGGAGGGGCCGAGGAGTCCGGTGATCCGGCCCGGGGGGACGGCGAAGTCGAGGCTGCGCAGGACGGTGCGGTCGCCTCGGACGACGGTGAGGCCGTGGGCGAGGATCGCGGCCGGCGTGGCACTCTCCGAGTAATTCACCATGTGATGAATAATGCGCTCGGCGGGTGGGGTCGTCAAGCACCCCCGCGTGCCGGCTCGGCCAGGTGGGGGTGCGGTACTTCGGTGAAGGGGGTGCTTGGGCGGCTGGGGTGGCTACCTGCGCTTGGGCCTCTTGCGGGCGGCCGGGTTGCCCGCCCGGGAGCCGCGGCGCTTCTCGTACCGGGCGCGGGCCGTCTCGTACTCGGCGCGGCGCAGCTTCTCGCCGGGCGCCTCGACGAGGCAGCGGAAGAAGTAGGCGAGGAGGGAGCCGATGAAACCGATCATCTTGAGGCTGTGCAGCGAGTCCTCGCGGGCCGGGTCCTCGGGGCGGCGGACGAAGCCCTCCCAGGTCTTGCGGAAGGCGATGGCGCTGCAGATCGCGAACATGACGACCACGAGGAGGTTGACGAAGCCGCCGACCTCGGCGACCTCGAGGCCCTGGTAGGCGAACCGGAGCAGGAAGCACCCGGCCGCCGCGGCGACGAGCGCGCCGGCCGCGAGGCCGGCGCGGCGCAGTCCGTAGTGGCCGCTGTGGTCGACCCAGGTCGTGCCGAAGAAGCGGATCTCCTCGGGCAGCGGGCCGGCGGGGGTACCGCCGGCCGCGGCCTCGGGCTTGGGCTCGGGCTTGGCCTTGGCGGTCTGGTCGTCGTCGCTCACGAGGTCGATTATCCCCGGGGCGGCGGGAAGCGGGTCAGCCGCAGCGCTTGGCGACGTAGCCGTCGCTGCCGGTGTTCACATAGGCGTCGGAGACGAATTCGCCCGAGGCGATGTTGTCCCAGACGTTCGTGGTGCCGTACGGGCCGGTGATCCACTCGCCCGGCGTCTGGCAGTAGATCGGCACGCGGACGTCCAGGCCCAGCGTCCGCACGATGCGGTACTGCGTGCCCGGGCCCGAGCGGACGTTGACGCGGTATCCCGGCGCGACGGGGTAGCGCGCCACGCTCATCGTGGTCACCCCGTCCAGCTCCGCCGGCTCCGCGACCGCCGCCGATTCGCTCGCTTCTTCGACTGCCCTGTCCACGCCCATGGCGTCCTCCCCCGTTTGGCGCAAAAGCGCTCCGCTGCGGTTCACTCTCCGCGACGCGCAGGCTAGCAAGCCCCACCGACATCGCGTACGCCATCGACTAGGCTCCGTGCGTCGCGCACGCGCGCGAACTCAACGGGGAACCACACGGGGGTGGGCGATGCCGCCGTTGCGCAGAACCGGTGCCGACCGGGAAGCCGAAGAGCCCGAGTACGCGGGCGAGTACCGCCTTCAGGCCTGTCTCGGCGCGGGCGGCATGGGTGTGGTGCATCTGGCCACCTCGGCCTCCGGGCTGCGGCTCGCCGTCAAGGTGGTGCACGGACAGTACGCCGAGGACCCGGAGTTCAGGGCCCGTTTCCGCCAGGAGGTGGCCGCCGCCCGCCGGGTGAGCGGCGCCTTCACCGCACCCGTCGTGGACGCCGACCCCGATGCCGTACGCCCCTGGATGGCGACCCTCTACGTCCCCGGCCCCACCCTCGCCGACCAGGTGAAGCGGAACGGGCCGCTCTCCCCCGCCGAACTGCGCCGGCTGACGGCCGGACTCGCGGAGGCGCTGCGCGACATCCATCGGGCCGGCGTCGTCCACCGCGACCTCAAGCCGAGCAACGTGCTGCTCACCGACACCGGACCGAAGGTCATCGACTTCGGCATCTCGCGACCGGTGGACAGCGATCTGCACACCGAGACGGGGAAATTGATCGGGTCGCCGCCCTTCATGGCGCCCGAGCAGTTCCAGCGGCCCCGCGAGGTGGGCCCCGCGGCGGACGTGTTCGCGCTCGGGTCCGTACTGGTGCACGCGGCGACCGGGCACGGGCCGTTCGACTCCGACAGCCCGTACATCGTCGCGTACCAGGTCGTGCACGACGAACCCGATCTGTCGGGGGTCCCCGCCGAGCTCGCTCCGCTCGTCGCGCGCTGTCTCGCCAAGGAACCGGCGGACCGCCCGACCCCGGCCGAGATCATGGCGGCGCTACTGCCGCCCTCGTACGAGGCGGCGGCGTTCATACCCGCGCAGCGGCGCCCCCTCGTCCTGCCCGAGCCGCCTTCCGGGCCGTCGGGATCCTGGGACGCGGACACGCCCGTGCGGGCCCCGGCGCCCCGCCCCCGACGCCGACGGCGGCTCCGCCCCTGGGCCCTGGCCGCCGCCGCACTCGTCGTCCTCACGGCCGGCGGGGCCGTCGCGCTGCTGAGTGCGGGAGGCGCCAAGACCCCCTCGCCCGCTCCTCGCCCCGCCGAGGCGGCCGCGGCCTTCGCCGCCTGGGAGACCAGCTTGCGGAAGGGCGGAGAAACCGTCGCCCCGGCCTGCACCGCCACCGCCGACGCGCTGTACTGCTCCGCCCGGGGCGTCGTGCTCACCCGGATCGACCCCGCGACCGGCCGGGTGCTCTGGTCGCGCCCCGCGGCGGCCGGGGGCCTGCTCGTCCCGCCCCCCGTACCCTCCGGCCGTGTGGTGAGCGCCGTCGACGCCGACGGGACCCTGCGGGCCTTCACGGCGGACGACGGCGCTCCCGTCTGGGACACCGGCGGCGCCGATCACCAGGAAGGCGCCAGCCCGGCCGACGACACACTCCTCTTCCCGACCTCCTCCACGGAGGTCAGGGCCGTCGACGCCGCGACCGGACAGCAGCGTTGGCGCCGCCCGCTGCGCGGCTTCACCGCTCCCCGCTTCGGCCCCTACGACCCGGAGTCGGGCCTCGTACCGGTCTTCGAGACCACGGGCGGCGGAGGCGGCACGACGCTCGGCGCCCTGCGGCCACGGACCGGCGACATCGTCTGGCGGCAGCGGCTCCAGGGCGACCTCGTCCCCGTGGGGACGGGCTCGGACGGCGCCCTCTTCCTGCGCTCGACGAACGCCGACTCGCAGACCGACGCCGTCGTCCGCTTCGACCCCGCCGACCGCTCCGTGCGCCGCGTCGCCCTGCCGTACCGGCTCGACGATCCGAAGATCGCCGTACGCGGCACCGTCGTCCATCTCCTCGACGTCTCCGGCCGCCTCACCGCCCTCGACACCGCCGCCCCGCGCGGGCGCGTCCTGTGGGAGCTGGAGACCGCGGCCGGGAACGTGTCCGCGCCCGTCCTCGGGGACGGGGGGCGGCTGTACCTGTCCGCGGCCGACGGACGCCTGCTCGCCATCGACACCGTACGTGGCGCGCTGATCGGGCAGACCGAGCCGCGGCTCGGGGACGGCAGGCTCGGGTACGCCGCGACCGTGCCCGCGCCCGTCGTCCTCGGGGGGCGGGTGTTCGGGACCGCGCCCGACGGGTCCGTGTTCGCCGTGGACGGGCGGGACCCCGGGGGCTGGTGAATCGGGGGCCGGTGAGCCGAGGGGCGCGGGCGTGGGCGCGAGCGTCAGGCGCACGCGAACGAGAGCGGGGAGTGAGCGTCGAGCTCACTCCCCGCGTCGTCGAGCCGATCGCCGCCCGGCTCAGCCGAGCTTGCTCACGTCCCGGACCGCGCCCTTGTCGGCGCTCGTCGCCATCGCCGCGTACGCCCGCAGCGCCGCCGAGACCTTGCGCTGACGGTTCTTCGGGGCGTAGACGCCGCCCAGTGCCTCGCGACGGGCCGCCAGCGTCTCCTCGTCGACGAGGAGCTCGATCGAGCGGCTCGGGATGTCGATACGGATCCGGTCGCCGTCCTCCACCAGCGCGATCGTGCCGCCGGACGCCGCCTCCGGCGACGCGTGACCGATCGACAGACCCGACGTACCGCCGGAGAAGCGGCCGTCCGTCACCAGCGCGCAGGTCTTGCCCAGGCCGCGGCCCTTGAGGAAGGAGGTCGGGTAGAGCATCTCCTGCATGCCGGGGCCGCCGCGCGGGCCCTCGTAGCGGATGACGACCACGTCGCCGTCCTTGACCTGCTTGTTCAGGATCTTCTCGACGGCCTCGTCCTGCGACTCGCAGACGACGGCCGGGCCCTCGAAGGTCCAGATCGACTCGTCGACACCGGCCGTCTTCACGACGCAGCCGTCGACGGCGAGGTTGCCGCGCAGCACCGCGAGCCCGCCGTCCTTCGAGTACGCGTGGGCCGCGTCGCGGATGCAGCCGCCGGCCGCGTCCGTGTCGAGGGTGTCCCAGCGCTCGGACTGGGAGAAGGCGGTCGCGGAGCGGACGCAGCCGGGGGCGGCGTGCCACAGCTCGACGGCCTCGTCCGACGGGGAGCCGCCGCGCACGTCCCAGGTCTCCAGCCACTCCTTGATAGAGCGGGAGTGGACGGTGTGGACGTCCTCGTTCAGGAGCCCGGCGCGGTACAGCTCGCCCAGGATGGCGGGGATGCCGCCGGCGCGGTGCACGTCCTCCATGTAGTACGTGCCGCCGGGCGCCACGTTCGGGGCGACCTTGGCCAGGCACGGCACGCGGCGCGAGACCGCGTCCATGTCGGACAGGCCGTACTCCAGCTCGGCCTCCTGCGCTGCGGCGAGCAGGTGCAGGATCGTGTTGGTGGAGCCGCCCATGGCGATGTCGAGAGCCATGGCGTTGTCGAAGGCCGCGCGGGTGGCGATGGAGCGCGGCAGGACGGAGGCGTCGTCCTCGTCGTAGTAGCGCCGGGTGATGTCGACGACCGTGCGGGCCGCGTTCTCGTACAGCCCCTTGCGGGCGGTGTGGGTGGCGAGGACCGAGCCGTTGCCGGGGAGGGAGAGGCCGATGGCCTCGGTCAGGCAGTTCATCGAGTTGGCGGTGAACATGCCGGAACACGAGCCGCAGGTCGGGCAGGCGTTCTCCTCGATACGGAGCATGTCCGCGTCGGAGATCTTGTCGTTGACCGCCTCCGACATCGCGTCGACCAGGTCGAGCGTACGGACCGTGCCGTCGACCAGCGTCGCCTTGCCGGACTCCATGGGGCCGCCGGAGACGAAGACCGTCGGGATGTTGAGGCGCAGGGCGGCCATCAGCATGCCGGGGGTGATCTTGTCGCAGTTCGAGATGCAGATCAGGGCGTCGGCGCAGTGCGCCTCGACCATGTACTCCACGCTGTCCGCGATCAGGTCGCGGGAGGGCAGGGAGTACAGCATGCCGCCGTGGCCCATCGCGATGCCGTCGTCGACGGCGATCGTGTTGAACTCGCGGGGGATGGCCCCGGCGGCCGTGATGGCCTCGGAGACGATCCGGCCGACCGGCTGGAGGTGGGTGTGGCCGGGGACGAACTCGGTGAAGGAGTTGGCGACGGCGATGATCGGCTTCCGGCCGATGTCCGCGCCAGGTACACCGGAGGCGCGCATAAGGGCGCGTGCGCCCGCCATGTTGCGGCCGTGGGTGACAGTGCGGGACCTCAGCTCGGGCATCGTCGCTCGCTCCTCGTGATGGGTGTGCTTGCCTTCGAGCGTACGCCGACGCTCCAAGATCTGGACAGTGTGTCCGTATGACGGACGGGATGTTCAGCTTTCGGTCACCTGGCGGCTTCGGTAACCGGCTTCGGTGACGCGTCCGACCGTGCGGCCGTGCGGCCGGTCAGGCCTCTGTCAGATAGCGCTGGAGGGTCGGGGCCACCAGCGCCACGATCTCCTCCGGGTCCGCCGAGGCCAGCGGCTCCACCTGGACGACGTACCGCAGGATCGCGATCCCGACCATGTGCGACGCGGCCAGCTCGGCGCGGAACTGCGGATCTGGTACGTCGAGGTCCGCCGCCACCCGCTCCAGGAGCCGTCGCAGCACGAAGCCGCGCAGCACCTTCGCCGCCGCCTCATGGGTGAGCGCGGAGCGGATGATCGCGAGGAGGGGTGCCCGGGTCGCGGGGTTCTCCCAGATGTCGATCACATAGCGGGCCAGGCGTTCGCCCACGTCCTCGGTAGGACCGCCGACGATCGCCGGGACGACGAGCGCGGGCTCGAAGGAGACCTCGATCGCCGCGGCGAAGACCTCGTCCTTCGTACCGAAGTAATGGTGCACCAGCGCGGCGTCGACACCGGCCGCCTTGGCGATGCCACGGACCGAGGTCTTGTCGTAGCCGCGCTCGGCGAACTGGGCGCGGGCCGCCTCCAGGATCCGCTCGCGCGCGCCGGGTCCGCTGCCCTCGGCGGTACGGGACGGGCGGCCGCGCCGGCGCGGGGCCGGGTCGGTCATGACCGGCGCATCCGCGTGGTCCGCGAGGTCCGCGAGGCCGACGCCAGGTGCAGCCGGGTGAAGGCCAGGGCCTCGGCCAGGTCGGCCTCGCGTTCGGCCGCCGACATCGCGCGCCGGGTGTTGACCTCGATGACGACGTGGCCGTCGAAACCGGTGAGCGCCAGGCGCTCCAGGAGCTCGGCACAGGGCTGGTTGCCGCGTCCCGGCACCAGGTGCTCGTCCTTCGCCGAGCCCCTGCCGTCGGCGAGGTGGACGTGGCCGAGGCGGTCGCCCATGCGATCGATCATGGCGAGGGCGTCGGTGCGGGCGGTGGCGGTGTGGGAGAGGTCGACCGTGAAGTGGCGGTAGTCGTCCTTGGTGACGTCCCACTCGGGGGCGTACGCGAGCATCTCGCGGTCCTTGTACCGCCAGGGGTACATGTTCTCGACGGCGAAGCGGACGTCCGTCTCGTCGGCCATCCGCCAGATTCCGGTGACGAAGTCGCGGGCGTACTGGCGCTGCCAGCGGAACGGCGGGTGGACGACGACGGTGGAGGCGCCGAGCTTCTCGGCGGCCGCCTGGGCGCGCTGGAGCTTGACCCACGGGTCGGTGGACCAGACGCGCTGGGTGATGAGGAGGCAGGGCGCGTGGACGGCGAGGATCGGGACCTGGTGGTAGTCCGAGAGGCGGCGCAGGGCCTCGATGTCCTGGCTGACGGGATCGGTCCACACCATGATCTCGACGCCGTCGTACCCGAGGCGCGCGGCGATCTCGAAGGCCGTCGCCGTCGACTCCGGATAGACCGAGGCCGTCGACAGGGCGACCTTCGCATCCGGGATGCGCACCACTGGTTCTGCCACGAAGGACAGGGTACGGGGCGGGCCGGTGGCCCGGGGAGGTGGATCCGGTCACTCCGGCCACACGGCGGCCCCCCGTCCCGGGGCTTGCGCGTACTTGTTCCGGGCTTCGCCGCCTGCCGGTCCGGGGCTTTCCGGGGCGCCGCTCCGGGCCTTCCGGGGCCCTTTCCGGGGCCCTTTCCGGGGCTGGACCGCGCGGAAGGGCCGGCCGAAGGGCCGGCGGAAAGACCGTCCGGGCGGACTACTCCTCCGGGAGGTGGTCCAGGCGGCGCAGGATCACGCCCTCGCGCAGTGCCCAGGGGCAGATCTCCAGTTCGTCGACGCCGAAGAGGTCCATCGCGCCCTCGGCCACCAGGGCGCCCGCGAGGAGCTGAGGGGCCCGGCCCTCCGAGACCCCGGGGAGGCCGGCTCGCTGGTCGGCCGTCATCACGGCGAGCTTGGGGACCCACTCCTCCAGGGACTTGCGGGTGAGGCCGCGCTGGACGTAGAGGCCCTCCCCCGAGCCGGGCGCCCCGGCGATCCGGGCGAGCTGCTTGAAGGTCTTGGACGTGGCCACGACGTGGTCGGGCTTCCCGAAGCGGGTGAACTCGCCGACCGTCCGGGCGATCTGGGCGCGTACATGGCGACGCAGCGCCCGTACGTCCGCCGCGTCGGCCGGGTCGCCGGGCAGCCAGCCCGAGGTCAGCCGTCCCGCGCCGAGAGGGAGCGAGACCGCCGCGTCCGGCTCCTCGTCTATGCCGTACGCGATCTCCAGGGAGCCGCCGCCGATGTCGAGGACCAGGAGCTTGCCTGCGGACCAGCCGAACCAGCGGCGGGCGGCGAGGAAGGTGAGCCGGGCCTCCTCCTCGCCGGTGAGGACCTGGAGGTCGACGCCGGTCTCGTCCTTGACCCGGGCCAGGACGGCGTCGGCGTTCGTGGCCTCGCGCACCGCCGAGGTCGCGAACGGCAGCACTTCCTCGCAGCCCTTGTCCTCGGCGGCCTGGAGGGCGCCGTCGACCGTCGCGATGAGCCGCTCGACCCCGGCGGGGGCGATGGCACCCCGCTCGTCGAGGAGCTCCGCGAGGCGCAGCTCCGCCTTGTGGGAGTGGGCGGGCAGCGGGCGGGCGCCGGGGTGGGCGTCCACCACCAGCAGGTGCACCGTGTTCGAACCGACGTCGAGGACTCCGAGTCTCATGGGCGGAACGCTACTGCTCCCCCGCGCATACGCTGGGGGTGTGCCAAAGACGAAAAAGGCGAAGCCGGGCAAAGACAGCGCCGCCAAGGCTCTCAAGCCGCCGAAGAAGCTGAGCAGGGCCCTCGGTCAGGCCGAACAGGCAGAACAGGCCGAGCCGGACGAGAAGGGGCTGGACTTTCCGCGCGCATGGGTCGAGTTCCCCGACCCGGCCGACGACGAGCAGGTCTTCCGCTGCGACCTGACCTGGCTCACCTCCCGCTGGTCCTGCGTCTTCGGCAGCGGCTGCCAGGGCATCCAGGCGGGCCGTGCCGACGACGGCTGCTGCACGCTCGGCGCCCACTTCTCCGACGAGGACGACGAGAAGCGGGTCGCCTCGCACGTGGCGCGGCTCACACCGGAGCTGTGGCAGTTCCACGACGTCGGTACGGAGACCGGCTGGACGCAGGTCGACGAGGACGGCGACCGGCAGACCCGCCGCTGGGAGGGCTCCTGCATCTTCCAGAACCGGCCTGGCTTCGCGGGCGGTGCCGGCTGCTCGCTGCACATCCTGGCCCTCAGGGATGGGAAGGAGCCGCTGGAGACCAAGCCGGACGTCTGCTGGCAGCTGCCGGTGCGCCGGACGTACGACTGGATCGAGCGGCCCGACGACACCAAGGTGCTCCAGGTGTCGATCGGCGAGTACGACCGGCGCGGCTGGGGCCCGGGCGGGCACGACCTGCACTGGTGGTGCACGTCGGCGACCTCGGCGCACGGCGCCGGTGAGCCGGTGTACGTGACGTACCGGCCCGAGCTGACGGAGCTGATGGGCAAGGCGGCGTACGACGTGCTGGTGGAGCTGTGCGAGGCCCGGCTGGCCACCCAGCTGCCGCTGGTGGCCCCGCACCCGGCCGACCCGGTCCGCTAGCACCGGGTCTTACGGGCCTTCTTACGGGGCCTTCTTACGGACGGTCTTACGGGCGTTCTTACGACGAGGGTGGCGGGGACTCCGGGGTGCTCGGGCTTCCCGGGTCGGTCGTCGTCGGCGGCGGCTCGTCCGTCGTCGGGGGCGGGGTCGTCGGGTCCGTGGACGGCGGGGTCGTCGGGTCCGTCGTCGGCGGCGGCTCCTCGGTCGTCGGCGGCGGGGTCGTCGGGTCCGTGGTGGGCGGGGTCGTCGGGTCGGTGGTCGTCGGCGGCGGCTGCTCCGTCGTGGGCGGCGGCGTGGTCGTTCCGTACCCGTCGATCCGCACCACCGCGCCCGAGGGATTGACCCCGATCCGGGCCGACCAGGCGCCCGCGGGCTCGTGGTCGTGGTCCACGGAGACCCGGACCGTCACGGACTCGCCCGGCCGCAGGGTGCCGGAGGCCTGGCTCACGTACAGCCAGGGCGCGTCCGTCCACAGCGACCAGGCGACCGGGGAGCCGCCGGAGGCGGTGAGGGTGAGGAACGTCGTGTCGCCGTCGCCCTGCGCGGCGACCGTGATCCGGCCGGCGCCCGGCTGCCCGGGCAGCGACGGGCCGACCGGTCCGCCGGGGCTGATCACCTCGACGGAGACGTCCGGGGACCGGCTGCCCTGGGTGAAGCGCGGGTCCGGGGTGGTGCGGGCGTTGCCCGCGATGTCGTAGCGGTCGTACGGGGTGCCGTCGAGGCCCGTCGGCTCGTCCGCCTCGCGGGCGGTGACGGGGGCGCCCTCGCGGCCCTCGCCGGTCATCGGTCCGCCGCGGTACGAGGCCCACAGGGCGATCACCGGTGCCGCGACCACGGCCGCCACGACGGTGGTCGTCACCGCACGGGTCCGCATCCGGTCGCGGCGGGCCGCGTGGTCCTTGGGGTCCATCGGGAATCCGGCGGGACCGAAGCGCGGGGCGCCGCCACGCGCGCGTGGGGCGTGCAGCATCGCCACGTACGCGGCCGCGCGGGGCGCCGCGACCAGCGGGAGCCGGCCGGGGGCGACCGTCGTCGCGCCGGGCCACGGGCCGCCCGCGCCGGCGCGCTCGGCGGCCCGCCGGCAGCGGGGGCAGTCGTCGACGTGGCGGACCAGTTCGGCGCGCAGGGTCGCGGAGAGAAGGACCTGGTGGTCGCCGGTGAGCCGGGCGACGGTGGGGCAGTTGCCGGTCTCGACGACGGCGAGGGCGGCCCGGGTCCGCTCCACCTCGCAGGCGGCCGAGGCGAGCAGTTCGCGCGCGGCGAGGGGGTCCAGGGAGAGCACGGCGGCCACTTCGCGGTGGCCGAGGCCGTGGCGGACGGCCAGCTCCAGCGCCTCGCGCTGCTCGGGGCTGGTGCCCGCGGCCTCCGGCCACGCCAGCAGCGCCAGTTCGGCGCGGCGGCGCTCGGCGACCTCCTCGGAGACGCGGGGCGGCTCCGGCGCGGCGACGGCCGGGCGGCCGGTGTGGGCCCCCTGCCGCTTGCGGCGCTGCTCTCCCAGACTGCGCAGACAGGCCCAGCGCGCGAGGGCGTAGAGCCATGCCGTGCGGCCGTTCTCGTCGGCCGGGCAGCGGCCCTGGTGGCGTTCGGCGACGGCGAGGACGTCGCCGAGCACGGCGGTCGCCGTGTCGTGGTCGCAGAGCACGGAGAGGCAGTAGGTGAACAGGCCGTCCAGATGGGCCTCGTAGCGGGCGGGCGGGTGCTGACCGAGGGTCCGTGACCCGTCGTCGCTACGGCGGTGCGTCGCCCGGTGCGCCCGGTGTGCGCCGGTGGTGTTCGTGGGGGATTCCAGCCTGCTGCTCGTCACTGGGCGACCGTAGGCAAGTCGGCGGGGAGTCTTCGTACCGCTTGCACACTTTTAATCCTTACGGGTGAAGGTATCGCTCGAAAGGGGACAGGAACCCGGCATTCCGCTGCCGGGGGACAGGGTGAGCGACGGGCGCCGGACCGGTTGTCAGTGGTGGCCGCTACGGTTCGGTCCATGGCTGCCCGTACGAAATCCGCCAAGGACCGGCCGTCCTACCGCTGCACCGAATGCGGTTGGACGACCGCCAAATGGCTCGGCCGTTGCCCCGAGTGCCAAGCGTGGGGGACGGTCGAGGAGTACGGCGCGCCCGCCGTCCGCACCACCGCCGCCGGCCGCGTCTCCACCGCCGCGCTCCCCATCGGCCAGGTCGACGGCCGCCAGGCCACCGCCCGCAGCACAGGCGTCGACGAACTCGACCGCGTCCTCGGCGGCGGGCTGGTGCCGGGCGCGGTCGTGCTGCTCGCGGGCGAGCCCGGCGTCGGCAAGTCCACACTGCTGCTCGACGTCGCCGCGAAGGCCGCCAGCGACGAGCACCGCACGCTGTACGTCACGGGCGAGGAGTCCGCGAGCCAGGTCCGGATGCGCGCCGACCGGATCAAGGCGCTCAGCGACCACCTCTATCTGGCCGCCGAGACGGACCTCTCCGCCGTCCTCGGTCACCTCGACGCCGTGAAGCCCTCGCTCCTGATCATGGACTCGGTGCAGACCGTCGCCTCCCCCGAGATCGACGGCGCGCCGGGCGGCATGGCCCAGGTCAGGGAGGTCGCCGGAGCCCTGATCCGCGCCTCCAAGGAGCGCGGCATGGCCACCCTCCTCGTCGGCCACGTGACCAAGGACGGGGCCATCGCCGGACCGCGCCTTCTGGAGCACCTGGTCGATGTGGTCCTCTCCTTCGAGGGCGACCGGCACGCGCGGCTGCGGCTGGTTCGCGGGGTGAAGAACCGGTACGGAGCGACGGACGAGGTCGGCTGCTTCGAGCTGCACGACGAGGGGATCACCGGGCTGGCCGACCCGTCCGGCCTGTTCCTGACCCGGCGTGACGTGGCCGTCCCGGGGACCTGCCTGACGGTGACGCTAGAGGGCCGCAGGCCGCTCGTGGCCGAGGTGCAGGCGCTGACGGTCGACTCGCAGATCCCGTCGCCGCGGCGGACCACCTCGGGTCTGGAGACCTCCCGGGTCTCGATGATGCTGGCCGTCCTGGAGCAGCGCGGCCGGATCACCGCGCTCGGCAAGCGGGACATCTACTCGGCGACGGTCGGCGGAGTGAAGCTCTCCGAGCCGGCCGCCGACCTGGCGATCGCGCTCGCCCTGGCCTCGGCGGCCAGCGACACCCCGCTGCCGAAGAACCTGGTGGCGATCGGTGAGGTCGGCCTCGCGGGCGAGGTCCGCCGGGTCACGGGCGTGCAGCGCCGCCTGGCGGAGGCGCACCGGCTCGGCTTCACCCACGCCCTGGTGCCGACCGACCCGGGCCGGGTGCCGGCGGGCATGAAGGTGACGGAGGTCGCTGACATGGGGGACGCGCTCAGGGTGCTCCCGAGAAGCAGAAGGGCCCCGGCGGCCAAGGCCGACGACGACCGGTGAGGGCCGTGCGTGCCCGCACCGCGGACGTCGCAGGGGCGTCAGCGGGATCCCCCGGTACGCCGCCCGACGGGCCCCGGCGTGGGTCGGTCGTGGCGGTGGCGGCGCCCCCGCGCGCCGGGGGAACGGAGACGTTGCACGCCCTGGGACGGCGCCCCCGCACGCCGTCCGGCGGGGACACCGCGCGCCGTCCGGCGGGGACGCCGCGCGTCGTCCGCGGAAGCCGCGCGCCTCGGGGAGCGTGTGCCCGCAAGCGGTGTCGCTAGACTTTGCCCTGGTCTCGCCCATCCGTACGAGCCGGAGGAGTGCAGTGGCAGCCAAGGACGGGGCAGCAGCTCCCGGAAAGTCCGGCGCGGGCTCCGGCATCGAGGCGCTCATGCGCGCCTCGCTCAGCGCCGTCGCCCCCGGCACCGCCCTGCGCGACGGTCTGGAGCGCATCCTCCGGGGCAACACCGGCGGCCTTCTCGTCCTCGGCATGGACAAAACGGTCGAGTCGATGTGTACCGGCGGCTTCGTGCTGGACGTGGAGTTCACCGCGACGCGCCTGCGTGAGCTGTGCAAGCTCGACGGCGCGCTCATCCTCGACAAGGACATCACCAAGATCCTGCGGGCCGGCGTCCAGCTCGTCCCGGACGCCTCCATCCCCACCGAGGAGACCGGCACCCGCCACCGCACCGCGGACCGGGTCTCCAAGCAGTGCGGCTTCCCCGTCGTCTCCGTCTCGCAGTCCATGCGCCTGATCGCGCTGTACGTGGACGGCGAGCGGCGCGTTCTGGAGGAGTCGGCCGCGATCCTCTCGCGCGCCAACCAGGCGCTCGCGACCCTGGAGCGGTACAAGCTCCGCCTCGACGAGGTCGCCGGCACGCTCTCCGCCCTGGAGATCGAGGACCTGGTGACCGTGCGGGACGTCACGGCCGTCGCCCAGCGCCTGGAGATGGTCCGCCGGATCGCCACCGAGATCGCCGAGTACGTGGTCGAGCTGGGCACGGACGGCCGTCTCCTCTCGCTCCAGCTGGACGAGTTGATCGCGGGCGTCGAGCCCGAGCGGGAGCTCGTCATCCGCGACTACGTCCCCGAGCCCACGGCGAAGCGCTCCCGCACGGTCGCCGAGGCGCTGACCGAGCTGGACGCGCTCAGCCACGCCGAGCTGCTCGAACTGCCCATCGTGGCCAGGGCCCTGGGTTACAGCGGCTCCCCCGAGACGCTCGACTCCGCGGTCTCCCCGCGCGGCTACCGGCTCCTCGCCAAGGTCCCCCGGCTGCCCGGTGCGATCATCGAGCGGCTCGTGGAGCACTTCGGCGGCCTGCAGAAGCTGCTCGCGGCCAGCGTCGACGACCTCCAGACCGTCGACGGCGTCGGCGAGGCCCGGGCGCGCAGCGTCCGCGAGGGCCTCTCCCGTCTCGCGGAGTCCTCGATCCTGGAGCGGTACGTCTAGGACACCTGGACACCGGGCGCGGAAGGTCAGTCCTTGGCCAGGGTGAACGAGGCCGGGAGGACCTTCACGCCGGGCATCGCCGCTTCGACCAGGTAGGTTCCCGGTCCCACCGGGGCGGCCGGGGCGGTGGCGCACCGCGGGGCGCTCCGCTTGCGGTCCCACTCCACCGTGTGCGTGACCGAGGAGCCCGCCGGGACCCGGAGCAGGATGGCGGCGTCCGGGCGCGGGCAGTCCCGGGAGGCCCAGACCTCGTCGCCCTTGCTGTCACTGATCGTCAGAACCGCGTTCTTCGGGCCGAGATCGGCCTTGCAGTCGGTGGCCGAGGTGTTCTTGGCGACCAGGTGGAGGCGCGGCTTCTCGCCCGGCGCGTACGAGACCTTGGCGCTGCGCAGGGTCAACTGCAGTGCTCCGGGGGCGCAGTTCGGCAGCGGGGAGTCGGCCGGCACCTGCTGCCCGGAGCTCGCGCCCGCGCCGCCGTCACCGCCCGCGCCGTCCGTGTCGCCGTTCTTGCCGCCGTTCGCCGCGCCCGCGTCCGTACCGCCGTCCGCGCCGCCGGGCCCCGTACCGCCGTCGCCGCCGGTGTTCTCGCCGGACTCGCCGGAACCGCCCGAGCCTCCCGATCCGCCCGACTCGTCGCGCCCGCCCGGCTGTTCGCTGATCGCGGGTCCTGAACCGGAGGGTCCGGGAGTGATCGAGGGGGCCGGAGAAGAGCCGTTGGAGGCGTCGTTCGACTTCTTCCCGCCGCCGTCACCGGCGGTGACGGCCCAGAGGGCGAGCATCGCGAGAAGGGCGATCAGGCACAGCGCGACTGCCCTCCGTCGCCAGTAGATGGAGGAGGGAAGCGGCCCGACCGGATTGCGCAGTGATCCCACGCCACGAACCTTACGAGAGATCGGCGCCAACTCCCGCCCCACCCGCCGCCCCAGACGCAAGTTTTGCCGATGATCACATCCGAATCCCGGCTCCCACCCCCACTTTCGTAGGGGGTCGTCCGCTTCCTTCGCCCGGGGTACCCGCCGTCATCGCGGGCGCCGTGGCCGTCGCGCTCACCTCCTCGTCGTCAAGACGGCGAACCGGCCCGTCCGGGCGCTGGTGGAGACGGCCCGGTCGAGCAGGGGAACGGCGCGGTGGTGTGGTGCGCGGGGCGCGGGCCGCGCCCGCGCGCCTCCGCGCGCCCCGAGGGCGTGCGCCACGGCGCGTACGGAACGTGCCAGGATCGGGGGTGCCATGACATCCATCGACACCCCCCTCACCGACCTCACCGGCCTCCCCGTCGCCCCGGCGCCCGCCGAGGAGCTGCACGGGCCCGTCCTCGCCTGGTTCGACCGGCACGCCCGCGACCTGCCCTGGCGCCGCCCGGAGGCGGGGGCGTGGGGCGTGATGGTCAGCGAGTTCATGCTCCAGCAGACTCCCGTGGTGCGGGTCCTGCCGGTGTACGAGCAGTGGCTCGCGCGCTGGCCGCGCCCGGCCGACCTCGCCGCGGAGGCGCCCGGCGAGGCCGTCCGCGCCTGGGGCAGGCTCGGCTATCCGAGGCGCGCGCTCCGGCTGCACGCGGCGGCCCTGGCCATAACGGAACGGCACGGCGGTGACGTGCCGCGCGAGCACGCGCAGCTGCTCGCGCTGCCCGGGATCGGGGAGTACACGGCGGCGGCGGTGGCCTCGTTCGCGTACGGACAGCGGCACGCGGTCCTCGACACCAACGTCCGCCGGGTGTTCGCCCGGGCGGCCGCCGGCGTCCAGTACCCGCCGAACGCCACGACCGCCGCCGAGCGCAGGCTCGCGCGGGAGCTGCTGCCGCGGGACGAGGCGACGGCGGCCCGCTGGGCGGCGGCCTCCATGGAGCTGGGCGCGCTGGTCTGCACGGCCAAGAACGAGGACTGCGGGCGGTGCCCGATCGCGGCGCGGTGCGTATGGCGGCTCTCCGGCAAGCCGGCGCACGACGGCCCGCCGCGGCGTGGCCAGACGTACGCGGGAACCGACCGTCAGGTGCGCGGCAGGCTCCTCGCCGTGCTCCGGGAGACGGTGGGCGCGGTGCCGCGGGCGGCCCTGGACGCGGTCTGGGACGAGCCGGTGCAGCGGGCCCGCGCCCTCGACGGGCTCGTCGCCGACGGCCTGGTCGAACCGCTGGAGGGTGGCCTGTACCGCCTGCCGCACTCCTGAGCGGGCAGGCCGCGTGGGCCGGGCCCGTTGCACACCGGGACCGTTGCCCAAGGCCCGTTACACAACCGATGGGCAGCCGTGCGTCCGCCGACGGCTGCCCCGGACAGCCCCGTGACAACCGCTCCGTAGCGTCGTCGACGTCACAGGAACGAGCAGGTCACGGGGATGGAGGCGGTCGGGATGTCGCACGGCGAGGTGCTCGACTTCGAGGAGTACGTACGCACTCGGCAGGACGCGCTGCTGCGCAGCGCGCGCCGTCTCGTCCCCGACCCGGTCGACGCGCAGGACCTGCTGCAGACCGCGCTGGTCCGGACGTACGGCCGCTGGGACGGGATCGCGGACAAGTCGCTCGCCGACGCCTACCTCCGCCGGGTGATGATCAACACGCGGACCGAGTGGTGGCGCGCCCGCAAGCTCGACGAGGTCCCCACCGAGCAGCTGCCCGACGCGTCCGTCGACGACGCCACCGAGCAGCACGCCGACCGGGCCCTCCTCATGGACATCCTCAAGGTCCTCGCGCCGAAGCAGCGCAGCGTCGTCGTCCTGCGCCACTGGGAACAGATGAGCACGGAGGAGACCGCGGCGGCGCTCGGCATGTCGACGGGTACGGTGAAGTCCACGCTCCACCGCGCCCTGGCCCGTCTGCGGCAGGAACTGGAGAGCCGCGGTGTCGAGGACGCCCGCGCTCTGGAGCGCTCGACCGTACGACGTGACGAACGGGGGCAGGACCGGTGCGCGGCCTAGGCGCCAGACAGAGCGGCGACGACGGGCGGGGGGCCGAGGGGCGGGGGGCCGAGGCTTCTCGGCCGGTGCTTCGGGCGACGAGCGGAACGGCGGTGGCCGGGCTCGTCGCCGTCGGCGCGCTCCTGGCCGGCTGCTCGACCGGCGGTACGGGCTCCCGGGACGAGGGCGCGGCCCGCGCGGACGAGGTGGCCTCCGCGGCGCCGGCCCCCTCCGCGTCGGCCTCCGCGGGGCAGCCGGACAAGCGGGTCGACCCGATCGCGCTCATCAAGGGCGACCCGAAGATCGGCGAACGGCTGAAGGCCGATCTGAAGCCGTGCGTCGCCGATGCCTACCCGGTGGACACCTCGTACGGGAACCTGACCGGCGGTACCTCGCCCGATGTCGTCGTCAACGTGATGACCTGCGGCGACGCCGTCGGCATCGGCACGTATGTGTACCGGGAGGAGAACGACCGGTACAAGAACGTCTTCATGGCCGAGGACGCGGCCGTCTATGCCACGATCGACCGGGGCGACCTGGTCGTCACCCGGCAGGTGTACGCCAAGGGCGACCCGGTGGCGTACCCCTCCGGCGAGGACGTGATCACGTACCGCTGGGCCGGGAACAAGTTCATCCAGCACGACTGGGTGCACAACGACTACAGCCGCGCGGTCGGCGACGGAGGCCTGGACGGCTCCGCGCCGAGCGCGTCCCCCGGCAACTGAGCCCCGAGCCGACGTCAGGAGAGAGACGCGCGATGGCCGAGACCCATGTGCTGTTCGTCGAGGACGACGACGTGATCCGCGAAGCCACCCAGCTCGCACTGGAGCGGGACGGCTTCGCGGTGACCGCCATGCCCGACGGGCTCTCCGGTCTGGAGGCGTTCCGGGCGGACCGGCCGGACATCGCGCTGCTCGACGTGATGCTGCCGGGGATGGACGGCGTCAGCCTGTGCCGCCGGATCCGCGACGAGTCGACGGTGCCGGTCATCATGCTGTCCGCGCGCGCCGACTCCATCGACGTGGTCCTGGGCCTGGAGGCGGGCGCCGACGACTACGTCACCAAGCCGTTCGACGGGTCGGTGCTGGTGGCCCGGATCCGGGCGGTGCTGCGCCGCTTCGGGCACGCGGGCGGCCCGGCGGCCGGGGACGCGGGGCGCGCCGACGCGCCGGAGGGCGGGGTGCTCGTCTTCGGGGAGCTGGAGGTCGACACCGAGGGCATGGAGGTCCGCAGGGGCGGCGAGCCCGTCGGGCTCACACCGACCGAGATGCGGCTGCTCCTGGAGTTCTCCTCGGCGCCGGGCACGGTGCTGTCCCGGGACAAGCTCCTGGAGCGGGTCTGGGACTACGGCTGGGGCGGCGACACCCGGGTGGTGGACGTCCACGTCCAGCGCCTGCGCACGAAGATCGGCCAGGACCGGATCGAGACGGTCCGCGGCTTCGGCTACAAGCTCAAGGGCTAGGACGGCACACCGGTGAAGCCGCTCGCCCTCCGTACGGGGGTCCGCTGGAAGATCGCCGTGGCCATCGCGGCCGTGGGCGCGCTCATCGCGGTCACCCTCAGCCTGGTCGTCCACAACTCGGCGCGCGTCTCGATGCTCGACAACGCGCGCGAGGTGCAGATGGAGCGGCTGCTCTTCGCCCAGCGGATGTACGAGAGCTCCAAGCCGAAGGAGCCCCGCTTCGGCACCAAGATCAACGATCCGATGCTGCCGCCGCAGCTCGACCAGCTCATGCGGGACAAACGGCGTGGGACGTACGTACAGGAGCACCGCCACGGCGGTCCGCCCGACGTGTGGGCGGCCGTGCCGCTCGCCAACGGGGACGTGCTGTCGCTCCACATCCCGTTCGCCGACCGCAGCGCGACGATCATGAAGGACCTCGACCGGGCGCTCGTCATCGGCTCGGTGTCGGTGGTCTTCGGCGGCTGCGCGCTCGGCGTGCTCATCGGCGGCCAGCTCTCGCGCCGGCTGCGCAAGGCCGCCGCGGCGGCCGGCCGGGTCGCGCAGGGCAACACGGACGTACGGGTGCGGGACGCGATCGGCGGAGTCGTACGGGACGAGACGGACGAGCTGGCCCGGGCGGTCGACGCCCTGACGGACGCCCTGCAGGAGCGGATCGAGGCCGAGCGCCGGGTCACCGCCGACATCGCGCACGAGCTGCGCACGCCGGTGACGGGCCTGCTCACGGCCGCCGAGCTGCTGCCGCCCGGGCGTCCGACCGAGCTGGTACGGGACCGGGCGCAGGCCATGCGGACGCTGGTCGAGGACGTGCTGGAGGTCGCCCGGCTGGACAGCGCGTCGGAACGCGCCGAGCTCCAGGAGATCGCGCTCGGCGAGTTCGTCGAGCGGCGGGTGCGGGCGCTCGATCCGGAGGTGGCGGTGCACGTCGTCCACGAGTCCTGGGTGAACACCGACCCCCGGCGCCTGGAGCGGATCCTGGGCAATCTGCTGGCGAACGCGGCCAAGCACGGCAAGCCGCCGGTCGAGGTGACGGTCGAGGGCCGGGTGGTACGCGTCCGGGACCACGGCCCGGGCTTCCCCGAGGCGCTGCTGCGCGAGGGCCCGAGCCGTTTCCGCACCGGTGCCAGCGACCGGGCGGGGCAGGGGCACGGTCTCGGCCTGACGATCGCGGCCGGGCAGGCCCGAGTGCTCGGCGCCCGGCTGACCTTCCGCAACGCGGCGCCGGAGGGCACTCCGGAGGGGGCGGGCGGCGCGATCGCGGTCCTGTGGCTGCCGGACCACGCGCCGACGAATACGGGCAGCTTCCCGATGATCAAGTTCGCGGACTGAGGCCCCCGGCGGGTGATCGCCGGGGGCCTTCTCGCGTACGACCTCGCGGGACGACGGAAGGTCAGACCGTCTCGACGGTCTTCGGGGCGGCCTCGGGGGCCGGCTTCGGCGCCGGGCCCGCCCCGCGCAGCGCCACTTCCTTGACGAGGAAGGCGAGGACGAAGCCGATCACCGCGATGGCCGCTCCCGCCAGGAAGGCCGCGTGGGTGCCGGAGGCCACCGCGTCCTGGTAGGCCTCGCGCAGCGCGGCCGGGAGCTTCGCCAG
Organism: Streptomyces sp. NPDC015346; assembly: GCF_043078785.1. Taxonomy (NCBI): domain Bacteria; kingdom Bacillati; phylum Actinomycetota; class Actinomycetes; order Kitasatosporales; family Streptomycetaceae; genus Streptomyces; species Streptomyces sp. NPDC015346. The sequence continues at coordinate 207,423 of NZ_JBIBTW010000010.1, read as the reverse complement.
GCTGGCGGCGTCGAGCTGGGCCGACTGCTGGGTCAGCTCGGAGCCGCCGCGCGCCGCCATCTCGTCCTGGACGCGGCTGGTGAAGAGCGCGCCCATGATGGCGACGCCGAAGGAGGAGCCGAGGGTGCGGAAGAGGGTGGTCGCGGAGGAGGCGACGCCCATGTCCTTCATCTCGACGCTGTTCTGCGCGACGAGCATGGTGATCTGCATCAGGAAGCCCATGCCGGCGCCGAGCACCGCCATGTAGACGCCGGAGGTGAGGCGGGAGGTGCCGGTGTCCATCTGGGCGAGCAGGAAGAGGCCGATCACCATCAGCGCCGTACCGATGATCGGGAAGATCTTGTACTTGCCGCTGCTGGTGGTGATCCGGCCGGAGACCAGGGAGACGACCATCATCGCCATCAGCATCGGCAGGAGCAGCAGGCCGGAGTTGGTGGCCGAGGCACCCTGCACGGACTGCTGGAACAGCGGCAGGAAGAGGACCGCGCCGAACATCACGAAGCCGGTGAGGAAGCCGATCACCGACATGAGGGTGAAGTTGCGGCTGCGGAAGATGTGGAGCGGTACGACGGGGTCACTGGCGCGGGTCTCGACCCGGAGGAACGCGGCGAGCGCGGCGACGCCGGCGACCGAGAGGCCGACGATCATCGCGGAGCCCCAGGCGTACTCCGTACCGCCCCAGGTCGTGACCAGGACGATCGCGGTGATGCCGACGGTCAGCAGCGCGGCGCCGAGGAAGTCGATCCGGACGGAGCGGTCGCGCACCTTCTTGGGCAGGTGGAGGACGGCGGTGACCATCGCGAGGGCGACGGCGCCGAGCGGCAGGTTGATGTAGAAGGACCAGCGCCAGCCCCAGTGGTCGGTGATGGTGCCGCCGACGAGGGGGCCGCCGATCATGGCGAGGGCCATCACGCCGGCCATCATGCCCTGGTACTTGCCGCGCTCGCGGGGCGGGATCAGGTCGCCGATGATCGCCATGACGCCGACCATCAGACCGCCGGCGCCGAGGCCCTGGACCGTGCGGAAGCCGATGAGCTGGCCCATGTCCTGGGCCATGCCGCTGAGCGCGGACCCGATCAGGAAGATCACGATCGCGGTCAGGAAGACGCCCTTGCGGCCGTACATGTCGCCGAGCTTGCCCCAGATGGGGGTGGAGGCGGCGGTGGCCAGGGTGTAGGCGGTGACGACCCAGGAGAGGTGCTCCAGGCCGCCGAGTTCGCCGACGATCGTCGGCATGGCGGTACCGATGATCATGTTGTCGAGCATCGCGAGCAGCATCGCGATCATCAGGGCGAGGAGGACGACGCGGACGCTGCGCGGCTTCTTCGCAGCCGCCTCCTCGGACGTTTTCACTGGCTCGGTCGTCGCCATGCTTCCGCTCCCCACCATGCCCCATCATCCCTGGGTGCACTTACTTGCCGCCCGGCTAGTTACTAGACTGGGGACGGTAGACCCGTAACTAGCCGGTCGTCAAGTAAGTAAGAGTGTGTGGGAGCGGACCATGGCCAGAGGCAACACCCGGCAGCGCATCCAGGACGTGGCCCTCGAACTCTTCGCGGAACAGGGCTACGAGAAGACCTCGCTGCGCGAGATCGCCGAGCACCTCGACGTCACCAAGGCCGCGCTGTACTACCACTTCAAGACCAAGGAAGACATCATCATCGGCATCTTCCAGGACCTCACCCGGCCCGTGGACGAGCTGATCGCATGGGCGCGGGAGCAGCCGCGCACGCTGGAGGTCAGGGAGGAGATCCTGCGCCGCTACCAGGAATCCCTGATCGGCGCGGCCCCGCTGTTCCGCTTCATGCAGGAGAACCAGGCGGCCGTCCGCGAGCTGAGCATCGGCCTGACCTTCAAGGAGCGGATGCTCGAACTGAGCAATCTGATCCAGGAGCCGGAGTTCGCCGTGATCGACCGGGTGCGCTGCGTGAGCGCGATCTTCACCCTGCACGCGGGGATGTTCTTCATGGACAACGTCGAGGGCGACGCCGAGGAGAAGCGGGAAGCCGTCCTCGATGTCGCCCTCGATCTGCTCACCCAGGCGCACGGCGCGCGGTGAGGCCTTCCTCGGGTCGCCCTCGGGTCAGATGGTGACGCCGACGGAGCGCAGGAACGCGGCCGGGTTCAGCGCGGAGCCGTAGTTCGGGGTCGTACGGATCTCGAAGTGCAGGTGCGGGCCGGACGAGTTGCCGGTGTTGCCCGACAGCGCGATCTTCTGGCCGGCGCCGACCTTCTGGCCGATGCCGACGTTGATCTTCGACAGGTGCGCGTACTGCGAGTACTTGCCGTTGGCGTGCTTGATGACGATGGCGTTGCCGTACGCCGGGCCGTCACCGCCGCCGTTCGGGCCGGCCTTCACGACGGTACCGGCGCCCGCGGCCTTGACGGTGGTGCCGACCGGAACGGCGAAGTCCTGGCCGGAGTGCTTGCTGGCCCACATGGCGCCGCCCTGGTTGTAGCTGGCGGTCAGGGTGTAGCCGCCGACCGGCTTGACCCAGGAGGCCTTCTTCTTGGCGGCGACCGGGGCGGCCTTCTTGACGGCCTTCTTCACGGCAGCCTTCTGAGCGGCGGCCTTCTTGGCCGCGGCCTGCTTCGCGGCCGCCTGCTTGGCCGCTGCGGCCTTGACGGCCTTGGCGGCCGCCTGGGCCTGAGCATCGGCCTGCGCGGCGACGGCGGCGGACGCACCGGTCGCGGCAGTCGCGATGGTGGCCTTGCCCTCGGCGGCGAAGGCGGACCCTGCTCCGGCCACCAGCGACGCTCCCAGACCCGCGGTGGCGAGGGCGACGGCGGTGACACGGGCGGCGGGGTTCATGACGCGCTTCGACATACGGGGGAAAACCTCCGGACAGAACGGGACCCGACGCGGTGGTGCGCCGGGCTGGTGTTGCTGTTCCTTGGTAACCCGGACCCCCATCCGGGGTAAAACACCCCATCTACGACATCACGTCGTAGCGATCTCCGGAGAAGTTCAGGTCTTGACCACTCCGGACCCCTCACCCTGAATTCGGACAAACCAGCCCAAGAGAAGCGGTTTATCCGCACGTCGGACCCGTCCCCGTACGGTCGGGAGGCCGCTTACCGCAGGGTTCGCGACCCCTTGGGACCAAAGTCCCGCCACCATGACCCCGAACGTCCCGAATCGACACCAAACGCCAGCACTATTCCGGCTAGTACCGCCCAAAACGCCTGTGCGCCTTGTCACGGAGCCGCCACCCCGAATGCGACCTGGGTCACGCAACCCGAGCCTCTCGGATCCCGTCCCCGACTACGCTGACGACGGTTCGGAACGAGCACGGCCGCTTCGGGGGACGCACGTGGATCCAGCACTCATCGGCATACGACTGGCCTCGTCCGCGACGGGCCCGCTGCTACGGAAACTGCTGGCCAAGGACGGTCCCGGGGCCGGCCTCACCGGTGCCCGCAAGCCCGTCCGGCTCTCCGGGCTCGTCTCCTTCCGCGGCGAGAAGCGCACCCTCACGGAGAAGGACGTCCGCAGGCTCGCCACCACCCTCGTCGAGCGGGCCGCGGCAGGCCCCGGCGAGCCGCCGTTCCCCGCCGACGAGACCGAGGCGCTCACCGACACCCTGGCCGCGACCCTGCTCGCCCTCGGCGACCTCGACATGGACGACGTCCAGGCCGTCCACCTCGGCCCCACCGCACTCGCGCGCCGGCTGCGCGCGGCGGCACCGCCCCCGGACGGCCTGTCGACGGACTCGGTCCTCTTCCTCGACACGCTCACCGACTGGTCCTGCGTGCAGATCCTGGAGTTCTTCACCCGGCGGACCACCTTCGTCGCCCGGACGCTGGTGGAGCAGACCCGGGGCCAGGCGGAGCTCACGGCCAAGGTCGACGAGGTCATCCGCCGGACACCCCGCGTGGACGCGCGGGACGCGGAGTTCGAACGGCGGTACCGGGCGTACGTGGCGAAGAAGCACGGCAGCCTCACGATCTACGGCGTCGAACTGCAGGGCGCGCCCGAGAGGTGGCCGCTGGACGTGGCGTATCTGTCGCTGGAGGCGACGTTCTCCGATCGGATGGGTGCCGAGGGCCGGGCGCTGCTGGCCGACATCGACGACATGCGCACGTTGATGATCCCCGGCTCCGCGGATGACCAGGCGCTCCAGTACCTGAGGAACGAACGGATCCGCGACCTCTCGGCGACCGGCGGCCGCGCCGACCAGGCCCTCGCCCGCCAGGACAAGGTGCTGCTGCGCGGTCTCGCCGGGTCCGGGAAGACGACGCTCGTCCAGTGGCTGGCCGTCTCGGCCACCCGGGAGGACCTCGCGGACGACATGGCGTACCTCCGTGACCGGATCCCCTTCGTCCTCCCCCTGCGCACCCTCACCCGCCACGGCGAGCGGCTCCCCGCCCCCGAGCGCTTCCTCTCGGCCGTCGACTGCCCCCTCTCCCCGCCCGAGGGCTGGGCCGACCGGGTTCTCGCCGCAGGGCGCGGCCTGGTCCTGGTCGACGGGATCGACGAGATCCCCGAGGCCGAGCGCGAGCGCGCCCGCCGCTGGCTCCGCGACCTCCTCGACACCTACGACGGCAACCGCTGGCTCGTGACCTCGCGCCCCACCGCCGTACGCGACGACTGGCTGGCGTCCGACGGCTTCACCGAGCTCACTCTCGCCCCGATGTCCACCGCCGAGGTCGCCACCTTCGTCCGCCGCTGGCACAAGGCGGCCGGGCCGGAGGCGGCACCGTACGAGCAGCCGCTCCTCGACGCGCTGCGCACCACCGCCGACGTCGCCGCACTCGCCACCAACCCACTGATGTGCGGCCTGATCTGTGCCCTCCACCGCGCCCGCCGGGGCTTCCTGCCGCGCGGCCGGAAGGCGCTGTACGACGCCGCCCTGTCGATGCTCCTCACGCGCCGGGACCGCGAGCGGGACATGGGTACGCCGTACGGGATCGAGCTGGGCGAGGCCCCGCAGATCCAGCTGATCCAGCGGATCGCGTACTGGCTGACGCTCAACGGCCGCACGACGATGGACCGTTCGCATGCGGAGTCGGTCGTGCGGGAGGCCGTGCCGGCCATCACGGAGGCGGCCGGGTACGACCCTGGCGCGGTCTTCACACACCTGCTCCACCGCAGCGGCCTCCTGCGCGAACCGACCGAGGAGACGGTCGACTTCGTCCACCGCACCTTCCAGGACTACCTGGCGGCGAAGGCCCTCGTGGACCGCTGGGACATCGGGGTCCTGGTCCGGCACGCGGCGGACGACCAGTGGGAGGACGTCATCCGCATGGCCGTCGGCCATGCCCGCCCGCGCGAATGCGCGGAGATCTTCGAGGAGTTGCTCCGCGCGGTCGACGGGGCACCGGACCGCCGTACCCAGCTGCGGATCCTCGTGGTCGCCGCGACGGCACTGGACCACGCGACGGAGGTGGCACCGGCGATCCGCGAACGGATCCTGGCCCGGACGGCAGCGGTCATTCCGCCGAGCGGGCCGGAGGAGGCACGGGAGCTGGCGTCGGTGGGCGCGGCGGTGCTGGATCTGCTGCCCGGGCCCGAGAGCCTGGAACCGATGGAGGCACTGAATGTGGTGATCACAGCAACCCACATCACGGACGACGCCACCTTGCCGTACCTGGCGAAATTCACCCGCCACAAGACCCTGATGGTCCGCAGCCAACTCATGTGGGCGTGGCATCGGTTCGACGCCTCGACATACGCCGACGAGATCATCTCTCAGCTCGACCCGTCGGGGCTCAACTTCACCGTGATGACCGACGAACACGCCGCCGAGCTGGTGCGCCTCGGTCTGCGTCCTGAGCGCCTCGAACTCCGGGGCCGTCTCACCCGTCATGGAGTGGCGCTGCTGAGCGAAGTGCTCGGCGGTGTGAAGAGCCTGGGGGTGCACGATGCGATCGGTCAGGTCCTGGGCTCGTTCCTCGTGGGCGACCAGCTGGAGAGTGTCACCCTGTCGACGTACCCGGAAGGAGGCTTCGGCGTTCTGCGTCGTCTGCCCCGTCTCAGGATGCTCGCGGTCACCAGAGCCATCGGGCCCACCGCGGAGGACTGGCGGGCGCTGGCAGATCTCAGCGGGCTCGAGCTGCTCTCTGTGCCCGATGTGGCCGTGGCGGCCATACCGGACTCACTGCGGCTGCCGGTGACGAGGCTGGACGTGGACTGCGCGGGATCCTCCGTGCACTTCGAAGCGATCGTTCGTGCGTTTCCGGATCTGGAGCAGCTCGCCCTCTGGAACTTCGAAGACGGTCAGGTCCACGACCTCACCCCCCTGGCATCGCTGGAGCGGCTCTCCCGCGTCTCCGCCGCGGGCGCCCGGTTCACCGGCACCGAACACCTCTCCCGGGCCGTCGAGCTCCGCACGTGAAAAGGGGCGGCCCCGGACTCTTCCGAGTCCGGGGCCGCCCCTGTCACACACTTCGAACGCTTACGCGTCCTTCGAGAGGTTCGGACCGGCTCCGCCGGTCGCCTGCTCGATCGGCGGGACGTCGGGCAGCGCCGACTTCTCCTCGCCGCGGAAGGTGAACTTCTTCTCCTCACCCTCGCCCTCGGTGTCCACGACCACGATGTGACCGGGGCGCAGCTCGCCGAAGAGGATCTTCTCAGAGAGCGAGTCCTCGATCTCGCGCTGGATCGTCCGGCGCAGCGGCCGGGCGCCCATCACGGGGTCGTAACCCTTCTTGGCGAGCAGCTCCTTCGCGGACTGGGAGAGCTCGATGCCCATGTCCCGGTCCTTCAGGCGCTCGTCCACCCGGCCGATCATCAGGTCGACGATCTTGAGGATGTCGTCCTGGGTGAGCTGCGGGAAGACGATGACGTCGTCCACACGGTTCAGGAACTCCGGGCGGAAGTGCTGCTTCAGCTCGTCGCTGACCTTCGCCTTCATCCGCTCGTAGTTGGACTTCGTGTCGCCCTGGGCGGCGAAGCCCAGGTTGAAGCCCTTCGAGATGTCCCGGGTCCCGAGGTTGGTCGTCATGATGATGACCGTGTTCTTGAAGTCCACGACCCGGCCCTGGGAGTCGGTCAGTCGACCGTCCTCCAGGATCTGGAGAAGGGAATTGAAGATATCGGGGTGGGCCTTCTCGACCTCGTCGAAGAGGACGACGGAGAACGGCTTGCGGCGCACCTTCTCGGTGAGCTGGCCGCCCTCTTCGTAGCCCACGTATCCGGGGGGAGAACCGAAGAGACGGGAAACCGTGTGCTTCTCGCTGAACTCCGACATGTCGAGGGAGATCATCGCGTCCTCGTCGCCGAAGAGGAATTCGGCGAGCGCCTTGGACAGCTCGGTCTTACCGACACCGGACGGACCGGCGAAGATGAACGAGCCGCCGGGGCGCTTCGGGTCCTTCAGACCGGCTCGCGTACGGCGGATCGCCCGCGAGAGGCCGATGACCGCGTCACGCTGGCCGATGACGCGCTTGTGGAGCTCGTCCTCCATGCGGAGCAGACGCGAGGACTCCTCCTCGGTCAGCTTGAAGACCGGGATACCGGTGGCGGTCGCGAGGACCTCGGCGATCAGATCGCCGTCGACCTCGGCGACGACGTCCATGTCGCCGGCCTTCCACTCCTTCTCCCGCTTGGCCTTCGCCGCCAGCAGCTGCTTCTCCTTGTCGCGGAGAGAGGCCGCCTTCTCGAAGTCCTGGGAGTCGATCGCGGACTCCTTGTCCCGACGGACACCGGCGATCTTCTCGTCGAACTCACGGAGGTCCGGCGGCGCGGTCATCCGGCGGATGCGCATCCGGGAGCCGGCCTCGTCGATCAGGTCGATCGCCTTGTCCGGGAGGAAGCGGTCCGAGATGTACCGGTCGGCCAGGGTCGCGGCCTGCACGAGGGCCTCGTCCGTGATCGAGACACGGTGGTGGGCTTCGTACCGGTCGCGCAGACCCTTGAGGATCTCGATCGTGTGCGGCAGCGACGGCTCGGCGACCTGGATGGGCTGGAAGCGGCGCTCGAGGGCGGCGTCCTTCTCCAGGTACTTGCGGTACTCGTCGAGCGTGGTGGCACCGATGGTCTGGAGCTCACCGCGGGCCAGCATCGGCTTGAGGATGCTCGCGGCGTCGATCGCGCCCTCGGCGGCGCCCGCACCCACCAGGGTGTGGAGCTCGTCGATGAACAGGATGATGTCGCCGCGGGTGCGGATCTCCTTGAGGACCTTCTTCAGGCGCTCCTCGAAGTCACCGCGGTAGCGGGAGCCGGCGACCAGCGCGCCGAGGTCGAGGGTGTAGAGGTGCTTGTCCTTGAGGGTCTCGGGCACCTCGCCCTTGACGATGGCCTGCGCCAGGCCTTCGACGACGGCGGTCTTGCCGACGCCGGGCTCGCCGATGAGGACCGGGTTGTTCTTCGTGCGGCGGGACAGCACCTGCATGACCCGCTCGATCTCCTTCTCGCGCCCGATGACCGGGTCGAGCTTGGACTCACGAGCGGCCTGGGTGAGGTTCCGGCCGAACTGGTCGAGGACCAGGGACGTCGAGGGAGTGCCCTCGGCAGGACCGCCGGCGGCGGCGGCTTCCTTGCCCTGGTAGCCGGAGAGCAGCTGGATGACCTGCTGCCGCACCCGGTTGAGATCGGCGCCCAGCTTCACGAGGACCTGGGCGGCGACGCCCTCGCCCTCGCGGATCAGGCCGAGCAGGATGTGCTCGGTGCCGATGTAGTTGTGGCCGAGCTGGAGGGCCTCACGGAGCGACAGCTCCAGGACCTTCTTGGCACGCGGGGTGAAGGGGATGTGCCCGGACGGGGCCTGCTGCCCCTGCCCGATGATCTCCTCAACCTGCTGGCGGACCGCCTCGAGCGAAATCCCGAGGCTCTCCAGGGCCTTAGCGGCGACACCCTCACCCTCGTGGATAAGGCCCAGGAGGATGTGCTCGGTGCCGATGTAGTTGTGGTTGAGCATCCGGGCTTCTTCCTGAGCCAGGACGACAACCCGCCGCGCGCGGTCGGTGAACCTCTCGAACATCGTTAATCGCTCCTCAGAGCGGTCAGTCAGTTAGGGGTCGATCCCCTCCCTGTCCTTCCGCAGCTTAGTCCCGCAAGCGGGGACCGCTCATTCCAACTGCCGACATCCGTCCGGATCACCCCCTTGTCTGCGGGGAGACCTGCTGCAGAACAGCCGACAAATGCTCCAACCCGATGGTGCGAGACGATGTTCCCGCAGGCCAAGCAGTTACCCGCGCCTTGAGTACGCCGATGGCGAACGTGAGACGCAGAAGCCCGCGAGTCGCCCCTCCTCACTAGGAATGTCTTACCCGTAAGCACTGACACTCCATGCGGCACACCCCGGTTCCCTCCGCTACGGGCGAACACCCTTGCGCTCTCGAATGCACGCGTACGCCCCCACAGACGCGCATCCCGGACACGCTCCGCACCGGCTCGGGGACGGTCGGTCACCGAGTGCGTAACCGACGGGGCTCCCCGGGAGTTCCCCGGGCATGGCCTTCACCGTCCCGCTCCCCCGCTCGCCGCTCGACGACGGCCTGGCGCGGTGGTACGAGCGCGCACTCGGCTGGGCGGCCGTGGACGGCCCGCCGGTCCAGCTCGTCACCGGGCTGCGCTTCGACGTACTGGAGCTGCCGGCGGCGGCCGGCCGGGCGGTGCTGCGCCGTCGGGGCGCCGCCACCGGGCCGGTGGCCCTCATGGGGCGGAGGATGGGGCTGCTCGTGGCGGCCGGGAGCGCCGAGGAGCTGCCGGGGCTGCTCGACTGGCTGGAGTGGGGCGGGATCTCACTGGATCTCGCCGCGCTGGGCGCGGGCGGCCGGATGACCGCCCCCATTCCCCCAGGACGGAGCGGTTCCGGCACGCCGGGCACCGCGGTGTGGCTGCGCGCCCCCGAGCCGGGCCGCGACGTGGAATCCTCGCTGCCGGCCCTGCGGGCGGCGGGGCGGGGCGATGCGGGCGCCCCCTGTCTCGTACGGCTCGTGGCCGCCGCCGCCGCGGAGTGCCACCGGGTGCGGCTGCTGAGCGCTCGTCCCTGTGGGCGTCCCCACGGGGCGGTGTCCCAGCAGCTGACGCCTCAGCGGTTCGCGTCCTCGTAGGCCGCCTTGATCTCCGCGGGGACCCGGCCGCGGTCGTTCACGTTGTAACCGTTCTCCTTCGCCCACGCGCGGATCTTCGCGGTGTCCGGGCTGCCACCGGTGGCGACCCGGCCCTTGCCACGCGTACCGGCGGTGCGGCCACCGGTGCGCCGGCCACTCTTCGTGTACGGCTCGAGCAGGGCACGGAGCTTGTCCGCGTTGGCGGTGGTGAGGTCGATCTCGTAGGTCTTGCCGTCCAGCGCGAACGTCACGGTCTCGTCCGCCTCGACACCGTCGAGGTCATCGACAAGAAGGACCTGAACCTTCTGTGCCACCGGATTTCCTTTCATCGAAAATGCAGTACGCGGAAAGGAAACCGCTTTTCCCGGAAAAACACAAACCCCTGGCAGAGGTTCAGAAGCCCGGGAACGCGGGAAACGTACGCGATTCGGACATAGGGTTCCGCGCGCTCGTTACGATCACAGGTGCAGAAGCATCCGGCTGTTGCCCAAGGTGTTCGGCTTCACTCGTTCGAGACCGAGGAACTCGGCGACACCCTCGTCATAGGAACGCAGGAGCTCGCTGTACACATCTCCGTCGACCGGAGTCTCGCCGATCTCGACGAAGCCGTGCTTCGCGAAGAAGTCGACTTCGAAGGTCAGGCAGAATACCCGGCGCACACCGAGCCATCGGGCGGTGTCCAGCAACTTGTCGAGCACCTGATGCCCGACGCCCGCGCCCTTGAACTCCGGATCGACGGCGAGAGTACGCACTTCGGCGAGGTCTTCCCACATCACGTGGAGTGCGCCGCAGCCGACGACCACCGCGTCCTCGTCGCGTTCCGCGACCCAGAACTCCTGGATGTCCTCGTAAAGCGTCACCGGCGCTTTGTCGAGCAGGATGCCGCGGCGGACGTACGGATCGATGAGGCGGCGGACGGCGGCGACATCACTGGTGCGGGCCCGGCGTACGGTGACGGCTTTCGAGAGGGGCGCGGATGCGGAGGACGACGGCATGGGGGGACGTTATCGCCCCGGGCCCTCGCCCCGCTGATCGGCGCCCTCGGCCGGGGCGGGGGGCGCGTCGGGGGTGTTGTGGCCGACGATGCGGATGGCGTCGTTGAGGGCCTCGCGCTGCTCGGACGACATCATGCCGAAGAAGGCGACGAGGGCGGCGGCCGGGTTGTCGCTCTGCGACCAGGCCTCGTTCATCAGCGCGGCGGAGTAGGCGGCGCGGGTGGAGACCGCGGTATATCGATAGGCGCGGCCGTCGACTTCCCTGCGCACCCAGCCCTTCTGATGGAGATTGTCCATTACGGTCATGACGGTGGTGTAGGCGATGGACCGTTCCTGCTGGAGATCCTCCAGGACTTCCCGGACGGTCACCGGCCGGTTCCATTGCCAGACGCGTGTCATGACGGCGTCTTCGAGCTCTCCCAATTGACGGGGCACATGGCCACCATAGTGCGCGAGAACGGAAGTGGCCGGTTATTGACGGAGGAAACACACAAAAAGGACGTACGCCGTGAAAGCGGGCGTACGTCCTCGGTGGTACGGGCGTCGGGAGCGGCGCGGGCTACGCGGCGTCGCCGCCCGGCCGGCGGGTGGCCTCCGTGTGGGCGAGGGCGGCGTCCACCGCCGCGTCCTCCTTGGCCTTGTTGGGACCGCCCTGACTCTTGACGATCGTGACGACGAGAGCGATGAAGAACGCGGCCATCACGACGGGGGGCAGGAGCGCGGATACGTAGTCCATGGCGTCCAGAGTAGCTATCCGGCGACGCGTTCTTCGGGCGGGGGCGGGGGTACGGGGCGTCGGCGCGGCGGGAAGACCTCGGAGGGCTTGGGCACCGGGCGCTCACCGGGGGCGGGCGGCTTGGGGGCGGACGGTTTCTTCGGCTCGTCGGCGGCGCGGCCACCGGGCAGGGCGAGCAACCGGGCCCGGGGGCGCGGAGGCGTCGGCGTGGGCGACGAGGGCGCCGGCGCGGGCGAGCCGGGGACGGTCGCCTGGAGGACACGGGCGAGGCGGGCGCGCACGGAGCGCTCGGCGAGCATCTGGCAGCGCTCCAGGAGGCGGGCGGCCCGGGGGTTGGCGCGCAGTGCGCGCAGGGCGGCGAGGTCGTCGGCCTCGGGGTCGTAACCGGCGGCGAGGGCCTGCTGGAGGAGCTCCAGGTAGCCCGGGAACGAGCCGGGCAGGGCGGCGCGGTACCGGGCCAGGTCGGCGAGGAGGAAGGCGCGCAGCCGGCCGGCCTCGCGGACGGCTTCGTCCACGGATTCGGCGAGGCGCAGGCAGTCCTGAACGTCCTCGTCCTGAAGGGGGGCGGGGTGGAGGGCGGTGGCGAGAGCACGTCGGAGCACACGCAGCTCGTCCGCGCTGAACGCCATGCCGCCGCGGGATCCGTATGGCGTGGGCATGGGGTGACGATACGCGCTAATCGGACAAATTTCGTTTACCGATCATCCCGGCGCGTTGCCCCGCGCCGGGCGGCGAAGGCGGGGCGGGGCGGCGGCAGGGGCAGGGGCAGGGGCAGGGCGGCAGGGTGGCGGGGCGGCACCGCGGCAGGGGGCGGGGCCGGGGCCCCGCCGGCTACATCCGCGACACGTTGCGTTCGTACACCAGCCGCAGCCCGATCAGGGTGAGCCAGGGCTCGTGCTCGTCGATCTCCTTGGCGTCGCTGAGGACCATCGGCGCGAGGCCGCCGGTCGCGATCACCGTCACGTCGGACGGGTCGCCCTGCGGGCCGACGAGCTCGCGCTTCATCCGCGCCACGACGCCGTCCACCTGGCCCGCGTACCCGTAGACGATGCCCGACTGCATCGCCTCGACCGTGTTCTTGCCGATCACACTGCGCGGGCGGGCCAGCTCGATCTTGCGGAGCATCGCGCCCTTGACGCCCAGCGCCTCGACCGAGATCTCGATGCCCGGCGCGATGGCACCGCCCGCGTACTCGCCGCGCGCGGTGATCGCGTCGTACGTCGTCGCCGTGCCGAAGTCGACCACGATCGCCGGGCCGCCGTAGAGCTCGACCGCCGCGACCGCGTTGATGATGCGGTCGGCGCCGACCTCCTTGGGGTTGTCCGTGAGGATCGGGACGCCCGTCTTGACGCCCGGCTCGACCAGGACGGCGGGCACGTCGCCGTAGTAGCGCCTGGTCACCTCGCGCAGCTCGTGCAGGACCGAGGGGACGGTCGCGCAGATCGCGATGCCCTCGATGCCGTCGCTCAGCTCGACACCGAGCAGCGGGTGCATGCCCATCAGGCCCTGGAGCAGGACCGCCATCTCGTCGGCCGTGCGCCGCGGGTCCGTGGAGATGCGCCAGTGCTCGACGATCTCGTCGCCGTCGAAGAGGCCGAGGACGGTGTGCGTGTTGCCGACGTCGATGGTGAGCAGCATCAGACGGCCGCCTCGGGGGCGTCGCGGAGGTCGAGGCCGATGTCCAGGATCGGGGACGAGTGCGTGAGCCCGCCGACCGCGAGGTAGTCCACGCCGGTCGCCGCGTAGGCCGCCGCGTTCTCCAGCGTGAGACGCCCGGACGACTCCAGGACGGCGCGGCCCGCGACCAGGGCGACGGCCTCCTCGGTCTCCGTGGGGGTGAAGTTGTCGAGCAGGATCAGGTCGGCGCCGGCGTCCAGGACCTCGCGGACCTGGGACAGGGTGTCGACCTCGACCTCGATCGGCACGTCGGGGAAGAGCTCGCGCACGGCCTTGAAGGCCTGCGCCACGCCACCGGCCGCGACCACGTGGTTGTCCTTGACCAGGGCGGCGTCCGAGAGCGACATGCGGTGGTTGACGCCGCCGCCGCAGCGCACGGCGTACTTCTCCAGGGCGCGCAGGCCCGGAGTGGTCTTGCGGGTGTCGCGGACGCGGGCCTTGGTGCCCTCCAGGGCGTCCGCCCACGCGCGCGTGGCCGTGGCGATGCCGGAGAGGCGGCACAGGATGTTGAGCGCGCTGCGCTCGCCGGTGAGCAGGTCGCGGGTGCGGGTGGTGACCGAGAGCAGCTTCTGGCCGGCCTCGACGCGCTCGCCGTCCTCGACGTGCCGCTCGACCTCGAAGGTCTCGGTGCAGACGATGGACAGGACCGCCTCGGCGACCCGCAGGCCGGCCACGACGCCCGCCTCGCGCGCGGTGAAGTCGGCGGTCGCGATCGCGTCCTCGGGGACGGTCGCCACGGTCGTCACGTCCACGCCGCCGTCGAGGTCCTCCTCGATGGCCAGGTGGGCGATGTCCTCCACCTGGACGGGGTCGAGCCCGGCGTCGGCGAGCAGCTGGGCGAGCGCGGGGTCGAGGCCGCACTCGTACACCTCGTCGCCCTCGGCGCAGCCGCAGCCGTCACCGCAGCCGCCGGCGTTCTCGGCGGCCGTACCGGGGGCGCTGATCTGGATCAGGGGTACGTCCACGGGCTGCGGGCGTTCTTCTTCGGGCGTGCTCGGCGTGCTCACGGTTACGGCTCCCTGGGGGCGTCGGCGGCGGTGGGGGGAAAGTTCTGGCTGTCGGTGAACCGGACGTCGAGGGTCCGCTCCGGGGTGAGGCGTACGACGAGGTGGCGGCGCCAGGCCGTGTCGTCGCGCTCGGGGCGGTCCTCGCGCCAGTGGCAGCCGCGGGTCTCCTCGCGGCGGGAGGCGGCGGCGACCAGGAAGCGCGCGACGGCGAGCAGGTTGGTGGTCTCCCAGGCCTCCGTGCCGGGCTCGGCGGACTTCTGGTCGGCGGTGCCCTCGGCGACGGCCCCGATGTGCAGGGCGTCGAGCGCCGCGCTCGCCTCGCGGAGGCTGGCCTCGGACCGGAGCACTCCGGCGCCGGTGGTCATGACCCGCTGGATACGGGCGCGGGCGGCCGGGTCGAGGAGGGGGACGACCACGGGGGCCGGGTGGGGGACCGGGACCGGGTGGGAGACGCGGGTCGCGGGGCCGCCCGCAGCGGAGGCCGCCTGCGAGGCCGGGGCCGCGTCCGAGGCCGCGTCCGAGGCGTCGACCTCGTGCGCGGCGTGCGTCGGGTGGGAGGCGTGAGCCGGGTGCGAGGCGTGGGCCGCGATGTCGTCGGCGATGCGCTCGGCGAAGACCAGGCCCTCCAGGAGGGAGTTCGAGGCGAGCCGGTTGGCGCCGTGGACGCCCGTACAGGCCACCTCGCCGCAGGCGTAGAGGCCCGGGACGGTGGTCCGGCCCCACAGGTCGGTGCGGACGCCGCCGGAGGCGTAGTGGGCCGCTGGGGCGACCGGGATCGGCTCGGTGACCGGGTCGATGCCGTGGGCCCGGCAGGCGGCCAGGATCGTGGGGAACCGGTGCTCCCACATCTCGGCGCCGAAGTGCCGGGCGTCGAGGTACACGTGCTCGGTGCCCTGCTCGCGCATCCGGCGCATGATCCCCTTGGCGACGATGTCGCGGGGGGCGAGCTCGGCCAGCTCGTGCTGCCCGAGCATGAAGCGGACACCGTCGGCGTCGACGAGGTGGGCGCCCTCTCCCCGTACCGCTTCCGAGACCAGCGGCTGCTGGCCCTCGGAGTCGGCGCCGAGGAAGAGCACGGTGGGGTGGAACTGGACGAATTCGAGGTCGGAGACCTCGGCCCCGGCGCGCAACGCGAGCGCGACGCCGTCTCCGGTGGAGACGGCCGGGTTGGTGGTGGCGGAGAAGACCTGGCCCATGCCGCCGGTGGCGAGGACCACGGCGGGGGCGTGGACGGCGCCGACGCCGTCGTGCTGGCCCTCCCCCATGACGTGCAGGGTGACGCCGGCGGTGTGGCCCTCGGCGTCCGTCAGCAGGTCGAGGACGAGCGCGTGCTCGATGGTGGCGACCGCCCGCTCCCGTATCGCCTCGACGAGCGCGCGGGAGATCTCGGCGCCGGTGGCGTCGCCGCCGGCGTGGGCGATCCGGCGGCGGTGGTGGCCGCCCTCGCGGGTCAGGGCGATCTCGCCCGCGTCCGTCTTGTCGAAGTCGGCGCCGGTGGCGATCAGCCGGCGTACGGCGTCGGGGCCCTCGGTCACCAGGAGGCGGACGGCCTCCTCGTCGCACAGGCCGGCGCCGGCCACGAGCGTGTCGTCCAGGTGCTGCTCGGGAGTGTCGCCCTCGCCGAGCGCGGCGGCGATGCCGCCCTGGGCCCAGCGGGTGGAACCGTCGTCCAGGCGTGCCTTGGTGACGACGACCGTGCGCAGTCCCGCGGCCGTGCAGCGCAGGGCCGCGGTCAGGCCGGCGACGCCGGAGCCGACCACGACGACGTCGGCGTCGATGGCCCAGCCCGGCGCGGGCGCGTGCAGCCGTATTCCGGTCACTTGGTGGCTCCGAAGGTCAGCGGGATGTTGTCGATCAGCCGGGTGGTGCCCACGCGCGCGGCGACGGCGAGGATCGCCTCACCGTCGTGGTCGTCGGCGACCTCGGTGAAGTCGGCCGGGTCGACCAGGGCCAGGTAGTCGAGGGCGAGCGGCGGATCGGCCTTCGCGGCCTCGTCGAGGACGGCGCGGGCCGCGGCCCGTACGGCGTCGGCGCCGCCGCCCTCGGTCGCCTGGGCGACGGCGTGCGCGTCGGCCGCGGCCCGCGCCTCACCGAGCCGGGAAAGCGCCTCGGCCCGGGACTCCGAGCCGGGCAGCGAGGCGGCACGCGCGCGCAGCGCCTGCTGGGCGGCGAGCCGGTCGGCCGCGGCGAACAGCGCGCGGGAGAGGGCCAGGGCGGTGCGGCGCTCGCGGCCGGAGAGGTACCGGTTACGGCTGGACAGGGCCAGGCCGTCGGGCTCGCGGACGGTGGGGACGCCGACGATCTCGACCGGGAAGTTCAGGTCGCGGGCCATCCGGCGGATCAGGGCGAGCTGCTGCGCGTCCTTCTGGCCGAAGAGGGCCAGGTCGGGGCGGGTGAGGTGGAGCAGCTTGGCGACGACGGTGAGCATGCCGTCGAAGTGGCCCGGCCGGGAGGCGCCTTCCAGGCGCTCGCCCATGGGTCCGGCGGTGATCCGGACCTGCGGCTCTCCGCCGGGGTAGACCTCGTCGGCGGAGGGGGCGAAGACGGTGTCGGCGCCGGCCGCCGCGGCGGTCTCCAAATCGGCGTCGAGGGTGCGGGGGTAGCGGTCGAGGTCCTCGCCGGCGCCGAACTGCAGCGGGTTGACGAAGACGGTGACGACGACGAGGCCGTGGGGACCGACGTGCTCACGGGCCGTACGGACCAGCGTGGCGTGCCCCTCGTGGAGGGCGCCCATGGTCATGACGACGGCGGTGCGGGGCGCGCGGGCGGGCGCGGGGCGGTCCTCGGGCGAGGGGCTGCTCCCGGCCGTGGGGCGGCTCCCTGTCGTGGGATTGCTCCCGGCCGTGGGGGTGCTTCCCGCAGCCGCGTGGCGGGCCGCCAGGGCGTGGAGTTCGTCCGCCGTACGGACCAGGGTGAACGCCCGGGACGCCGCGGGGGCCGAGGACGACACGGACGGCGCCGACGAGACCGGCGACGTGGAGCTCATCGGGATTCCCCCTCGGCGAGCACGCCCAGCAGATCCTGGGCCAGCTCGGGCTTGAGCAGGCCGTGTGCGAGCGCACGGTCGGCGGTCGTGCGGGCCATCGCCAGATAGCCGGCGACGGTGCCGGGCGCGTGCTTGCGCAGCTCGGCGACGTGCGCGGCGACCGTACCGGCGTCACCGCGCGCGACGGGGCCCGTGAGGGCCGCGTCGCCGGAGCGCAGGGCGTTGTCCAGGGCGGCGCCCAGGAGTGGGCCGAGCATCCGGTCGGGGGCGGCGACCCCGGCCGTGCGCAGCAGGTCCATGGACTGGGCGACCAGGGTGACCAGATGGTTCGCGCCGAGGGCGAGGGCCGCGTGGTACAGCGGGCGGTTCTCCTCCTCGATCCACTCCGGTTCGCCGCCCATCTCGATGACCAGGGCCTCCGCGGCGAGGCGCAGCTCCACGGGCGCGGTGACCCCGAAGGAGCAGCCGGCCAGGCGCTGGACGTCGACGGAGGTCCCGGTGAACGTCATGGCGGGGTGCAGGGCGAGCGGCAGGGCACCCGCGCGGCGGGCGGGGTCCAGGACGTTCACGCCGTACCGCCCGGAGGTGTGCACGAGCAGCTGGCCCGGGCGTACGGCGCCCGTCTCGGCGAGCCCCTCGACCAGGCCGGGCAGGGTGTCGTCTGGGACGGTGAGGAGCACGAGGTCGGCCGCGGCGACGACCTGGCCCGGCGGCACGATCGGCACGTCGGGGAGCAGGGTCGCCGCCCGGCGCACGGAGGCGTCGGAGACCGCGGAGACGGCGATGGGGCGGTGTCCCGCGAGCTGCAGTGCGGCGGCGAGGGCGGGGCCCACCCGGCCCGCTCCGACGACTCCGACGGTGAGTCGCGCGGGTCGGTCTTCCGCTCGGGGTTCTGCTGATGCGTTCACGCGGCAACGGCCTTCCGTTCCAGTCCGCGGGGGGTACCGGACGATTTCTGGTCATGCTACGCCAGCGTTTCGCGCGTCTCCGTGGCTGTCCACAGGGTGTGGGCGCCGGTGTGATGATCGGGCCATGGACGACGAGGCGGCCCGGCGGCACCGGGCGAGGGTGTGGGGCGGGGCGGAGCGGAAGCTGTGGCACGCCCCGATCGACGGGACGGTCGGGCGGCGCCTGCGGGAGCTGGCCGCCTGGGCCGAGCGGGTGGGGGACGACGGAGGCCCCCTCGACGCGTACGGCGACGGTCTGGTGGAGGAGGTGGAGCGGCGGGTCGCGGACGTGCTCGGCCTGCCGGCCGCGGTGTTCTTCCCGACCGGGACGATGGCCCAGCAGGTGGCGCTGCGCTGCTGGTCCGGGCGGACCGGCAGCCCGGTGGTGGCGCTGCATCCGCTGGCCCACGCGGAGGTCCACGAGGGCGGCGCGCTGGCGGCGGTGAGCGGGCTGCGGACGGTCTGTCCGACGGACGAGCCGCGGCTGCCGACGGCCGAGGAGGTGCGGGACCACCCGGAGCCGTTCGGGACGCTGATGCTGGAGCTGCCGCTGCGGGACGCGGGGTTCGTGCTGCCGTCCTGGGAGGCGCTCGTGGAGGTGGTGGAGGCGGCGCGCGAACGTGACGCGGTGGTGCACGTCGACGGCGCGCGGTTGTGGGAGTGCGCCCCTCACTTCGGCCGCGACCTGCGGGAGATCGCGGCGCTCGCGGACAGCGTGTACGTGTCCTTCTACAAGTCCCTGGGCGGGCTCTCCGGGGCGGCGCTGGCCGGTCCGGCGGACGTGATGGAGGAGGCGCGGGTGTGGCGGCACCGGTACGGAGGGCTGGTCTTCCAGCAGTACCCGGCGGCTCTGTCGGCGCTCCGGGGCCTGACGTGCGAACTGCCCCGGCTGCCCTCGTACGTGACGCACGCGCGCGTGGTGGCGGACGGGCTCCGGGCGGGCTTCGCGGAGGCGGGGGTGCCGTGGTTCCGCGTGCACCCCGAGGTGCCCCACACGCACCAGTTCCAGGTCTGGCTCCCGTACGCCCCGGACGTCCTGACGGCGGCGTCGCTGGCCCTGACGGAGGAGACGGGCACGGTCCTCTTCCGCCGCTGGTCCGGCCCGGGCGCGGCCGGGCCGCCCGGGGTGGCGGTGACGGAGGTGACGGTGACCGAACCGGGGCTCTCCTGGACGGCGGACGACGTCCGGGACGCGGTGGGGGCCTTCCTGGCCCGGCTGGGCTGACGCCCGGGCGGGCGCCGGGGCGTGCGGGCGTGCGGGCAGACGGGCGTGCGGGCGGGTCGATTGACGGGGCGCGTCAACCGACGCGACACCACCCCCGGCCCGACCCGCACCATAGGGGCGTGAGCGTGACCATCGACATCACCGGACTGCCGCACGAGCGGATCGCCTTCTGCCCCTCGCCACTGGCCGAGCTCGGCGCAGCCCTCCACGCGCTCTCCGAGCCCGCCCACCACCCCGGCCTCCACGCCTGGGTCACGACGACTGCGGCCGCCCTCGAACCGGAGCTCGCCGACCGGCTCCACGAGGCCGACTTCATGTGGCGGTCCACCCGCTCCGACATCCTGCTGCCCGCCCGGCCCCGCGAGAGCCTCGCCGAGGAGCTGGACGACCTCGACCGGATGGACGACGAGCGGTACGTGAGCTCGGCCCTGGAGATCTCCTGCGCCGGGCACTACACCCACGGCGCGCCGTCCCCGCTCATCGACGCCCGGATGCGGCGGCGCGCCCTCGACCTGGCCGCCGCCCGCGGCCCCCGCCAGGCCGCCTTCGTTGAGCGGATGCTCGCCGATCCGGTCTCCACGCGCGCGTGGATCCGCCGGCTCCTGGAGGACTGCCACGAGGCCTTCTTCTCCGACACCTGGCAACGGGTCCGCATCCAGCTCGCCGCCGACGCCCGCCACAAGACGGAGCTGCTGCGCCGCAAGGGTCTGGCCGAGGCCGTCGTCGCCGCCTCGCCCGCGATGAGCCTGGAGGAGGACGAGCAGGGGTCCCGGATCGTCGTCGACAAGCTGGTCCAGGGCCACACCACCGCCAAGGGATCCGGACTGACGTTCGTGCCGACCACCTTCGGCCGACCGCATCTGATCGCCCTGTTCGCGCCCGGCTGGCAGCCGGTGGTCCAGTACCCCGTCCCGGGCCGCGAGCTCGCCGGCACCGCCCCCGTGGAGACCGTCAAGCTCCGCCTGGAGGCCGTCGCCCACCCGATGCGGATGCGGATGTGCCGTAACCTCGCCCGCGGCTCCTACACGACGAGCGAGCTGGCCGACGCGTACGGCATCACGGCGCCCGAGGTCTCCCGGCACCTCGCCGTCCTCCGGAAGGCGGGGCTGCTCACCACCCGGCGCCGCGGCCGGTACGTCCTGCACCAGGTCGACGTCGCGGTCGTGGCCCGCCTCGGCAGCGACTTCCTGGAGAGCCTGCTCCGCTAGACACGTCCAGGCCGTTCCCGCGACCGCCGCACCGGTCTCAGAACGCGCCGCCGCCCGCCCGCACCAGGCCCGTCTCGTACGCCAGCACCACCACCTGCACCCGGTCGCGCAGCTCCAGCTTGGTCAGGATGCGGCCGACGTGCGTCTTCACCGTGGCCTCGGACAGCACCAGCCGCGCCGCGATCTCGCCGTTCGACAGGCCCTGCGCGACCAGGAGCATCACCTCGCGCTCCCGGTCGGTGAGCCGGTCGATCCCGCTGTCGGCGGCCCGCGGGTCCTTCCCCGACGACGGCAGCATCGGCGAGAAGCGGTCGAGCAGCCGGCGCGTGGTCGACGGCGCCACGACCGCGTCCCCGCTGTGCACGGAACGGATCGCGCCGAGCAGCTCGCCCGGCGGCACGTCCTTCAGCATGAAGCCGCTCGCGCCCGCCTTCAGCCCCGAGAAGGCGTACTCGTCGAGGTCGAAGGTCGTCAGGATCAGCACCTTCGGGGCGTCGGGCTGCGAACAGATCCGCCGGGTCGCCTCGACCCCGTCGAGCTTGGGCATCCGTACGTCCATCAGCACCACGTCCACGGCCGTGGACCGCAGCACCTCCAGCGCCTCCACACCGTCGCCCGCCTCCGCCACGACCTCCATGTCCGGCTGGGCGGCGAGCACCATGCGGAAGCCGGTGCGCAGCAGCACCTGATCGTCGACGAGCATCACGCGGATGGACATGTGGTTCCTTCGGATCGTCAGTGGGCGGGCTTCAGGGGGAGCAGGGCGCTGATGCGGAAGCCGCCCCCGGGACGCGGCCCCGCGTCCAGGGTGCCGCCGACCATGCCGACCCGCTCCCGCATGCCGATCAGGCCGTGGCCCCGGCCGTCGGCGCCCCCGTCCTCGTACATCTCCTGGGTCGCGCCCCGGCCGTCGTCCTCGACGAGCAGACCGAGGCCGTCGTCGAAGTAGACCAGGCGGACACTGGCGCCGACCTCGGGGCCGCCGTGCTTGCGGGAGTTGGTGAGGGCTTCCTGGACGATCCGGTACGCGGTGAGCTCGACGCCGCTCGGCAGCGGCCTCGGCGTCCCCTCGATCCGGAAGTCGACGGTCAGGCCGGCGTTCCTGACCTGCTCGACGAGGTCCTCGATCTGCTGGACGTCGGGCTGCGGGACGTACTCCCCCGCCTCCTCGTGCTCGCCGGTGCGCAGGATGCCGAGCAGCCGGCGCATCTCGGCGAGCGCCTGGCGGCCGGTGGACGAGATGGTCTCCAGTGCCTGCTTGGCCGTCTCCGGCGAGGAGTCCAGGACGTAGGCGGCGCCGTCGGCCTGGACCACCATCACGGAGACGTTGTGGGCGACGACGTCGTGCAGTTCGCGGGCGATCCGGGCCCGCTCGGCGGCGACGGCGACCTTGGCCTGCGCCTCCCGTTCCTGCTCCAGGCGGGTGGCGCGCTCCTCCAGCTGGGCGAAGTAGGCGCGGCGGGTCCGCACGGAGTCGCCGAGCACCCAGGCCAGGGCGAACGGCACGGTCATGATCACCGTGAAGAAGACGTGCGCGAGGGCGGAGCCCGGCGCGTCGGAGGGCCAGCGCAGCATCGAGAGGGGGGCGGCGCTCAGGCCGCCGACGAGCGCGAGGCGGGAGGCCCAGCGCGGCCCGTCGTGCGCGGCGACGGTGTAGATGATCACCAGGATCGCGAAGTCCGCGAAGAACGGCATCAGCCCGAAGGCGAGCTGGGCCAGGCCGAGGGCGACCGCGAGCAGCAGCATCCGCTGGGGCGCGCGGCGGCGCAGCGCGACGACGAGGGAGAACAGCGCGGCGACCACGCCGTACGCGACGGGGTCGGCGACCGGCGGGTAGTTCGTACCCACCCAGAGCAGCGAGAGCCCGAAGAGGACGACGGCCCAGAAGGTGTCGACGCCCGTCGGGTGTCCGCGGAGGAAGTCGTAGAGGCGCTGCACGTCACCAAGCGTAAGGAAGCCGGATAGGTGCAGGGGTCAACCGTGCGGCCGATCCTTCGCGGGAGGCCCGTACTCCGCAAGGTGGAGACTGGGGCCGTGACGGATGAGACGTGTCAGTGGCGGGAACGCGGCGGGTGGCGGCGGTGGCGCGAGGCCGCCGAGCGGGCGCTGTACGGACCGGGCGGCTTCTATCTGAGCCCCGAGGGCCCGGCCGGGCACTTCCGTACCTCGGTGCACGCCTCCGCCCTGTTCGCGGCCGCCGTCGCACGGCTGTTGACGGAGGTGGCGGACGATCTCGGCACGGACGAGATCGCGCTGGTCGATGTGGGTGCGGGGCGCGGCGAGCTGTTGACGGGGGTCCTGGCAGCCGTGCCCGACGGGCTTCGCGTACGGCCCTACGGCGTGGAGCGCGCGGCCCGGCCGGCAGGGCTCGATCCGCGTGTGGTGTGGACGGACCGGGTGCCGCGCGGGGCGCGCGGGCTGCTCTTCGCGAACGAGTGGCTGGACAACGTGCCGGTGGACGTCGCGCAGGTGGACGAGGCAGGGGCCGTCCGGTACGTCGAGGTCCGGGCGGTGGGAGGGTCGGAGGCGGGGTCGGCGGCGGGCGCGGGCGCGGCGGAGGAGCGGCTCGGCGAGGTGGTCACGGGCCCGGACGCGGAGTGGCTGGAGCGGTGGTGGCCGCTGCGGGAGCCCGGCGAGCGGGCGGAGATCGGCCGGGCTCGCGACGAGGCCTGGGCGGACGCGGTGGCGGCGCTGGAGGCCGGCCTCGCGGTGGCGGTGGACTACGGGCATGTACGGGCGTCCAGGCCGCCCTTCGGCACGCTGACCGGCTTCCGGGCGGGGCGCGAGGTGGAACCGGTGCCGGACGGGTCGTGCGACCTGACCGCGCACGTGGCGATGGACGCGGTCGCCTCGCTGGGAGGCCCCGGGGGCGAGCTGGTCACCCAGCGGGAGGCGCTGAGGCGGCTCGGGGTGAGCGGGGAGCGGCCGCCGCTGTCACTGGCGTCGAGCGACCCGGCCGCCTATGTGCGGGCCCTCGCCTCGGCCGGAGAGGCGGCGGAACTGACGGCCCGGAGCGGGCTCGGCGACTTCCTGTGGCTGACCCGCCGGATCCGCTAGGCGCCGCTGCCCGGCGGCCAAGCGAGACGGGCCCGGCGGGCAGGGGAGGCGGGTCCGGCGGGCGCGGGAGGCAAGTCCGGGGGCCACGCCACGCAGGTCCGGCGGGCACGGGAGGCATGTCCAGTGGGCAGGGGAGGCGGGTCCGGCGGGCGGCGGACGGTCGGGGCGGTGGGCGAGGGATACTGTGCCCCATGACGGAGACGACGGTCGGAATCGGCGGGGCGGCGGAGAGCACCGACATGGTGCTGAACATCGGGCCGCAGCATCCCTCGACCCATGGCGTGCTCCGCCTCCGCCTGGTCCTGGACGGCGAGGTGATCCAGCACGCCGAGCCGGTCATCGGGTACATGCACCGCGGCGCCGAGAAGCTCTTCGAGGCGCGCGACTACCGGCAGATCATCATGCTCGCCAACCGCCACGACTGGCTGTCGGCCTTCTCCAACGAGCTCGGTGTCGTCATGGCCGTCGAGCGGATGCTCGGCATGGAGGTCCCCGAGCGCGCCGTCTGGACCCGGACGCTGCTCGCCGAGCTCAACCGGGTGCTGAACCACCTCATGTTCCTCGGGTCGTACCCGCTCGAACTGGGCGGTATCACCCCGGTCTTCCACGCCTTCCGGGAACGCGAGGAGCTCCAGGCCGTGATGGAGGAGGTCTCCGGCGGCCGGATGCACTACATGTTCAACCGGGTCGGCGGCCTCAAGGAGGATCTGCCGGCGGGGTGGCTGGGCCGGGCTCGGGAGGCCGTCGCCGATGTGGGGTCGCGGATGGACGTGTACGACAAGCTCGTCCTCGGCAACGAGATCTTCCGGGGCCGTACGCGGGGCGTCGGCGTCCTGAGCCCGCGGGCGGCGCACGCGTACGGGGTGAGCGGGCCCATCGCCCGGGCCTCGGGCGTCGACTTCGACCTGCGCCGTGACGAGCCGTACCTGGCCTACGGGGAGCTGCGGGACACGCTGAAGGTCGTCACCCGCGAGGAGGGCGACTGCCTCGCCCGCTTCGAGTGCCTGCTGGAGCAGACGCACAACTCGCTGGAGCTGGCGGACGCCTGCCTCGACCGGCTCGCGGAGCTGCCGCCGGGGCCGATCAACCAGCGGCTGCCGAAGGTGCTCAAGGCCCCCGAGGGGCACACCTACGCCTGGACCGAGAACCCGCTCGGCATCAACGGCTACTACCTGGTGTCCAAGGGCGAGAAGACGCCGTACCGCCTCAAGCTCCGCTCGGCGTCGTTCAACAACATCCAGGCCCTGACCGAGCTGCTGCCCGGCACGCTCGTCGCCGACATGGTGGCGATCCTGGGCTCGCTCTTCTTCGTCGTCGGCGACATCGACAAGTAGGTCGACCAGGAATACGACAAGGGGCGGGACGGGAGCCCACCGCTCCCCGCCCCGCCCCTCAAGTCCTGTCAGGAGCCGACCGCGCCGCGCAGCTCGGCCACGTCGAGCTGCTCCGTCTCGTCGTGCGCGGTCAGGTCGATGACCTGGCCGATCGCCCGCTGCTCAAGGCCGCGGCCGGTGCGTACCGTCGCCAGGACCTCCTCGCCCACCACGTCCGCGAGGTCCGCGTCCTGCACCGCCTCGATCGCGGCCGCCGCCTTCTGCGTACCGAAGAAGTCGAAGCCCCCCTCGGGGCGGGGCGCGGGACGGCGGGCGGCGTACGGGACGATCGCGGACGCGGCCGGGACGGCCCTGATCGCGGGTACGGCGGACGCCTTGGTGCCATGGACGGGTACCGCGGCGGTCGACGGCCGAGCGTGCTGCTCCGTACCGGCGGCCGCCGCGTGCTTCCCCTGCGGCTCCTCCGTCTCCCGGGCGCGCTCGGCGAGATCGCGGCTGCGGGCGGCCTCGGCCGTGCGGCGCGCCTCCTGGGCCGCGGCGTTGCGCGCGAGGTCGCGCAGGGCGTCGGCGGCCCGGCGGTAGGCGTCGGGGGTGGGCGACGATCCGGCGGCGGACAGCGCCTTCGCCGGTGAGGTCGCCTCCAGGGCGAGCTGCCGGCGGCCCTCCAGGGCGCTGGCCCGCTCGGTCTCGGCGGTGGCGTACCGGCGCAGCAGTTCGGCGTGCTCGCCGCGCAGTCCGGCGAGTTCGACCCGCTTGGCGCGCAGCTTGGCGTCGAGCTTGGCCCGCAGCTCGCGGGACTCTTCGAGGTCGGCCTCGAGCTCGGCTATCCGCTCCTCGGTCTTCCACTGGTCCGCGGTCCGCGCGCGGGTCAGTTCGGCGACCTGCCGCCCGGCGCTCCGGTCCCAGCCGCGCATGATGACGCCACCGGTGACGGCGGCCGCCGCGGCCGCGGCCACGAGCAGCCGCAGCGCCACGGGATCGGCGAGCAGCCAGGCGCTCGCGGCGCAGACGACCGAAGCTCCGGCGATCGCGGTGGGCGGCAGAAGCTTGTGCAGGGGAGGGGAATGGCGGTGGCGTCCACGTGGCATGGCCTGAAATTTACCGTGCGTAGGCGCCCTATGGGGTGTCGGCCCGGCAATCTCTTGGCCACTTCTTGTCAGCGGGGCCGAGGCCCCGCCGGACCGGGCCGACTCCCCTTAGCCGGAGGCTACTTCTTGACCAGCCCCTTCGACTCCAGATAGGCCTTCGCGACGTCCGCCGGCTTCGCCCGCTCGGCGTCCACCTTGCGGTTCAGTTCGGCGAGATCGGCCGTCGTCAGCACCTTTGTGATCTTGTCGAGAGCGGCGGCTATCTCCGGCGATCCGGCGTCCTTCGCATTGACGACGGGCAGCACATTGTCGGCGTTCTGCAGCTTCTTGTCGTCGGTGAGGAAGACGAGTCCGAAGCTGTCGACGGTCGCGTCCGTCGTGGTGGTCAGCACCAGTTGGTCCACGCCGTCCTTGACCGCCTGCTTGGACTGCGGCGTCCCGACGCCCTTGGGGTCGATCCCCGTCACGTCGATCCCGTACGTCTTCTTCAGGCCCGGGGCGCAGAACGGCCGTATCTCGCATTCGTCACCGGCCGCGATCCTCACCTTCAGCTTGGCGCGGCCGAGATCGGAAAGCGTCTTCAGCTTGTTCTTCTCGGCGAATTCCCTCGACACCGCGAAGGCGTTCTGGTCGACGGCCTCGCCGACAGCCAGCACCTTCAGTCCGCGCGGCTCGGCGAGCTTCTTCAGCGCCTCCACCGTGGCGGCGGCGTCACCGGAGGCGACCGGCTTCTCCTCGGGCGCCTTGGGGCCGTTCACCTTGGCATTGAGGAATTCCGCGATCGTCGCGGCGTATTCCGGTACGACGTCGATCTCGCCCTTCTCCAGCGAGGGTTCGTACAACTCACGGTTCTTCACCGTGGTGACGGTCGCGGAGTATCCGGCGTCGTTCAGCACCCCCGCGTAGAGCTCCGCGAGCACCTTGGACTCCGTGAACGCCGCCGCGCCCACGACCAGCGAGCCCTTCCCCGAGCCCGAGCCCGGCGCGCCGCCCGCCTTGCCCTCCTCCAGGCTGTCGCCGCCGCACGCGGCGAGGGAGACGGTCAGCGCCGCCATGCCCACTACCGCACCCGCGATACGCGAGGTCCTGCTCACGAGATCACCCATCCCAGTCGTTCCGTCGGTCGGTCGTTCAGCCGGTCGTTCCGTCGGTCGTTCCGTCGGTCGTTCCGGCGGTCGTTCCGGCGGTCGTTCCGGCGGTCGTTCCGTCGTCTCCCGCGCGCCGGCCGAGCAGCCGGTCGGCGCCCACCAGCACGGCCTCCACCAGCAGGGCGAGCAGCGCGACGAGCAGCGCACCCGCGACCACCTGCGGAGTGTTGTACGTGTTGAACCCGGCGGTGATGATCCGGCCGAGGCCGCCCTGCCCGACCATCGCGGCGATCGTCGCCGTGGCGACCACCTGGACGGCGGCCGAGCGCAGTCCGGTCATCACCAGCGGGCGGGCGAGCGGCAGCTCGACCCGCCGGAAGACCTGTCCGCCCGACATGCCCATCCCGCGCGCGGCCTCCACCACCGCCCGGTCCACCTCGCGCATCCCCACGTACGCGTTGGTGAGCAGCGGCGGCACCGCGAAGAGCACCAGCGCGATGACCGTCGGGGCATAGCCGGCGTTGCGCAGCGGCGACACCATGAAGAGGGCTAGGACCGCGAAGACGGGCACCGCCCGCCCGGCGTTGGAGACGTTGACGGCGGTCGCGCCGCCCTTGCCGAGATGTCCGAGCCACAGCCCGAGCGGCAGCGCGACGGCGCAGGCGAGCAGCAGCGCGGCCCCGCTCACGTACGTGTGCTCGGCGAGCCGGTGCCAGATCCCGCCGTCACCGGACCAGTTGGCGCCGGTGGTGAGCCAGCTCCAGGCGTCCGCCACGATCCCCATCTCACCCGCCTCCCGGCCCGGTCCGTATGCGGGTCCACGGCGTGAGCAGCCGCTGCACGCCGAGGAGGAGCAGGTCCGCGACGACCGCCAGGAGCACGCACAGCACCGAGGCGGCGAGCACCTGGGCCTTGAAGAAGGTCGGCAGCGCGTCCTCGATCAGATTCCCGAGACCGCCGCGTCCGATGATCGCTCCGACCGTGGTCAGAGCGATGGTGGAGACCGTCGCCATCCGTATCCCCGCCATCAGGGCGGGCAGCGCCAGCGGGAGTTCGACCTCCCACAGCAGCCTGGCCGGTCCGTACCCCATGCCCCGCGCGGCCTCCCGCGCCTCGGCCGGCACCGCGTCCAGGCCGGCCAGGATGTTCCGTACGAGAATCGTCAGCGAATACAGCACGAGGCCGGTGACCACCAGCGCCGCCGAGAGGCCGAAGAACGGCAGCAGCAGCGAGAACATGGCCAGCGACGGAATCGTGTAGAGCAGGGTCGTCAGTCCGAGCACCGGTCCCGCGAGCCGCGGCCTGGCCCGCACCAGCAGCGCCAGCGGAAAGGCGACGGCGAGCCCGATGAGCACGGACACGACGGTGATTCCCACGTGCTGGAGCGTCGCGTCGGTCAACTCCTGGCCGCGGGTGCGCAGATACTCGCCGCAGATCCAGTCGTTCGTCACCAGACAGTTCGCCGCGCTCATCTGCCCTCCCCCCGGGCGCCCGTACTTCCGAACGTATGTCTGGCGACCCTAACCCCCGCCACTGACAATCGCCGAGGACCGCCACGATGCGGCAACACGCCCTTCACACGCGCCCCGTCACCTGGGGCCAGAATGGGAACCATGATCCGGTTCGAGCATGTGACCAAGCGGTACGCGGACGGCACGACCGCCGTCGACGACCTCTCCTTCGAGGTCGCCGAGGGTGAACTGGTCACGCTCGTCGGCCCGTCCGGCTGCGGCAAGACGACCACGATGAAGATGGTGAACCGGCTCGTCGAACCGACCGAGGGCCGCGTATTCCTCGGCGGAGAGGACATATCCACCGTCGACCCGGTCCGGCTGCGCCGCCGGATCGGTTACGTCATCCAGCAGGTCGGCCTCTTCCCGCACAGGACCGTCCTCGACAACACCGCGACCGTCCCGCACCTGCTCGGCGCCTCGCGCACCGAGGCCCGCGCCCGCGCCGCCGAACTCCTCGAACTGGTGGGCCTCGACCCGAAGACGTACGGCGGCCGCTACCCCGAGCAGCTCTCCGGCGGCCAGCGCCAACGCGTCGGCGTGGCCCGCGCCCTGGCCGCCGACCCGCCCGTCCTGCTGATGGACGAACCCTTCGGCGCCGTCGACCCGGTCGTCCGCGAGCACCTGCAGAACGAGTTCCTGCGCCTGCAGTCCCGGGTCCGCAAGACCGTCCTGCTCGTCACCCACGACCTGGAGGAGGCCGTCCGCCTCGGGGACCGCATCGCCGTCTACGGGCAGGGCAGGATCGAGCAGTTCGACACGCCGGCCACCGTGCTCGGCGCCCCCGCCACCGCGTACGTCGCCGACTTCGTCGGCGCGGACCGCAGCCTCAAGCGGCTCTCCGTCACCCCGGTGGACCCCACCGCCCTGGAGGAGGTCCCGGTCCACCGGCCCGGCGACCCCGCCACCCGGCCCTGGTCGGTCGTCCTGGACGCCGACGGCCGCGTCGAGGGCTGGCTCTCGGCCGACGAACCCGGCCGCACCCGCCCCGCCCCGGAGCCCGTCGCCCTCGGCGCCTCCCTCCGGGAGGCACTGGCCGCGCTCATGCGGGACGACGCCGGCTGGCTCCCCGTCGTGGACCCCGCCGCCGGCGGCCGGTGCGTCGGCGTCCTCACCCCGGCCGCCGTCCACCGGGCACTGCGCCGGGCGACCCCGTCGAAGGAGCCGGGCGCCGCCCCCGCCGAAACCCTCAGCTCGCGCTGAGCCGCCCGCTCATCCACACCAGGCCCGGCGGAATCTCCCGGTTCCAGGTGTTGAAGTTGTGACCGCCGCTGTCGAGCGTGATCGAGGAGACCCGCGCCGGGGCCTTCACCTTCTTGATGAAGTCGAGCGTCCCCTTGAGGTTCCCCTCGCCCTTCTTCGACGTCGTCACCAGGAACGACGACTTCCCCTGCGGCGCGTGGTCCAGACTCCACAGCAGATCCGCCCGCTTGCGCGCCGCACCGTCCCCGTGGAAGAGGTCACCGGTGGTGACGTCCTCCGCCGCCTTGTAGTACGCCGAGAAACCCGCACCCGCCGAGAACCGGTCCGGGTGGTGCAGGGCGATCTTCAGCGCGCAGTAGCCACCGGTGGAGTTCCCCATGAACCCCCAGTTCCGCGCCTTCGTCCCCACCCGGTACGTCTCGGAGACCGCCTTCGGCAGGTCCTCGGCGAAGAACGTCTCCGTCTGCGGGCCGCCGGGGACGTCCACGCACTCGGTATCCCGGGGCGGCGCCACGGTCGGACGCAGCATCACCAGGATCATCGGCCGCATCTTCCCCGCCTTGACCTGCAGGAAGGCCGTCTTCGGGTACTTCAGCCCCTTGATCAGGTTCTCGGCCGTCCCCGGGTAGCCGGTCAGGACGACGGAGGCCGGAAAGGTGCTCTTCGCGTACGCCTCCTGGAAGTACTCCGGCGGCAGATAGACGTACGCCGGGGAGTCGATCTTCGACTTCTCGCCGGAGACGACGATCTTCTGTATCTGTCCGCCGACCGAGGGACGGCCGCCGCCGGGGACGTCCAGCGCCTGCGTACCGACGACCCTGATGTCCTTCGAGCCCGCCGAGTGGTCCACGACCACCCCGAGGTCCTGCTCCTGTCCGAAGAGGTCGGCCCACGAACCGTAGAAGAGGAACGAATTGTTCGCCGCGAGCCCCACCGAGGCGAACAGCGCGAGCTGCGTCGCGAGCAGCAGCCCGATCCGGCCCAGGACGGCCCGCCAGCCACCGCGGGCGAGCCGCGGCCAGAGCCAGATCGTGGCGGCGAACAGCACCACGGCCAGCGTGACGGCAACGCCCAGAACATTGTTGCTGGTGAGACCCATGAGTCGTTCGAGCTTTCTTTCGTCGAGAATTTCCTGTGAGCGAGTGAACCCGCTTCCCCGCACTGCCGTCCTAGAGGGAGCAAAACCTCCGGCCCGGCCCGCCCCTGACCACCGCGTGGCCGCCGGACCACCAATCTCTCGCGGATCACGGGAAGCACGGGAAGCGATGTCTGTCACGGTAGATGGGGACAAATCACGATCGGTTCCGGATCGGGTACGCCGGATTCTGCGCGGCCCTCGCCCCGAGAAGGTCCCCTCCCTCGTCGGCACCGCCTGCACGCTCATCGGACTGATCGACATCGCGGCGGGTGTCTTCCCCCGCTTCCGCACCAGCCGGATGCACGCGATCGCCGAAGTCCTGCCCGGAACGCTCGGCCCGCTCTCCGCCGCCCTCTCCCTCAGCGCCGGCGTCCTGCTGCTGCTCCTCGCCCACGGCCTCAAGCGCCACAAGCGCCGCGCCTGGCGCGCCGCCGTCATCCTGCTGCCGCTCGGCGCCGCCGCCCAGTTCGTCTGGCGCCACTCCGTCCTCGGCGCCCTGCTCTCCCTCGCCCTCCTCGCCCTGCTGCTCCGCCACCGCGGCGAATTCGCCGCCCTGCCCGACCCCCGCAGCCGCTGGAAGGCGCTCGCCAACTTCGTCGTCATGGGCGCCGGATCGATCGCCCTCGGCCTCGTCGTCGTCAGCGCCCACCCCCGACGCGTCATCGGCAGCCCCAGCCTCACCGACCGACTCGAGCACGTCCTCTACGGCCTCTTCGGCTTCGAAGGCCCCGTCGGCTACACCGGCAACGTCGACTGGACCGTCGGCTACTCCCTCGGCGCCCTCGGTATGCTCACCGCCCTCACCACCATCTACCTGGCCTTCCGCCCCGAACACCCCGCCGCCCGGCTCACCGAGGACGACGAGACCCGGCTGCGCGCCCTGCTCGACAAGCACGGCGGCCGCGACTCCCTCGGCCACTTCGCCCTCCGCCGCGACAAGGGCGTCGTCTTCTCCCCCAGCGGCAAGGCCGCCGTCTGCTACCGCGTCGTCTCCGGCGTCATGCTCGCCAGCGGCGACCCCATCGGCGACGTCGAGGCCTGGCCCGGCGCCATCGAACGCTTCATGGACGAGGCCAAGGCCCACTCCTGGACCCCCGCCGTCATGGGCTGCTCCGAGACCGGCGGCGAGGTCTGGACCCGCGAGACCGGCCTCGACGCCCTGGAGCTGGGCGACGAGGCGGTGGTGGACGTCGCGGATTTCTCCCTCAGCGGGCGCGCGATGCGCAATGTCCGCCAGATGGTGAAGCGGATCGAACGCAACGGCTACACCACCAAGGTCCGGCGCGTCCGCGACCTCTCCGACGGTGAACTCGAACGCGTACGACGGGCCGCCGCCGACTGGCGCGGCACCGACACCGAGCGCGGCTTCTCCATGGCCCTGGGCCGGATCGGCGACCCCGGCGACGGGGAGGCCGTCATAGCGACCGCCCACAAGGACGACCCCGACTCCCCGTACGGCGACCTGAAGGCGATCATCCACTTCGTGCCCTGGGGCACGGACGGCATGTCCCTGGAACTCATGCGCCGCGACCGCTCCGCCGACCCCGGCATGAACGAGCTCCTCATCGTCGCCGCCCTCCAGGAATCCCCCCGACTCGGCATCGAACGCGTCTCCCTCAACTTCGCCATGTTCCGCGCGGCCCTCGCCCGCGGCGAGAAGATCGGCGCCGGCCCCGTCCTGCGACTCTGGCGCGGCCTGCTCGTCTTCCTCTCCCGCTGGTTCCAGATCGAGTCGCTCTACAAGTTCAACGCCAAGTTCCAGCCCCGCTGGGAACCCCGCTTCGTCGTCTACCGCAAGAGCCGCGACCTCCCCCGCATCGGCTTCGCCGCCATGCAGGCCGAAGGCTTCGTGAACCTCGAACTCCCCCGGCCCTTCGCCCGCCGCCGCGAGCACGCCACCGCCCGCACCTGCGCCCACATCGGCCGCACCGGCGACACCCACGAGGTCCGCGCCGCCTGACGGACGCCTGACGTTCCGCCCGACCGCCGGGCCCGACCGCCGCCCGGCCCACGCCCGGGCCCGGCGGGATCGGCAAGCCACCCCCTAGGCTGGGCATATGAGTACGTTGAGCGGACGGGGCACGGCCTGGGGCCTGCCGGAGTGGGACCGGTGCGCGGTCATGGGCGTCGTCAACGTGACGCCGGACTCCTTCTCCGACGGCGGGCGCTGGTTCGACACCACGGCCGCCGTCAAACACGGACTCGACCTGGTCGCCGAGGGCGCCGACCTCGTCGACGTCGGCGGCGAGTCCACCCGGCCCGGCGCCAGCCGGGTCGACGAGGCCGAGGAACTGCGCCGGGTCGTCCCCGTCGTCCGCGGCCTCGCCGCCGAGGGCGTCACCGTCTCCGTCGACACCATGCGCGCCTCCGTCGCCCACGCCGCCGTCGCGGCGGGCGCCACCCTGGTGAACGACGTCAGCGGCGGCCTCGCCGACCCCGAGATGGTCCCCGCCGTCGCCGCCGCCGAAGTCCCCTTCGTCGTCATGCACTGGCGCGGCTTCAGCCAGGACATGAACCGCCTCGCCGTCTACGACGACGTCGTCGGCGAGGTCCTCACCGAACTGCGCCGGCGCATGGACGCCGTCGTCGAAGGCGGCATCGCCCCCGAGCGCATCGTCATCGACCCCGGCCTCGGCTTCGCCAAGCAGGCCCCGCACGACCTCGCCCTCGTCGCCCACCTCGCCGACCTGCGCACCCTCGGCAGGCCGCTGCTCGTCGCCGCCTCCCGCAAACGCTTCCTCGGCCACGTCCTCGCCCACGAGGGCGCCGCCCCGCCCCCCGCCCGCGAACGCGACGCCGCCACCGCCGCCGTCTCCGCCATCGCCGCCCACGAGGGCGCCTGGGCCGTCCGCGTCCACGAGGTCAGAGCCACCGCCGACGCCGTACGGGTCGCCAGAGCCGTCGAGGGAGCCGCGTGACCCACCAGACCGACACCGAGGCGGTCGAGGCCGCCAACACCGCCTTCTACGAGGCGATGGAGCGCGGCGACTTCGACGAGGTCTCCGAACTCTGGCTCGACGACGGCGCGACCCCGATCTCCTGCGTCCACCCCGGCTGGCCGGTGCTCTCCGGCCGCGGCGAGGTCCTCCGCTCGTACGCCCTGATCATGGCGAACACCGAGTACATCCAGTTCTTCCTCACCGACGTGAAGGTCTCCCTCGCCGGCGACGTGGCCGTCGTCACCTGCACCGAGAACATCCTCAGCGGCGGACCCGCCGAGGACGGGGCCGAGCTCGGCCCTCTCGTCGGCCAGCTGGTGGTCGCCACCAATGTGTTCCGGCGCACATTCGAGGGATGGCGGATCTGGTCCCACCACGGCTCCCCCGTCCTCACCGAATCGGACGAGGAGGAGGACGAGGAGCCCGGCGCCTGACCGGATCCTGGGCCTTCCGGGTGCATCCGGGGGTTGGACCGCGCGACTCCGGGTAGGGGCCGCACCCAGTGCCTGTGGCCCTCGCCTCCCGCCCCCGTGGGCACGTGTTGTCGGTGCCCGCAGGTAGATTCGATGTGGGCAACGACGCCGACCGCACCCGGCTGCGTGCTCACAAGAACTACGACAGCAGGAGTGATTCGCGTGGATCGTGTCGCGCTGCGCGGCCTCAAGGCCCGAGGACACCACGGCGTCTTCCCCAAGGAACGCGAGGAAGGCCAGACCTTCATCGTGGACCTCGTCCTCGGCCTGGACACCCGCCCCGCGGCCGCCGACGACGACCTGACGAAGACCGTGCACTACGGAGTCGTCGCCGAGGAGGTCGTCGACGTGGTCCAGGGCGAGCCCGTGGACCTCATCGAGACCCTCGCCGAGCGGATCGCCCAGCAGTGCCTCAAGCACGCCGGCGTCCAGGAGGTCGAGGTCGTCGTCCACAAGCCGGACGCACCCATCACGGTCCCCTTCGACGACGTGACCATCACCATCACCCGGAGCCGAGTGTGAAAACCACGCACAGCGACCCGACCGTGCAGCCCGTACCGGCCGCCGTCGTCGAGCAGGTCGACGCCGCCGACGTGACACTCTCCAACCCCAAGTGGGCCGTCATCGCCCTCGGAGCCAACCTCGGCAACCGCCTGGAGACCCTCCAGGGCGCCGTCGACGCCCTGGAGGACACCCCCGGCCTCCGGGTCAAGGCCGTCTCCGGCGTGTACGAGACGGAGCCCTGGGGCGTCGAGCCGGGTTCCCAGCCCTCGTACCTCAACGCGGTCGCCCTCGTGAAGACCACCCTGCCGCCCTCCTCCCTCCTGGAGCGGGCACACGCCGTCGAGGAGGCCTTCCACCGGGTCCGCGAGGAGCGCTGGGGCGCCCGCACGATCGACGTCGACATCGTGGCCTACGCCGACGTCGTCTCCGACGACCCCGTCCTCACCCTCCCCCACCCGCGCGCCCACCAGCGCGCCTTCGTCCTGGCCCCCTGGCACGACGTGGACCCCGCGGCCCAGCTGCCCGGCCGCGGCACGGTCGCGGACCTCCTCGCGGCGATCGGCCACGAGGGAGTCGTGCCGCGCACCGACCTGGAACTCCGTCTGCCCGAGTAGTCGTTAGTCTCGGAGACCCGACACCGACACGTACGAAGGACAGGACACCCGGTGAAACAACTGCGGCTCAAGGTGCTCGCCGGACTGTTCATCGTCGCCGGGATCCTGTCCTGGGGCGCGGCCCGGCTCTGGGACGCGGTGGGCACCCTGCCGAGCGTGCCGCTGGCCGCCCCGATCGTGCTCGCGGCGATCGCCGTCGTCCTGACAGCCACGGCCCTCTCCCTGCGCTCCCGCCTCAAGGCCCAGCGCGAACGCCGCCCCGGCGCGAAGGGCGTGGAGCCCCTGATGGCGGCCCGCGCGGTCGTCTTCGGCCAGGCCAGCGCCCTGGTCGCCGCCCTGGTCGCCGGCATGTACGGCGGCGTCGGCGTCTTCCTGCTGGGCTCCCTGGACGTCCCGTCCCGCCGCGACCAGGCGATCTACGCGGGCTTCTCGGTCCTCGCGGGCATCGGCGTGATCGCGGCGGCCCTCTTCCTGGAGCATGTCTGCAAACTCCCGGAGGACGAGGAGAACGGCAAGGGCACCGCGCCGGTGGCCTGACGGGCCTCGCGAACCAGGTGCCCGTTCACCAGAAAGGTGGGGTGCGGTTCGAGCCGGTAGCTGTAGAACGTGAAGGGTTTCGCGCCGAGGGCGGGTCGGGGGCGGACCTTGCGGACCTGGACCCAGGAGGACTCCGGCGGGTCGAGGCGGTGGTGCTCGGGGACGAAGGTGCCGCGGCTCTGCCAGCGGTCCGACACGCAGAGCCGGGAGGCTCCCTTGGTCGTCGGGGTGAACCGTGCTCCGATGATGGGAGCGATCTCGGCCAGGAAGGCCGCATTGGCGCTCGCGAGCACGCGCCCGTGCCAATGCTTGATCCGGTAGCCGTCACCCTCGGTGTATCCGTCCAGGAAGCCGTTGAACGTATCGATGTCCCGCAGCACCACCCGTGGAAAACGCTGCCGCATGTGGTGGGCGTCCCCGCCCACGTAGTGCCTCAACGCGTCGGAGAGGTACGAGGAGACCACCCGAACCCGGAAGCCCGGCAGATCCCGCTTGAGGTAACCGGACGGCCGGGTCACCGCTTCCAGCCGCGCAGGCAGACCCGTGCAGGCCGTCAGAGCGGCCGCGTACCGGGTCGCGAAGTCCTCTTCGTTCACGACCAACGACACATAGTTCTTGCCGACCGTCCCGTCGGCGCACGTAGCCCCCACGAAGTAGCCGAATTCGTACCCCGGCTTGATTGCCGGCCGCTCCCGGCGCAGCTTCCGCGCCGGCGTCCACGCGACCGTCGCACCTTCCACGTCCCCAGCGGGCGTCCACCCGTCCGGCGTGGCCAGCAGCAGATCCGGGCTGGCGATGAAAGCCTTGTGGTCCGTGACCACCTCGACGGCAGTGCGAGCCTTCACCGCCGTCACCCCTACGACGGTGGTCCGCACCGTCCGGTCGCCGTCCAGCGTCCACATCGCGCTGCCGGGAGCCACGTTCTTCGCCTGAGCGCAGCCATCCACCAGGTTCACCAGCTGCTTGCTGGAAAGCCCATACCCCATACCGATCCCCCTTGATCAGCGATCAACTCCACTGATCAAGGACGGTATGGAGCAAGGCGGACAGCCCGCTACTAACGGGCCAATATCAGGGACATGGCCTCGGCTCGTGTAGTAGCGTCACGCAGTTGACCACGTACCGCCGAGGTCGTCGTCTTCGCGCCCGGCTTGCGGATGCCGCGCAGCGACATGCACATGTGCTCGGCCTCGATGACGACGATCGCGCCGCGCGCCTCAAGGATCTTCATCAGCGAATCGGCGATCTGCGTCGTCAGGCGCTCCTGTACCTGCGGGCGGCGAGCGAAGACATCGACGAGCCTTGCCAACTTCGACAAGCCGGTAATTTTGCCCGTTTCTGCCGGAATGTAACCAACATGCGCTACGCCATGAAATGGGAGCAAATGATGTTCACAGAAGGACACCAGTTCGATGTCCTTCACGAGAACCATCTCGTCGTGTCCGATGTCGAACGTCGTCGTCAGGACGTCCTCGGGCTCCATCCGCATGCCGGCCAAGAGCTCCCTGTACGCCCGCGCCACCCGCGCCGGCGTCTCCCTCAGCCCCTCGCGGTCAGGGTCCTCTCCGACCGCGATGAGGAGCTCCCGTACGGCGTTCTCGGCGCGCTTCTCGTCGAATTCGCCGATCGTGCCCTCGCCGTCCAGCGTCACCGGGTCGGTCATCTGTGCCTCGTTCCGTCTGACTGATGTGCGCGAAAAACGCCGCGCCCCCACAGGCTAGAACCTGTGGGGGCGCGGCATCCATTCCGGGTCAGACCTCGGGGGTCTCCTCCGGGGCCACCTCGATGCCGGTGGTCGGCGTCTTGGCGGTGTCCACCGTCGGGGTCGCCGTGCTGCCGTTCGCTCCGTTCGTCAGTGCCAGCTCCTTGGGGGAGAGCACCGGCGGGCGGGTCGAGGGCGTGCGGCGCGAGGAGCCGGTCCAGGCCGGGCGGGCCGGGCGCTTGACGATCGGGGCGAAGATCTCGGCGATCTCCTCCTTGCCCAGCGTCTCCTTCTCGAGGAGCTGCAGGACGAGGTTGTCGAGGACGTCGCGGTTCTCGACGAGGATCTCCCACGCCTCGTTGTGCGCGGTCTCGATGAGCTTCTTGACCTCTTCGTCGACCAGCGCGGCGACCTCTTCCGAGTAGTCGCGCTGGTGCGCCATCTCACGGCCGAGGAACGGCTCGGTGTTGTCGCCACCGAACTTGATCGCGCCGAGCCGCTCGGTCATGCCGTACTGCGTGACCATCGCGCGTGCGGTGGCCGTGGCCTTCTCGATGTCGTTCGCCGCGCCCGTGGTCGGGTCGTGGAAGACGAGCTCCTCGGCCGCGCGTCCGCCCAGCATGTACGCGAGCTGGTCGAGCATCTCGTTGCGCGTGGTCGAGTACTTGTCCTCGTCCGGGAGCACCATCGTGTAGCCCAGGGCCCGGCCGCGGGAGAGGATGGTGATCTTGTGGACCGGGTCGGAGTTCGGCGAGGCCGCCGCGACCAGGGCGTGTCCGCCCTCGTGGTACGCGGTGATCTTCTTCTCCTTGTCCGACATGATCCGGGTCCGCTTCTGCGGGCCCGCGACCACGCGGTCGATCGCCTCGTCCAGCGAGTGGTTGTCGATCAGCTTCTTGTCGCTGCGGGCGGTCAGGAGCGCCGCCTCGTTCAGGACGTTGGAGAGATCGGCACCGGTGAAGCCGGGGGTGCGGCGGGCGACGGCGCCCAGGTCGACGTCCGGGGCGACCGGCTTGCCCTTCTGGTGGACCTTGAGGATCTCCAGACGGCCCTGCATGTCCGGGCGGTCGACGGCGATCTGCCGGTCGAAGCGGCCGGGGCGCAGGAGGGCCGGGTCGAGGATGTCGGGCCGGTTCGTGGCGGCGATCAGGATGACGCCGCCCTTCACGTCGAAGCCGTCCATCTCGACGAGCAGCTGGTTGAGGGTCTGCTCGCGCTCGTCGTGGCCACCGCCGAGGCCGGCGCCGCGGTGACGGCCGACGGCGTCGATCTCGTCGACGAAGACGATCGCCGGGGCGTTCGCCTTGGCCTGTTCGAAGAGGTCGCGGACTCGGGAGGCGCCGACGCCGACGAACATCTCGACGAAGTCGGAGCCGGAGATCGAGTAGAACGGCACGCCGGCCTCGCCCGCGACGGCGCGTGCGAGGAGGGTCTTGCCGGTTCCGGGCGGGCCGTAGAGCAGCACGCCCTTGGGGATCTTGGCGCCGACGGCCTGGAACTTCGCCGGCTCCTGGAGGAACTCCTTGATCTCGTGGAGTTCCTCGACCGCCTCGTCGGACCCCGCCACGTCGGCGAAGGTCGTCTTCGGGGTGTCCTTGGTGATCAGCTTGGCCTTGGACTTCCCGAAGTTCATGACTCGGGAGCCGCCGCCCTGCATCTGGTTCATCAGGAACAAGAAGACGACGACGATGAGGACGAAGGGGAGCAGCGAGAGCAGCACCGACAGGAACGGGCTCTGGCGCTCCGGGGAGACGGTGTAGCCCTTGTCCAGGGCGCCGGAGGCGGCCTGGTCCTGGAGTGTGGTGGTCAGGTTGGCGCCCTGGTCACCGATGTAGCTGGCCTGGATCTTGGTGCTGCCGCCGTACTTGTCCTTGTCGGCGCCCTTCTTGAGCTCGACCTTGATGACCTGCTCGTCGCCGGTCGTCAGTTTGACCTGGTCGGCCTGCTTGTCATTGATCGCCTGGACGACCCTGCTGGTGTCCACCGTCTTGTAGCCCTCGGACGAGCCGACGACCTGCATCAGCACGACCACGGCGAGGACGGCCAGCACGATCCACATGACCGGCCCACGGAAGTATCGCTTCACGTCCATCCATACGGAGCGAGAACGCTCCGTCCCTCCTGCCCGTAGGTAAATGCTGCTGTGAGAGCTGCTATGAGAAAAAGCTGTTCTTCGGACGGTACCCCAGCATTGTCACCCGCGGCCGCCTTCCCTTCCTCCAACGGCGGGAGGGCGGCGTGGGTTCCCCTGCCTCAGCCTCCGTACACGTGCGGCGCGAGTGTGCCGACGAACGGGAGGTTGCGGTACTTCTCGGCGTAGTCCAGGCCGTAGCCGACGACGAACTCGTTGGGGATGTCGAAGCCGATCCACTTCACGTCGATGGCGACCTTGGCGGCGTCGGGCTTGCGGAGCAGGGTGCAGACCTCCAGGGAGGCCGGTTCGCGCGAGCCGAGGTTCGACAGCAGCCAGGAGAGTGTGAGGCCGGAGTCGATGATGTCCTCGACGATCAGAACGTGCTTGCCCTTGATGTCGGTGTCCAGGTCCTTGAGGATCCGGACGACGCCGGAGGACTGGGTGCCGGCGCCGTAGGAGGACACCGCCATCCAGTCCATGGTGACGGGGGTGGACAGCGCGCGCGCCAGGTCCGCCATCACCATCACGGCGCCCTTGAGGACTCCGACGATGAGCAGGTCCTTGCCCGCGTACTCCGCGTCGATCTTCGCCGCCAGCTCGGCCAGCTTGGCGTCGATCTCTTCCTTGGTGATGAGCACCGACTTGAGGTCGGTGCCCATGTCCTTCTCGTTCACCCGGGTCACTTTCGTTGCAGCGTGCGTCAGCCTTGCCGAATGACCAGTCTGCCACCCTGCCGTCGTGCCTCGACGCGGCCGGGCAGGTTGATGGCTCCCTGGCCGCGCCAGCCTGTGATGAGCCGGTCGACCTCCTCGATGTGGCGGGCGAAGAGGGAGCCCGCGGGTGCGCCCTCGGCGATGACGGCGCGGCGCAGGACGCGGCGGCGGACGGCCGGGGGCAGGCCGAAGAGCTTGGCGCATTCGAGCCGGCCGGCTTCGTCCCGTACGAGTGCTTCCACGTCGGCGGCCCAGGAGTCGAGGGCGTCGGCGTCGTCGCGGGAGAGCCGGGCCGTCCGGGCGAGGGCTTCGACGACGCCTTTGCCGAGGGCTTTCTCGAGGGCGGGGAGGCCTTCGTGGCGGAGGCGGGAGCGGGTGTAGGCGGGGTCCGCGTTGTGGGGGTCGTCCCAGACGGCCAGTTCCTGGGCGACGCAGGCCTTGCGGACGGTCTGCCGGTCGAGCTCCAGGAAGGGGCGGCGGTAGCGGCCGGAGGCGCCGGAGACGGCGGCCATGCCGGAGAGGGAGCGGATGCCGGAGCCGCGGGCGAGGCCGAGGAGGACGGTTTCCGCTTGGTCGTCGCGGGTGTGGCCGAGGAGGACGGCGGCGGCGCCGTGGCGTTCGGCGGCGGCGTCGAGGGCGGCGTAGCGGGCGTCGCGGGCGGCGGCCTCGGGGCCGCCCTCGCGGCCGACGGTGACGGCGACGGCTTCGACGGGGTCGAGGCCGAGCGCGGCCATGCGGCCGGCGACCTCGGTGGCGCGCTGGTCGGAGCCGTCCTGGAGGCCGTGGTCGACGGTGATGCCGCCGGCACGGACGGCGAGTTTGCGGGCTTCGAAGGCGAGCGCGGAGGCGAGCGCCATGGAGTCGGCGCCGCCGGAGCAGGCGACGAGCACGAGGGGGTGGGTGCGCTCGTCGTCGCGGGGGGTGTGCGTGGCGTTGTCGGTGGTGCCGGTGGTGCCTGTGGTGCCAGTTGTGCCGGTGGTGTCGGTGGTGCGGGTGGTCTCGTGCTCGGTGAGAACGTCGTGGAGTACGCGGCGGACCGCCAGGCGTATCGCCGCGACCGCAGGATGGGGACCCATGTCCGGTGCCCTTCGTGAAGGAGTGGGGTGCCTCGGTCGGAGTCTTAACGGTCGGAAGAGGGGTTTCGGTCACTCAGAGTGCGTCGATGGTGACAGAACCTGGCCGTTACCCGAGCATTGCACGCCCCACCCCTTGCCTAGGGTCCCTCGGACGGGTGATTGGAGGGGTGTTCTTCCGTCGTACGTCGCACCCGTCTCACGAGTCTGCCTTACGGTGCACCCTTGCCACCCAATCCGCCGGTTTGGCGATCTCGGACTTGGTGGGGAGCGTGTTGGGCGAGGTCCACACGCGGTTGAAACCGTCCATGCCGACCTGGTCGA
Source organism: Streptomyces sp. NPDC015346 (assembly GCF_043078785.1). Taxonomy (NCBI): domain Bacteria; kingdom Bacillati; phylum Actinomycetota; class Actinomycetes; order Kitasatosporales; family Streptomycetaceae; genus Streptomyces; species Streptomyces sp. NPDC015346. The sequence continues at coordinate 165,211 of NZ_JBIBTW010000010.1, read as the reverse complement.
CGACGGCCCGTACGAAGCGCTCTCCGTCGCGGTACTGGCGGAGCTTGGCGTCGAGGCCGAGGAGCTTGCGCAGGGCGAGGTCGAGGCGGGAGGCGCCGCGCGCGCGGCGCTGCTGGAACTTCTCGCGGATCTCGGCGACGGAGGGCACGACCTGCGGTCCGACCCCGTCCATGACGTAGTCGGCGTGGCCTTCGAGGAGGGACATGACGGCGGTGAGACGGCCGAGGATCTCGCGCTGCTCGGGGGTCTGGACGAGTTCGACGAGGGAGGGCGCGGGTTCGCCCTCCTCGCCCTCGGGGCGGCCGCCGGCCAGGGCCTGGGCGGCCTCGCGGAGCCGTTCGACGACGGTGGAGGGGTCGACGTCGGTGGCGGCGAGAAATGACTGGATCTCGCCCTGCAGGTGGTCGCGGAGCCAGGGCACGGCGGTGAACTGGGTGCGGTGGGTCTCCTCGTGGAGGCAGACCCAGAGCCGGAAGTCGTGGGGGTCGACGTCGAGCTCGCGTTCGACGTGGACGACGTTGGGGGCGACCAGCAGGAGGCGTCCGCCGCCGGAGCCCGGGGCGGCGGGATCGCCGGCGGGGAATTCGCGGGTGGCGGGGGCGAAGGTCTCGTACTGGCCGAGGATGCGGGAGGCGAGGAAGGAGAGGAGCATGCCGAGCTCGACGCCGGTGACCTTGCCGCCGACGGCGCCCAGGACGGCTCCGCCGGGGGTGCCCGAGCGGCGTTCCTGCATCTTTTCGAGGAGGGGGGAGAGCAGTTCGCGGAAGCCGGCGACGTTGGCCTTGATCCAGCCCGCCCGGTCGACGACGAGGACGGGGGTGTCCGCCGGTTCGTGGCCTTCGGGGATCATCCGGGTGAAGGCTCTGACGTGTTCCTCGGACGCCTTGGCGTGCCGGCGCAGCTCGGCGACGACGTCGCGGGCCTCCTCGCGGCTCACCTCCGGGCCCGGCTTCACCAGTCGGGTCGCGGTCGCGACCGCGAGATTCCAGTCGACCATCTCGGCACCACCGATGCTCGTCATGCGTCAACCGTACGTTCTCGACGCCTGTTCGGTGAGGGTTCGGAGCTGTTCGGCGCCGGGGGCCTGCTAACGCACGAGGGCGGCGGAGAGGTGGTCGAGGGCGGGCTGGGCCGTGTAGGGGGAGGGGGTTCGGCCGGCCAGGAAAGCGAAGGCGAGGAGCCGGCCGTCGGCGGTGACGACGGTTCCGGCGAGCGCGTTGACGCCCTTCAGGGTGCCGGTCTTGGCGCGGACGAGGCCTGCTCCGCCGAGGGCGGGGCCGGTGTCGAAGCGGCTCTTGAGGGTGCCGCTGAAGCCGCCGACGGGGAGGCCGGTGAGGACGGGGCGCAGCGCGGGGCGGGTGGGGTCGGCCGCTCGGGTGAGGAGGCCGGTGAGGAGGGCGGCGGAGAGGCGGTTGTCGCGGGAGAGGCCGCTGCCGTCGGTGAAGCGGGCGCCGACGGTGGGCAGGCCGAGGGCGGCGAGCTCGGCCTGGACGGCCTTCCCGGCGCCGGCGAAGCTCGCGGGCTGCTTCCGGGCCAGGGCGGTCTGGCGGGCGAGGGCCTCGGCGAGGTCGTTGTCGCTGTTCGTGAGGGTGCGCTCGACGAGGGCGGAGAGCGGCGCGGATTCGGTACGGGCGAGGGGCGCGGCCTCGGCGCCGTCGGCGCCCTGGGGCGCGCGGCCGGGGGCGGGGGCGCCCTGGACCTTCGTACCGGACGTGGTGAGGAGCTCGGCGAAGGCGGCGGCGGTGTCGCCGGCGGGGTCGGTGGAACGCGCGGCGATGCCGCTGACGGAGCCGTCGAGCCGGCCCGCGTTGAGCATCAGGGCGCTGACGGGGGCGATGTTCTCGTCCACGCCGATGGGGTGCCGGGCGGGGCCCTGGTAGAGGCTCGTGTCGTAGGCGACTCGTACGGCGGTGACGCCCCGGCCCTTGAGGGCGCGGGCGGTGGTGTCGGCCAGGGCCTTCAGACGGGTCCGGTCGAGGGTGGGGTCGCCACCGCCGACGAGGGTGACCGTGCGGCCGTCCGGTGAGGCGATGACGGTGGTGGGGATGCGGTGGTCGGGGCCGAGGGCCGAGAGGGCGGCGACCGAGCTGGCGATCTTGATCGTGGAGGCGGGGGTCATGGGGGTCGTGGCGCCCTCCCCGTACAGCTGTTCGCCGGTGGTGGCGTCGACGACGGACGCGGTGCGCAGTGGGCCGAGGCCGGGGTCGGCGAGGAGGGGGACGAGGGTGGCGGCGAGGTCGGCCGGGCGGGTGGTGTGCGGGGTGGCGAGGGCGCGCAGGACTCCGGCGGCGCTCGGGGCGGGGGCGGGGCGCGGGGGCCCGGCGGGGCCGGGGGCGGGTGCGTGATGTGCGCCACCTGTGGGGGCCGTGGCGGCGGCCCGGGCCCGCTCGGCCTTACGCTGACCGTTGTCCCACGGGCCGGTGGCGGTCACCGCTCCGGCGGCCAGGGCCAGACCGAGCACGACAGAGCACGTCGTGAGCTGCCAGGTCCTCGGCTCCGGCATTGCTGACCAGCCCCTTTCGCGATCACACACAGGCGTGAGGGACACTTAATCACTGCGCGTCGTCGCAGGCATTCACATGTGTTTGATTCAGGAGGAGCCACCCGTGGAGTTCGACGTCACCATCGAGATCCCGAAGGGGTCGCGGAACAAGTACGAGGTCGACCACGAGACCGGTCGCATCCGCCTGGACCGCCGTCTCTTCACCTCGACCAGCTACCCGGCCGACTACGGCTTCGTCGAGAACACCCTCGGCGAGGACGGTGACCCGCTGGACGCGCTGGTCATCCTGGACGAGCCGACCTTCCCCGGCTGCCTGATCAAGTGCCGGGCGATCGGCATGTTCCGTATGACGGACGAGGCCGGCGGCGACGACAAGCTGCTGTGCGTCCCCGCCTCGGACCCGCGCGTCGAGCACCTGCGCGACATCCACCACGTGTCGGAGTTCGACCGCCTGGAGATCCAGCACTTCTTCGAGGTCTACAAGGACCTGGAGCCGGGCAAGTCGGTCGAGGGCGCGAACTGGGTCGGCCGCGCCGAGGCCGAGGCCGAGATCGAGGCCTCCTACAAGCGCCTTGAGGCGCAGGGTGGCGCCCACTGAGTGGGGCCTTTCTGACGTACGTGACGGGCGGTGCACCTTGTGCGGGTGCGCCGCCCGTCTCGCTTGCCGTATGCGCATGTCCATACTGGGCAGACGGGGCAAATGGGAGTGAGGACGAACAGAGTGGTCGCGGAGCCGGACGGCCCGGAGGACCGGAAGCCGCAGTCGGACGAGGCGCACAGCGCCTTCACTCCGCCGCCTGGGGTCGAGCAGCCGGTGGTGCCGGAGGAGGAGCACCCGACCTCGGAGTTCGCCGTTCCCGAAGGGCTGGCGCCGGAGCCGCCGTCCGAGCCGGAGGGCTCGGCGTTCGCGCCGCCCTCCACCTATTCCGCGAAGCACGCGCCGCCCGCCTTCACGCCCGCGCACGGCATTCCGCTGGTGCGGTTGTCGAAGGACGCTCCGTGGCAGGACCGGATGCGGACCATGCTGCGGCTGCCGGTCGGCGACCGGCCGGTGCCGGAGGCGCCGCGCAAGGAGGACGAGCCGGGGCCCGCCGTGGGGCGTGTGCTCGACCTGACGCTGCGTATCGGTGAGCTGCTGCTCGCGGGCGGTGAGGGCGCGGAGGACGTCGAGGCGGCGATGTTCGCGATCTGCCGCTCGTACGGTCTGGACCGGTGCGAGCCGACCGTCACCTTCACTCTGCTGTCGATCACCCACCAGCCCTCGCTCGTGGACGATCCGGTCACCGCGAACCGGACGGTACGGCGGCGCGGCACGGACTACACCCGCCTTGAGGCGGTCTACCAGCTGCTCGCCGACATCAACGACGAGGCGCACGAGGTCACGCCGGAGGAGGCGTACCGGCGGCTCGCGGAGATCCGGCGGAACCGGCACCCGTATCCGGGCTGGGTGCTGACGACCGCGGCGGGCGTCCTCGCGGGGGCGGCGTCGGTGCTGCTGGGCGGCGGGGCGACGGTCTTCTTCGTGGCGGCGCTCGGCGCGGTGCTCGGGGACCGGCTGGCGTGGCTGTGCGCGGGGCGCGGGCTGCCGGAGTTCTACCAGTTCCTGGTGGCGGCGATGCCGCCGGCCGCGATGGGGGTGCTGCTGACGCTGCTGCACGCGGATCTACGGCCTTCGGCGGTGATCACGGGTGGTCTGTTCGCGCTGATCCCGGGGCGGGCGCTGGTGGCGGCCGTCCAGGACGGGCTGACCGGCTTCTACATCACGGCTTCGGCCCGGCTCCTGGAGGTCGGGTACTTCTTCGTGGCGATCGTGGTGGGCGTGCTGTCGGTGCTGTATCTGGCCGTGCAGTTCGACGCGCAGCTCAATCCGGACGGGGTGCTGGATCCGGTCGAGCGGCCGGTGGTGCAGATCCTGGCGTCGATGGTGCTGTGCGCGACCTTCGCGATCCTGCTGCAGCAGTCGCGGGGCACGGTGCTGTTCGCGACGCTGAACGGCGGGGTGGCGTGGGTGATCTACGCGTCGATCGCGGTGACGGCGGACGGCTCCGCGGTCATGGCAACGGCGGTGGCGGCGGGGCTCGTGGGCCTGTTCGGGCAGCTGATCGCCCGCTACCACCACACGTCGTCGCTGCCGTACGTGACGGCGGCGATCGGGCCGCTGCTGCCCGGGTCGGCGACCTACTTCGGTGTGCTCGCGATCGCCCAGAACAACCTGGACCAGGGCTTCGCCTCCTTGGCGAAGGCGGCGGCCCTGGCCCTGGCGATCGCGATCGGCGTGAACCTCGGAGGCGAGCTGGCCCGCCTCTTCATGCAGTCCCCGGGCGCGGCGGCGGCCCGCCGCGCGGCCAAGCGGACCAGGGGTTTCTAGCGTTCTCGTGACCTGGGGGCTAGGGAGTGTCCGGAAAGTATCGCCGTCCGCCCGGAGGGCGGGGTGCGCGGCGTCCGGTGCGTGCAGGGCGTCGCGCGCTGGGGGCACCCCCAGGCGAAGCTCTGGGGGAGAGACTTTCCGGACACGACCTAGCGCTTCGCGTGGCGGCCGCGTTCGGCCGGGGGGGTGTCGGGGGTGTCCGCGTCGCGGGTGGCGGCCGCGGCCTTCTTGGACTGGGAGCGGGCGCGGAGGTACTCGATCACGATCGGGACCACGGAGATCAGCACGATCAGGATCAGGATCGCCTCGATGTGCTTGTGCACGAAGTCGATCTTGCCGAGCGACGCGCCGAGCAGTGTCACGCCCGCGCCCCACAGGACGCCGCCGATGATGTTGAAGGTGATGAACGAGCGGTAGTTCATCTGGCTCACACCGGCGATGATCGGCGTGAACGTCCGCACGATCGGCACGAAACGGGCCAGGATCAGCGACTTCGGGCCGTGCTTCTCGAAGAACTCGTGCGCCTTCTCCACGTTCTCCTGCTTGAAGAGCCTGGAGTCGGGGCGCTTGAAGAGGGCCGGGCCGACCTTGCGGCCGAACAGATAGCCGACCTGGTCGCCGATGATCGCGGCGAGCACGATCAGGGTGCAGACGAGCCAGAGCGGGGTGTCCAGCTTGCCGGTGGTGACCAGCAGGCCGGTGGTGAAGAGCAGCGAGTCACCGGGCAGGAAGAACCCGATGAGGAGGCCGGACTCGGCGAAGACGATGACGAGGACACCGATCAGACCGAAGGTCTGGATCAGATAGTCCGGGTCCAGCCAGCTCGGTCCGAGGGCAAGCGTATTCACGGGTTCCGGGCTCCTGCGGTCGGTGGGGGCGGGGGACGGCTGCCCCAAGGTATCAACGCATTCCGACCGGGCCGGGTTCCACGGGTTCCCGTCCGGCCACCGGCGGCCCCTCCTGGGATGCGGCGGCGGGCCGCCGGTCCGAGGCTGGGGGCCAGGAGGTGGATGCGGATGGGCATCGAGGAGTACGGAGGCGGTCAGGGGTCGCAGTCCGATGTGCTGGTCGTCACGACGAACGACATCCCCGGCTACGAGGTGCGGCAGGTGATCGGGGAGGTCTTCGGGCTGACCGTGCGCTCCCGGCATCTGGGCAGCCAGATCGGCGCGGGCCTGAAGTCGATGATCGGCGGGGAGCTGAAGGGTCTGACGAAGACGCTGGTGGAGACCCGTAACCAGGCGATGGAACGGCTGGTGGAGCAGGCCCGGGCGCGGGGTGCGAACGCGGTCCTGATGTTCCGCTTCGACGTGACGGAGGCGGCGGACGTGGGCACGGAGGTGTGCGCCTACGGCACGGCGGCCGTGATCGCGCCGAGGACCTGAGCCGCGGTGGCGGTCACCGAGAGCCCCTCCTCGGGGATCCCCGAGACGCCCGTCCGTGTCCTGCTGCCCCAGGTCGTGCCCGCCCTCGTGGTCGGTGTGGCGGCGAGTCTGCTGTTCCTGGGGATCAGCGCGGCCGCCGAGGAGCTGCGGGACGTGCTGTGAAAGACCCTTCCCGGACGCCCTCGGGATCGCTCGAGCTGGAACGACTCCGGCGCCCCCTTGCGCTGACCACACCGCCCCCACGCCCTCCAAGGAGCCTGCCCCATGCCGCTGCACAAGGGTCCCGACGAGCCCCAGCCCGACCGGCGCCTGGCCCTCAACCCCTTCTACGGCGAGGCCAACCCGGTCGGCGGCATGACGGACGCCCCGCCGCGCCACCGCCTCCCGGACGGGCCGCTGCCGCCCATGAGCGCCTATCAGCTCGTCCACGACGAGCTGATGCTCGACGGGAACTCCCGGCTCAACCTGGCCACCTTCGTCACCACCTGGATGGAGCCCCAGGCCGGCGTCCTCATGGCCGAGTGCCGCGACAAGAACATGATCGACAAGGACGAGTACCCGCGCACCGCCGAACTGGAGCGGCGCTGCGTCGCCATGCTCGCCCACCTCTGGAACGCCCCGGACCCTTCGGCCGCCGTCGGCTGCTCCACCACCGGCTCCAGCGAGGCCTGCATGCTCGCCGGCATGGCCCTCAAGCGCCGATGGGCCACGAGGAACGCCGGCCGCTATCCGGGCAGCGCCCGGCCCAATCTGGTGATGGGCGTCAACGTCCAGGTCTGCTGGGAGAAGTTCTGCGCCTTCTGGGAGGTCGAACCCCGGCTCGTCCCCATGGAGGGCGACCGCTTCCACCTGGACCCGCGGGCGGCCGCCGACCTCTGCGACGAGAACACCATCGGCGTCGTCGCCGTGCTCGGCTCGACCTTCGACGGCTCCTACGAACCCGTCGCCGAGATCTGCGCCGCCCTCGACGCCCTCCAGGAACGGACCGGCCTCGACATTCCCGTGCACGTGGACGGCGCCTCCGGCGCGATGATCGCCCCCTTCCTGGACGAGCACCTGGTCTGGGACTTCCGGCTCCCCCGGGTCTCCTCGATCAACACCTCCGGTCACAAATACGGTCTGGTCTACCCGGGCGTCGGCTGGGCCCTGTGGCGCTCGTCGGCCGAACTCCCCGAGGAGCTGGTCTTCCGGGTCAACTACCTGGGCGGCGACATGCCCACCTTCGCCCTCAACTTCTCCCGGCCCGGCGCCCAGGTCGTCGCGCAGTACTACACGTTCCTGCGGCTCGGCCGGGAGGGCTACCGGGCGGTCCAGCAGACCACCCGGGACGTCGCCCGGGCCCTGGCCGAACGGATCGAGGCCATGGGCGACTTCCGCCTCCTCACCCGCGGCGACCAACTGCCCGTCTTCGCCTTCACCACCGCCCCCGAGGTCACCGCCTTCGACGTCTTCGACGTCTCCCGGCGGCTGCGCGAACGCGGCTGGCTCGTACCGGCCTACACCTTCCCGGCCAACCGGCAGGATCTCTCCGTGCTGCGCGTGGTCTGCCGCAACGGCTTCTCGGCCGACCTCGCCCAGCTGTTCGTGGAGGACCTGCACCGGCTGCTTCCCGAACTCCGCAGCCAGCCGCACCCCTTGAGCCACGACAAGCAGGCCGCGACCTCCTTCCACCACTGACCGGGCCGGCCGGCCGCCACAGCGCTCAGGAGTCGTCCTCGCAGGCCAGCCGGAACTCCGCCCAGCGCACGCCGTCGGCCGATATCCCGTACGAGCAGCCCGCCGCGTGCCGGAGCAGGCCCAGCGGGGTACGGCGGACATAGCGCGCCGCCTCGCCCGAGGGGCGGAAGCTCCGCCCGCCGTCGACGCTGACGTACTCCCGGTCCTCGGCGCCGATCAGCACCCGCCCGCCCTGGCCCGGGACGGGCAGCCCCACGAGGGTGCGCGGCTCGATCATCGGTCCCGTCGTCCACATCCGCTCCCAGGTCCGCCCTCCGTCCACCGAGCGGTGCAGGGCCCGCATCGGGTTCTTGACGGGCTCGCCACCCTTCAGCTCGCCCATCTCCGCCGCGTAGACCGCGTCCGGGCCGACCACGACCGTGGTGTACCAGCCCGGTTCGGTGGTCGGACTCGGCAGCCGGCTCACCGACCAGCTGCGGCCGGCGTCCCGCGACACGGCGACCGCCGCCCGCCCCGAGAGCGGGTCGGTGCCCGAGGCCCACCAGGAACCGTCGGGCTCCGCCGCCTCGGCCGGCCGGGGGTGCGCCCCGAGCAGCGGCTGCCGGGCCAGGGTCCGGCGCCGTCCGTCGTGCGGCGAGATCACGACGAGACGCTCCCGGGGGCAGTCCTCCGCGTACGAACCGGCCGGCTGGGCGCACTCCGTGGTGAGCACGGCTCCGGCCGGTATCACCGGAGCCCGGCCGACCGTGCGCCGGCTGCCCTCCTTCCAACTCCGCCCGCCGTCCCGGGTGAACCAGGTCCTGGACGTCTCCGGCCTGTCACCGCCCTCCTCGACGAGGGCCCGCCCCGGCCCGAGCACCACCAGGCTCGACGAGACGCCGATCCCGCCCCGGGTCTCGGGCAGCGGAGACCTGCGCAACGCCCACTCCTTCGCGCCCCGGTCGAGGACGGCCACATGCTGGCGGCAGAAGCCGTGGGCCGGGGCCGTCTCGTCCTCGACGCAGGAGGCGAGCAGGGTGAACCCGCTGCCGTCGGAGGCGAATCCGAGGCTGTGCGACCAGCCGGGCAGCTGCGCCGCGGACGGTATGCGCGGCGGCGGGGCAGTCGCCGGACCTCCCGCCGGACCGGGGGCCGTCGACCCCGTCGCCCCTCGCTCCGAGCCCGACGCCGTGCCCGCACCGGCACCCGATCCAGCACCCGTACCCGTACAAGCCGTCAACACCAGCGCCACGACGGCGCCGGCCGCTCCCATGAGCCTGCGCATCGCCCGTCCCCCTGTCCCTCCGGCCGGTCCGCGGTGAACCGTCTGCCTCTGTTACACCGCTCGAAGCCGATGGGTTCCCACCTACACGCTCAGCCGCCTGAACTTCCGTACCGCGAGCGGGAAGAAGACCCCCAGCAGCACCAGCGGCCACACCACGGCCGCCATCACATGCCCCGGTTCCCCGCCCGGGTTGCCGAAGAGGTCCCGTACCGCCGTCGCGGTCGCCGACATCGGGTTCCACTCCACGACCGTGCCCAGCCACCCCGGCATGGACTCGGGAACGGCGAAGGCGTTGGAGAGGAAGCCGACCGGCCAGACCAGGATCTGCACGGCCTGCACCAGCTCCGCCCGGCCCGCGATCATCGCGAGGTGGATCCCGATCCACAGCATCGCGAAGCGCAGCAGAAGCAGCAGTCCCATGGCCCCGAGGAAGGCGCCGAAGCCGCCGTGGGCCCGCCAGCCGATCGCGTACCCGACGCCGGTCATCAGCAGCAGTCCGGCCGCTGACTGGAGCATGTCGGCGACCGAGCGGCCCACCAGGACCGCGCCGTCGGCCATCGGCATCGAGCGGAAGCGGTCGATCACGCCCTTGTTGAGGTCCTGGGTGACGGCCGTCATCGTCCCTTCGAGGCCGAAGACCATCGTCAGGGTGAGCATGCCGGGCACGAGGAAGTCGACGTACTCGCCCTCGATCCCCCGCCCGCCGCCGACGAGGTACCCGAACATCAGCAGCATCATGATCGGGAAGACCAGGCCGACCACCACCTGGACGGGCTGCCGTGCCCAGTGGGCCAGTTCGCGCCGGGTCATCGTCCAGCAGTCGCTCATCACGTACGCCGCGCTCATGCCGTCACCTCCGTCGCCTCGGTCGCCTGGTCCCGGCCCTCGCGTCCGGCCGTCAGGTGCAGGAAGGCCTCGTCCAGCGTCGGCCGGCGCAGCGCGATGTCCTCCGCCTCGATCCCGGACGCCTCCAGTGCCCGTACGGTCTCGGCGAGCGCGGCCATCCGGGCGGTCACCGGTGCGCTGATCCGCCGCCGGTCGCGGTCGACGCTCACCTCACTGCCGGGCAGCAGCTTCACCGCCTCGTCCAGGCGCCGCGCGTCGCGCAGCACGACATCGATGCGGTCACCGCCCACCCGCGCCTTCAGCTCGTCGGCGGTGCCGTCCGCGACGACCCGGCCGCGGTCGACGACCGAGATCCGGTCGGCGAGCTGGTCGGCCTCCTCCAGATACTGCGTGGTCAGCAGGACGGTCGTCCCGCCGCCCACCAGGGAGCGCACCGACTCCCACACCTCGCCCCGCCCGCGCGGGTCGAGTCCGGTCGTCGGCTCGTCGAGGAAGAGCACGGCCGGCTCGGTGATCAGCGAGGCCGCCAGGTCTAGGCGTCGGCGCATGCCGCCGCTGTACTGCTTGACGGGCTTGCGTCCGGTGTCGGCGAGGCCGAACCGCTCCAGGAGTTCGTCCGCCCGCGCGCCCGCCCGCCGGGCGCCGAGGTGGTAAAGCCGCCCGAACATCTCGAGGTTCTGCCGGCCGCCGAGCTCCTCGTCGACGGCTGCGTGCTGCCCGAGCAGCCCGATCCGCCGCCGCACGTCCGCCGCGTGCGTACGGACATCGAAGCCCGCGACCCGCACCAGGCCCTCGTCGTGCCGCAGCAGCGTCGCGAGGATCCGTACCGTCGTGGTCTTGCCCGCTCCGTTGGGCCCGAGCAGGCCGTGCACCGTGCCGCCGCCCACGACGAGGTCGAGGCCGTCGAGGGCCCGCTTGTCTCCGTACCGTTTCCGCGCGCCTTCGACGACGATCGCGTCAGTCATCCGTCTCCTCCAGCCGAACGGCCCGAAAGCCCCGAGCTCGCACTAGTCAAACTTGACCACTCGACCGAAGGTACGCCCGCCACCCCGATTAGTCAAACTTGATTAGCTCAGATCGCCTTCATCGCGCTCATCGCGTTCATCGCCTTCATCGGGCGTGCCCGTCGCGAACGGGTTCTCCTCCCCCTCCGCCAGCACGCCCACGAAGGGCTCCCCGCCCTCGCCCGCGAAGGAGTACGCCCCCGCCTCGATCCGCTCGATCAGCCCGAGCGTCCACTCCTTGCCGGCGTCCGCCGAGTGGACCCAGAGGTGCATGATCTCGCCGATGTGCCCGAGCTGCTGCGGGCCGCCCTCGGGGGTGTAGTACTCCGTGACCGACGCGCGCCACGCGTCGAGCGCCCGCAGCCGCCGCCGCAGCAGCTCCACGACCTCGGCCCGCGGCAGGTCGACGATGAAGCCGATCCCCGCCGACAGGACGTCCATCTTCTGGTCGTACGTGGTCAGCGCCTCGCGCAGCAGGGCGAAGTACTCCTCCCGCCCCAGGTCGGTGATCTCGTACTCGACGCGGGGCGGACCGCCCGCCGTGCTCGGCGCGACCTCGTACGCGTGCAGCAGGCCCTGCTTCGCCATCTGCTTCAGCGCGTGGTAGATCGAGCCGGGCTTGGCGTTGGACCACTCGTGCGCGCCCCAGTACTCCAGGTCGTTGCGCACCTGATAGCCGTGGGCGCGGCCGTGCTGCTTCACCGCGCCCAGGACGAGGAGCCGGATCGCCGACATCCCCCTCACCTCCCTAATCAATTTTGACTAGGGTACGGGGGGGGAGGGAGCCCCCCGCGGGGATCACCCTTGCTGCTCCCGGGCGATCAGCGCGAAGGACGTCTGCCCGTCGAGGGACTCGCGGATGATGTCCGCGTGGCCGGCGTGCCGCCCCATCTCCTGGACGAGGTGGAGCAGCATCCACCGCATCGAGACCCGCCCGTCCTTGGGGAACCAGGGCGCCGGCGGCAGCGGGAAGGTGTCGTCGAGGCTCGGCAGCGACCGGACGAACTCCTCGGTCTCCTTCGCCACGCCCTCCCAGAAGTCGAGCGTCCGCGGGATCGACTCGCCCTCGATCAGGCGGAAGGCCTCGTCCCAGGTCTCCTGGGTGCGCTGCTTCTCGTTCGGCCGCTGCTGCGCCAGGCGCAGCCAGTTCAGCTCGACCTCCGCGGCGTGCTTGATCAGGCCGGAGAGGGTGAGCTCGCTGGCGCTGGGGCGGCTCGCCGCCTGCTCCTCGGTGAGCCCGAGGGCCGCGCGCCGCAGGGCCGCGCGCTGAGCCTCGACGAAGTTGAGGAACGCTCCGCGCTCGTCACCCTGAGCCTCCGCGGGAACAAGAGCAACCATGGTCGTCCGCCTTTCTGTCGGTACGGAAGTGAGGGGATCCGTGCTTCCGTGGTTCCGTGCCGGGAAGGCGTTCCGTCCGCCTTCCCCGACACCCCTCACGCTACGAACGCTTGCGGACAGCCGCTGTCCTAAAAGGGGAACTGGCTGCGGCCGTGCTGGATCGAGATCCACTTCTGGGTGGTGAAGGCGTCGATCATCGCGTCGCCGTTCAGCCGGCCGATGCCGGAGTGCTTCTCGCCGCCGAACGGCACGATCGGCTCGTCGTGCACCGTGCCGTCGTTGATGTGGATCATGCCGGTGTGGATGCGCTGGGCGATCCGTACACCACGCTCGATGTCTCCGGTGTGCACGGCGCCGCTCAGCCCGTACGGCGTGTCGTTGGCGATCCGGACCGCCTCCTCCTCGCCGTCGAAGGGCACGATCAGCGCCACCGGGCCGAAGATCTCCTGGCTCAGCACGGGCGCGTCGGGCGCGAGGCCGCTCAGCACGGACGGGGAGACGACGTTGCCGTCCGCCGAGCCGTGCAGCAGCGCCGTGGCGCCGGCCTCGACCGTCTGCTCGACGAGCGCCGAGACGGCCTCCGCCTGCTGCGAGTTGATCAGCGGGCCGATGTGGGTGGCGGGGTCGGCCGGGTCGCCGACGCGCAGGGTCTTCACCTTCGCCACGAACTTCTCGGTGAACTCCGCCTCCAGCGTCCGGTCCACCAGGATGCGGTTGGCGGCCATGCAGACCTGGCCCTGGTGGACGAAGCGGCTGAAGACGGCCGCGTCCACCGCGTAGTCGACGTCGGCGTCGTCGAGGACGATCAGCGCGCTGTTGCCGCCGAGTTCGAGCACGGCGTGCTTGAAGTTCTGCGCGCAGACGGTGGCGACATGGCGGCCGACCTTGTCCGAGCCGGTGAAGGAGATCACCTTCGGAACCGGGTGGGTCAGCAGCGCGTCGCCGATCTCGGCGATGTCGGTGACGACGACGTTCAGCAGCCCGGCCGGCAGGCCGGCGTCCTCCAGGACCTTCGCGACCAGCGTGCCGCCACAGATCGGGGTGTTCTGGTGCGGCTTGAGGACGACCGCGTTGCCCAGCGCGAGCGCCGGAGCGACCGACTTGATCGACAGGAGGAAGGGGAAGTTGAAGGGGGAGATGACACCGACGACGCCCACCGGGAGGCGGTAGACGCGGTTCTCCTTGCCGTCGACCGGGGAGGGCAGGATCCGGCCCTCGGGGCGCAGCGCCAGCTGGATCGCCTCGCGCAGGAACTCCTTGGCGAGGTGCAGCTCGAAGGCCGCCTTCAGGCGCGTACCGCCCAGCTCGGCGATGATCGCGTCGGCGATCTCCTGCTCCCGGTCCTCGACGATCCGCAGCGCGCGCTCGAAGACGAGCCGGCGGGTGTACGGGTTGGTCTCGGCCCACGCCGCCTGGGCGCGCTCGGCGGCGCGGTAGGCGCGGTCGACCTCGTCGGCGGTGGCGACGGTGATCGAGGCGAGCTTCTCCCCGGTGTACGGGTTGAAGTCGATGATGTCCCACGAGCCGCTGCCGGGCTTCCACTCACCGTCGATGTACTGGTGGGCCAGGTCGGTGAAGTAGGCCATGGACATGTGACGAGACCCCTATCCCGCGGTGGCGGACGTCGGTACCGGCGCATCCGCCGTATCCCGCCACATCCCGCCGCGAAGCGATGTCGAGCCGAAGCGAGCTGATGCGGACCGATGCGGACCGATGCGAACCGAGCGAACTGATGTCACGTCATCGTACTGATGAGTCAGGTGAGTTGGAGGAGACCCCGGAGAAGATCGCGACTTTCGGCCGGATCGGGACTGTCCGCGCCCAGCCGCTCCATCACGCGCGCGTACTGGCCGACCTCCTCGCGCTTGTCGAGGTAGAGGGCGCTGGTGAGCTGCTCCAGGTAGACGACGTCGGAGAGGTCCGACTCCGGGAAGCTCAGCATGGTGAACGCGCCGCTCTCGCCGGCGTGCCCGCCGAAGGTGAACGGCATGACCTGGAGCGTGACGTTCGGGTGCTCGGAGACCTCGATGAGGTGCCTCAACTGGCCTCGCATCACCGACCGGTCGCCGTAGGGCCTGCGCAGCGCGGCCTCGTCGAGCACGGCGTGGAACAGCGGCGCGTTCTCGGAGACGAGGACCTTCTGGCGCTCCAGGCGCAGCGCGACCCGGCGCTCGATCTCGGCGCGCGGGGCGTCGGGCATGCCGCGGCTGACGACGGCGTGCGCGTACGCCTCGGTCTGCAACAGACCGTGGACGAACTGGACTTCGTACACGCGGATGAGGGAGGCGGCGCCCTCCAGGCCGATGTACGTCTGGAACCAGCCGGGCAGGACGTCACCGAAGCTGTGCCACCAGCCGGCCACGTTGGCCTCGCGGGCCAGCCCGAGGAGCGAGCCGCGTTCCCGCTCGTCGCTGACGCCGTAGAGCGTGAGCAGGTCCTCGATGTCCCTGGCCTTGAAGCTCACCCTTCCCAACTCCATACGGCTGATCTTGGATTCGGACGCGCGGATCGAGTAGCCGGCCGCCTCGCGGGTGATGCCGCGCGATTCGCGCAACCGCCTCAGCTGCGAACCGAGCAGGATGCGTCGCACCACGCTCCCGCTCGCTCCGCTCGATTCGACTGCGGTCACGGCTCCAGCCTCTCCTTCGCGGGTCTCGGGCCCCCGGATTCTGCCACTAAACGCTTCAGCGCGTACACATTCGATTACGGAAAGAGGGCAAGTTCCGGGCGACTTCGCGAGCGGGGCGAAAGTGGTCGGCAGAAGATATCCACAGATTCGGCGCGGTGACGGACAGGTCCGGCGCGTGCACGTGCATCTGCCCTTGCATCCAGTGGTCGCATTCGGAACCATGGATCCCGCGCAGCTGCGTACTCGTTCGTGTTGTCGCACCACAGTCGCGATTCCCGGGAGTGCCTCGCATGGGGACGAATGGATCGACCATGCTCGAGCCGTTACGGCAGGGCCTTCCGCCGATCGATCCCGCGGCCGTCTCCACCTCCGCCTCCTGCGCCCTGCCGCCCCGCTTCGAAGCGGTGCGCGGGGCACGGAAGTTCACGCAGTCGACGCTCGCGCAGTGGGATCTCACCGAGCGGTTCGACGACGTCGCCCTGGTCGTCTCCGAGCTCGTCACCAACGCCCTGCGCCACGCGCTGCCGGCGGACGCGCCGCAGGCGTCCCGCGAGGACGGCCAGAATCCTCCGGTCCGCCTGCACCTGATGCGCTGGACCGGCCGGCTGGTGTGCGCGGTGCGCGACCCGAGCCACCGGAGCCCGGAGACGCGCTCGGGGGAGGAGGACGGTGCGGCGGAAGGGGGCCGGGGGCTGTTCCTGGTCGACTCCTTCAGTGACGGCTGGGGGTGGCACCCGCTGGCCGGGACGCTCCACGGCAAGGTGGTGTGGGCGCTGTTCCGGCTGGGAGCCGACTAGCGCCCGTACGAGCAAACCAACGAGCGAACCAACGAGCGACGGGCGACGGGCGACGGGCGTGCGACCGAGCACGAGGAGGGGCCCCGGCATCCGCCGGGGCCCCTTCCGCGCGAGCGGCTCAGACCAGGTGGTCGAACTCCCCGTCCTTCACGCCGAGAAGCAGCGCCTCGATCTCGGCAGGGGTGTAGACGAGGGCGGGACCTTCCGGGTGACGGGAGTTGCGCACCGCCACGTCCCCGCCCGGCAGTTTCGCGAACTCCACGCAGGAGCCCTGGGAGTTGCTGTGCCTGCTCTTCTGCCAGACGACATCTCGAAGCTCCGTGGCCGCCATGCCGTTGTACGCGTGATGCGCATGATGCACTGGTAGCTCCCCGAGATGCTTGGTGCAGGTGTCAACTTCCTCGGATCATAGCTGTGTTCATATGCCCCTGCATGAGCAGATGCACGTGCACGTGCGGTGGCGTAGCGACTACAGGACGCAGAGTGCTACCGGGCTACCGGGCTACCGGGCTACCGACGAGTAGGGCAAGAGTGCCATCTCCCGGGCGTTCTTGACGGCCCGGGCGATCTGCCGCTGCTGCTGCGCGCTGACCCGCGTCACCCTGCGGCTGCGGATCTTTCCACGGTCGGAGATGAACTTCCGCAGCAGATCGGTGTCCTTGTAGTCGATGTACGTGATGCCGTCCCGGTCCAACGGGTTCGGGCGCGGCTTGGCGGGCTTGCGGGAAGACGGGGGCTTCGGGGGCACGGGTCAGACCTCCAGGAGGGAGTCGAAGGCGGGCGGGAGCTGCTTCCAGGCATCACGCCCGGCCGCGTACTCCGCGTCGGTGAGCAGGCAGGAGTCGAGGACCTCGGCCAGGCCCTCGCGGTCCAGGCCGGGTGAGGTGAAGACGAGGTGCTGGCAGCGGTCGCCGTGCTCCGGGTGCCAGTCGAGGGCGGCGGCGGCCCGCCGGATCGGCGGGACCATCTCCCAGGCGGCGTCGGGCAGCGAGGCCAGCCAGGGGCCGACGCTCTCGACGCAGAGCGCGCCGCCCGCCGCGTCCCAGTGGAGCAGGATGTCCGGCTTGTCGGCGAGCCAGAACCGGCCACGGCTTCGGGCCGCGGCGCAGGTCAGGTCCTCCAGGGCCGCGTAGAGCCGCGCGGGGTGGAAGGGGCGGCGGTGGTGCCAGACGTAGGTGGCGACCCCGCTCGCGTCCGCCTCCTGGGGCAGCAGCGCGCAGGCCGGGTGCTGGGCGGCCGCCGCGGCCTCGACGTCGAAGCCGGCGAGCGCGGCGGCGGCCAGTTCCGTACCGCCCTCGACGGGGACCTGCCGCGCGGTGGGGTGGAGCTGGGCCAGGAGCGCGCGGTCCTCGTCGTCGGCGTCGGGGTTGTCGAGGACGGCCAGGACGGGGGCGTACTCCAGCTGGCGGGCCCAGGTGTCGGCGACGGTGCGCTGGTCGGTGGCGGCCGCCGCGAGGCCGCCGTCGGCGAGGTCGTCGCCGTTGCCGAGGTACGGCAGCACCAGCGCCGGGTCGACGGCGGTGATCACGGCGGTGAGGCGGAGCCCGGCCGCGGCGACGACCTCGGCCATCGCCTTGGGCTCCACCGAGTCCCAGAGCTCGACGACCGCGAGCCGGGTCAGTCCGGCGTCGGCGAGGCGCTCCAGCTCGGGGACGAGGTCCTCGCGCAGGGCGCAGCAGGCGCAGTCGTTGACCAGCGGGGTCTCGTCGGTGGAGAGGACACCGGTGGCGTCGCGGACGGTCCGGGCGACCGTTCCGGTCGCCGGGGCCGTCGCGAGGTCGTGGTGGAGCGCGACGCTGCCGGGGACGGTGGCGAGGAGCCGGTCCACGGTGGCGCGACGGGCGTCGGAGTGGAGTCCTCCGACGAGGGCGACGGAGAGGCCGGCCGACATGGTCGACATCAGCGTTCCTCGCGCCGTTCGTCCTGGCCGCCACGGCGGCCGTAACGCCGCTCGAAGCGCTCCACCCGGCCGGCGGTGTCGAGCACGCGCGCGGTGCCGGTGTAGAAGGGGTGGCTCGCCGAGGAGATCTCGACGTCGACGACGGGGTAGGTATTGCCGTCCTCCCACTCCACCGTCCGGTCGCTGGTGAGCGTGGAGCGCGTGAGGAAGGCGAAGTCGGCGGCCTTGTCGCGGAAGACGACGGGGGCGTAGGGCGGGTGGATGCCGTGCCGCATGGCGGTCAGCGCTCCTCTCGGAAGTCGACGTGGCGGCCGGCGACCGGGTCGTACTTGCGCAGGGTGAGGCGGTCGGGGTCGTTCCGGCGGTTCTTGCGGGTGACGTAGGTGTAGCCGGTGCCGGCGGTGGACCGGAGTTTGATGATCGGGCGGAGTTCGTTGCGGGCCATGGTGTGTAGAGTAAATGAACATGGTTCCCATTACCAACAGTCGCTCGGAGAGGTAGGTCACCCGTGTCCGCCCACTGCCAGCTGACCGGCGCCAAGCCCGGATTCGGCAACCGCATCTCGCACTCCCACCGCCGTACGTCACGGCGCTTCGACCCCAACATCCAGCACAAGCGCTACTGGCTGCCGAGCGAGGGCCGGCACGTCCGGCTGACGCTGAGCGCCCGGGCGATCAAGACCGTCGACACCATCGGGATCGAGGCCGCCGTGGCCCGGATCCGCGCGCGGGGAGTGAGGGTCTGATGGCGAAGAAGAGCAAGATCGCGCGCAACGAGCGCCGGAAGACCGTCGTGGAGCGGTACGCCGAGCGGCGGGCCGAGCTGAAGGAGATCATCCGCCGGCCGTCCACACCGGAGGCCGAACGGGAGGCTGCGGTACGGGAGTTGCGCCGCCAGCCCCGGGACGCGAGCGCGACGCGCGTACGGAACCGGGACGCGGTGGACGGCAGGCCGCGCGGCCACCTGCGCAAGTTCGGCGTCTCGCGCGTGCGACTGCGGGAGCAGGCGCACGCGGGCTTCCTGCCGGGGGTGCGGAAGGCTTCCTGGTAGCGGGGGCGGCGCCCCCGTTGGCCCCCCGTCGACCCCGTCGATCCCGTCGGCGGGCGGACAACCACCGGAACTCCGGGGCTCGGAAGGGTGGAGGGTCAGTGCTTTCGCTGCGCCGGGTGGTCGTCGGAGAGTGCGCGGGAGAGGGCGTCCAGGGCTTCCAGGAGCAGGGGCGCGCTCTTGCGGAGGAGGGGGTCCCGGGGTGGCTCCCAAGTGGCGAGCGTCGTCCGTAGGTCGTCCCAGTCCGGCACCCTCCGCTCCCGGACGGCCTTCGCGCCCCGCTCCGTCGCCCGGCGCAGCGCCTCGGCGAGCGTCGCGGCGGCGGGTACGGGCGGGGCGCCGCGCTCCGGCAGGTGCGCCTCCATGAGCATCGCGACCCTCCCGAGCTGGGCGAGGGCGTGCCCGGCGTCGTCCGCCGCCCCGCGCGAGAGACCGCGGTGGCGCACCGGCTCGTGGGTCGCCCGGGCCACCGCCTCCTGCCAGGCGATCCGGGCCTCGCGGGTGTCCAGGAGCGCCGCGCGGACGTCGGGACAGGCCGTGCCGGCCGGGTTCGCGTAGTGCGCGACGACCGCGGCGGCGTAGCGGCCGTCCGCGACCAGCCAGTCGGCGAGCCGGCCGCGCAGCCGGGGTGTCTCCCAGGCCGGGTAGACGGCGTACGCGAGCATCGCGAGGAGCCCGCCCAGGAGCGTCAGGACCACCCGTTCGAAGACGGTCTGCGTCCACTCCGAGCCGCCCATGCCCAGCAGGAACACGACGTACGCGGCGACGCAGACCTGACTGACGGCGTACCCCGTGCGCATCAGCAGATACATCCCGAAGGCGCACAGGACGGAGAGCGCCGCGGAGAAGTACATGCCCGGGTGTGCGCCCTGGACGATGCCGGTGGCCAGCGCGACACCGACGAGCGTGCCGCCGAAGCGGGCGACGGAACGGGCGTACGTCTGCGAGAAGTCCGGGCGCATGACCATCACGGAGGCCATCGGGGCCCAGTAGCCGTGTCCGAGCGGGAGGGCGGAGCCCAGGACGTAGCCGGCGGCGGTGACCGTGGAGACGCGGACGGCGTGGCGCAGGACCGGGGAGTCGTGGCGCAGTTCGGCGCGCGTCCGGGCCAGGGCGACGGGGACGAGCCGGAGGAGGGACGGGCGCGAGCGGGCCTCGGCGGCGGTCTCCGGACGGGGTTCGGCGGTCTCCACGACCTCGTCGAGCAGCGCGGCGAGACGGACGGCGGCGCGGTGGGGCGGGCCGGAGAGGATCGCGCCGGTGTCGGGGGTACGCAGGGCGGCGAGCGCGGCGGGCGGGAGGTCGACCGGTTCGCCGTGGCGGATCGCGTGGGCGGCGGCGTCCAGGACGGCACCGGCGGCGGCGAGCAGCTCGCGGACCCGGTCGCGTTCGGGCCCCTCGGGGGAGGCGCCCACGGCCGGGTCGGCGAGGGAGGCGAGCACGGGGCGGATCCGCTCGGCGAGGCCCCGGGCGCCGTGCAGCTCGGCGGGGCGGCGGCGGGCCTGACGGGGCGTGACGGCGGCGGCGCTGCGGGCGGTCATGAGCGGCACGGGGTCGAAGGAGGCGGTGGGGTCCCGGCGCAGGCGCCGGGCGTAGTCGGCCTCGGCTGCGAGCGCGTCGGCCAGGGCGTCGCGCTGGGCGCCCCAGCGGCGGACGGGCAGCAGGACGACGAGCGCGGCCTGGACGAGACCGCCGACGGCGATCATCGCGGCGTGGCCGGCGGCGCCGGCGACGGAGGTCGGGAGGGTGACGGTGACCAGCATGATCGCGACGTTGGAGGAGGCGATGATGCCGACGGTGGGGTCGACGGCCCAGGCGAGCCCGGAGAGGAAGGTCCACAGGACGAGCAGGGCGAGGAAGAGGGCGGGGTGGGCGCCGGCGCCCGTGACGTAACCGAGGAAGGTGGAGACGGCGAGGCTGGCGCCGGAGGCGAGGGCGAGGGTGGGGCGGGGGCGCCAGGACCGCTGGAAGGTGGCGATGGCGGCCTGGAACGCCCCGAACGCGGAGGAGGCGGCGACGCCGGGCCCGAAGAGGGCGAGCGCGGCGCCGACGACGAGCGCGAGGCCGAGGGCGGCGCGGGCGGCGACGAGGGGTTCGAGCCGCTTCCGCTCGACGGAGAGGCCCGCGCGGGCGGTGCTTTTCAGGGCGCGGAGCCAGCTCATGGGCCGAGCGTATCGGCGAAGCGGGACATTTCACCGCTTCCCGGGCGGGGGGCGCGGGCCACCCGGAGGTCGGGGCACCCGGGTGAGCCCCCCCACCCCGTTGTGCGCCTCCTTCCGCTGGCGCGGCACCCTCACCCCCGCCGGTTGTGGGCAACTGTTCCGCAGGGCGATGGGGGTCCCCCCGGACGGAGTCTGGGGGAGGGTGGGCACAACCCCACGACGGCGCCGCACCTGTGGTGACCGTACGGACCGGGAGCCTGGGCCCGGCAAGGGCGCCGTCCCGTGTGCCCACCCGTCCCGCCCTGCGGGACGATTGCCCACACGGGGGTGGGCGCCGATCTGCGTCAGGGGCGGGGGGTCAGGGAGGCGGGTGGGGAGGAGAGGGCGGCTTGGTCGGCGGCTGTCGTGCCGTGGGTCCAGCCCGCCTCGTCCCACATCGCCCGCACCCGCGTCGTACTGGTCCGCGGGAACATCGCCTCCGCGTGGGACGTCACCGCCACCTCCCGCGACGCCAGAGCCGGCAGCAGCGTCGGCGTCTCCGACGCCACCCGCCGGGAGGTCGACGCCAGCCGGGCGCCCAGGCGGTTCGCGTAGGCGAGCAGGAAGGACTGCCGGAAGGACTTCGTGCGCTTTCGGCCCCCCGCGCGCTGCTCCGCCTCCGCCCGCGTCATCGCCGCCGTGCCCTGCACCAGGAGCGAGGTGTGCAGCAGCTCCACCGCCTCCAGGTCCGCCTCGAAGCCGACGACCGTCGAGAAGCCGTACGCCTCGTTCCACACCGCCCGGCAGTGGTTCGCCGTCGCCACCGCGTCCAGCAGGATCGCCTTCGCCTGCTCGTACGGGGCGTCCACCCCGATCCGTACCGCCCCCGGCGTCGCCCCGCTCGGCGCCCCCGCCGCCAGCGCCGCCTCGTCGAGGCTGTGGCGGGCCATGAGCTCCTGGGCCTTGGCGGTCAGCGCCTCCGCCTCCTCCGGGTAGCCCGTCGCCTCCGCCTTCGCGAGCAGCGCGCGGATCCGGGTCAGCGTCCGGGACTCGCCCACAGCGGGCGGCGGGATCAGCGCGTCGCCCGGCAACGGACCCACCGGTTCCAGGGACGGCAGCCGGACCAGCAGGCGGTACAGCTCCAGGACCGCCGTCGCGTACGAGAAGCGGTCCGCCTTCCAGGGGCGCGTGTCCAGCTCCGCGATCTGGGCCGCCCACCGCGCCGGCAGCCGCTCGTAGCGCCCCGTCTCCGAGGCGATCAGCCCGCCGAGGAGCCGGACGTGGTGCTCCTCCGCCAGGTCGCGGCGGACCAGCCGTACGACGTCCGCGGGCTGCCAGCCCCGCTCCCACGCCCGCCGGACGAACTCCTCGCCCCGGCGCGACAGTTCCGCGTCCGTCGCCGGGTCGGCCGCGAGCAGGGAGGCGGCCGTGTCCAGGGCCGTGTCGTCGTCCGTGTAGAGCGCGGTGAACGCCGCCTCGATCTTCTCGCCCGTCGTGCGCGTGCTCACGTCTGCTTCGCGTCCCATTCCTCGCGCGCCCGCCCGATCACCGCACGGTGGTCGAGCGACCAGTCGATCAGCTGCTTGATCAGGTGGGTCATGCTGTGACCCGTCGCGGTCAGCTCGTACTCCACCTGCGGCGGCGTCGTCGGGTACACCGTCCGCGTCACGAGACCGTCCCGCTCCAGACGGCGCAGGGTGAACGTCAGCATCCGCTGCGAGACGCCGGTGACCAGCCGCTGCAGCTCCCGGAACCGTCGCGGCCCCGCGGCCAGTTCGACCACCACATGGACCGTCCACCTGTCGCCGAGCCGGTCCTGCACGTCCCGTACGCCGCACTCCTCCGCGCAGCTCACCACCGGCTCGGTGGTTACCTCCGTGTGCCCCGCTGACATGAATGTGCCTCCTTACGCGGTCACGACCGCCCCACCAGAATGATCCTCATCGAACGCCAACGCGAAATCAGGGGGAATCATGCTGCTCGTCACCGGTGTCTCCGGGGGCCTCGGCCGGCTCGTCGCGGAGCGCCTCGCCGGCCGTGACGACGTCGTTCTCGGCACCCGCGCCGGACTGCCCGGCACCCGCCTCGTCGACTTCGACGAGCCCGGCACCCTGCCGGAGGCCTTCGCCGGCGTCGACACGCTGCTGATGATCTCCGCCGGGTACGGGGAGGACGACACGGTCGTCGCCCGCCACGAGGCCGCCGTCTCCGCCGCCGAGGCGGCCGGGGTCGGCCACATCGTCTACACCAGCCTCTCCGGCGACGGCGACCACCTCACGTACTCCCTCCCCCACCGCTGGACCGAGCGGCGCCTCCGGCGCTCGTCGGCCGACTGGACCGTCCTGCGCAACGGGCTCTACGCCGAGCTCCTCGTCTGGCTCGCCACCCCCGACGCCGAGAACCGCGTCTCCGGCCCCTTGGGGGAGGGCCGGCTCGCCGCCGTGGCCCGCGAGGACCTCGCCGAGATCGCCGTCAAGGTCGCCACCGACCCCGCGCCGCACGCCGGCCGCGTCTACGAACTCGTGGGCGAACGCCCCCTCGGCGGCGCGGACCTGGCGCGCGCCCTCGACGCCGAGTACGTCCCCGGCACGCTCGCCGAGGCACGGGCCGCCCTCGCCGCCTCGGGGGCCGAGGCCTTCCAGGTACCGATGCTGACGGGCACGTACTCGGCGATAGCGCACGGCTTCATGGACGGGACGGGCGTGAAGAACGACCTGCGGGAGCTGCTGGGCCGCGAACCGCTGGACGCGCTGGAGGTGTTCGCGACGGCCGTACGTCAGGGGTAGGCCTGGCCCTACCCCGGGGACGCCCGCCAGCGGTCGTGATCCGCGGAGCCGCAAACGGTTCGCTTGTCCCATGACAACGACGACGCCGACGACGAAGACGCCGACGACAACGACCAAGGTCACGGCAACGGCCCGCCCCCACACCGCCGTTCGCCTCACCGCCCTCCACCGTCACCACCGCGACGTCCGCGCCCTCGACGGCGTCGACCTGGACTTCCGCACCGGGACCTTCACCGCCGTGATGGGCCCCTCGGGCTCCGGCAAGTCCACGCTGCTGCAGTGCGCGGCGGGCCTCGACCGGCCCACCGCCGGGACGGTGGAGGTCGGCGGCGTGGCCCTGGAGAAGCTGAGCGAGCGGCGGCTCACGCTGCTGCGGCGGGACCGGATCGGCTTCGTCTTCCAGTCGTTCAATCTGCTGCCCTCCCTCACGGCCGCGCAGAACGTGGCCCTGCCACTGCGGCTCGCGGGGCGCCGCCCGTCCCGTACCGAGGTACGGGAGGCGCTGGGCCGGGTCGGCCTCGCCGGACGGGAGAAGCACCGGCCCGGCGAGCTGTCCGGCGGGCAGCAGCAACGCGTCGCCATCGCCCGGGCGTTGATCACCCGCCCGGCCGTGCTCTTCGGGGACGAGCCGACCGGGGCCCTGGACTCCACCACCAGCCGTGAGGTGCTCACGATGCTGCGGGAGCTGGTGGACCGGGACGGCCAGACGATCGTCATGGTCACCCACGACCCGGTGGCCGCGGCCCGCGCGGACCGGGTGGTGTTCCTGGTCGACGGGCGGGTGGCCGGGGAGCTCCTCGCCCCGACCGTGGAGCGGGTGGCGGCCCGGATGGCGGCCCTGGAGACGACCGCGGGCGGGAACGCCAGGGGCCCCGAGAGCCCCGAGAGCCCCAAGCGCCCCGAAGGCCCCGAGAGGCCCGAAGGCGAGCGGCGTGCCGCAGTGGAGGGCCTCGCGTGCTGACCGTCGTCCTCTCCGGGCTGCGCGCCCGCCGGGCCGCCTTCCTCGGCAGCTTCGTCGCCCTCGCCCTCGGCGTCGGGCTCCTCACCACCATGGGCCTCGGCCTCTCCGCCACCTTCGACGCCCCCGAGCGGACCCCCCAGCGGTTCGCCTCCGCGCCGGTGGTCGTGAAGGGGCGGGACGCGGTCACCGTCGACGTACGCCGAGGCCCGCACACGGCCTCCGTCTCGCGGACGCTCGACCGTCCACAGCCTGTGGACACCGAACTCCTGCGCGAGCTGAAGGCCCGCTGGACCGTCACCACCGCCGGGGGACCCGACGCCGTCGGCGTGCACGGCCCCGCCGCCGAGGTCCGTACCCTCGTCGGCGACCGCGCCCAGGTGCTCACCGGCGGTGAACGACGGCTCGCCGACCCCGAGCCGGAGCGGGACGCCGAGGCGCTCGTCGCCGTGAACGCCCTCCTCGGCACCGCCGGAGGCGTCACGACCTTCGTCTCCGTCTTCGTCGTCGCCTCCACCTTCGCCTTCGCGGTCGCCCTGCGGCGACGCGAGTTCGGCCTGCTGCGGACCGCCGGCGCCACCCCCGGCCAGGTGCGCCGGATGCTCCTGGCCGAGGCCGCGGGGGTCGGCGTCCTCGCCTCGGCCGCCGGATGCGCGCTCGGCGCGTGGGGCGCGCCCTGGCTGGCCCGGGTGCTGGTCGACGGGGATCTCGCCCCCGAGTGGTTCGCGATCGGCGAGGCCACCTGGCCCTTCCACGCCGCCTTCTGGACGGGTGTGACCGTCGCCGTCGCCGGAGCGGCCGCCGCCTCCCGCCGGGCCGGGAAGGTCGGCCCGACGGCCGCGCTGCGCGAGGCCGACGTCGACACCGACGTACTCCCGCTCGGCCGCGCGCTGCTGGGTGCGGGGCTGCTGCTGACCGGCGCCGGGCTGCTCGTGTGGACCTGCGCGACAGAGCCGTCGGAGCTGCTCAAGCGCAAGACGTACACGACCGTGCCGATGCTCCTGATCACCGGAGTCGCGCTGCTCGCCCCGCTCCTCGTCCGGCCGGTGGCCCGTGCCCTGCGGCTGCCGGGGGCGACGGGCATGCTCGTACGGGAGAACAGCGCGGCCGCCGTGCGCCGTACCGCGGCCGTCGCCGCGCCCGTCCTCGTCACGGTCGCGCTCGCGGGCTCCCTGCTCGGTTCCGCGACGACCGTGACGAGCGCGAAGGCGGCGGAGGCGCGGGAGCAGACCGCGGCCCGGTGGGTGGTGAGCGGGGACGACCTGACGCCGGTACGGGTGCCGGGGGCGACGGTCTCGGCGACCGCGGCCACCTCCGTGTTCGTACGGGACGGGGCAGAGGCGCTCGTGAAGTACGGGGCCCGGGCGGTCTCCGACCCGGTGGCCTTCGCGGACCTGGCGCGGCTGCCGGTGGTGGCCGGGGACGTACGGGATCTCGACGACCGGTCGATCGTCGTCAACGAGGAGTGGGAGCGGGGGCGGGTCGGCGAGCGGGTCGAGGTGTGGCTCGCGGACGGCAGCGGGCCGGTGACGCTGCGGGTGGTGGCGGTCCTGGCGCTCGGTACGGGCGACAACGGGCCGTACGTGACCCGGGCGAACGCGCCGGGCGCGACGGTGGACCGGATCGAGGCGTACGAGGCGGAGGGGGCGGCCGGGGAGGCGGATGGGACGGCCGGGGCGGGCGAGGCGTACGGGGCCGGCGAGGCGTCCGGCGAGGCCCTGGGGGCTGGGCTGAGCGCCGCCCTGAGCGCGGCCGGCGGGACCGTCCGTACGGTCGAGGAGTGGGCGGCCGCCACCCACCCCACGACCAGCCCCGAGACCCGGCTCGGACTGCTCCTGGTCCTCGGCATCGCCCTCGTCTACACGGTGATCGCACTCGCCAACACCCTGCTGATGGCGACCTCTGTACGGGGCGGGGAACTGGCCTCGCTGCGGCTGGCCGGTGCGACCCGGGCGCAGATCATGCGGGTGGTGACCGGTGAGGCGGTGCTGGCCGTGACGATCGGGGCGGTGCTCGGTCTCGCGGTGACCGCGGTGGTCCTGGCGAGCCTGGGAACGGGCCTGGCGGCCCTGTCGGCGCCGGTCGCCCTGTCCGTCCCGTGGGGCGCGGTAGGTGCGGCGGCCGGGGTGTGCGCGGTGGTGGCGACGGTCGCGGTGGCGCTCCCCGCGTGGCGCCTGACGCGCTGAGCGGGGAAGGTGGATGGACGGGGCGGTGACCGGGGTCGGAGCCGGGTCACCGCCCCGCCCCTCGGCCCCTCGCCACCACCATCACGATCACGATCACGATCACGCCGCTACGGCAGCAGAACCAACTTGCCGCGCACATGCCCCGATTCGCTGAGTTCCTGCGCGCGGGCCGCCTCCTTCAGGGGCAGCGTCCGCGCGAGCCGGACCCTCAGACGGCCCTCCGCCGCCAGGCGGGCCTGGCCGGTCAGCCAGGTGCGCACCTCCGCCGGTGACGCGAGGACGCCCGAGAACACGATCCCGTGCTCCTCCGCGTCCGGCGCCGCGATCGTGACGATCCGCTCCTTCGCGCCGCCCATCAGCTCGATCGAGAGCGGCAGGGTGTCGTGGCCGGCCGCGTCGAAGACCGCGTCGACGCCGTCCGGGGCCGCCGCCCTGATCCGGTCCGCCAGGCCCTCCCCGTACGACACCGGGATCGCGCCCAGCTCCCGAAGGAACGCGTGGTTGGCCTCGGAGGCGGTACCGACGACCGTGGCACCTGCCGCCACCGCGAGCTGGGCGGCCACCGAGCCGACGACGCCGGCCGCGCCGTGCAGGAGCAGGGTCTCGCCCTCCTTCAGTCCGAGCAGGTCCAGGACGCGCGCCGCGGTCTCGCCGGCGACCGGCAGGCTCGCGGCCTGCTCCCAGGTCAGGCCGGGCGGCTTGGGGAGGAACAGTTCCGCCAGGGCGTACTCGGCGTAGGCGCCGGTCGTCGTCCAGCCGAACACCTCGTCGCCGACGGCCACTTCGGTCACGTCCTCGCCCAGCGCGTCCACCGTCCCGGCGAACTCCAGGCCGGGGACGGCCGGGAAGGTCGTCGGATAGAAGGCCTCGACCCAGCCGTAACGGCGCTTGTGGTCGAGGGGGTTGACCCCGACCGCCGCCACCTTCACTCGTACCGCGCCGGCGCCGGGCTCCGGTACGGCCACACCGGTCTCGTGGCGCAGTACGTCCGGGCCGCCGAACTCCTCGTACACGATCGCTTCCATCGCAACCTCCTCAGGTCGCCTCCAGCCTGCGATCTTCCGCGCCCCTGTCCCGCCCTCCCAACGGCCAGTCGTACCTGTCCGAAAGGCCAGCCGTTCCCGGCCGGGCGCTCACTAGGCTGAGCGCCATGGACGCGACCACGCTGCACACCGCGTACGAGATCATCCGGCAGCCGCTCGGCGAGATCCTGCCCCGGGTCTCGGCCGCCCTCGCGCCCCTGATCCCGCACCGCGGCGCCGCCGAACTCTCCACGCACTGCGCCCACTCCCCCTTCAAGGCGGTCGGCGAGACGGATCTCCTCACCGCCGCCGAACTCACCCCGCTGCTCATGTCGGGTACGGCCGGGACCCCTTGGCAGGGCACGGCCACGGTCGGCGGTGCCGCCCGCGAGGTGCTCGCCGTGACGAGCGACGCGACGGCGCGGCGGTCGGTCCTCGTGCTCCTACGGGACGAGGGGGCGGCGCCGGCCGGGGGGACGGAACTGGCCGTGACCCAGGCCCTGTGGGACCTGGTGACCAGCCACTTCGACCGGTTCGCGGTGGAGGCGCTGCCGGGGGCGCTGGCCCGTTCGCGGGCGGCGGCCGACACCCGGGCGCGGGTCATCGCCGAGCTGACGACGACGCACGCGGCGGCGCTGTCCGGCGTCCTCGGGGTGCTGCGCAGCCGGGCCCTGGACGACAGTTCGGCCCGCGTGACCGCCACGGACCTCGCCGTGAACGCGCTCATCGAGATGCGGGCGGAGGCGAAGCGGGACCGCTCGGTGGCGGAGGAACCGGCCCGTGAGGCCTTCGACCGGCTCGCCGACGGACTGCGGACGATGCTGCGGCACAGCACCGTACGGCTGGAACTGGGCCCGCCGGACAGCGCGCGCTCGCTCGCGGCGGACGTGGCGCACGGGGCGCGGGCGATCGTCCGGGCGCTGCTGCTCGTGGTCCTGGAACAGGACACGGTCAGCCGCGTCCACGTCGGCTGGCAGCTGACGGAGCACGAGCTGCGGGCGACGGTCCGCGACGACGGCGCGGGCGGCCTGGACGCCTGCCCGCTGGGCGCCGGCAGCATCACGGACCGGCTGGAGGTGCTGGGTGGCCGGCTGGAGATGGACGCGGTCCCCGGCTGGGGCACGACACTCACGGCGTCGATCCCCCTGGCCACGACGGACGCCCCGACCCCGGCGGCGGACCCGCTGACCGGACTCGGCGGCCGCGAGCTGGAGGTCCTGACCCACCTGGCGCTGGGCCACCGCAACCGCCAGATCGCGCAGGAACTGCACATCAGCGAGTCGACGGTGAAGTTCCACGTCGCGAACATCCTGACGAAACTCGGAGTCACCTCCCGCGGCGAGGCGGCAGCCCTCTTCCACGCGGCGGCCTGACGGGCCCGGTGCCAGGCGGCGGCCTGACGGGCCGGGCCCAGGGCGGCGGCCTGACGGGCCCGGTGCCGGGCGGCGCGTGTACAGGTGGCCCCCGTCGCGTCGCCCGGTGTTGTCAGTGGGGGGTGACAGACTCGCACCTGTGAGCGAGAGGTGGGCGCTGGCCGGGGAGGCGGAGGGGGACGGAGCGCTGCTCGTCCCGCTCGGCCGGGACGGGCTGCCCGCCGGTCCCGTCGTGCGCGAGCCCGATCTCGTCGAGGCCGTACGGTCCCGGCCCGG
The DNA here is from genome assembly GCF_043078785.1 of Streptomyces sp. NPDC015346. Classification (NCBI taxonomy): domain Bacteria; kingdom Bacillati; phylum Actinomycetota; class Actinomycetes; order Kitasatosporales; family Streptomycetaceae; genus Streptomyces; species Streptomyces sp. NPDC015346. The sequence continues at coordinate 135,711 of NZ_JBIBTW010000010.1, read as the reverse complement.
CGTCGCCCGCTGGGTGTGGCGGTCGACGGCGGAGGTCTACCCCCGCCTGCTCGCCGCCGGCGTGCGCGTCGAGCGGTGTTACGACATCGAGGACGCCGAACAGCTCCTCCTCGGCCACGAGGGACGGCTCGGTGAGCCCCGGTCGGCCGCCGCCGCCCTCGCCCGGCTGCGGAACGCCCCCGTACCCCCCGACCCCCCACAGCGCGCCGCCGCCCCCGGCTCCCAGGACTCGCTCTTCGAGCCCGCCCCCGTCGCCGGCATCCCCTTCGAGGGGCTCCTGGAGGTGTACGCCGAGCAGCAGCGCCGCCACGACCGGGCCGAGCATCCCGGCAGGATGCGGCTGCTCACCGCCGCCGAGTCCGCGGGCATGCTCGTCGCCGCCGAGATGCACCGGGCCGGGCTCCCCTGGCGCGCCGACGTGCACCGCTCGGTGCTGCAGGAACTGCTCGGCGAGCGGTACGCCGGCGGTGGCGAGCCCCGCCGCCTCGCCGAGCTCGCCGACCAGGTCTCCGACGCCTTCGGTCGCCGCGTCCGCCCCGACCTGCCCGCCGACGTCGTCAAGGCCTTCGCCCAGGCCGGGATCCGGGTGAGGTCCACCCGCCGCTGGGAGCTCGCGGAGCTCGACCACCCCGCCGTCGAGCCCCTGATCGCGTACAAGAAGCTGTACCGCATCTGGACCGCCCACGGCTGGTCCTGGCTCCAGGACTGGGTGCGGGACGGACGGTTCCGCCCCGAGTACCTCCCCGGAGGCACCGTCAGCGGCCGCTGGACGACCAACGGCGGCGGAGCGCTGCAGATCCCCAAGATCATCCGGCAGGCGGTCGTCGCCGACGAGGGCTGGCGGCTCGTCGTCGCCGACGCCGACCAGATGGAGCCCCGGGTGCTGGCCGCGATCTCCCGCGACCCCGGCCTGATGGAGGTCGCCGGACACCCCGACGACCTCTACACCCGGCTGTCGGACCGCGCGTTCTCCGGCGACCGCGACCACGCCAAGCTCGCCCTGCTCGGCGCGATCTACGGCCAGACCAGCGGAGACGGCCTGAAGAACCTCGCCGCGCTGCGCCGCCGCTTCCCCCTGGCCGTGGCCTACGTCGACGACGCGGCGAAGGCCGGCGAGGAGGGCCGGCTCGTACGGACCTGGCTCGGGCGCACCAGCCCGCGCGCGGCCGGGGCCGGCGACGACGAGGAGGCCGGGATCCCCCAGGAGGCGGCGGAGATACCGTCCCTGGACGGCGAGTTCACGCCGGGCTACGCCTCCAGCAACGCCCGGGCGCGCGGACGGTTCACCCGTAACTTCGTCGTCCAGGGCAGCGCCGCCGACTGGGCGCTGCTGATGCTCGCCGCGCTGCGGCGCGCGACGGCGGGGCTGCGGGCCGAGCTGGTCTTCTTCCAGCACGACGAGGTGATCGTGCACTGCCCGGCCGAGGAGGCGGAGGCGGTCACGGAGGCGATCCGGGCGGCCGGGGACGAGGCGGGGCGGATCGCGTTCGGGCGGACGCCGGTGCGTTTCCCGTTCACGACGGCGACGGTGGAGCGGTACTCGGACGCGAAGTAGCGCGTACGGGCGCGGCGGTGGGCCCCTCCCCCGCCGGGGCCCACCGCCGCCTCTGTCCTGCCGTGCGCGGCGACGCCGCTACTTCGCCCCGAACTTCTTCCACTTGTCGCTGAGGGCGATCTCCTTCAACTGCTCCGTCGTCAGCGCGGGCTCGGCGCGGCTCGCGTCCTCGTGCTGCGCGCCCGTGTTGAACGCGGAGACCACGACCCGGAAGCCGTCCTTGGTGAGGGTGTCGGCCGTCCACCAGACGACGCCCGCGCCGCCCTTCTCGCCGGCCTGCTGCCTCACCTTCACGAGCCGTCCGTCGGGCAGCGTGGTGGCACCGGTGCCGAAGAGGTCCCCGGCCACATCGCCCATGTTGTTCTGCACGTTGATCTGGACGAGGCTCTTACCCTTGCCGTCGTCGACGACCACGTAGGCGAACTCGCCTTCACCGCCCTTGGAGACCACCGTCAGGCCCTTGGGGAGCAGCGAGCGCAGCGTCGCCTGGACGGCGGCGCCGTCCGGCTCGGCCGGCGGCGGCGCCGTGTCACTGCCCGGCTTGGCGTCCACGGCCTTGTGCACCGGCAGCTGCTTGAACAGCGGGCGCCAGCCCTCGGCCGTGACCAGCGTCTTCAACTGGGCGGGCGAGAAGGGCGGGTTGGTGCGGCTGACCGGGGAGCCCTTCTGAGCGGCCGCGTTGTACTCGCTCGCATCGACCAGGAACCCGTCCTTGGTGAGCAGGACCGCCCGCCAGTTCTTGGTGTCCACGCGCCGGTCCGGGTACTCGTACCCCTGGAAAACCATCAGCCGGTCGCCGTTGGGCAGCTTCTCGCTGGTGCAGTCGTCGTGGGGGGTGAAGGTCTCGTCCGGGCAGGTCACCTGGCCCTCGCCGGCCTCGCTGCCCTCCCCGGCCCGGGAGAGGCCGACGGACACGGCCGCCGGGCCCTTGCCGTCGTCGTAGATGCCCGAGACTTGCTGCCCTGTGCCGTTCTCGTCGTCGATCGTCCAGTCGCCGGCCGGGGTGTTCGCCTTGAGGACGGCCGCCAGTTCCTTGACCTGGATCTGCGCCTCCATCGGCCCCTTGTCGCCCGGCGTCGCCTTGTCCCTGGCGGACTCCCCCGGGCCCTTGGTCGGTGCCGGACCCGCCACCGAGGAGCCCTTCGTCTCGCCGCCCGAGCCCGAGCTCAGCAGGTCGCCGCCGTACACGCCGCCGACGCCGATCACCGCGAAGGCCAGCACGCTGCCGGTCACGGCGGCCGCGCGGCGGCGCACCAGGCGGCGTCGGCCCCGGCTCATTCCGCCGGCCACCAGCTCGCGGCGGTCGTCCGCGGCGAAGCCCTCGCCGGTGCGGCGCAGGGCCTCACCGAGCTCTCCTTCGAATCCTTCGTGTCCCTCGTTCAGAGGCATGCCGAATCACCGTCTCCGGGTCCATGGGTCGAAAAGTTGCAGAGATTGCAGAGATTGAAGAGATAGAAGGGCTGCAGGGGCTGCAGAGGTTCAGAAATGCCGAGGTCAGCGGGCGGCGAACTCGACGATGCTGCCGCCGAGCCGCTCCCGGAGCTTGCCCAGCGCGCGCGTGGAGCGGGTGCGTACCGCCGCGGAGCTCACCTGCAGCGCGTCGGCGGTCTCCTCGACGCTGCGGTCCTCCCAGTACCGCAGCACCACGACCGCCCGGTCCTTGGGCGCCAGCGCGGCCAACGCGTCGAGCAGCGCGATCCGGAGCGCCGGGTCGTCCCCCCTCTCGGGGGCCCGGTCGGGCAGCTCACCGAGCGGGCGCTCCGTCGCGGAGCGGCGCCGCTTGTGGCTGAGGAACGTGCGGACCAGCACGGTCTGCGCGTAGCCGGCCGGGTTCTCGACGCGCGACATCCGCCCCCACAGCGCGTACATCCGGCCCAGCGTCTCCTGTGTCAGGTCCTCGGCGAGGTGTGTGTCGCCGCTGGTCAGCAGGCAGGCCGAACGGAACAGGTGCCCCGTTCTTGCGGAGGCGAACTCCAGGAACTCGTCCGCGCGGGACTTTCTCATGCCCCTCCCTCCGTCGCGGTCACGTGGTGTCACGTGGTGTGTGGCCTTACACCCCCATGACGCGACGGGCCCGGGGAAATGTTTCATACGAGGTTGGGCACGAGTTCGGCCCTCCCGAAATGCCTCTCCTCGGCGAGACGGGGTATTGCTGAGATATGAACGCATTTGTGATGAGTTCCGTAGAGGTCGTCACGGCGGCCAAGGTCTGGCAGTCCGGGCTGGCCCAGGTCCTCGGTGGTCTGGTCGTCGTCGCCGTGCTGATCGGCGCGTTCGTGCTCGGGATGAGGATCAGGGACAAGGAGAGTCCGCCGCCCAAGCCCGAGGAGCAGCCGCACCGGCCGGAGACGGACCGTCCTCCCGGCGAGGCCTCCGAGTACCGTAGGCCCGCCGAGATGCCACAGACCGACGGCGAGCACCGGCTCATGCCGTACCAGCTCAAGGATTCGGGGACGTCGGGCACCGAGACCTCGCCCGAGCCGCCGAGCGAGGAGAAGCGCAAGTGGGGCGGCATCTCCAGCGGCGGCTTCGGCAGCGGCGGCCCGGGCCACGGCGACTGACCCGGCCCCTCGCCCCCCGGGACCGGCCCCCCGACCGCGAACCGGCCTCGACCGGCCCCTCGCCCCCGGGACCGCCCCCGACCGGCCCCTCGCCCCCGTACCGGCGTCGACCGGCACCGGCCCTCCCCGCGAGGGCCGGTCTCCGGCACGCCTCGTCGGTCAGGCCTCCCGTACGGGGGCGGCCGCCGACTCCGTATGGGCCACGCCGCCCGCTCCCGGGCCTTGGGGACCCCGCGCCGCCTCCGCCGGCAGGTCGCGGCGCGTACGGACCGGGGAGAGGAACACCGGCAGGAAGGCGGTGGCGAGGAGGGCGCCGCCCACCCACAGGGTGGGACGGATGCCGGCGAGCTCGCCGAGGAGGCCCGCGATCGCGGCGCCGATCGCGAGGGCCCCGGTGAGCAGGAACCGGAAGGTGGCGTTCATGCGGCCGAGCAGCGCGTCCGGGGTCATCCGTTGGCGCAGGCTCACGCCGAGGACGTTGTCCATCCCGGTCTTGAACATGGCGAGCAGCCATCCGGCGCCCGCGATCCACAGCCAGGCGCCGTTTCCCACGAGCGGGACGAGCAGTCCGGCCGGGGCGAGCAGGAGACCGGCGAGGCCGAGGGTGCGGCCGTAGCCGAGGCGGGCGGCGACCCCGCGGGCGCACCGGGAGCCCAGGAGCAGGCCGACGCCGCCGGCCGCCCAGTAGATGCCGAGGACGCCCGCCGAGAGCCCCAGTTCGCGGACGAAGAGCACCGGCATCATCGTGTTGAGGATCTGCGACCCGAGGTTGTTGAGCGAGGCGGTGAGCGCGAGCGCCCGCAGCTCCCTGTTCCCGAAGACGTGCCGTACACCGGCGGCGATCTGCGCACGCAGCGGCTCGCGGTGCGCCCGCGCGGCCGCAGGGTCCAGGGCTGTGGCAGGAGCGGCGGCGGGCTCCTTCAGCCGCAGGAGCCGTACGGCGGAGGCGAGGTGGCTCACCGCCGTCCCCGCCACCGCCAACGGGGCCGTGAGCAGCTGGACCAGGCCGCCGCCCGCGCCGCGCCCGGCGACGTTGGTGACGGCCATCAGGCTGACCATGGCCGCGTTGGCCTGGACGAGTCCGTCCCGGCCGACGAAGCGCGGCAGGATGCTCTGACCCGTGACGTCGTAGAAGACGGTGGCGCAGCCGCTGAGGAGCACGACCGCGTAGAGGTGGCCGAGGGTGAGGGCGTCGCACCACCAGGCGACGGGCACGGAGGCGAAGAGGAGTCCGCGCGCCGCGTCCGCCACGATCAGGACCCGGCGCTGGCGCATCCGGTCGACCCACGCTCCGGCGGGAAGCCCGATGAGCAGGAAGGCGAGGGTGGAGAGGGTGGCGAGCGCCCCGACCTCGCCGGGGCTCGCGTCCAGTGCCTCGACCGCGATCAGCGGGACGGCGACGTAACCGACGTTGGTTCCGAGTTGGCTGAGTACGGCGGCGGAGAACAGCGTACGGAAGTCGGCAACGCGCCAGGGTGATTCGGGTCGCATAGCGGCGAACCTGCCGCACCCCGACGCGTCAGCACAAGCGAATAGAACTACAAGGACGGTTTAGCAGCGCTACAGGGACGGGTCATCGCCGACGGACGACGGGGCGTGGGCGACCGGGGACGCGGCGTGGGCGGCCGGGGACGCGGCGTCGGCGACCAGAGACGCGGCGTCGGCGGCCGGAAGCCGGGTCTCCTCGCCGATGATCCGTCCCGCCCGGTCCCGCACATGGGCCGGCGGCTCGATGCCCGGCGGCAGCACCGGATCGGCGACGGGCGTCCCGAAGGTGGTGACCACCGGCAGGACACCGGCCCACAGGCCCAGTTCCGCGTCCGGGCTGTCGCCGTCGTCCGGCGGGCCACTGGCGATCTTCACTGACGCCTCGGTGAGGTCGAGCACGATCAGGGCGGTCGCGGCGAGCTCCTTTCGGCTGGGCTGCCGGGCGTACTCCCACTGGCCCGGCGTGCACTGCTCGGTGAGCGCCCGCAGCCCCCGCAGCTTCTCCTCCGGGTCGGTGACCAGCCGTGGAACGCCGTAGATCATCGCGCAGCGGTAGTTGACGCCGTGCTCGAAGACGGAACGGGCGAGGACGAGGCCGTCGACGTGCGTCACCGTGACGCAGACGGTGGCGTCAGGAGCCTGGACCAGGCTGCGGCTGGCCACCGAGCCGTGCAGATAGATCCGGTCGCCGTCCGTTCCGTACGCGGTGGGCACGACCATGGGCGTGCCGTCGACGGTCACACCGAGGTGGCAGAGGAAGCCGGCGGCCAGCACCGCCTCCAGGTCGGCTCGCCGGTGGCTGCCCTTGTGCCGCATCCGGCGCAGCCGGGTCCGCTCGGTGACGGCCAGTTCGTGGTCCGGCGCGGCTGCCCGAGGGGCTGCGCCCTCGCCCGCTGCGGTCGCCTGCTCGGCGGTGGTGCTCATGGTTGCCTCTCGTCCGATGCGCTGTTCGATGCTGTCGTGTTCTACGGCCTCCAGCCGCGCACCGCCAACTGCGCCCGTCCGCCCAGGCGTCCGCCCCGCCGAACCACCCACCCTTTACCCGCCGACGCCCTCCTCCGGGATCGCCCAGGAGGGCCGGGCCGGGGAGACCGCCGGCCGCGGCCGCCCGGCGGGGGCGGGGGCGGGACGCGGGCGGGGAGCAGGGGCGGCGCTCGGTCGCGCCGGAACCGTCGCGGGCACCGGGGCGAGCTGCCCCCGGCCTGGGCCGGCGGTCGTCGAACCGCGTGGCGGCGTGAAGCGGGCCACCTCGCTCGCGGACATGCCGAGCAGACGCCCGGCGTCGCCCTGGCTCACGTGCAGGGTGTCCACGAGCTCCTGTACGGCTGAGGCGATCGCCTGATCCTCGGCGGCGACCGCGGCCGCCCGGCGGCGCCGCGCTTCCACCACGGGGCCGAGGAGGGGCGCGAGTTCGGGCACCACCATGTCCAGGACGATCGCGTCGGGAGGGGCACCGACCGTTTCGGCGACGAGGCCGCGGGCCAGGTCCTCGGCATGCTCCAGGGTGCGGCACTGGGCATGCAGGTCGAGGCTGGGGACGTCGACGGCCCACCACCGGCCGATGCGGCGCAGCAGGACCTGGACTTCGTAACGGGGACTCACGGGCTCTGCCTCCTCTCCCTTCCATCGGCCGGCCATGGTCAGCCGAGGCACACCACGAGCACGCACACCTCCGTCGGTGACGTCGATATCAGCGCGGGACCGGTCTGGGTCGCACCCGACTGCGTGCTGTCGGCGGTCGGAGGGGGCGACGTTCGCTCCGTCGTCGTATCGGACGGCTCGGGGGCCGTCTCCCCGGCGGACGGGGCGGTGCTCTGCGGCTGCGAGGGAGACGGCGTAGCCGGGCGGGGAGGCGCGGCGGCATCCGGCAGGACGACCGGCGGCGGGGTGCGGGGCGGGGCCACGGCGGACTGCTGTCGGGACGCGTCGGCCGCCGGCGGCTTCGGCTGCGCCTGCGGCTGGGAAGGGGCGTGGGACGGCCGGGGCGTGCGCTGACTGGTGACCGGTGCGGACGCGGGAGGGTCCTGCGCAGGCGTCCGCTCCTCCACTGCGCCCATACTCCGCTGGTCCGGCACCGTGGCTGCCTGTGCCTGATCTGTGACGTGCCGGTCCATCGCAGCGACGGTCAGGCCGCCGCCGACGAGTGCGAAGGCGCTCGCGACCACCGCCCGGCGCTTGTTCTTCTTCCAGCGGGCCAGCTGGCGACGGCGTGCCGCCCGACCCGGCCGCGCCGGCGGCGCCTCGACATCGGCGGCGAGGGCGTCCGGGGCCGGTGGGGCGCTCGGCACCGCCAGGGTGGAACCGGTGCGGCCGTCCTTGACCGGCGGGGCAGACGAGGCGGACGAAGCGGGCGGGGCGATGTCCGGGGCGTAGGCGCCACACCCCGGGCACACCAGGGCGCCGTTGAGATGCCGACGGCACGAGGAGCAGTAATCCATCTGCGGTCTACCGGTCTTCCTGGGCTGACTGCGCCGTCGGCCCGCCTGGGCCACGGCCTGGTCGTGTTTCGCATGGAGGATCGAGCGGCCAGTCACGCTAACGAGGCTTTCGAAAGGCTGTGTGCAGCCTGTGTGATGCTCCTGCGTGGGTTCTGGCCTACTGCCTGGCCTACTGCTCAGGCTCGGTTGAGCCGGGCGGCGATTCCATGGCCGATCAGCAAATACAGGGCAGCCGGAAGGCCATAATTAAGGGCGACGCGTAGACCCTCTGTGTCCATCGTGAAAATGTCCTGCGCCCACCAGGCCAGCCAGTCCGCCGTTTCCCGTACGAACTCGACGAACACATTCCCCTGGTTCGCGTCGAGCAGGAACAACAGGATCCACAGGCCCAGCAGACCCGCCGCGATGTCGGCGATCGTGCAGACGGCGAGGGCGGTGCGCCGCGTGGCGGTCCCGTGGCGCACGGAGCGGTCCGGCCGTGAGGGCTGATGCTGCGCCTGGTATCCGGGAACCGGGTCGATGTTGCTCACAGGAAATCCGATCGACGTAGTGCCATGTCGGCGCGCTCACTCCGGGTGTCGGAATTCGGCCCGGGTCGTCGCCCCGCTTCTTCCTGTTTCTGCGTTCCGCACGCGCTGCCTGTTACACCGCCGCCCGCGATGACGCGCATGGCTGCCTATTCACGTACTTACGCAGGCACTTCCGCAGATGTTCGCGCACGAGGGCCCATTTGGGGAGGGAAGGAAAGGGGTCGTTCCGGGCGCCGAAACGGCCCCTGCGGCCCAGTTGTGCGCGATTCGTGAGCAAGCCATGATGGCGGCAAGTACGCGCCCTCATAAGGGTGTCGGTCTCGCGACCGTTTCCGTCCGCCGCGAGCGTCCGTGTCCAGAGTGCGCGGTCGCCGACGTGGGTCGCCCGAAAGATCCCGAAAAAAGCAAAAGCCCCAGGTCACGGCGAGTGAGTCCTGAGGCTTCTACAGAGCCGCCTTCGGGATTCGAACCCGAGACCTACGCATTACGAGTGCGTTGCTCTGGCCAACTGAGCTAAGGCGGCATGCCGTGCGGTCCCATGGTGGGTGCAGCAGCGACGCCAAGTCTACACAGTTTCCTGGGGTGCTCCTGACCACCCTCGGGGTGGCCGCGCCACCCCTCACGTGCAGCGCTTGCCGTCCCGGGGGACGGTGCCCTCGAGGAGGTAGGTGTTGATCGCGGTGTCGACGCAGTCGCTGCCGCGGCCGTACGCCGTGTGTCCGTCGCCCTCGTAGGTCAGCAGGCTTCCGGAGGCCAGCTGCTCGGCCAGGGACCGGGCCCACTTGTAGGGGGTGGCCGGGTCGCGGGTGGTGCCGACGACGACGATCGGGGCGGCGCCCTCGGCGGTGATGCGGTGGGGGCGGCCGGTCGCGGGGGTCGGCCAGTAGGCGCAGTTCAGGGCGGCCCAGGCCAGGCCCTCACCGAAGACCGGGGACGCCTTCTCGAAGGAGGACACCGCCCTCTCGGCGTCGGCGGGGCCGGCGAAGGCGGGTGGGGAGTCCAGGCAGTTCACGGCCGCGTTGGCGAACATCAGGTTCGCGTACGTGCCGTCCGGCTCGCGCTCGTAGTAGCTGTCGGCCAGGGCGAGCAGGCCCGAGCCCTCGCCGCCCATCGCCCGCGTCAGCGCCTCGCGCAGCTGCGGCCAGGCGCCCTCGTCGTACATCGCGGCGATCACGCCGGTCGTGGCCAGGGACTCCCCCAGCTCGCGGCTGTCGCCGGTCGGCACCGGCCTGGCGTCGACGTCACGGAAGAAGGTCTTCATCTTCTCGGTGGCCGCGGCGACCGATTCCGTGCCGAGCGGGCAGTCGGTCTTCTTCACGCAGTCCGCCGCGAAGGCCCGGAAAGCGGTCTCGAAGCCGGCCGTCTGGTCGCGGTTGAGGTCGGCCGCCTTCAGGGACGGGTCCATCGCCCCGTCGAGGACGAGCCGTCCGACCCGGCCGGGGAACAGCTCGGCGTAGGTCGCGCCGAGGAAGGTGCCGTACGACGCCCCCACGTAGTTCAGCTTCTCGTCGCCGAGCACCGCCCGCAGGATGTCCATGTCCCGGGCGGTCTCCACGGTGGAGACGTGCGGCAGGATCTTCGCGGAGCGCTTCTCGCAGCCCTCCGCGAACTCCTTGAAGGAGGTGCTGAGCAGCTCCTTCTCGCGCGCGTCGTCCGGCGTCTGGTCGACCTGGGTGTACGCGTCCATCTGCGGGCCGGTCAGACACTCGACGGGCTCGCTGCGGGCCACTCCGCGGGGGTCGACGGCCACCATGTCGTAGCGGGCCCGGACCGGGGCGGGGTAGCCGATGCCCGCGTACCCCTGGAGATAACCGACGGCGGAGCCGCCGGGGCCGCCCGGGTTGACCAGGAGCGAGCCGACGCGCTTGCCCGGGCCTGTGGCCTTGATCCGGGAGACGGCCAGCCGGATCTCCTCGGCGTCCGGCTTCGCGTAGTCGAGCGGCGCGCGCAGCGTGGCGCATTCGAACTTCGGGACACCGCAGTCGCGCCAGGCGAGCTTCTGCCCGTAGAAGTCGCGCAGGGCGGGATCGGGCGTCGCGGCCGTCGCGACGGCCGCCGTCGTCGTCCTCGCAGCGGACGGCCCCGCGGCGCCACTCCCGCCCGTGCAGCCGGAGAGGATCAGCCCGGCGGCCGCGAGGGCCGTGGCAGACATACGGAGCAAGCGCCTGGAGTCCATTCCCGGAGCGTATCCGTACCAGTACGTACGGTGTCCAATCGGTACCCGCGCCTGTGGACAACCGCCGTCCGCGCCTCCTCGGCCAAGGCTCATCGGACAGCCCTAGTCACGCAGGGCCATGGTCATCGCCTCCACCGCCAGCAGCGGGGCGACATTGCGGTCTAGGGCCTCGCGGCAGGCGAGCACCGCCTCGATCCGGCGCAGGGTCCGCTCCGGGGTGGTGTCCCGGGCGATCCGCTCCACCGAGTCCCGTACGTCCTCGTTGGCGAGCGCCGTCCGCGCGCGCAGCTGGAGGGTCAGCACATCGCGGTAGAAGGCGGTCAGGTCGGTGAGGGCGAGGTCCAGGCTGTCGCGCTGCGTACGCGTCTTGCGCCGCTTCTGCCGCTCCTCCAGGTCCTTCATCACTCCCGCCGTGCCGCGCGGCATCCGCCCGCCCTGACCCCCGCCGAGGGCCGCCTTCATCTCCTCGGTCTCCTTGACGTCGACCTCCTCGGCGACCTGCTTGGCGTCCTCACCCGCGGCGTCGATCAGCTCCTGCGCCGCCCTGAGGCAGCCGCCGACGTCGTCGACCCGCAGCGGCAGCTTCAGCACGACCGCCCGGCGGGCGCGGGCCCCCTCGTCCGTGGCCAGCCGCCGGGCGCGGTCGATGTGGCCCTGGGTGGCGCGGGCGGCCGCCGCGGCGATCTGGGGATCGATGCCGTCCCGCCGTACGAGCACGTCGGCGACCGCCTCCACCGGGGGCGTCCGCAGTGTCAGGTGGCGGCATCGGGAGCGGATGGTCGGCAGGACGTCCTCCAGGGAGGGCGCGCAGAGCAGCCAGACCGTGCGAGGGGCGGGTTCTTCGACCGCCTTCAGCAGGACGTTCCCCGCGCCCTCGGTGAGCCGGTCGGCGTCCTCCATGACGATCACCTGCCAGCGGCCGCCGGCGGGCGAGAGCTGGGCGCGCCGGACGAGCTCGCGGGTCTCCTTCACACCGATGGAGAGCAGATCCGTGCGGATGATCTCGACATCGGCGTGCGTCCCGACGAGGGAGGTGTGGCAGCCGTCGCAGAACCCGCAGCCCGGCACTCCGCCCAGCGCCCGGTCCGGGCTCACGCACTGCAGCGCGGCGGCGAAAGCCCGCGCGGCGGTCGCCCGGCCGGAGCCGGGCGGGCCGGTGAAGAGCCAGGCGTGGGTCATGCTGGACGCGTCGGGATCGGGGCCGCCGGCCGCGTGGGTGGTCACGAGCGCGTCGGCGTCCCGCGCGGCGGCGGCGAGCTGCTCCGCGACCCGCTCCTGTCCGACCAGGTCGTCCCATACGGCCATGTGCCCTCCTCAGGTACGCCCTCCATTGTGGAGCACCTGACTGACACCCCCGACTGGGCCGCCGTCCGGACCGCCGGCCGGGCCCGCCAGCCGGGCCGGCTGGCGGGCCCGGCCTAACGGCGGCGGCGCCGGCCGTCCTCGTCGTCGTGCGGGCCGAGCAGTTCGTCCGCCAGGCTCGGGAGGTCGTCGAGCGGGGTCTCCTCCGCCCAGTCGGACCGGCGCCGCGGGCGGCCCTGCTCGTCGAGCTGGGGCAGCTCCCGCGTCCGGTCGGCGGACCCGTCGGACTGCTCGTCGCGGAAGAAGCCCGGCGGCACCCGGTCGACCGGATCGGTGTTCCGTACGGGCGGCAGCACGGCGGTCTCGTCGGCGTCCCGCACCGGCGGCAGCACGGCGGTCTCGTCCGCGTCGCGCACCGGCCGCAGAACCGTCGTCTCCTCCTCGGGGCGGACATCATCCGGGGAGACGACCGGCGTGGAGACGGTGATCTCGTTCGGCGAGAACCTCGGTACGGTCTGCGTCACGTCGTTCGGCCGGACCACCCGCTCCGCGTTCTCCGCGTCTGCCGCGCTCGAACCGCTCGTACCGCTCGTACCGCTCGTACCGCTCGTACCCGAAGCGTCCGTGCCGCCCTTCCCCGTCCCGGGCCGGATGTCCTCCGGCTTCACGATCGGCGTCGGAACGGTGATCTCGTTCGCCGAGACCCCCGCCGCCCCCGCTGCCCGGGACGCCTCCGCGGCCCGCTCGGCTTCCGCCGCCCGTACGGCCTCCGCGGCCCTGGCCGCCTCGGCGGCCCGCTCGGCCTCCGCGGCACGCGCCTCGGCGGCGGCCTTCGCGGCGGCGGTCTCCCGAGCGGCCTGCTCCTCGGCCCGCCGACGCGACTCCTCCTCGGCCTTCCGTGCCGCCTCCTCAGCGGACTTCGCCGCCGCGGCCTCGGCCAGCCGGCGCGCCTCCTCGGCCCGCAGCAGCGCCTCCTCGGCCTTGCGCTGCTTCTCGCGGCGGCGCTCCTCCGCCTCCGCCCGCAGCCGGGCCTCTTCCTCGGCCTGCCTGCGGAGCCGTTCCTGCTCCTCGCGACGGGCCTTCTCCTCGGCCTCGCGCCGCTTGCGCTCCTCCTCGGCCGCCAGCCGGGCCTCCTCGGCCCGGCGACGCGCCTCCGCCGCCTGCCGTTCGGCCTCGCGCTGCCGCGCTTCCTCCTCCTCGCGGCGCCTGCGCTCCTCCTCCTCGGCACGGAGCCTGGCGAGCTGCGCCTGGCGCTCACGCTCCAGGCGCTCCTCCTCCGCCTTGCGCGCGGCCTCCTCCTCGGCCCGTCGCCGCGCCTCTTCCTCAGCCTTCCGGCGCGCCTCCTCCTGGGCCTTCACCTCGGCCTCGGACAGCGGAAGCATCCGGTCGAGCCGGTGGCGTACGACGGTGGTCACGGCCTCCGGGTCCTGACCGGCGTCGACGACCAGGTAGCGGCCCGGGTCGCCGGCGGCGAGCGCGAGGAAACCGGCCCGCACGCGCGCGTGGAACTCCGGCGGCTCCGACTCCAGCCGGTCCGGGGCCTCGGTGAACCGTTCCCGCGCGGTCTCCGGCGCGACGTCGAGCAGCACGGTCAGGTGCGGGACGAGACCACCCGTGGCCCAGCGGTTGATCCGGGCGATCTCGGTCGGGGAGAGGTCGCGTCCGGCGCCCTGGTAGGCCACGGACGAGTCGATGTACCGGTCCGAGATGACCACCGCGCCGCGCTCCAGGGCGGGCTTGACCAGGGAGTCGACGTGCTCGGCGCGGTCGGCGGCGTACAGCAGCGCCTCGGCGCGGTTCGAGAGTCCGGCCGAGGAGACGTCCAGCAGGATCGAGCGCAGCCGCTTGCCGATCGGGGTCGCACCGGGCTCGCGGGTGACGACGACCTCGTGGCCCTTGGCGCGGATCCACTCCGCGAGCGCCTCCGCCTGCGTGGACTTGCCGGCGCCGTCGCCGCCCTCCAGGGCGATGAAGAAGCCGGTCGCGGCGGGCGCCTGGACGGGGTCGGCGCCGCGCAGCGCGTCGCGCAGGTCGCGGCGCAGCGGTACGCCCGCCCGGTCGTCGGTCTTGGCGAGGACGAGGGCGGCGACCGGCAGCAGCAGCGCGCCGACGAGCATCAGCGTGAAGGCGGCGCCGCCGTGGGCGAAGACGAAGCTGCCGGAGGCGAGGCGGTGCGGCCCTATGGCTGCGGCGAGCAGCGGGGCGCCCAGCGCGCCGAGCGCCATGGCGACCCGGGCGACGGCCTGCAGGTGCTCGGTGACCCGGTGACGGCGGGCCTCCTCGGTCTCCTGGTCGATGAGGGTGTGGCCGGTGTTGGCGGCGACACCGCCCGCGTATCCGGCGAGGACGGCGAGGAAGAGGACCGTCGCCGTGTCGGGCACCAGACCCATCGCGAGCAGCGCGATGCCGGTGAGGGTGATCGCGAGGGCGAGGAGCCGGCGGCGGGAGAGCGCGGTCAGCACGGATCCGGCCGTGCGGATGCCGACGCCGGTGGCGCCGCTGAGCGCGAGGATCAGCAGCGCGAAGGTGACGGGCCCGCCGCCGAGGTCGTGGGCGTGCAACACGGCGACCGCCGCGGCGGCGGTGACGGCCGCGGCGACGGTTGCGCAGGCGAGGACGAGCAGCGGGAGGACTCCCGTACGGCCCTTCTCCGCCGAGGGACGGCGCAGGCCCTCCAGGGGCGAGCGCGGCCTCGGCGTCTGCCCGCCGGGCAGCTCGACGGCGTACAGGACTGCGAGGGACGCGGCGAACAGACCGGCGGCGACGTACGCGCCGAGGGCGGCCTGGTGCAGCGAGAACCAGTCGATGCCGGTGCCGAGGAGGTTGCCGACCAGCGTGGCGACGAGCAGCACGGCGGCTGCTGCCGGGACCGCGAGGAATCCCGTGCGCAGGGAGAGCCGGCGCAGGGCGTCCAGGTGGTCGGGCAGGGGACGCACGCTGGCGCCCTCCAGCGGCGGGGCGGGCAGCAGCGCGGGGGCGGCGCCCTCCCGTGCGACGGTCCACAGGCGCTCGGCCGCGCCCGTGACGAAGACGGTGCCGAGCAGGAACCACAGGGCGTTGTCCGGGGTCCAGTCGATCCACAGCGGCGCGACCACGAGGAGCGCGAGCCGCAGCCCGTCCGATCCGATCATGGTCCAGCGCCGGTCGAGCGGGCCGCCGGGCCCGGTCAGCACGGTGAGCGGACCGAGGAGGACGGCGCCGAAGAGCAGGGAGGCCAGGAGTCGTGCGCCGATCACGGCGGCGACGGCGAACGCCGCGCCCCGGTAACCGCCCCCGAGGGCTCCCTCGGACACGGCGGTCTGGTACCCCAGCAACACCAGGACGAGGAGGGCGAGCGCGTCCCCCGTCCCGCCGACGAACTGCGCGCTCCACAACCGTCGAAGGGGCTGATGGCGCAGGAGCGCGCGGACGGCGCGCTCGCGGGAGTCGGCGACAAGGGCGGCATCGGACTCTGGCTGCTCTGCTCGCGTCATCCGTCCACCCTATCCGGACCCCTTCACTCACCGTGGCCTCCACCCGAACAAACGTCGGGGGCGGAGGCAATCGCCTCCGCCCCGTCTGCCCTGGCTTCCCGGGACTACTCCGGCCACTGCGGCTCGGCCGCCGCCGCAGGACCGCCCCCGCTACTCCGGCTTGGCCGCCGCCGTCTTCTTGGCGGCCGTCTTCTTCGCCGTCGTCGTCTTCTTCGCGGCGGTCGACTTCGCGGCGGTCGACTTGGCCGCCGTCTTCTTGGCGGCGGTCGTCTTGGTCGCGGTCGTCTTCTTCGCGGCGGTCTTCTTCGCCGTGGTCTTCTTCGCAGGCGCCTTCTTGGCCGTCTTCTTCGCCGGCGTCTTCGCCCGCTTCTCGGCCAGCAGCTCGAACCCGCGTTCCGGCGTGATCGTCTCCACGCTGTCCCCGGTCCGCAGGGTCGCGTTCGTCTCGCCGTCGGTCACGTACGGGCCGAAGCGACCGTCCTTCACGACCACCGGCTTCTCGCTGACCGGGTCGACGCCCAGCTCCTTCAGCGGCGGCTTGGCCGCCGCCCGCCCACGCTGCTTGGGCTGCGCGTAGATCGCGAGCGCCTCCTCCAGCGTGATCGTGAAGAGCTGCTCCTCGTCCGTCAAAGACCGCGAGTCCGTGCCCTTCTTCAGGTACGGGCCGTAGCGGCCGTTCTGCGCGGTGATCTCGACGCCCTCCGCGTCGGTGCCCACCACGCGCGGCAGGGACATCAGCTTGAGCGCGTCGTCCAGGGTCACCGTGTCGAGCGACATCGACTTGAAGAGCGAGGCCGTCCGCGGCTTCACCGCGTTCTTGCCGGTCTTCGGGGTGTCCTCGGGCAGGATCTCGGTGACGTACGGGCCGTACCGGCCGTCCTTGGCCACGATCTGGTGGCCGGTGACCGGGTCGACACCCAGCTCGAAGTCGCCGCTCGGCTTGGCCAGCAGCTCCTCGGCGTACTCGACGGTCAGCTCGTCGGGGGCGAGGTCCTCGGGGACGTCGGCGCGCTGATGGCCCTCGGCGTCCTTCTCACCACGCTCGACGTACGGGCCGTAGCGGCCGACGCGCAGCATGATGCCGTCGCCGACCGGGAAGGAGGAGATCTCCCGGGCGTCGATCGCGCCCAGGTCGGTCACCAGCTCCTTGAGCCCGCCGAGGTGGTCGCCGTCGCCGTTCCCGGCGTCGGCGGCGCCGCCGGACGCGCCCTCCGCGCCGCGCTCACCGAAGTAGAAGCGCTTCAGCCACGGCACGGCCTGCGCCTCGCCGCGCGCGATGCGGTCGAGGTCGTCCTCCATCCTGGCGGTGAAGTCGTAGTCGACGAGCCTGCCGAAGTGCTTCTCCAGCAGGTTGACGACGGCGAAGGAGAGGAACGACGGCACGAGCGCCGTCCCCTTCTTGAAGACGTAGCCGCGGTCCAGGATCGTGCCGATGATCGACGCGTACGTCGACGGGCGGCCGATCTCGCGCTCTTCCAGCTCCTTGACCAGCGAGGCCTCGGTGTAGCGGGCCGGCGGCTTGGTCGCGTGGCCATCGACGCTGATCTCCTCGGCGGAGAGCGCGTCGCCCTCGGCGACCTGCGGCAGCCGGCGCTCACGGTCGTCGAGCTCGGCGTTGGGGTCGTCGGCCCCCTCCACGTACGCCTTCATGAAGCCGTGGAAGGTGATCGTCTTGCCGGAGGCGCTGAACTCCACGTCCCGGCCGTCCGCCGCCGTGCCGGCGATCTTCACGGTGACCGAGTTACCGGTCGCGTCCTTCATCTGGGAGGCGACGGTCCGCTTCCAGATCAGCTCGTAGAGCCGGAACTGGTCGCCGGTGAGGCCGGTCTCGGCCGGGGTGCGGAAACGATCACCCGAAGGGCGAATCGCCTCGTGCGCCTCCTGCGCGTTCTTGACCTTGCCGGCGTAGACCCGCGGCTTCTCCGGCAGGTAGTCGGCGCCGTACAGCTGCGTGACCTGCGCCCGGGCCGCCGCGACGGCGGTGTCGGACAGGATCGTCGAGTCCGTACGCATGTACGTGATGAAGCCGTTCTCGTACAGCTTCTGGGCGACCTGCATGGTCGCCTTCGCGCCGAAGCCCAGCTTCCGGCTCGCCTCCTGCTGGAGGGTCGTGGTCCGGAACGGGGCGTACGGCGAGCGGCGGTAAGGCTTGGACTCGACCGAGCGGACGGCGAACGAGGTATCGGCGAGCGAGGCGGCGAGCGCCCGCGCCTTCTCCTCGTCGAGGTGGAGCACGTTCTGCGTCTTCAGCTGTCCGTCGGATCCGAAGTCCCGGCCCTGGGCGACCCGGCTGCCGTCGACGGCCGCGAGGCGCGCGACCAGCGAGGACGGGTCGGAGGGGTCACCGGCGCGGCCGGTGGAGAAGGTGCCGGTCAGGTCCCAGTACTCGGCGGAGCGGAAGGCGATGCGCTCGCGCTCACGCTCGACGACGAGCCGGGTGGCGACGGACTGGACGCGGCCGGCGGAGAGGCCGCGCATGACCTTCTTCCACAGGACCGGCGAGACCTCGTATCCGTAGAGCCGGTCGAGGATGCGGCGGGTCTCCTGTGCGTCGACCATGCGCTGGTTCAGCTCGCGCGGGTTGGCGACGGCGGCCTGGATCGCGTCCTTGGTGATCTCGTGGAAGACCATCCGGTGGACGGGGACCTTGGGCTTCAGGACTTCGAGGAGGTGCCACGCGATGGCCTCGCCCTCGCGGTCCTCATCGGTGGCGAGGAAGAGCTCGTCGACTCCGGCCAGCTGCTCCTTGAGCTTCCTGACCTGCGCCTTCTTGTCGGCGTTGACGACATAGATGGGCTGGAAGTCGTGCTCGACGTCGACACCGAGACGGCGCACCTCGCCGGTGTACTTCTCGGGCACCTCGGCGGCGCCGCTGGGGAGGTCGCGGATGTGCCCGACGCTCGCCTCGACGACATAGCCGGGGCCGAGGTAGCCCTTGATCGTCTTCGCCTTGGCAGGCGACTCGACGATGACGAGTCGGCGGCCGCCCTGTGCGGTCTCGCTGGTCGGGGACAACTTCGCTCTTCTCTCCGGTCGACGCTCGGTGGCACGTACGGCGCTGGCACGTGCGGCAGCGGCACGTGCGGTGACGCTGCCGTCGCTGCGGAGTGTGACGGTACAACCCGCCCCCGTGTCAAACGGCAAAAGCCCGCAACGGCCACTCGAACGGTAACCCGAGTCCTGGCATTCCTGCCGCCCGGACCTCCCCTCGGGCGGGGCGAGGGGGTGCGCGGCGCACTCGTCAGAGCCGTCCGAAGCACCAGACGCCGAGAAGGAGGAAGACGGCGCCGAAGATCGTCGACAGGGCGATCGCGGCTCCCGGGGCGACTCCGTACGCGATCGGTCGGCGGTGGGCCGCCCGCACCCCGGTCCACAGCAGCAGCGCGGCCCCGAACAGCGCGAACGCCGTCCCGGCGAAGATCGCGGGCCCGCTCTCCATGTCCGTACCCCGTTCGTCCGTCGTGCACCGGTCGTCCCTGCCGCAGAGGCTGGCACCTCCCGGCGTCATGGACGCGAATTCCGGGTGAACGGCGCGGAGACTCCCGCACGGGTTCACGAAGATGGCCGGTACTCACCCGCCACCGCCCCCCTCGTCGTTTGCGTCACATCACGCCGAGGGAGTCCCGGCGCCGGTTAGCGCCCCGCAGGAGGCGGAAGCCGCGGGCACGGCGTTGCCGACGAGGTGGGAGCGGTCGTCGGCGGCGCCGGGTTCCCGCCCGAGGCAGACGGAGAAAGACGAAGGAGAAGACCTGCGGCGACGGCCCGACCAGCGGTGTTCCGATGAACGGGGGTGGGGTCTTCCGGTCGGACAGGACCCGCGGGGAGAGAACTCCGCCGGCCGCGACGAGCCAGTCGGAGGCAGAGAAACGGAACATCGCCGGTGGCCTCTCGGACGAGGCCGAGTACGGCGCCCGACGCGTACCCGCCATCCGACGCGTACCCGCCGCCGGGCGCGTACCGGCCGCCCGGCGCAACGGCGCCGGGCAGCGGACCGAGCTCGGATCAGCCCTCCAGGATCTCTCCGGCCGGGAGCAGGAAGCCCTCCTCGACGAGGAGCCGGATCGCCTGCGGGGTGCGGTCCCGCAGCAGCACCGGGTCCTCGCCCGTCAACTGGCCGATCGCGTCGAGAATGCGCCCCGCGCTGAGCGACCCGTCGCACACGCCCGCGAACCCGGCCCCGACGTGGTCCACCTTGGTGGCGCGCCGCATGCCACGGTTCTGCCGCAGCACCACATGCTCGGGGTCCTCGGCGCCGGGCAGGCCGACCTGCTCCTGCATCACCTCGGGGGCGAGGACGAAGTGCTCGGCGAGCAGGGCCGCGTCGTCGTGCGCCCGCAGATAGTCCTGGCGCTCGAAGTGGGCCCGTACGGTGTCGCCCAGCGGGTGCTCGACCGGGTGGGGCCACTCCTCGATCAGGATCGACGGCTCGAACGCGCCGGAGACGACGGCCGGGTTCCTGCGCAGGGTGATCCAGCCGAAGCCGACGGCCTTGGTGCCGCGCGCCTCGAACTCGTCGAGCCACGCCTCGTACCGCTCGGCGTACCGCCGCGGGTCCTCGCGGTGGTCGCCGCTGTCCCGGAGCCACAACTCGGCGTACTGGGTGATGTCCTGGACCTCGCGCTGCACGATCCAGGCGTCGCAGCCGCGCGGCACCCAGGAGCGGAGCCGGTCCTGCCACTCCTCGCCCTCGACGTGCTGCCAGTTGGCGAGGAACTGGGCGTACCCGCCGTCGTTGAGCCGCTCCCCGGCCTCCTGCACGAGCGTGCGGCAGAGGTCGTCGCCGCCCATCCCGCCGTCGCGGTAGGTGAGCCGGGCGCCGGGGGAGATGACGAACGGCGGGTTGGAGACGATCAGGTCGTACGTGTCGCCGTCGACCGGCTCGAAGAGGGAGCCCTGGAGCAGCTCGGCCTCGCGGGCCCCGGAGAGGGCGAGCGTGAGTCGGGTGAAGCCGAGCGCGCGGGGGTTCAGGTCCGTCGCGGTCACCAGGGTGGCGTGCTGGGCGGCGTGCAGGGCCTGGATGCCGGAGCCGGTGCCGAGGTCGAGCGCGGAGGCCACGGGCGTACGGACGGTGATGCCGGCGAGCGTGGTGGACGCCCCGCCGACGCCGAGGACGACGCCTTCGTCCTTCTTGCCGATGCCGCCGGCTCCGCCGACGGCGCAGCCGAGGTCGGAGACGATGAACCAGTCCTGGCCCTCGGGTCCGCCGTACGGCCGTACGTCGACGGTCGCCCGGATCTCGCGGTCCGACTGCTCCGACTCCTCCGACTCCTCGATCCAGCCGTCGGCCAGGGCCTCCTCGAGCGGCAGCGCCGCGGCGGCGCGCTCGGCGGGGACGGCCCCTTGGAGGAGGAAGAGCCGTACGAGCGTCTCCAGCGGGGAGTCGCCGCGGGTGGCCCGCAGGGCGGGCACGGTCTCGCTGCGGGCGAGGGCCGCGTAGGCGGGGGCGCCGAGGAGCTCGAGCAGGCCGTCGGCGGTGAAGTCGGCGGCGAGCAGGGCTTCGCGGAGGCGGGCGGCGTGCGCGGGCGCCGGAAGGGCGGCGGTCAGGCTGGTCGTACTCACCACTCCATTGTGACCGCCGCCACCGACATCGCCCCGGGCGCCCCGCCCGGACGCGTCCGCGCGTCCACCGGGCGCCGACGGGCGCTACGGCGCGCTACCCGGCGCCATTCGGCGCTATTCGGCCTTCTTCTTGCTCGGGCTCGCGGAGGCCGAGGGCTTGCTGTCCGCGGGCTGCTTCTCCGAGGGCTTGGACGACGGCGTCGAGCCGCCCCTCGGCGAGGCCGGGCTCGGCGCGACCGAAGGCGTCGCCTTCTGGCACCCCGGCTGCTTCGCCATCGCCCGGCCCAGTTCACCGGACTGCAGCTTGGCCAGCGCGTCCTGGTCCATCTTCTCGATCTTCTTCAGGCCGTCGGCGACGCCCTGCAGACCGTCCGCGAATTTCTGCTGGTTGCCCGGGTCGAGCGCGTCGACCTGCTTCTTCAGCCCCTCGTACGCCACGGCCGTGGAGTTGAGCTCCCTGACCGCGTCCTGCTGGATCTTCTCGCCGTTGTCGACGGGCGGCGCTCCGGCTCCCTGGATGGCCTTGGCCAGCGCCCGGTCCGCGTCGGCGATGTCCTGGAAGGCCTTCGAGTCGGCGGCCTGGATGTCGGCCGGCTTCCCGTCAGCGGCCGTCGAGATGATGAGCTGTTGGGCGTTGGCCCGCTTCTGGATCTGTGGCTTCGCCTGGTCGCAGACCGTCTTGGCCCAGTCGTTTACCTTGTCGCCGTCGTCGCCGCACCCGGACAGCGCGAGCACGAGTACCGCGCCGCCGGACAGTGCGGCCGCAAGCTTCTTGTTCACCGGATCGGTCCCTTCCAAGGCTCTCGGCCCCGGAACATACACGCCGAGCGGGCGACATCCACCTTTCGTGCGACCGGTTCATCCCTTATTGCAGCCATTCGCACCAGGGAGAGACACCTCACGCTCCCCGCGAACGGGCGCGCCCGACGGGCGGACGGCACGTCAACACGTGCCGCCCGCCCGCACCCTGAGCGGGTGTTACGAAGCCACCGGCGCGCCCGACGAGGTGCCGGACCGTTCGTTGGAGTCGTCTTCGTCGCCCACGGCCACCGAACGCCGCTTGGAGACGTAGACCGCGCCGACGACGACCACGATCGCGAAGGCCGCGATCGCCGCCCGCAGCCCGGGGCTGGTGTCGTCGCCGAAACTGAACTGCACCACGGCGGGCGCGATCAGCAGGGCGACCAGGTTCATCACCTTCAGCAGCGGGTTGATGGCCGGTCCCGCGGTGTCCTTGAACGGGTCGCCGACGGTGTCGCCGATGACGGTCGCGGCATGGGCGTCGCTGCCCTTGCCGCCGTGGTGGCCGTCCTCGACGAGTTTCTTGGCGTTGTCCCACGCCCCGCCGGAGTTGGCGAGGAAGACCGCCATCAACGCGCCCGTGCCGATGGCTCCGGCAAGGTACGCGCCGAGTGCCCCGACGCCGAGCGAGAAGCCGACCGCGATCGGTGCCATGACGGCGAGCAGGCCGGGCGTGGCGAGTTCGCGCAGCGCGTCCTTGGTGCAGATGTCGACGACGCGCCCGTACTCGGGTTTCTCGGTGTAGTCCATGATCCCGGGGTGCTCGCGGAACTGCCGCCGCACCTCGTAGACCACCGCGCCCGCCGAGCGCGACACCGCGTTGATCGCGAGGCCCGAGAAGAGGAAGACGACCGCGGCGCCCAGGATCAGCCCGAAGAGGTTGTTGGGCTGGGAGATGTCCATCGAGAGGTTCGCCTCGCCGGCCCTGGCCCCCACGTCGGCGACCGCCGTGGCGATGGCGTCTCGGTACGAGCCGAAGAGCGCCGCCGCCGCCAGGACGGCGGTGGCGATGGCGATGCCCTTGGTGATGGCCTTGGTGGTGTTGCCGACGGCGTCGAGGTCGGTGAGGACCTGGGCGCCCGCGCCCTGGACGTCGCCGGACATCTCGGCGATGCCCTGGGCGTTGTCGGAGACCGGTCCGAAGGTGTCCATGGCGACGATCACGCCGACGGTGGTGAGCAGGCCCGTGCCGGCCAGGGCGACCGCGAAGAGCGCCAGCATGATGGAGGTGCCGCCGAGCAGGAACGCCCCGTAGACGCCGAGGCCGATCAGCAGGGCGGTGTAGACGGCGGACTCCAGGCCGACGGAGATGCCCGCGAGGACGACGGTGGCGGGACCGGTGAGGGAGGACTTCCCGATGTCCCTGACCGGGCGCCTGCTGGTCTCGGTGAAGTAGCCGGTGAGCTGCTGGATCAGCGCGGCCAGGACGATGCCGATGGCCACGGCCACCAGGGCGAGGACGCGCGGGTCGCCGCCGTGGGCCTGGATGCCGGGCTCGGTGACGCCCTTGAGGTCGGCGTAGGAGGACGGCAGGTAGGTGTAGACGGCGACGGCGACCAGGGCGAGCGAGATCACCGCGGAGATGAAGAAGCCTCGGTTGATGGCGGTCATTCCGCTGCGGTCGGCGCGCCGCGGGGCGACCGCGAAGATACCGATCATCGCGGTGACCACGCCGATCGCCGGCACGATCAGGGGAAAGGCGAGGCCGAGGTCGCCGAAGGCCGCCTTGCCCAGGATGAGCGCGGCGACGAGCGTGACGGCGTACGACTCGAAGAGGTCGGCGGCCATGCCCGCGCAGTCGCCGACGTTGTCGCCCACGTTGTCGGCGATGGTGGCGGCGTTGCGGGGGTCGTCCTCGGGGATGCCCTGCTCGACCTTGCCGACCAGGTCGGCGCCGACGTCGGCGGCCTTGGTGAAGATGCCGCCGCCGACTCGCATGAACATGGCGATGAGCGCGGCGCCGAGGCCGAAGCCCTCGAGAACCTTGGGCGCGTCGGCGGCGTAGACGAGGACGACGCACGAGGCACCGAGCAGGCCGAGGCCCACGGTGAACATGCCGACCACTCCACCGGTACGGAAAGCGATCTTCATGGCCTTGTGCGAGACGGCCGTCAGGTCTTTCTCCGGTTCGCCGGGCGCCGGTGTGGCCTCCCGGGCCGCGGCGGCCACCCGCACATTCGCCCGGACGGCGAGCCGCATGCCGATGTATCCGGTGGCCGCCGAGAAAAGCGCGCCCACCAGGAAGAAGAGAGAACGTCCCGCGCGCTGCGACCAGTTGTCGGCCGGCAACAACATCAACAGGACGAACACGACGACGGCGAAGATTCCGAGAGTCCGCAACTGACGTGCCAGGTAGGCGTTCGCGCCTTCCTGCACGGCGGCGGCGATCTTCCTCATGGATTCCGTGCCCTGACCGGCGGCCAGCACCTGGCGTACCAGGAGCTGGGCGACGACCAGTGCCGCGAGCGCGATGGCTGCGACGACGATCACGATCACGCGGTTCTCTTCAGTGAGCACCGCGGCTGCAAGACCCGCCATTCGTCCTCCTTGACGTTGCGAGGTCAAGATGTGGACGGATTGTAAGGAGCGGATCCTGATCAAAACAGGGCGCCGCCATCGGAATTCTCTAATACCTCACATGTACCGCCGAAAGCAGTAATGAGGCAAAAGCATTGCCGGACGAATGGCATGATCCGAAGAAATGAAAAGAGGCCCTGCTCGGCAGGGCCTCTTCCATGATCCGATCGCCGGCGCGTGGGCGTCGTGGCGCATCGGGTGGCGATGCATCGGTGATGCGATGTGTGCGTGTGCGATGTGTCGGGGGCGTGTGGGTCAGGGGAGTGCGACGGCCGGCGTCGTCGGCCAGGTCATCCGGATCACTCCGCCCTCCTCGCCCGCTCTCACCTCGACGTCGTCGACGAGTCCGCGGATCACCGCGAGACCCATCTCGTCCTCGCCGTCGGCGTCGTCGAACTCCTCGGCCGGCGCCTCGCCGCGCGCCCCGGGAACACCGACGGCATCGGCCGCCGCCACCCCCGCGCCCGGCACCTCGTCGCCGACCTCGATGGAGAAGGACTTCTCCTCCTCCGTCAGCACGACCCGGACGGGGGTGGTGACCCCGTTGCTGCGGTGCAGACCGACCGCGCGGGAACACGCCTCGCCGACGGCGAGTCTGACCTCGTCGAGGACCGCCTCGTCGACCCCGGCCCTGCGCGCCACCGCGGCCGCCACCAGGCGGGCCGTGCGGACGTGCTCGGGCTGGGCGCTGAAGCGGAGTTCAACGGTGGCCATGCGGTCCCCCTTGGATCGTATGGGTGGGCAGCTCGGAGAACCGGGCGTCACGCCCGGCCCTCCTGGCCCTTCTTCCGACGTCGGCGGCTACCCGCGCGGCCGACTTCAGTCGGTGGCGTTGACGGCCTCTTCGACCGAGGTGTGGATGGGGAACACCTTGGTCAGACCGGTGATCCGGAAAATCTTGAGAATGCGCTCCTGGTTGCAGACCAGGCGCAACGAGCCCTCGTGCGCGCGCACGCGCTTCAGGCCGCCCACCAGCACACCGAGGCCGGTCGAGTCGAGGAAGTCCACGCCCTCCATGTCGACAACCAGGTGGTAGCTGCCGTCGTTCACCAACTCGACCAACTGCTCGCGCAGCTTGGGCGCGGTATACACATCAATCTCGCCACCGACCTCGACGACCGTACGGTCGCCACTCGGGCCGGGCACATTGCGAGTCGACAGGGACAGGTCCACGGATCCTCCAGCACCTTGCTATCGAGCGGTCGCCCCTCAGGTCTCCCCGGCGGAGTCGGGGGGACGGAACGCCAGCCGCGATGGCATTCAATCACTTACCAGCAGCCATGCACGACGCCTTGGGAGCATTGTCCGTCACGCCAGTGACACACTCGGTGCCGATGGCCAAGAATCACCGCCCCAGTCGAACGGCGGGGAACATGGGCGACCGCCCCTCCCCCGCCATGGTTCTCGACCGGCTCTCGTCGGGCGAGAGCCGGGCCGCGCGCATCACTCATACGGAGCACTTGCCCGCCCGGGCGGGTCGCCATGCCGTCTGGCCCCATCGCATCCGGCCGGAAGTGATCGGCGCGATCCAGGCGGCCGGAATCGAGCACCCCTGGGCCCACCAGGCCGAGGCCGCCGAGCTCGCCCTGGACGGCGCGTCCGTGGTGATCGCCACCGGCACCGCCTCGGGCAAGTCGCTGGCCTATCTCGCGCCCGTCCTCAGCACGCTCCTGGACGGCTCGGAGGCCGCGAACGGCCGGGGGGCCACCGCCCTGTACCTCGCGCCCACCAAGGCCCTGGCCGCCGACCAGCGGCGGGCCGTGCGCGAGCTGGCCGCCCCGCTCGGCAACCGGATCCGGCCCGCCGTCTACGACGGCGACACCCCGGTCGAGGAACGCGAATGGGTGCGCCAGTACGCGAACTACGTGCTGACCAACCCCGACATGCTGCACCGGGGCATACTCCCCTCCCACCCCAGGTGGTCCTCCTTCCTGCGCTCCCTGCGCTACGTCGTGATCGACGAGTGCCACACCTACCGCGGCGTCTTCGGCTCCCACGTCGCCCAGGTGCTGCGCCGCCTGCGCCGCGTCTGCGCCCGCTACGGCGCGGATCCCGTCTTCCTCCTCGCCTCCGCCACCTCCGCCGAGCCCGCCCTCGCCGCGGGCCGCCTGACCGGCCTGCCGGTCTCTGAGGTCTCCGACGACGCCTCCCCGCGCGGGGAGCTGGTCTTCGCCCTCTGGGAGCCGCCGCTGACCGAGCTCCAGGGCGAGCAGGGCGCCCCGGTGCGCCGCACGGCCACCGCCGAGACCGCTGACCTGCTGACCGACCTCACCGTCCAGGGCGTCCGCTCGGTCGCCTTCGTCCGCTCCCGGCGCGGGGCCGAACTGATCTCGGTCATCGCCCAGGAACGCCTCGCCCAGGTCGACCGGTCCCTGGCCCGCCGGGTCGCCGCCTACCGCGGCGGCTACCTCCCCGAGGAACGCCGGGCCCTGGAGCGCGCCCTGCACTCCGGTGAGCTCCTCGGTCTGGCCGCCACGACCGCTCTTGAGCTGGGCGTGGACGTCTCGGGCCTGGACGCCGTCGTGATCGCCGGCTACCCGGGCACCCGAGCCTCCCTGTGGCAGCAGGCGGGCCGGGCCGGCCGCTCCGGCGAGGGCGCGCTCGCGATCCTGGTCGCCCGCGACGACCCGCTGGACACCTTCCTGGTCCACCACCCCGAGGCCCTCTTCCAGCAGCCGGTCGAGTCGACCGTCCTGGACCCCGACAACCCCTACGTCCTCGCCCCCCATCTGTGCGCCGCCGCCGCGGAGCTCCCGCTGACCGAGAGCGACCTGGACCTCTTCGGCCCGGCCGTCCCCGAGCTGCTGCCCCAGCTGGAGGCCGCCGGGCTGCTGCGCCGGCGCGCCTCCGGCTGGTACTGGACCCGGCGCGAGCGGGCGGCCGACCTGACCGACATCCGGGGCGGCGGCGGCAACCCGGTCCAGATCGTCGAGGCCGGCACCGGCCGCCTCCTCGGCACGGTCGACGAGGCCGCCTCCCACGCCGCCGTCCACGACGGCGCCGTCCACCTCCACCAGGGCCGCACCTACCTGGTGCGGAACCTGGACCTGAAGGACTCCGTGGCCCTCGTCGAGGAGGCCAGTCCGCCGTACTCCACCACCGCCCGTGACACCACCTCCATCTCCGTCCTGGAGACCGACACCGAGATCCCCTGGGGAGCCGGCCGCCTCTGCTACGGCTCCGTCGAGGTCACCAACCAGGTCGTCTCCTTCCTGCGCCGCCGTCTGATCACCGGCGAGGTACTCGGCGAGACCAAGCTCGACCTGCCGCCCCGCACCCTGCGCACCCGGGCCGTGTGGTGGACGGTCACCGAGGACCAGCTGGACGCCGCGCGGATCAACCCGGAGATCCTCGGGGGCGCGCTGCACGCCGCCGAGCACGCCTCGATCGGCATGCTGCCGCTCTTCGCCACCTGTGACCGCTGGGACATCGGCGGGGTCTCCGTCCCGCTCCACCCCGACACGCTGCTGCCGACCGTCTTCGTCTACGACGGCCATCCGGGCGGCGCGGGCTTCGCCGAGCGGGCCTTCCACACGGCGCGGGAGTGGCTGACGGCCACCCGGGAGGCCATCGCCGCCTGCGAGTGCGAGGCGGGCTGCCCGTCCTGCATCCAGTCCCCCAAGTGCGGCAACGGCAACGACCCGCTCCACAAGCGCGGCGCCGTCCGCCTCCTCACGGAACTGCTGCGAGAGGCCCCCACGGGCCCTGTGGAGGCCCCGCAGGCCCCGCCCGGGCCCTGACCACCGGTCTGTACGGCCCGAGGGTCACCGCCGCCGTCACGTCCGCCACGTCGCCCCGTACGGAGCAGCGGACCAGGACGGCCCCCTGGGCGCCCGCCACCCGGGCCGCCGCCTCGCATGCGCCGCGCTCACCCCACAGGGCACGGTCGGCGGCGGCGAGCGCGGCCAGGTCCGCGGCCCCGCCCGCCCGGTGCCGGGCGGCCACCACCTGCCCGAGGGCGAGCACCGCGCCGAACACCACGCACAGCGCGCAGGCCACGAACGCCGTCCACACCGTCGCCATCCCCCCGTCCCCGGCCCCCGGCCGCGGGAACCGCCGCGTCCGCGACCGCCCCGTTCGTCCGGAGGAGTGCGGAGCGGGGCCGGGGCGGTCCGGGCGGCCTGCCCGGCCGGGACTCCGGGCAGGGCGCCGCCGTCCAGGCGGCGGGAGCGTGCTGCTCTCGCTCATGGCGGGTTCACCCCCACCGCGTCCTCGGAGAGTGCCGCCGCTCCGGCGCGGAGGGTCAGCCCCAGGCCTCCCGGCCCGGGGGCCGGGGCCTCCACCGTCACCCGCCACAGCTCCGCCGACCGGGTCACCGAGACCCTGGCCCCGCCCGGTGCGGCCGCCAGGGCGGCGGCCTCGGCGGACGCGACCGGCTCGAACCGGGCCACCGCCCGCGCCCCGGCCCGGGCCGCGTCCACGCACTGGATCTGCGCCGCGGCTGCCGCGAGAGCCCAGACGAGGGCCATGGTGAACACCACCAGGGCGGGGAGGGCCATGGCCGCCTCCACGGTCACGGCACCCCGATCGTCAGAACGGCGCATCGAGCGCCTTCCCGATCACCGACTCCAGCGCGCCGGAGACCGTCCCGCTCGTCACGATCTTGTAGAGCACGGCCGCGAAGGCCGCCGCCGCGATCGTTCCCATCGCGTACTCGGACGTGGTCATCCCCGCGTCCGACCTGGCAGACCATCGGGCCCGCCACCACGCGCTCACGCACTTCATCGCCTTCATGCCAACCCCCTGAGGTGTCCTTACGTCTTGGTCATGTGCGCTTCTGTCAGGCCCGCAGCAGTCCGCCGGCGAGCCCGATCACCACCGGGGCCACCCCGACCGCCAGGAAGGCGGGCAGGAAACACAGCCCCACGGGCGCGGTGATCAGTACCTGCGCACGCTGCGCCCGCGCCGCCGCCTTCCGCGCCCGGTCCGCCCGCAGATCGGCCGCGTGTCGCGAGACGGCCTCCGCGGCGGGCGCCCCGGAGGAGCCGGCCCGTTCCAGGCAGCGGGCCAGGCCCTCGGCGCCGGGTATCGCGCCGAACCTCCGCCACACATCCGCTGGTTCGCCGCCGAGGCGCAGCTCCGCCGCCGTCCGCGCCAGACGCTCACCGACCGGCCCTCCCAGCGAGCCGCCCACCGCCTCGGCGGCCTCTCCCGGCCCCGCTCCGGCCGACACGCAGGCCGCCAGCAGATCGGCCGCGAGCGGCAGTTGGCGTGCGGCCTCCCCGTCGTCCGGCACCGCGGAGCCGCCGCGGCGCACGCTCCACCGCCGCGCTCCCCAGCCCGCCGCGAGAGCGACCAGGAGGCCGGCCGTTCCACCGACCAGCGCCCATCCCGCGAGCGCCGCGAGGAACGGCATGGCCCACCCGCGCACCCACAGCGGCACCCTCGCCCCGACTCGCCGCTCCCGCCCGAACTCGGTGTCCAGCAAGGCCGCGAGCCGCTTCCGCGTCCGTCGCTCGCGCCGCCGGTCCGCCATCGCCCAGGCCGCCCAGACGGCCCCGCCGGCCGGTCCGGCCACCATCCCCACCCCGGGCCCGAACTCCTCCACAAGCCCCACGACAGCCCTCACACCCGCTCCCCTCCCCGCACGATCCGCGCCGCCCACCACAGGCCCGCCGCCTCCAGAGCCCCGCCCACGACCAGGCAGCCCAGCCCGACCGGCGTGTGCAGCAGGACGTGCAGGGGCCGGGCTCCGAGCGCCGTGCCGAGGGCCAGCCCCACCACCGGCAGGACGGCGAGCACCGCCACCGTCGCCCAGGCGCCAGCCAGTTGGGCTCTCATCCGCTCCCGCTGGTCCCGGTGCTCCCGAAGCGCGGCCTCAAGCCGGTCGAGCCCTGCGGCCAGCCCCGCGCCGCCGTCCACGGCGACCTGCCAGCAGGCCGCCAGACCGGCCAGACCTTCGGCGCCGTCCTGCCGGGCGGCCCGCCGCAGCGCCTCCGCCACGTCTCCGCCGAAGCGCGCCGCCGCGAGCACCGACGTCTCCTCTTGCGGGCCAAGAGCCCCTGTCGTGCCCGCCGCGAAGACCAGGGCCTGCGCCGGTTGGCGGCCGGCTCTCAGCTCCCCCGCGATCGCACCGCACAGGGCCACCACCGCGTCGGCCCGTGCTTCCCGCTCCTTACGGGCGGCCACCGCCCGCAGCCTCCGCCCCACCAGCGGCACCGCGACCACCCCCGCCACCAGCGGCAGCGGCGACTCCCCGAGAAGCGAGAGCACCACCGCCAGGGGCAGACACAGCCATGCGCGCCACCCCCTCGCCACGGCCCACCACCGCTCGCACACCTCCCGCCACGACGGTCCCGTACGCTCCGGAGCCCCCACGGCACCCGGAACGCCCACGCCCGCCAGAACCGCCCGCGCCCTGCGCAGTCCGCGCTCCCGCTCGGCCACCCGCCACAACGCGGCCCCGGCACACAGAACCGCCGCGCCCTGGGCCAGCGCCCACTGCTCCCTCACCACGACTCGCCTCCGATCAACGCCCGCAGCCGCTCCCAGCCCCGCTCCCGCTCGAACCCGGCCGTTCCCCAGCGCAGCGCGGGCACGGTGACCACCAGCCCCGCCCGGTCCCTTTCGAGGACATGGATCTCGGCGATCCGGCGACGCCCCGCCCGGTCCCGTACGAGATGCAGCACCGCCGAGAGTCCGGCGCCCAACTGGCTGTGCAGCGCCGCCCGGTCGAGGCCCGCCGCCGTCCCGAGGGCCTCCAGGCGGGCCGGGACGTCCGCCGCGGTGTTGGCGTGGACGGTCCCGCAGCCGCCCTCGTGGCCGGTGTTCAGGGCGGCCAGCAGATCGACGGCCTCCGCGCCCCGCACCTCACCGACCACCAGCCGGTCGGGCCGCATCCGCAGGGCCTGGCGGACCAGGTCCCGCAGGGTCACCAGACCCGCGCCCTCCTGGTTCGCGGGTCGCGCCTCCAGGCGCACCACATGGGGATGGTCGGGTCGCAGCTCGGCCGAGTCCTCGGCCAGGACGATCCGCTCCCGCTCGCCCACCAGACCGAGCAGGGTGGACAGGAGCGTCGTCTTCCCCGAACCCGTGCCACCGCTGATCAGGTACGAGACCCTGGCCTCGATCAGGGCGCGCAGGATCCGCTCCCCGCCGGGCGGGACCGTGCCCGCATCGGTCAGCTCCGCCACGGAGAAGGCCCTCGGCCGCACCACCCGCAGCGACAGGCAGGTCGAGCCGACCGCCACGGGTGGCAGCACGGCGTGCATCCGGGTCCCGTCCGGCAGTCGTGCGTCCACCCAGGGCCTGGCGTCGTCCAGGCGCCGGCCGGCCACCGCGGCGAGCCGCTGGGCGAGCCGTCGCACCGCGGGCGCGCCGGCGAAGGAGACGTCGGTGAGTTCGAGGCCGGAGCCGCGGTCGACCCAGACGCGGTCGGGTGCCGAGACGAGGACGTCGCTGACCGCCGGGTCGGCGAGCAGCGGCTCCAGCGGTCCTGTGCCGACCAGCTCGCACCGCAGGGCCTCGGCGGCGCCGAGGACTTCCGCGTCGCCGAGCAGCCGTCCCTGGGCCCTCAGCGCCGCCGCCACCCTCGCGGGTGTCGGTTCCGCGCCGCTTTCGGCGAGCCGCCGCCGCACGGCCTCCAGAAGGCCCTGCCCGCCGCTCTGACCGCCCCGGGCCGCCACCGCGCTCATGACGCCCCCTCGGGGGCCAGCGCCCGCTCCCAGAACTCCGTGCAGAACCGGCCCAGCGGCCCGCGTACCTCGGAGCCCGGCGGGTCGCCGGCGTCCAGCGTGGACAGGAGTCCGGGATCGTCCGGCAGTTCACCGGCGAGGGGCAGCCGCAGCGCGTCCGCGACCCACTGGTCGTCGAGTCCGGGCGCGTACGGCCCGCGTACGACCACGCGCAGATCGCGCAGCACCATGCCGGCGAGCGAGGCGACGCGGCTCGCCGCCGCCACGGCCCTCAGCTCTCCGGGGACGACGAGCAGTCCGAGGTCGAGCTGTGCCAGGGCCTCGGTCACCGCCTCGTCGACCCGGCGTGGCAGGTCGACGACGACCAGCCCTCCGCGCCTGCGCGCCGCGGCGAGCACCGAACGCATGGCCTCGGGTGGCACGAGGACGGAGTCGCCCCGGTCCCAGCTGAGCACCCGGAGGCCGCGCACCGACGGCAACGACTCCTCCAGGGCGCCGCCGGCGACCCTTCCCTTGGAGGCGGCGAAGTCGGGCCAGCGTCTGCCCTCGGCCCGCTCGCCGCCGAGCAGGACGTCGAGCCCGCCGCCGAGCGGGTCGCCGTCCACCAGCAGCGTGCGCCGTCCGGTCCTCGCGGCGGCCAGGGCGAGTGCGCAGGCCAGGGTCGAGGCCCCCGCGCCGCCGCGGCCGCCGATGACGCCGACGGTCAGCGCCTGCCGGCCCGCGCCCTCGGCGGCGTCGGCGATCCGGTCGACGAGCCAGCTCTCGGCGTCCGGGAGCCGCAGCACGCAGTCGGCGCCGATCTCGACGGCCCACCGCCAGACGTCCGGGTCGTCGTGGTCGCGGCCCACGAGCATCACCCCCTGCCGTCGGGCGGCCCCGCGGCACCGTGCCGCCGCGTCGTCCCCGACCAGGACGAGCGGGGCGTCGGCCCAGCTCGCGCGGTCGTCCGGCACCGTGTGGTGCACCTCGGGCTCGGCTCCCGCGGCGGCGCACAGCCGCAGCAGGTCGTCGAGGAGCGCGAGGTCCTCGGTCACGATCAGTGGCCCGGCCCGGCGCACGTCGGCCGCCGGTTTCCCGCCCGAGCCCGCCGAGCCCGCCGAGCGCCCGGGCATGTGCCCGGGCGAGCCGGCGGATCGTGAAGCCCTGGAAGGCCTCGGCATTCTGAATGTCATGGTTCCGGCCACGGCACACGCCCCCTGTCCCCGTGTGATCCCGCACGTGCCGCTGGCACGGCGGAGATCGGTGATTCCTGCTGCCGCGGAGTTCGCGGTGGGAATGACCGTGCCCTCGTCCCGGAAATCGCGTGGATCTTGGTCAAAAACTGTGGATAACTCGCCGGTTGTGAATATCTCCATGACCCATACCGGGGATGGCCGGAGAGCAGCGCTCCCGTTACTGTGGGTGACGAATCAAAGGCATCACGCCGTCGCGGCCGCAGGGCCGACGAGAGGGGGAGCGATGGGGATCCGTCGGACGAAAACGCGTCCGGACATGCGACGACCCCCGCCGGGGGGGAGAGCGGGGGTCGTCTTTCCGGCCGACTCGGGGGGGGAGGAGCCGGACCGGGTTAGCACGGTCGCGAACGATCCGTGACTTCCATGGTGTACCCGAGAGCCTTCTCAGGCAAACCCACACGCCCGAGCGTACGCCGAATGGCGGGCACCTATGCTCGGGCTCGTGGAAAACCACTCGTTGCCGCGCACAGCCGCCTTCTTTGACCTGGACAAGACGGTCATTGCGAAGTCCTCGACGCTGACCTTCAGCAAGTCCTTCTACCAAGGCGGGCTGATCAACCGCCGCGCCGTCCTGCGGACTGCCTACATCCAGTTCGTCTTCCTCGCGGGCGGCGCCGACCACGATCAGATGGAGCGGATGCGCGAATATCTTTCCGCGCTCTGCAAAGGCTGGAACGTCTCGCAGGTCAAGGAGCTCGTCGCCGAGACCCTGCACGACCTGATCGACCCGATCATCTACGACGAGGCGGCCTCGCTCATCGAGGAGCACCACGCCGCGGGCCGCGATGTCGTGATCGTCTCGACCTCGGGCGCCGAGGTCGTGGAGCCGATCGGCGAGATGCTCGGCGCCGACCGGGTCGTCGCCACCCGGATGGTGGTCGGTGACGACGGCTGCTTCACCGGCGAGGTGGAGTACTACGCCTACGGGCCCACCAAGGCCGAGGCGATCCGGGAGCTCGCGGAATCGGAGGGGTACGACCTCTCACGCTGCTACGCCTACAGCGACTCGGCGACCGACGTACCGATGCTCGAGACCGTCGGCCACCCCTACGCCGTCAACCCCGACCGGACCCTGCGCCGCGAGGCGACCGCCCGGGACTGGCCGATCCTCGCCTTCGAGAAGCCGGTCCGGCTCAAGCAGCGGCTGCCGGCCTTCAGGATGCCGCCCCGCCCCGCGCTCGTGGCCGCGGCCGCCGTGGGCGCGGCAGCGGCGACCGCCGGACTGGTCTGGTACGCCAACCGCCGGCGGCACGCCGCTCTTGCCCATCGCTTTGCCCGGATTTGAGACGAAAGTAAAGAAGTGGAGTCAGGGCTTTCGCTTCCGATCCGACAGGAGTAGAAAGGAATCAGGCCCGCGAGACCTAGGACATCCGAGAGGATCACCTGTTGAGCAAGAAGGCCCCACGGACCTCGCACTGAAGCCGAGCACCCACGCGACGTCGACCCGTCGATTACGGGCCAGCCGCACCAGGCGAAGGGCTGAGTTCCCCGCCTGATGGGCACATATCGAGGACGCTTGGTAACTCGGCCGACGTGCCAGCGGCGGTACCAGGACTGGTACCGCCGCAACCCTTTGCGCTGACGTGCGTCGGCCCTTTCGGCCCCTTTCGCGCCGACCGGCTATGCGGCGCCCCTCTGCAGCGCCTCGCAGACCGCCGTCGACTCCCGGACGCCCAGCTCCACAGCCCGCCCGCAGTGGGCGATCCAGGCGGCCATGCCCTCCGGGGTCCCCGACAGGTACCCCTCGAACGCCGCGACGTACGCCGCGCGCCCCTGCTCCGCGTGGCCGACCTCGGCCGGGCAGATCGACTTGGGGTCGAGCCCGCTGCCGACGAGCACGATCCGCTCGGCGGCTCGCGCGATCAGCCCGTTGTACGAGGTGAACGGGCGCAGTGCGAGCAGTTCGCCGTGCACCACGGCCGCCGTCACCAGCGCCGGGGCCGTACCGCCCGCGATGATCAGCTCCGAGAGCCCGTCGAGCCGCCCCGAGACCTCCGCCGGGTCCGGCAGCGGCGCCTCGATCAGCGGCTCGTCGACGGCCTCGCCAGCCTGTCGGGGCCTGCCGACCGAGTCTCCGAAGCCGGGGTCGTCGCCCACCGCGACCAGGTGCAGCCGCGCCAGAACCCGCAGCGGGGACTGGCGCCAGATGGAGAGCAGCTGTCCGGCCTCGGCGCCCAGCCGCAGGGCGGCGCCCACCGTCCGCGCCTCCGGGTCGCCGCCGAAGTCGGTGCGTCGGCGGACCTCTTCGAGGGCCCAGTCGGCGCCGGACAGCGCCGCCGAGCCGCGCGCCCCGCGCAGAGCGGCCTCGGAGGTGATCTCGTTGCTGCGGCGCCGCATCACGCGGTGCCCGTAAACCCGGTCGACGGCCTTGCGTACGGAGTCCACCGATTCGGCGACGCCCGGCAGGGAGCCGAGGGCGGCCAGGGGGTCAGAGGCGTGCGTACTCATAAGTAGCGAGGCTACGCGCCCCAGGGCGTGGCCCCACGATGGAGTGGTCTTCTTCACGCACCTTGACCACAGATCGCGATCGTGGCACTACGCTAGGTGAACATGAAGATCGCTTTCGTAGGGAAGGGCGGCAGCGGGAAGACCACGCTGTCCTCGCTCTTCATCCGCCACCTCGCCGCCAATGAAGCCCATGTCATCGCGGTGGACGCCGACATCAACCAGCACCTCGGCGCCGCGCTCGGCCTCGACGAGGCGGAGGCGGCGGCGCTGCCGGCGATGGGCGCGCATCTGCCGCTGATCAAGGAGTATCTGCGCGGGAGCAATCCGAGGATCGCCTCCGCCGACACGATGATCAAGACCACCCCTCCCGGGGAGGGTTCGCGCCTGCTGCGGGTGCGCGAGGACAACCCGGTGTACGAGGCCTGCGCCCGGACCGTGCGGCTGGACGACGGCGAGATCCGGCTGATGGCGACGGGGCCGTTCACCGAGTCGGATCTGGGCGTCTCCTGCTACCACTCCAAGGTCGGCGCGGTGGAGCTGTGCCTGAACCACCTGGTCGACGGCGAGGACGAGTACGTCGTCGTCGACATGACGGCGGGTTCGGACTCCTTCGCCTCCGGGATGTTCACCCGCTTCGACATGACGTTCCTGGTCGCCGAGCCGACTCGCAAGGGCATCTCGGTGTACCGCCAGTACAAGGAGTACGCGCGGGACTTCGGGGTCGCGCTCAAGGTCGTCGGCAACAAGGTGCAGGGCCCGGAGGACGTGGACTTCCTGCGCGCCGAGGTGGGCGACGACCTGCTGGTGACCGTGGGCCACTCGGACTGGGTCAGGGCGATGGAGAAGGGCCGCCCGCCGCGCTTCGAGCTCCTGGAGGCGGACAACCGGATGGCGCTGCAGGCCCTGCAGAACGCGGCGGACGATTCGTACGCCCACCGGGACTGGGAGCGCTACACCCGCCAGATGGTCCACTTCCACCTGAAGAACGCGGAGAGCTGGGGCAACGCGAAGACCGGGGCCGACCTGGCGGCGCAGGTCGACCCCGGTTTCGTCCTCGGTGAGGCGGTGGCCGTACCCCAGCCCGGCTGAGACCGCCCGCACCACGACCGGCGGACGGAGTCCGGCGCAGCCCGGCTGGGAACGCCCGCACGGTCGTCTGGGGCCGACCTCGCGCGCGGGTCGGCCCCAGGGTGCTCGTGCGCGGGTCGGCCCCAGGTTGGTTCAGTGGCGCTCGGGCTGCTTGGCGGCCGGCTTCGACGGGGGCGCCGGCTGGGGGGCCAGGAAGGTCGCCCAGCCGCCCTTCGGGGCCTCGCCGACCTTGAGGGTGCGCATCTTGGCGAGGACCGCCGGGTCCTGGGCGTCCAGCCAGTCCGCGAGCTGGCGGAAGGACACGCACTTCACGTCCTTCTGGACGCAGACCGTGGCGATGGTCTCCTCGATGGCGCGCATGTAGGTGCCGCCGTTCCAGGACTCGAAGTGGTTGCCGATGATGAGCGGCGCCCGGTTGCCGTGGTACGAGCGGTTGAAGGCCTGCACCAGGCCGTCGCGCATCTGGTTGCCCCAGAACTGGTGCATGGACGGGTCGCCCTGCGTCGTACCCGACTGGTTGACCAGGAAGTTGTAGTCCATCGCGAGCGTCTGGAACGCGCGCCCCGGGACCGGCACGAGCTGCATCGACAGGTCCCAGAGGCCCTTTTCCTTCTTGGGCCAGATCTGGTCGTTGACGCCGCTGGTGTCGTAGCGGAAGCCCATCTGGGCCGCCGCCTGGACGAAGTTCTTCCGGCCCTCCAGGCAGGGGGTGCGCGCCCCGACCAGCTCCTTGTCGTAGTCGAACGGGAGCGGCTGCTCGGCGGTCAGGCCGGCGTTCGTCTTCCAGTTCTTCACGAAGGACTTGGCCTGCCGGATCTCGCTCTTCCAGTCCTCGACCGACCAGTCGCCGACACCGCCCTCCGGGCCGCAGAAGTGGCCGTTGAAGTGCGTGCCGACCTCGTTGCCCTCCTGCCAGGCGGCGCGCAGCTCGCGGACGGTGGCCCGGATGCCCTCGGTGTCGTTGAAGCCGATGTCCGAACGGCCCGGCGCGTGCTGGGGCGGGTTGTAGAGCTTCCGCTTCTCCTCGGGCAGCAGATAGACCCCGCTGAGGAAGTACGTCATGGTCGCGTCGTACTTCTTGCCCACCTCGCGGAAGTGGGAGAAGAGCTTCTGGCTGTCCTCGCCCGCGCCGTCCCAGGAGAACACCACGAACTGCGGCGGCTTCTGACCGGGCTTCAGCCGCTCCCAGGTGGGCTGGTTGGGCTGGGCGCCGGTGAAGGCGGTCGAGCCGTCACCGATCAGGCGCACCGCGTTCTGCGGAGCCGCCGCCTGGCCCTTCTTCGCCCCCGAGGCGCCCTTCGCCGGGGCTTCCTCGTCCGAGCCCGAGCAGCCGGCGAGGCCGACGACCAGGGCGACGGCGAGAGCGCCGACGGCGAGTGTCCTCGTGCGGGCAGTGGTCCTTCTCCCGGCGGCTGTCATCCGCCCACCTCTCCTCGGTTCCGTGCGAGCGGCGCCAACGTCGCACCCCGCCGCCGGGGAGATGAAACGACAAGCGGCACTGCCCTCACTTATCACCCGAACCGGTGAAGGATTGCCCTGTTTGCCCCGAAAATAATGCCGCAGACTTTACTCTGCATTACGATCCATTTACCGAGCGTTGATACTCGCCCCAGTGACCGGTGAGGATCCGCGCGCCGGTATCCCGCCGCTGCACGCCGTGACCCACGGCCGCGACCCCCACGTTCGTCCCGCACGAGCCGCGACCGCGCTGCCCCGGAGGAGACGGGAACCATGACCCTCTGCCCCACCGACCGCACCACCACCAGGCCCCGCTTCCAGCGTCCGCACAGCCCGCCCGGCGGCGGCCGCCGCTTCGGTTTCGTGGGCGCCGACCTGTCCGCGTCCATCTCCGTCTTCCTGATCGCCCTGCCGCTCTCGCTCGGCATCGCGCTCGCCACCGGCGCGCCGCTCCAGGCCGGCCTGGTGGCCGCCGCCGTCGGCGGCATCGTCGCCGGCCGGTTCGGCGGGGCCCCGCTCCAGGTCAGCGGGCCCGCCGCCGGCCTCACGGTGGTCACCGCCGAGCTGATCCAGCGGTACGGCTGGCGCACCACCTGCGCCATCACCGTTCTCGCCGGCCTCTCCCAACTGGGCCTGGCCGCCCTGCGCGTGGCCCGCTCCGCACTCGCGGTCTCCCCCGCGATCGTGCACGGCATGGTCGCCGGCATCGGCGTCACCATCGCCCTCGCGCAACTCCACATCGTCCTCGGCGGCACCCCGCAGAGCTCCGCCGTGGACAACTTCCTCGGACTGCCCGCGCAGCTGGCCGATCCGCATACGACCGGCCTGGCCATCAGCGCGCTCACCGTCGCCGTCCTGCTGCTCTGGCCGAGACTTCCCGGCCGCGCGGGCCGTCTCCTGCGGAAGGTCCCGGGCGCCCTCACCTCGGTCGCGGCGGCGACGGCCCTGGCGGCGATCGCCGGACTCGCCGTCCCCCGGGTCGACCTGCCCTCGTGGAGCAGCCACGCCCTGCCCGGGCTGCCGGAGGGACCGGTCCTCGGCATCGCGGCCGGGGTGCTCACCATCACGCTGGTGACCAGCGTGCAGTCGCTGCTCTCCGCCGTCGCCGTCGACAAGCTGGTGGCCGCCCGCCCCGACCGGGGCCACGGCGTCCCCCGCTCCCGGCTCGACCGCGAACTCGCGGGCCAGGGCGCGGCGAACGTCGTCTCCGGCGCACTCGGCGGACTGCCGGTGGCCGGGGTGGCGGTCCGCAGTGTCGCGAACGTCTCGGCGGGCGCCATGACCCGGAACTCCACGATGCTGCACGGCCTGTGGATCGTGCTCGCCGCGCTCTTCCTGGTCCCCGTCATCGACCTCATCCCGCTGCCCGCGCTCGCCGCGCTTGTCATGGTCGTCGGCATCCAGATGGTGAGCATCACCCACATCCGCAGCGTGACCCGGCACCGCGAAGTCCTGGTGTACGCGACGACGCTGAGTGGCGTGGTCCTCATCGGCATCCTGCAAGGCGTCGCCCTCGGCATCGCCGCGGCGACGGCCGTCGCCCTGCACCGCCTCGCCAAGACCCGGATCACCCGCGAGGACGAGGACGGATGTCATCGGGTGAGTGTGCGAGGGCAGTTGACCTTCCTCGCCGTGCCCCGGCTGAGCCGGGCCCTCCACCAGCTGCCGCACGGCTCCCACGTCGTGGTCGAGCTGGACGGGTCCTTCATGGACCACGCCGCGTACGAGACGCTGCACGACTGGCACGCGGCGCACCTCCGGCACGGCGGGACGGTCGAGATGACCGGGCCATCGGGAGCCCGGATCGCCGAGCCCGCCCCCGAAGCGCACGCCTGCTGCCGCCCCTGGACCCCCTGGCGCAACCACCACTGCGGGGAGCAGCCGGCGGACGAGGCGCCGAAGAAGACCGGGCACCAACTGGCGAGCGGCATCGGGAAGTTCCAGCGCAACACAGCTCCCCTGGTGCGCGACGAGCTCGCCCGGCTCGCCCGCGAGGGCCAGCGCCCCTCGCAGCTCTTCCTCACCTGCGCCGATTCACGCCTGGTCACCAGCATGATCACCTCCAGCGGCCCGGGCGACCTGTTCACCGTCCGGAACGTGGGAAATCTCGTTCCGCTGCCGGGCGAGGAGAGCGGGGACGACTCGGTCGCGGCGGCGATCGAGTACGCCGTGGAGGTGCTGCAGGTCGAGTCGATCACCATCTGCGGACACTCCGGCTGCGGGGCGATGCAGGCGCTGCTCAACAGCCGGCCCGACGCCCCGCAGACCCCGCTGCGGCGCTGGCTGCGCCACGGGCTGCCCAGCCTGGAGCGGATGGCGAGCCGCGAGCACGCCTGGGCGCGGATCTCCGGGCGGCTGCCGGCGGACCGGGTCGAGCAGCTCTGCCTGACCAATGTGGTCCAGCAGCTGGAGCATCTGCGGACGTACGAAGCGGTGGCGCGGCGGCTCGCCGACGGCACCCTCACGCTCCACGGGATGTACTTCCACGTCGGCGAGGCTCAGGCGTATCTGCTGGCCGGGCCGGACGAGCTGCACCGCTACGACGACGTCTTCGACAGTGTCCCGCCCACCCGCACCCGCGAGGAGGCCCGCGCCCCGGGCCGCGAGGGGAAGGACTTCGTGCCGTCCTGGGAACAGATCCGCGTACCGGCCCGTGAGGAGCAGCCCTCACCGGGCCGTGCGGAGGACCCCGTACCGGGCCGTGCGGAGGACCGCGTACCGGCCCGTGACGGGAAGCGCGCGCCGGGCCGGGAGGAGGACCGGGCGCCATCCCTGGAGGACGACCGGGTGCCTGGCCGGGAGGAAGCGCGCGCGTCCTGAACCTTCCCGCCCTGACGTCCGTGAGAGTGTGTGGCCCCTTCTTCCCACCGCCCGGGAGGGAGGGGCCCCCGTCCGCCCGCTCACAGGTCTAAACCAATTGCCTGGAGACCCTTGTCACCCAGGCATCTGACTGATGAGCTATGACGCGGGACACATAGGCACATAGGACGCCCTGGGAAAGGGAGATGTCGTGAGCAACGAAAGCCTGGCCAACCTGCTCAAGGAAGAGCGGCGGTTCGCGCCGCCGGCCGAGCTGGCCGCGCACGCCAACGTGACGGCGGAGGCGTACGAGCAGGCCGAGGCGGACAGGCTTGGCTTCTGGGCCGAGCAGGCGAGGCGGCTCACCTGGGCCACCGAGCCGACCGAGACCCTCGACTGGTCGAACCCGCCGTTCGCCAAGTGGTTCGCCGACGGCGCGCTCAACGTGGCGTACAACTGCGTCGACCGGCACGTCGAGGCCGGAAACGGCGATCGGGTCGCCCTCCACTTCGAGGGCGAGCCGGGCGACAGCCGCGCCATCACCTACGCCGAGCTGAAGGACGAGGTCTCCCGGGCGGCCCACGCCCTGACCGAGCTGGGCGTCACCAAGGGCGACCGGGTCGCGATCTACCTCCCGATGATCCCCGAGGCCGTCGTCTCGATGCTGGCCTGCGCCCGCATCGGCGCCGCGCACTCCGTGGTCTTCGGCGGCTTCTCCGCCGACGCCATCGCCACGCGCATCGAGGACGCCGACGCCAAGCTCGTCATCACGGCGGACGGCGGCTACCGCCGGGGCAAGCCCGCCGCGCTCAAGCCGGCCGTCGACGAGGCCCTCGGCCGCGTCGACCGGGTGCGCAACGTCCTCGTCGTCCGCCGCACCGGCCAGGACGTCGACTGGACCGAGGGCCGGGACGTGTGGTGGCACGACATCGTCGCCCGCCAGTCCGCCGAGCACACGCCCGAGGCGTTCGAGGCCGAGCACCCGCTCTTCATCCTCTACACCTCCGGCACCACGGGTAAGCCGAAGGGCATCCTCCACACCTCCGGCGGCTACCTCACGCAGGCCGCGTACACCCACCACGCCGTCTTCGACCTCAAGCCGGAGACCGACGTCTACTGGTGCACCGCCGACATCGGCTGGGTCACCGGACACTCGTACATCACGTACGGACCGCTGGCCAACGGCGCGACGCAGGTCATGTACGAGGGCACGCCGGACACCCCGCACCAGGGCCGGTTCTGGGAGATCGTCCAGAAGTACGGCGTCACGATCCTCTACACCGCGCCGACCGCGATCCGTACGTTCATGAAGTGGGGCGACGACATCCCCGCGAAGTTCGACCTGTCGAGCCTGCGTGTGCTGGGCTCGGTCGGCGAGCCGATCAACCCCGAGGCGTGGATCTGGTACCGCGAGCACATCGGCGCCGGCAAGACCCCGATCGTGGACACCTGGTGGCAGACGGAGACCGGCGCGATGATGATCTCGCCGCTGCCGGGTGTCACCGAGACCAAGCCGGGCTCGGCCCAGCGCCCGCTCCCCGGCATCTCCGCCACCGTCGTCGACGACGAGGCCGACGAGGTGCCGAACGGAGGCGGTGGCTACCTGGTCCTCACCGAGCCGTGGCCGTCGATGCTGCGCACCATCTGGGGCGACGACCAGCGGTTCATCGACACCTACTGGTCGCGCTTCGAGGGCAAGTACTTCGCCGGTGACGGTGCGAAGAAGGACGAGGACGGCGACATCTGGCTCCTCGGCCGGGTGGACGACGTCATGCTCGTCTCCGGGCACAACATCTCGACCACGGAGGTCGAGTCGGCCCTCGTCTCGCACCCGTCCGTCGCCGAGGCGG
Organism: Streptomyces sp. NPDC015346; assembly: GCF_043078785.1. Taxonomy (NCBI): domain Bacteria; kingdom Bacillati; phylum Actinomycetota; class Actinomycetes; order Kitasatosporales; family Streptomycetaceae; genus Streptomyces; species Streptomyces sp. NPDC015346. The sequence continues at coordinate 92,738 of NZ_JBIBTW010000010.1, read as the reverse complement.
CGGTGGTCGGCGCCGCCGACGAGACGACCGGTCAGGCGATCGTCGCCTTCGTCATCCTGCGCGGTACGGCCAGCGAGGGTGACGGGCTCGTCGCCGAGCTGCGCAACCACGTCGGCACGACGCTCGGGCCGATCGCGAAGCCCAAGCGGATCCTGCCCGTCCAGGAGCTCCCGAAGACGCGCTCGGGCAAGATCATGCGGCGTCTGCTGCGGGACGTCGCCGAGAACCGGGAGCTGGGTGACGTGACGACGCTGACGGACTCGTCGGTGATGGCGCTCATCCAGACGCAGCTGCCGAGCGCCTCCAGCGAGGACTGACCAGATCCGAACCATCCCCACGGTCATGACACGAGCGCCCGCCCCGACACCCCGGGGCGGGCGCTCCTGCGTCTCCGGCGCGTCAGCGGCCCCCGCGCGACCGGCAGGCCCAGCGCGTGCAGCGAGTCCTGCGGCGGATCACAACGGGACGAACCAGTCATCTCTCCCTAAAGTGAAACCCGCCGGACACAACCCTGGCTCGTTAGGTAAAGTAAAGAAAGCGTCAGTGACGCGACAAGAAGACCTAGGTGCGCCGGGAAGTCTGGTCGGCATGTGCTTCGCCCTGCCCGCCCGACCGGAGGTCTCTCATCGTGCCCGCGCCAGCGCCCGCTTCCGCCCCCACCCGCCGCAAGTTCCTCGGCCTCCTGTCGCTGCCCGAGCGGCAGTTCCTGGCCGACGCGCTGCGCGCCGAGACCGTCGGTGGCGTCCTGCTGCTCCTCGCCGCCATCGCCGCGCTCGTCTGGGCGAACACCCCCCTCAGCGACAGCTACGCGACGGTACGGGACTTCCACATAGGCCCCTCCGTCCTCGGTCTCGACCTCTCCATCCAGCACTGGGCGGCCGACGGACTCCTCGCGGTCTTCTTCTTCGTCGCCGGTATCGAGCTCAAGCGCGAACTCGTCGCGGGCGAGCTGCGCGACCCCAAGGCCGCCGCCCTGCCCGTCATCGCCGCCGTCTGCGGCATGGCCGTGCCCGCGCTGGTCTACACCCTGGTCAACGTCGTCGGCGGCGGCTCGCTGTCCGGCTGGGCGGTCCCCACCGCGACCGACATCGCCTTCGCGCTCGCCGTCCTCGCCGTCATCGGCACCTCGCTGCCGTCCGCGCTCCGCGCTTTCCTGCTCACCCTCGCCGTCGTCGACGACCTCTTCGCGATCCTGATCATCGCGGTCTTCTTCACCAACGACCTGAACTTCCTCGCCCTCGGCGGCGCCTTCGTGGGCCTCGCCCTCTTCTGGCTGCTCCTGCGCACGAAGGTCCGCGGCTGGTACGTCTACGTGCCGCTCGCCCTCATCATCTGGGGCCTGATGTACAACAGCGGCGTCCACGCCACCATCGCCGGTGTCGCCATGGGCCTGATGCTCGACTGCGGCAGGCGCGAGGGCGAGAAGCACTCCCAGGGCGAGCACATCGAGCACCTGGTCCGTCCCCTGTCCGCCGGTGTCGCCGTCCCGCTGTTCGCGCTGTTCTCGGCCGGGGTCACCGTCTCGGGAAAGTCGATCGCCGAGGTGTTCACCCAACCTGTCACCCTCGGCGTCGTGCTCGGACTCGTGGTCGGCAAGGCGGTCGGCATCTTCGGCGGCACCTGGCTCGCCGCCCGCTTCACCCGCGCCGAACTCAACGAGGACCTGGCCTGGCCGGACGTCTTCGCCGTCTCCTCGCTCGCCGGAATGGGCTTCACCGTCTCCCTCCTCATCGGCGAACTGGCCTTCGAGGGCGACCAGGCGCTCACCGGCGAGGTCAAGGCGGCCGTCCTGTTCGGCTCCCTGATCGCGGCCGTGCTCGCGACCGTCCTGCTCAAGCTGCGAGTGCGGAGGTACGAGGCGCTGATCGCGGACGAGGAGCGCGACGAGGACATGGACGGCATCCCGGACGTGTACGAACTGGACAACCCGGAGTACCACCTCCGCATGGCCGAGATCTACGAGAAGAAGGCCGCCGAACACCGCGAGCGCGCCCAACTCGCGGGGGCATCGCGCGATGACGCCGACAGTCCGGCATGATCTGAGGTCGGAACCGTAGAAGAGAAGAGGGAGCAGCGATGAGCGACCCGGTCAACGGAGCCGAGCGCAGCCTCGGACAGCTGGTCGCCTCGGCGACCGCCGAGATGTCCGCGCTGGTGCACGACGAGATCGCCCTGGCCAAGGCCGAGATCCGACAGGACGTCAAGCGCGGCGCGATGGGCGGTGCGGCCGGCGTGGCCGCGGCCACGGTGCTGCTCTTCTCGCTGCCGATGCTGAGCTTCGCGCTCGCCTACGGCATCCAGGCCTGGAGTCACTGGCACATCTCGGTCTGCTTCCTGCTCTCCTTCGCGGCCAACGTGCTGCTCGCGGGGCTCCTCGGGCTCCTCGCCTACGCCAAGTTCAAGAAGGTCAAGAAGCCGGAGAAGTCCATCAACTCGGCCAAGCAGACCGCCGCCATCCTCCAGAACGCCAAGCCGCACCCCCGCCCCGAACGGGCGGTCCTGCCCGGCACGGTCCAGGAGAAGGCCGCGGTTGTGGGACGCTCGTCGGCATGACCGTCCCTGAGAGCAGCAACGGCAGCGGCCACGGCAGTCCCGTACGGATCGACGGCCCGTGGACCCACCGCGACGTGGCCGCCAACGGCGCGCGCTTCCACATCGCCGAGATGGGCGACGGGCCGCTCGTCCTGCTGCTGCACGGCTTCCCGCAGTTCTGGTGGACCTGGCGCCACCAGCTGCCCGCTCTCGCCGACGCGGGGTTCCGGGCCGTGGCGATGGATCTGCGGGGCGTGGGCGGCAGCGACCGTACGCCCCGGGGTTACGACCCGGCCAATCTGGCGCTCGACATCACCGGCGTCATCCGCTCCCTCGGGGAGCCGGACGCGGCGCTGGTCGGACACGACCTCGGCGGCTATCTCGCCTGGACGGCGGCGGTCATGCGGCCCAAGCTGGTGCGCCGGCTCGCGGTCTCCTCGATGCCGCACCCGCGCCGCTGGCGCTCGGCGATGCTCTCCGACTTCTCGCAGTCACGCGCGGGTTCGTACGTATGGGGCTTCCAGCGCCCGTGGCTGCCGGAGCGTCAGCTCGTCGCCGACGACGCGGCCATGGTCGGCCGGCTGATCCAGGAGTGGTCGGGGCCCGGGCTGCCGGACGAGGCGGCCATCGAGGTGTACCGGCGGGCGATGCGCATCCCGTCGACGGCGCACTGCTCGATCGAGCCGTACCGGTGGATGGTGCGGTCCATGGCGCGGCCCGACGGGATCCAGTTCAACCGGCGTATGAAGCGCCCGGTGCGGGTACCCACGTTGCATCTGCACGGCTCGATGGACCCGGCGATGCGGACGCGCAGCGCGGCGGGCTCCGGTGAGTACGTGGAGGCTCCGTACCGCTGGCGGCTCTTCGACGGCCTGGGGCACTTCCCCCACGAGGAGGACCCGGTGGCGTTCTCCACGGAGCTCGTCAACTGGCTCAAGGACCCCGAACCCGACCGCTGAGCCCTGCCGCCGGGGGCCACGGGAACCTCTGTTCTCCGAACGGCCATGTGCCCGGCGCATACTCCAATTGGCGGGCCCCGGGGCGGTTACCGACCTTGGGCCCCGGGCAGACGTCGGTGTATGGGCTGGACGTACGACTACGGTGACACAGCACGCGACCGCCGCTCGGCCACGGGGCCGGGCTCCCACGAGAGGAGTGGCCCCGAGGACGAGGGCCGCTCGCATTCCGCGCAGGAGGTCGGGATCCCGCGCATCCTCCGCCGCCGGGCCCGGTGGGTCTCGGCCCGGCTCCGCCACTCTCGGGACTGAGCCCTTCCAGGGGTCCCCGCTACAGCGCGCACCCCTGGCTGTCGACCTGCTGGTTCGCCGTACGCCCCTGGACGATGTCATCCCGGATCTCGTCGACCGTCAGGGCGTAGCCGGTGTTCGCGTCGTCGAGCGAGCGGGCGAAGATCACGCCGTACACCTCGCCGTCCTCGGTGAGGAGCGGGCCGCCGGAGTTTCCCTGACGCACCGTCGCGTACAGCGAGTACACATCCCTGCGTACCTCGCCCTGGCGGTAGATGTCGGGTCCCTTGGCGTCGATACGGCCCCGGACGCGCGCCGAGCGGACGTCGTACGAGCCGTTCTCGGGGAAGCCCGCGACGATGGCGCCGTCGCCGCTGCGGGCGTCCTCCTCGGCGAACCGCAGGGGCTCGGCGTCCAGGTCCGGCACGTCCAGTACGGCGATGTCGCGCTGCCAGTCGTAGAGGACGACCTTCGCGTCGTACAGCCGGCCCTCGCCGCCGATCTGGACGGTCGGCTCGTCGACGCCTCCCACCACGTGGGCGTTGGTCATGACCCGGCGGTCGGCGAAGACGAACCCGGTGCCCTCCAGGACCTTGCCGCAGCTCGGCGCCGTGCCGACGACCTTGACGATGGAGCGCTGGGCGCGGGCGGCGACGGGACTGCCGGCGAGCGCCGGGTCCGGGGGCCGGACCTCGGTGATGGGCTCGTTGGCGAAGGGGCTGAAGACCTGGGGGAAGCCGTTCTGGGCGAGGATCGAGGTGAAGTCGGCGAACCAGCTGGACACCTGATCGGGCATCACCCGCTCCACGCCGAGCAGCACCTTGGAGCTGCGGACCTCCTTGCCGAGGGTGGGCATCGAGGTCCCGGCGAGGGCGGAGCCGAGCAGCCAGGCGACCAGCAGCATCGCGACCACGTTGACCAGCGCGCCGCCGGTGGCGTCCAGGGCGCGCGCCGGTGACCAGGTGATGTGCCGGCGCAGCCTGTTCCCGAGGTGGGTGGTGAACGCCTGTCCGACCGAGGCGCAGACGATCACGATGATCACGAAGACGACCGTCGCCGTGGTCGAGACCTCGGAGTTGTTCGTCAGCTGGTCCCAGATGACCGGGAGCAGCAGGACGGCGACGAGGCCGCCGCCGAGGAATCCGATCACCGACAGGATGCCGACGACGAAACCCTGGCGGTAACCGATGATCGCGAACCACACGGCGGCGAGCAGCAGCAGGATGTCCAGCACGTTCACCGTCAATAGCCTCGCAGATTCGTCTTCGGTCGCCCCGGGTCAGGTCAGCCTGTCATGCACGCCAGTCCAGCGGGACCTGCTTGGCCCGGTCCCACGGTCTCTCCCATCCGGCGAAGTGCAGGAGCCGGTCGATGACACCGGCCGTGAAACCCCAGACCAGAGCGGATTCGACCAGGAACGCGGGGCCCTTGTGGCCGCTCGGGTGGACGGTGGTCGCGCGATTGGCGGGGTCCGTGAGATCCGCCACGGGGACGGTGAAGACCCGGGCGGTCTCGGCGGGGTCGACCACGCCGACGGGGGTGGGGGTGCGCCACCAGCCGAGGACCGGGGTGACGACGAAGCCGCTGACCGGGATGTAGAGCTGGGGCAGCACACCGAAGAGCTGGACGCCCGAGGGGTCGAGACCGGTCTCCTCCTCGGCCTCCCGCAACGCGGCCCGGAGCAGGCCACCGTCGGCCGGGGAGCCGTCCTCGGGGTCGAGGGCGCCGCCGGGGAAGGAGGGCTGCCCCGCGTGCGAGCGCAGGCTGCCGGAGCGCTCCATGAGCAGCAGCTCGGGCCCCCGCTCGCCCTCGCCGAAGAGGATCAGGACGGCGGACTGGCGACCGGCGCCGCTCGCGGGCGGCAGGAAGCGGCTGAGCTGCTCGGGCGCGACGGTGCGGGCGGCCCGGTCGACGGGGGCGAGCCAGGCGGGCAGCCCTTCGCGGTCGAGCAGACCGCCGGTCCCCACGCCGTAGACCTTCCGGTCCTCGGCCGCTCCGGCCGCTCCGGCGGCCTTCTTCTCGGTCTCTTCTTCAGTGCGCGTCATAGGCACCCCGTGTTTCACAACGCGATCGGACGGCGGCTTCGTTCCCCACGGCCTCGTGGGCTCCCGGCCTCATGCACCGGCGCCCGGGGACACGCCGACGGCGGGGGGCGCCGGACGGCCCGGATAGTCCGGAGGCGGATTGAGGCGCTGGCCGGGATAGCCGCCCTTCTCGTACTTCAGGAGCTTCTTCGCCTTCTCGGGGTCCGTCTCGCCCTCGCCGTACGCCGGGCAGAGAGGGGCGATCGGGCAGGCGCCGCAGGCGGGCTTGCGGGCGTGGCAGATCCGGCGGCCGTGGAAGATCACCCGGTGCGAGAGCATCGTCCACTCGCTCTTCGGGAAGATCTCGGCGATCTCGGCCTCGATCTTGACCGGGTCGTCCTGCTCCGTCCACTTCCAGCGGCGGGCGAGCCGCATGAAGTGGGTGTCGACCGTGATGCCGGGCACGCCGAAGGCGTTGCCGAGGACGACGAAGGCGGTCTTGCGGCCGACGCCGGGCAGCTTCACCAGGTCTTCGAGCCGGCCGGGGACCTCGCCTCCGAAGTCGTCCCTGAGGGCCGCCGCGAGGCCCATGATCGACTTCGTCTTGGCGCGGAAGAAGCCGGTCGGCCTGATCAGCTCCTCGACCGCGTCGGGATCGGCGGCGGCGAGGTCCTCGGGCGTCGGGTACCTCGCGAAGAGCGCGGGGGTGGTCTGGTTGACCCGCAGGTCGGTGGTCTGGGCGGAGAGGACCGTGGCGACGAGCAGCTCGAAGGGATTCCGGAAGTCCAGTTCGGGATGGGCGTACGGATAGACCTCGGCCAGTTCCCGATTGATCTTCCGGGCCCGGCGGATCATCCCGAGCCGGGATTCCGCTTTCGCGGACTTCGCGGGTTTGGCGGGCTTGGCGGTCTTCGCCGACGGCGCGGCGGACGGCTTGGCGGAGGTCTTGGCCGGCGCCTTCGCGGAGGTCTTGGCGGCCCTCTTCGCGGGGGCTCCGGCCGCCCTCACGGCGGGCGCGGCGGGGCGTTTTGCGGCATTTGTTCGCTTCGACGCACCCTGTTCGCCCACAGCGGAATTACCCTTGGCGGACACTCTCCCAGCCCCCTTGGCCTGCGCTCTCACCGGCGAGTTGGACACCCGGCCAGCCTAAGGGCCACCACCGACATCCGCCCCGGGCACGGCCGATCACGACCCAATCGGGCCCCTGGCGTACGGACGGGCGGTTCGGTACGTCAAACTTGTTGTGATTGATCGCACTGTTTTGTGCGTCCGGCATCATGGGATCAAGGTCCCCTGAGCAGGTCGACATAGGAGAGAACTCGTGGACGACGTTCTGCGGCGCGCCCCGCTCTTCGCGGCGCTCGATGACGAGCAGGCCGCGGAGCTGCGCGCCTCGATGAGTGAAGCGACGCTCGCCCGTGGCGACGCGCTGTTCCACGAGGGAGACCCCGGCGACCGCCTGTACGTGGTCACCGAGGGCAAGGTGAAGCTCCACCGCACCTCCCCCGACGGCCGGGAGAACATGCTGGCCGTCCTCGGCCCCGGCGAGCTCATCGGCGAGCTGTCCCTCTTCGACCCGGGCCCGCGCACCGCCACCGCGACCGCGCTGACCGAGGTCAAGCTGCTCGGCCTGGGCCACGGCGACCTCCAGCCCTGGCTGAACGCCCGCCCCGAGGTGGCCACCGCCCTGCTGCGCGCGGTCGCCCGCCGCCTGCGCAAGACCAACGACCAGATGTCCGACCTGGTCTTCTCCGACGTCCCGGGCCGTGTCGCCCGTGCGCTCCTCGACCTGTCGCGCCGCTTCGGCGTGCAGTCGGAGGAGGGCATCCACGTCGTCCACGACCTGACCCAGGAGGAGCTCGCCCAGCTGGTCGGCGCCTCCCGCGAGACGGTCAACAAGGCCCTGGCGGACTTCGCCCAGCGCGGCTGGCTGCGCCTGGAGGCCCGCGCCGTGATCCTGCTGGACGTGGAGCGCCTCGCGAAGCGCTCGCGGTAACCACGCAGGCCGCAGTACGTACGTGAGAGGCCGCCCCGGTCGTGGACCGGGGCGGCCTCTCTGTTCGTACGGACTTCGTACGGGCTTTCGTACGGACTAGCGCTTCGTACCGTCCACGATCACCGGGTTACCGCTGCCGCCGCCGCACGGCACCGCGTAGACCGGGTTCTGCGCCGCGGCCTCCTTGTACGCGTCGATGCACTGGTTCATCAGGACCTTGTCCGTCAGCGACTCGTTCAGGATCTTGTTGGCGCGGGCGATGCCCTCCGCCTCGATGCGGCGCCGGTCGGCCTCCGCCTTGGCCGTACGGGAGGCCTCGGTGGCGCGCTCGGTCGCCTGCTGCTGCTGGATCTTGCGGTCGATCTGCTCCTGCAGGGCCGGCGAGGGCTTCACGTTGCGCAGGTTGACGGCGGTGACGTCGATCCCGCGCGGGGCCAGCCGCTCCTTGATGAGCGTGCCGATCTCGGCGTTGATCTTCTCGCGGTCCGTGGCGTAGCCCTGCTCGCTCGTGTAGCGCGCGAAGACGTTCCGGACGATCTCCCGGCTGTCGGGGTAGACCAGGCGCTGCTGGATGGCCTCCTCGCTGCCCGCGAGGCGGTACAGCTCGACCGCCTTGGCCGGCGTGACCGCCCACTTCACGGTCACCTCGACCTCCATCACACCGCCCTGCGAGGAACGGACCTCCACCACGTCCTTGTCGGAGAGGTTGAGGTCGACGGGCCGGGTGGAGAACGTCGTGACGTCGGTGAACGGCGACTTGACGTGCATGCCCGAGGTCATCGGCGAGCCGACCTTGCCGAAGGCGACCGGGACGCCGACCTCGTACGCGCTGACGACGTAGAGGGTCGAACCGAGCATCGCGAAGACACCGGCGATGAGCGCGCCGAGGGCGCCGAGCTTCAGCCCGCGCGTGTCGTTGGCGCGGGCGACGAAGAACAGCACCACCGCCGCGATGAGCAGCAGAATGGATATGACGAACATGGGCATTCCCCCCGAGAACTACGGCCAGAAGTAAGCGGAGCGTAAAGCACGGACGGCCGGCTTCGGAGGGGTGGGGTGGGATCCGGTTCCGCCGGGGTCAGATCAGGTCGTGTTCCCGCAGGTACTCCAGCTGCGCCCGTACGGACAGTTCGGCGGCCGGCCACAGGGAGCGATCCACGTCGGCGTACACATGGGCCACCACCTCCTGGGCGGTGGTGTAGCCGTTCTCCACGGCCGTCTCGACCTGTGCGAGGCGACTGGCACGGTGGGCCAGATAGAACTCCACGGCCCCCTGCGCGTCCTCCAGGACCGGCCCGTGGCCCGGCAGGACCGTGTGGACCCCGTCGTCGACCGTGAGCGAGCGCAGCCGGCGCAGCGAGTCCAGATAGTCGCCGAGCCGCCCGTCGGGGTGCGCGACGATCGTCGTGCCGCGCCCGAGGATCGTGTCCCCCGTCAGCACGGCCCGGTCGGCGGGCAGGTGGAAGGAGAGCGAGTCGGAGGTGTGGCCGGGGGTCGCCACCACCCGGAGTTCCACACCGCCGACCGCGACCACCTGACCGGCCGACAGTCCCTCGTCGCCGAGCCGCAGCGCCGGGTCCAGGGCGCGTACCCGGGTCCCCGTCAGTTCGGCGAACCGGGCCGCGCCCTCGGAGTGGTCCGGGTGACCGTGCGTCAGCAGGGTGAGCGCGACCCGCTTGCCGAGCTGCGCGGCGGTGTCGACAACGCGCCGCAGATGGCCCTCGTCGAGCGGACCGGGGTCGATGACGACGGCCAGCTCGGAGTCCGGCTCCGAGACGATCCAGGTGTTCGTGCCGTCGAGGGTCATCGCGGAGGGGTTCGGCGCGAGGACGTTGACGGCGCGGGCGGTCGCGGGGCCGGAGACCACGGCTCCCCGGGGCTGTCCGGGCAGTGCGGCGGCGTCACTCACGACGCACCCCCGATCCCGGCACCCGCGCCCGCACCGCCCGCACCCGCACCCGCGCCGCCACCCTCAGCCTCGGCCTCGACGCCGGCCTCAGCCTCGGCCTCGACCTCCGCGGCCGTACCGGCGGCACCGGCCGCTCCCGCGTCCCCGCCCGTCGGGATGTGCTTGGTGAACTCGTCGTGCCCCGGCCAGCTCAGGACCACCTCGTCACCGTCCAGGCGCGCCCGCGCCAGTACGGGAGTGAGGTCCTGCCCCACCGAAGCGGCCAGCGCCTCGGCCGCCGAGCCGAACTTCTCCAGTCCGCGCAGGGTCGAGATCGTCGGCGGCATCATCAGCAGCTCGCCCCGGTCGTAACCGGCCGCGGCCTCCGCCGGGCGGATCCAGACCGTGCGGTCCGCCTCCGTCGAGGCGTTACGGGTCCGCTGGCCGGCCGGCAGCGCGGCCACGAAGAACCAGGTGTCGTACCGCCGGGGCTCGAACTCCGGCGTGATCCAGCGCGCCCACGCGCCGAGCAGATCGGAGCGCAGCACCAGGCCGCGCCGGTCGAGGAAGTCGGCGAAGGACAGCTCGCGGGCGACCAGCGCCTCGCGGTCCTTCTCCCAGTCGTCGCCGGTCGTGTCGCCGACCACCGAGTCCGCCGTCTCCCCGGCGAGCAGCACGCCCGCCTCCTCGTACGTCTCACGCACGGCCGCGCAGACGATCGCCTGGGCCTGCGCGTGGTCCGGCACGCCGAGCCGCTCGGCCCAGACCGCCAGGGAGGGCCCGGCCCAGCGCACGGGGTGTTCGTCCCGGGGGTCGACCCCGCCACCGGGATAGGCGTACGCGCCGCCCGCGAAGGCCATGGAGGTGCGGCGCCGCAGCATGTGGACGCTCGGCCCGTCCGCCGCGTCCCGCAGCAGCAGGACGGTGGCGGCCCGCTTGGGCGTCGCGGGGACCAGCTCGCCCGCGGCGAGAGCGCGGATGCGGTCGGGCCATTCCGGTGGGTACCACTGTCCATTCGCCATGGCCGGATGGTATGCCGGGCGGTCGGGATGTTCGAGAGCCGATTCCCCCCTGAGGGGGGAACCGGCTCGTGACGACTTTCCGGGGTGCTGGTCAGTCCTGGACGAGCTCCACCTGGACCTCGACCTCGACCGGGGCGTCGAGCGGAAGCACGGCCACGCCCACCGCGCTGCGGGCGTGCACGCCCTTGTCGCCGAGGACGGCGCCGAGCAGCTCGCTGGCGCCGTTGATCACGGCCGGCTGGCCGGTGAAGTCGGCGGCCGAGGCGACGAAGCCGACGACCTTCACGACCCGCTTGATCCGGTCCAGGTCACCGGCGACCGACTTCACGGCCGCGAGCGCGTTCAGCGCACAGGTGGCCGCGAGCTTCTTGGCCTCCTCCGCGGTCACCTCGCCGCCGACCTTGCCGGTCACCGGAAGCTTGCCGTCCACCATCGGGAGCTGGCCCGAGGTGTACACGTACACGCCCGACCGCACGGCCGGCTGGTAGGCGGCCAGCGGGGGCACGACCTCCGGCAGGGTCAGGCCGAGCTCGGCGAGCTTGGCCTCGACGGCGCTCACGCCTTCTCCCGCTTCAGGTAGGCCACGAGCTGCTCGGGGTTGTTCGGTCCGGGAACGACCTGGACGAGCTCCCACCCGTCCTCGCCCCAGGTGTCCAGAATCTGCTTCGTCGCGTGCACGAGAAGGGGCACGGTCGCGTATTCCCACTTGGTCATGGAGCCGACTGTATCCGCTGCCACAGACACCTCCTGCTTAGGGCGGCACGGCAGTGGTTAGGCTCGAAGACGTGAGCAGGCTCCAGGTCGTCAGCGGCAAGGGCGGTACCGGTAAGACGACGGTCGCCGCCGCCCTCGCGCTCGCCCTCGCGACGGAGGGCAGGCGCACCCTCCTCGTGGAGGTCGAAGGCAGGCAGGGCATCGCACAGCTCTTCGAGACGGAGGCGCTTCCGTACGAGGAGCGCAAGATCGCCGTCGGTCCGGGCGGCGGCGAGGTGTTCGCGCTGGCCATCGACGCCGAGCGGGCGCTCCTCGACTACCTCCAGATGTTCTACAAACTGGGCAGCGCGGGCCGGGCCCTGAAGAAGCTCGGCGCGATCGACTTCGCGACGACGATCGCGCCCGGGGTACGGGACGTCCTGCTGACCGGCAAGGCGTGCGAGGCGGTCCGCCGACGCGAGAAGCACGGCGGCTACACCTACGACTACGTCGTGATGGACGCGCCGCCCACCGGCCGGATCACCCGCTTCCTCAACGTCAACGACGAGGTGGCGGGTCTGGCCCGGATCGGCCCGATACACAATCAGGCGCAGGCCGTGATGCGGGTGCTGAAGTCCCCGGAGACGGCGGTGCACCTGGTGACCCTCCTGGAGGAGATGCCGGTCCAGGAGACCGCGGACGGCATCGCCGAACTGCGGGACGCCGAGCTGCCGGTGGGCAAGGTCATCGTGAACATGGTCCGTCCGCACGTCCTCGACGAGGCGGCGGTACGGGCCGCCTCCGGCGACCACCGGGACGCGGTCGCGAAGACCCTGACCGCCGCGGGGATCGGCGGGGGTACGAAGCTGGTCGGGCCGCTCCTGGAACAGGCGGCGGAGCACGCGCAGCGCGTGGAGCTGGAGCGCGAGCAGCGGGCGGTCCTGACCGCGCTCGACGTACCGGCGTACGAACTGCCCTTCCTGGGGGACGGGGCGGACATCGCGGGCCTGTACCGGCTGGCGAAGGAACTGCGGAAGCAAGGGGTGGACGCGTGACGGAGACGACGGCGGAGGACGTTTCTCCGGTGAACGGCCTCGACTCCGTTCCCACGCTCGAGCTCGACCCGCTCATCGACGACCCGGGGACCCGGATCATCGTGTGCTGCGGTGCCGGGGGTGTCGGCAAGACGACGACCGCGGCCGCCCTGGGCGTCCGCGCGGCGGAGCGCGGCCGCAAAGTCGTCGTCCTGACGATCGACCCGGCGCGGCGGCTCGCGCAGTCGATGGGGATCGACTCGCTCGACAACATCCCGCGGAAAGTGGACGGCATCAAGGGGTCGGGCAGCGGGGAACTGCACGCGATGATGCTGGACATGAAGCGGACCTTCGACGAGATCGTCGAGGCGCACGCCGACGGCGAGCGGGCCCGGGCGATCCTGGAGAACCCCTTCTACCAGTCGCTGTCGGCCGGTTTCGCCGGTACGCAGGAGTACATGGCGATGGAGAAGCTCGGGCAGCTGCGGGCCCGGGACGCCTGGGACCTGATCATCGTCGACACTCCGCCGTCCCGCTCCGCGCTCGACTTCCTCGACGCGCCGAAACGGCTGGGGTCCTTCCTGGACGGGAAGTTCATCAAGCTGCTGATGGCGCCGGCGAAGATGGGCGGCCGGGCGGGGATGAAGTTCCTCAACGTCGGCATGTCGATGATGACGGGGACCCTGGGGAAGCTGCTGGGGGGTCAGTTCCTCAAGGACGTACAGACCTTCGTCGCCGCCATGGACACGATGTTCGGTGGCTTCCGGACCCGGGCGGACGCGACGTACAAGCTGCTCCAGGCCCCGGGGACGGCGTTTCTCGTGGTCGCCACGCCGGAGCGGGACGCGCTGCGCGAGGCCGCGTACTTCGTGGAGCGGCTGGCCGCCGAGGAGATGCCGCTGGCCGGTCTCGTCCTCAACCGTGTGCACGGCAGCGGCGCCGCCCGGCTGTCGGCCGAGCGGGCGCGGGCCGCGGCAGAAAATCTTGACGAGGGCCGCATGGTGGATCAGGGCGGCGGGAAGACTGGTGAGCGTGGCCCCCGCGCCACAATCCCCGAGCCGTCAGACATCGCCACCGCCGCCGCACACTCCTCGCACGACGACGAGGCTGCCCCCACAGCCGCGTACGACACATCCGCGTACGACCCCGCCGTACAGGACATCGAGCACGTGCCGGACATCGAGCAACTGACCGCGGGTCTCCTGCGTCTGCATGCCGAGCGGATGCAGGTGCTCGCGCGCGAACAGCGCACGCGTGACCGCTTCACCGCGCTCCACCCGGAGGTGGCGGTCGCCGAAGTGGCCGCCCTGCCCGGCGACGTACACGATCTCGCAGGGCTGCGGGCCATCGGTGACCGGCTCACGGCCGGGCGCATGCCCTCGGCCTGAGCTGTTCCCGCTACGCCGGAGCTCCGGCGAGGCTCTTGCCGGGCCGGCGGGCTCCTGCGGGTCTTGCGGGCTCCGGTGGGCCTAGCCCACCGCCGCGTACGCCTCGTACGTCGCGTCGTCCTCGATCGCCACGGGCAGCAGGCCCGCTCCCCGCTCGTACTCCGTACGCGCCGTCTCGAGCAGTCGCCGCCACGAGGTGACGGTCGGCCGCCGGCGCAACAGGGCACGGCGCTCGCGCTCCGTCATGCCGCCCCACACACCGAACTCCACGCGGTTGTCCAGGGCGTCGGCCAGGCACTCGGTCCGCACCGGGCATCCGGTGCACACCGCCTTCGCCCTGTTCTGCGCCGCTCCCTGCACGAAAAGTTCATCCGGATCGGTAGTGCGGCAGGCCGCCTGCGCACTCCAGTCAGCTACCCAGCCCATACCGGCGCCGTCCTCTCCCGAATCGAGGCTCCCCCACGGCGGTAGCGGCATATTCACCGCTGCCAGTTGGTGACGTTACGGAAGGTGGGCACAGCGCAACACCCCCTTCGGGCCCAATCTTGAATGGCCCGAACGGACTATGCGTACGCGGCAGATCACCCAGGGGAGTGACCCGAGGACATACGTGTCAAAACCGTCAGATCACCACAATCCACCCCGTTATGACGGAGTCACTTGGGACGGCGGGTGACGCATGGGGCGGAATCGGGCAGGACTTCCCACGCTTCGGGGTCATGGGTTCTCGTACCGATGTCACGCCCGGCCCTTGATGCGGGACCGCACTGCTGTGACAGTTGAGAGCAGCTTAGGCCAAGGCATATACGCGTGTCCGGCGATTCAGAACGTAGGCTGCCCCCATGGCAAAGAAGCGCTCGGGCGGTGGTCTGACCGGGACCCAGCAGGCCGCCAAGTTCCTCGGTGTCAGTGTGCTCTCCGGAGCCGTGCTGGCGGGCATCGCCCTGCCCGCGGCCGGAGCGCTCGGATTGGCCGCCAAGGGCACGGTCGAGGGATTCGACGAGATCCCGTCCAACCTGAAGACACCGCCGCTGAGTCAGCGCACCACGATCCTCGACTCGGAGGGCGGCCACCTCGCCACCGTGTACTCGCGCGACCGGAAGGTCGTGCCGATCGAGAAGATCTCTCCGTACATGCAGAAGGCGATCGTCGCGATCGAGGACTCGCGCTTCTACGAGCACGGGGCGATCGACCTCAAGGGCGTGCTGCGCGCGATCAACCGCAACGCCCAGTCGGGCGGCGTGGCCCAGGGCGCGTCCACGCTCACGCAGCAGTACGTGAAGAACGTCTTCGTCGAGGAGGCGGGCGACGATCCCGAGAAGGTCGCCCAGGCCACCCAGCAGACCATCGGCCGCAAGGTCCGCGAACTGAAGTACGCGATCCAGGTCGAGGAGGAGCTGGGGAAGAAGAAGATCCTCGAGAACTACCTCAACATCACCTTCTTCGGGCAGCAGGCGTACGGCATCGAGGCGGCGTCCCAGCGCTACTTCTCCAAGCCCGCCGCCGACCTGAAGGTGGAGGAGGCCGCCATGCTGGCCGGCCTCGTCCAGTCGCCGAGCCGCTACGACCCGGTCAACGACCTCCAGGAGGCCACCAAGCGGCGCAACATCGTCCTGCAGCGGATGGCCGACGTGAAGGACATCAGCCAGGCCGAGGCGGACCGTGCGAAGGCCACGCCGATCAAGCTGAAGGTGAAGAGCCCGAGGAACGGCTGCATCACCGCCGTCGACGGCGCCGGCTTCTTCTGCGACTACGTCCGCAAGACGATCCTCAACGACCCGGTCTTCGGCAAGACGGTCGAGGAGCGGCAGAAGCTGTGGAACCTGGGCGGACTGACCATCAGGACCACGCTCGACCCGCGCGCGCAGGAGGCGGCCAACCAGGCCGCCGTCGCGAAGATCAACGAGGACGACAAGGTCGCCGCCTCGGTCGTCCAGGTCCAGCCGGGCAGCGGCAAGATCCTCTCCATGGGCCAGTCCCGCCCGTACGGCCTGGACCAGAAGCAGCACCAGACGACGCTCAACCTCGCGGTCGGCAGCAAGATGGGCGGCACCACCTACGGCTTCCAGGTCGGTTCGACGTTCAAGCCGATCACGGCCGCGGCCGCCCTGGAGAAGGGGCTGAGCCCCGCCCAGTCGTTCTCCACGCCGTGGAAGATCTCGCTGCCGATGGACTCGTACCGCACCTGTGCGGGCGGACCGGCCGGCGGCGGCAACTGGGACCTGCAGAACGAGCTGGAGTCCGAGGCCGGCACCTGGGACATGACGAGCGCGCTCGGCAAGTCCATCAACACCTACTTCGCCCATCTGGAGCAGATGACCGGTCTGTGCGAGACGGTCGAGATGGCGAAGAAGATGGGGTACGAGAGGGAGCTCGGCAAGAAGCTCAAGGAGCTTCCCTCGATCACCCTCGGCGGCCAGGAGGCCACCCCGCTCGACATGGCGGCCGTCTACGCCACCTTCGCCAACCGGGGCACGTACTGCACCCCGATCGCCATCGAGTCCATCACCACGGCGGCCGGCGACAAGCTGAAGGTGCCGAAGACCGAGTGCTCGCGGGCGATGAGCGAGCGGACCGCCGACACCGTCAACCAGATGCTGAAGGGCGTCGTCGAGGACGGCACCGGTACGAAGGCCGGTCTGAGCGACCGCGACAACGCCGGCAAGACGGGTACGACCAACGACCGCAAGGACGCCTGGTTCGTCGGGTACACGCCGAACCTGTCCACGGCGGTGTGGGTCGGTGACGACGTCGGCGAGAAGCAGTCGATGTACGACATCACCATCGGCGGCGAGTACTACGACAAGGTCTGTGGTGGCTGCCTGCCCGGTCCGATCTGGCGGATCGCGATGACCGGGGCGCTGAACGCCTCCGAGACGCCGTCCTTCGCGCCCATCTCCGTGCCGCGCGGCGAGAAGCCGGAGGACAAGGAGAAGGACAAGAACAAGCCGGGCGACGACGGCAAGCCGGGCGACCGCGAGCCGGACGACGGGGACATCTTCCCCGGCATCACCCTCCCGCCGGACCTGATCGGCGGCGGGAACAACCGCGGCCAGGGCAACGGTGGCGGCGGCGGAAACCGCTAGGCTCCCGGCCGCGGTACGTACGTCTGAGGGCGCCTCCCGAGACCGGGGGCGCCCTCAGGCGTGTCGTCGTGCGTACGGCTCGCGGCGGGTGGTCAGCCGGCGAGGAGCTTCTTCACGACGGCGGCGACACGACCGCCCTCGGCCTGGCCGGCCACCTTCGGGTTCACGATCTTCATGACGGCGCCCATCGCGCGCGGCCCCTCGTGGCCCGCGCCCGTGGCCTCGGCGACGGCCGCGGCCACGATCTGCTCCAGCTCCTCGTCGCTGAGCTGCTTCGGCAGGTACGCGTCGAGGATGACGCCCTCCGCCTTCTCCCGCTCGGCCGACTCGGCGCGACCGCCCTGGGCGAAGGCGTCCGCGGCCTCGCGGCGCTTCTTCGCCTCCTTGGCGATCACCTTCTGCACCTCGTCGTCGGAGAGCTCGCGCTTGGTCTTGCCCGCGACCTCCTCCTTGGTGATCGCGGCGAGGGTGAGCCGGAGCGTCGAGGAGCGCAGCTCGTCGCGCTCCTTGATGGCGGCGTTGAGGTCGTCCTGAAGCTTGGCCTTGAGCGTGGTCATACGCCCCAGTGTGTCAGGTGGGGCGTCGTGCCCGCCCGCGCTTTATCCCCCGCCCGCCTCCCCGGCCCCGTCCCCGCCCAGCTCCCCGCCGTCCTCCCGGTGGGCGCCCGCGGATCGAGGGGAGCGGCTCCGTCTGCGACGATGGGGGAATGCGCGCACGGTACGGGATCCCCCTGAAGGTCACGGCAGGTCTTACCGCGACGGCGGCGGCCGGACTCGTCTACGCGGCGGGCTTCGAGGCCCGCTCGTTCCGTCTCCGCCGGGTGACGATCCCCGTACTGCCGCCAGGGATGCGCGATCTGCGGGTCCTTCAGGTCTCCGACATCCACATGGTCTGCGGTCAGCGCAAGAAGCGGGCGTGGCTGCAGTCGCTGGCGGGGCTGCGGCCGGACTTCGTCGTCAACACGGGCGACAACCTCTCCGACACGGACGCCGTCCCGGAGGTCCTGGACGCGCTCGGTCCGCTGATGGAGTTCCCGGGTGTCTACGTCTTCGGTTCCAACGACTACTACGGGCCGCGGCTGCGCAACCCCGCCCGCTATCTGATGGAGAAGGCGCAGGGCCGCCACGGTCTGAACGGCAACGCGCCGGTGGTCGGCGCGGTCCACAACCCGTGGGAGGGCATGCGCGAGGCCTTCGACGCGGCGGGCTGGCAGAACCTGACCAACACGCGCGGCCGGCTCAAGCTGCCCGACCTGGAGGTCGCCTTCACCGGCCTGGACGACCCGCACATCAAGCGGGACCGCTACGCGCGAGTGGCCGGCGGCCCGGACCGGTCGGCGGACTTCTCGGTGGGCGTGGTCCACGCCCCGTACCTGCGCACCCTCGACGCGTTCACGGCCGACGGGTACGAGCTGATCCTGGCCGGCCACACGCACGGCGGTCAGCTGTGCATCCCCTTCTACGGCGCCCTGGTGACCAACTGCGACCTGGACACCGACCGGGTGAAGGGGCTGTCCACCCACACCGTCGAGGGCCGGACCTCGTTCCTCCACGTCTCGGCGGGCTGCGGCACGAACCGGTACACCCCGGTCCGTTTCGCCTGCCCGCCGGAGGCGACCCTCCTGACCCTGACCGCACGAGACTGAGCGGCGCGGCGGCGCGAAAACCGGATTTCGTCTCCGGGCGTGGGTGGGCTAAAGTAATCGATGTCGCCGCGACGTGAACAGCAGAGCAGTGACATCGGGGTGTAGCGCAGCTTGGCAGCGCGCTTCGTTCGGGACGAAGAGGTCGTGGGTTCAAATCCCGCCACCCCGACAGATGAAACACCAGGTCAGGGGCCCGATTCGAGAGATCGAATCAGGCCCCTGAGTGGTTTCCGGGGACGTATTGGGAGCCGTTTGGGAGCCGACCCCAGGAGGCAGCTCCCCGCATCGGGCTCTCTCGTTGTCAGTGCCCGCCGCTACCGTCACTGGGGACAGTTCTCCCTCGACCGTGAGTAGTGAGCAAGACATGGCAGACCGAGTGGCCGAGGGCGGCGCAGACCCTCGCAAGGTGTTCGTGATCCACGGACGAAACGATCTCGCACGCAAGGGGCTCTTCGAGTTCCTGCGGGCGCTGGGGCTCGATCCCATCGAGTGGTCCGAGGCCATCCAGATGACCGGCAAGGGCTCCCCGTACATCGGTGAGGTCCTGGACACGGCGTTCTCGAACGCGCAGGCAGTGGTCGTCCTCCAGACCCCTGACGACGTCACCTACCTGCACGAGAGCCTCACGTACGCCGGGGACCCCGAGTGCAGCCCACAGATGCAGCCCCGGCCGAACGTCCTGTTCGAGGCGGGCATGGCCATGGGCCGGGACGAGAACCGCACCGTCATCGTGGAGCTCGGGCAGGTGAAGGTCTTCAGCGACATTCATGGCCGGCATGTGATCCGCCTCGACAACTCCACGAGGAAGCGTCAGGACCTCGCGATGCGTCTGCAGACGGCGGGGTGTGCTGTGCGCCTGACCGGCATGGACTGGCATGACGCCGGCGACCTCACTCCCCCGGTGCCGCCAGGCGGCGGGCTTCCGCTGGGGCGGAAGCTGCCGTCGTCGCAGGCGGTCGGCGTCCCTCGGCTAAGTGCCCGATACGTCGACAACGGGTCGAGGAAGATGGGGACGGTCGTGATCACCAACCACGGCCCCGGGGACGTCTACGACCTTGATGTGGAAGCCGAAGAAAAGGCCGAGCTAGTCACACGCAACGAGGGTGAGTTCCCGGTGCCGAAGTTGCCCGCCGGTAAGTCGGTGCGCGTGATGAGCGCCCGCTCCATGGGGATGGGGGCAAGCTCGTACTTCAACGTCGTCCTGACGGGCAAGACCGCCGATGGGGTGCCGATCAGGGTCGAAGAGTTCGTGGACGGGGCCTGACATGGAGATTCCGATGAGCCTGCCCTTGGACCACGACGGCTTCGTGCGTCGAGAGTGCCCACACTGCATCAGCCAGTTCAAATGGCACCACGGGGCGGCAAATGAAGAGGCCGAGGCCGAGCAGCAGTCGTCGCCCCCTGCCTACTACTGCCCTCTTTGTGGCCAGCCAGCTGGGCCGGACTCCTGGTGGACCCAGGAACAGATCGACTACGCCAGGGGCGTGATCGCTCCCGCCGCAGCGCGGATGGTGGAGGACGAGCTGAAGAGCGCGCTCAAGCCGATCCGCAGCAAGTACGTGAAGGTCGGCGTCAAGGGCAGCGTGGATACCCCAGAGGCACCTTCGCCCCTCACTGAACCCGACGACATGGTCATCGTGACATCCCCCTGCCACTCGTACGAGCCGGTGAAAGTGCCCGAAGACACGTCGGGTCCCTATCACTGCCTCGTGTGCGGTCAAGCCTTCGCCGTCTGACCCGAGGCGGCCGAAGCAGCATCCACGAAGCACGTGTGCCCCCACGCGGTGATCGCGTGGGGGGACCCGTGGCGCATCAACCAGGCATCGTCAGCTCGCGAGCATCCCCGCGTGCGCGCAGGAGACCATTGAGGACGTGCACTGGGGACGTGGGGCACATCGGCCAGACGGGCATCGAGCGCCGACTCCACTGCTCGGTCAGCCCCAGCATGAGGCGTCGGCGCATGCCAGGGGTGACGTGGGCGTAGCGGGCCGAGACGGAGCCGTCGATGTGTCCCATGCGCTCGTCCATGAGGACCTTCTCCGTACCGAGGTCCTCCATCACGGTCCGATGGGTGTGGCGAAGACCGTGGGGCGTGAGGCCCTTGGCGATCGGGAGCCAGCAGGCGTGGGCCCGCTCGCTGGCACCCCGCCCCCGTGCCGGGACGCCGGGCCAAGGCTCGCCAAGCAGGGGCACGGGCCGTGGCTCCTGTGGCGCCTTCTTCGGATACCAGCCAGAGACCGCCGGCGTGAACAGCCAGGTGGCGAAACCGTTTCTGCGCCAGTGAGCGGCATGCTCCGGCGCAGTGCCGCCCCGTACGAATCCGAGGTCCGCGATGGCCTGCTCGACCTTCGCTCGCGTGGCCTCGGTGACGCGCTCGGGGTGGTTGAGGACGTTGGACACCGTGCCAGTGGAGACGCTGACCCGACGCGCGACGTCGACGAGCTTCGCGCCCTGGTGGCCGCCGGTGCGAGCCGCGCCCTGGCCTCGGAAGACATTGGTCTTGCCGTGGCAAGGGCACGGTGTGGGCTTCGTACGTACGACGTGGTTGGTGACCAGTGCCGACAACCAGCCCATCGAGTCAATGGTGCGGTAGCTGTCGTCCTTGGGCGGGCAGCGCACCAGCTCGCCCGTGTCGAGTTCGTACAGCTGCCACTCGACACGGACGGCCCCAGGGCGGACGAACGTGGTTGCAAGGCCGACGATCTCGCCCCAGCGCATGCCGGTGTACCCCTTGAGGACCACGGCGACGAACTCGTCGTCGCGACCCGACAGGAGAGCGGCCCGCTCGGCAGTCAACAGGACGCCGAACGCATCGGTGACCACCTTCTCTGGGCCTCGGTCTCGGGAGCGACCGGCGCGCTTGCCTCGCCCGCGTCGGGCACTGGCGGACGGGAGGCTCTCGGGCGTCGCACTCGACCCGGTCGAGCGGGAGCACCTGCCGCTCCTCACCGGCTCCACGACGCCGCTCAACCTCCTGGCCTCGCCCCACATCGGCGCGCAGCGCTCCGACGTGCGCGGCGCACTCGACCGATGGGCCATCGATCTCCTCAAGGAGATCACCGCCGCCGACAAGATCCTGATCGAAGGAGGGCACCGGTGAACCCATCGGCACGACTGCGCCGGGAGATCGCCGACAGAGTCGCCCAGGCTCTGCTCGCGTCCGGCGAGGCTCGTGAGGTCTGGCTGGAGGGAGCCCTCGCCTGCGGCTTCGCCCACGCGGCGAGCGACATCGACCTGCGTGGCATCGTGGACGGCACCCTTCCGGCGTGGGAGTCCCGCATCGTGGACGGCGTCCGTGTCGACCTCTAGGCGACGGCGCCGCAGCGGGCGGAGGAACTCCGTCACCTGCTCCGCTCCTTCGACGTCCGCCGCGACGACCTCGGCTCGTTCCGCCGGGTACGCGCTTCGATGCACGACCTCATGTGTCTGCGTACCGCTCTCTCCTACGGCTCCGGACGCTGGGTTCCGGTGCTCGCTCCCGTGGAGCGCCAGGGCTACCGACGGTGGGCGGTTGCCGACCAGGCCGAGGTGGCAGCGAGTCTCGCCGAGGACCTGACCGGCCTCGTCGAGGACGGCCTGGCCGAACCGGTCGGCGTCGTATGCCGGAAGCTGGAGACCTGTCTCGCCGCGCTCGACTGCGCGGCGGTCGGCCATCCCGTCCTGGGCGACAAGTGGCTGCCGCTGCTCGCCGGCGCGCTGCCCCGCCTGTCGATCAACCCGGCTCGCGCGGAGACGTGGGAGTGGTTCCGTCCGGTTCAGCGACGCGTGGCCAGAGCACTCCTGGGCTGCTGGCCCGTCGACGACCCGCTGCAGAAGCCTCCCAGTCTGGGCGCCCCAGACGCCGGCTGGCTGCCCCAGCGGTACGCCGACGGGTGGTTCCTTCGCCGTGGCGACGTCCACATCCCCATCACCGGCGGACAGCTTGTCGGATGGCTGTCCGCGGTCTGCACCGATGGCGCGTAGACCGCGCCTCTTCTCTTCGGGGGGCTTCTGATGCCCGTCACCCGTACCGCCCCCACGGACCTGGAGAGTCTCTACGCCGGTTCCTTCGGATCGCGGACCCGAGCGAAGAGGAGCGGGCCCGCTATCGCCGGGCGTTCGACGCCGCGAGGCAGTGTGCGCCAGAGGGCTATCACCTGAAATACAGCGGGCGAGCAGAGGGAGACTTCTTTCTCGGCCTGCTCCGGGTGACCGGCGAGGACGACACCGAGTGGAACCGGATCCGCCTGGCACGCAGCCGAGTGATCACAGACGTCGAGGACGTGATCGCGGCGGTCACCGCGGACCACAGCGCCTTCGAGATCTCGGACGAGGTACTCCCACGAGTGCTCTCCCTGCTTCGGCTCCTCGCCGAGCAGGCCCTCGCCCGGCAGGGCGAGATCGCGGTGTCGAAGAAGCGCAGGCAGCTTGAGGCCACTGCTCACTGTCCACGGCAGGACGTGCGAGATCAGCTTCAAGGAACGGCAGAAGCAGGCCCGGCACGTACCCACGCAGCCGGGCCGGCGGACGTACGAGTGGCAGCGGGTCACCCCTGCACCGGTTCGAGCCATCTGGGGAACTGGAACTGCACGTGAGCCAAGGCTCGGGCTACAGCCACGGCTACCGATACGGCTGGAACAAGGAATGGGTCGACACCGCCAGAAGCCGCTGGAGGACCAGATCGACGCCGTCCTCCGAGCGCTGAAGGCCCGCGCGAAGGAAGAGGAGCAGGCCCGGCTGGCGCGGGAGGCGGAACAGCGGCGTCAGTGTGAGGAGAGGGAACGGCAGGAGGAGGAACGCCGCCTGCGAGAGGCCCAGGAAGAAGAGGAGCACCGTCGGCGGAAAGCGGAGAAGAAGGAGCGCGTGCGGCGGGAGTGGGAAGCGGCGATCAGCGTCGCGGCGATCAAGGCGGTGGACGCCGTACGGGTCAACCGGTTCGGCACCGCCCTGGCGCAGTGGCGGACCGCAGGGGAGATGCGGGCCTTCTGCGCCCAAAGGGACTCGCGGTCCTCCTTGGCGACCACTGGAACCGGTTGTGCGAGACCGTAGTTTACGAAGACATCAAGATCGATGAAGGTTGCGAGCCCACTTTCGCCATCCAAGCCTGACAGCGTCACGGAAGCTGGACGGACCACCCAGCGTGGCCCATTCGCCTCCGTCCAGCACCGTCTGGACGGTGCCGCTCCGAACGCTCCGCTGCAGGTCAGGGCGGGCAGGACTCGCCCGGATCTCCGTACGAACACATATTCACAACGAGATGGACAGCATGATCTCGAGATGCGTCAGGCCCAGCGACTCCGCGTCCATCTCTGGGACAGAGCTCTGTCGGCTGCCGCTCGCGGTGAGGGCACGCCGAGGTGGGGCGTGAGGTCGTCGGCGTCGGATGTGAGATGGTCCTCTATTTCTTTCGTGTGAGGCGGCAGTAAGGCAAGGGTCCGCAGGGTTCCAGCCACCTAGACTGGGCATTCTCACTGGCCCCGTTCGCGGTCAGCTGTACACGCCCGTCTCGGTGGACTTGCTGGCTTGTTCCTGGGATGTTCGTACGCAGAGACGGACTCGCTAGCACGTTCGAGTCCAGCCTGCCGCGAGTGCAGCCAAGCGCTCGGCGGGCGGTGCGCACGTATGGAGGATGAATGACGGATCTGCAGGCTGTCGAGATTTGCGCAGGGGCGGGCGGCCAGGCCCTCGGGTTGGAGCGCGCCGGATTCGGGCACGCCCTGGCCGTTGAGCTCGACACGCACGCCGTCGCCACACTGCGCAGGAATCGGCCAGACTGGGACGTCCGGCAAGGCGATGTGGCTGATCCGGAGGTCTGGAAGCCCGAGAAGTTCAGCGGGATGGATCTGATCGCTGGCGGCGTGCCGTGCCCGCCCTTCACCATCGCCGGTAAGCAGTTGGGGGCAACCGACGAGCGCGATCTTTTCGCCTGGGCCGTGCGCCTGGCTGAGAGGGCCAAGCCCAAGGCGCTCCTGCTGGAGAACGTCCGGGGGCTCAGCGCCAATCGCTTCGCAGCCTATCGGCAGAACGTCCTCGACACCCTGCAAAGCGCTGGCTACGTCGCTCAGTGGAAGCTCCTCCACGCAGCTGACTTCGGAGTGCCGCAGCTGCGGCCCCGTTTCGTGCTCGTAGCGCTACGCCCTGAATACGCTGAGTACTTCACATGGCCTGAACCGTTGGCGGCCAAGCGGCCCACAGTGGGCGAAGCCCTTTGCGACCTGATGGCCGCTAGGGGCTGGGAGGGCGCTAGAAGCTGGGCTGAGAAGGCCAACGATATCGCCCCCACCATCGTCGGAGGGTCGAAGAAGCACGGTGGGGCCGACCTAGGACCTACGCGCGCCAAGGCTGCTTGGGCGAAGCTGGGGGTGGACGCTCTCGGTGTCAGCGATCAGGCCCCAGAGCCTGGCTGGAAGCCGGCTGAAGGCAAGCCAGGACCGAAACTGACCGTGGAGATGGTGGCCCGGATCCAGGGCTGGAGGCCCGAGGACGAGTGGGTGTTCGAGGGCCGGAAGACCAGTACGTACCGGCAGGTAGGCAACGCCTTCCCGCCGCCTGTCGCGGAGGCGGTGGGACGGTCCATCGCACGGGCGCTGCGGCAGGAAGGGCCCCGCACCGAGCTGGTAGAGGCAACAGAGGTAGTCCACGACCCCGTCTACAAGCTGCTTCGGGGGATGGACCGTCCCATCGGGATCGACCAGATCATCAGCCGGTTGGAGAAGACCGGGCAGCACATGTCAGAGCCGGAAGTCGAACGGCACATTGCCCACCTCGAGCACGACTTCGTGATCCACAGGGTGAAGCGCTCCAGCGGCGCCCTCAGCTACAGGCTCGGCGAGTTCAAGGCTTTCGTCGGCCAAGAGCGCCATCAGAGGCATGAACTCTTCTCCCTGAACCAGGCGAAGATCAGCTGACGGCCGCCGCAGGCGGGCGGTCAGGGGGCCTTCCGGTCACGCTTCGTGGCTGCGGCCTCCTGCCGCCGGGCGGTCACTACCTCGATGACGGTCCTGGCACACGCCTCTGGCTCGAGGTGCTCCCAGAAGCGGAGCACCAGCCACCCCTCCTCCGCGAGCCGGTTGTCCGTGTCCCGGTCGCGCTTGATATTCCGGCCGATCTTGTCCTCCCAGTACGGCCGGTTCGTCTTCGGCATCACGAAGTGATCTGGGCAGCCGTGCCAGAAGCAGCCGTCGATAAAGACAGCCACCTTCACTGGGCGGAAGACCATGTCAGCCGTACGTCGCATCTTCGGAAGCGGCTTGGCCGCCACCCGGTAGCGCAGTCCAGCGGCGTGGACGAGCGAGCGGAGGAGCAGCTCGGGTGCGGTGTCGCGGTTCCGGTTGCCGAGCATGCTCCGCCGGTTCGCAGCCGAGGAGGCCCAGGAACCTTCGGGCCGTGTCCACTGCCCGGCCTGTTGCTCTGGTTGCGCTTGCTCGCTCATATCTCCGGCAGTTTGGGGACGGCTTCCTCTGGGTCATCCGGCCTCGCGACAACCCATTCCCGCCCGCCCAGTTCTACTCTTGGTGCATCCCCGTGGCGGGGACCGGCAGCCGCAAGCCGGGCGCTCACCGACTCACCGGGACCAGGTACGGGCAGGCCAAGCGCTTCGGCAATCCGGCCGTGACTGGAGTAATGGCCCAGGATAACGATGCCTCGGGGTTGGAGCCTTGAGCGCGATCCGCCGTTGTAGCGGACGCGTTTCATGTAGTCCTCCTGCATCGCCACTGTAGCGACGACAGTGCGGCTGATCCGTCGGCCCTGAGCTCTGAGGAAGAGATCGTCCACCCTGCGTTGGCCGCTCCTGTGGGAGAAGATCGCCTTGATATCGGCCTCGGAGAGCCGCAGCAGCATGTTCTCCTGGAGGGGAGCCTGGTGGAATAGCCGCCGCACTGCGGCCCGCCCCGCGGCGTTCAGTGTCTTCTTGGCGTCCCGGTTGCCGCCATTGTTCAGCCTCTCAGGCAGGGCGCGCACCAGGCCGGCGGACCATCTGGACTCTTCATCGCTGGCCCAGACGACAAGCAGCAGGTGGCCGAGGGCCTCTGGCGGGACCATCCACCCGCCGAGCGTCTGCGAGTACTTGCAGTCGACGTCGGTGCCGGCGATCGAGTAGTCCATGCTGAGGCCGTCGGCGAAGCCGAACTCGCGCTGCATGTTGATCTCGATCAGCGTGCCCAAGTGGGCCTTCTCGGTCTTGTACAGCTGGTCCCACCGGAAGCGACCGGTGTGCTGCCCATCCAGCAGCATGTCGATGCTCCGCCGGATCGCACCTGCGGTCCTCCTGCCATGCGGGTCGGCAGTGAGGATCTGCTGCGCAACGGCATCCAGTTCCGGATCGCCTGGTTCGTCAACAGGCCACAGGGCTGCCTGCGTGCTCATCGCTTCGCCGTCCACGGCAGGACTCTATCCGGGCTCCGGACGGCAGGGCAGCCCCGTCCGACGAGGAGACTGGCAGACTTCAGCTGTGATACGCGAACCAGCAGAACTGCAGATCGATGACGAGGGCCGTGTGTCCCTGCCGCTGGGGCTCCTGGCGGAGGCGGGCCTGGATACGGGCGGCCGCATCCTCGCCTTCAGCGACGGGGACGGGCGCTTTGTGCTGCAGCGGGAGGCGGACGCCGTCGAGGCGCTGCTGCGAGACGGAACTCTGTGAGTCGCAGTCCTGCTGGCGCTAGACGGCTCCCGCCCCGAGATGCTCCAGGAGTGCTCGCACGTCCGCGGCGTCCATTCCTGCGGCCAGCGGGACCTCCTCTTCCGGATCGCCCAGCTGCTGCACCTCCGGGTCGTCGAGGATCCGCCCCATGAAGTCCAGTTTCTGCGCCAGCCGAAGGGCTACCACCTCGTCGACCGTGCCTTCGGCCGTAAGGACCGTGACCCGCGTCTCCGTGTCCAGTGCGAGGCCGAGGCGGTGAATGCGGTCGAGGCTCTGCAGGAACCGGCCGGCCTGGAAATCACGATCCACATAGACCGCGTCATGGCACACCTGGTGGAGGCTGATGCCCTCGCCGAGGGTCGCCGGATTGGAGATGAGGACGCTGCAGTCCGGATCCTCCCGAAAGCGGCACAACTCAGCTTCCCGGTCGGGGGTCCCCCCGTGCACAGCCGCTGGCTGGAACGGCGCCAGCAGTGCGTGGAGCGAAGTGATACTGCGGACGAAGCTCGTCCAGATCAGAGTCTTGCGTCCGGCCGCAGCATTGGCGGACACGATGGAGAGGGTTTCCTGGTACTTAGGCGGCAGCTCGTAGTCGGGGAGTCGGCGGAGGAGCATGGAGAGCGGATCCCCCTCGGCCACCTCCAGCGGTGGGACGCGGAAGTGCAGCGGCTCATAACGCGTTGAGCCCGCCACGAGCAGAGCCGGGCTGGTGGCGGCCATCAGCAGGCGCAGCGCTGTCTTGCCGAGCGATTCGAAGTCGGTGCGGTCGGCCGCCGCCCTGTCTGAGAGCTTCCCCACCAGAGCGTCGTAGATCTCGCGGTGAAGCGGCGGCATCGGGATTCGGCGCACCCGCGTCTCCATGGGAGGCAGTCCGAGCTCCTCTTTGGTCGTCCGCGTATATAGGGGGCGCAGTACTCGGCTGGCATGGGCGAGATCGCCGCCGTCGACAGCTTGAGTGACCACGCGCCGCCCGTGACCTGGCCAGACGAAGGAGAGCAGGTTCTCCAGGTCCTTGGCGCTATTGGGTGCAGGAGTGCCGCTGAGGATCATCCGGAAACGGCCGAGGGGGCCTAGCGCCATACAGGCGGCACCGTATACCCCGGCCCCGCCGAGCTTCATTCGGTGGGCCTCATCGAGGACGAGCATCGCTGGGGCCGCCTCCAGCCACTGGGACAGCCCAGCGAGGGCCCGGTCCAGACGCTCGTAATTGACGAGCAGGATGTCTGCCGAGGCCGGGACCGACTTGCCGAGCACCTGCACGTCGAGCCTGGTGGAGAAGCACTGCTCCGGCTCCCATTGCCATGCTTCGTAGGCGGACTTCGGGCTCACCACAAGCATGCGGGTTACGGCTCCGCGCTGGCGGAGTGCAGAGAAGACGGCGAGGGAGACACGGGTCTTGCCGGCGCCGGGCACGCTGAAGTTGGCTCCGTGGCCGACCGAGAGAAGGCGGGCTATGTCGCGGAGTTGGAAAGGGGTCAGAGGGCCGATCCAGTCGTCGCCCAGCAGGGCCGGGACCGACTCCGGCTCGACGGTGTCCTCGTCGGGCGAGCCGCTGAGAAGCCTCTCCGCCGTGTCCGCCGTGTCGAGCATCTCGGTGGCGAGGAGGCGGAAGTCCTCCTCCCAGACAACGCTGTCCGGTCGGGGCCAGGTCCCGAGCGCGCTGATACTGGCCAGGAAGCTATCGATGGGGACCGCTGCCGAGAGCCTGTCGGTCATCCGGCCGCTGGGGAAGCTGGCGATCAACTGCCCCAGCGCACCACGGCACTCGGGCACAGTCCGCAGCGCTGCCTGCGTGCGAGTGACGTCGAAGCCGATCGTCAGACTGGGCTCGTCGGCCACCTACTGCGCCTTCCCAAACGTTTCGAGGAGCCACGTCACACCGTCTCCGGGGTGCTGCACAGTGCGCTTCACCTCCGCAGCGAGCTTGTCCAGCTTCTGCCGTAGCTCAGTGACGGCATCATCGAACGACTCCTCGTCCAGGCTCCGCTGCGCCCGGGACAGGACCAGATCAGTGACGCACTGCTCGATGTCGCGGGCGGCGTCAGCCAAGCGGGCAGGTGCTGCCTGCTTGCGCTTCTTGATACGCGCGTCGCGGCCGACGTTGGTGATGGCCTCGTCCATTGCCGCGCGCAGCCGCATGATCTCCCTTTGGGCCCCAGCCGCAGCCTCCGGCGGGACTTTGCTGCCCGGTTGGCTGACAGATCGCGCGTGAAGGACGGCGTTTGTCATTGCCTTGGCAGCACTAAGGGGGGCGGACGGACCCTTCACTGCCCGCCCCAGGCCAGGGATGCCCACACTCGACGAAATCTCAGCTGGAGCTTCGCTAGGTGGCAGCACCTTGGAGAGGTACCGGTCACCGAAGTCGTGATCGATGAACCGGACGTCGGTCTTGGCGAACCCCAAGAGAATGGCTGCCAGCCGGTTCTCTAGCAGCAGTTCTGCCTTCTCGGGGTTGACCGCGTACTGCTTGGCGTAGGCGCGGTGCAGTTCGCGGAACTTCTCAGCCTGGTCCTCGAAAGCGACCAAGGACAGCTGCTCGCCGGCCGTCTTACTTCGCTCGATGAGCGACTCGATGCGGGCGAGCACCCACTGGTCCTGCCGGCAGCGTTCTGCGGTCGTGCGGAAGGTAGCGGCGATGACAGCGAGGGGCGTGCCTTGATCCACTAGCTCCTGAACCGCAAGCAACCGGTTGATGTAGGAATAGTCCCGACGGTGCTCTTTGCGCAGTTGGAGCGACAGTTCGATCGCAGCGATGTCCTGCCAGTCGCAGGAAGGCGGCAGTACAGCTACACGCATGGCGTGGTTGGGGCCGAAAAGCTGCATCAGAGCAGCGCGCCGGGTATTGCCGTTGACGAGGATGCCTTCGTGAGTGATCAGCCCCGGATCAGTCTGGCCGTACTCCTTCAGGCTCGCCATCAGTTCGTCGAACTCAGGATCAGTCCGGGCGGGGTCTGCCGGGAGCACCTGCAGAAGGCGGTCCAAATATGCCTGGCTGTCACCGCTCCACGGGTCGTCCGCGAGCGCTTCCGCCTGCTTCGGGTCGTGGCCGGCCTGTGCGCGGATGCGGTGGGTTGCCGGGTTGTAGTAGAGGCTGCCCACTGGCATCTGGATGACTTCCAGATGCTCCGGCCCGCCCCGCCACTCGACAGTGAAGGTCTCGCGGGGGCCGCCGCCGGCCGCGACCTCCTCCAACCGGGACCGGACAAGGGCGCGGTTCTCCTCGGCACCCGGCGGCAGACCGTAGCCCTTGGCCATGTAGTTGCACCTGCTTCCGTTCGCGTTCTTACGAGGTTGTTCTGTGCAACAGGGCTGCTCAGCCGAGTCCCAGCTCCGCCCGGAGCTGCGCCCGCGACTCCTCAGGCAGAGAGCGGTAGTCGCTCCAGATCTGCTCCAGGCGGCTGAACTCCCGCCGGTCGGCCGCCACCCAGTCGGACAGTACGCTGCGCTCGGCCGGGTCGAGGGCGGCGGCTGCCTTGAGCACCTTGCCCAGATCCACTGCGAGCGCCCTGCCTCCCACCCGGCACCGCTTGCACTCGGTGACCAATTCCGTGGCCTTGGTGCCGTCCGGCTTCACCACTTCCCTACGGGCGATGTCGAGCTGGGCTGCCTCGTAGGTGCCGGCGTAGATCTCGCCGGGGGTGATGCCGCAGGAGCGGCACATGTTCCCGTCCCTAGCCAGCACCTCGCGTCGACGCACCGCACCGATTGCGATCGTTCCTGACTTGCGGGTCGCGCGACCTGGCTCCCAGACAGGGTCGCCGGGCTTCACGAAGCGCTGCTCGTGGGGGTCCAGCTCCTCGTCTTCCCTGTTGGTGTCGATACGCCAACCGAAATCCCGGAGGTCTCGCATGCGGCGGTCGACCTGGGACACCCCAGGGAAGGCTGCACGCAGGTCCTCCTTGGTGAAGGTATTGCCTTCGCCGACCACGGAGACCAACCACAGGGCCACGCGCTTCATCGTTCCGAGGCCGGCATCCTGCCAGGACGGCATGACATCTCCATTCGCGGGGGCCTCCCGGCGGGATGGCCCGAGGTGGCACTGGTGGCAGCGGGCTGCGGACATTCATTAGTAGCACGACCCCACACCCTCATTCCAGCGATTAGCGATCTTTACACGAGCAAGGAAAGAGAAGGCGCCCGTAAAGATCCGTTTTAGCATTATTTGTCGGCATTAAAGGTGGCAAATACTCCCGCGAAAAGTAGTCAAGAAAAAGCACGGAACTGTGCACCACCGAGCCAGGGAATGGCTAGGCTTCCGGTGATCACTGGTTCTCCCTAGGCAATCTCGAGCGAGCGGAAGGGTTCGTTTGGCATGCCGTCACTTGGATCGATCAGCACCACCTGTGCGCCAGAGGCCACGGAAGAGGTTCAGGCGTTCGCCGAAGCCCTCAAGCTCCTCATCCATCATGTCCGCCCTGGCGACACGATGGCGCAGAAGGCGCAGGCGCTGCACGTCTCGCCGCCGCTCCTCTCCCACTGGCTCAACGGACGGCGGCTTCCGCGTACGGCAGTTATCGAGGAGATGTCCAGGTTGGCGGCCGAGGGGATGGCAGACGGTGGAGATGTCGCCGCGCTGGCCCGCAAGTTCGCAGCACTCAAGCCGCTCCTCCAGGCCGCACGGAAGTCGACCTGCCGTCGATGCGCGGGCAGGTGCACTTGCGACGAGGCGGGGGGCGAGAGGGACCGGCGCAACAGTTCCTGCAACACCTCCGCCGACAGGGGGGACCGGCGCAACAGCACGGCGCCGACGAACCCGAATTTACCGGCACACCTGGCGGCGATGGCCGAGGCCGACCGCGCGGCTCATCTGCTGGACCTGGGGGCGGCATTGAGCGAAGGGGATATCGGCGCATATGCCGACATCCTTGCGCGTGCAGGGATGAAGACCGAGATGGAGGTTCTGATCCGTTCTGCTAAATCAGCCGGGAGGGACTCAACGGAAATTGCAATCGCCCTCGGCGGACTCCGCTAGCATTTTGAATGGTCGATCTCACTCGAATCAGGAACAGGGGACACATGTGTCCAGCGACAGGTATGAGGGGCTCCCCCGCCCCCTTAATGGCTACTGCCGCGCACCCCCGGCAGTGCAGGGAAGGCTCGGCCTGAAGGGTCGGCAAACCGCGACCGAGACCTCCCCTGCCGAAACGCCCGTTAGATCGATGACCAACCAGGAGTTCCGTCTTGAATAGTAAGGCCCCTCCGGCCCGACTGGCCAGGAAGATCAAGGCTGTCTGCCTGCGGCTCCGCGCTGCCGCCGGCGGTCCGGAACGCGTCGGCCCCCTCTGGCAGAAGACGCGTCGCCGGCTCCGCTTCCTCCGCTGGACGCTGGTGATCCAGATCCTCAAGGGGGCCGCCTTCGCCGGCGGCGGCATCCTCATCCAGATCGCGGCAACTCGGTACCTCAACCAGTGAGGTATTCGCCGCTCACGGCCCGCCCCTGCCCCAGGGGGAGCAGGCACTGACCGACCGGCCGCGCTAACGGCGGCAAGCTGAACGATCAAGCAGTGTGCGGCACCCGGCTCATGTCGGCGGGGGCCGCACACTGCTGGCTGCTGGCCTGCCTCAAGAAGACGGCCGGCACACCCGTACCGGCCGACCTCGCAGTCACAGCTCAGCACCCTGACCGCCGCCTGCGCCCCCTGGGAGCCATCTGGGAGCCGACCCGCTCCCCGAGCCCCCGCAGGACCACGCGACACCCGGTCACTCCAACGCCGTGACCTGCAAAAACGCCATACGTGCTGGCCACGATCCCGCCCGAACCTCGTTCGGGACTAAGAGGTCGTGGGTTCAAATCCCGCCACCCCGACTTCGTAAGACCAGGTCAAGGGCCTGATCCGCAGTGCGGATCAGGCCCTTCCTGCGTGTTCCCGCGATCGAGCCAGAGGTCTGTCGCCGTGTTGTCCTCCACCCTGTCCACGCTGTCCGCGCTGCCCAGGACGTTTTCGCCGAAGGTGCTGCGGACGGAGGCACTGGCCGGTCTGGTCGTCGCCCTCGCGCTGGTCCCGGAGGCGATCTCCTTCTCGATCATCGCCGGGGTGGATCCGGCGATCGGGCTCTTCGCCTCCTTCACCATGGCCGTGGTGATCTCCGTCGTCGGCGGCCGGCCGGCGATGATCTCGGCCGCGACCGGCGCCGTGGCCCTGGTGATCGCCCCGCTCAACCGGGAGCACGGGTTGGGGTACCTGATCGCCGCCGTGATCCTGGCGGGCGTCTTCCAGATCGTGCTCGGTGTGCTGGGCGTGGCGAAGCTGATGCGGTTCATTCCGCGCTCGGTGATGGTGGGCTTCGTCAACTCGCTCGCCATCCTGGTCTTCATGGCCCAGGTGCCCGAGATGTACGACGTGCCCTGGGCCGTCTATCCGCTGATGGCGGCCGGTCTGGCGCTGACGGTGTTCTTCCCGAAGATCACGAAGGCGGTCCCGGCGCCGCTGGTGTCCATCGTCGTCCTCACCGTGATCACGGTGGCCGCCGGCATCGCCGTGCCGACCGTCGGCGACAAGGGCGAGCTCCCGTCCGCGCTGCCCGTGCCGGGTCTGCCGGACGTGCCGTTCACCCTGGACACGCTCACGCTGATCGCTCCGTACGCGCTGGCCATGGCCCTCGTCGGGCTGATGGAGTCGTTGATGACGGCGAAGCTGGTCGACGAGATCACCGACACCCGGTCCTCGAAGACCCGGGAGTCCATCGGGCAGGGCGTCGCGAACATCGTCACCGGGTTCTTCGGCGGCATGGGCGGTTGCGCGATGATCGGCCAGACGATGATCAACGTGAAGGTGTCCGGGGCCCGGACGCGGCTCTCCACCTTCCTGTCGGGGGCGTTCCTGCTCGTGCTGTGCCTCGCCCTCGGGCCGGTCGTCTCCGAGATCCCGATGGCCGCGCTCGTCGCCGTGATGGTCATGGTGTGCGTGGCGACCTTCGACTGGCACTCCGTCGCGCCGAAGACCCTCAGGCGGATGCCCGCCGGGGAGACCGTCGTCATGGTCGTGACCGTGGTCTGTGTGGTCGCCAGCCACAACCTCGCCGTGGGTGTGGTGGTCGGCTCCGTCACGGCGATGGTCGTCTTCGCCAAGCGCGTCGCCCGTCTCGCGGACGTCACCTCCGTCCTGGATCCGCACGGCGGCCAGGTCGTGTACCGGGTGACCGGCGAGCTGTTCTTCGCGTCCTCCAACGACCTGGTGGGACGGTTCGACTACGCCGGCGACCCCGGGACGGTCGTGATCGACCTCTCCGCCGCCCACATCTGGGACGCGTCCTCCGTGGCCGCGCTGGACGCGATCGAGCACCGGTACGCGCAGCGCGGCAAGCGGGTCGAGATCACCGGCTTGAACACGGCCAGCGCCCGTCTCCACAGCAGCCTCAGCGGCGAGCTCTCCGCCGGGAAATGACCGGGGTCGCCATCCGGCGACGGGGTGTGGATCGCGCGGCTCTACTCTGGAACGTCATCACGTTGGCTGACCGTCGAAAGGCTGGGTCTCAGGTGCTGGTCGCGGACCGATATCGGCTCCACATGTGTGTCGGGCGTGGCGGCATGGGCGAGGTGTGGCAGGCCACCGACGAGGTGCTCGGGCGGTCCGTGGCCGTGAAGTTGATGCTGGGTCACGAGTCCGACCCCTCGGCCGCCGACCGGTTCCGGCTGGAGGCGCAGACGGCGGCTCGGCTGAGCCATCCGCATGTCGTGGGCGTCTTCGACTTCGGCACGTGGGACGGAAAGCTGTACCTCGTCATGGAGTTGGTCGAGGGGAGCAGCCTCGCCGGGGACCCGGGGGCTCCGCAGGCGCTGTCGCCGGAGCGGGTCGCCGTGGTGGCCGCGCACGCGGCCGCGGGCCTTGCCGCCGCGCACCGGGAGGGCGTGGTGCACCGGGACATCAAGCCGGGGAACCTGCTGCTGGACGGCGACGGGACGGTGAAACTGGCGGACTTCGGCATCGCCCGGTTCGTCGACGACCCCTCAGGCGCGCTCACCACCACCGGGCAGATCGTCGGCACCGGCCTCTATCTCGCCCCCGAGCGGGCCTTGGGGCAGCCGGCGTCGCCGGCCTCCGACGTGTACTCGCTCGGCTGCGTGCTGTACCAACTCCTCACCGGGAGGCCGCCGTTCCAGGGCGACACCGCGACGGCGCTGCTGTACCAGCACATCGACACGCCGCCGGCTCCGCCGCGGCAGCTCGGGGTGGGGCTGCCGGCCGCGTTCGAGGCGTACCTCCTGACGCTGCTGGCCAAGCAGCCCGAGCAGCGTCCTCCGGCGCAGGCGATAGCGGACTGGTTCGCCTCGGGGGCGTGGCGCGGCCATCAGCCGCAGATACCGACGTACCAGCAGCCCCAGCAGCCTCACCAGTCACAGCGACCCCAGCAGTCACAGCGGCAGGCGCCGCGCCCGCAGTCGCACCGCCAGCCGCATGGGCGGTCCCAGGGACGGCCGCACACTCAGCCGCACGCACACACTCCGCCGCCGTCGCGTCCCCGGCCCGGGCAGCACACCGGACCGCAGCACACCGCGCCGCAGCACAGACCCTCGGCGAGACCCTCGGCGCGACCGCGCAACCCCCGGCAGGCCCCGCGCGGCGAGAGCGGTCTCGCGGCCCTCTCCCGGCGCCGCCCGAGGAAGACGGCCGCCGTGGCCGGAGGGATCGCCTTCGTGGTCTTCCTGCTCATCGGCATGGCCTGGCTCGCGCCCGCGGAGGGCTCGGCGGAGACGCCCTCGACCCGTCCGCCGGCGACCACCGGCTCCTGACGCTCACCCTTCCCCCGGCCCGGCCGTCCCTGACCCGAACGGGGTCCGCCGGGTGGCCCGGCGGGCCCCGGTCCGTTCCCCTGGGGACATGCGCCCCCTCGACCTGAACCCCCTCGACCTGCACCCGCTGCGGGCGGCGGCCGAAGCGGCGTCCACCGTCCCCGCCGAGGCCGTCTCCGACTCCGGCCCGTCCGCCATCGCCCTGGGCCTCGGGGCCGCCGCACTGGCGGGTGCCATCGCCACCGCCGTCGTACGCAACCGCGTGTCGAGGTCGGCCGGTGAACCGTCCTCGCGCGAACGGCGGTCGGAATCGCCGTCGGACAAGTCCCCGGGCTGACCTGGCCCGATGGCCCGGCCCCGAGAGGTTATCCACAGGTTGCGGACGAGGCGGACGGATTGTCGGCGGTTCGGCGCATCATGGGGGCCATGAGCCAGAGCAACGAGATCAACGACATCCCCGTCTGGGAGCAGCGGTTCCGGGCGCCCCGCGTGTCTCTGCCCGAGTGGGCCGAGGACGCGCCCGACCGTTCCCTGTTCGTGTCCAACGCCACGGGGACGTACGAGCTGTACGCCTGGGACCGGGCGAGCGGCGGGCAGCGGCAGGTGACCGACCGGCCGAACGGCACGACGGACGGCACCCTCTCCCCCGACGGCCGGTGGATCTGGTGGTTCTCGGACAAGGACGGGGACGAGTTCGGGGTGTGGATGCGGCAGCCCTTCGACGGCGGGGCGGACGAGCCCGCGATCCCCGGGCTCCCGCCGTCCTACCCCGCGGGGCTCGCGATCGGCCGTGACGGCACGGTGGTCGTCGGCCGCTCCACGGACGAGGAGGGCTCCACGGTCCACCTGGTACGGGACGGGGCGGCGCCCGTGGAGATCTACCGGCACCGCGAGTCGGCCGGCGTCGGCGACCTCTCGCACGACTCCACCCTGATCGCCATCGAGCACACCGAGCACGGCGACGCCATGCACTCCGCCCTGCGGGTGCTGCGAGCCGAGGACTCCTCGGTGGTCGCCGAGCTGGACGACACCAAGGGCGGCACCGAGGAGCTCGGGCTCGCGGTGCTGGGCTTCGCACCGGTGGACGGGGACACCCGGCTGCTCGTCGGACACCAGCGGCGGGGCCGCTGGGAGCCGCTGCTGTGGGACGTGGCGACGGGCAAGGAGACCGATCTCCGCCTCGACCTGCCGGGCGATGTGTCGGCGGAGTGGTACGCCGACGGTACGGGTCTGCTCATCGTGCACAGCTACGAGGCGCGCAGCGAGCTGTGGCGGTACGACATCGCGACCGGCGCGCTGGTCCGGGTGGAGACCCCGGCCGGTTCGGTGTCCGACGCCACCGTCCGCCCGGACGGCAGCGTGGAGTACCTCTGGTCCTCGGCCGCGCTGCCGCCGGTGGTGCGCTCGACGGGCGGCGGCGTCGTCCTCGACCCGCCGGGCGACAAGGCGCCCGGTTCGGTGCCGGTGGAGGACGTGTGGGTGGAGGGGCCCGGCGGGCGCGTCCACGCGCTCGTGCAGCGGCCGACGACCGGTGAGGGGCCGTTCCCGACCGTCTTCGAGGTCCACGGAGGCCCGGCCTGGCACGACAGCGACGCCTTCGCCTCGGGCCCGGCGGCCTGGCTGGACCACGGCTACGCGGTGGTCCGGGTCAACTACCGCGGCTCGACCGGTTACGGCCGGGAGTGGACGGACGCGCTGAAGCACCGGGTCGGCCTGATCGAGCTGGAGGACATCGCCGCGGTCCGCGAGTGGGCGGTGGCCTCCGGTCTCGCCGACCCCGCGAAGCTGGTGCTCTCCGGCGGCTCCTGGGGCGGCTATCTGACGCTGCTCGGGCTCGGCACCCAGCCGGACGCGTGGTCGCTGGGGCTCGCCGCCGTCCCGGTGGCGGATTACGTGACGGCGTACGAGGACGAGATGGAGGCCCTGAAGGCACTGGACCGCACGCTCTTCGGCGGCTCGCCCGAGGAAGTGCCGGACCGCTTCGAGGCCTCGTCCCCGCTGACGTACGTC
Organism: Streptomyces sp. NPDC015346; assembly: GCF_043078785.1. Classification (NCBI taxonomy): domain Bacteria; kingdom Bacillati; phylum Actinomycetota; class Actinomycetes; order Kitasatosporales; family Streptomycetaceae; genus Streptomyces; species Streptomyces sp. NPDC015346. The sequence continues at coordinate 54,822 of NZ_JBIBTW010000010.1, read as the reverse complement.
GACAAGGTCACGGCCCCGGTGTACATCTCGGCGGGTGTCAACGACCCGCGCTGCCCGATCCGCCAGATCGACAACTACGTCGAGCGGCTGGCGGCGCGCGGCGCGGTCCACGAGGTCTACCGGTACGACGCGGGGCACGGCTCGCTGGTGGTGGAGGAGCGGATCAAGCAGGTGCGCCTGGAGCTGGACTTCGCCGACAGGCATCTGAACAAGCACAGTGCGGCCCGGCACCCGGGGACCCGGCCGGTCGGGGGGTGAGGCGGACTGCGTACCGTGGAGGGGTGTACCGGTTCCTGAAAACGCCCCGCTGGTGGGGGATCAATGTCTTCGTCCTGCTGGCGATCCCCTTCTGCCTGTTCATGGGGACCTGGCAGATGGGCAAGTTCGAGGACCGCGTCGACTCCCACCGGGAGGCGGAGCGCGCCCCGGACCCGGGGACGCTGAGGGCCGAGCCGCTGGAGCGGCTCCTGCCGGTGGACAAGGAGACCTCGGGCCGGCACGCGGAGGCGAGCGGCAGGTACGGCGAGCAGTTCCTGGTGCCGGACCGTGAGCTGGACGGCCGTACCGGCAGCTACGTCCTGACGATGCTGAAGACGGAGAGCGGCACGTCGCTGCCGGTGGTACGGGGCTGGCTGCCGGCCGGTGCGAAGGCACCGGCCCCGCCGACCGGCGAGGTCACCGTGGTGGGCGCCCTGCAGGCCTCGGAGAACGCGGGCAGCAAGGGCGTCCATGCGGCGGGCGGGCTTCCCGAGGGGCAGCTCGGCATGATCAGCGCGAGTTCGCTGATCAACGTGGTGCCGGACAAGGTCTACGACGCCTGGGTCACCCTCACGGACTCCCCCGCCGGCCTGACGCCGGTCCCGGCGACCGCGGCGGCCGGGACGTCCCTGGACCTCAAGGCCTTCCAGAACCTCGGGTACACGGCGGAGTGGTTCGTCTTCGCGGGCTTCGTCGTCTTCATGTGGTTCCGGCTGCTGCGCCGTGAGGCCGAGGCGGAGCGGGACGCGGCCCTGGGCCTCTGAGTCGCCTCTCCGAGACCCGGGGGCCTGAGACCCGGGGGGGGGCCTTCTCCGGCCCCCGATGGCCCTGCTGAGGGGCCGGCCGGTCGCTACGAGGCGGCCAGCACTCCGGTGCGGTAGATCGTGCCGGCGCAGGCGTTCGGGATCGTCGTCTCCGCCGCGGGGCTGCCCGGCTCCGCGGTGTGGCTGACGGCGATGGAGCCGTCCGCGGGGGTCCCGTCCGCCGTGCCGAGCTGGGGGGCCGTGTTCTCGCCCGTCGAGTCCGTCCCGGACGAGCCGGTGCCGCCCGCCGAGGTGCCGCCCGTGCCGCCCGTGCCGTCGCCGTCCGGGCTGGTGGTCGGGTCCGGCGGGGTGCCAGTGGTCGGGCAGGTCTCCGTGGGGACCCAGGCGAACCGCACCTCGTAGGCGTTGTCCGGCTTGAGGACGAGCGTGGGGGTCTCCAGCGAGGGGTCGGGCAGGCCGCTCGCCGGGTCCCCGGCCGCGTGATCCACGACCGTGATCTTGGCCGGGTCCGCCGCTCCGAGCGCCTGGAAGCCGATGCTGCCGGCGCCGCCGACCACGCAGTCCTCGCCGGAGATGTTGGCGATGCGGAAGGTGCCGTAGACCTTCCCCTCCGCGTCCGGGCCGCCCGCCTGCGCGGAGCTGACGCCCAGCTGGCCGGGCTCGCAGACCGGCGAGGAGTCCGGCTGGGACTCGACCGGCCGCGTCGAGTCGGCGCCCGTGCCGCCGCTCTCGTCGGTGGCGGCCTCGGTGGGCGTGCCCGCACCCGCGGCCTCGCCCTGGCTGGGGCTCGTGGCGCCGGCCGACGGTTGGCGGGTCTTCTCGCCGCCCTCGACGCCGGTCTCGGCGCCGGTGCCCGTGCCGCCCTGCGCCTGCTGGCCGTGGCCGGCGTTCACCGACTGGTCGGTGGCGATGCCGCCCGAGTTGGCCACGTGCACGAACGCGGGCACGGCCGTGCCGATCAGTACCACCGCGGCGGCGACCCCGACGATGGCCTGCCGCTTGCGGGCGCGCCGCGCGGGCACCGCGCGGCGCAGATGGTCGAGTGCGCCCTCGGAGGGCTGGAGGTCCGCCACAGCGCCGTGGAACAGGCTCCGCAGCGCCGGCTCCTCGCCGGCGAAGATGCCCTCTCCGTCCTGTCCGTCCTGTCCGCCCTGTCCGTCCTGGTCCGCGAAGGGGCCGTCGCCGCCTGGGCGGTCCTCGGCCCTCGCCTTGTCCGGCCCGTCGTTCACAATCTCGTGTCCCATGTCGTCGCGTTCACCGTCGGGCAGCCCAGTCGTACCGCCGGGTTCCGTACCGCCGGGCAGCCATGCCGTACCGCCGGGTTCCTCACCGTCGGAGCTCATGCCGTCGCCTCCATCGCGACGCGCAGCGCCGCGATGCCACGCGAGCCGTACGCCTTCACCGACCCCAGGGATATGCCCAGCGTCTCGGCGACCTGGGCCTCCGTCATGTCCGCGAAGTACCGCAGGACCAGCACCTCGCGCTGCCGTCGCTGCAGCCCGCGCATCGCCTTGATGAGCGCGTCGCGCTCCAGCTGGTCGTACGCCCCCTCCTCGGCGCTCGCCATGTCCGGCATCGGCTTGGAGAGCAGCTTGAGGCCGAGGATGCGGCGGCGCAGCGCGGAGCGCGAGAGGTTGACGACCGTCTGGCGCAGATAGGCGAGCGTCTTCTCCGGGTCCCTGACCCGGTTACGGGCGGAGTGGACGCGGATGAACGCCTCCTGGACCACGTCCTCGCAGGAGGCGGTGTCGTCGAGGAGCAGCGCGGCGAGGCCGAGCAGCGAGCGGTAGTGCGCCCGGTAGGTCTCGGTCAGATGGTCGACGGTGGTGCCCGCGGCCATGGTGTCGTCAGCGCTCTCGCGCGGCGACGGGATGCCGCTCACCCCGGCCGCCCGGGTTCGGGCGGGCATGGGGGCGATCACCGGCATGCCGCCGGCCGGGCGCGGCCGCCTGAGCGGGCGCACTCCGCGGAGCGGGACCACCGCTGCGATGTCGAGTACCTCTGCCACGCCTGTTGGACACGCTTCCCCCCGTCAGGGTTGTACGCGTACGCCACCGTTTTTGACGGTGTGCAGTTCGCCCTCATGCGTACACGCTCTTCCCCAATGCCCCGTTTTCTCCGCGCGTTGTGCGACACACCACAGAGGCGCACACAGAGATGCTCCCACCCAACTACCGGTCGCGGTAAGCGGGAAGAGCATCGTCGAACATGGCATCGCCCCAGTTCAAGAGCCCTTTGTCGGTGACTTGATCACAGGGGCTTCACAGATCCTACAAAAGTGAACGGTCAACCGACGCCGATTTCCGGACGGATGACACTCTCGGCGATCTGCAGGGCGTTCAGGGCCGCGCCCTTGCGCAGGTTGTCCCCGCAGACGAAGAACTCGAGGGCCCGCTCGTCGTCCATCGAGCGACGGACCCGCCCCACCCAGGTGGGGTCCGTGCCCACGACGTCGGCCGGCGTCGGGAAACCGCCCGCGGCCGGATCGTCGTAGAGCACCACGCCCGGGGAGGTCGCCAGGATCTCGTGCGCGCGCCCGACCGTGACCGGGCGCTCGAACCGCGCGTGGACGGAGACGGAGTGCGCGGTGACCACCGGTACCCGTACGCAGGTGGCGGCGACCGGCAGCCCGGGAAGGCCGAGGATCTTGCGGGTCTCCTCGCGGATGCGCAGCTCCTCGGAGGACCAGCCGTCCTCCATCGGCGTCCCCGACCAGGGCAGCACATTGAGCGCGACCGGCCCGGGGAAGGGCCCCGTGTCGTCGCCGACGGCCCGCCGCACGTCACCGGGACGGTGGCCCAGCTCGGTCCCCGCGACCAGCGACAGCTGCTCCCGCAGGGCCGCGACACCCGCCTGCCCGCCGCCGCTGGCAGCCTGCTGGGCGGTCACCACCAGCTCGCCGACGCCGAACTCGGCGTGCAGGGCGCCCACGGCGACGATCAGCGCCAGGGTGGAGCAGCCGGGGCTCGCGACGATCCCGCGCGGCCGTACCCGTACCGCGTGGGGATTGATCTCGGGGACCACCAGCGGCACGTCGGGGTCCGCCCGGAACGCCGCGGAGGTGTCCACGACGACCGCGCCCTTGGCGGCCGCGATCGGCGCCCACCGCGCCGCCACGTCCTCGGGCGCCAGGAGGAGGACGAGGTCGACGCCCTCCAGGACGTCCTCGCTCAGCGCGAGGACCTCGGCCTCCTCCCCGCGCACGGCCAGCTTGCGGCCGGCCGAGCGGGGGGAGGCGACGAGTCGGATCTCGCCCCAGACGTCGGCGTGCTGCGACAGGAGCTGGAGCATCACCGCGCCGACGGCCCCGGTCGCTCCCACGACCGCGAGCGTCGGCTTGCGGTGCAACAACTCCACGTCAGGCAGCACGCCGGGCCCCACGGCGCGTCGGGCCCCACGTCAGGGCGCAGGTCACCGGCCGGTGCCGCCGTAGACCACGGCTTCGTCCGAGTCGCTGTCCAGACCGAAGGCGGTGTGGACGGCCGTCACGGCCTCGTTCACGTCGTCCGCGCGGGTGACGACCGAGATGCGGATCTCGGAGGTCGAGATCAGCTCGATGTTCACCCCCGCGTCGGACAGCGCCTGGAAGAAGGAGGCGGTGACGCCCGGGTTCGTCTTCATACCGGCGCCGACCAGCGAGATCTTGCCGATCTGGTCGTCGTAGCGCAGCGATTCGAAGCCGATCGCGCCCTTCGCCCGCTCCAGGGCGTCGATGGCCTTGCGGCCCTCGGCCTTGGGGAGGGTGAAGGAGATGTCCGTCAGGCCCGTGGAGGCGGCGGACACGTTCTGCACGATCATGTCGATGTTGATCTCGGCGTCCGCGACGGCGCGGAAGATGGCCGCGGCCTCGCCCGGCTTGTCGGGCACGCCGACGACGGTGATCTTCGCCTCGGAGGTGTCGTGGGCGACACCGGAGATGATGGCCTGCTCCACCTTGCGTTCCCCTTGCGGCTCATTGCTGACCCACGTGCCCTGCAGCCCCGAGAAGGACGAGCGGACGTGGATCGGGATGTTGTAACGACGTGCGTACTCGACGCACCGGTGCAGCAGCACCTTGGAGCCGGAGGCGGCGAGCTCCAGCATGTCCTCGAAGGAGATCCAGTCGATCTTCTTCGCCTTCTTCACCACACGCGGGTCGGCCGTGAACACACCGTCGACGTCGGTGTAGATCTCGCAGACCTCGGCGTCGAGCGCGGCGGCCAGCGCCACGGCCGTGGTGTCGGACCCGCCGCGGCCCAGCGTGGTGATGTCCTTCTTGTCCTGGGACACGCCCTGGAAACCGGCCACGATCGCGATGTTGCCCTCGTCGAGGGCGGTCCGGATCCGGCCCGGCGTGACATCGATGATGCGCGCTTTGTTGTGGACCGAGTCGGTGATGACACCGGCCTGGCTGCCCGTGAACGACTGGGCCTCGTGGCCCAGGTTTTTGATCGCCATGGCCAGCAGGGCCATGGAGATCCGCTCTCCGGCGGTCAGCAGCATGTCGAACTCACGCCCGGCAGGGATCGGGGATACCTGCTCGGCGAGATCGATCAACTCGTCCGTCGTGTCGCCCATCGCGGAAACCACGACGACCACCTGGTGGCCGTTCTTCTTGGCATCCACGATCCGCTTGGCGACGCGCTTGATGCCTTCGGCATCGGCAACGGAGGAGCCTCCGTACTTCTGCACGACAAGGCCCACGTGCGCTCCTCGCTCAGGTCTCTGCCGCAGTCATTACTGCGGTCGGCTCAGTTTAACGAGCAGCCCGGAATCGCCGACCGTATATCACATCCTGAGATGTCCCGCTCAGGTTGTGATCACGCCCGCCGGCCCGGACTGCCCGTGGTCGACCCCCTGCCCCCAGGGGAGCGAGCTACGCGGAGTTGTGGGAGGGGTCACAAACCCCAGGTCACGGCGGCCCCGGGCCACTCCCCTTCGGTGCGCGCTACTTCTTCAACGCGCCCTTGCGGGACACCAGACCCAGCGGTCCGGCGATCTCGCGCGCCATCACCCGGCCCGCCTCCTCCGCCAGCTCGTCCTCCGCCAGGTCCTCGTCGATGTCGAGGCCGTCCAGCTCCGCCAGCGGCTGGTCGAGGCGGACGTGGGAGACCAGCGACTGCAGGGCGCGCAGGGTCCCGGACGCGGTCGGTCCCCAGTTGGAGAAGTAGGAGAACTGCCACCACCACAGCGCCTCAGTCGTCCGGCCCGCCCGGTAGTGGGCCAGGCCGTGCCGCAGGTCCGAGATGATGTCGGCGAGGTTGTCGGAGATCCGGCAGGGCACCGGCGCCTTGCGCGGCTCGTACGGGTCGAAGACCTCGGAGAAGACGTCCACCGGCTCCAGCAGCACCGCGAACCGCATGCGCAGCTCGTCCAGGTCGACGTCGGGGCCTGTGTCCGGCTCGTACCGCTCGTCCGGGAGGATGTCCTCGTGCGCTCCCAGGCGGCCGCCCGCGAGCAGCAGCTGCGAGATCTCCAGGAGCAGGAACGGCACCGCACTGTCGGGCTCGTCGCCCTTGGCCACTTCCGTGGTGGCGACGATGAAGGACTCGATCGAGTCGGCGATCTGGACCGCGAAGTCGTCCGGATCCTGCGTGATGGAGTGCAGCGTGGCGTCAGACATCGAGGGTGCCTCCCTTGTGCTCACGAGTGAGCGCACGAGCCGTTGTCGGCCCTGTCGTCATACATCTAGCAGGCGCCGCCCCTCGAAGGCACGGCCCAGCGTGACCTCGTCCGCGTATTCGAGATCGCCGCCGACGGGGAGACCGCTCGCGAGACGCGTGACCTTCAGTCCCATGGGCTTGATCATCCGCGCCAGGTACGTCGCGGTGGCCTCGCCCTCCAGATTCGGGTCGGTCGCGAGGATCAGCTCGGTGACCGTGCCGTCCGCGAGCCGGGTGAGCAGCTCGCGGATGCGCAGATCGTCCGGGCCGACGCCCTCGATCGGGCTGATCGCGCCGCCGAGCACGTGGTAGCGGCCGCGGAACTCACGCGTCCGCTCGATCGCCACGACGTCCTTCGGCTCCTCGACCACACAGATGACCGAGAGGTCCCGGCGCGGATCGCGGCAGATGTTGCACTGCTCCTGCTGCGCCACATTGCCGCAGACCGCGCAGAACCTGACCTTCTCCTTGACCTCCAGGAGCGCGTGCGCGAGACGGCGGACGTCCGTCGGCTCGGCCTGGAGGATGTGGAAGGCGATCCGCTGCGCGCTCTTGGGACCGACGCCGGGCAGCCTGCCCAGTTCGTCGATGAGGTCCTGAACCACGCCTTCGTACAACGGAACGCCCTTCCGGGGAGTGCTTGATTCTTACGGTAGTGGCTGCCGGGGCGGCTTAGAAGCCCAGCGGGGTCAGAAGCCCAGACCCGGCATTCCGCCCAGGCCCTGCGTGAGCGGACCGAGCTTGGCCTGCTGCAGCTGCTGCGCGTTGTCGTTGGCCGCCTTGACCGCGGCCACCACCAGGTCGGCCAGCGTCTCGGTGTCCTCCGGGTCGACGGCCTTGGGGTCGATCACCAGTCCGCGCAGCTCGCCGGAGCCGGTGACCGTCGCCGTCACCAGGCCGCCGCCCGCCTGGCCCTCGACCTCGGTCGCGGCGAGCTCTTCCTGGGCGCGGGCGAGGTCCTGCTGCATCTTCTGGGCCTGCTGCAGGAGCTGCTGCATGTTGGGCTGGCCACCACCGGGGATCACGGTCACTCACTCCTGGTGTCTCGCTGACGACTGTTCGGTACGCCGAGTGTTCGGTACGCCGAGCCTACGTGGTCCGTGCCGCCGCTGCCGCCCAACTCTTTCGAGTGAGAAACTGCGGGCTCCTCTACCTGATCAAGACGCTCTTGCGGGCGGAAATCCCGGGATTCCGGGCCCACAGCCCACCATTCGGCGGTAGGAAGGGCAGGCACCACGTGCACCGCACGTCACAGAAGGACACGAGCGCCGAGAAGGACACGAGCGCCGAGCTGAACAGAGGAGTGCCCCGGTGAGCCAGCAGCCGGAGATGCAGCCGCCGCAGCCGTCGGCGGGACAGCCCGGAGGCGCCGCCGCGAGCAGCGATCTGACCGGGACGCCGTTCCCGCTCGGCGACTGGGGCGAGCCCGCGGAGCGTCTGGACGAGCTGTACCGCTGGGTCGAGTCCAACGCGCTGCGCACGGCGGAGTGGTACCTCTCCGACCGGGTCTGGAAGCGCCGCTGCGCGCGCGTGCTGCGGGCGGGTACGGCGCTGGGCGTCATCGCGGGCGCGGCGCTGCCCCTGCTCGACCTGACGGGCGTCGCGGACGGAGCGGCCGGGTGGGGGTATCTGTCCCTCCTGCTCGGCGCGGCGTGCATCGGCTGCGACCGGTACTTCGGTCTGACGTCGGGGTGGATAAGGAACGTGGCGACGGCGCAGGCGGTGCAGCGCCGGCTGCAGGCGCTGCAGTTCGACTGGGCGTCGGAGAGTGTGCGCGAGGTCCTCGGGCCGACGGAGGGGACGGCGAGCGAGGCGGCGGAGCGGTGCCTGGGGGTGCTGCGCCGGTTCTCCGAGGACGTGACGGAGCTGGTGCGGGCGGAGACGGCGGACTGGATGGTGGAGTTCCGCTCGGGCCCCGCGCCGCTGGCCCTCCAGTCGGTGGGCACGGGCCCGCCCCGCCCCGAGGGGCCGCCGGCCGCGGCCCGCTTCCCGCTCCCCCCGGGGACCCGCCCGAACATGCCGCGCCAGCGTCCGCCGGAGCCTCGCTGACCACTGGCCGCTGGACGGTTGGCCGCTGACCGCCGCTGACCGCCGCCGACAGCGACGAAAGGCCGCCCCGGGACTCCTGGGGCGGCCTTTCGGGGCAACGGGGAGGGGTTCAGCTGAGGATGATCATCGAGCCCTGTCCGAGGCTCCGGGTCGCCGCCGCGTGCAGCCCGAGCCACACATGCCGCTCGCGGGCGAAGGGACTGTCGTCGTACGCGATCGGCCCCGCCGGTTCCTCCAGCGAGGTCGGCCGCTCCGGCGGCAGCGGCGCGGCCGGCGGGTTGGCCGGGTCGATCCCGATCGAGGACGCGACGAACTCCAGCTCCCGCAGCAGCCCGTGCGAGGACCCGAGCGGCCCGCCGCCCTCGAGGAGTTCGTCGTTGAAGAGCGGGACCGGGAAGTCCACCGGGACGTACGCACCGGCGTGGTCGTAGTGCCAGACCAGGTGGGACTGCTGGGCCGTCGCCTCGAACATCTCCAGGAGCTGTTCGTAGTCACCGCCGAGCTCGTCGACCGGTTCGACCGCGAGACCGCACATCCGCAGCAGATAGGCGCGGCGCAGGAAGTGCAGGGCGTCGTAGTCGAAACCGGCGACGGGCGCCACGTCGCCGGAGAGCCCCGGCATGTAGGCGAAGACGGGGACGGTGGGCAGTCCGGACTCGGTGAGGGCCTTGTCGTAGGCGGCGATCTCTTCGGCGAAGGGATTGTCGGGGCTGTGGCACAGCACGTCGACGAGGGGGACCAGCCACAGGTCACAGGCCAAGGGAGGCTCGCTCTCCGTCAGTTGCAGGGACGGCCAGGGTAGTCGGCGCGGTCCGCGTCGCACACCCGCTGGTGACCTGCCCGCCGGCGCCCCGCGTCAACCCGCCGCGTCGCCGGACGGGGTCCACCGCCGGCTCACGTCGCGAGCCGCTCCAGCCGGTCCGCCCACTCCAGCGACTGCCTGTTGTACGCCCGTACGACCGCGATCGCCGCCTCCGCGTCGCCGAGCGTCAGCGCGTCGACGAGGTCCACGTGTCCGCTCCACAGCCAGCCGAGCAGGTCACGGTCGGAGCGCAGGTACGGCACGGAGAAGACCCACGCCTGGACGCGGAGCCGGTGCAGGAAGTCGGCGATGTAGTCGTTGGCGGAGACCAGCCGGGCCAGCTCGCGCCAGTAGCGGATGTCGTACCCGATGAGGATGTCCAGGTCACCGGCGCGGGCCGCCCGTACCGCCGCCTCGCCCCGGCGCCGTACCGAGAGGAACGCGACCCCGCGCGTCACGTCCGGCTCGGGGGCGGAGCCCGAGGCAGCGGCAGAGGCAGGGAAGGGGGCGGGGGCGGGGCGTACATGGCGGCGGAAGATGCCGTCGACGACGAGCATGCGGGCCTCGACCATCCCGCGGTAGTCGTCGACCGAGAACTGGTGCACCCGGAATCCGCGGTGCTGGTCGGAGTCGAGCAGCCCCTGCGCGGAGAGGTCGACGAGGGCTTCGCGCACCGGCGTCGCGGACACGCCGTACTGCTCGGCGATCTGCTTGACGGTGAATTCCTCCCCCGGCTGCAAACGCCCCGCGAGGACCTCGTCACGCAGCGCGTCCGCGATCTGCCGCCGCAGGGTGTTGCGGGTGACAGCTCCGCTCGCGGGCATGATGGTCGGCCCCCTCCGTCCGGTTCCGGGACACCCTAGACCAGACGGAGGGAAACCCCCGCGTACGTATGTCTACGCGGTGTGCTCGTCGGCCACGCTCAGCGCCGCGTCCAGGGCGGCGAGGCCCTCCTTGACCTCGGCCTCGGAGACGTTGCAGGCGGGGACGGCGTGGGTGCGGTTCATGTTGATGAAGGGCCACAGGCCGTGCTTCTTGGCCGCCGCGCCGAAGGCCGCCATGGGGGCGTTGGCCTCACCGGTCGCGTTGTACGGCACGAGAGGCTCGCGCGTCTCCTTGTTCTTGACGAGGTCGAGCGCCCAGAACACGCCCAGGCCGCGCACCTCGCCGACCGAGGGGTGCCGCTCGGCCAGCTCACGCAGGCCGGGACCGAGGACGGTCTCGCCGATGTGGGCGGCGTGCTCGACGACCTTCTCGTCCTCCATGACCTGGATGGTGGCGACGGCGGCGGCGCAGGCCAGCGGGTGACCGGAGTAGGTGAGCCCGCCCGGGTAGGGCCGCTTGTCGAAGGTGGCGGCGATCTCGGCGCTGATCGCGACTCCGCCGAGCGGTACGTAGCCCGAGTTCACGCCCTTGGCGAAGGTCATCAGGTCGGGCACGACGTCGAAGTGCACGGCGGCGAACCACGCGCCGGTCCGGCCGAAGCCGGCCATGACCTCGTCGAGGACGAAGACGATCCCGTACCTGTCGCAGATCTCGCGGACGCCGGCGAGGTAGCCGGGCGGCGGGGTCATGATCCCGGCGGTGCCGGGGACGGTCTCCAGGATGATCGCGGCGATGGTCGCCGGACCCTCGAAGGCGATGGTGTCCTCCAGGTGCGCGAGGGCGCGCTCGCACTCCTGCCGCTCGTTCTCGGAGTAGAACGGCGAGCGGTAGAGGAAGGGCGCCCAGAAGCGCACGACGCCGGCGGAGCCGGTGTCGGAGGCCCAGCGGCGCGGGTCGCCGGTGAGGTTGATCGCGGTGGAGGTGCCGCCGTGGTACGAGCGGTAGGCGGAGAGCACCTTCTGGCGGCCCGTGTGCAGACGGGCCATCCGGACGGCGTTCTCGACGGCCTCGGCGCCGCCGTTGGTGAAGAAGATCTTGTCCAGGTCGCCGGGGGTGCGCTCGGCGATGAGGCGTGCGGCCTCGGAGCGTACGTCGATGGCGAAGGCGGGCGCGAAGGTGGTGAGCTTCGCGGCCTGCTCCTGGATGGCGGCGACGACCCTGGGGTGCTGGTAGCCGATGTTGGTGTAGACGAGGCCGCTGGTGAAGTCGAGGTAGCGGTTGCCGTCGTAGTCCCAGAAGTACGAACCCTCGGCGCCGGCGACGGCGAGCGGGTCGATCAGGCCCTGGGCGGACCAGGAGTGGAACACGTGCGCACGGTCGGCGGCCTTCACGGCCGCGCCGGCCTGGGGGTCGGGTTCGACATGAGGGGTCATGCGGCCAGGGTAAGGATGCGCAGGTCGGAGCGGCCATGACCATCTTGTCCACCGAGACCGGGAGGGACGCGACACCTTGGTGGGACTCGATTGCGGGCGTATGAGGGATGCCGGAGCATTGACAGCGCACTGTCGACATGACAGCCTTCTGTCATAGGCGCACGGCACCGACAGACATCGACAGGCACCACCAGGCACCGACAACCGCAGGAGCCCACCATGTCCCGCACCGTCCATCTCGCCGTCTACGACACCCTCGCCGACTGGGAGACCGGCCACGCCACGGCCTGGCTGGCCAGGTCCGAATTCACGGTGAAGACCGTGGGCCCGTCCACCGACCCCGTCACCTCCATCGGGGGACTGCGCATCACCCCCGACCTGGCCCTCTCCGAGCTGCGCCCGGAGGACAGCGAGCTGCTCATCCTGCCGGGCGCCGATCTCTGGGACACGAGCGACGACCTCGCGCCGTTCGCGGCCGCGGCCCGCCGCTTCCTCGACGCCGGCACGCCCGTCGCCGCCATCTGCGGCGCCACCGCCGGTCTCGCCCGCGAGGGCCTGCTCGACGACCGCTCGCACACGAGCGCCGTCTCGTTCTACCTGGCCGCCACCGGCTACAAGGGCGCCGACCACTACGTCGACACGGACGCGGTCACGGACACCGGCGACGGTGTGGGCGACCTCATCACGGCGGGTCCCACGGAGCCGGTCGCCTTCGCCCGCGAGATCCTCGGCCGGATGGGCGCCTTCGAGGGCTCGAAGCTCGACGCCTGGTACCGCCTCTTCCACGACTCGGACCCGGCGGCGTTCGAGGAGCTCAACGCGGAGGACGCGACGGCCTCGGAGGACGCGGCGACCTCGGACGAGGAGTCGTGAGCCGCGAGGAGCAGGACGCCCTGTCCCGTACGGCCCTCGGCGTCTTCCGCCTCAACGGCCAGTTCCTCGCGGTCTCGGAGGAACTGGCCCGCCCGGCCGGCCTGACCGCCGCCTGGTGGCAGGTCCTGGGCGCCGTCCTGCGCGAGCCGCTGCCCGTCGCCGGGATCGCCCGGGCCATGGGCATCACCCGCCAGAGCGTCCAGCGGATCGCGGACCTCCTGGTGACCCAGGGCCTCGCCGCGTACGAACCCAACCCCGCCCACCGCCGCGCCAAGCTCCTCACGCCCACCCCCGAGGGCCGCGCGGCGATCGCCCGCATCGACCCGGGCCACGCCGAGCTGGCGGCGCGGCTGACGCGCGAACTGGGCGGCCTGGAGGCGTTCGAGAAGACCGCACGGGCCCTGGAACGCCTGTCGGCGGCGATGGAGGCGATCAGCGCGAGCCAGACGCCTCCCCCTTCGCCCGGATAGGGACGCCTCCCCCTTCGGCCAGATAGGGGCGCCTCCCCCTTCGCTCAGACGAGCAGGACCAGGCGGCCCGGGCGGTGGCCCGCCTCCACCCGGCGGTGGGCCTCCGCCGCCTCCTCCAGCGGCATGACGTCCGCCACCCGGGTCATCAGCTTCTTGGCCGCCACCTGCTCCAGCATCTCCTTCAACCGCGCCTGGTCCGGCCTGCCCCGTACCGCCGAGACCGAGATGCCCCGCTCGGCGGCGGGCATCCGCTCCTGCGAGGCCGAGACGAAGACACCGTCGTCCTTCAGCGCCGACAGCAGCGGGGCGCCGAGCAGCGCCGCGTCGAAGATGCCGTCCACGCGTTCCGGGAGGTTCGTGAGCGCGCCCGTGATCTCGGCCGGCGGCGCGCCCCGGGGCACGGGCAGGACGTGCGCGGCGCCGAGCACACCGAGTTCGTACTCGTCTCCCGGGAGGCCGAGGGCGATCACCCGCAGGCCGTCCGCCACCGCGTGCTGCACCGCGAACCGCCCCACCACACCACTCGCGCCGGTGATGAGCACGGTCGACCCCGAAGGGAGCCCCAGCTGGTCGATCGCCTGCCGGGCCGTCACGGCGGACAGCGGCAGCGACGCCGCCGCGATGAAGTCCACGTCGTCCGGGATCGGGGCGAGCCACTCCGGCTCGACCAGGATGATCTCGGCATAGGTGCCCTGGCCGCCCGTCTCCATCCAGGGCACGAACCCGGCCACACGCGTTCCCGCCGGCAGCCCGGGCACCGGGTCGAGGAGGGTGCCCGCGAAGTCGGAGCCGAGGACGAACGGCGGAGTGAGGGTGCCGAGGATGGCGGCCCGCGCGCCGGAGCGGATCTTCAGGTCCTCCTGGTTCACGGAGGCCGCCTTCAGACGCACCCGTACCCGGCCGGGAATCTCGCCGGGCTCGGGCTCGGGCCGGCGGGCCATCCTCAGGACCTCAGGGCCGCCGTAGGCGGTCACTTCGACGACACGCATGGGGTTCCTCTCCGACGGGGCCCCCTGGTCGCCATTACACCCACGCTCCCCACCCCCGGCAACCGCTGTCCGGCCACCTGAACGAACGAAGAACTCCAGGTGGCGGCGCGCGACACCACCCCCCGGCTCGCACAGGCGTCCGTACCGTCGCGGGCATGGAGTGGATAACCGCAGAGAACGTCATCGCCGTGGTCACCGCGCTCATCGGTGTCCTCGTGTCGGCCGGTGTCGTCGCCTACGAACGCTTCATGCAGCGGGGCAGGCGGCTCGGCTACCGCGTACAGCTCAACACCCCGCTCAGGGACGGGCCCGAGACCGTCGGCGACCTGACCGTACGGGACGGCGAGGTCGGCAGCACCGGCGGTTCCAGCCTCGTCCTGCTCCGCATCGAGAACGACGGGCTCCGCGACATCTACCACGGGGACTACGAACGGTCCGACGACTTCGAGGGGCTGCGGGTCACCTTCGACGACAAGACCGTGCAGGCCGTCGTCGCCACCATCCCCCGCGCCTTCGGCCGGGTGAAGCGCAACCTGGAGGCGGAGCCCGGGCTGCGCAAGGAGGGCAACGCCGTCCTGATGCCCAAGGTGTCACTGAACCGCAAGCAGTACTTCAAGCTGCTCGTCCTGCTCTCCGGGCCCGTGGCCCCCGACGAGATCGAACTCACCGGCACGCTCAAGGAAACCGACATCCACCGCAACCACAGCAGGAGCGTCGACGACCGGACCCCCACCTTCAGCCCGGCGGCCCGCAACATCGTCCTGGCTCTCACCGCCTGTGTGATCACCCTCGCCACGATCATCGTCCGCACCGAGCCCCCACCGCCCATCGGCTGCGCCCGGGGCACCCTCACCGTCACCGGGTCGACCGCCTTCGCCCCGGTGGTGCGGGAGCTGGCGAAGAAGTACGAGAAGGACTGCGACGGCGCCACCGTCGTGGTCGACGCGCACGGCTCGACGGCCGGCATACGGGAGTTGGCGGCGGTCGGGGCGGCGAGCGGCAAGGGCTCCCCGGCGATGATCGCGCTCTCCGACGGGCGCAAGCCCGGCGGCTTCCCGCAGCTGCGGGAGTCCATGGTCGCCGTCTCCCTCTTCGCCCTCGTCGTCAACGACGAGATACCGCTCACCAGCCTCACCCTCGACGAGATCCGTCGCCTCTACCGCGGCGACATCACCAACTGGAAGGAGATCCCGGGCGGCCCCGACCGGCCGGTGCTGCTGGTCAGCAGGGACGCCAACTCCGGTACGCGGGAGGTGTTCCAGCGCCGGGTCCTGGACCGCAACGAGCCGGCGAACTCCTCCCTGGACTGCGAGACCAAGGACGACCCGGCGGCGCCGGTGGTGCGCTGCGAGCTCGGCAGCACGGAGCAGGTGCTCGCGACGGTGGCCCGGCTGCCCGGGGCCATCGGCTACACCGAACTGCGCGCCGGCACGGGGCTGAAGGGCCTGCACCGGATCGCCGTCGACGGCCGCGTGCCGAGCGTGGACGAGATCGGCGAGTCGACGTATCCGTACCGGGAGATCGAGTACGCGTACACCTGGGGGCAGCCGCCCGCCGACTCGCTGACCTCCAGTTTCCTCACCTATCTGAGCCGGGGCAGCGGCCAGGACGTCATCCGCACCCACGGGCACCTGCCGTGCGCGACGCCCAAGGGACTGCGGATCTGTGGTGAAGGCTGAGAACGGGCCGGGTGCAGCCGGGTACAGGGGTGAGAACCGGCGGGGGCGAGGGTGCGAACCGGCGGGGGACAAGGGTGAGACCCGGCGGGGGCGTCTGGCATCCTCTTTCGTCGTGGAGCCATTGAACGCGGAAGACCCGGTCAGCATCGGCCCGTTCCGCCTGCTCGGCCGACTCGGCGTCGGCGGAATGGGCCGGGTCTTCCTGGCGCGTTCGTCGGGCGGCCGCACGGTCGCGGTGAAGGTCGTGCACACGGAGCTGGCGGCGCAGGACGAGTTCCGGCGCCGGTTCGCCCGTGAGGTCGCCGCCCTGGAGCGGGTCGGCGGCACGGGCACGGCCCCGGTGCTCGGTTCCGACACGGCGGCGCCGGCGCCCTGGGTGGCCATCGGCTACGTCCCGGGGCCTTCGCTTCGCTCCGTGGTGGGCGACGAGTTCGGGCCGCTGCCCACCACGACCGTGCGGGCGCTGGCGGCCGGACTCGCCAAGGCGCTGACCCATGTGCACGCCGCCGGGCTCGTCCACCGCGACCTCAAGCCCTCCAACGTCCTGCTCACCGTCGACGGCCCCCGGATCATCGACTTCGGCATCGCCCGCGCCGTCGACACGATCACCGACGGCGGGCTGACCAGCACCGGCGCGGTGGTCGGTTCGCCCGGCTTCATGTCCCCGGAGCAGGTGCGGGGCGAGAAGCTGACGCCGGCCTCGGACATCTTCTGCCTCGGTTCGGTGCTCGTGTACGCGGCGACCGGCCGCTCCCCGTTCGGTACGGCGGACAGCGGCGTCCACGCCACGATGTTCCGCATCGCCCACGACGAGCCCGACCTGACGGGCCTCGCCCCCGAACTCAGCGGCCTGGTGCGGGCCTGCCTCGTCAAGGACCCGGCCCGCCGGCCGTCGGCCGCCGAACTCGCCGAGACGATCACGGTCCCCGACCCGTGGCTGCCGGCGGAGGTCCTGGCCCGCCTCGGCCGCCACGCGGCCCAGCTCCTGGAGGCGGAGGCGGCGGCGGGAGAAAGCGGGACCGGGACCAGGACCGGCACCAGGACCGGCACCGGCACCGGCACCGCGGGCGGCGACCCCACGCCCGTACCGGCCACGGCGCCGAAGCCGCACCGGCGGCGCCGCACCGGGCTGATCGCGGCCGCCACCGCGCTCGTCGTGGCCGCGGCCGCCTCCCTGACGTACGTCTTCTGGCCCGACCCCGCCAAGGGCGCCGACGAGCAGAAGAACCGCGCCCGCGGCCAGACCGGCGACGTGTCGGCCCGCCCGGCCGGGATCGTCCCCGCCGCCTTCCTCGGGGCCTGGGAGGGCGTGCAGCGCGGATCGGCCGACCACCCCCGGGAGACCGCCCGGATCGAGATCGGCCAGGGCGCGGCGGGAGCGAAGACCGCCGTCTACGTCCAGGTCAGCGACGAGCGGCTCTGCATGGGGCGCTCCCGCCTCGTCTCGGCCGACGAGGACAAGGTGGTCCTCGGCGAGTCCGACGTGACCACGAGCGTCCCCGCCCAGCGCTGCACGCCGGCCGCCCACCAGACACTTACCCTGCGCTCGCCCGACGTCCTGGAGTGGTCGTCGGGCGCGGCGAAGGCCACCTTCCGCAAGGCACGCACGGGTACGGACATCGTCCCCGCCGCGTTCGTCGGCACCTGGAAGATGAAGAACGACCCGCTGGTCTACGGCGAGAACGCCGACCGCTACACCGACGAGGTGACCATCACCCAGGGCCCCATCGGCGCCCCCGTCTACCGCAGCGTGCAGGTCTATCCCCGCCAGGACGAGGAGGGCAACCTCACCGGTGACGCGGTCAGCTGCACCTGGACGGCCATGCTGGCCGGCTCCGGCACCCCCCTGGTCATCGGCCCCACGACCCCCGACCCGGACTCCTCCGACCCTGACTGCAGTCAGACCGGCAACTCCGGCTACCTGACGATCGTCCGCTCGGAGGGCAAGGAGCGGCTGCTGGTCTTCCCCATGCTCGACGGGGAGCCGGGGGAGTACCACCGCCGCTGAGAGCCCCGGGGGGGCCTGGGGGGCCTGGGGGGCCTGGGGACGTCCCCAGGGAGCGTCCCTAGGCGCCGAGCAGTTCGAGGAGGGCGCGGACCGAGTCGAGGACGGGCTGTCCGATCGCGCCGGCCGTCGCCGCGATGCCCGCGACGGCCATGAGGGCGCGATGCCGTTCGCGCGGCGGTACGTCGGCGGCGGGGGCGAGGGCCGGGAGCACCTCGTCGATGGACTGGGCGGCGACCGGCGACACCTGGGCGCGCAGCTCCTGAAGCTGCCGGAGCAGCTCCGTGACGGCCGCGTCGAGGTTCGGGGAGGACGTCGTCCCGTAGTTGACGATGCCCTGGTTGCCCTGGCCGCCGTACATGTTGACGGTGGGCCCGTAGTAGTGGTCGCCGCTCATGAGTTGCTCACCCCGGTGTTGCCGTTGCCGCCGTACATGTTGACGTTGTCGCCGAAGTAGTAGTTGCTCGGGTTGATGGCCAGCGTCTGCACGTGCATGGTGAACTCGCTGGCCGGGTTCTCGATCGCGTCCGCGAGGGAGCGGACGAGTTCGTGCAGGTGAGCGGGGTTCTGGGCGGTGACGAGCGCGGTCGAGGGTCCGGAGGTCTCGACGGCGAGGACGAAGTGGGACTTCGCGGCCAGGACGGAGATCATGTCCCCGACCGCGTAGAGCAGGAACGCGACGGTGAAGAACCAGATCAGGTCCAGGTACCCCTCGCCGTCGGAGTCGAGGCGCGAGATCGCGGCGATCAGGCTGAGACCGATCGCGGTGAGGAGCGCGAACGCGAACCTCTTGAGGCAGCGGACGACGGCGTCCTTGCGCCGCGGATGCAGCGTGAAGGTGTAGACGCGGGCGATGTTCCGCAGCGGGTAGCAGGCCCCGCCGACCCAGAGCAGCCGCTTGCTGACCCGCACGTCGACACCGCCCGTGTACCCGGCCGACGCGGCCGCCGCGGCCGCCGGAGCGGGCGGGGCGTACGGCGGCGGCGAGTACGACGGTGGTGGCGGCGGTGGCGATGGCGGTGTCCCTGTCTGCGTCTCGTCCATATCTCCCCCGGAGGTGAAGCCTTGTCAGATCATGAAGGGCCATTAAGCACCTGTCGCACTGTCACCACAAGGCAATTGACGGACGCTCAGGAGTGGGTTTTCGGCCGCCGCCTTCGCGTAGTCGCGGACCAGCGCGCGGGTGTCCTCCGCGCGCCAGGCGAGCGCGAACCGGCTGGGTGGCACCCCGTGGACGGGCCGGGTGACGACCCCGCCCCGGGTCAGCAGCGGCGCGTTCCCCTCGGCCACCAGGCAGATGCCGAGACCGCCGACGAGGGCTTCGTACGTCTCGTCCGTACTGGCTATCTCGGCGCCCACCACCGGCGGACGCCCGTCGCGGGCGTCGAGAGCGAGCCAGTCGTCGCGCAGTTCGGGGCTGGCCGCCGGCAGGGCGAGGAACGGCTCGTCGAGCAGCTCGGCGAAGTCGACGCTCTCGCGGCCGGCCAGGGGGTGTGTCTCGGGCAGCGCGACCAGCCGCGGTTCGGTGGCGACCACCACCCAGCGGTACCGCTCGGCTCCGGCCAACGGCAGCCAGACGAAGGCGACATCGCTCGTCCCGTCGGCGAGACCCGCCGTCGGGTCCTCCCAGCCGACCTGCCGCAGCTTCAGCCGGGCCTCGGGGTGGGCCTCGGTGAAGCGGGAGCGGATCGCGGGCAGCAGCCCGCCCCGCCCGGGGCTCGTACTCATCCCCACGACGAGCGTGCTGCTCGCGGCCTCCCTGGCGCCGCGGACCGCCGCCCAGGCCTCCTCACCCGCGGCGATCACCGCCCGGGCGTGGGGCAGCAGCGCGCTGCCCACCGTGGTCAGCCGCACTCCCTGCCGGTCGCGGTCGAAGAGCACCGCGCCGAGCTGCCGCTCCAGGGCCCTGATCTGCTTGCTCAGGGCCGGCTGCGAGAGGAAGAGCCGCTCGGCCGCCCGGGTGAAGTGGAGCTCCTCGGCGACGGCGACGAAGTACCGCAGATCCCGTACGTGCACATCCATAGCCATGGGTTATCACGACGGATCTTGGACGAGCAACGCCCTTGCGCTGCAGTCTTGTTGAAGGACAAGAAAGAGCGGACGAGGGAGTCACGGACATGAGCAAGGTCTGGCTGATCACCGGCGCGAACAGCGGCTTCGGGCGCGCCTTCGTCGAGGCCGCGGTCGGCGCGGGCGACGTCGTCGTCGCCACCGCCCGCCGGGTCGCGTCCCTGGACGACCTGGTCGCCGCCCACCCCGACCAGGTCGACGCGGTGGCGCTCGACGTCACCGACACGGCCGCGATCGACGCGGTGGTACGGGATGTCGCCGAGCGGCACGGCCGTATCGACGTCCTGGTCAACAACGCGGGCCGCACCCACGTCGGTTCCGTCGAGGAGACCGGCGACGCCGAGCTCCGCTCCCTCTTCGACGTGCACGTCTTCGGCCCGGCGGCGCTGACCCGCGCGGTCCTGCCCCACATGCGGGCGCGCCGCTCGGGGGCGATCGTCCAGCTCAGCAGCGTGGGCGGGCAGATGTCGATGGCCGGCTTCGGTGCCTACAGCGCCACCAAGTTCGCCCTGGAGGGGATGTCGGAGGCGCTCGCCGCCGAGGTGCGCCCGCTGGGCATCGACGTCCTGATCGTGGAGCCGGGCGCCTTCCGTACGAACCTGTTCGGCAACCACAGCCTGAGCGGGGACGGGATCGCCGACTACGCGGACACGGTGGGCGCGACCCGCCGCTACGTGGAGACCGGCGGCGGCACACAGGCCGGCGACCCGGCGAAGGCGGCGAAGGCGGTCCTCGCCGCCCTCGACGCGGAGGAGACCCCGCTGCGTCTGGCCCTCGGCGACGACTCGATCGACACGATTTACGCCCACCTGGAGCAGGTGCGGGGCGACCTGGCGGCCTGGGAGAAGGTGGGCCGGGACACCAAGCTGGACCAGTAGGGAAGAGCGGGGAGCCAGGCACGTCTAGTCGGGCCGGCCTGTTCCGCTGACGGTCACATGGCGTCGATGAGTTGCTCTGCGGTGACCCCGGCCTGGCGCAGTACGTTCGTCAGAGTTCCGCGTGGAACGGGATTTCGGTGCGGCACGACGCATACGACGCTTCCGCGCCAGGGTGGCATCAGGCGGCGGCGCTCACCGTCACGTCGACATCGCCGGACCATGCGTCAGCTTGGCGGGCGGCGATCTCCGCGGTCTCCTCGGACGACAGTTCACCGAGATAAAGCTCAAGAGCCTCGGCGATCATCGTCTTCGCCTCGGCCAGGTCCTTGCCCCAGCTCGTCGTGCCCGTCACCGGCTCCAAGGCGTTGTAGCCGCCCTCGTCGGGTGTGTAGAGGATGTGGAAAGTGAGGTGCTGGTCAGGCATGCCGGTCTCCGTCGTGGTGAGGCGATGTCCGTGATGGAGTGTATGGGCGGCGCGCCGAGCGGCGGGGCTGGTGCGGTGCCCGGGTCCCGCCGTTGAGTGGCGGGGCCCGGGACTCGCGCGGGGGGGGGCGGGCTTCTGCCCTACCGCCTTCGCACGCCCGTGGGTCCCAGAGCGGCCTTGCGGCAGTCCGGGGTCTGGGCGCGGGGTGTGGTCACCGGCTCGCCGTCCAGAGCGAAACAGAGCTGCGCGTGCAGCATCTCGGCCTCGCCGGCGGTGAGCCGGAGGGCGAGGTCGGTGTCGAACTGCCCGTCGCGCAGCAGCCAGAGCGGGATGGAGAGGCTGCCGTCGGCCTCGCGGAGTACGGGCTTGCTGGGGACCCGGCTGATCCGGAGCCCGGAGGTGGGCGCGCCCATCAGACCGTCCCCCCGACGCCGACGCCGACGCCGGTCCCGACGAGTCGCCCGTGGATGACCCAGGGTCCGACGTCGATCCCGTCGAGCGCCAGAGCGAAGGCGATCCGGCGGTCCCGCTGCTCCTGGGCGAGAAGGTACGGCCGTACGAGGGGGCCGCCGGGGTCGAGAACGGGCGCCTCCGCGCGGTGCGGCGCTGGTGCGTGGAGGGGCGCGGTACGGCGGATGAACAGATACCGGCCGGTGGCGGTACGGGGCGGCGGCGCGGGGGCGGCAGCCGCAGGGGCAGGCGGGGTGAGGAGTCGGGTGAGGGTTCGCCACAGGGCGGACCAGATACCGTGGTTCATGCTGACGCTCCTTCGAAGCGTTGGCCATGCCCCGGGGTGCCGCTAACACCGCCGGGGCACTGTCGTTCCACGACGTGACGCGACGGTCACACCGTGGAGTTGAACCGTAACGCCACCCGACGTGTCTCATCAACGTTTATGGACAATCAACGAGCATTCCGCATATGCCAGTTGCCTGCCGGGAACAAACGCGCGAATCACACCAGGTCGTCGAACTCGCCCGCCTTCACCCCGGCCAGGAACGCACGCAGCTTCTGCGGCGACGTCCTGACGACCACTTCGGGGTCGTCACTCTCCCGCACGAGGATGTCGCCCCCGTGTGTGGCGAGTTCGAGGCAGTTCCCGTCGGAGTCCTCCGAGAACGAGGACTTGCGCCAATGAATGTCCACTCTTCTCACGCCTTCAGAGTTGCTGAGCTATCTCGCGGATGAAGTCCCGCGAGCGGTCCGGGCCGAGGGATCGCTCCTCCATGCGGTCGAGGACCACGCGGTAGTTGGCCAGATGCGTCTCGGCGTGAAGGAACCTCGAACCGAGCGGGGTGTCCGACTGCACCGTGTCCAGCTGTCCGACGGGCCCGTAGACGTAGAGGGTGGAACTGCCCGCGCTCGGGAACCCGCCGCCGGCGAACGGCATGACACGAATCGTGACGTGGGCCCGCTCCGACTGTTCCAGCAGGTGGTCCAGTTGAGCCTTCGTCACCCCATCGCCTCCGAATCGCATGCGCAACGCGGCCTCGTGGATGATGAACGTGCAGGCCGGCGGGTCCGGCCGGTCGAGAACGCAGCTGCGCCGGAGGCGGAAGGCGACCTTGCGTTCCAGATCCTCGGACGACAGCGACGGCACGGCTTCCGCGAAGACGGAGCGTGCGTAGTCCTCATGCTGCAGAAGGCCCGGCATGTGCGTGAGCTGCACGGAGCGGAAGGCCACTGCGTGGTGCTCCAACTCGGCGAGATCGAGAACGCCTGCGGTGAGTACGCCCCGGTATTCGTCCCACCAGTTCGAGCCGCGCTCCCTGGCCATGTCAGCGAGGGCGTCGATGTACGCGGTGTCCGGGCACGAGTAGTTCGCGGCCCATACACGCACCCTGTCGGGGCTGACGCCGAAACGTGCCGACTCGGTGTTGCTCATCGTGGTCTTGTCCACGCGGTGCATCTCGGCGGCCTCGGTGAGCGACAGGCCCACATGCTCACGCATCTTCCGCAGCTCCGCGCCCAACCGTCGCTGCCGCTCCGTCGGAGGCTTCCTCGCAGCCATCGCCTCCCCCTTCCGTAGCCTCGGAGGAACCGTAGCGGTGCACGGAAGCCGGTGAGGTCTCCTCACCGGCTTCCATGGTCACCTGTCAGAGGAACGAGTTGATCTCGATCGTCTCGGTGCGGCCCGGGCCGACGCCGATCGCGGAGATCGGGGCGCCCGACATCTCCTCCAGCGCCTTCACGTACGCCTGCGCGTTCTTCGGCAGGTCGGCGAAGGTCTGGGCCTTGGAGATGTCCTCGGTCCAGCCCGGCAGCATCTCGTAGACCGGCTTCGCGTGGTGGAAGTCGGTCTGCGAGTACGGCAGCTCCTCGACGCGCTTGCCGTCGATCTCGTACGCGACGCAGACCGGGATCTGCTCCCAGCCCGTCAGCACGTCGAGCTTGGTGAGGAAGAAGTCGGTCAGGCCGTTCACGCGGGTCGCGTACCGGGCGATGACCGCGTCGAACCAGCCGCAGCGACGGTCACGGCCGGTGGTGACACCGCGCTCGCCGCCGATGCGGCGCAGCGCCTCGCCGTCCTCGTCGAACAGCTCCGTCGGGAACGGGCCGGCGCCGACACGGGTCGTGTACGCCTTGAGGATGCCGATGACCCGGCTGATCTTCGTCGGGCCCACGCCGGCGCCGGTGCAGGCGCCGCCCGCGGTCGGGTTCGAGGAGGTGACGAAGGGGTACGTGCCGTGGTCGACGTCGAGCAGGGTGCCCTGGCCGCCCTCGAAGAGCACGACCTTGTCGTCGTCGAGCGCCTGGTTGAGGATCAGCGTGGTGTCGGCGACGAACGGCTTGATCTGCTCCGCGTACTGGAGCATCTCCTCGACGATCTGGGCGGCGTCGATCGCACGGCGGTTGTAGAGCTTGGCGAGGAGCTGGTTCTTCCCCTCGAGCGCCGCCTCGACCTTCTGGTTGAGGATCGACTCGTCGTACAGGTCCTGGACCCGGATGCCGACGCGGTTGATCTTGTCCGCGTAGGTCGGGCCGATGCCCCGGCCGGTGGTACCGATCTTGCGCTTCCCAAGGAACCGTTCCGTCACCTTGTCGAGGGTGACGTTGTACGGCGTGATGAGATGCGCGTTACCGCTGATGAGGAGCTTGGACGTGTCGACGCCGCGCTCGTTCAGCCCGCTCAGCTCGGAGAGCAGGACCGCCGGGTCGACGACGACACCGTTTCCGATCACCGGGGTGCACCCCGGGGAGAGGATTCCGGAAGGGAGAAGATGGAGCGCGTACTTCTGGTCGCCTACGACGACGGTGTGGCCGGCGTTGTTGCCGCCCTGGTAACGCACTACATAGTCAACGGATCCACCGAGGAGGTCGGTGGCCTTTCCCTTGCCCTCGTCACCCCACTGAGCACCGAGCAGCACAAGTGCGGGCACAGGCGTACACCCCTTCCGGGCGGGGCATGTCAAGGTCAGCGGGCGTCCGCCGCCTCACCGGTGTGCCCCGGAATAGACGAAGCCCCTGGCGCAATAGCGCAAGGGGCTCTTGCACAAAGATGCTACCCGAGGAAGGACCGAGGTGTCGGCTCACGACCAGCTGCTGGTGGTCATCGACCCGGTCGCCCGCCGAAGTGACGGCGAGTCCGTACGGATCGCGAAAGATGTGTTGTGTGCGGGAGCGGAAGCGAAGATCTGTCTCCCGGACACCCCGGAAGAATTCTCCCGGGCCCTTGCGCGGCGGGGCTCCCGCCGCCTCGTCGTGGTCGGCGACGACCGCGCGCTGCTACGTACGGTGACCGTCCTGCACCGGGAGCGTGAGCTCGCCCGGGGCCCGCTCTCCCTCGTTCCGATCGGCGCGCCGGGATCCCTCCAGGTGGCCCACAGCCTCGGCGTGCCGCGGACCACGGTGGCGGCCGCCCGGGCGGTCCTCGACGGAGTCGTACGCCGACTGGACCTGCTGGTCGACGACAGCGACGGGGTCGTCCTCGGCGATCTGCGCATCCCCGCCGTGCCGGGCCCGACGACGACCGTCACCGGGCCGTCGGTCTGGAACACCTGCCGCTCCCTCGTCCGCACCCTGGTCCGCCCGGACCCCGCCCACCTCGCGATCCGCACGCACCGGCTGCGGGTGGAGGCGGACGGCGTCCTGCTCAGCGATGTGAACGCGCCCGTGGAGGGCGTGAGCGTCCGGTCCCTCGGCGGTGTGGCGGAAGTCACGGTCCACCCGCCGTCCGCACCGCCCTTCCACACGGACGCCCGCACCCTCACGGTGTCGGGCCCGGACTTCCGCTACCGGGCCGACGCGGTCGTCGCGGGGCCGGTGCGCAGACGGACGTGGACGGTGCGCGCGGACGCGTGGGGGCTGACGCTGCCGAGGGAGCTGCCGAGCGACGACTAGGGCAGGTTCAAGATCATGACCAGGAAGACGACGAAGGCCACCACGCCGAGACCGACGAGAAGGACCAGCAAGGCGGAGACCATGTGCCCGGCGATCTTGAGTGGCGAGTAGCACAGCGTCCTTCTGTCCGGACGGGCTGCGGCATAGGCGACGTAGGGATCCCCCTCGACCTTCCTGTCATGGATGTCCCGCGTCGTGCCGTCCAGCTCCGTGTAGGCGTAGGTCGCGTTGCTGAGGTACTCCGCGACCAACTTCGCCTCGACGGTGATGCCGGACCGGGGCAAGTACCACTCCAAGAACACGAGGTACAGGAAGTAGACACCGACCGCCGTGATCCCGAGGCCGATGGGAGCGCCCACCAGAGTCACGATCGCGCTCGGCAGGTCACCCAGGATCCAGGCGACCAGGGCGGAGGTGACCGACAGGACGCCGACGGCGATCGCCGGGTTCCTGAGCCGATGGGGTTCGGGCTCAGGCTCTGTGTACGCGGACACCAGTGTCGAGCCGTCGACCGTCCCGTCCTCCTCGGTGCGCTCGGGCAGGGCCGCGGTGACAGCCGGGACGAACAGCGCCGCGGCGGCCTGGCTCACGCCGTCGACGCGGTGCACGGCGGGCGCGGTTCCGGCCGGGGCGAGGAGCTCGACCGTGACGGAGCGCCCCTCCCGGTGGACTCGCGCGACCGCCTGGAGGGGGATGGTCACCTCCTCGGCGTCCCGACGCCATGTCAGCGCGTCACCGGTGAGCTGGAGCAGGGTTCCGCGGGAGCCACGCAGGACGGGTACGAGCGACGGGTTCGACATGTCGAAGATCGTAAAGGGCCTCAAGGCCCACGGGAAAGGCAAGAGGGACCCGACCGAATCCGGGTACCCGACCCTTCCTCAGCCCCTCCGTGACGCGGCATCGCCACCCCCCTTCGACAAGACCGCCCAGTCCTACGATGCAGCCGTCACCCTCGCTGATGTGGGCGCGACATTTGACGACAGCTCCCAGGGGGTGACGGTGCCGGCCGTCAGACCTCCACGAGCAGCTCGTGGAAGCCGCGGATCACGTACCCCGGCTTCCACCGCGGCTCCGCCGCGAGCCGCATGCCCGGGGCCTGGCGCAGCAGCTCGCCGAAGATCGCGGTGAGTTCGATCCGGGCCAGTGGGGCGCCCAGGCAGTAGTGGATGCCCGCGCCGAAGGTGATGTGCGGGTTGTCGGCGCGGGAGAGGTCCAGGACGTCCGCCGTCGGGCCGAAGCGGGCGGGGTCGCGGTTGGCCGAGCCGAAGAGGAGGGCGACCTCCGAGCCGCGGGGGATCACCTGGTCGCCGATCTCGATGTCGTCCAGGACCCAGCGCTCGAACATCTGCAGCGGAGTGTCGTACCGCAGAAGTTCTTCCACAGCTGTGGACAACTTTTCGGGTTCCGGACGGACGCCCTCCCGGAGCAGCGTCCACCAGCCGTTGACCGTCGTGTTCACCGTCGCCTCGTGCCCCGCGTTCAGCAGCAGCACGCACGTGGAGATCATCTCCTGCTCGGTGAGCTCCTCCACACCGATGAGCCCGGAGATCAGATCGTCGCCGGGGTCCTTCCGCCGCCGCTCGATCAGCTCCCGCAGATAGTCCGAGAACTCGATCGAGGCCCGCACCGCCCGCCGGGCCGTCTCCTCCGAGGGGTTCAGCTCGAACATCCCGCAGATGTCGGCCGACCAGGGCCGCAGCCTGCCCCGCTCCTCGTCCTCCTCGGGGATCCCCAGCATCTCGGCGATCACGGCGACCGGCAGCGGTTCGGCCACCTCCGCGAGCAGGTCCCCGCCGCCCCGGGCGACGAGCCCGCCCACGAGCTCCCCGGCGAGCCGCCCCACCGTCGGCGCCAGGTTCTCCACCGTCCTGGGCGTGAACGCCTTCGACACCAGCCGCCGGATCCGCGTGTGATCCCCGGCCTCCAGATCGAGCAGACCGTGGTCGTTGAGGGTGTGGAACGGCTCGTGCGCGGCGGGCGGCGCCGCACGGCCGAACTCCTCGTGCGTGAAGCGATGGGTGTACGTACGGCCCAGGCGCCGGTCCCGCAGCAGCGCGGAGACGTCCGCGTAGTGCGGGATCAGCCACTGCCGGGTCGGCGCGTACCAGTGGGCGCGGCCCGTCGCCCGCAGCTCGGCGTAGGCGGGGTACGGATCGGCGACGAACTCCGGGGACCAGGGGGCGAAGGGAACGTCCATGCCCGGACGCTACCCGCGCCGGGGCGCCCACGGGAGGGGAAGCCGCTGCGAGGCGGTGTCTTGTGGATCAGCCCGGCAAGATCCACAAGGCACCCCCTACCCGCCGACCTGGACCAGTCGCGCCTCGTACGCGAAGACCGCCGCCTGCGTCCGGTCCCGGAGCCCCAGCTTCACCAGGATCCGGCTCACATGGGTCTTGATCGTCGACTCGGCCACCACCAGATGGTCCGCGATCTCCGCGTTCGACAGGCCCTGCGCGATCAGCACGAGCACCTCCGTCTCCCGCTCCGTCAACTCCCCGACCTGCGACAGCGCGGGCGGCCGCGGCGCCTCCGCCGCCTTCGCGAACTCGGTGATCAGGCGCTTGGTCACGGTCGGCGCCAGCAGCGCCTCGCCGGCCGCCACCACCCGTACCCCCTCCGCCAGCTGCCGCGCGGAGGCGTCCTTCAGGAGGAAGCCCGAGGCCCCGGCGCGCAGCGCCTGGTAGACGTACTCGTCGAGGTCGAAGGTGGTCAGGACCAGCACCTTCGCGTCGGCGTCCGCGGCCACGATCTCGCGGGTCGCGTCGATGCCGTTCAGTTCCGGCATCCGGATGTCCATCAGGACGACGTCCGGGCGGAGCGCCGCGACCTGCGCGACCGCCTCGCGTCCGTTGACCGCCTCGCCGACGACCTCGATGTCGGGCATGGCGCCGAGGAGGACCGAGAAGCCCTCGCGGACCATCATCTGGTCGTCGACGATCAGCACGCGGATCACTGCTCGGCCCCCTCGCGCGCCACCGGGATGAACGCCGTCACCTCGTAGCCGCCGTCCTCGGCCGGCTCGGCCGTCATCTCGCCGCTCAGCATGGTCACCCGCTCCCGCATGCCGGTGATGCCGTGCCCGGCACCCGGCGAGGTTTTTGCCAGGCCGCGCGCCGGGCCGTTGACGATCCGCAGGCCCAGGCCACCGAGGACGTAGCTGACCTCGACCTTCGCCCCGGCGCCCGGCGCGTGCCGCAGCACGTTGCTCAGCGCCTCCTGGACGATCCGGTACGCCGAGAGCTCGACGCCCTGCGGCAGCTCCCGTACCGCGCCGGTCACCGTCTTCTCGACGTCGAGGCCGGCCTCGCGGACGTTGGCGACGAGCCCGTCCAGGTCGGCGAGGGTGGGCTGCGGGGCGTCGGGGGCCTCGTAGTCCTCCGCCCGTACGACGCCGAGGACGCGCCGCAGCTCGGTGAGGGCCGCCACCGCGTTCTCGCGGATGGTGACGAACGCCTGCTCCAGCTCCGGCGGCGGGTTCTCCACCCGGTAGGGGGCGGCCTCCGCCTGGATGGCGACCACCGACATGTGGTGGGCGACGACGTCGTGCAGCTCGCGGGCGATGGTGGTCCGCTCTTCGAGCAGGGTGCGCTTGGAGCGCTCCTCGGCGGTCACGGTCTGCTGGGCGGTCACCGTCTGCTCGGCCTCGCGGCGGACCTGGAGGACGGTCACGACGAGCAGCGCGAGCGCGGAGGGGAAGAGGACCGCGAAGGCGTCCGGGCCGGATCCCCGGCCGAGGAGACCGGTGGCGAAGAAGGCGTAGACGGCGGTGACCAGCCACATCCAGCCGGCGGTACGGGGCCGGGTCCGGGCGGCCACCACCGTCATGATCACCACATGGGCGGTGCCGGAGGTCGGGCCCCACGGCCAGCCGTCGCCGTACGAGCCGAGGGCGGTGATGAAGGGGGTCATCGCCAGCGACGCCCAGAAGGCGAGGACCGGGCGGACCAGGGTCAGCAGCACGGCCAGGGCCGGCAGGCCCGCGAACGCGAGGATGAACAGGCCGCTGCCGGAACCGCTGTCCGACCCGACCGCGAAGAGGAAGAGCGCGAACGCCCCCACGATCGCGTGCGGGGTCCAGCGGGCGTTGCGGCGTATCCGCTCCGGGAAGCGCCGGGTCACCCGGCCGTCGACCCGCATCGGCCCCAGCGGCCGGTAGGCGAACGCGTCGTGGAAGAGGTCCTCGCGCAGCCCGCCGAGCGCGCCCTGGGCCAGGCGGAACTCGGGGCTGCGGCTCGTTTCACGGGTGTCTGTCACATCGGCAACGGTACGGGGGCGGGCGGCCGCGGTCGTCCCCATGAATAGGGATCCTCCCGCGTCCGTCCCAAGTACTACGCGGGGTCCCACCGCCCCTCCGTGGCCCTAGGGAGTGTCCGGAAAGTATCGCCGTCCGCCCGGAGGGCGGGGTGCGCGGCGTCCGGTGCGTGCGATCGCAAGGCGGAGGAGGGAGACAATGGCGGAGCCATGGCGACCGACGACAACGCGGCGAGCGTGCGTGCAGGGCGTCGCGCACCAGGCGAGACTTTCCGGACACGACCTAGGGGGATGTCTTGCCGATCATGCCGGGCTCCGCGGCACGCCTTCAGAACGCGAGCTGGGCGATCTCCTCCGCCACCACCGCGCAGGCGTCCGCCGCCGGATCGATCAGTGGGAAGTGGCCGACGTCCGGCAGGAGCGTGAGGCCCACCGTCTCGCCCGCCTTCGCCGCCGCCTCCACGTACGCCTCGGCGACGGCCTGCGGGACGACGATGTCGTCCCGGCCCTGGACGACCACGGTCGCGATTCCGGTGGGCAGCAGCAGGGCGGGGTCGGCATGCCGGGCCCGCACGTCGAACTCGCCCTCACCGCCGAGGAGTTCGGTGACCGCCCCGCCGCACACCCCGAGCTCGACGGCCCGGTCGAAGTGGGCGATCGGCGCCAGCGCGACCACCCCGCGCAGCGCGGGCGCGGCGGACAGGCGCCAGGGCGCGTCGGGGGACAGGACATGACGGGCGGCGGCCCACAGGGCGAGGTGACCGCCCGCGGAGTGGCCGGTGAGCACGGTCCGGCGCGGGTCGGCCTGCGGCAGA
This sequence comes from Streptomyces sp. NPDC015346, assembly GCF_043078785.1. Lineage (NCBI taxonomy): Bacteria > Bacillati > Actinomycetota > Actinomycetes > Kitasatosporales > Streptomycetaceae > Streptomyces > Streptomyces sp. NPDC015346. The sequence goes on along the minus strand of NZ_JBIBTW010000010.1, from coordinate 24,254 downwards.
TGCTCGGCGACGAGGCGGGGTACGGCGTCCAGCGCCGCGGCCACGTCGTCGAAGGTCTCGGGCCACCGCCCGGCGACCGGTCCTGTCGCGCCCTGCCGGGGGATCGAACCACCGCGCCGGTACTCGACGTTGGCGACGGCGAACCCGCGGCGGGCGAGAAAGTCCACGAAAGGGGTGAGATGCCGACGGTCGTAGGGTGCCCGCCACGCGCCGCCGTGCAGCGCGACGACGAGCGGGGCCGGCTGCCGGCCGTCGCGGGGGGCGTAGAAGTCGACGACCTGGTCGGGGTGTTCTCCGTACGCGGCGGACGCGTCCGGGGCGACGGCCGGGTGCGAGAAGGCCGATGCTTCTTCGGCGGCGTCGCGCGCGGCGGGGTCCGGCATGCTGTTCCAACCTCCTGGGGACGGGGCCGAATTGGCCTGACCTGCGGGGACCGTATCAGCACTGACGCCCCCACAGATCAAGCGATCATCGGACCGCGCGGCCTCAGCCGGCGGGAACCCGAGCGGGAACCTGAGCGGGAACCTCGGCCAGGACCTCCGCCAGCACCCGCGCGGCGCGCTCGGTGTCGGCGAAGCCGACGTACAGCGGGGTGAAGCCGAACCGCAGCACGTCGGGCCGGCGCAGGTCGCCCACCACTCCGCGCCGGATCGACTCGGCCATGACGGCGGGCGCCTCCGCGCAGCGCAGGGCGACCTGGCTGCCGCGCTCGGCGTGCGCGCCCGGCGTGAGGGACTCGACCCGGCCGGCCGGAGCGTACTCCCGTACGCACTCCAGGAAGAAGTCCGTCAGCGCCAGGGACTTGGCCCGCACGGCCTCGACGTCCACCCCGTCCCACACGTCCAGCGCCGATTCGAGCGCCAGCAGCGAGAGGATGTCCGGGGTGCCGACGCGGCCGCGGAGCGCGCCCGCCGCCGCCTCGTACCCGGGGGTCATCCCGAAGGGGTCGGTGTGCGAGTTCCAGCCGGGCAGCGGGGAGTCGAAGGCCGCCTGATGGCGCTCGGCGACGTACAGGTACGCGGGCGAACCGGGGCCGCCGTTCAGGTACTTGTAGGTGCAGCCGACCGCGAGGTCGACGCCGTGCGCGTCCAGGCCGACCGGCAGCGCGCCCGCGCTGTGGCACAGGTCCCAGACGGCGAGCGCGCCCGCCGCGTGGAGGGCGGCCGTGATGCCGGGCAGGTCGTGCAGCCGGCCGGTGCGGTAGTCGACATGGTTGACCAGCGCGGCGGCCGTGCGGGGGCCGGCGGCCGACGCCATGTCGGCGGGGGCGACCGGCACGATGCGGCGGCCGGTCATCCGGGCCGCGGACTCGGCGATGTACCCGTCCGTGGGAAAGGTCGTCGCGTCGACGAGGATCTCGTCCCGGTCGTCCCCGGCCAGGCGGACGGCGCCGACGACGGCCTTGAAGACGTTCACGCTGGTCGAGTCGGAGACCACGACCTGACCCGGGGCGGCGCCGACGAGCGGGGCTATCCGGTCGCCGATCCGCTCGGGCGCGGTCCACCAGCCGCTCTCGTCCCAGGAGCGGATGCGCAGCTCGCCCCACTCACGGGTGATGACGTCGGCCATCCGGGCGGGGACGTGGGCGGGCAGGGCGCCGAGCGAGTTCCCGTCGAGGTAGGTCACCTCGTCGAGCGCGAACTTCTCGCGCAGCTTGCCCAGTTCGTCCGCCGCGTCCAGGCGCAGCGCCTTCTCGCGCAAGGTCTCAGAGGTCTCAGAGGTCTCAGAGGCCTGAGAGGTCTTGGAGGTCTTGGAGGTCTCAGACATGGCTGCGCGCCGTCCACAGCTCGGGGAACACGTTCTTCTGCGCCCGCTTCTCCAGCCAGGCGACGCCCGCCGAACCGCCGGTGCCCGTCTTGGAGCCCATGGCCCGCCGGGTGGCGACCAGGTGGTCGTTGCGCCAGCGCCAGACCAGCTCGGCGACGTCGCTCAACGCCTCGCCCAGGCGCACGAGTTCGCCGTTCTGGTCGGGCTCGGCGTAGATCCCGGCCCAGATCTCCTCGATCTCGGGCGAGGGTTCGTACCGCTTCGCCAGATCCCGGCCGAGCACGGCGGCCGGCACGGGCAGCCCGCGCCGGGCGAGGAACCGCAGCACCTCGTCGTACAGGCTCGGCTCCTGGAGCGCCTTCTCCAGCTCCGCGTGGACGCGGGGCGCGCCGCGGTGCGGCACCAGCATCGACGCGGACTTCTCGCCGAGCAGGAACTCCATCCGCCGGTACATCGCCGACTGGAAGCCGGATCCCTCGCCGAGGGCGCCGCGATAGGCGTTGAACTGCGCGGGGGTGAGCTGGGCGAGCGGCCGCCAGGAGTGGTTCAGGGCCTCCAGCTCGCGCACGGACCGCTTGAGCGCGTCCATCGCCACGGGGACGCGGTCCTCGCGCAGCGCGCGGCTCGCGGTCTCCCACTCGTGGACGATGACGGTGAACCACAGCTCCATGACCTGGGTGGTGACCAGGAAGACCATCTCGCCCGGATCGTCGGAGCGCAGGTGCTGGAGGTGGGTGAGAACGTCCGCCTGTACGTAGTCCTCGTACGGCGTCGTGCCCGCGAAGTCGAGGTTCGGGTCATCGACCGAACCGGCTCCGGAGGCATCGGGGAAGGTGGACATTTCTGTCTCCTCGATACGTACTACCGGGTAGCGGTCCGCTCCTTCCGTGTGGCAGTGGAGCCCCGGTCCCCTCGGGCCGCGCTTCGTCGCGCACGGCCCAACGGCATCATGACACGATCGGCCCGCTGATGTAGCTCCCGTCTTCGTCATACGGATACGCGTTCGAACGGCAGCCGTTGAGTCCCTTGATCTGCTGCATCATCACGGGCGCGAGCATGCCCGGACCCGGGCAGCCCATGTGCTGCCGGATGCCGATCTCGTGGCCGACCTCGTGGTTGATGATCAGGTGCCGGTACTCGGCGGGGGTTCCGGCGAAGGTCGGCGAGCCGAGCATCCACCGCTTGAGGTTCACCACGACGCCGGTGGTGGTCTCGCAGTTCAGCTCGCCTCGGGTGTTGAGGCCGTTGGCGAGGCAGAGCCTGTCGGCGGTGGTGGGGGTCGCGATGCGGATGACGAAGTCGGCGTTCTCCGAGACCAGCTGGAAGCGGCCGCGGCCATGGGCGGCCCAGCCCTGGGGGTGGGCCAGGATCTGCTGGATCTCGGCGGCGGCCTGGCGGGCGGAGAGGTCGATGCCGTCCTCGACCTGGACGCGGTAGCGGCGCAGGGAGCCGCCGGTGCCGACAGCGTCGCCGGAGGCCTGGGCCGTGGTGAAGGTCCCGGCGCCGGAGGCGGGGACGGTCGTCTTCTCCGGGGCCGGCGGCTTGGGCGTGGGCTTCGGCTTCGGCGGCTTCGGGGCGGGTTTGGGCGTCGTGGCCGTGGGGCTGGGCGGCGGCGCGGTGGCCGGATCGGCCGTGGGGGCGGCCGCCTCGGCGGAGCCGGTGTCTCCGCCGCTGTTGAAGTGGGCGAGAGCGGCACCGCCGCCGAGGGAGAGCACGATCAGGGCGAGCGTGGGGAGCACGAGACGGGCCACGGGGCGCCGTCGTGACCGGCTCCTTCCGCGCCGACGGCTCTGCGGTCGGCCCCGTCCTGTGGGTGCGGCGGCACGCTTGCCCAAGACAGACTTCTCCCCTGCGTCGGCCGGGTGGGGGAAGAGGGTGGGGCCTCTGCGCCGGCGGCTTCGGTACTACGAACGGTCCGAAGGATCGTAACCGCCGCTTCGAACGCCCTCGAACGCCTGTCGAACTATGACCGGTTTCCACCTCCGGGGGCGGTGGGTCGTGCCCCCGGGGGTGGAACCGGCGTGCTTCTCAGAAGTGGGACGCGGTGGGCGTCAGCCGAGGGTCTCCGCGGCCGTTTCGGAGGAGTCGCGCAGGAAGGTCGAGCAGCGCTCGTGCTCGTCCTTCTCGCCGATCTCGCCCGCCGCCCGCGCCAGCGCGTGCAGCGCCCGCAGGAAGCCCCGGTTCGGCTCGTGCTCCCACGGCACCGGGCCGTGGCCCTTCCAGCCGCTGCGGCGCAGGGCGTCCAGACCGCGGTGGTAGCCGGTACGGGCGTAGGCGTACGACTCGATGACCCGGCCGCCTTCGTACGCCTCGTCGGCGAGCTGGGCCCAGGCCAGCGAAGAGGTCGGGTACTTCGCGGCGACCTCCGCGGGCGGCGTGCCGTTCGCGAGCAGCTCGCGCGGCTCCGGATCGTCGGGCAGGTGGGTGGGGGGAGGTCCCCCCAGCAGGTTCTCGTGGATGGCCATGGGGCCAGTCTGCCTCAGCGGCGTCTCACCGATCGCCCGGGCCGGACGGGTGGCTCGGGCCGGACGGGCGGGACGGGCCGGGCCGTTCGCCGCCGCCCGGGTCGGACGGGTGGCCCGGGTCGGGGCGGTCGCCGCCGCCGGGCCCTCCGCCGGACCCCTCCCGTTCGCCGGGGTCCAGCGGAGGCGACGTCACCCCGCAGTGCACCCGGCACTCGGGGTGGCAGGCCGCCGCCGGCACCCGCACCGTCGCCCAGGCGAGGACCGCCCCCGCCAGCAGCAGGCCCGCGCACATCGGCATCGCCCGCCGGAACGTCTCCCCGAACTCAGTCGCCGAGCGGTACGAGTCCGGGCCCATCCCTGCCAGCAACGGCAGCGCCGCCACCGCGAGGAGCCCGGCCGCCCGCGCGGCCGCGTTGTTGATCCCGCTGGCCAGTCCGGCCCTGGCCACGTCCACCGACGACAGGACGGTCGCGGTCAGCGGCGCCACCAGCGCGGTCATGCCCAGGCCCAGCACGAGCAGCGCCGGCAGCACATCCCGTACGTACGAGGCGTTCTCCCCCACCCGGAGCATCAGCAGCATCCCCGCGGCGCACAGCAGCGGCCCCACGGTCAGCGGGATCCTCGGTCCGATCCGCTCCCCCAGCTCCCCCGCCCGGGCCGAGAGCAGCAGCATCAGCACCGTCGTCGGCAGCAGCGCCGTCCCCGCGCCGAGCGCCGAGTAGCCGGAGACCACCTGGAGCTGGAGCGCGGCGAGGAAGAAGAAACCGCTGAACGCCGCGTACACGCAGAGCGTGACCAGGTTGATCGAGGTGAACAGCCGGGACGCGAAGATCGACGGCGGCACCATCGCGCCCGCGCGCCGACGACGCTCCACGGCGACGAACCAGGCGCCGACCACGACCCCCAGCACCCCCGCCCACCACACCTCGCCGATCAGCGCGTACGTGACGAGGCCGAGCCCCACCGCCCCGAGGACGGCGCCGAGGACGTCGAAGCGGCCGTGGGCGGCCTCGTCCCGGGACTCCGGGACGTGCCGCAGCGCCACCGGCAGGCAGAGCAGGGCCAGCGGCACGTTCAGCCAGAACACCCAGCGCCAGCCGGGCCCGTCGACCAGCCAGCCGCCGACGAACGGCCCGATCGCCGCACCGACCCCGCCGAACCCGGACCACAGGCCGACGGCCCTGGCCCGGTCGTCCGGATGGAAGCTCGCCTGGATCAGCGCGAGCGACCCCGGCGTGAGCAGCGCCCCGCCGATGCCCTGGAGGGCGCGGGCGGCGATGAGGACACCGGCGTTCGGCGCCAGGCCGCACAGCAGCGACGCGACGGCGAACCAGACCACCCCGATCAGGAACACCCGCCGCCGCCCGTAGCGGTCCCCCAGCGCGCCGCCGAGCAGGATGAGAGCGGCGAGCGTGAGCATGTAGGCGTTGACGGTCCACTGGAGGGCGGCCAGGTCGGCGCCGAGATCCTCGCCGATGTGGGGCAGGGCGACATTGACGACGGTGGAGTCCAGCAGCGCCATCCCGGATCCGAGGACGGTGGTGAAGACGGTCCACCGCCCCGTCGCCGAGGCGAGCCTGATGTCCATGATTGCCATCGTCCCCGCCGACCGCCCCCGGCGCACACCCACGCACGAGGGGCCCGGCACCACGTTCGGTGCCGGGCCCCTCGCTCACATGTGCTTACTTCAGCTGCGTGTCACTTCAGCTTCGTGCCGGTCGAGCGCAGCGCGGCGCACGCCTCGGCCACGCGCGTGGCCATGCCCGCCTCGGCCAGCTTGCCCCAGGTGCGCGGGTCGTAGGTCGACTTCTTGCCGACCTCGCCGTCGACCTTCAGGACGCCGTCGTAGTTCTTGAACATGTGGTCGGCCACCGGACGCGTGAAGGCGTACTGGGTGTCGGTGTCCAGGTTCATCTTCACGACGCCGTTCTCCAGCGCGGTGGCGATCTCCTCGGCCGTGGAGCCCGAGCCGCCGTGGAAGACGAAGTCGAACGGGGAGGCCTTGCCGAACTTCTCGGCGACACCGGCCTGCAGGTCCTTGAGCAGCTCGGGGCGGAGCACGACGTTGCCCGGCTTGTAGACGCCGTGCACGTTGCCGAAGGAGGCGGCCAGGAGGTAGCGGCCCTTCTCGCCCAGGCCCAGGGCCTCGGCGGTACGGATCGCGTCGTCGACGGTCGTGTAGAGCTCGTCGTTGATCTCGTGGGTGACGCCGTCCTCCTCGCCGCCGGTCGGGGTGATCTCGACCTCAAGGATGATCTTGGCGGCGACGGCCTTGGCCAGCAGCTCCTGGCCGATGGCCAGGTTGTCGGCGAGGGTCTCGGCGGAGCCGTCCCACATGTGGGACTGGAACAGCGGGTTCCGACCGGCCTTGACGCGCTCGGCGGAGATGTCGAGCAGCGGGCGGACGTAGCCGTCCAGCTTGTCCTTCGGGCAGTGGTCGGTGTGCAGGGCGACCGTGATGTCGTACTTGGCGGCGACGATGTGCGCGAACTCGGCGAGGGCGACGGCGCCCGTGACCATGTCCTTGCTGTACTGGCCGCCCAGGAACTCGGCGCCCCCGGTCGAAATCTGGATGATGCCGTCGCTCTCGGCCTCCGCGAAGCCGCGCAGCGCAGCGTGCAGGGTCTGGGACGAGGTCACGTTGATGGCCGGGTAGGCGAACTTGCCTGCCTTCGCCCGGTCGAGCATCTCGTTGTAGACCTCGGGGGTTGCGATGGGCATTCGTCCGCTCCTTGTGATGTGCGGTGTGTGCGTGGCGTTGCTTGAACCCTGACCTGGGGCGACGTCATCGTCGGGGCCCATCTTTCCAGACTCTTCTCCGGACACCAGGAGGAAGGGGCGGAGCGTTTCACGTGAAACACTCCGCCCCTCATCAAAGCCGCAGGTCAGAGCCGGTCCGCAGGCGAGCCGGGCGCTAAGTCACGACTTCGCGTCGGTCGGCCCTCCCGCACGCGTTCTCCGCGGCCGTCAGGCCGACGTCAGGCGACGTGCGTCTGGCCGGCGTGCGTCAGGCCGGCGTCAGGCGACGTGCGTCAGGCCAGGCCCAGCTCGTCCAGCGCGTACGCGTAGAGGTACGGCACCCCCGCCGTGGTGCTGATCTTCTCGCCCGCGCCCGTGGCCCGGTCCACGATCGTGGCGACCGCGACGACCTCGGCACCGGCCGCGCGCGCCGCCTCGACGGCCGTCAGCGGCGAACCGCCGGTGGTGGAGGTGTCCTCGACGATCAGGACCCGGCGGCCCTTGATGTCGGGGCCCTCGACCTGGCGCTGCATGCCGTGCGCCTTGGCGGCCTTGCGCACGACGAAGGCGTCCAGGCGCCTGCCCTCCGCCGCGGAGGCGTGCAGCATCGCGGTCGCGACCGGGTCGGCGCCGAGCGTCAGACCGCCCACCGCGTCGAACTCCAGGTCGGCGGTGAGGTCGAGCATGACCCGGCCGACCAGCGGCGCGGCGGCGCCGTCCAGCGTGATCCGGCGCAGGTCGACGTAGTAGTCGGCCTCCAGACCCGAGGAGAGGGTCACCTTGCCGTGCACCACGGCCTTGTCCTTGATCTGCTGGAGCAGGTCAGCGCGTACGTCAGTCATGGACACGAGCTTAAAGCCGGGCGCTCAGAGCCTGCGCCACGCGAAGGTCGCCGTGATCTCCAGGGGGTCGATGGGCGTCACATAGCGCGGCGCGGTGTTGAGGCCGTTCGGCGGGCCGGACTGCGGCTCCACACACACCGCCTCCTCCTGCTCGTCGTAGATCACCACCCAGGGGGCGCGGCTGGTCACCTTCAGCTCCAGCTGCTCCGGCCAGGTGAGGGTGACGTCGACACCGTCCGGCATGCCGAAGCAGTCGTCCCAGGGGCCGGGGATGGGGCCGATCCGGCGGCCGGTGGGGAGGTGGTCGGCGCCGCGCTCCTCCTGCCAGTCGGCGGTGAAGTCGAGGTGGACGTCCTTGCCGCCGTCGCCCAGGTTCCGCCGGAACCAGGGATGCCATCCGGCCTGCGCGGGGAAGGAGTCGGACGTGGCCTCGACACCCAGCTGGAGGGTGAGCGCGTCCTCGGTGAGGGCGAAGGTCTGCGTGACCCGGCCGGTGTACGGCCAGGGCGTGGCGAGGTCGTAGGTGAAGGCGGCCTCGCGCGCGTCGGCGCGGACGGTCCGCCAGGCGGTGTCGCGGCCGGTTCCGTGGATGGCGTGCGGGGGTGAGTTGAGCGGCAGCTGGTGGCTGGTCGCACCGTTCTGGAAACGGCCGTTCGCGATGCGCCCGCACCAGGGCACCATCGGGAAGCACCCGTATCGCTCGCCCTGGCGCAGCAGCTCGGTGGAGCCGATGCGCAGGCTCTCGATCCGGCAGCCGTTGTCGGGGTTGATGGTCAACTCGGCGTCGCCCGCCGTCAGTCGCGTCTGCTTGCTCACGCTCCGACCCTAGACGGGATCAGCGTCGGCGGCGTAGGGCACGGCCGACGACGACGGCGGAGGCGATCGCGAGCGCGGCGGCGGGCGCGACCCAGCGCAGCGTGGCCCGTGCGCTGGAGGACTGGGGCGCCGGCACGGGCGCGTACCGTCCGCGCGGCGGGGCGTGGTCGACCTCCTCGGCGCTCCGCCCGATCATGGTCCGCCGGGCGTGGGCGGCCTCGGCGGCGGGCGGCTCGGCGGGGTACTCCACGGGCGCGTCGTCGAAGTCGCCGCTCTGGAAAGGGTCGAGCGCGGGGTCGAGGGAGGGTGGCGGGACGGGCGTGTCGAAGACGGAGGGGCGGTGGGGTTCCTCGACGCCGTCGTCCACCCCGTCGTCGTCGCTGTCGGCCTCGTCGTCCTGGTGGCCCTCGTCGTCCTCGTCGGCCGCCTCCGCGTCGAGGTCCGAGCCGGTACCTGTGCCGGTACCGGTACCGACACCGGTACCGGTACCTGTGCCGGTACCGGTACCGGTGTCGGTGTCGGTGTCGGTGTCGGTGTCCATTTGTGCGGCCGTCTCGGTGTCGGCGTCCATGCCGGTCTCCGGGCCCTCCTCCGCGACGGCGGCGACCTCTTCCGCGAACTTCTCGAGGAGCCGCACGGCCGCCGACTCCCGCGCCTCCTCCGAGAGCTCGGTGAGGCGGCCCGTCGGGGTCAGGGCGCCGCTGAACGCGAGCGTCGTACCGTCCGCCACCGGGGTGAGCGCGATCGCCAAGGAGAACGTGACCGAGCCCTTGCCGCGCACCTCGGTGCCGTCGCCCTCGACGGCGACGCCCCCCTCGCGGTCGGTCAGCCGCAGGGTTCCCCGGTAGGTGATGGTGTGGCCGCCGACCCGGACCCTCAGACGGCCGGAGAGAGGGCCCGCCTCCGCGTCGGCGTCCCGCTGGAGGCCGGGGACGCAGCGCGCAACCCGTACGGGGTCCGTGAGCGTCTCGCGCAGGACCTCGGCCGGAACCGGAACGAACACCTCATGCTCCATGGAAGCCGAGCCTACTCAGCCCCGGCCCCTCCGTCGCCTGTTTGTACGCCTGAGGCCCTCGCCCCGCCCTCGTCCGCCCCCGTCAGCCGCCGTACCGCGGGTGCACCAGGGTCGACGGCGGCGGTTCGGCCTCCAGTGCGTCCCGCGTGCGCTCCGCCGCCCGCGCCCCGGCCGTCAGGCCCTCCGCCGTGAGGGAGCGCAGCGGCGGCGCGTCCGGCGCGAGGCCCAGCGCGGGCGTGTAGGGGCCGCGGACCGCGAGGACGTAGCCCCAGTCCCCCGGCGCGCCGTCCGTACCGCCGGAGGGCTGGGCGCGCTCGGCCCGGTCGGGTCCCGCGGCGCGCGCCGCCCCGCCGCCGCTCGCGCTGTAGGGCCGGGTCGCGAAGCCCGCCGCGCGCAGGGTGGCGTCCACCGTCCAGTAGGTGCGGGGCCGGGCCGAGGCCGAGCCGGCGTGGACGACGAGCCGTCCGCGGTCGGCGAGGACCCGGGCCGCGAGGCCGTAGAACTCCTCCGAATACAGCTTGGCGCTGGCGGAGATGCCGGGGTCGGGGAGGTCCGAGATCACCACGTCGTACGCCCCGTCGGCGGCCGTGCTCCCGCCCGCGTCGACGCCGCGCAGCCAGCGGAAGGCGTCCGCGAACGCCACCCGGACCCGGGGGTCGCGGTACGCGTGGCCGTTCAGGGTGGCCAGTTCGGGGTTGGTCCGGGCGAGGCGTACGACCCCGGGGTCGAGCTCGACGACGGTGACGGAGCGGACTCCGGCGTAGCGCAGCACCTCACGCAGGGCGAGGCCGTCCCCGCCTCCGATGATCAGTACCCGCCCGTGCGGGCCGTTCATCGCGGGGTGGACCAGCGATTCGTGGTAGCGGCGCTCGTCCTGTCCGCCGACCCGGAGCCGGCCGTCCACGAACAGGTCCGGTGGCCCGCCGCGCTCCCCCGTGACCACCACCTCCTGGAGGTCGGTGTGGACGGCGACCCGCACGCTGTCGCCGTACACCGCGCGCCGCGCCGCTCCTTCGAAGTCGTCGACGAGGACGGTGGCGGTGCCGAGGACGGCGAGCACGGTGAGGTTCACGCCGATCAGCAGGGCGCGGGACCTCGCCGTCAGGTCGTGCCGGAACAGCCACAGGACCAGTGCGCCGCCCGCGACCGCGTTGACCGCGCCGGTCACCAGCGCGCCGGTGAGCTGGCCGAGCCAGGGCAGCAGCAGGAACGGGAAGGCGAGGCCGCCGACCAGCGCCCCGACGTAGTCCGCGGCGAACAGATCGGCGACCGTCCCGGCCGGATCGTCCTTCTCGTCCGCCTCCGGCCCCCGCGCGCCGAACTCCCGTACGTCCACATCTCGTACGCCGGTCTCCCGTACGCCGGTCTCCCGCACGCCGGACTGCCGCGCACCGAACTCCCGCGCGCCGTACGCGCGCGCCGATTCCGCCCGCTGGATCAGCGACATCAGCAGGGGGATCTCCGCCCCGATGAGCACGCCGATCGCGAGTGAGAACGCCACCAGGACGTACCGCGCCTCGCCGAGCCAGGCGAACGCCGCGTACAGCACCAGCGCCGAGCAGCCACCGATCAGCGCGAGCCCGCCCTCGACCAGGCCGAAGCCGACGGCGGCGCGGCAGCGCAGCCGCTTGGCGAGCAGCGAGCCCACGCCCATCGCGAAGACCATCACGGACAGGACGACGGAGGCCTGGGTGACCGAGTCGCCGATCAAGTACGAGGCGAGCGCGACCAGTTCCAGCTCGTAGACGAGTCCGCAGGCGGCGCACACGAACACCACGGCGAGGACCGGATACCGCACCGCGCTCGGCCGCACGGGAAGCCGCGCCACCCTCTTGGGTGGCATGGTCACGGGCGGGTCGATCATGTTCGTAACGCTACGTCACACATCTGTCGCCGCTCGTCACCCACACGAGTGCACCTGGGGCTCGGGGACGGCGTATTAGAGCGTTGCGGGCATACGAACGCCGATCTGGGTCCTGGTGACCACCAACTGTCCTTCCTGCGGGTACGCGTGCCAGGTGCGCCACCGCACCTGGCCCTCGTGGCGCTGCGCCAGCATCGCCGTGAAGGCGTGCGGGGAGCCGGGGAAGGTCCCCGCGAGGCCGTGGGGATGGTCGGCGACGAGGGCGAGCAACTCCTGGGCGCGGCCCGCGAACGAGCCGTGGGACAACGTCTCGACGCGGGCGGCGAATTCGTACTCCCACTCGCCGACGCGCTTGGAGACGCCCAGCGGCAGCGGTGTGCTGCTGCCGGGCATACAGGCGACGGTCTCCGAGCAGCTGCGCTGCTCTTCCTCCAGGAGCACCTGATGGGAGGCGCCGAGCAGCCTCAACTGCAGTTTGGCGCCGGTCAGTTCGAGATCGAGTACGGCGAGAGCGGGCAGCGGCTCGCGGCCCAGCGCCCAGGCCAGGTCGGCCGCGCGCGTGTCGGTATAGGTGGTCTTCAGGGTCGTGAGCATGGGTCGGCTCCGCAAACACGGTTTGACGGGTGGGCCGGGGGCGCCCCGGAGAAAGGGTTCAACGGGAGTGGGGGATCGCCACTCGGGTCCGCATACGGTCCGAGGGCTGTCTTATCAACAGCGAGGGAATCATGGACGTTGAACGAGTCGCAGCGTTTTTACCCAACTTGACGTGGTTTCCATCCCCTTCGGGGACCCCACAGTTCAATTGTTCAATCACAGCCGATCGACAACTCCGACACAGGGGTGCCCGGCAGGTTTGGACCGGCCGGGCACCTGGGTGATCGCGGAGTCGACTGCCCCGTGTCAGTCGCCCCCGCCACCGCCTCCGCAGCCGCCTCCGCCCCCGCACGACGAGCCGCCGCCGCAGCCGCCGCTCCCGGACGACGAGCCGCCACCGCTCTCCCACCAGCCGCGCCGGCGCCCTCGCGAACCGCCGCCGCGCGCGGCCGCGAAGACCAGGACGAGGAGGAGTATCAGCCCCCCGATCACCAGTGCTTCCATTCGTGTCACCCCCGTGTGTCTGTGTGGTGGGGGGATGCCCGGCACGGCCCGGATCCCAACCGGACTTGAGGAACTCCAGAGCTTCGCCGCAGGATGGCGGGCATGACACGACCGCTGCTCAACCGCCGGCTCGCCGCGTTCGGAACGACGATCTTCGCCGAGATGTCGGCGCTGGCCGTCCGGACCGGCGCGATCAACCTCGGCCAGGGCTTCCCCGACACCGACGGCCCGGAGGAGATCCGGGAGGCGGCGGTCCGGGCGCTGCGCGACGGGCGCGGCAACCAGTACCCGCCGGGGCCCGGCGTGCCCGAGCTGCGCACGGCCGTGGCCGAGCACCAGCTGAAGCGGTACGGCCTCGCCCACGACCCCGACACCGAGGTCCTGGTCACCGCCGGCGCGACGGAGGCGATCGCCGCCTCCCTCCTGGCCCTGCTCGAACCCGGCGACGAGGTCATCGCCCTGGAGCCGTACTACGACTCCTACGCCGCCTGCATCGCCATGGCGGGCGGCACCCGCGTACCGGTCACCCTCCGTCCGCAGGAGGGGCCCGTCGGCGGAGCCGTCGAGGGCCGCTACGTCCTCGACCTGGACGAACTGCGGGCCGCCGTCACCGACCGCACCCGGCTCATCCTCCTCAACACCCCCCACAACCCCACCGGCACGGTCCTCAGCCGCGCCGAACTCACCGCGATCGCGGAACTGGCGGTCGAGCGGGACCTGCTCGTCGTCACGGACGAGGTGTACGAACACCTCGTCTTCGACGAGGCGACGCACATCCCGATCGCGAGCCTGCCGGGGATGCGGGAGCGCACGGTCACCATCGGCTCGGCCGGCAAGACCTACTCCTTCACCGGCTGGAAGGTCGGCTGGGTCACCGCGACGCCCGAACTGACCGCCGCCGTCCGGTCCGCCAAACAGTTCCTGACGTACGTCTCCTCGGGCCCGTTCCAGTACGCCGTCGCCGAGGCGCTGCGGCTGCCCGACACGTACTACGACACGCTCCGCGCCGACCTGCGCGCCAAGCGGGATCTCCTCTGCGACGGGCTGGCCCGCGCCGGGTTCGCGGTGTACCGGCCCGCGGGCACGTACTTCGTCACCACCGACATCCGCCCGCTCGGCGAGAGCGACGGCTTCGCGTTCTGCCGCGCCCTGCCGGAGCGCGCCGGCGTGGTCGCCATCCCGAACGCGGTCTTCTACGACCACCGCGAGGAGGGCGCGCCCTTCGTGCGTTTCGCGTTCTGCAAGCGGACGAGCGTCCTCGAGGAGGCGGTGTCCCGCCTGAAGGGCCTCTGACCGGTCCGACGACGCCCAAAGGCTACGAGAGACGACGAAAGGCGGCGAAGGAGGAAAGTTCCACCCGGTTGGGCGCACCGCTCGCGCGCGCCCCCCGCGCGCCCCCGTGATTGTCGGGTAGACCGATTCGCCGGGCCGGATCTGATTCCCGCGCGCACGGAGGTGCACCCTGTCCGCCGAGACTCTCGACCGGCCGGCGTCCGCCGGTGTCCGGAGCGTCCCCCGATGGCGGGCCTCGCTGCACCGGGCCGCCCCCGCGCTCGGGCTCTTCGCCGCCGCGCGGCTGACCGGGATGATCGTGCTCGCGCTCTGGTCCTGGCACATCGGGCGTTCACCGCGCGCGCTGCTCGCGACGTCCTGGGACTCCGACTGGTACATCCGGATCGCCGCGCACGGCTACGGCCGCACGATCCACTGGCCCGACGGAATCGTCCAGTCCGATCTGGCCTTCTTCCCGCTCTATCCCGGCCTCGTCCGGGCCGTCACCACCGTCCTGCCGGTCACCGGCGGCACCGCCGGACTGCTCCTGTCCTGGCTCGCGGCCGGCGCGGCGGCGTGGGGGATCTACCTGGTCGGGGAGCAGTTGTACGGGCGGCCCGCCGCGGTCCTCCTCGTGCTGCTCTGGGGGCTGCTGCCGCACTCGATCGTGCTGACCATGGCGTACACCGAGCCGCTGATGACCGCCTTCGCCGCCTGGTCGCTGTACGCGCTCCTCACCGGCCGGTGGCTGTGGGCGGGCACGCTGGCCACCCTGGCCGGGCTCTCGCGGCCCAACGGCATCGCCATCGCCGCGGCCGTCCTCGCGGCGGCCGCGTACGAGCTGTGGTCCCGCAGAGGCGCGCCCTGGCGGGTATGGGCGGGGGCGGCGCTCGCGCCGGTCGGCTGGCTCTCGTACCTGCTGTGGGTCGGCGCCCGGCGCGGCGATCTGGTCGGCGGCTACTTCGCCGTCCAGGAGGGCTGGACCTCGCGCTTCGACTTCGGGGTCGGCGCACTGCTCTTCGTACGGGAGATGCTGAGGGGGCCGACGCAGTTCGGCTTCGTGATGGCGCTGGTGATCGCGGCGGCCGGTGTCCTGCTGTTCGCGCTGCTCGCGGTCGTGGAGCGGCCCCCGCTGCCGGTCCTGGTCTACACGGGCGTGCTCGTGGTCATCACGGTCTGCGGCTCCGGCTTCTTCGAGTCCAAGCCGCGCTTCCTGCTGCCGGCGTTCCCGCTCCTTGTGCCCCTCGCCCTGGCACTGACGAAAGCCCGGCCGAGGGCGGCGATCGTGGTGATCGCCGCCCTGGCCGGGCTCTCGTTCAGCTACGGGACGTACGCGCTGACGCTCGCGAACATGGCCCTGTGACGGAGAAGTCCGTCTTACGCGCCGGCCTCGCCGGACTCCTTGTCCTCGGGGGACTGGAGGCCGAACTGCTCGACGAGCCACTTGTCGAACTCGATGGAGGCGCGGACCCAGCTGACCGTGGAGGACACGAAGTGCTCCAGGGCGACGCCGGTGCCGATCAGCATCTGCGCCTCGCCGATGAGGCGGAGGGTGGCGGAGCCGTCCTCCTCCTCGTGCAGGTGCGTGTAGACCTTGGGCCACAGGGTGCGGCGGTTCCAGTCGTCGATCGCGTCGAGGATCTTGACGCGGTCGTCGGCGGAGTGCGGGCGGTCGTAGAACGTCCGCACCGAGAAGACCCGCTGGTCCTCGTCGCCGCGGAACATGAAGTACGTGCGGAATTCCTCCCACGGCGCCGCGAGGTCACCCTCGTCGTCGACGACGTACTTCAGCTCCATCTGGTCCAGGAGCTGCTTGACCAGGTCCTGGTCGGGGACGACGGGGCCCGCCGGTCCTGCGGCCTGAGGCTGGGGCTGGCCCCCGAAATTCGGAATCGAGGACGGGTCGATGCTCACCGTGAATATCCCTTCGTACGGTTGCCGCCATCCTCTCCCATGCCGGGCGGTCCATGGCAAGCCCCGCCTCCCGCGATCCGCTGCGGGCTGACAGGATCTGGTGCCCATGGGGGAGAAACCGAAGCCGGTGAAGCCGCGCCCGCGCACCTGGATCTGGGTGTCGGCGCTGATGACGGTCGTCTGTGGCGGCCCGCTCGCCCTGCTCGTGTGGGGCGCGATCGCGTTCGGCCAGGCGGGCGATCCGGAGCCCGCCGACTGCACGGAGGTGATGACGTGGGCCCAGGCGACCATGCCGAAGAGCGCGCAGGGGCCCCGGTGCACCACGACGAGCTGGCTGGACACGTACGTCACGGCCGAGTTCCGGATGCCCCGCCGTGAGGCGGCGGGGTGGGTCGCCGGGACCTACCCCGGCGCGGAACCGGACGAGCCGCAGTTCTGCGACCACGACCTGTGCGTGGACATGCAGTACGGCGCCGAGGTCGAGCTGAACGGCCCGGTCGTGGTCCACGTGAAGGTGGCGTACGAGGGCGAGTCCGCCCTCGTACGCCTGAGTGCCTTCGACGTCTGACGCCCGGCGCCGGACGGTCCTACCGCGACGGGCCCACGATCAGGCCGTCCTCGGAGCGGTCCACCCGGACCGTGTCGCCGTCGGTCACCTCGCCCGCGAGGATCTCCTTCGCGAGCCGGTCGCCGATCGCCGTCTGGATCAGGCGGCGCAGCGGGCGGGCGCCGTAGGCCGGGTCGTTGCCCTCCTCGGCCAGCCAGTCGAGCGCGGCCGGGGTGACGTCGAGCGTGAGCCGGCGTTCGGCCAGGCGCGCCGCGAGCCGGTCGATCTGGAGCCGTGCGATCCGGCCCAGCTGCTCCTTGCCGAGCGCCGAGAACACCACCAGGTCGTCGAGCCGGTTGAGGAACTCCGGCTTGAAGGAGGCCCGTACGACGTCCATGACCTGCTGCTTCTTCTGCTCCGCCGAGGTCGCCGGGTCGACGAGGTACTGGCTGCCCAGGTTGGACGTCAGGATCAGGATGGTGTTGCGGAAGTCCACCGTCCGGCCCTGGCCGTCGGTCAGCCGGCCGTCGTCGAGGACCTGGAGCAGGATGTCGAAGACCTCCGGGTGGGCCTTCTCCACCTCGTCGAGCAGGACCACGCTGTACGGGCGGCGGCGGACCGCCTCCGTGAGCTGGCCGCCCTCCTCGTACCCGACGTAGCCGGGCGGGGCGCCGACCAGCCGGGCGACGGAGTGCTTCTCGCCGTACTCCGACATGTCGATGCGGACCATGGCCCGCTCGTCGTCGAAGAGGAAGTCCGCGAGCGCCTTCGCCAGCTCCGTCTTGCCGACACCGGTGGGGCCGAGGAAGAGGAAGGAGCCGGTGGGGCGGTCGGGGTCGGCGATACCGGCCCGGGTCCTGCGCACGGCGTCGGAGACGGCCTGGACGGCCTCGCTCTGGCCGACCAGGCGCCGGCCCAGCTCCTCCTCCATGCGCAGCAGCTTCCGCGTCTCGCCCTCCAGGAGGCGGCCGGCCGGGATCCCGGTCCAGGCGCCCACCACGTCGGCGATGTCGTCGGGGCCGACCTCGTCCTTGACCATGGTGTCCCGGGCGACCTCCTGCTCGGCCTCGGAGGCCTCGGCCAGCTCCCGCTCCAGGGCCGGGATCTCGCCGTAGAGCAGCTTGGAGGCGGTGTCGAAGTCACCGTCACGTTGTGCTCGCTCGGCCAGGCCGCGCAGCTCGTCGAGGCGCTCCTTGAGCTCGCCGACGCGGTTGAGGGACTGCTTCTCCTTCTCCCAGCGGGCGGTCAGGCCGCGCAGCTCCTCCTCGCGGTCGGCGAGGTCGCGCCGCAGCTTCTCCAGCCGCTGCCTGCTCGCCGCGTCGGTCTCGTTCTTCAGCGCGAGCTCCTCCATGCGCAGCCGGTCGACGGCCCGCTGCAGCTCGTCGATCTCGAGCGGCGAGGAGTCGATCTCCATGCGGAGCCGGGAGGCGGCCTCGTCGACGAGGTCGATGGCCTTGTCGGGGAGGAAGCGGGAGGTGATGTACCGGTCGGAGAGGGTGGCCGCGGCCACCAGCGCGGAGTCGGCGATCTGGACCTTGTGGTGGGCCTCGTACCGGCCCTTGAGTCCGCGCAGGATCGCGATGGTGTCCTCGACCGACGGCTCGGCGACGAGGACCTGCTGGAAGCGGCGCTCCAGGGCGGGGTCCTTCTCGATCCGCTCGCGGTACTCGTCGAGCGTGGTCGCGCCGACCATGCGCAGCTCGCCGCGGGCCAGCATGGGCTTGAGCATGTTGCCGGCGTCCATGGCGGAGTCGCCGCCGGCGCCCGCGCCGACGACGGTGTGCAGCTCGTCGATGAAGGTGATGATCTGTCCGTCGCTCGCCTTGATCTCGGACAGGACCGTCTTCAGGCGCTCCTCGAACTCGCCGCGGTACTTCGCGCCGGCGACCATCGCGCCGAGGTCGAGCGCGACGAGGCGCTTGTTCTTCAGCGACTCGGGCACGTCGCCCTTCACGATCCGCTGGGCGAGGCCCTCGACGACGGCGGTCTTGCCGACGCCGGGCTCACCGATGAGGACCGGGTTGTTCTTGGTGCGGCGGGACAGCACCTGGACGACGCGCCGGATCTCCTGGTCGCGCCCGATGACGGGGTCCAGTTTTCCCTCGCGCGCGGCCGCCGTGAAGTCCGTACCGAACTTCTCCAGCGCCTTGTACTGACCCTCCGGGTCGGGTGTGGTCACCCGGCGCCCTCCCCTTGCCTTCTCGAACGCGTCGAGCAGCTTCGCGGCGCTCGCCCCCTGCTGGGCCAGCACCTCGCCCGCCGCTCCGCCCTTCGCCGCGATCCCGATGAGCAGGTGCTCGGTGGACAGATAGTCGTCCCCGAGCTCCTTGGCACGCTCGGCGGCGTCGGCGACGACGGCGAGCAGCTCACGGTTGGGCTGCGGCGGCGCGACCGTGGAACCGGTCACGCTGGGCTGGGCGGCGAGCAGCCGCTCCGCTCCGGACCGTACAGCGACCTGGTCGGCCTCGACGGCGGCGAGCAGGTCGACGATGTTCTCGTTCTCCTGCCCCGCGAGCAGCGCGAGAAGCAGATGCGCGGGGGTGAGGTCGGGATGCCCGTCGGACACGGCGCGGCTGGTGGCCGCGTTGAGGGCGTCCCGGCTCTTGTTGGTCAGTTCGGCGTCCACGTGCGGTGTCTCCTCCTGTCGGCGCGTCCTGTCCTCGCGTACGACTCAGCGCATGACTCAACGTATGACTCATCCAGCGTACACAAAGTTGAGTCCATTCCACTCAAGGATAGGCTCGCGGCATGGCGACTGACCCGAGGAACCCGGACGACGCGTATCTCAGCTTCTGGCGCGAGTACCACATGAGCACCCTGACGACCCCGCGCCCGGACGGTACGCCGCACGTGGTGGCGGTGGGGGTGACGTACGACCCCGAGAACGGCCTGGCGCGGGTCATCACCAACAAGCACAGCCACAAGGTCGCCAACGTGCTCGCGGCGGGGCCGGAGGGGGCGCGGGTGGCGGTCTGTCAGGTCGACAAGGGCCGCTGGGCGACCCTGGAGGGCGTGGCGCGCATCCGTACGGAGGCGGAGGTCGTCGCGGACGCGGTGGAGCGTTACGCGGCCCGCTACGGCCGCACGCCGTCGCCGAACCCGGACCGGGTGGTCATCGAGATCACGCTCACGCGGGCGATGGGCCGGGCGTAGCCCGAGTCCCGCCCGACGGCACGCGGACAGCACAGCGGCGCCATCGCGTTTCAGGTCCGCGATGGCGCCGCTGTGTGGGGGAAGCACCTGAGCGATCTACAACGACGGGGGAACCGCTCAGGCACTGCGGGGGGTGGCGGTGGTGGTCTCGGGCTCGACCAGCTGGTGGTCCCGCTGGTCGAGGTTGACGAAAATCATGCCGTACCGGATGGCACAGCGAACGGGCTGCGGGGCTCCTCGAGGCCGCCTCAGGCACCGGTAGGCGCGAACGTCCTCGTCCTGCTCACGAGCGACGACGATCGGTTCTCCGAAGAGGGTGACCATCAACGAATCGCCACGGTGGGGAATGGCCGTGACGAGATCGATGAAATGCCACCCGGATCGATAGGCCGAGGCCATCTCTCGCCGGAAGACCCGGTCGTCCGGCGGCACGGTCATGCGTCCGCGCCCGCCGGGGCAGAGTCCCATGTCGGCTCACGCTCGCCGGTCGTGCCGGAGTCCCATGTGGGCTCTCCCTCGGCCGTCGGAGCGAGGTCCCACGTGGGCTCACCCGCGACCGTCTTCACGAAGTCCCACGTCGGCTCGCCCGGAGCCGCGACAACGTTGTTCGCCGGCGGCGTGTCCCACGTCGGCTCGCCGTTGGCGGCGAGAGCGCCAAGAGCAGCCGCTGCAGCGAAAGCTATGGCGCCAAGTGCACGAACCATCCTGGTCATGGCCGATCTCCACCTCTTTTGATCATTACCTCCTCCCCCGCGAATAAGACGATGGCTCACTCCGAACCCTTCCACCAGCGGTGCCAGGCATCATGTTCCTGTAATTCAGGACCCTGAGGGGGGTGCAAATGGAGCCGAACCAGGGCGATACGGACGCCGGGCACGGTCCGGGCGAGCTGTGCGACGCCGGAAGGCGTCTCTACGCGACCGCGCTGCGGGCCGGCCGGATCTCCCGCGCGGAGGTGGATTCCGTCCCGTGCCTGATCGAACTGGCCCTGCTGCACCCGGATCCGGACGACTCGCAGTGGCTGCGGCCGATACCGCCGTCCATCGCGCTGAACAAGCTCATACACCCCATCGAGAGGGAGATCCAGCAACGCCGGCAGCTCGCCATCTCCCTGGCGGACACGTTCGAGCCATTCATGACGATCAACGCCCCGGACCCCTCCGCGACCCAGGCGATCACCGTCCTCGAAGGCCTCAGCCTCATCAACGCCACCCTCGACCGCGTCATCAACGAGTGCACCGAGGAGCTGCTCACCATCCAGCCGGGCAGCGGCCGCAAGCCCGAGGTCGTGCAGGCCGGGCTGCGCCGCGTGGAGCCGCTGCTCGACCGGGGCATCCGGATGCGCACCCTCTACCAGCACACCGCCCGGCACCACTCCGCGACCATGGGGTACGTCGAGCGGATCGCCCCGTACGGACTCGAGGTGCGCACGCTCGAGGAGATCATCGACCGGCTCATCATCGTCGACCGCAAGATCGCCTTCGTCCCGGCGCGCCGGGACCGGCGGGTCGCGCTCGAACTGCGCCACGAAGGACTCGTCCAGTACCTCGTCGGCGTCTTCGACCAGTTCTGGCTCCACGGCGTGCCGTGGGAGGAGGAGATCCCGTACAGCCCGTCCGTGGACGGGATCGGCGGGGTGCAGCGCTCGATCGCCAAACTCCTCGTCGAGGGCCACGTCGACGAGGCCATCGCCCGCCGCCTCGGCATGAACGTCCGCACCTGCCGCGCCCACATAGCCAAGCTCGCCGCCGCGCTGGGCAGCGGCAGCCGGGCCCAGCTCGGCTATCTGATCGCCCAGTCCGGGATCCTGGACCAGGACGGCTGAGGGGCCCCATGACGACGTGAAGGCCCCCTCCGCGGAGGGGGCCTTCACACTCTTCAGGTCATGCGGGCTTCGGTCACTCGGGGCGCTTGGGCCGCCAGACCACCAGCGCGCTCGTCTGCTGCACATCCTGGTACGGCACCAGGTCGCGCCGGTACGAGGCGTGCACCTGCGCCTCCCGCTGCTGCATCGCCATCGCCGCGCCGTCCAGCGCCGCCGACAGCTCCGCGACCCTGGCCTGCAGCGCCGCGACCTGGTTCTCCAGCTCGATGATGCGCTTGATGCCGGCCAGGTTGATGCCCTCGTCCTGCGACAACTGCTGGACGGTGCGCAGCAGTTCGATATCGCGGGCCGAGTAGCGCCGGCCCCGCCCGGCCGTGCGGTCGGGAGAGACCAGGCCGAGACGGTCGTACTGCCGGAGGGTCTGCGGGTGCAGGCCGGAGAGCTGGGCCGCCACCGAGATGACGTACACCGGGCTCTCGTCGGTCAGCTCGTAGGGGTTACGGCTACGTCCTGGTCGGTCCATCGCGTCAAGCTCCCTTCGCGGCCTGGAACAGCTCTGCCCTGGGGTCCTCGCCCGCCGTCGCCTCGCGGTAGGTCTCGAGCGCCTCGCGGGCCTTGTCGTCCAGCTCCGTGGGCACCGCGACCTCGACCGTCACCAGCAGGTCGCCGCGCGTGCCGTCCTTGCGGACGGCGCCCTTGCCGCGGGCGCGCATCGTCCGGCCGTTCGGGGTCCCGGCGGGAAGCTTCAGCGTCACCGGCGGGCCGCCCAGGGTCGGCACCTTGACCTCGCCGCCGAGCGCCGCCTCGGCGAAGGTGACGGGCACGGTGACGGTCAGATTGTCGTCCCTGCGGCCGAAGACCGGGTGGGTGTCGACATGGACGACCACGTACAGATCGCCCGCCGGGCCGCCGCGCTCGCCGGGAGCGCCCTTGCCGCGCAGCCGGATCCGCTGGCCGTCGGAGACGCCCGCCGGGATGCGGACCTGCATGGTGCGGGAGGACTTGGCCCGCCCGCTGCCCTTGCAGACCTCGCACGGTGTCTCGGCGATCAGGCCGCGGCCCTTGCACTCCACGCACGGGTCGGTCAGCGAGAACGAACCGCTGCCGCCGCGCGAGACCTGGCCGGTGCCGACACAGGTCGGACACACCCGGGGCGTGCCGTTCTTGTCGCCGGTGCCCGAACAGGCCTTGCAGGGCGCCTGGGAGGACATCCGCAGCGGGACGGTGGCGCCCTCGATGGCCTCGGTGAAGCTGAGCGTCACCTCGGACTCGATGTCCTGGCCGCGGCGCGGCTGCGTCCGCGTGCCGGGACCGCCGCCCGCGCCCCGGTTGAACAGCCCGCCGAACACGTCGCCGAGGCCGCCGCCGAAGCCGCCCGCCCCGCCGGGTCCCTGGGCGCCGCCGAAGAGGTCGCCCAGGTCGAAGTTGAACGTGCCGCCCGGACCGCCCGGCCCTGCCCGGAAGCCGCCGTTGCCGAAGAGCGCGCGAGCGTCGTCGTACTCCTTGCGCTTCTTGGGGTCGCCGAGGATGTCGTTCGCCTCGGAGATCTCCTTGAACCGCGCCTCGGCGCTCGCGTCGCCCTTGTTGGCGTCCGGGTGGTTCTCGCGGGCGAGCTTCCGGTACGCCTTCTTGATCTCGGCCTCGGTGGCGTCCTTGGGGACGCCGAGAACCTTGTAGTAGTCCTTCTCGACGAAGTCCTTCGTGCTCATCGACGTCCCTCCTCCCGGACGATCATCGCGTCACCCCGCAGGGCACGTGGCCCGGCCCCACAGGGACCAGGTCACGCACCTTCCTCGGGGGCACCGCTCTCCTCGTCGGCCGACTTCTCTTCCTTCGCGGCCGGCGCGGCCCCGGGCTGGGGCTCGGCCACGGCCACGCGCGCGGGCCGGATGGTCCGCTCGCCGATCCGATACCCCGGCTGCAGAATCGCCACGCAGGTCGTCTCGGTGACGTCCGGCGCGTACGAGTGCATCAGGGCCTCGTGGATCGTCGGGTCGAAGGGCTCGCCCTCCTTGCCGAACTGCTGCAGTCCCATCTTGGCGACGACGGTCTCCAGCGATTCGGCCACCGACTTGAACCCGCCCACGAGCTCGCCGTGGTCCCGGGCCCTGCCGACGTCGTCGAGCACGGGCAGGAGCTCGGTCAGGAGGGTCGCGACGGCGATCTCCTTGACCGTGACCCGGTCCCGCTCCACGCGGCGGCGGTAGTTCTGGTACTCGGCCTGGAGCCGCTGGAGGTCCGCCGTGCGCTCGGAGAGCGCGCTGCGGAGCTGGTCCAGCTGGGCCGTCAGGCCGGCCGTCTGGCTTACGTCCCCGGCCGGGGCCGCCGGGACCTCCTCCGTGGAGGGGGTCTCGGCGGCTTCGGCGGCGTCGTCAGATTCGGCGCCGGAGGGGACGTCGGGCTTCTCCTCGAAGCCCGGGGTCTCCTCCGTCATCAGGCAGCGCCACCCTTCGCGTCGTTCGGCTTCTCGTCGTCGACGATCTCGGCGTCCACGACGTCGTCGTCGGCCTTGGCACCGGCGCCCGGCGCCTCGCCACCGGCGGCCTGGGCCGCCTGGGCGTCGGCGTACATCGCCTGGCCGAGCTTCTGGGAGACGGCCGCGACCTTCTCCGTGGCGGTGCGGATCTCCGCGGTGTCGTCGCCCTTGAGCTTCTCCTTCAGCTCGGCGACGGCGGTCTCGACCTCGGTCTTGACCTCGCCCGGGACCTTGTCCTCGTTGTCCTTGAGGAACTTCTCCGTCTGGTAGACGAGCTGCTCGCCCTGGTTGCGGGACTCGGCGGCCTCGCGACGACGGTGGTCCTCGTCGGCGTACTGCTCGGCCTCCTGGCGCATCCGGTCGACCTCGTCCTTCGGCAGCGAGGAGCCGCCGGTGACGGTCATCTTCTGCTCCTTGCCCGTGCCCAGGTCCTTCGCGGTCACGTGCATGATGCCGTTGGC
>NZ_JBIBTW010000009.1:0-317336 GCF_043078785.1 Streptomyces sp. NPDC015346 | reverse complement strand
ACGCTGTTGAGTTCTCAAGGAACGGACGCTTCCTTCGTACTCACCCTCTCGGGCTTTCCTCCGGGCTTTTCCCTTCGGTCTTTCGTGTTTCCAGCCTAGCAGATCCGTTTTCCGTTTCCGCCACCCGCTGGAGCGGGCTGCCGGTCTGTTCTTCGCTTTCGCGTTTCCCTTTCCGGCGGGTCCGACTCTATCAGATCCTTTCGGGCCCGATTCCCAGTCAGCGGGAGTTGTCTTTGCGGCTGTTGGGCCGTTCCGACGCTCAAACTCTAGCGGGTTCTCCCGGCGACTCATAATCGAGTCTTTCGAAATGAATTTCGGCATGCCGAAATTCGTCCCGGTCGGGAGGTCGTGCTGAGATGAGTTGCCGCATCAGCGGCGGGAGTGGCTGTCGCAGAACCGTTCCGGCCCCGTGACAACTCGGAGAACACTACGGATCACTCGGGGGTGTGTCAACCCCGCCCCCTCGGCCGCGAGTCGAGGTCCGTCAGTCGAGGTCCGTCAGGCGGCCGCCGGCGTCCGGCTGGGTGTGCTCGACCCGGCGGAGCAGGCGGATCAGCATCTCGCCGAGGAGGCCGCGCTCCTCGCTCGACAGGTCCTGGAGGAGCTCCTCCTCGAAGTCCGTCGCCATCCGCATCGCCTCGAGCCACTTCGAGCGGCCCTCGTCCGTGAGCTCCACGATCACCCGGACGCGGTTGTTCTCGTCGCGGTCGCGGGTGACGAGGCCCTCGCCCGCCATGCGGTCGATGCGGTGGGTCATCGCGGCCGGGGTGAGGCCGAGGCGCTTGGCCAGTTCGCCGGGGCCCAGGCGGTAGGGGGCGCCGGAGAGGACGAGGGTTTTGAGGACCTCCCACTCGGCGTTGCTGATGCCGAGGTCGGCGACCTGGCGGCCGTAGGCCACGTTCATCCGGCGGTTCAGCCGGCCGAGGGCGGAGACGACCTTCTCGACCTGGGGGTCGAGGTCACGGAACTCGCGCTGATAGGCCGCGATCTGCTCGTCGAGGCTCGGCTCCTGCGGGGAGCGTGCGCCGGACTGCTCGGGGGTGTCGGACATGCGGGGAGTATCCCACGGGAGCCGTTGGCGTTGAAGTCCTTCCATGTGTATCGTTAAGCATCGAACTTTAGTGTTGAAGTCTTCAGGGCTCAGGCCTACAAGCCTGAAGCCCTCTCTTGAAGTGGGTGAGTGTGACCAAGGCGATGGGTGCAGCGATGCGCCGGATCCAGGCAGGCAGCGCGCTGAGCGCGTTCGGACTCGGCTTCACCGTTCCGTACCTCTATGTGTACGTCGCCCAGGTTCGGGATCTGGGCGCGACCACGGCCGGCGGTGTGCTGGCCGTCTTCGCCATGGCCGCACTCGTCGTCCTGCCGTTCAGCGGGCGCGCCATCGACCGGCGCGGGCCCGTTCCCGTTCTCCTCGTGGCCGCCGTACTCGCCGCTCTCGGCGCGCTCGGCATGGGGCTCTCGGGCAGCGTGGCCGCCGTCGTGGGCTCCGCCGCGCTCCTGGGTGCCGGGACGGCCGTCATGCAGCCGGCGCTCGCGACGATGATCGTGTGGTGCTCGGAACCGGCCGGCCGGACCCGTTCCTTCGCGATGCAGTTCTTTCTGCAGAACCTCGGGCTCGGTATCGGTGGCCTGATCGGCGGGCAGCTGGTCGACGAGAGCCGGCCCGGCAGCTTCCTCCTTCTCTTCTCGATCGAGTCGGTGATGTTCCTGGTGCTCGGCGGGATCGTGCTCACCGTGCGGATGCCGGATTCCCCCGCCCTCCAGGGGGCTCGGCCCGCCGCGTCGAAGGGCGGCGGGGTCCGGGCGCTGCTCCGCCACAAGGCGATGGTGCAGCTCTGCGTCCTCGGCTTCGTGCTCTTCTTCGCCTGCTACGGGCAGTTCGAGTCGGGTCTCGCGGCGTACGGCACCGAGGCCGCCGGGATCGAGCCGTCGACGCTGGGCATCGCGCTGGCCGCCAACACGGCCGTCATCGTCTTCGCCCAGTTCGTGGTGCTGAGGTTCGTCGAGCGCCGCCGGCGCACCCGGGTGATCGCGGCCGTCGGTCTGATCTGGACCGTGGCGTGGGTGATCGCCGGGTACGCGGGGCTCGGGCACGGCAGCCAGACCATGGCGACCGCGGCCTTCATCTCCACGTACGCCCTCTTCGGGCTCGGTGAGGCGATGCTGTCGCCGACCGTGGCGCCGCTGGTGGCCGATCTGGCGCCGGAGGCGATGGTCGGGCAGTACAACTCGGCGTTCGCGCTGGTCAAGCAGCTCGCGCTGGCCGTCGGTCCGGCCGTGGGCGGGCCCATGGGGGCCGCGCTGCACGGGCCGTACATCGTGACCTTCGTGCTCTTCTCGCTCGGGATCACCTTCCTGGCCCTGCGGCTCGGCAAGCAGCTCACGCCGGCGCAGGACCAGCCGTCCCTGGCCGCGACCTCACGGGTGGTGGCGCAGCACGTGCCGGAGAAGCAGACGGCCGCCGCCTAGCCGGCGGGGCTGGTCCGGGAGGGCTGGTCCGGCAGGGCGAACTCGCACCAGACCGCCTTGCCGCCTCCCGGCGTCCGGCGGCTGCCCCAGGACGAGGCGATCGTCGCGATGATCGAGATCCCGCGGCCCGCCTCGTCCTCCGTCTCCGCCCTGCGGCGGCGCGGCAGATGGTCGTCCCCGTCCGTGACCTCGATGATCAGGCGACGGTCGGTGCGGCGCAGGCGCAGCCGCATCGGCGGGGTGCCGTGCTTGAGGGAGTTGGCCACCAGCTCGCTGGTGGCGAGCACGCCCAGGTCCCGCAGTTCGACCGGGAACCGCCAGCTGGCCAGCACCCCGGACGCGAAGGCACGCGCGCGTGGCGCGGCCTCCACGCCGCCGAGGAGTTCCAGGGCGGCGTTGTGGAAGAGCTCGGCGTTGGCTCCCGTACGGGCGGGGTGCTGGACGACCAGGACCGCCACGTCGTCGTCGTGCTCGGCGGTCACGCCGAGCGAGCGCAGCAGCCGGTCGCAGACGACCTGCGGGGTGCCGAGCGCGCCGGACAGGGCGCGCTCCAGGGCGGCGACGCCCTCGTCGATGTCCTCGCGCCGGCGTTCGACCAGGCCGTCGGTGTAGAGGACGGCGGTGGAGCCGGGGGGCAGGGCGATCGTGCCGGAGGTGTGGAGCCAGCCGCCGGTGCCGAGCGGGGGGCCTGTTGGGTCCTCGGCGCGGCGCACCGAGCCGTCCTCGTCTCTGACGAGGATCGGGAGGTGGCCGGCCGACGCGTAGACGAGCCTGCCTTCGTTCGGATCATGGACCGCGTAGACGCAGGTGGCGATCTGGCTGGCGTCGATCTCGGCGGCGAGGCCGTCGAGGAGCTGCAGCACTTCGTGCGGGGGCAGGTCGAGGCGGGCGTAGGCGCGGACGGCGGTGCGGAGCTGGCCCATGACGGCGGCGGCGCGCACGCCGCGCCCCATCACGTCGCCGATGACGAGTGCCGTCCGTCCCGCGCCGAGGGTGATGACGTCGTACCAGTCGCCGCCGACGGCCGCGTCGGTGCCGCCGGGCTGGTACGTGGCGGCGATCCGCAGGTCGTCGGGCTGCTCCAGCTCCTGCGGGAGCAGGGAGCGCTGGAGGGTGACGGCGGTCTCGCGGTGCCGGCGCTCGCTGGCCCGGAGCCGCTCGGCGGCCTCGGCGTGGTCGGTGACGTCGGCGGCGTGCACGAGGACGCCGCCGCCGTCGAAGCGCGGGGAGTCGACGGGGAGGCAGGTGACGGTGTACGAGCCGCCGTCCTGGGTCTTGCGGGACTTGACCGTGCGGGGCTTGCCGCTGCGCAGGACCTGGTCCATGAGGGGCAGCAGGCCCAGTTCGTGCGCCTCGGGGCAGGCGTCGGCGACGGTCGCCCCGGCGGGGCGGGGGCCGAAGGCGGCGGCGTACGCGTCGTTGACGTACGCGATGCGGTGGTCGGGGCCGTGGGCGAGCGCGACCAGGCCGGGGAGACGGCCGATGATCTCCCGTACGGAGAAGTCCTCCAGGGTGGGGATCTCCTCGGACGGGGGCTCCAACTGCTGCTCGTACTCCCCGCGGGCCGCGGGCACGGAGCCTTCGGTCCCCCGCGCCGCCGTACGGCGCTGTGTGCCGGGGAGCCGGGCGCTCCAACGGGTGAAGTTCACGGATCTGTATGCCTCGTGGTGTCGTCGGCCGTGCTGAGTCACTCTGTGCAGGTGTGAGCCCACCTATGGTCACACGTCCAGTGTGACGGACCGCACTGACATCGGTGTCAGGCGGACGTCGGGCCGTTCTT
Source organism: Streptomyces sp. NPDC015346 (assembly GCF_043078785.1). Lineage (NCBI taxonomy): Bacteria > Bacillati > Actinomycetota > Actinomycetes > Kitasatosporales > Streptomycetaceae > Streptomyces > Streptomyces sp. NPDC015346. Next base: position 313,087 of record NZ_JBIBTW010000009.1, on the reverse strand, counting down.
GGGCGGCGGGGGTGCGGCGGCGAGTTCGAACTCGGCGCGTGGGTGTTCCAGCGATCCGAGCGAGACGATCTCGCGTTTGAAGAGGCCGGAGAGGGTCCACTCCGCCAGGACGCGGGCCTTCCGGTTGAAGGTCGGGACGCGGCTGAGGTGGTAGGCGCGGTGCATGAACCAGGCCGGGTAGCCCTTGAGCTTACGGCCGTAGACATGTGCCACGCCCTTGTGGAGGCCGAGGGAGGCGACCGAGCCGGCGTATGCGTGGGCGTATTCCTTGAGCGGCTGTCCGCGCAGGGAGGCGGTGATGTTCTCGGCCAGGACCTTGGTCTGGCGTACGGCGTGCTGGGCGTTGGGGGCGCATTCGCGGCCGGGTTCTCCGGCCGTGATGTCGGGGACGGCGGCCGCGTCTCCGGCCGCCCAGGCGTGTTCGACGCCCTCGACGGTGAGTTTCGCCGTGCACTTGAGGCGGCCGCGTTCGTTGAGCGGCAGGTCGGTGGCGGCGAGGAGGGGCGCGGGCTTGACGCCGGCCGTCCACACGACGGTGCGGGTGGGCAGGCGGGTGCCGTCGCTGAGGACGGCCACGCGGTCCTCGCAGGATTCGAGCCGGGTGTCGAGCCGTACGTCGATGTTGCGGGCGCGCAGCTCGCGGATGGCGTACCGGCCCATCTCCTCGCCGACTTCGGGCAGGATCCGGTCGGTCGCCTCGACGAGGACCCATTTCAGGTCCTGGGGCTTGATGTTGTGGTAATACCGCGCGGTGTAGCGGGCCATGTCCTCCAGCTCGGCGAGCGCCTCTACGCCGGCGTAGCCGCCGCCGACGAAGACGAAGGTGAGGGCGGCGTCGCGCAGGGCCGGGTCGCGGGTGGAGGAGGCGATGTCCATCTGCTCGATGACGTGGTTGCGCAGTCCGATGGCCTCTTCGACGGTCTTGAAGCCGATGCCGTAGTCGGCGAGGCCGGGGATGGGCAGGGCGCGGGAGATCGAGCCGGGTGCGATGACGAGTTCGTCGTAGGTGAGCTGGATGTTCCCGGTGCCCTCCTCCTCGGTGGCGAGGGTGGAGAGGGTGGCCGTGCGCTTCGCGTGGTCGACGGCGTGGACCTCGCCGATGACGATCCGGCACCTGCCGAGGACGCGCCGGAGCGGCACGACGACATGGCGGGGCGAGATGGATCCGGCCGCGGCCTCGGGGAGGAAGGGCTGGTACGTCATGTACGGCTCGGGCGTGACCACCACGATCTCGGCGGCACCGCTTCTGAGCTCGGCCTTGAGCTGCCGCTGCAGGCGCAGCGCGGTGTACATCCCGACGTAGCCACCGCCGACAACGAGAACGCGCACAGGTTCGGTCACTGTCCCATGACGCAACGCCGTCCGGGGTTTGTCCACAGGCCCGGCAAATTGTGTGACCGGCGGAGCGCGGGGGCGTGGGGTGGCGCGCGAGGGGGGCGCGGCGGGAAGTGCCCAGGTCAGAGCCAGCGTGGGGGACGTGGTGGGGGGTCAGAATCGGGAGAGTTCCGGTCCTTGCTCCGATCGGGGGGCGCACCGGACGGAACTCCCCCTTCTGAATTGACCCCGACTCAACTATGTTCGTACCTCGTCGGGGTATCGGATGGCAGCGCGTGGACCAGAGCGCGGGCCGGACCGGAGCCCCGTGTCAGGGCGGGGAAGTCTCCGGGGGGAGACATCATGAGCGGGGGAACGCTTATGCACATGCGGGATTCGCGTTGGCAGACGGCTGTCGGGACGGCGGACGGCTCGGTCGACGGACGTACGGGAGCGGCGACGGCGATCGGCCGGTCGGCACCGCTGCGCGTGGACGCGCAGCGCAATCTGGAGCATGTCCTGCGCGCCGCGCGCGAGGTCTTCGGCGAGCTCGGTTACGGGGCGCCGATGGAGGACGTGGCGCGCCGCGCCCGGGTCGGCGTGGGCACGGTCTACCGCCGGTTCCCGAGCAAGGACGTGCTGGTGCGCCGGATAGCCGAGGAGGAGACCTCCCGGCTGACCGAGCAGGCCCGCACGGCCCTCGGGCAGGAGGAGGAGCCGTGGTCGGCGCTCTCCCGGTTCCTGCGGACCTCGGTGGCCTCGGGTGCGGGACGGCTGTTGCCGCCGCAGATACTGCGCGTGGGTGTGGACGACAGCGTCCTCGTCGACGCGGTGACGCCGGCGTCGCGGAGCGGCGAGGACGAGGCGCGGGTGCCGCACCAGCGGGGCTTCGCCGACCAGGCCGAGCCGCGGGTGGTCGCACCGCGCGCGGTGCCGGGGGCCGAGCAGGACGACGCCGGGGCGGCGGAGCTCCTGGAGGTCGTCGGGCGGCTGGTCGACCGGGCCCGTGCGGCGGGTGAGCTGCGGCCGGACGTGACCGTGGCGGACGTCCTTCTCGTCATCGCCACGGCGGCGCCCGCGCTGCCGGACGCGGCGCAGCAGGCGGCGGCCTCGACCCGGCTCCTCGACATCCTTCTGGAGGGTCTGCGGTCCCGGTAGCGACGGGTTCCGGGGCGCGGAGGGCGGCGGATCGGCGGTCCGGGCGGGCCCCGGAGCATGCCACGAACGGGCGAGCGGTTACGCCCGGATACGGGAAGTCGCCCCGGACGAGTGGTAAGTGGACGCGTGGGTTCGGCACGCGATCTCCCTGTGGCACTCTTGGCCGGTGTTCGGGTCTGAGCGTGCGTACGGGGGCTTGCGCGATGAGCGGTGACGGTCGTGACGAGCCGCTGAGCAGCGGGGGTGCCGCGGAGACCGGGGGCCTGCCCTTCCAGCAGGTACCGAGCCAGGGCGGCCCCCAAGGCTCCTCCGGCGCACAAGCCGCACCCGGCGCTCCCGGCGCGCCCGGCGCTCCCGGCGCTCCCGGCGACGGGAGCGCTCCGCCGGACCCGAGCGTGCCGCAGCAGCGTGACCCGGACGCCGACGTGACCGGGACCGTACTGCCGCCGCCGCGCGAACTGCCGCCCGCCGACGCCGATCTCGTCCAGCTGATGCGGGACGGCGACGACAGCGCGTACGAGGAGCTGTTCCGCCGGCACTCCGAGGCCGTGCGGCGGTACGCCAGGACGTGCTGCCGCGACGCGCACACCGCGGACGACCTGACCGCGGAGGTGTTCGCCCGCACGCTCCAGGCGGTACGGGGCGGGGCGGGGCCCGAGCACGCCGTCCGCGCCTATCTGCTGACCACGGTGCGGCGGGTGGCCGCGAACTGGACGAGGACCCAGAAGCGGGAACACCTGGTCGAGGACTTCGCGGTGTTCGCCGCCCAGGCCTCCCGTATGTCCGAGGTCTCCGACCGCACCGAGTCGTTCGGGGCGGGCCTGGACCTCGGCGCCGACGTCCGGGCGATGCACGAGGCCGAGCAGTCGCTGGCCCTGCAGGCTTTCCGCTCGCTGCCCGAGCGGTGGCAGGCCGTGCTGTGGCACACCACCGTCGAGGAGGAGTCGCCGAGCGACGTCGCCCCGCTGTTCGGGCTGACCGCCAACGCGACCGCGGTGCTCGCCAGCCGGGCCCGCGAAGGCCTCAAGCAGGCCTACCTCCAGGCCCATGTCAGCCAGTCCCTCACGGCCGGCGGCGACTGCGCCCGCTACGCCGACCGGCTCGGCGCCTACGCGCGCGGCGGGCTGCGGATGCGGGCCGAGCGCGGACTGCGCAAACACCTGGAGGAGTGCGCCAAGTGCCACCTCGCCGCCGGTGAGCTGGCACAGGTCAACGCGGGCATCCCCGCGCTGCTGCCGATCGCCGTCATCGGCTGGTTCGCCGCGGGCTACTCGCTCAAGGCCGCCGGCGCGGTGGCCGGCGGAGTCGCGGGCGCGGCCGGAGCCGGCGCCGCCGCGGCCACGGGCGCCGGTTCGTCGAGCACGGCGGGTGCCTCGTCCGCCGCCGCGGCCGAGGGTCTCGCCGCCCCCGCCAAGGCCGGCCTCGCCGCCGCGGTGGCCGTCGCCGCGACCGCCGGCCTGGTGTGGGCGTTGTCCGGCGACCCGCAGCCGGTCGCGAAGCCCGCACCGACGCCGTCGGCCGTCGCCCCCTCCGTACCGCCGGAGCCGACACCGCCGCCGAAACCGAGACCCACACCACCGCCGGCCCCGGCCCCTCCCGCCCCCATCCCGGAACCGAAGCCGACCCCGCCGCCCCCGAAACCCACACCGAAACCGAGCCCCAAGCCGACCCCGCCCCCGCCGGCGCCCGAGCCGAAGCCGACGCCCAGCCCGTCGAGGACCGTGCCGAAGCCGCCGCCCCCCGCTCCGGCCGTCTACCAGGTCAACCGGCTCGACTACGGCGTCCTCGGCGACGGCACCAAGCCCGAGGTACGCCTCGGTGACAGCAGCTGGATGTGGGCGCGCGACGGACTCTCGATCGGCGGCACTCCGTACGCGCACGGCGTGAGCGTGCACGCGCCGTCCTCGCTCACCATCGACCTCAACCGCCGGTGCGCCGCCTACGACGCGATCGTCGGCATCGACGACCTCAGCGCGCCGCTCGGGGTCGGCGGCGTCCGCTTCTCCGTCTACGGGGACGACGAACGGCTCTGGCGCTCCGAGGTGGTCAGGCCCGGCGACCCGGCGATCCCCGTGCACGTGCCGCTCTCCGGGCGGAGGACGGTCCGGCTGGTGGTGGAGGAGCACACGCCGTTCGGACGGGCCGCCGTCGCGGACTGGGCGCAGTCGCGGATCAGCTGCGCCTGAGCGACGGCGGCGGGACCGCCCGCACGGACTGGGCGGTCGTCGCGCTCGCCGGCCCCGGCGCGGGCGTCGCGGGCGTCGCGGGCGTCGCGGGCGTCGCGGTCGTCGCGTAGGACTCCGCCAGGGCGACCACCTCGCCGATGCCGAGGTGGGCGCCGGAGGCGTACGCGGACGTGACGGCCTCCTCGCCCAGTTCGGTACGGGCCCGGGCCAGCAGCGCCTCCACCTCGTGACGTTCCGGCACCGCGCGCGGGGTGCCGGCGCGCCAGGTGTCGACGGCGGACACGATCCGGACGGCGAGCGGGAGTTCGCCGTCCAGAGCGAGCGCGGACGCCACTCCGTCGGCCAGGTGCGCGCTGAAGAAGTCGGCGCAGTGCGCCTCCCACGCGACCCGCAGGGCGCCGGCCGCCGCCGCGACCGCCGCCGCGCCCCCGCCCTCGTGCGCCATGACCCGGGCCTCGCAACCCGCCATCACCGCCTGGAAGTGCGGCGGCGGAGTGCCGGTGACGACCAGCCGGCCCGCCTCCTCGAGCCGGTCGCGCGCGCCCCGCACATCGCCGCGGTACAGGGCGATCGCCGCGCGCATGAGACAGACGAACGTCTGCGTGTCGTGGACGTGATGGCGCGCGGCCTCCGCCGACGCCTCGTCCAGGCCCCGCTCGGCGGCCTCCATGTCTCCGGCGCGGTAGGAGAGTTCGGCGAGGCGGGCGATCAGGAACGGCGCCTCGGCGTGGGCGCCGACCTCGCGGGCGAGGCCGAGGGCCTCCTCGTACGCCTCACCCGCCTCCTCGTACCGGCCCCGCATCATGTTCGCCTCGGCGGCGGCACTCGCCACCTGGGCCCGCATCCAGCGGTCGCCGACCCTGCGGGACAGGACGCGCAGCTCGGCGAGGTCCTCGTCGACGCCGGTCATCCCGCCGGGCATGTCGACGACCATGTGCGTACGGAACATCAGGCTGACGCCGATCTCCCACTCGCCGCCGTGCTCGCGGCAGTTCGCCACGGAGGCGTCGAGCATCGCGCGGACCTCGGACGGCTTCTCGGTGAGGTACGCCGTGAACGGCCACAGGAACCCCGGGAAGTACGCCGACTGGGGCCCGCGGTGGCCGCCGAACGCGTCCCGCACCCGCCGTACCAGCGCGGCGGTCCCGGGGTCGTCGTGGAGGTCGCCGACCGTGCGGCTCTCCGCCGCGAGGAAGAACTGCAGCATGCGCAGCCGCATGCGGGGCCAGTAGCGGGCGTCGTCCGGATCGTCGGGGTCCGTGCCGATGCGGACGGTGCGCTCGACCCAGGACAGGCCCTCGACGCGGTAGTTGCGCAGCCACCAGAACCAGCCCATGGCGAAGACCAGTCGGTGGGCGGCGGGCTCGTCCGGCGCGGTGACGACCGTGCGGTGGAGGGCGGCGCGGATGTTGTCGAGGTCGGTCTCGATCCGCCGGATCCAGGGGAGCTGTTCGCCGGAGCGGAGTCGGGGCTCGGCCTCCTCCGCGAGGGCGGTGAAGTGGGCGGTGTGGGCGGCCTCGGCGGCGGCGAGCAGGGCGGGGGTCTCGGCGGCGCGCTCCACGGCGTACTCGTGGATGGTCTCCAGGAGCCGGTAGCGCATCTCGCCGTCGTCGGTGGGTGAGGCGACGACGAGGGACTTGTCGACCAGCGCGCCGAGGGTGTCGGCGGTGTTCGGGACGGCACCGTCCGTCGCGGCGGACGCGAGGGCTTCGGCGGCGGCGAGGTCCCAGCCGCCGGCGAAGACGGACACCTGGCGCAGCAGCGTCCGCTCGTCGGGTTCGAGGAGGTCCCAGGACCAGTCGACGACGGCGCGGAGGGTCTGCTGGCGGGGCAGGACGGTGCGACTGCCGGAGGTCAGGAGAAGGAAGCGGTCGTCGAGCCGGTCGGCGATCTGGCGTGGGGTGAGCAGGCGCAGGCGGGCGGCGGCCAGCTCGATGGCGAGCGGGAGGCCGTCGAGACGGCGGCAGATCTCGTCGACGGCCGCGATGTCGTCGGCGAGGTCGAAGCCGGGGCGTACGGCGCGGGCGCGTTCGGCGAAGAGCCGGTGGGCGGGGTCGGGCGGCAGGGGTTCGACCGGGCGGACCGCCTCGCCGGGGACGCCGAGGGGTTCGCGGCTGGTGGCCAGGATGCGCAGGCGAGGGCAGTGGGTGAGGAGGGTCTCGGCGAGGGCGGCGGCCGCGTCGATGACGTGCTCGCAGTTGTCGAGGACGAGGAGGAGGGAGCGGTGGGCGAGGTGTTCGACGAGCTGGGCGGTGGGGTCGTCCTGGAGGGGCTGGCCATCGCGGGTGATCAGATGGATCTCCCGGAGGCGGAGGGCGGAGAGGACGGCGCCCGGGACGGCTTCGGGGTCGTCGAGCGGGACGAGTTCGACGAGCCAGGCGGGGGCGGTGTCCGGGCGGGCGCCTGGGCGGGTGCCGGGGCTGGCGCCGGGACTGGTGCCGGGCCGCGGGCCGGGGCGGGCTTCTGGGGAGGTGCCGGGCCGCGGGCCGGTGTGGGCGCCGGGCTGGGCGCCTGGGCGGGTGGAGGCGGCGGCCGCCTCCTCGGCGAGGCGGGTCTTTCCGGAGCCGCCGGGGCCGGTGAGGGTGACGAGGCGCGAGTGGCTGAGGTCGACCTGGAGGGCGGCGAGTTCGGGTTCGCGGCCGACGAAGGAGGTGAGGCGGGGCCGGATGTTTCCCGTCTCCCGCGGTTCCGGGGGCGGCTGGAGCAGCTCCCGGTGGAGAGCGGCCAGCTCGGCGCCCGGATCGGCGCCGAGCCCTTCGGCGAGAGCGCGGCGCGCGTCCTCGTAGGCGGCGAGGGCGTCCGCCTGCCGGCCCTCGTCCCGCAGGGCCCGTATGAGGTGGGCGCGGAAGCCTTCGTCGTACGGGTACGCGGCGGTGAGCTCGGTCAGCTCCGGTACGAGCCCGTCGACGGCGCCGCGCCGCAGGTCGGCCTCGATCCGCTGCCGTACGGCGGCGAGTCGCCGGGATTCGGGGCCCACGCGCGCGTGCTCGGGGAGATCGGCGAGCGCGGGGCCGCGGAAGAGGCCGAGGGCGGTACGGAGGAGGGTGGCGGCGGTCTCCGGGTCTCCGGCGTCGAGGCGGGCGCCGGCGCCGCGGACGTGGCGCTCGAAGACGTACACGTCGACGTCGTCGGGGTCGGCGACGAGCCGGTAACCGGGGCCCGGCGTCGACTCGACGGCCTCCCGCCCGATCGCGCGGCGGAGGCGGCCGACGAGGGCCTGGAGGGCCGCGGGGCCGTCGTGCGGGGGTTCACCGTCGTACACGTCGTCGAGGAGGTCGGTGACGGCGACGGGGCGGCCGGGGCGGAGCGCGAGTGCGGCGAGCAGCGCGCGCAGCCGGGCGCCGCCGAGGGGGAGGGGGTTGCCCTGGGGGTCGAGGACCTGGCTGACGCCGAGGATGAGGTACCGCACGGGAGCCATTGTCCCTGGGGCCCGTACCGTCCGCCCGGAGATTTCCCCCCGGTCACAACTCAGCGGTGTCGAGCTCGAAGCCGAGGGGGTGAGGAAAGGGGGTGGGGAAGCGGCACGGGCGTCCCCGGCTTGTGGCCGGCCCTCACGCCGGGAGCGAGCGCCGTGAGGAGGGGATCAGGGGGCCCGGGACGGCCCGTTGGCGGGGGGCCTCGCTGCCGGTCCAGCAGCTGCCGCGGCGGGCGAGGAGGCGGCGGAGCCAGAGTTCGGTGGAGACGAGGTCGGCGATGCCGTCCAGGGGGACCGGTTCGCCCTCGGAGGCCGATCGCAGGGCCTTGCGGACCACGCGCGCCTCGATCAGGCCCGCGTCGGCGAGGAGCGGGGCGTCGAAGAGGGCCATGAGGTCTGGGAGGGCGGCGCGCAGGCCCGCGCGGGAGGCCGAGGCCGGGACGGCGGTGTTCGGGGCGCCCCAGCCCGGCGGCAGGTCGTGGATGCCCGCGCCCGCGAGGACCGTGCGCAGGACGTTCGCCCGGGCGTCCGGCTGGACCCGCAGCGATTCGGGGAGGGCCCGGCAGGCCCGTACGACCTGGTTGTCCAGGAAGGGCGCGTGCAGCCGCTGGCTGCGGATCTCCGCCGCCTGTTCCAGGACGCGGTGGTCGCTCGCCGCCCGGGCGAGCGCCGCACGCGCGCGTGCCTCCCCCGGCCGCTGCACCGAGGTCGGCAGGGTCGCCGCCCGGTTCAGGCGAACCGATACTTCAGCGAGCGCCTCGCCCGTCAGCCAGCGGGCTGCGGGCCCCGGTCGGGACCAGGTCAGGGCCGAGAGCGACGCCTCCAGCGGGCCGAAGGCCCCGGGGGCCGGACGGTTGGCCTCGAGGAGCCCGGCCGCGGCCGCCTCCAGTCCCGTGCGGTACGGGGTACGGGCGAGGCGGCGCGCCGCGCGGTAGACGGTCAAGGGGACGAGGAGAGAGCCCGCCGACGGGCCGGTGGCCTTCGCGAGCGCCGCCACGGGACGCACCAGCGACCTGCGCCGCCGGTCCATCAGCAGGTCCGCGAGGCGCGCGGGGTGCGCGTCCAGGACCTGGCGGGCCCCCAGGCCCGTGAAGTGGTCCGCACTGCCCCCGGCGAGGCGCCGCCGGTGCCGGTCGGCGACCACGAGGGAGGGTCCCGGTTCGTCGGTCAGCGGCCCGTCGAGCTCCGCGTACGGGAGCGCCTCCTCGCCCGCCGCGACGACCACATGGTGCAGCCGGGGGTTCGCCGCGATCGCCCGGGCCCGCTCCAGCTCCTCCTCGCGGCCCGAACCCTCCCGCGTCGCCAGGTCGTTGAACGTGACGGCGAGCAGCCGCTCCCCGGCGCCCGTGCCGTGGCCCAGGATCGTCCCGGGAACGCCCGGGAGGCCGGCCGCCAGCAGGGCGAGCGTGCCCGAGGCGCTGCCGCCGGACAGGTCCGCCCCGATGCCGGGGGCGGGGCCGCCGCCCCGGGCCGCCCGCCGCTCGGCGGGCCCCATGCCCGGGACGGGGCCGGGGTCCGGCAGCGGCGACTCCGGCGCGTGCCGGGGCGCGGTGAGCCGGGCCCGTACGGCGTCGACCAGCGCGTCCCGTACGCCTTCCACCGCCCGTCTCGGTTCGATCTCGGCCGCGGCGACCGCGAGCGAGGCCACCGCTTCGTACCCGGTGATCTCGCGCGAGCCCTCGCGCAGGATCAGCGCGTGGCCGGGCGGCACCCGCTTCACACCCTCGTACGGCGTGGAGTCGCGCAGCGCCTCCGGGCTCTCCGGGCAGGCGAGCAGCGCCGCCAGGTGCCCGATGTCGAGCTGGGCCTCGACGAGGTCCGCCAGGGGCAGGGCGGCGGTGGCGTACGCCGTGCCGTTCGCCCAGGGGGTGTGGAACACCGGCCGGGCGCCCGCCAGATCGCCGGTGACGGTGATCCGGCGGCCGACCTGGACGACGGCGGTGTAGCTGCCGGCCCAGGCGGTGAGATGGCGCAGGGCGCCGCCGCGCGCGGTGAGGAGCCCGACGCGCAGCTCCTCGTCGCTCGCGGCGCAGCACCCCAGGACGGCGAGGCGGGTGTGGGCGTCGACGGCGATCACGCGGACCTCGTCGGGGCGCCAGTCGCCGACCGCCCAGAGCGGATCGGGGTCACCCCAGAGCAGCTGCGCGCCCACCGGTTGCACCGTGCGCCCCTCGGACGCCGGCCCGCCCACGGCGCCGGCCATGGAGCCGGTCATGGAGCTCGCGTGGCCACCCGCGAAGCCGCCCGCCGCACCGCCCGCGGCACCGGCCGAGCCCCTGGCGCCGGCCTTTCCGAAGCTCGCGGCGACACTGCTCCAGCCCACCAGCCATCGCATCGGCGCCTCCACGTAGTTCAGTGGAGGAACATGCTGCCACGACAAGAGCGCACAGGCGGGGCTCCGGGGTCGCACACGCGAAAGGCGAATGCGCCCCTGGCATTGGCCAGTTGAAGCCGATACGACAACCGTCGTCATTCGGCCAATCTCGGCGACGTCCGGGACCATCGGCAGTCCGGGAGGCGCTCTTCGCCTCCCGGAGCCGTCCGCCGCCCTCGGGGAGGGGGGCGACGGTGTCCCCCAGCCCACCGGCCAACAACCGGCGGGCCGACCCACGCGGCACCCATGGAAGCGCTCCCCCGGTCGGCCGGGCGAGAGCGCACGGCCGGGCGCACGGCCACACGGGCGGAGCACGCGTCACCGGCCGCACCCGAGGTCCGCGCCGCGCGCCGGGCGGCGGCCGAGCCGTGTACCAGGCGACGGCCGGCCTTCGCGCCGGGTGACTCGCCCGGCGTGCGCCACCCGACGCCACCCCACCCCGAGGCCGCCCCGGAGACCGCTCCGACCGACGCCTCTACGCCAACCGTCGCCCATCCGTCTGTTCACACAACAATCCCGCCATACGGAACTCCGCCCCTTAACGGTAGGGATGCGGCGAACTACGCTGTGTTTACGAATGCCGCACGCCTATGCCCGGCGTCGTGGCGGCCGTTCGGGTTGTCGAGGGGTGGCGTCATGTCCAGGGAGCAACGCGGGCCGAACGAAAAGCTCGGCACGGTTCTCGCCCTCGCGGGAATCAGCAACGCCGGTCTCGCCCGGCGCGTCAACGACCTCGGGGCGCAGCGCGGGCTGACGCTCCGCTACGACAAGACGTCGGTGGCCCGCTGGGTGTCGAAGGGCATGGTGCCGCAGGGCGCCGCCCCGCATCTGATCGCCGCCGCGATCGGCCAGAAGCTCGGCCGTCCCGTGCCGCTGCACGAGATCGGGCTCGCCGACGCCGACCCGGCGCCGGAGGTCGGCCTCGCCTTCCCCCGCGACGTGGGCGAGGCGGTCCGCTCGGCCACCGAGCTGTACCGGCTGGATCTGGCGGGCCGGCGCGCCGGCGGTGGCGGGATCTGGCAGTCGCTGGCCGGCTCCTTCGCCGTGAGCGCGTACGCCACCCCCGCGTCCCGCTGGCTGATAACCCCCGCCGACTCCTCCGTGGAGCGCCTGGTGCGGCGGCCCGGCGGCGCCCCCGGACCCGTCCCCGGAGCGGCCGGCCAGGACGAGCCCGCCGAGGGGCCGGAGACCGGGAGCCACGCGCGCGTGGGGCACAGCGACGTCGCCAAGCTCCGCGAGGCCGCCGAGGACGCCCGCCGCTGGGACTCCAAGTACGGCGGCGGGGACTGGCGTTCCTCGATGGTGCCGGAGTGCTTACGCGTCGACGCCGCACCCCTGCTGCTGGGCGCGTACTCCGACGAGGTCGGCCGGGCCCTGTTCGGCGCGACGGCCGAACTGACCCGGCTGGCCGGCTGGATGGCCTTCGACACCGGCCAGCAGGAGGCCGCCCAGCGCTACTACATCCAGGCGCTGCGCCTCGCCCGCGCCGCCGCCGACGTCCCGCTCGGCGGTTACGTCCTCGCCTCCATGTCCCTCCAGGCCACCTACCGCGGCTTCGCCGACGAGGGCGTGGACCTCGCCCAGGCCGCCCTCGAACGCAACCGCGGGCTCGCCACCGCCCGCACCATGTCCTTCTTCCGGCTCGTCGAGGCCCGGGCCCACGCGAAGGCCAACGACGGTGCGGCGGCCGCGGCCGCGCTGAAGGCCGCCGAGGGCTGGCTGGAGCGCTCGCGCGAGGGCGACCCGGACCCGACCTGGCTGGGCTTCTACTCGTACGACCGGTTCTGCGCCGACGCCGCCGAGTGCTACCGCGACCTCAAGGCCCCGCGCCAGGTGCGCCGCTTCACCGAGCAGGCGCTGTCCCGGCCGACGGAGGAGTTCGTCCGCTCGCACGGACTGCGGCTCGTCGTCTCGGCGGTCGCCGAGCTGGAGTCGGGCAACCTGGACGCGGCCTGCGCGGCGGGCACGCGCGCGGTGGAGGTGGCGGGGCGCATCTCGTCCGCCCGCACCACCGAGTACGTACGGGATCTCCTGCACCGGCTCGAGCCGTACGGCGACGAGCCGCGGGTCATGGAGCTGAGGGAGCGGGCCCGGCCGCTGCTGATGGCCCCGGCGTGAGACGTGTCCCACCGGCGTGACGCGTGTCCCACCAGGTTTAGCGGCATTGTCAGTGGGCCAGTGCACTATCGGGGTGGGAGGTGGCGCTGGTGTTTGACTGTGACGTGCTCGTGATCGGCGGTGGGATCGTCGGTCTGTCGACGGCGTACGCCCTGACCCGCGCCGCGCCCGGCACCCGCGTCACCGTCCTGGAGAAGGAGCCCGGCCCGGCCCGCCACCAGACGGGGCGGAACAGCGGAGTCATCCACAGCGGCATCTATTACCGGCCGGGTTCCCTGAAGGCCCGCTTCGCCGTCGCGGGCGCCGCCGAGATGATCAAGTTCTGCGCGGAGTACGACCTTCCGTACGAGGTCACGGGCAAGCTGATCGTCGCCACCGCGCGCGAGGAGCTGCCCCGGCTGCACGCCCTGGTGCAGCGCGGCCGGGAGAACGGCATCCCGGTGCGGGAGCTGGGGCCCGCGCAGATCAGCGCGTACGAACCGAGGGTGCGGGGCCTCGCCGCGATCCACGTCGGCACCACCGGCATCTGCGACTACGGAGCGGTGGCGGCCCAGCTCGCCGAGTCCTCCGGCGCCCGGATCCTGTACGGCTCCGAGGTCACCGCGATCGACCGGCGGTCGTGGGGCGTCGCGGTCCGCACGGCGGCCGGGACGGTGGTGCGCGGGCGGGTCATGGTGAACTGCGCGGGGCTGCACTGCGACCGGGTGGCCCGGCTGGCCGGCGACGACCCGGGCATGCGGATCGTCCCCTTCCGCGGCGAGTACTACGAGCTGGCGGACCCCTCGCTCGTCCGCGGCCTGGTGTATCCGGTCCCCGACCCGGCGTTCCCGTTCCTCGGCGTCCATCTGACCCGCGGCATCGACGGCGGCGTCCACGTGGGGCCGAACGCGGTCCCGGCCCTTGCCCGCGAGGGGTACGGCTGGTCGGTCGTCCGGCCCGGCGAGCTCGCGGGGACGCTGAGCTGGCCCGGTTCCTGGCAGATCGCCCGGGAGCACTGGCGGTACGGAGCCGGTGAGCTGCGGCGCTCGCTGTCGAAGCGGGCCTTCACCGAGGCGGTGCGCAAGCTGCTGCCGGTGGTGGAGGAGTCCGGGCTGCGCCGGGCGCCCGCGGGCGTCCGCGCCCAGGCCGTCCTGAGGGACGGGACGCTGGTCGACGACTTCCTCATCCGCGAGGCGCCCCGCACGGTCCACGTCCTGAACGCCCCGTCCCCCGCGGCGACGGCGAGCCTCCCGATCGGCCGGGAGGTGGCGTCGAGGGCCCTGGCGCGGCTGTGACCCGGGCGGGCACCCGCCGGGCCCCGTAGAATCGGGTCATTGTGTCTGAGTCTCGAGAAACCGCCACGCACCCCGCCGTCGAGCCCGTCGTCGCCCAGCGGGGCAGCAGCAGGTTCGCCGAAGGGGAAGGTCCCCTGCCCGATCCCGCCGGGTCGCACTACGAGCGGCGGATCCGCAGCTTCCAGCCCCGCCGCAGCCGCGTCACCACCAGTCAGGCGGAGGCGCTGCTCAAGCGTTGGCCCGACTGGGGCCTCGACATCGACGGCAAGCGGGTCCTCGACCTGGACGAGATGTTCGGCGGGCTGCCCGTCGTCCTGGAGATCGGCTTCGGCATGGGCGAGGCGACCGCCCAGATGGCCGCCGCCGACCCGGGCACCGGCATCCTCGCCGTCGACGTCCACACCCCCGGCCAGGGCAATCTCCTCGGCCTCGCCGACCGGGGCGGGCTCGAGAACGTCCGCGTCGCCAACGGTGACGCGATCATCCTGCTGCGCGAGATGCTCGCCCCCGAGGCACTCGACGGCTGCCGCGTCTACTTCCCGGACCCCTGGCCCAAGAAGCGCCACCACAAGCGGCGCCTCATCCAGCCCGAGTTCCTCACCCTGCTCGCGACCCGGATGAAGCCCGGCGCCGTCCTGCACTGCGCCACCGACTGGGAGGAGTACGCCGAGCAGATGCTCGAGGTGCTCACCGCCCACCCCGACTTCGAGAACACCCAGGCCGACGGCGGCTACGCGCCCCGACCGGCCTTCCGGCCCCTCACCCGCTTCGAGGGACAGGGCCTCGACAAGGGTCACGTCGTGCACGACCTGCTTTTCCACAGGAAGTAACCCGGCCTTTTCCACAGGAAAGAGAACTCCCTCGCGGGGTGTCAGTACGGCTCGTTAGGGTCGCTTACGTGTCGAACCCCGTACCCGTCCCCGCCCGGGACACCGAGGAGCCGGTCTTCACCGCCGTGCCCGACCGCGCGCAGTGGCGCTACAAGCCGCGGCGCGCCTTCTGGCGCAGCAAGGTGGTCCGGGCCGTCGCCGTGATCACGCTCCTCGCGCTGTGCGCCCTGGTGATCCTCGCGCTGGTACGGGAGGAGACGGGCACCGAGGGCTTCCTCGTCGGCCTCGGTCTTGCCGTCCTGCCGGTGCCGCTGCTGATGGCCGCGTTCCGCTGGCTCGACCGGGTCGAGCCGGGTCCGTGGAAGAACCTGCTCTTCGCCTTCGCGTGGGGCGCGTTCGCCGCCGCGCTCGTCGCACTCACCGCCAACACGTTCGCGGTCCGCTGGATAGCGGCCTCCACCGCCGACCCCGCCTCCGCGGACACGCTCGGCGCCACCGTCGTGGCGCCGGTCGTGGAGGAGAGCGCGAAGGCGGCGGCCGTGCTGCTGCTCTTCCTCTTCCGCGGACGGGACTTCACCGGTCCGGTCGACGGCGTGGTCGTCGCCGGCTTCACCGCCACCGGTTTCGCCTTCACCGAGAACATCCTCTATCTCGGCAGGGCCTTCGGGGAGGACCAGGAGTTCGGCTCCTCGGGCCTCGGCTCCTTGACCGCCGGGACCTTCTTCGTACGGATCGTGATGTCGCCGTTCGCGCATCCGCTCTTCACCGTGCTCACCGGCCTCGGCTTCGGCTTCGCCGCCCTCGCCGCCCGCCGCAGGCGCGTCCGCCGGATCCTGCTGCCGCTGGCCGGCCTGGTCCTCGCCATGGGCATGCACGCCCTGTGGAACGGCTCGGCGGTCTTCGGCGGTTGGGGCTTCCTGGTGGTCTACGGCATGTTCATGGTGCCGGCCTTCGCCCTGCTGACCTGGCTGGCGATATGGAGCCGGCAGCGCGAGCTGCGGACGATATCCGGGCAGCTCCCGGCGTACGCGGCGGCCGGCTGGCTCTCCCCCGCCGAACCGCTCGCCCTCTCCTCCATGCGGGCCCGCTCGCTGGCCCGCGACTTCGCGGCCCGTACGTACGGCCGGCCGGCCGCCACCGCCGTCGGGGAGTACGAAGCGTTCGCCACGACCCTGGCGTTTCTGCGCCACCGGGCCCAGCGCGGCGCGGCGGGCCCCGACTTCACCGCCCGCGAGCAGGAGCTGCTCCACCACCTGTGGCAGCGCAAGCCGGTCGCCTCGCCCGCGCTCACCTACGCGGCGCGGGCGACGGGCCAGGTGTGGGCGCCGCCGCAGTACCTCGACTACGGCGGCTACAACCCGTACCGCAGTTAGGGCTTCACCGGGCCGGTGCCCGTCAGACGGTGAGGCCCTTGTCGCGCAGCCAGGCCGCCGGGTCCACGCCCTCGCCGCCCGCGGTGTGCACCTCCAGGTGCAGGTGCGAGCCGGTCACGTTGCCGGTCGCGCCCACGCGGCCGATCGTCTCGCCGGTGCCGACCGACTGGCCCACGCCGACCGTCATCGAGGACAGGTGGCAGTACCAGATCTCCGTACCGTCCTCCAGCTCCAGGACGATGCGGTAGCCGTACGCGCCGGACCAGCCCGCCGACTTGATGGTGCCGCCGTGGACGGCCTTGACCGGGGTACCGCTGCTCGCCGCGAAGTCGAGGCCGGTGTGGTAGCCGGAGGACCACATGGAGCCGGACTGGCCGAAGGTGGAGGAGATGTAGTACGAGGAGGTGGGCATGGCGTAGCTCGCGGCGAGCTTGGCCAGGCGCTCCGCCTCGGCCTTGGCCGCCGCCTCCTCCTCGGCCTTCTTCTTGGCCTCGGCCGCCGCCTGCTCGGCCGCGGTCGCCTTGGCGGCCGCTTCCGCCGCGGCCTTCTCGGCCGCCGCCTTCTCCGCGGCGGCCTTCTCGGCGGCGTCGGCGGAGGCCTGCTGCTGCTCGGCCTGCTGGAGGATGCGGGCGCGCAGCGCCTCGCCGGCGTCGGCGGTGGACGAGGCGGCGGACACGGGGGTGGCCGAGCCGTCCGACACCCCCGTCGCCTCGGCCGGGAGGGCGAGGGAGGCGGTGAGCGGCTGGGGGTTGTTCGTGCCCGAGTCCGGGTCCGTGCCCTCGTCGCCGTCGGAGATCAGCTCGCCGACGCCCGGGAGATCGGAGGCTTGCGGGAGGCCGAGGTCGGGAAGGGATATGGAGACCGGCGGCTTGTCCTGCGCGGTGGCCATGCCGCCCGCACCGACAGCCGCGATGACACCGACGCCGAGGACGGTGGAGGACCGGGCGAAGTTGGAGCGCTGCTTCACGACACGGTGACGTCCGCCGGAGCGGGACTGCTGGCGGAGGGAATCCTCGGTGGGGTTCCACTCCCCCCACGTCGTCGCGTCGTCGTCCGTCCCGGCGGCACCCGAGGCACCGAACGCATGGAAGGGGGCTTCGGGGGCAGGGGTGTTGGACGCCACGGAGGCGTACTCCTTTCCTTCCTTCTCGCCTACCGGGTTAGCTGACGGGTTCGGAGCAGGAAGGTCTCCTACGAGCGCTGCCGCACGGGTGCGGAAGGGCCCGATTCACCCCAAGTGGTGGTTCCCCGGTTCCTCTTCAGGATTCGGCGCACGCGCACGGTGCCGTCTCTTGCGACGGCTGGGACGACCGCGCTGCGTTATCGAACGTTAATAGACGCGAGGGCCTGATTCCAAGCCGTTCCGGCTGATCGTTCAAGAGATTAAGGTGCTATACACCGATTTGACCATCCTTCAGTAAACACGCGCCGAACACCGTAGAACTGACGGTGTGTCAATTGTTATCGCAGCGGTACTCCGCCACTACGGATGGTCACGGCACCACGGGCATCGTCCGGCGCCGTTCCGGCTGCCCCACCGCCGGCCGGCTCACCGCGAGCAGCGCCATGTCGTCGGTCGCACCTCCGCCCGTGTACCGGCGGACGTCGTCGACGAGCGCGTCCAGCAGCTCCTGGGGGCCGGGGAAGATCCGCCCGGCGAGACGCTCGGCCGGGTCGTAGAACTCCCCCCGCGCGTTGCGGGCTTCGGACAGCCCGTCTGTGTAGAGGAGCAGCGTGGCCCCCGGCGGGTAGGGGGACTCGTCGGCCCGGTCCGGCCAGGCGGCCAGTTCGCCCATGCCGAGCGGCAGGGCGGCCTCGCTCGGCGCCAGAAGCTCCAGGCCTCCGTCCGCGTACAGCAGCAGCGGCTCCGGATGGCCGCGGTTGACCACCCGTACGAGCCCGTCGCCGCGCGGGATCTCCGCGAGGACGGCGGTGGTGAACCCCTCGACGGCGTCCAGGCCGTCGCGGCGCGTTCCCTCCCGGGTCAGCGCGCGCTCCAGTCGCTGGGCGACGCCCTCCAGCGTCGACTCCTGCTCGGCCGCCTCCCGGAAGGCGCCGATGACGACGGCGACCGCCTCGACGGCGTCGAGACCCTTGCCCCGGACGTCGCCGACCACGAGCCGTACCCCGTAGGGCGTGTCCTGGACGGCGAACAGGTCACCGCCGATGAACGCGTCGGCCTGCGCCGCCTCGTACCGGGCCGCGACCTGCAGCCCGCCGATCCGCTCGGCGGGCGTGGGCAGTACGGCCTTC
The DNA here is from genome assembly GCF_043078785.1 of Streptomyces sp. NPDC015346. NCBI lineage: Bacteria > Bacillati > Actinomycetota > Actinomycetes > Kitasatosporales > Streptomycetaceae > Streptomyces > Streptomyces sp. NPDC015346. The sequence goes on along the minus strand of NZ_JBIBTW010000009.1, from coordinate 294,792 downwards.
TGGGCGGTCTCCGCGATCACCCGGGCCGAGGCGAGCCGCTGGCCGCTGCGCCGCACGACCCGGTTGATGAGGAGCGCGAGGGCGGAGACGGTGACGACGGTGAGTGTCTCGGTGAGGGCGGGGACGTCCGTGGTGGTGTCGTTGTAGAAGTGCAGCCCGACCCCTGCGAGCACGGCGGCGATGCCGGTGAGCAGCGTGGTCAGCATCGAGAAGAAGGGGGCCGCGACGAGCGGCGCGGCCGAGAACATCGGGGCGGCCGTGTAGGCGGGCGGGGTGGCGAGGTCGAAGACGACTCCGCCCAGGATGATCAGCGGAGGCAGGGCTTTCAGGAACCGCCGGGCGCGCTCGACCTGCGCGGGCGTGCGCCCGTTGGGCCCGGGACCCTGACTCTGGCCCTGGCCCGCACTCCGGCCCGCGCCCTGGCCCGCACTCCGGCCCGCGCCCTGGCCCGTCTCCCGCCGACCCTGCCCGTGCCCCTGCCCCACCTGTGCTCTCCTGCCCGGTCCCGGTCCGTACACGGCGACGGACGGTACCGCGCCCTTCCCAGGGTGGAGGCCGCCGCGCCGGGCGGCCACCCCCGCTGGCCCGAGTGGGCTACGGAACGGCCCCTGGCCCCCGGCCCCGGCAACCGGCCCCGCCCCCCTCTTACAGGTTCCGCTCCGCGTAGACCTTCATCGCGTCGCGGACGAGCACCGCCGTACCCTCGCCGTGCTTGTCGTAGTTCACGGTGAAGCGCGGGTCGTCGACGTACATCCGGCCGAGGCCGATGACGTACTCCTTCGCCGGGGTCGTCGTGATCGACAGCCACTCGATGTGGCGCCGGGTGATCGCCTGGACCTCCTCGCTGTCGGCCGAGAGGCCCTCCCGCGCGGCGCGGGCGAAGTCGCGGGCGATGCCGGCCTGCTGGTCCATGAATGCCTGTTTCCGCTCGGCGTCGAGCGAGCGCCACCAGCGGTCGCCCTTCTCGTACGCGTCGCGGCCCCAGCGCTCGGTGACCTCCTTCTCGTACCGCGTGTGATCGAATCCGTCGAACATTTCGTCGGCCATGAGCTCTTCTCCGTTCTCCGTCTTGTGGAGAGTGGTCCGCACGGCGTCGATCTGCCGTCCGATCCGCTCCCGCTCCTGTTCGAGCAGGAGGAGATGGGTGCGCAGGGCGGCGGAGGTGTTCCGCTGCCCTTCGAGGACCTCGGCGATGGCGGGCAGGGAGAGCCCGAGCTCGCGCAGCAGCAGAATCCGCTGCAACCGCACGAGCGCCGCCTGGTCGTAGTACCGGTAACCGTTGGCGCCGATCCGGCTGGGCTCCAGCAGGCCGAGCTCTCCGTAGTGCCGGAGAGTGCGGCTGGTGGTGCCGGCCTTCCTGGCGATCTCCTGGATCGACCACTCCATGGCGAGAACGCTAAATCTTGACGTTGCGTAAAGGTCAAGCGACGTAAAGGCCGAGCGACGTAAAAGGCCGAGCGGAGTGTTCCGGGACACGACGAAGGCCCGGATCCAATGACTGGATCCGGGCCTTCGCTGCTACTGAGTAGCGGGGACAGGATTTGAACCTGCGACCTCTGGGTTATGAGCCCAGCGAGCTACCGAGCTGCTCCACCCCGCGTCGGTGAATATGACCTTACGGCATGGGGAGCGGATCCCCTAATCGGTTTTTCGGGCATCGCCTCAGCAGCCGCAGTCCTCGGCGTCGACCGGGGCGGTGAGCGGGTCGGCGTCCTTCTTCTCCGGGCCCTCCCACGTCTCGTACGGGAAACCCTCGCGGACCCAGTACTCGAATCCGCCGAGCATCTCCTTCACCTGGTAGCCGAGCTGCGCGAGGGCGAGCGCGGCGCGCGTGGCGCCGTTGCAGCCGGGGCCCCAGCAGTACGTGACGACCGGCACGGACTTGTCGAGCAGCTGCTCGGCCTGCTCGGGGATGAGCGCGGTCGGCAGGTGGATCGCGCCGGGGACGTGGCCCTGGTCCCAGGAGGCGGTGGAACGGGAGTCGAGGACCACGAAGCCGGGGTCGCCGTCGGCGGCGATGGCGGCGGCGACGTCGGAGACGTCGGCGTGGAAGGCGAGGCTGGCGGAGAAGTAGGCGGCCGCGGCGGCGGGAGCGGCCGGCGGGGTGCGAAGTACGGCGTTGACCTGCGTGGTTGTCGTCATGCATGAAAATCTACGGCCGAAGATCACGATGCTGAAGGGGCAATCCCCGGCACCGGAGCCGATCGGCCGGGAAAACACGGGCGTTCGACGAGGGGCGGCGGGGATCTCACGACGCGGACGGTCACATCGCGACGCCGTCCTCCGTCATACCGGAGGACGGGAAATCGACGGGAACAACCGGCAGGAATCAACGAGGGAGAGGCACCGATGGACGAGAAGGAGCTCCTGGCCGAGCGCTTTCAGGCCGACCGCACCCATCTGAAGGCGGTCGCCTACCGGATGCTCGGCTCACTGAGCGAGGCCGAGGACGCCGTCCAGGAAGCGTGGCTCAAGCTCAACCGCTCGGACGTCGGCGACGTACGGAACCTCAGCGGCTGGCTGACGACCGTCGTCGGCCGGGTGTGCCTGGACATGCTCCGCTCGCGCTCCTCGCGCCGCGAGGACCCGCTGGAGTACTACGTCCCCGATCCGGTGGTCCGGGGGGCGGGCACCGTCCGCGACCCCGAGGAGGAGGCGCTGCTCACCGACTCGGTGGGTCTTGCGCTGCTCGTGGTCCTGGAGACGCTGGGCCCGGCGGAGCGGCTGGCGTTCGTCCTGCACGACATGTTCGCGGTGTCCTTCGACGAGATCGCCCCGATCGTGGACCGCACCCCGGCCGCGACGCGCCAGCTCGCCAGCCGGGCCCGCCGCCGCGTCCAGGGCGCGGCCCCGGCCCCCGCACCGGACGTCACCCGTCAGCGCGAGGTGGTCGACGCCTTCATGGCGGCCTCCCAGGGCGGCGACTTCGAGGGCCTGCTCGCGGTCCTCGACCCGGACGTGGTCCTGCGCGCGGACGGCGGCCGACTGCTCGCGGCGGCCTCGAAGCTCGTCCGCGGCGCCGGGGCGGTCGTCGAGCAGGCCCTCACCTTCGCCCGCTTCCGCCGCGCCTACCGCACGGTCCTGGTCAACGGCGCCCCCGGCATCGTCTCCCTGGTGGACGGTCGCCCGGCGGGCCTCATGGCCTTCACGGTCGTGGACGACCGCATCGTGGAGATCCAGATCCTGGCGGACCCGGAGCGCCTGGCGAACCTGCTCCCGGCGGAGATGGCGAACGAGGCGCACGAGGCGGACGAGGACCGCTGACTGTCGACCGCTGACCGTCGACCGTCGACCGTCGACCGACAGGTGTTGCCGTTTCCCCGGTGACCGCGAGGGCCGCATCGACCGCGGCCGGAATCGAGCCACACCATCGTGTGTCACGCACCCGGGGGCGCTGACGCGGCCGTGTTTCTTCGCTGTGAGTCGCGTTGGAGTGGCGGCTGCGCCGTCCCGAGCATGCGGCGGCCGGCCGCGTCCTGCCGCTCCACGAGACCCCTCCCGTGTCTGGATGCCCGTGAACGACCTGCCCCCCGCCCCCTCATGCCCCCTGCCCCCCATGCACCGGACGACCCTGCGTGCGCCTGGGCCGCCCCGGCTGGAGCGGTTGCCCACCGGCCACTCGGTGTGGCTGGTGACCCGCCACGCCGATGTGCGCCAGGTGCTCACCGACCCCCGGATCGGGCGGGCGTCGCTGCTCGCCCCCGACGCCCCGCCCCTTCCCGAGGTCGCGATCGCCCGGGAAGACCCCGAAGCGTTGATCCACCTCGATGGTGCGGAGCACCGTCGGCTGCGTCAGACCGCGCAGCGGTCGTTCACCCCCCGGGCCATCGCCCGCTGGCGCCCGTGGGTCGCCTCGGTGGTCGAAGAGCTGCTGGACGACATGGCTCGCCGGCAGCCGCCGGCCGATCTCGTCACGGGCTACGCCCGACCACTGCCCGCCTTGGTGATCAGTCGCCTGATGGGCCTGGAGGGGCAGGATCACGCCGACATGTACCGCTGGAGCGGCATGGCCTTCTCCTACGGCACCTCCACCCCTGACGAGGCGCGAGACGCCCTGGTCGCGTTCCACTCCTTCCTGGCCAGGCTGTTCGCCGCACGCCGCCGCCACCCCGGTGACGACCTGATCAGCGGCTTGATCGCGGCGGCGGACGAGTCTCCCGACGTCAGCGAATCCCAGCTCATCTCGCTGGCCCGGACGCTGGTGGTGGCAGGTCTCGAGACGACCCAGTCCGCCCTGGGCAACGGCCTCCTCTATCTGCTCGACGAGGCCCCGGAGGCATGGCGACGGCTCGCCGAGCAGGACGAGGACAAGGCCGCACCCCTGGTGGAGAACATGCTGCGGTTCGTTCCCCGCGCCGATGTCGTCGCGGGCGCCGGGCTGCAGCGCCGGGCGACGGCGGAAGTCGAGATCGGTGGCGTCACCGTCGCCGCGGGTGACGTGCTGGTCGCGGATGTCATGGCGGCCGGGACGGACCCGGAGGTGTATCCGCCCGACCTCCGTGCCAGCGCGGACGGCCTCTTCAGCCTCCTCCCCGCCCCGAGCCTCGCCTTCGGCGCGGGCCCGCACCACTGCATGGGCGCCTGGTTGGCCCGGTTGACGATGCAGCTCGCTCTGCACCGCCTCGCCCACCGGTGGCCGGGGCTCAGCCTGGCCGGGCCGGTGGAGGACGTCGAATGGCGTCGGGGCGGTCTGACCCGCAGTCCGCTGCGCCTTGAGGTGACCTGGTGACCGCGGACGTGCCCCAGGGCGAGACAGCGGACGTGGCTTCGGACGCCCCCGGCCTCGCCCCGGAGGCTTCCGGCGAGCTGACCGTTCATGTGGACCCCTGGGCCTGCACCGCCAGCGGCCAGTGCGTGCTGGCGGCCCCGGCCTACCTGGCCCTGGACGGCGGCCACGCGCGCCCCCGCACCGCGACGGCCCCGGGAGCCGCCCGGGACCAGCTCGTCGAAGTGGCGGAACTGTGCCCCACCGAAGCCATCACCGTTCGGCTGGCCGGTACAGGGGAGCGCATCGCGCCGCGGGACTGATCCCACCGGAACCGTTCAGGGATGCCCCGCGGTGCTTCGGGAACGTGGTGCCGTTTCTCGCGCGACGCCTGCTCGTTGGGCGGAATGCGCCCGGTGGCCGCGGGGCCGCCTCCGGCCCGGCCACCGGTCGACGACCGGTCCCCGAGGAAAGGCGTTGGCGTCCATGGAAGCGCTACCGAACCAGATGCAGATCGCGCGGCTCGCCGCGGGCGGTTGCTTTTCGCGAGCGCTCGCGACGGCCGCCAGACTCGGCATCGCCGACATCCTGGACGGTGGCCCGCTGCCGCACCACGACCTCGCGAAGCGCACCGACTCGGACCCTGACGTCATGCTGCGGCTCCTGCAGGTGCTCGACCTCGGCGGCGTCGTCGAGCGGAACGAGGACGGCGCCTTCGCGATGACCGAGTCCTTCGCGGCGCTGCGCGGCGACCACCCGCGGTCCCTGCGCAACTTCTGCATCCTGATGGCCGAGACGTACGACGACGCCTTCGGCGCACTGCCGCACACCGTACGGACCGGTGAGTCCGGTTTCCGGGAGGTGTTCGGTGTGCCGCTCTACGAATACCTGGAGCGGGATCCGGAGACCGCGCGGATCTTCGACGGCGCGATGTCCGAGCTGGCCCGGCCGATGGTGGCGGAGCTGGTGCGGCGCCACGACTTCTCCTCCGTGAACACGGTCGTGGACGTCGGCGGCGGCGACGGCACGATGCTCGCCGGGATCCTCGCCGAGCACCCGCACCTGACCGGAGTCTGCGTCGACCGCGCCAGCGTGTGCGCGCGGGCCGGGGAGGCCCTGCGCGCGTCCGCCGGGGAAGGGATCGCCGAACGCGTCACCTTCCAGCCGGCGGACATCTTCGAGGAGGTGCCGGAGGGCGGCGACCGGTACCTGCTGAAGAACGTCCTCCACGACTGGTCGCCGGAGACGTGCGTGCGTCTCCTGACCGCCGTCGGCCGGGCGATGCGCCGCACCGCCGAAGCGCGCGAGCCCGGCCTCGCCCCGCCCCGGCTGCTCGTGGTGGAGCCTCTCCTGGACCAGGAGTCCGACGCCCCCCATGTGCTCTTCCAGATGGTGATGTGCGGGAAGGACATCGGGGGGTTCGGGGAGAGCGACCTGCGCGGGCTCCTTCGGCGGTCGGGTTTCGACCCCGTCGCCGTCGAGCGGCTGGCCGGTGGACACCACCTCTTCGAATGTGTGCCGTCCACCGGCCTCAGCGGGTGAGGGTCACACCTCGACGAGCAGCTTCCCGCGGTTCGCCGCCCTGTTCCGGTAGAGGCCCTGGTACGCCTCGGGGATGCTGTCGAAACCCTGATGGACGGTCTGGTCGTACCTGACCTCGCCGCGTCGGATCATGCCGCCCAGTTCCTCGTGAAGGGCGGCGAAATCCTCGTCGGTGTACCAGTCCTGGGCGTAGATGCCACGGATCGTGGTGCGCGGTCGCATGATGTGTTCCAGCAGGCGCGGGCCCACCCTGTCTCCCCCGACCGTGGTCTCCCACTGCCACGACACCGCCACCTGGCTGTACCGGTTGAGCATGGTGAACACCGCGTCGGTGAGCGCGCCCCCCATGTTGTCGAAGTACTTGTCGACGCCGTCCGGCGCGGCCCGGCGGAGTGCCGGGTACACCGTGTCGGCGTCGTCGCCCTGCCGGTAGACGATCACCTCGTCGAAGCCGAGACCGGTGAGGTACTCCGCCTTCTCCGGGGTGCCGGTGGTGCCGACCACGCGGGCTCCGGCGCGCTTGGCCAGCTGCCCGACCAGGGTTCCGATGGCGCCCGTCGCACCGCTGACCACGACCGTGTCGCCGGGCTCGACCGTGAAGAACTTCGTCATCGTCCCCCAGGCGGTCAGCCCGGGAATCCCCATGACGCCCAGCGCCGTCGTGAGCGGCAGCTCTTGGTCGTAGCGCTCCGGGTGCAGCTTGCGGAAGGGGGAGACGTCGAAGTGGAAGGAGCCCGTGTCCCACACGTAGGGGCTGCCGTCGCTGACGACGTGGGTGCGCCAGCCGCCGAACCCCTCCACCAGGTCACCGGGCCGGAAGGAGGCGTCGGGCCCGGCTTCGAGCACCTCCATGATCGACATGCCGGGCGCGTGGTGGCCCAGCGGGGTCACCTGCGTGAGGCCGTTCAGGAAGGGGTCGACCGAGACGTACCGGGTCTTGAGCAGCATCTCGTCGTCCTTGAGCGCGACGTCGAACTCCTCGACGACCTTCTCGTAGACCCTGTCGACCTCGGGCACGCCCTCGGCGTGCTCCCGTACCACCCATTTCTCGAGCTTCATGTGCGTGCCTTGTCTGTGTGCGATGGACCGAGTGTGCGATGGACCGAGTGCGCGATGGCTGAGAGCTCCGCGGGGGCGGCCACGGACGGGGGCCGCTCGCCCACGGGGATGACGACGTGCGTCGGGGGCGGTGCGCTGGTGTCGACGTCGGCGGTGAATTCCCTTCCGTCGTCCCGGCAGATGAACTGCATGACGTGACGGCCCGCCGCGGCGGCGCGGATGAGGCCGCCGGTGGTGGCCCACACCCCGGAGAGGTAGAAGTTCTCCAGGCCGGGAAGCGCCGGCCCGTTCTTCTTGATCTGTTCCTCCAGGGTCTCGCCGCTCTCCACGAAGGGCTGCCAGCCGAGGACCGTCCCGTCGTAGTTGCCCGTGTAGCGGACCTGGGTGAGGGGGGTCGACAGATCCCGCACGGCGATCGCGTCCCGCAGCCCGGGGAACCGCTCGTCCAGGAACGTCACCAGGGTGTCGCGCACCTCACGCTTGGCCGTGTAGTAGTCGCGCCCGTGCCGCAGCGGACCTGTGTGCACGGTCTTCCCCTGGTGCCGGCGCGTGCGCTGCTCCGGCTCTCCGGCGTTCAGGGCGCGCCAGGGGGCGGCGTCGGCGAAGTAGGTGGCGTAGACGACCGTCGTCGCCTCGGGGGAGAGTTCCGGGTAATGCGTGCTGCGGAACTGCACGTTGAGGCTGGGGTGGCGCATACCCGTCAGCTTCGACGCCGTCTGCTCGTCCAGCAGGTAGGTGGTGCACGGATCGCCCTGTGGGAAGGGCCGGCTGAGGCCGAGGAACAGCATGACGTAGCCGGGGAACACCATGCCCGGCTCCTCGATGGTGCGGGTGTACAGCTTCCGGTACGTCTCGTCGAGGTAGCGGCCCCCCAGCAGCTTCATCACCGTCGTATGGCCGTCGCAGGCGGAGACCACGATGTCGGAGCGGAACTCGCGTCCGTCGCTGAGCCGTACGCCCACCGCGCGGTCGTCCTCCACGAGCACCTCCTCGACCTTGGCGTTGTAGGTCACCTCACCGCCGAGCCGCCGGTAGCGCCGCTCGATCGAGGTGGAGAGGCCGAGCGAACCGCCCTCAGGCACGCCGGCGGACCGGTTCGCGTGCGAGGCCAGCTGGAAGTAGAAGGGCAGCACGGGAAACGCCGGGTGCTTCTCGTAGAGGATGAAATTGAACGCCTCTCGCAGCAGCGGGTCCTTGAACCTCGCCGAGTAGTCCGTCATCAGCACCGTGATCGACTTGCGGATGACGTTGAAGTAGGGCACGAACGACGCCAGCATGCGCCAGCGCTCGAGGCGCCCCATCAGACCGACCGGCTTGAGGAAGGGGTAGACGGCCAGGCACTTGCGGAAGCTGCGCAGACCGGCGCAGAAGTCCCGGATCAGTCTGGCGTCGGCCGGCGAGAGGGAGAGCAGATGTTCCTCGAGGCGGTCGGGATCGGAGTAGAAGTACACGGCTCTGCCGTCCCGGCCGCGGACGATGTTGAAGACGTCGAAGTGCCGCATCTCCTTGCCCTGCAGCGCGCCGAGTTCGAGCCAGATCTGGTGCATCTCGTTGCCGGGCCCGTTCCCGAGCAGCCAGCTGACGCAGCAGTCGAAGGTGAAGTCGCCTCGGTCCCAGGCGGTGCAGCAGCCGCCGGGGATCTCGTGCATCTCGAAGATCCGGGTCCGGTATCCGTTCATCTGCGCGTAGCAGCCGGTGGACAGGCCACCGAGGCCGCCACCGATGATGATCATGGACTCTCTGTCCTGCTGGGACCGCGGCATCGCCGACGCCCTCCTCACGTCTGTCCGTGGGCCGGCCGGCCCACGGGCCTGGTGTCCAGTTGGGGCAGCCGGCCCAGCTTTCCGCGGTGCCAGGGCCCGGCGCCGGGGCTCTCCGAAGCCGTGAAGTCGAGCCCGAGTTCCTCGCACAGGTACTGGACGGCGAAACGGCCCGCGGACGCGGTACGGATCAGGCCGCCGCCGCCGACCCACTGACCGGTCATGGAGAAACCGCGCAGGCCCGGCAGCCGCATACGGTCCTTGTTGACCAGCTTGGTCGTCAGGTCCTCCGCCTTGGTGAAGGCCTTCCAGGCGAGGATGCTGCCGTTGTAGTTGCCGGTGTAGCGCAGCGTCGTGGCGGGTGAGGCCACGTCGATCACCTCGATGCGCTCCGTGATGCCCGGATGGTGCCGCTCCAGGAAGCCCTGGACGAAGTCGGCGACCTCGCGCTTACGCGCCCGGTACTCCTTGCGGTCGGAGCCGCGCAGCGTCTTCCAGTAGGCGAAGTCGCTGAAGTACGTGCAGTGGATGACCGTCTTGCCGGGTGGCGCGAAGGAGTCGCAGTAGCGCGACCGCATCTGCACCACCATGCTGTCCTGCCGCACGGCCGGGAGTTCCGCGCTGTCCTCCCGCGACAGCAGATAGGTGGTGCTGTGCGGGGTGGCGGGGTCCACGTCGCCGGTCAGGCCGACGAACGCAGAGACCACGCCCGGGTAGATGAGTTCCGGCTCGTGCAGCATCTCGGTGTAGAGCGTGTCGATGGTGGGGTTCGTGTACTTCCCGTCCAGCAGCCCGTAGATCGTGGTGAGGCCGTCGCAGGCCGAGACGATGTGGTCGGCGTAGTGCCGTCTCCCGTTCCTGAGTTCCACGCCCACCGCGCGGCCGTCCTCGACGAGGATGCGCTCCGCCCGTGCCCGGTAGTCGATCCGGCCGCCCAGCGAGGTGTACCGCTCCTCGATGGAGCGTGAAAGACCCAGCGACCCGCCCTGCGGAAAACCGGCGTTGCCGTGGTAGGCGCCCGCCATGTTGAAGAGGTACGGCAGCAGCGGGAAGACCTCGTGGTCCTGGTAGAAGATGAAGGGGAAGGCCCGGCGCAGCAGCGGATCCTGGAACTTGCCGCAGAAGGACTCCATGGAGGTGGCGGCGGTGCGCCAGAACAGCCGGAAGGCCGGCAGGACGGTACGGAGCAGGGTGAGCCGCTCGCGTACCGACCGCAGCGGCGGCGCGGTCAGGAACGGATAGAGGTTGATGTCGATGAACCGCCGCAGATCCCGGCAGAAGGACCGGATCAGGCGTGCGTCGGCCGACGAGATCTCCAGCAGGTGCCGCTCGAGCCGGTCGGGATCGTTGTAGAACGTGACCGACCGGCCGTCCTCACCGACCACGGTGTTGAACGTGTCGAAGTTCGTGATCGTCTTGCCGTCGAGCGCGCCGAGCTCACGCCAGATGGTGGCGGCCTCGTTGTCCGAGCCGGTGCCGATCAGCCACTCGATGCAGTAGTCGAAGAGGTAGTCGTCCCGCGCCCAGGCCGTGCAGCACCCTCCGGGCAGGACGTGCTTCTCCAGGATGCGGGTCCGCGCCCCGCTCATCTGCGCGTAGCAGCCGGTCGACAGTCCACCGATGCCCGCGCCGATGATGAGGACCCGGGGCTTGCTGCCGGGAGCGCGCTCGCGGGTGTCCCAGTCCTGCTCGGTGTCACCCGTCACGCGTCACCCGTCACGCCGGTGGGCCGGTCGAAGGTGACGGGCAGGTCGACGAGGCTGCCGACGACACCGCCCGTCTTCCAGCGCAGTTCGTCCTCGGGGACGGCGAGTCTCAGGCCGGGCAGGCGCCGCAGCGCTGTCTCCAGGGCCACCTGCAGTTCGAGCCGCGCGAGGTGTGCCCCGAGGCAGAAGTGCGCGCCGTGCCCGAAGCCGAGGTGGGGGGCGCCGGTCCGGTCGAGGACGAGGTCGTCGGCGTCGGGGAAGACCTCCGCGTCCCTGTTGGCGGCCGCCAGGGAGACCAGCACGGCTTCACCGGCGCTGACGAGGACCCCGCCCAGCTTGATGTCCTCGGTGGCGTAACGCGGGAGGATGAAGTCGTCGAGGTGCACGTACCGCAACAGCTCCTCGGCGGCCCGGGGGATCAGCTCCGGTCGCTCACGCAGCCGCGACAGCTCCCCGGGGCGGATCAGCAGGTGGTAGAGGGAGGCCGCGATCTGGCCGGCGATGGTGGCGAAGCCCGCGAGGAGAAGATCGGCCGCCAGGACCCGCAGCTCGTCCCGCGTGATCTTGCCGTCCTGGTCGCAGGCCCGCACGAGCGAGCTCAACACGTCGTCGCCCGGGTCCCCGCGGCGCATGTCGACCATCGCGTCCACCTGGGAGAAGAACGCCGCGGCGAGCTCGCCGGGGTCACCGTCGGGTGCGGCCGCGGACATCTCGGCCTCCGCCCAGGCCCAGAGACGGCTGTACTCGTGAGGTACGCCGAGCAGCTCGCAGTTGAGTGTCGTCGGCAAGGGGGTGGCGAACCGCTCGAACAGGTCGACCGTCGGTCCCGACTCCACGATGCCGTCGAGGAGTTCCCCGGCGACCTCGTGCGCCCGGGCGCGCAGCCGCTCGATCCGGCGCGCGCTGAACTCCCTGGCCATCAGGGAGCGCAGCCTCGTGTGCTCGGGCGGGTCGTGGGAGACCAGCCCGCCGTAGTCCCGGGCCGTCGCCTCCATCCGCGGCTGGTCACGGCCCACGGCCGCGGCCCGGCTGAAGCGGGGATCCGACAGGACCGTCTTCACGTCGGCGTACCGGGTGGCCAGCCAGGCGTCCTCTCCGTAGGCCATCCGGACCCGCACCAGCGGCCGATCACGCAACTCCGCGTAGATGGGGGGAACCGCGAGTCCGGTGCCCCGCTCGAAGGGGTAGGCGAGCGGCTCGCTCTGGGTGTGCATGGTGGATGTCAGCCCTTCCTGTCGGCAGGCGTTCGATCGCGCAGAACGTCCCGCACCAGACCGGTGTTGAGCTCCAGATGGCCCGGGTCGAGCATGTCGGCGTGCGCACCGGAGCCCCGGACGACCGCCGTGCGGGTGGTGGAGCTGCCGTGCCAGGAGCCCTCGTGGCCGGCGGCGTAGAGCTCGGTCTTCCGCTCGTCGGAGATCACGCTGACCGGGGCCGTGACCGCGCCGAGGTTCGGGGTGCGGCCGCAGAAGTCGATGTACTCCCTTGCCTGGTCGAGCGTCTCCTTCGTGACGGTCTCCGACCCGGTGTGCTTGCGCAGGTGCTCGCCGAGCTCCCGCTCGAAGGCTTCGAGGTGCTCCTCGGCGAGGCTGAACCGCTCCGAGATGCGGTACGAGTCCACGATGACCACATGGGACACCTCACGCCCACGCCGCTCCAGCTCCCGGGCCACCTCGAAGGCGACGTTGCCGCCGAGCGAGTAGCCGAGCAGGGTGCAGGGACCCTCGGCCTGGAGTGATTCGACCAGGTCGGCGTAGCGCTCGGTCTTGTCGTCGCCCGGCAGGTAGTTGAACGCGGTGACGCGGTACTCCGGCAGGTGGGCGGCGAACCGGCGGTAGACCAGACCGTGGCCGCCGGCCGGCGGGAAGCAGAAGAGCTGGGGCCCGTCGCCGCCGTCGAACCGCAGGTAGGGCTGCGTGCCGGCGATCCGGCCCGTGGCGATCTGCTCCACCGTCCAGGCCATGCCCTGCAGCGTGGTGATCTTGAAGAGATGACTGACGGGGATGGGGACGCCGAACTCGCCCTGGAGGCGGTGGATCAGCTCGATCAGCTTGATCGAGCTGCCGCCGACCTCGAAGAAGTCGTCCTGCAGGCCGACACGCTCCAGGCCGAGAACGGCCTTCCACTGCTCGGCCATCCGGAGCTCGTGGTCCGTCACCGGAGGCTCGTGGACGTCGCCGTCGCCGCTGGATCGCGGGGCCGGCAGGGCAGCGGGATCGATCTTGCCGTTCGCGGACAGCGGCAGGGCGGGCAGCTGGACGAAGTACGACGGGATCATGAAGGTCGGCAGACAGCCGGCGAGGTGACGGCGCAGCTCGCGCTGGTCCAGCTCCGCACCGGCCTCGGGGACGCAGTAGGCGCAGAGGACGGCCTCGCCCCGCGCGTCGGCACGTACGGTCACCACCGACTGCGCCACTCCGGGGCAGAGCGCCAGCTGCGACTCGATCTCGCCGGGCTCGATGCGGTGGCCGCGGACCTTGATCTGCGAGTCGAGGCGGCTGAGCAGCTGCACACCGCCGTCGGCGTCCCAGCGCGCGAGGTCGCCGGTGCGGTAGACCCGTACCGGTTCGGCGGCGGGTCCGTCGTCGGTCTCGCCGTCGCTCCCGCCCTCGGTCCCGCCGTTCAGCGCCAGGGTGGCGAAGCGCTGGGCGGTCTGTTCCGGATCGCCCGCGTAGCCGAGGGCGACGCCCTCTCCGCCGATCCACAGCTCGCCCGGCACGCCCGCCGGCACGGGTTCGCCGTACCCGTCCAGGATGTAGAGGTCGCTGTTCGGGAACGGGCGCCCGATGGGCACCATCCGGCTGGGCTCCAGACCGTCGGCCGGGCCTTCGAAGTAGCTGCTGTCGATGGTGGCCTCGGTGACTCCGTAGGAGTTGACCAGCCGTGTCCGCGGGCCGCACAGGCCTCGCAGGCGCTCGTACTCCTCGACCTTCCAGGCGTCGGAGCCGACGATCAGCAGCCGCATGAAGTCCAGCCGGACGCCCTCGCGCTCGCAGTGGTTCATCAGCCCGCCCACCACGGCCGGCACGAACTCGCCGCAGTCGACCCGCTCCGCCCGCATCGTCTCGTACAGGCGGGCCGTGTCGAACAGCAGCTCGCGGCCGATCAGCACCAGCGTGCCGCCGGAGCAGAGGGCGCGGACCAGGTCGCCGGTGAAGACGTCGAACGAGGGGTTGGCCAGCTGGAGATGGACCCGCACGTCCTGGTCGAGGCGGTACTCCTCGCGCCATCCGCTGTAGGCGGAGGCCAGATTGCGATGGCTGACCCGGACGGCCTTGGGCCGGCCGGTGGAGCCGGAGGTGTGGATGACATAGGCGGGGGCGTCGGGGCCGACCGTGACGTCGAGCGGCGCGTCGGCGGCGGGGCCGGGCCGGTGCAGCTCGTCCAGGGTCAGCACCTCGGCGGGCGCCGAGGCCGTCCGCTCACGTCCCTCCTCGTCCGCCACGACGACGAGGGCAGCGTCGGCGTTGCGCACCATGTAGGCGAGGCGGTCCGCCGGGTACGAGGGGTCCAGCGGCAGGTACGCGCCACCGGCCCGGAGCACCGCGAGCAGGGTGACGATCAGCTCGGGCGACTTGTCCAGGCACACGGCGACCACGGTGCCCTCGCCCACCCCCAGCCCCCGCAGTCGGTGCGCGAGGGCGCGGGAGCGGTGTTCGACTTCGCCGTACGTCAGACGGCGGGTGGCGCCGGACTCCGAGGGGGCCGACACGGCGACCGTGTCCGGGTGCGCGGCGGCGGCCCGGCGGAACAGTTCGTGCACCGGAACGTCGTGGGCCGCGCGGCGCCCGGCCCCGCTCCACTCACGGAGGATGTGCTCGCGCTCCCGGGGGGCGAGCATGGCGAGACGGGTGGCCGGGCGGGCCGACGGCTCCCGGGTCAGCGCGTCGAGCAGATTGACGTAGTGGGAGGAGAGCCGCCGCATCGTCTCGGGCTCGAAGAGGTCGGTGTTGTACTTGAAGACGCAGTGGAAGCGGCGCTCGGCCTCGTCCTCGTAGGCGGAGAGCGTGAGGTCGAACTGGCCCTCCTCCTCCGGGAGTTCGATGTACTCCAGGCGGTAGCCGTACTGCTCGGTGGCGACCTTGTGGGTGAGCAGGATGAACATCGCCTGGAACACGGCCGAACGGCTCGGATCGTGCTGCAGGCCCAGCTTGTCGACCAGCAGGACGAACGGGTACTCCTGGTTGTCGAGGCCGCCGAGGACGGTGTCGCGTACCCGTGACAGGAGCTCGGCGGTCGACGGCTCGCCGGCCAGGTTCACGTAGAGCGGCAGCGGGTTGACGAAGTACCCGTAGACGGAGGCGAACTCCTCGTGGGTACGGCCCGTCACGGGGCTGCCCACGATGATGTCGTCCTGTCCGCTGTAGCGGTGCAGCAGCAGGTAGTAGGCGCTCAGCAGGACCATGAACACGGTCGCGTTGTGCTCGCGCGCCAGGGCGTGCACGCGCGCGCTCAGCTCTTCGTCGAGTACGAAGAACTCGGACGCGCCGTTGTGGGACTGTACGGCGGGGCGGGGCTTGTCCGTCGGCAGGTTGAGGACGGGTACCTCCTCGGGGAGGTGGCCCCGCCAGTAGTCGAGCATCCGCCGGGCGTCGCGGCCGGCCAGGAACCGGTTCTGGCGGTTGAGGAAGTCGAGATAGCGCGCGGGCACCGGCGGCAGCTCGGCCGGGCGGCCGCGTCGCAGCCCCTCGTAGACCGCGAGCAGCTCCTCGATGAACGTGAAGGTCGAGACGGCGTCGGAGATGACGTGGTGGACGGCCTTCATGATCACCCAGCGGTCCGGCTCGCGCTGGAAGAGGCGGAAGCGGACCAGCGGGTCCCGCTCGAGGTCGTACGGCTTGCGGTATTCGCGGATGATCAGCTGCCGGATGTCCTCCCACTCCCACCCCCGCACGTCGTACACGCCGAAGTCGGGCGTGGCCACCGTGGAGATCCGCTGCACCGGCTGCCCGTCGTCCATGACGAGGTTGGCCCGCAGGCTGGGGTGGCGCTCGATCATGGCGGTGAAGGCGGCGCGCATCAGCTCGGGGTCGAGCTCGACGCGCACCTCCACCGCGCCGCCGATGTTGTAGGCGAAGCCGTCCGGATTGAGCTGCTTGAGGAACCACAGCGCTTTCTGGTTCTGGGTCAGCGGATACCGCAGCTCGTCGTCGTACACCTCGACCGCCGCGGCGTCGTCGCCCTCGGCCGGGTCCCCGGCGAGCAGCTCGGCCAGCGCGGTGTGCACCTGCTCGACCAGCTCGGCGACCGGCGCGTTGCCGAGCAGCGCCACCACCGGCAGGGCGATCCCCAGCTCCGCGTGGATACGGGCGCGCAGCTCCATCGCGAGCAGCGAGTCCATTCCCATCGCGCCCAGGGTGTCCGCCGGGCCGACGTCCTGCGCGTTCACCCGCAGGACGCCCGCCACCAGCGCGGCGAACCGCTCGGTCAGCAGCCGTCGGCGTTCCCCGTCGTCGGCCTCCCGGAGGGTGTCGACGAGGCTGCCGTGCGCGCCGTCCGCGCGGTGATCGCCCGCGGCGCCCGCGGCGGCCAGTTCGGTGACCAGCCGCGGCGGGGAGGGGTACCAGGCGAGGAACGTCGGCCAGTCGACGACCGTGGCCACGAGCAGCTGCGCGCGGTCCTGGGCGATGACGCGTTCGAGCACGGCCATGCCGGTGTCCGGGGAGAGCGAGGTCATGCCGCGGCTCACCCGGTAGTGCTCGACCAGGCCGAGCTCCTCGATCATCCCGGTCGCCCAGGGGCCCCAGTCGATGCTCAGCGCGGGCAGTCCCCGGGCGCGGCGGTGGTGCGCGAGCGCGTCCAGGAAGGCGTTGCCGGCGGCGTAGTTGGTCTGTCCTGCGGTGGTGAGCAGCGAGGCGACGGACGCGAACAGGACGAAGTGTTCGAGCGGTTCGTCGCGCAGCAGGTGGTGCAGGAGGTAGGCGCCGACGACCTTGGGGCCGTACACGGAGTCGAAGACCTGCCGGTCCATCTCCGGTACGAGCGTGTCGCGTACCTGTCCGGCGAGGTGGAACACGCCGCGGATCGGCGGCGAGCCGGCGGCCCGGTAGCCGGCCAGCCAATCGGTCAGCGCCGCCTCGTCGGTGATGTCCAGCGGCGCCAGGACGGGGTGGGCGCCGAGTGCTTCCAGCTCCTTGACGAAGCGGACGTGGCGCCCGGCCGGGGTGTCGGGGTCGAGGCCGCGCCACTGGTCACGCTCGGGAAGGGCCGTACGGCTCATCAGGATCAGCCGGCGCGCGCCGCGCCGGACGAGGGTGCGGCACAGCAGCCGGCCGAGCGCGCCGAACGCGCCGGTCACCAGATAGCTGCCGTCGGCGCGCAGCCGCAGCGGCAGCGGGCGGGTGAGACCGGCGGCCGGTGTCAGCCGGCTGGTGCGGCGGCGGCCGGCGCGCAGGGCGATCTCGTCCTCGTCGTCGGCCGACATCTCGCGCAGCAGCGCCTCGGCCTCGGACCTGCGGGCCTCGGGGTCGTCCGACCGGTTCGGGTCGAGGTCGATGAGCTTGCCCCGGTGGGCGGTGAGCTCCTGGTGGCGCAGTACGCGGCCGATGCCCCAGGCGGGCGCGCCCAGCGGCTCCACCGCGTCCTCGGCGGTCGCGGCCTGCGTGCCGCGGGTGACGATGTGCAGCCTGGCGCCGGGCTGTTCGCGCGGCAGGGCCTGGGCGAGTGCGATCAGCGAGTAGACGCCGCTGCCGGTGTGCCCGTCGAAGGGGGGGCGGTCGGGCCCGTCGATCGACGGCAGGTCCAGGCTCCACAGGTGCGCGATGTCGCGGGGCGGCTCGCCGCCGTCCGCGCGCAGCTCGGTGAACAGGCGTGCCATGTCCTCGGCGGAGTCCGGTGCGACCGTCCAGGGGCGGCCCTCGCTCGCCCTGCGGTAGCCACTGCCCGGGCGGACCAGATGGCAGCGGCCGCCGGCCGCGCTCACCGCGGCCGCGAGCTCGTCGGCGACGCCCTGGGCGTCGGCGAACACCAGCCAGTCCCGGACGGCGCCGTCCACGAGCGGTGCCCTGCCCTGGTTCGCGGCATCGCTCGCGGTGCCGGTCCCGTTCGTGGTCGTGGTCGCGGTCGCGTCTGCGTTCGGGTCGAGTGGCGGGTCGACCCACGTCACATCGGCCAGCCAGCCGTCGATCGTCCCCAGGCCGACCGTGGTCGCCGCCTTCTCGATGTCGGCCGCGCGGAAGCCGCCGATCCGGCCGAGGGGCACGCCGTTGTCGGAGTACAGGGCGATGTCGCCGACGAGCTCGTCGGCGCCGCGTCGCGAGACGGTCGCGTGCGCCCACAGCGGCTGGTCGCCGACGGGTTCGACGCGCACCTCCGCGATGGACAGCGGCAGCAGGACGCCGGTCCCCCGGGGCTCGGCGAGGTCGGCGGGGTCAGCGGGATCGGTCGGCAGCCCCGGTGTCAGCAGGGCCTGGAAGCAGGCGTCGAGGAGTGCCGGATGGACGTGGTGGTGCGCGGCGTCGTCTCCGAGGGCCTCGGGCGGACGGATCCGGGCGAGCGCCTCGCCGGGACCGGTCCACACCTCCTCGATCCCCTGGAACGCGGGTCCGTAGTGGTACCCCGCGGCGGCCAGCGCCGCGTAGCAGCCGGCGCTGTCGAGACGGTGGGTGGCGCGTGCCCGGACCGCGTCGGCGTCGAGTGTCCCGCCGTCGCGACGGCGCTGCCCCGCGCGGACCACCCCGGTCGCGTGCGGGGCCGGTTCCCGGCCGTCGCCCGTCACGCTCGCGATGGTGAATCCGGCGCCCTCGGAGGAGAAGGACAGCTGCACCGTGGCGGCTTCGTCGTCGGCAAGGAAGAGGGCCTTGCGCAGCTCGATGTCGCCCAGGACCGCCTCGGTGCCGCCGGTCATCGCCCGTACCGCCTGCGCGGCCATCTCGACGTAACCGGCCGCGGGGAAGACCACACTGCCCTGGATGCGGTGATCGCTCAGGTACGGCATCGCCTCGACGTCGAGCGTCGCCTCCCACGTGGGTTCGGCGTGGGCCGTACGGCGGCCCAGCAGCGGGTGGTCCCGCCGGCCGAGCCGGATCTGGCGCACCGGGTCGGGCTCCGTCCAGTGGCGGTCCCGCTTCCACGGGTAGGGCGGCAGCGTCACCGGTCGTCCGGTGGGCTGCAGTACGTCCCACGCGATGTCGACGCCCATGGTGTGCAGCGCGGCCAGCGACCGCATGAACCGCTCCGGCTCGTCCTCCCGGCGGCGGATCGACGGCAGCGTACGGCCCTCGACGCTCCGGGCGGAGAGGCACTCCTGGATCGCGTGGCCGAGGACGGGGTGCGGGCCGATCTCCAGGAACAGGCTGTAGCCGTCGTCGGCCAGGCGGTCGACGGCCGCCCGGAAGTGGACGCTGCCCCGGACGTTCTCCCACCAGTAGTCGGCGTCCAGTTCGGTGCCGTGCGCGGTGCCCTCCCTGCCCGTCAGATACAGCGGCACCTGTGCCGCGCGCGCCTTCAGATCCGCGAGCGAGGACAGCAGGTCGTCCTTGATCGGATCCATCCGCGCGCTGTGGTACGGCACCCGCACGGAGAGGAACTTGGCGAAGACCTGCTCGGCGACCAGTTCGTCGGCGAGCTCCTGAAGCGCGTCCTCGTCGCCGGAGAGCGTGACCGAGCCCGGGCTGTTGGACGCGGCCAGCGACACCCGGTCGCCGTACGGCCGCACGCGGCGGGCCGCCTCCGCAGCGGACAGGTTCACCGCGAGCATGGTGCCCGTGCCGTTCAGCCGCTGCTGGAGACGGCTGCGGTGGACGACGACCGCGACCGCGTCCTCGAGGCTGTAGACACCCGCTTCGTAGAACGCCGCGACCTCGCCGGTGCTGTGCCCGACGACGGCGTCGGGACGCACACCGTAACTACGCCACAGCGCCGCCAGACCGACCTGCACGGCGAAGTTGGCCGGCTGTGCCAGCCAGGTCTCGTCCATCCTCGAGTCGGCTTCGTCGGCGGTGAGTTCCTCCACCAGGGACCAGCCGGTGAGCTTGGCGATCTCGCGGTCGCAGCGCTCGATCGCCTCCCGGTAGACCGGCTCGCTCTCGAACAGCTGGCGCCCCATCGCCCACCACTGCGGCCCCATGCCGGTGAAGACCCAGACCAGACGACGTCCTACGGCGTCACGCTCCTGGTCCACGAGCACGCGGGGGTGTTCCTCCCCCCGCGCGAACGCTGCCAGGCCTTCCTCCAGCGACGCGCGCGAGGAGTACACGACGGCCAGCCGCGACTCCAGGTGCTGGCGGCGGTGCGCCAGCGTGTGGCCGAGGTCGGCCAGCGAGACGGGCGCCCCCTCCGCGCCGGCGCCCGCTCCCGCGAGTTCCTGGCGGATGCCCTCCGCAAGGCGGGGCAGGACTGCCGGGTCCCGCGCGGTCAGCGGCAGGATGGTCAGGGCCGGGGCCTCCGAAGCCCCGGAGGGGCCGGCGGCCGACCGGTCGGCGCCGGCCGGGTCCGCCCCGTGGCGTACCACCGTCTTCGGCGCCTCCTCCAGCACCACGTGCGCGTTGGTGCCGCCGAAGCCGAACGCGTTCACTCCGGCGCGCGCGGGCCCGTCGTGCTCGGGCCAGTCGGCCGGCCGGGTCGGGATCTCGTAGGGCATGGCCGCGAGGTCGATGGCGGGGTTGATCCGCGTCAGGTTGATGTGCGGCGGGATGGTGCGGTGCTTGAGGCTCAGGACGGTCTTGATCAGCCCGGCGATGCCCGCGGCCGATTCCGTGTGACCGATGTTGGTCTTGACCGAGCCGACGTAGCACCTGGCGCCCGGCTTCCGTCCGACCGACAGGGCGCGGCCGAGCGCGGCCGCCTCGATCGGGTCGCCGACCGGTGTCGAGGTGCCGTGCGCCTCGACGTACTGCAGGTCGCCGGGGGTGATCCCCGCCTCGGCGCAGACCTGCTCGATGAGCGCGACCTGGGCGTCCGCGTTGGGCACGGTGATGCCGTTGGTACGACCGTCCTGGTTGACGCCGCTGCCGATGATCACCGCGTGGACCGGGTCGCCGTCGCGCTCGGCGTCGGCCAGCCGCTTGAGCGCGACCATGCCGACGCCCTCGGCGCGCACATAGCCGTTGGCGGAGGCGTCGAAGGTGCATGACCGGCCGTCGGGTGACAGGAAGCCGCCCTTGGTCTCGGCGATGGTGTACTGCGGCGCCATGTGCAGCAGCGTGCCGCCGGCGAGCGCGAGGCCGCTCTCGCCGCGCATCAGGCTCCGGCAGGCCAGGTCCACGGCCACCAGTGACGAGCTGCACGCGGTGTCGACGGAGAGGCTGGGGCCACGGAAGTCGAAGCAGTGCGAGACACGGTTCGACACCATCGTCATCATGGTGCCGGTGGCGGTGTGCGCGGCCAGCGTGTCGAAGCCGAGGTCGGCGAACTGCAGGATCTTGTAGTCGAGGGTGAACGCGCCGACGAAGACGCCGACGTCACGTCCCGCCAGTTCGGCGGGCTTCTGCCCGCCGTCCTCCAGGGCCTCCCAGGCCACCTCGAGGAGCTTGCGCTGCTGCGGATCCATGTGCTCCGCCTCGCGCGGGCTGATGCCGAAGAACGCCGGATCGAACTCGTCGAAGCCGTCGATGTAGCCACCGCGACCGCCGACCAGCCGCCCGGGCTTGGTCTTGTCCCGGCTGCCGAGCGTCGTGACGTCGTACCGGTCGGCCGGTGTCGGTGTGATGCAGTCCCTGCCCTCGATCAGGTTCTGCCAGAAGGACTGGTAGCTGGACGCGCTGCCCGGAAACCGGCAACCGATCCCGATGACTGCGATCTTGTCGCGGCTGATGGCGTTCCCCGTGTCTGTCATGTCGAAATCCGTGAGGTCGTGGTCCGGTGCGCGGCGTTGCGGACAAGCGGGACCGCCCGCCGCTGGCGACGGGCGGTCGGGTGTCCCGACGAGATCAGATGACTGCCGAGGCGCTCGTACACCCCCCAGAGGCAGCGATGATTGCGCTGAGTAATGTATTGCACACAGCACGCGCCCGATGCATGTTGATGCGGGACGAGCGCCGAAAGGGTCACGAGCCCGCCGGGCGTTGACTGGCGCGGGCGCCCTGCCGAAGGGCGGCGTCGCCCGGTCGGCACCGGGCACGGCAAGCCCGTGACCCCGCTCCGGACCACCGGCGAGAGCCCGTCCACTCCCGCGCCGGATCCACACGATCGGGGGGCACTTCGGCGAGAGCGCGCCTGACGAATCGTCAGGCCCCTACACTCCGCATGGTCCCCGCTGACCAGCGCGAACGCCGAGGCCCTGCTGGATCACGGGAGTGCGGCCCGACGTCAGGAGATCCATGCGCCTCTCGGAGCTCAGCCGCACCAGCGGCGTACCCGCGCCCACCATCAAGTTCTACCTCCGGGAGGGCCTGTTGAGCCCCGGAGTCCGTACGAACACCAACCAGGCGCGGTACGGCCCGGGGCACCTTCACCGCCTTCGGCTCATCCGCGCTCTCCTCGACATCGGCGGCCTCTCCCTGGCGGAGATCGGCGACGTCCTCGCGGCGTCGGCCGGAAGCGACACCGGCCTCGGTCACCTGCCGCGGGCGGCCCGGCAGCCCGCCCTCGGCACCACCCGACGGGACACGGAACCACGGGACACGGAGGACGCTCACGCCACGGACGAGGTCCTCGCGCTGGTCCAGCGGCAGGGCTGGCTCGTCTCCCCCGGCGACCCCGCGGTCGAGGCCGCCGCCGAGGCCCTGGCCGCCCTGCTCCAGCTCGGCCGCCACGACTTCGCCGAGCGGCTGGACACCTACGCGGCCGCCGCCGACACGGTGGCGGCGAGCGATGTGGGCGGCCTCGACCGCCGCACCGACCCCGCACGCGCCACCGAGACCCTGATCGTCGGCAACGTCCTCGGCGAGCGTCTCCTCGCCGCCCTGCGTCGCCTCGCACTCACCCACCACCTGCGCGGGCCCGTTCCTCTGGTCGGGGACACGACACCCGCGTGAAAGCCGAAGGCCGCCACACCGATTCAGGAGAATCGCATTGGGATCGACACGCACCCGCGGACGCACGATCAGTGAGGGTCCGACTCCGGCCGACGTGGCGCGAGCTCCGGGCCTGCCCTACCCGAGCGGCTGGTCGGCGCTGGCCTTCTCCCGCGAGTTGAAACCCGGCACTGTTCTCACCCGGCCGCTCATGGGCGAAGACGTGGTCCTCTACCGCCTGGGCACCGGTGACGTCCGGGCCATCCGCCCCTACTGCCCGCATCTCGGTGCCCATCTCGGCCTGGCGGAGGTCGACGGAGACGACCTCGTGTGCCCCTTCCACCTGTTCGCGTTCGGCCCCGACGGGTCCTGCGTGCGTACGGGATACGGCACACCGCCCCCGAAGGCGCCGCTGGCCCGGCTGCCGGTGCGCGAGGTCAACGGCGCCGTCTTCGTCTGGCGGCACGAGGACGGCCGGCAGCCGGACTGGGACATCCCCGCCTGGCACGCGGTCGGCCACCGGCCCGCTCGGCAGTCGGCGTGGGAAATGGCCGGAAATGCCCAGGAGGTCATCGAGAACTCGGTGGACATCGGGCATTTCGCCACGCTGCACGGCTGGGTCGAGGCCGGTCTGGCCGCCCCCGTCTCCTATCGCGACAAGCAGTTCCACGTATCGATGCGGGTACGCGAGAGTGCCCCGCTCATCGGCGAGTTCGACGTCACGGTCGAGGTCGACGGGTACGGCCTCAGCTGCCTTCACGCCGACATCCACACGCCGCGGTTCGGGCTCACGATGTGCACGATGATCATGCCCACCGCGATCGCGCCCAACCGGATGCAGCTCCGGCAGTCGAACCGCATCACCCTGGCGGAGCCCTCCCGACTGCCGAGGCCCCTCGCCCGGGCGGTGAGCCGCACGGGCGCGCGCCTGCTGGAAGGACCGCTGTTCCGGTCCAGCTGCGACTTCACGGGTGCCGATTTCCCGATCTGGAGCCACAAGAAGTACGAGCAGCGCCCGCGACTGGCCCAGGGCGACGGCCCCATCGGCCCGTTCCGGCGCTGGGCCCGGCAGTTCTATCCGCAGGACTTCGCCGACCGGAAGCTGTCACGGGTCGAGCAGCAGCGAAACGCGGCCGCCAACTGAATCCGTACACACCAAAGCCCCCTCTATCCGGTCTGCACCGGGTAGAGGGGGCTTACGCGTAGGCCGCGTGGGACTCGAACCCACAACCAACAGATTAAAAGTCTGCTGCTCTGACCAATTGAGCTAGCGGCCCGCGCGCCCCAGCATAGCCGCACGGTCTGACTGCCTTCACGGCCTTATCCGTGATGCGGCGAGCCACGCCCCGGCCTCGCCGCGATCAGCTGTTGTGGGAGGGGGTGGGTCAGGACAGGGTCTTGTACATCTGCCAGCCGCCGCCGAGCTTCACGCGGGCACCGAACGCGCCCGCGCCCGTCCCGTCGTACCGCCACAGGACACCGGCCGTGTCACGGGCGACCAGGTCCGCCTTGCCGTCGGCGGTGATGTCGCCGACGCCCGTCAGCGTGCTGTAGACCTGCCACCCGGTGCCGGCCTTCACCCGGGCGCCCAGCGTGCCCTTGCCCGTGCCGTAGTACCGCCACAGGGCGCCGGCCGAGTCCCTGGCGAGGACGTCGCCGAACGTGTCGCCGTTCAGATCGCCCACGCCGACGAGGGAGCCGTAGGTCTGCCATCCGGTGCCGATCCTGACCCGCGGCGCGAGGCTGCCCGCGCCGTTGTCGGCGTACAGCCAGAGCTCACCGGCCGTCGTACGCGCCAGCAGGTCCGCCCGTCCGTCGCCCGTCAGATCGCCCGGGGAGGTCAGGGAGTTGTAGATGTTCCAGCCACCGCCGAGGGACGCCCGGGGGCCGCTCGGCGAGAACGCCTTTCCGCAGCCGCCGTCGTGGCGCGTCAGGGCACCCGCCGAGTTCCGCACCAGCAGGTCGTTGCAGCGGTCGCCCGAGAGGTCACCGACCGGGACGACCAGCGACGACGCGGGCCACCCGGTCGCCGAGGCCCCCGTCCCCAGGCTCCCGGTCCCCGTCCCCGTACGCACGGTCAGCGCGCCGGCCGACGTGAGCGTGATCAGGTCGCCCTTGCCGTCACCGCTGAAATCGCGCCACTTGGGGAGCGGCTTGGGAGGCAGCGGCGCGGTGGTGGCGGCGCGCAGCTGGGTGGTGAAGTCGCCGGTGGACTGCTGCCATACGGCGACGGGGCGGTTGGCGGCGTCGACGGTGACCCGGCCCAGGGCGTAGCCGGTGGTGTTGGTGCTCAGCGGCGTCGGGGTCGCGGACCAGACACCGTTGACCCGGGAGGAGGTCATCATCTTCCCGGACTGGGTCCATATGGCGTGCGCGCTGCCGTCGGCACCGACCGTGAGGTCGAACTGGTCGTCCGGCACAGAATCCGTGGAGAGCGTCTTCAGGGGAGACCAGGTGCCGGTGGCCGCGGACCGGGTGGTGGTCCGCGCGGTGAAGCCGGGGCCCTCGTCGTAGGCGACCCCGAGGAGGGTGACATCGCCCTCCGGGCCGACGACGACCTTGCGCCAGGCACCGGTCCTGAAGCCGTTCGCAGGCTCCTCAGCTCCCCAGACCAGGCTTCCGGCCGGGCGCTGGGCGATCGCCTCGGTCTGCTCGCCGCCGGAGGGGGACACCTGCGTCTTCCAGGCCAGCACGGCGCGGCCGTCCTGGCCGAGCGCCAGCGTGGGGCCGGTGGCGTAGAGCTTCGGGTCGGAGACGGTGACCGGCTTGGTCCACGTGCCGTCGGGCGTCCGGTCGACGACCTTGACGACGCTGATCTCGGGGCCGGCCTGTACGAAGGCCAGGGTCGCCGTGCCCTGGTCCGAGTAGACGAGCTCCGCCGAGGAGGAGAGCCCAGCGCCGGCTTCCGGCTCGTCGATGCGGATCGGCTCGGACCAGGCCTGGCCGGGAGCCGTACGGACCGACGCGTACAGCTCCGTGGTCCGTCCCGAGCTGTGCGTCCACGTCGCGACGAGCGTCCCTGAGGGCGAGCCGGCCAGCTTCCCGCTGTGCACCCAGTCGGTGGCGGTCATGATGTCGGACGGGGCGGACCACGTGGTGGCGCCGGCCGCGAGGACCGACATCCGGAACACGCCGCCGGGCTTCTCGTCGTACGGCGGAATGTCGTTGGGGAACTCCATCCAGGCCGCCGTGACGGAACCGTCGGCCGAGACGACCAGCTCGGCCTCGCTGCGCTGGCCGGGCTGCGTGGTCAGGACGTGCGGCGCGCCCCAGGCGGCGCTGCCGGCCGGGCGTACCGCCGTGACGAGTTCAAGCTTGCTGCGGTCCTCGGGGACGCGATACCAGAGAGCGACGACCGCGCCGTCCTTCGCCGTCTTGAGGTCGTGGACGCCGTGGATGGCGGTGCCGTCCGACAGCGGCACCGACGCCGCCCACGGGTCGAGGGTCGCGGACGCGGCGGCGAAGGCGCCGGCCGGCGTGGCGAAGGCCGCCGGGGTGGCGGCCGCCACGACGCCCAGGCCGAGGACGGGAACGAGCGCCGTGCCGAGGACACGGCGAAGGGTGGCCCTCCGGGGCCGAACGTGCGGATTCACGTGGTCTCCATGCATGCGGGTGGTGCACGGAGAGGACGCGGCACCGTGTGCCGCGGTCGACAGCGCGAACGCGCGTGCCCCCCACTGCAAACCCCCCGTGCGAATGCGCCGATGTTAACAGCGGTCCCACAGACAGCGGAAGCCAATTTCGAACCCGTTCAAAGAAGCAGGGCCCGTACGACACCGAGGTGTCGTACGGGCCCTGTTCAGGCGCTACGCCGTACAGGCGCTACGCGAGGTCAGCCGTTGCGCTTCCAACGCGGCTTGTCGTCGCGGCGGGCGAAGGACGAGCCGGTCGAGCCGGTCGAGCCGGTGCCACGGTGGTCGTCACGACGGCCGTGCGGACGGTCACCGCCGGCCGGGCGGAAGCCGCCCGACGGGCGGTCGTCACGACGGTCGCGGTTGAACGGACGGTCGCTGCCACGGTGGCCGCCCGAGGGGCGGTCGTCGCGGCGGTCGAAGGAACGGCCGCCACGGTCGTCGCGGTTGAAGCCACCGGAGGGGCGGTCGTCACGGCGGAAGCCACCGGACGGGCGGTCGTTGTCGCGGCGGAAGCCACCACGGTCACCACCGCGGTCGTCGCGGTTGAAGCCACCCGACGGGCGGTCGTCACGGCGGAAACCACCGGACGGACGGTCGTTGTCGCGGCGGAAGCCACCACGGTCACCACCGCGGTCGTCGCGGTTGAAGCCGCCCGACGGGCGGTCGTCACGGCGGAAGCCACCGGACGGGCGGTCGTTGTCGCGGCGGAAGCCACCACCCGACGGACGGTCGTTGTCACGACGCTCGAACGAACGGCCACCACGGTCGTCACGACGGTCGTCGCGGCGGAAGCCACCGGACGGGCGGTCGTTGTCGCGGCGGAAGCCGCCACGGTCGCCACCGCGGTCGCCGCCGCGGTCACGGCGCTCGTAGTTGCCCCGCTCGTCGCGGAACGCCGGCGTGCGCTCCTCGCGGCGCTCCTGGACCGCCGGCTCGGCGGCCACGAGGGCGGCGGCGACCTCGGCCTCGGCGGCCTCCGTCACCTCGGCGATCGCGGCCTCCGGGTCCTCGCCACGCTCACGCGCGGAACGGGCGACCAGGCGGTCGGCCTCCTCGCGGAGCTCGGCGGCGCGGCGCGTCAGACGCTCCAGCTGCTTGGTGAGGTCGGCGACCTCGCGCTCGGCCTGCTTGGCCGCGTTGTTCGCGGAGTCGGCCTGGACCTCGGTCAGCGAACGCGCACCGGTGATCTCGGCGACCTCCGGGTCGAACGCGCCCGCGCCGCCCACGATGTGGCGCGAGGCGTCGACGCCCGCGTCCTCCATCAGACGGAAGATCTGGCGGCGCTGGTGCGGCAGGGCCAGGGAGACCACGACACCCGAGCGGCCGGCGCGAGCCGTACGGCCCGAGCGGTGCAGGTAGTCCTTGTGGTCACCGGCCGGGTCCACGTTCAGGACCAGGTCGATGCCGTCGACGTGGATACCGCGGGCGGCGACGTCGGTGGCGACCAGCGCGTTGACGTAACCCTTCTTGAAGTCCTCGAGGACTCGGGTACGCGCGCCCTGGGTCATGCCGCCGTGCAGCGCATCGGCCTTGACGCCCGACTCGCACAGCTGCTCGGCGATGCGGTCGGCGCCCAGCTGGGTCCGTACGAAGATGATCGTGCGGCCCTTGCGGGCGGCGATGGCGGCCGTGACCGGCGCCTTGTCCTTCGGCTTCACGACGAGGACGTGGTGGGTCATGGTGGTGACGTTGCCCTGGGCGCTGTCGACCTCGTGCGTGACCGGGTTGTTCAGGTAGCGCTTGACCAGCGTGCCGATCTCGTTCTCCATGGTCGCGGAGAAGAGCATGCGCTGACCGCCGACCGGGATCTGGTCGAACAGCTCGGTGACCTCGGGCAGGAAGCCCAGGTCGGACATCTGGTCGGCCTCGTCGAGGACGGCGACCTGGACGTTCTCGAGGGAGCAGGCGCCACGGTTGATGATGTCGCGCAGGCGGCCCGGGGTGGCGACGAGGATGTCGACGCCGCGCTCGAGGGCGTAGATCTGGTTGCCCATGGACGTACCGCCGCAGACGACCTTGATCTTCAGGCCGAGCACGTCGCCGTACGGCTGGAGGGCGTCCGCGACCTGCATCGCGAGCTCACGGGTCGGGGTGAGGATGACCGCGCGGGGCTTCTTCTTCTCGGTGTGGCCGCCGGCGAGCTGCGCCAGGGTCGGCAGACCGAAGGAGAGGGTCTTGCCGGAGCCGGTACGGCCGCGGCCGAGGATGTCCTTGCCGGCCAGGGCGTCCGGGATGGTCGCCGCCTGGATCGGGAAGGGGGTGGTCACGCCGTTCTGGGCGAGCTTGCGCACGACGCCCTCGGGCAGACCGAGGTCGGCGAACGTGACGGTGGGCTCGGAGGACTCGGCCTCGGAGGACTCGTCCTGGGCGGACTCGTTCGAGGAGGACTCGAGAGCGGCCGCCTCGGTCTCGACGATCTCGGTGGCCTCATCGAGGGCCTCGACGATCTCGTCGTTCTCGGGCAGGACGGCGTGGTCAGGACTGAAAATGGACATGCGAAATGCGAAACCTTCCGGAGTCTCGGCACGCGCCCGTCAACTCCGTGAAATTCGCAAATCGACCGCCTCAATGCGGTCAGCCACGGCTAGGGAGAGTACGCGCCACACGGCGCTCTTCTGTTTCGGCGCCGGGCAATGGGATCAAACGATCTATAACCATACGCACCCTCCCCGCCTCATGGCAAACCGGCCTGCGTCACACCGGCCCGACCTGCGGAGATGCCTCCGGCTCGGCCGTCCCGCCGGGCCCGTCCGCCGCCTTCATGGCCCCCATGTGGGTGTCCGCGCCGGGGGTCGAGGTGGGCGGGTCGGTCGGCTCCGGGGTCGGCTCGGGAGTGGGCTCCGCGGTCGGCTCCGGGGTCGGCTCGGGGGTGGGGGTCGGCTCGGGCGGGTCGACCGGCGCGGGGCTCTCCTCGCCGGGCGCGCTCGGCCCGCCCGCCCCGCCGGGCACCTGGCCGGGGTGCGGCTTGCCGCCCCCGCCGCCCGACGGCCCGGCCGGCGCACCCGCCGACGGCTTCCCGCCGGCGGTCGGCGACCCGCTCGGCACCGGCGACTCCTCGCCTGCGCCGTCCGCCTCCGGACCGCCCTTGCCGGACACGTCGTGCCCGCCGCCGCCGTGCCGGCCCGCGGAGCCGACCCCGTCGCCGGACTCGGCGGCCACGCCCTGCTTCCCCGCGGACTTGCTGGGCGTCGGCTTCGCGCCCTCGTCACCGACACTCATACAGCCGCTCATACCGGCGCAGGCGGCGACCGCCAACGCGGCGGCGGCCCATCTCACACGGGTGGGCAAATGGCGCACGGACGGCACCTCCAGGACACAACGGGCGGGCAGGGAACACGTTTCGCTGCCCAACTCCCTTGGCACCACAAGGGACACGCCTCACCGAGGAGCGAGCCGACGACACCCGGGCGGCGGTCAAGGACAATGACGGTGTGCTGGAGATGACACGCGACACGTTCGAAGAGCTGGTGGCCGAGGCCCTGGACACGATCCCGCCGGAACTCACGCGGGTCATGGACAACGTGGCCGTGTTCGTCGAGGACGAACCCGACCCCTCCGATCCGGAGCTCCTGGGGCTGTACGAGGGAACCCCCCTCACCGAGCGCGGGGAGTGGTACGCCGGTGTCCTGCCGGACCGGATCTCCATCTACATGGGTCCCACCCTGCGCTACTGCGAGACCCGGGACGACGTGGTCCACGAGGTCGCCGTGACCGTGGTCCACGAGATCGCCCACCATTTCGGCATCGACGACGAACGCCTCCACGCGCTGGGCTGGGGCTGACGCCGGGGCCGGCCGGGAGGGGCGGGCCCACCCCCGGCGGAAACCGTTTTGGCGATAGCGGTCGGCATCCCATATGCTTCTCACGTCCCCGACGCGCTGAGAAGCGCCCAGGTGGGCCCTTAGCCCTCATCGTCTAGTGGCCCAGGACGCCGCCCTTTCAAGGCGGTAGCACGGGTTCGAATCCCGTTGGGGGCACGCACAACTGTGTGCGAGACTTGTTCTCGCACATTGCAAGGTCCTGTGGAGCAGTTGGTTAGCTCGCCACCCTGTCAAGGTGGAGGTCGCGGGTTCAAGTCCCGTCAGGATCGCTGAGGTCAGAAATGATCTCGTGGCTGGGTAGCTCAGTTGGTACGAGCGATCGCCTGAAAAGCGATAGGTCGCCGGTTCGACCCCGGCCCCAGCCACCATCGAAGGCCCCGTCCCCCGGACGGGGCCTTCTTCGTGCGGCTCAGACCTCCTCGCGCCGCCCGCCGCGACCGCCCCGGACCGCCAGCACCACCGCGGTCACCGCGACCACGGCGACCACGGCGACCAGCAGCACCCCGTCCGGTACCGAACGGCCCAGCGACGCCACCCGCTCCTCCACCGCGAAGGAGTCGTCCACCGAGAGCAGCCCCGGCAGCGCCGTGGTGCCGTCGAAGACGAGGAAGACCGTCCCCAGGAGGACGAAGAAGAGGCCGGACAGCAGCGTGGTCGAATGCGCCTCGAAGCGGCCGATACGGAGGGGTCGGCCGCGCAGCCAGCGGCGCCGGCCCAGCTCGTACCGCTCCCAGAGCAGCGCGAGCAGGAACAGCGGGACCGCCATGCCGAGCGCGTACACCGCGAGGAGCAGCCCGCCGTAGGCCGGGCTGCCGCTCAGCGCCGCCACCGTCAGGACGCTGCCGAGGATCGGGCCCGCGCAGAAGCCGGCGAGGCCGTAGACCAGGCCGAGGGCGTAGACGGAGACGGCCCTGGTGGGCCGGATCCGGCCGCTGACCTCGGCGATCCGGCGGGAGGTGAAGCCCATGCCGAGGATCTGGACCACGCCGAGCAGGATGATCAGCCAGCCGCCGAGCGCCACCAGCAGGTCCCGGTGGCCGTAGAACAGCCGCCCGGCGAAGGACCCGGCCGCGCCGAGCGGGACGAGCGTGGTGGCGAGACCCGCGTAGAAGATCCCGGTACGGGCGAGGAGCCGGCCGGTCGAGTCGACGGAGTACGCGAAGAAGGCCGGGAGCAGCAGCGCGCTGCACGGGCTGAGCAGGGCGAGGAGGCCGCCGAGGAAGGCCGCCAGATAGCCGATGTCGGCGGTCACCGCCCGGCCGCCGGCTTCTCGGAGGACTCCCCGCCCGCCGTCGGGCCTCCCGACGCACCGCCCGCCGGCTTCTCGGCCGACTCCCCGCCCGCCGCCTTCCTGCCCGCCGCCTCGGCGGCCTTCGCCGCCGCGTCGATCGCCGCCGTGAAGGTCTCCATCGGCTGGGCTCCGGCGATCGGCCGCCCGTTGATCAGGAACGAGGGCGTCGAGGTCGCCCCCAGCGAGTACCCCTGCTCCTGGTCGGCGCTCACCGCCGCCCGGGCCGCCGCGCTGTCCGTGTCCCGGGCGAACCGCGCGAGGTCCGCCACCCCCGCCTCGGCGGCGAGGGCCGCCAGCCGCTCCGCGCCGAAGCCCTTCTCCTTGGCGCCTTCGGCGTACGCGGCCCGGTGGAACTCCCAGAACCGCCCCTGCTGCCCCGCCGCCCACGAGGCCCGCGCCGCCGCCTCCGACTCCTCGCCGAAGATCGGGAAGTTCCGCCACTCGATGCGCAGGGTGCCGTTCTCGACGTACTTCTTCACCAGGACCGGCTCGGTGTCCCGGGCGAACTTCCCGCAGTAGCCGCACTTGAAGTCGGCGTACTCGATCAGGACGACGGGCGCGTCGGCCCGCCCCAGGGCCAGCTTGTCGGAGGCGTCGCGGCGGGCGTACGCCTCCAGCTCGGGGTAGACGCCGGCGGTCGGGTCGGCGGAGACCTCGGCGACGGTGGAGGAGCCGCCGTCGCCCCCGGACCCGGCCGGCTTGGTGGCGGTGTAGGAGACGAGCCCGAGCAGCGCGGCGGCGAGCGCCACCCCGGAGATGATCAGGACCGGCTTGGACCGGGAGGTGGACGTGGACTTGGACATGCGGAATCGCTCCTGAAAGGGGAAACAAGGACGGACGGCGGAGGTGACCGGTCCGTCTAGACCCGCAGGATCGACAGCTCCATCGGTGACGGTGGTACGAGT
This sequence comes from Streptomyces sp. NPDC015346, assembly GCF_043078785.1. Classification (NCBI taxonomy): domain Bacteria; kingdom Bacillati; phylum Actinomycetota; class Actinomycetes; order Kitasatosporales; family Streptomycetaceae; genus Streptomyces; species Streptomyces sp. NPDC015346. The sequence continues at coordinate 262,474 of NZ_JBIBTW010000009.1, read as the reverse complement.
CCGGGTGGCTCGGGCTCCGGCTCGGACTCCGCTCCGGTCAGGAGGTCCCGTACGTCCTCGCCCGCTCCCCGGACCGGTGCGGGCGGCAGTTCGCCGCCGCCGTTGCCGTACGGCCGGGGCGGTACGGCGGGCATCGCCGCCCCCTCGCTCAGGTGTCCCTCGCCACAGCCCGGCGGCGCTCCCGCGTCCACGACCACCCCGGCCTGGCTCGCGGCCGCCACGGTCACGCCGCACACCAGCAGCCCCAGCACCACGCCCAGCAGCGCGGCGAAGGCCGCCGACGCGCGGGCGGTGCGGGACATGGGAGACCTCTCGGGTGGACTGCCCGAAATAGTACGGGCCACCGGCCCCCGCCCCGGGCGAGCCGCCCGCACAGCGCCGCCGCACCGCCCTGGTAAATCGGTTCGCCGGTTCTCGGCCCGGGGTGCGATCCTGGATTCCGTATGTCTACTTCCTTCGCCGCCCTCCAGTCCGTCCTGGCCGAGGTCTCGCTGCGGGACGCCCACCGGCTCGGCCGCCGCCTCGAGGGCGCCCGCCGCATCCGCAAGCCCGAGGCCCGTGAGGCCGTCCTGGACGAGATCGCCGCCGAGGCCGGCAAGGCCAAGGAGCGCGTCGACGGGCGCGCCGCCCGCGTGCCCGCGATCACGTACCCCGAGCAGCTGCCCGTCTCCCAGAAGAAGGACGCGATCCTGGAGGCGATACGCGACCACCAGGTCGTGATCGTCGCCGGTGAGACGGGTTCCGGAAAGACCACGCAGATCCCGAAGATCTGTCTGGAGCTGGGCCGGGGCGTGCGGGGCATGATCGGCCATACGCAGCCGCGCCGGATCGCGGCCCGTACCGTCGCCGAGCGGGTCGCCGACGAGCTGAAGACCCCGCTCGGCGAGGCGGTCGGCTGGAAGGTCCGCTTCACCGACCAGGTGAACCCCGACGCGACCTTCGTGAAGCTGATGACGGACGGCATCCTGCTCGCCGAGATCCAGACGGACCGCGAGCTGCGCGCCTACGACACGATCATCATCGACGAGGCCCACGAGCGGTCCCTCAACATCGACTTCCTGCTCGGCTATCTGGCCCAGCTGCTGCCCAAGCGCCCCGACCTCAAGGTCGTGATCACCTCCGCGACCATCGACCCCGAGCGCTTCTCCCGCCACTTCGGCGACGCGCCGATCGTCGAGGTCAGCGGCCGGACCTACCCGGTCGAGGTCCGCTACCGCCCCCTCCTCGAAGAAGACTCCGAGGAGTCGGACCGGGACCAGATCACGGCGATCTGCGACGCCGTCGACGAGCTCCAGGCCGAGGGGCCGGGCGACATCCTCGTCTTCCTCTCCGGCGAGCGCGAGATCCGCGACACGGCGGACGCGCTGCTCAAGAAGCAGCTGCGCAACACCGAGGTCCTCCCCCTCTACGCCCGGCTCTCCCACGCCGAGCAGCACCGCGTCTTCCAGGCCCACTCCGGCCGCCGGATCGTCCTCGCCACGAACGTCGCCGAGACGTCCCTGACCGTCCCCGGCATCAAGTACGTGATCGATCCGGGCACCGCCCGCATCTCGCGCTACTCCCACCGCACCAAGGTCCAGCGGCTGCCGATCGAGCCCGTCTCGCAGGCCAGCGCCAACCAGCGCAAGGGCCGCTGCGGCCGTACGTCCGACGGCATCTGCATCCGGCTGTACTCGGAGGACGACTTCGTCTCCCGGCCGGAGTTCACGGACGCCGAGATCCTCCGGACGAACCTGGCGTCCGTCATCCTGCAGATGACCGCCGCCGGCCTCGGCGAGATCGAGAAGTTCCCCTTCATCGACCCGCCGGACCACCGCAACATCCGCGACGGCGTGCAGCTCCTCCAGGAGCTCGGGGCCATCGACCCCGCCGAGAAGGATCCGAAGAAGCGGCTCACGCAGATGGGCCGCAAACTCGCCCAGCTGCCCGTCGACCCCCGCCTGGCCCGGATGGTCCTGGAGGCGGACAAGAACGGCTGTGTACGCGAGGTCATGGTGATCGCGGCCGCGCTCTCCATCCAGGACCCGCGCGAGCGCCCCGCCGAGAAGCAGGCCCAGGCCGACCAGCAGCATGCCCGCTTCAAGGACGAGACCAGCGACTTCCTCGCGTACCTCAACCTCTGGCGGTACGTCCGCGAGCAGCAGAAGGAGCGCGGCTCGTCCTCCTTCCGCCGGATGTGCAAGCAGGAGTATCTGAACTTCCTGCGCATCCGCGAGTGGCAGGACATCTACGCGCAGCTGCGGACGGTCGCGAAGCAGATGGGGATCCATCTCAACGACGAGGACGCCCCGGAGCAGTCCGTCCACGTCTCGCTCCTCGCGGGCCTGCTGTCCCACATCGGGATGAAGGACGTGAAGACGGCCGGGGGGGATGGTGGGAAGAACACAGCGAAGAACGAGTACCTCGGCGCCCGCAGCGCCAAGTTCGCGATCTTCCCCGGCTCGGCGCTCTTCAAGAAGCCCCCGCGCTTCCTCATGTCCGCCGAGCTCGTGGAGACCTCCCGCCTGTGGGCCCGGGTCAACGCGAAGATCGAACCCGAGTGGATCGAGCCGCTCGCCCAGCACCTGATCAAGAAGACGTACAGCGAGCCGCACTGGGAGAAGGACCAGGCGGCGGTCATGGCGATCGAGAAGGTGACGCTGTACGGCGTCCCGATCGTGACCGACCGCAAGGTGAACTACGGGAAGATCGACCCCGAGGCCTCCCGCGAGCTGTTCATCCGCAACGCGCTCGTCGAGGGCGACTGGCGCACGCACCACAAGTTCTTCTCCGACAACCGCAAACTCCTCACCGAGGTCGAGGAGTTGGAGCACCGTGCCCGCCGCCGGGACATCCTGGTCGACGACGAGACGCTCTTCGACTTCTACGACCAGCGGGTGCCCGAACACGTCGTGTCCGGGGCGCACTTCGACTCCTGGTGGAAGCACAAGCGCCGTGAGGAACCGGAGTTCCTCGACTTCGAGCGCGAGATGCTCATCAACGAGAAGGCCGGCGCGGTCACCAAGGACGACTATCCGGACTCCTGGCGGCAGGGGCCGCTGAAGTTCCGGGTGACGTACCAGTTCGAGCCGGGCGCGGACGCGGACGGTGTCACCGTCCACATCCCGCTCCAGGTCCTCAACCAGGTCACCGACGAGGGCTTCGACTGGCAGATCCCCGGTCTGCGCGAAGAGGTCGTCACGGAGCTGATCCGCTCCCTCCCCAAGCCGATCCGCCGCCACTACGTCCCGGCGCCGAACTACGCGACCCGCTTCCTCGACTCGGCCGTCCCCCGCCAGGAGCCGCTCCCGGTCACGCTCGCGCGCGAGCTGCAGCGGATGGTGGGCGTGCCGGTGACGGCGGAGGACTTCGACCTCGGCCGGGTCCCCGACCACCTGAAGATCACCTTCCGGATCGTCGACGAGCGCCGCCGCAAGGTGGCCGAGGACAAGGACCTGGAGGCGCTCAAGCTGAAGCTGCGGCCCAAGGCCCGCCAGGCGCTCTCCAAGGCCGCCGCGGCCGCCACGGCGGGCCCGGACGGCTCCGGGCAGTCCCTGGAGCGCTCGGGGCTCACGGAGTGGACGATCGGCACCCTCACCAAGGTCTTCGAGACCCGGCGGGCCGGCCAGCCGGTCAAGGCCTACCCGGCGCTCGTGGACGAGGGCGACACCGTCGCCGTACGGCTCTTCGACACGGAGGCCGAGCAGGAGCGGGCGATGTGGCGGGGCACGCGGAAGCTGATCCTGCTGAACATCCCGGTGAATCCGGCGAAGTTCGCCTCGGACAAGCTCACCAACCAGCAGAAGCTCGCCCTGTCGCGGAACCCGCACGGCTCGATCCAGGCCCTCTTCGACGACTGCGCGACCGCGGCGGCGGACAGGCTGATCGCGGACCACGGCGGGCCCGCCTGGGACGAGGAGTCCTTCCGGAAGCTGTACGACAAGGTCCGCGCGGACCTCGTCGACACGACGGTACGGACGGTGGGCCAGGTCCAGCAGATCCTTGCGGCCTGGCAGGCGTGCGAGCGGCGGCTGAAGGCGACGAACAGCCTGGCGCTGATGAAGAACCTCGCGGACGTCCGCGAGCAGCTGGCGTGGCTGATGCCGGCGGGCTTCGTCACGAAGACGGGTCTGCGGCGGCTGCCGGACCTGATGCGCTACCTGGTGGCGGTGGACCGGCGGCTGCAGCAGATGCCGACCGGGGTCCAGCGGGACACCACGCGCATGGAGAAGGTCCACGAGATGCAGGACGAGTACGCCTGGCTGCTCGAACAGCTCCCGCAGGGCCAGCCGGTTCCGAAGGAGGTCACCGACATCCGCTGGATGATCGAGGAGCTCCGGGTCAGCTACTTCGCGCACGCGCTGGGCACGGCGTACCCCGTCTCCGACAAGCGGATCGTGAAGGCGATCGACGCGGCGGCGCCGTAGAGACCGCCCTGCCGAGGCCCTGAGAGGGCCCAGGCCGGGGTGGCGCCTTGCGTCAGTTCGACCTGACCCTCTGACCTGCTGTACAGTCTTCTTCGCAGCCCCTTCGCGGAGCTGCGAACGAGGTCCTGTGGAGCAGTTGGTTAGCTCGCCACCCTGTCAAGGTGGAGGTCGCGGGTTCAAGTCCCGTCAGGATCGCCGCAGAGAAGGCCCGCACCGTGAGGTGCGGGCCTTCTTCGTTGCCTTCCGGTGTATTGACGGGGTCGCCCGTCGCCCGGTACCCCAGACATCAGGGAATCGGGGGCCCACACCGGAGGTGGTCGCGCATGGCCGCGGCGTCCGCAGCACGTGAGTCGAGACATGAGACACGCGCGCTGCTGCGCGCCCATCTGGCGGCCGCGTCCCGCTACGGACACATCACGCGCCACTGCGCCGTCTGCCATCGCCTGCTGCGCCTCGCCATGGAGCTCCCCGAGGTCCCCGACGCCCCCGAGGTCCCCGCTCCGGGTGACCCGGACCCCGACGGCGCGCCGGGCGAAAGTCCCACCGGCCCATGAGCGACGGCGGGTTGGGCTTCAGCGAGGGGTGGGATGCCGTTCTGGCAAGGGTTCGCCCGTGTGACGGGTGTCACCGAACCCGTTTGGGAAACCCCTTCACTTATACCCTCCCTACACCTGCCCCATTTAATATGTGCAATTGCACCGCGCCTCGGGACGTACGGGCCGGCACAAAAAAGATCGCGCTGGACCCGGCGGAGTCCAGCGCGATCGATGACGAAGAGCCTGTTGGGGCAGGCACCAGTCGGCAGAGCTAGGGGTGGGCGGTCCAGGTTGGGGGACCCGGAAATGCCCGGTGAAGCGGGGTGTTGCGCGTACCTCAGGCCTCGCTGCGCTGCTGCGGAATGCCCGCCAGCAGAGCGCGGACCTCAGCCTCGCGGTACCGGCGATGTCCACCCAGCGTGCGGATGGACGTGAGCTTTCCTGCCTTCGCCCAACGGGTCACCGTCTTCGGGTCCACACGGAACATCGTGGCAACCTCAGCGGGGGTCAGCAGCGGCTCGGCATCAGGGGTGCGAGCGGTCATGAGCGGCCTCCTCGGGAGAACCGAACCTTCTCGGTTCTTTCCTCTAAATTCTGCACCTTGACCCGCGTTGCCCGAAATGGCGGACGCGAGCCGAGTCGGTTATAGGACGAACGGCTTGTCCTCGGCACTACAACTACACCATCCGTCCAGCCACGTCGGCCAAACCGATGGAATTGCCCTCGCAGGTGTTCATCAGCGGCGGAAGTCGATGGACCATGCCATAACGGACAGTCACGCCACTGTGACGATCAGTCACAGAGCGATCAGGAGTCCTCAGACCCCCCATAGAGTGCAATGTCGAGCGTTCCGCCCAAAGATGGACGGAAGGAACCCTCCCCGGACTCCTTGTCCTATTTTGGCACGAGGGTGGGCGATGGGCGCAAGGGCGCGGTAAGTGCTGTCCGTCACGCTTGAGCCAAAGGCCCGGATCGGGACCTACGTCCCGACACACCGATTCGAAGATCTTCGCGAAGAACTCCACGGTGCTTGAAGATCATTTACATCAGGTCGGGATGTCCTGTCGATGGTCAGTTGGCGAACTGGAGGTTGCGGACCTCGCGCCACCGCTCCGCGAGCCGGCCGTACGCCTCGCTCGCGCCGTCCCCGTCACCGTCCCGGAGAGCCGTCACCGCCTCCGCCACGTCCGCCGCCGACCGGTCCTCCGCGAGCCACTCGGCCGACAGGGCGTGCACCAGACCGCCGTAGTCCAGCTCGACAAGCGCACGCGGATGGAACTCCTCCAGCCACCGGCCCACCTCGACCAGACCGTCGGTGAGCGGTCCCTCGCCGATCGCCTCCCGCACGGTCCGCAGCGCCCGCGCCAGCCGTCGCCGGGCCTGGACCATCGGCGTGCGGTAGCGGAGGACCGTCGCCGTGCCCCGCTCCGGCTCCCCCGGCACGTACTCCCGCTCCTCTTCCCCGAAGAGCGCGAACCAGCGCACCGGCACCTGCCAGAGCGCCGTACGGATCCACGGCCGCGCGTCCGGGTTCCGCTCCCGCCAGCGCTCGTGGTCCGCCGTCACCTGCTCCCGCACCACCGGTGGCACCATGGCGTCGAGGACCGGTCGCGGCACGGTCCCCGCCTCGGTCAGCTCCTCCAGGGCCAGCCAGCCCCTCATCCGGGTCCGCCACGGGCAGACCACGACCACCCCGTCGACGTCCGCGACGAAGGCGTCGTCGCTCTCGTGGACCGGTACCGGCACCGGCGGGGTCGGCAGCAAGTCCGCCAGGGAGCGGCGCAGTTCGTCCTGCGCGGTGGGGGCGTCCGCCCGGCGCGCGTACCGCGCCCAGTGGCCCCTCTCCGGCTCGGGGAAGGCCGCCAGCGGCTCGTACACCCGCAGATAGGTGGCGTACGGAACGAGGACCGAGGAGGCGACCGACATGTCGCGATCCTTCCACGGAGGTAACCCCCCGGGGGGTGATCCTGAGCACTGAGGCGGATCTACGCACGCGTAGGACTTACTCTCTTGCCGAACCGGTCCTCCCCCACCCGCAGGGGGGACCCGACCACCGCCGCTTCGTACTTGGGAGTCACCACCGTGACCGATGTGACCGGCGTTCCTGACGTTCCTGCCGACGTATTGCAGACCCTGTTCCACTCGGAGCAGGGTGGCCACGAGCAAGTCGTGCTCTGCCAGGACCGCACCACCGGCCTCAAGGCCGTCATCGCCATCCACTCCACCGCCCTGGGCCCCGCCCTCGGCGGCACCCGGTTCTACCCGTACGCCTCCGAGGCCGAGGCCGTCGCCGACGCGCTGAACCTCTCCCGGGGGATGTCGTACAAGAACGCCCTGGCCGGTCTCGACCACGGCGGCGGCAAGGCCGTCATCATCGGCGACCCCGAGAAGATCAAGACCGAGGAGCTGCTGCTCGCCTACGGGCGCTTCGTGGCCTCCCTCGGCGGCCGGTACGTCACCGCCTGCGACGTCGGCACGTACGTCGCCGACATGGACGTCGTGGCCCGCACCAACCGGTGGACCACCGGCCGTTCCCCCGAGAACGGCGGCGCCGGCGACTCCTCGGTCCTCACCGCCTTCGGCGTCTTCCAGGGCATGCGCGCCTCCGCGCAGACCCTGTGGGGCGACCCGACGCTGCGCGGCCGCAAGGTCGGCGTCGCGGGCGTCGGCAAGGTCGGCCACTACCTCGTCGAGCACCTCCTCCAGGACGGCGCCGAGGTGGTCATCACGGACGTCCGCGAGGAGTCCGTACGCCGGATCACCGACCGCTTCCCGCAGGTCGCCGTCGTCGCCGACACCGACGCGCTGATCCGCGTCGAGGGCCTCGACGTCTACGCCCCCTGCGCGCTCGGCGGCGCCCTGAACGACGACACCGTGCCGGTCCTCACCGCGAAGATCGTCTGCGGTGCGGCCAACAACCAGCTCGCGCACCCCGGTGTGGAGAAGGACCTCTCGGACCGCGGGATCCTCTACGCGCCCGACTACGTCGTCAACGCCGGTGGCGTGATCCAGGTCGCCGACGAGCTGCATGGCTTCGACTTCGACCGGTGCAAGGCGAAGGCCACGAAGATCTTCGACACCACGCTGGCCATATTCGCACGTGCGAAGGCGGACGGGATCCCGCCGGCCGCCGCCGCCGACCGGCTCGCCGAGCAGCGGATGGCCGAGGCTCGCCGCGGCTGACTTGACAGGGCCGGCCCGCCGGACGGCGGACGTGATCGCTCACGGGGTGGACTTTGGAGGTTCACCCCAATCGAGAGATGACTCACCCCGGTCGGCGGGTCGACCCTCAAGAAGAGGTTAAAATCGCGATTGACCAGCGAGGACAGGGCACCTCGATGGTTCTGTACCGGGTCATGTGATGCGTGCGGCGTACCGTATGGCCACGGAAGCAGGTACCGTTGAAGCCCTACGGACCGGTCTCTCCACCGAGAGCCCGTTCCGAACCATGAACGCGTGTCAAGACTCTGGGGCCGTCGAGCCCCGTCACCGAGGGGGTCGAGCCATGGGGCGCGGCCGGGCAAAGGCCAAGCAGACGAAGGTCGCCCGCCAGCTGAAGTACAGCAGCGGCGGGACTGACCTGTCGCGTCTGGCCAGCGAGCTGGGCGCTTCGACTTCGAGCCAGCCGCCGAATGGCGAGCCGTTCGAGGACGACGACGAGGAAGACGACCCGTACGCGCAGTACGCGGATCTCTACAACACGGACGACGAGGACGAGGACGACGAGTCCGGTCCCGACGCGTCCTCCCAGCGTCGCGCTTGACCTCTTAACAAGGGCGCTGCTCACACCGACACCCGGTCCGGGGAAACCTGGACCGGGTTTCTGTGCTGCCTGTGTGCTGTCTGCGTGCTGTCCGTACGCGAGGGCCCGCACGCGCACACCCGCACCGGCCGTCCGGTCCCGGGACAGCAGCGCGGGCGGCCCGGAGCCGAGACTCCGGACCGCCCGCGGATGTCCTACTTGGCGTAGTCCCCGACCAGCTCGGCGCCCGTCGCACGGTCGCCGCGCTCGGTGATCTCGCCCGCGACCCACGCCTCGACCCCGCGGTCCTCGAACGTGGCCAGGGCCACCTCCACGGACTCGGCCGGGACGACGGCCATCATGCCGACGCCCATGTTCAGGGTCTTCTCCAGCTCCAGGCGCTCCACCTGTCCGGCCTTGCCGACCAGGTCGAAGATCCCGCCCGGGGTCCAGGTCGAACGGTCGACCGTCGCGTGCAGGCCGTCCGGGATCACCCGCGCCAGGTTGGCGGCCAGGCCGCCGCCCGTGATGTGGCTGAAGGCGTGCACCTCGGCCGTGCGGGTGAGCGCGAGGCAGTCCAGCGAATAGATCTTGGTCGGCTCCAGCAGCTCCTCGCCCAGGGTGCGGCCGAGCTCGTCGACGCGCTGGTCCAGGCTCATGCCGGCCCGGTCGAAGAGCACATGGCGGACGAGCGAGTACCCGTTGGAGTGAAGGCCGGAGGACGCCATCGCGATGACCGCGTCACCCGTACGGATGCGATCGGGGCCGAGCAGCCGGTCCGCCTCGACCACGCCCGTACCGGCGCCGGCGACGTCGAAGTCGTCCGGGCCGAGCAGGCCGGGGTGCTCGGCGGTCTCGCCGCCGACCAGCGCGCAGCCGGCCAGGACGCAGCCCTCGGCGATGCCCTTGACGATGGCTGCGACCCGCTCGGGGTGGACCTTGCCGACGCAGATGTAGTCGGTCATGAAGAGCGGCTCGGCGCCGCAGACGACGATGTCGTCCATGACCATCGCGACCAGGTCGTGGCCGATCGTGTCGTACACGCCCATCCGGCGGGCGATGTCCACCTTCGTGCCGACGCCGTCGGTGGCGGAGGCGAGCAGCGGGCGCTCGTAGCGCTTGAGGGCGGAGGCGTCGAAGAGGCCGGCGAAGCCGCCGAGGCCGCCGAGGACCTCGGGGCGCTGTGTCTTCTTCACCCACTCCTTCATGAGCTCGACGGCGCGGTCGCCCGCCTCGATGTCGACGCCCGCGGCCGCGTAACTGGCGCCGCCCTCGGCACTGGGGTTCTGAGACATGGGTTCAGAGCTTTCGTGTCGTACTGCAGAGAACGCGGGGTCTTACGGGCGACGCAGGGCGTCGGAGGCGGCGGTCGCGGCGGGGCCGGCGGCCAGCTCGGTCTCCAGGAGCTGCTTGCCGAGCAGTTCGGGGTCCGGAAGCTCCATCGGGTACTCGCCGTCGAAGCAGGCACGGCAGAGGTTCGGCTTCTGGATGGTGGTCGCCTCGATCATCCCGTCGAGGGAGATGTACGAGAGGGAGTCCGCGCCGAGCGACTTGCCGATCTCGTCGACGCTCATGCCGTTGGCGATGAGCTCCGCGCGGGTGGCGAAGTCGATGCCGAAGAAGCACGGCCACTTCACCGGCGGGGAGGAGATCCGGATGTGGACCTCGGCGGCGCCCGCCTCGCGGAGCATCCGGACGAGGGCGCGCTGGGTGTTGCCGCGGACGATCGAGTCGTCGACGACGACGAGCTTCTTCCCCTTGATGACTTCCTTCAGGGGGTTCAGCTTCAGCCGGATGCCCAGCTGGCGGATGGTCTGGGAGGGCTGGATGAAGGTGCGGCCGACATAGGCGTTCTTCACCAGGCCCGCGCCGAAGGGGATGCCGCTGGCCTCGGCGTAGCCGATCGCGGCCGGGGTGCCGGACTCCGGCGTCGCTATGACGAGGTCCGCCTCGACCGGGGCCTCCTTGGCGAGGCGGCGGCCCATCTCCACCCGGGAGAGGTAGACGTTCCGTCCGGCGATGTCGGTGTCCGGGCGGGCCAGGTACACGTACTCGAAGACACAGCCCTTGGGCTTCGCTTCCGCGAATCGCGAGGTGCGGATGCCGTTCTCGTCGATCGCGATCATCTCGCCCGGCTCGACCTCGCGGACGAAGCTGGCGCCGCAGATGTCGAGGGCGGCGGACTCGGAGGCGACGACCCAGCCGCGCTCCAGGCGGCCGAGGACCAGCGGGCGGATGCCCTGCGGGTCACGGGCCGCGTAGAGGGTGTGCTCGTCCATGAAGACGAGGGAGAAGGCGCCCCGGACCTCGGGAAGGATCTTCGCGGCGGCCTGTTCGACGGTGAGCGGCTTGCCGTCCTCGTCGACCTGGGCGGCGAGGAGGGCCGTCAGGAGGTCGGTGTCGTTGGTGGCGGCGACCCGGGTGGAGCGGCCTTCCTTCTTGGGAAGGTCGGCGACCATCTCGGCGAGCTGCGCCGTGTTCACCAGGTTGCCGTTGTGGCCGAGCGCGATGGAGCCGTGGGCGGTCGCCCGGAACGTCGGCTGCGCGTTCTCCCACACGGAGGCGCCGGTGGTCGAGTAGCGGGCGTGACCGACCGCGATATGACCCTGGAGGGAACCGAGAGAGGTCTCGTCGAAGACCTGGGACACGAGGCCCATGTCCTTGAAGACGAGGATCTGGGAGCCGTTGCTGACCGCGATTCCCGCGGATTCCTGGCCCCGATGCTGGAGGGCGTAGAGCCCGAAGTACGTGAGCTTTGCGACCTCTTCACCCGGAGCCCAGACACCGTAGACGCCGCAAGCGTCCTGGGGGCCCTTCTCGCCGGGAAGCAGATCGTGATTGAGTCGACCGTCACCACGTGGCACGCCTCCGAGTGTAGGGGAGGTCGACCACTGGTCCGAATTGAGGAAACTGACAGGGTCCTCGAATGGTGTGATCGTACGAGCTGATCCACGCCGCTACACGGCGGAGGCGGTGGAGGGCCCGATCCCAAGGGCCAGACGGGTTCCGGAGCCGGGGGGCCTTGGTTCGGATGGCTCCCTACCGGCAGGTAACAACGGAATCGGGAGGGCCCGGTGTGACGTAGCCCTCATGAACCGGCCTCCGCGCTGCTCCCCGCGGGAGCTAGGACTTCGCCGCTGGGGACTTCGCGACCGCCGCGAAGCCCTTGCCGTCCGGCGTGGTGAGGCTGAGCCCGCGGTGGCGCAGTTCGTACGTCACCGAGCCGCCGAAGACCTCGTACAGCTCGGTCTCCAGCTTCATCTCCGGGCCCGAGCACATCATGCGGGTGGTGGTGATCTCGCCGAAGTCGATCGTCCGGCCGGAGACCTTCGCGGTGGTGGAGAACCTGTTGCAGCCGAGGCTGCCCCTGACCTTGCCGTTCTTGTCGATGACGAAGTGCGCCTTGCCCTCGCTGCCCTGGGGCAACGAGGCGGCGCTCTCGCCGGAGAGCAGCGAGTCGACGGTCCACGTCGTGCCGTTCAGGGGGGCGGCCGGCTCGGAGGTGAGGGCGACGGTGGTCCTGCCGTCGGGCGCGGTGAGCGTGAGCCGGTCCCCGTCCAGCTTCGCCTTGAGGGGGCCGGAGAAGGCCTTGTGCAGGGTGGTCTCGAAGCCCGCCAGGTCGGCGGGGCAGCCCATCTCCGTGGTCTCGGCCATCGACACGGTGAGCGTGTCCCCGTTCACGGCGACGGCGGCCCCGAAGTGGTTGCAGCCACTGTTGCCCTTGGCCCGGCCGTCCTTCCCGATCTCGACATGCGCGCCGGCCGGGGCCGGGGTCGTCTTCCCGGCGACCGTCACGCTGTCGAAGGACCAGTGGACGCCGGTGACGGGCACGTCGGGGGCGAGGGTGTCCGAACCGGGACGGTCCCCCGCCTTCTCGGTGCCGCAGGCGGCGAGGGCCAGGAGCGAGGCCAGGACGGTGGCAGCTGTGGTGATGCGCGGCTTCTGCATGGAGATGGGACGGCCGGACGGCGCGGACGGTTCCGCCCGCGCTCAGCGGAGGAGCGGCAGCAGCCCGGCGAGGTCCGCCCGCTCCCCGCTCGCGACGACCTTCGCCGCGTCCAGGGCCTCCGCCCAGCCGGTACGGCCCGTCGCCAGGCGGATCCAGGTCAGCGGGTCCGTCTCGACCACGTTGGGCGGGGTGCCACGGGTATGGCGGGGCCCCTCCACGCACTGGACCACCGCGTAGGGCGGGATCCGTACCTCCACCGCGCCCCCCGGGGCCTTCACGGCGAGCGCGTCGGCGAGCAGCCGGGTGCAGGCGGCCAGGGCCTGCCGGTCGTACGGGATGTCGAGACCGGTCGCCGCGTTCAGGTCGTCGGTGTGGACGACGAGTTCGACGGCCCGGGTGACCAGGAAGTCGGCCAGCCGCATGGCACCGAACCGGGTCCGGACGAGCCGGTCGTCCGAGGCGCCCGCGATCCGCTCCTCGTAGCGCGCCGCCGACCGGTCGTAGAGGCCCATCAGGTCGGCGGTGTCGATCGCCCGGGTGTCCTCGTCGATCGTCACGGCCTGTGTGGCGGTCACCAACGGCCATTCGAGCAGCGCCAGTTCCCGCGTGGCCGGCTCGGGTTCGGCCAGCTTCCGGGCGAGCGAGCCGACGGCCATGGTCATGTGCGCCGCGAGCTCCCGTACGGTCCACTCCCCCAGCCTCGTCGGCCCGGCGAGCTGCTCCGGGGTGAGCGCCGCCACCGCCTCCCGTACGTTCCGGAACTGGGCGAGCACGGCGGCCCGGGTCTTGGCGGAGTCGTAGCTGCGGGTGCGCTTCTTGGCCGGTGGCATGGGCCCGAGGCTAGTCGGAGACTGGAAGAGAGAGCACCGGCAGGCATCACACGCGTACGAGAGAGGTCGGACCATCATGAGCATGCACCCTGACGCCGCCTTGGTCCGCCAGGCCTACGAAGCGTTCGGCAAGGGAGATATGGAGACCCTCGGCTCCATGATGACGGCGGACTGCACCCAGTACGCGCCCGGCGAGTGCCAGGTGTCCGGGCACCACAAGGGCCGGGACAACATCCTCGCTCACGAGCGGCAGCTGTTCGAGCTCTCCGGCGGCTCCCTGCGGGTCGACCTGGAGGGCGTCTACCCGGACGGCCGTGGTCACGTCATGTCGACGCACAAGTGGTTCGCCGAGCGCGGCGACCGCGGCATCGAGATGAGAGGCGGGATCTTCTTCACGGTCGTCGGAGGCAAGATCACCGACATCGACGAGTGCGTGGAGGACATCGACGAGGCCGACGCCTTCTGGGGCAAGGGCGACTGAACGAGAACGGCCCCCGCCCGGAGGCGGGGGCCGACACGCGTACCGGACCGGTCAGGCGAGCAGACCGGGGATCGTCGCCTCGTGCGCCGTGCGCAGCTCGCTCAGCGGGATGCTGAACTCGCCCTGCACATCGATCTCCTCGCCGTCCACGACACCGATCCGGGTCGCGGGCAGACCCCGCGCGCCGCACATGTCGGTGAAGCGGAGCTCCTCGCTGCGCGGGACGGCGACGACCGCGCGGCCGGCCGACTCGCTGAAGAGGAAGGTGAAGGCGTCCAGGCCGTCCGGGACGACCAGGCGCGCGCCGGTGCCGCCGCGCAGGCAGGACTCGACGACCGCCTGCACCAGACCGCCGTCGGACAGGTCGTGCGCCGCGTCGATCATGCCGTCGCGGGAGGCCGAGATCAGGATCTCGCCGAGCAGCTTCTCCCGGTCGAGGTCCACGGCCGGCGGCAGACCGCCGAGGTGCTGGTGGATCACCTCGGACCAGGCCGAGCCGCCGAACTCCTCACGCGTGTCGCCCAGCAGGTAGAGGAGCTGGCCCTCTTCCGCGAAGGCGATCGGCGTACGGCGGTTCACGTCGTCGATCACACCGAGCACGGCCACGACCGGCGTCGGGTGGATGGCGACCTCGCCCGTCTGGTTGTACAGCGAGACGTTGCCGCCGGTGACCGGGGTGCCGAGCTGGAGGCAGCCGTCCGCGAGACCACGGGTGGCCTCGGCGAACTGCCACATCACGGCCGGGTCCTCGGGCGAACCGAAGTTCAGGCAGTCCGAGATCGCCAGCGGCCTGGCGCCGGAGGCGGCGACGTTGCGGTACGCCTCCGCAAGCGCGAGCTGCGCGCCCGTGTACGGGTCGAGCTTCGCGTACCGGCCGTTGCCGTCGGTCGCCATGGCCACGCCGAGGTTGGTCTCCGCGTCGATGCGGACCATGCCCGCGTCCTCGGGCTGCGCGAGGACGGTGTTGCCCTGCACGAAGCGGTCGTACTGGTCGGTGATCCACGCCTTCGACGCCTGGTTCGGGGAGGAGACCAGCTTCAGGACCTGGTCCTTCAGCTCCTCACCCGTCTGCGGCCGGGGCAGCTTGTTCGCGTCGTCGGCCTGGAGCGCGTCCTGCCACTCCGGACGGGCGTACGGCCGGTGGTAGACCGGGCCCTCGTGGGCGACCGTGCGCGGCGGTACGTCGACGATCTGCTCGCCGTGCCAGAAGATCTCCAGACGCTCGCCCTCGGTCACCTCGCCGATGACGACCGCGATGACGTCCCACTTCTCGCAGATCTCCAGGAAGCGGTCGACGTGCTCGGGCTCGACGATCGCGCACATGCGTTCCTGCGACTCGCTCATGAGGATCTCCTCGGGCGAGAGCGTGGCGTCGCGCAGGTGGACGCGGTCGAGTTCGACCCGCATGCCGCCGGAACCGGCGCTCGCGAGCTCGCTCGTCGCGCAGGAGAGGCCGGCGCCACCCAGGTCCTGGATGCCCGCGACCAGCTTCTCCTTGAAGATCTCCAGGGTGCACTCGATGAGGAGCTTCTCCTGGAAGGGGTCGCCGACCTGGACGGCGGGCCGCTTCGTGGGCTTCGAATCGTCGAAGGTCTCCGAGGCGAGGACCGAGACACCGCCGATGCCGTCGCCGCCGGTACGGGCGCCGTAGAGGATCACCTTGTTGCCGGGGCCGGAGGCCTTGGCGAGGTGGATGTCCTCGTGCCTCATCACACCGATGCAGCCGGCGTTGACCAGCGGGTTGCCCTGGTAACAGGAGTCGAAGACGACCTCGCCGCCGATGTTCGGCAGGCCGAGGCAGTTGCCGTAGCCGCCGATGCCCGCGACGACTCCGGGGAGCACGCGCTTGGTGTCGGGGTGGTCGGCCGCGCCGAAGCGCAGCGGGTCGACGACCGCCACCGGGCGGGCGCCCATGGCGAGGATGTCGCGCACGATGCCGCCGACGCCGGTGGCCGCGCCCTGGTAGGGCTCGATGTACGACGGGTGGTTGTGCGACTCGACCTTGAAGGTGACCGCGTAGCCCTGGCCGACGTCGACGACGCCCGCGTTCTCGCCGATGCCGACGAGCATGGCGTCGTTGGCGGGGGTCTTCTCGCCGAACTGCTTCAGGTGGACCTTGCTGCTTTTGTACGAGCAGTGCTCGGACCACATGACGGAGTACATGGCGAGCTCGGCGCCGGTGGGACGGCGGCCGAGGATCTCGCGGATCCGCGCGTACTCGTCCTCCTTGAGGCCGAGCTCCTTCCAGGGCTGCTCGACGTCAGGGGTCTCTTCGGCGTGCTTGACGGTGTCGAGAGTCATCAGGCGTTGACCAGCTTCTTCAGGATCGAGGTGAAGAATCCGAGCCCGTCGGTACGGCCGGTACCGACCAGCGGCTCGACGGCGTGCTCGGGGTGCGGCATCAGGCCGACGACGTTGCCGGCGGCGTTGGTGATGCCCGCGATGTCACGGAGCGAGCCGTTCGGGTTCACGTCCAGGTAGCGGAACGCGACCCGGCCCTCGGCCTCCAGCTCGTCGAGCACGCGCTCGTCGGCGACGTACCGGCCGTCCATGTTCTTGAGCGGGACCTGGATCTCCTGGCCCTGTTCGTAGTCCACGGTCCAGTCGGTGTCCGCGTTCTCCACCCGCAGCTTCTGGTCGCGGCAGATGAAGTGCAGGTGGTTGTTCCTCAGCATCGCGCCCGGCAGCAGATGGGCCTCGGTGAGGATCTGGAAGCCGTTGCAGATACCGAGGACGGGCATGCCCGCCTTCGCCTGCTCGATGATCGTCTCCATCACCGGCGAGAAGCGGGAGATGGCTCCGGCCCGCAGGTAGTCGCCGTAGGAGAAGCCGCCGGCCAGGACCACGGCGTCGACCTGCTTGAGGTCCTTGTCGCGGTGCCAGAGCGAGACGGGCTCGGCGCCCGCCAGACGGGCGGCCCGCAGCGCGTCCTGATCGTCGAGCGTTCCGGGGAACGTCACGACGCCGATGCGTGTGGTCACGACGAGACCTCGGCGGAGGCCTCGGCGGAGACCTCGGACGTGGCCGTCTCGACCTTGACGACGAAGTCCTCGATCACGGTGTTGGCGAGGAAGGTTTCGGCCATCTCATGGATGCGGGCGAGGGCGGCGTCGTCGACCGGTCCCTCCACCTCCAGCTCGAAGCGCTTCCCCTGACGGACGTCGGCGATCCCCGCGAACCCGAGGCGGGGCAGCGCACGCTGCACCGCCTGTCCCTGGGGGTCGAGGATCTCCGGCTTGAGCATGACGTCGACTACGACGCGTGCCACTGGCACTCCCGGTGGTGTGTTGCGTGGGCGGTTCCCTCAGCGTACCTGCCTCCAAATTCTACGCGGGTAGAAAACTGGAGGACCCTACAAAGGACACCTAAGACCTCCACGGAAAATTCAAGTGAAATATCGCGCGGCCCATTGCGGCGGGACACGCTGATGCAATTGGCTGGGCTTCACAATGTGAGGCACACCGCTGTACAAAGGAATACAGAGGGAAACAGCATTGCCCCGGGGCAGCCGTAAAGTCGGTGTCGCCGCACGTCAGAGGCGTTGCACACGCCGAGTACGACACGGCGGGCCGCAGGAAAGGACCGATATCCGTGGCTCAGCGAGTAGTGGTCACTCTCTTCGACGACATCGACGGCGGAGAAGCGGCGGAAACGGTTGCGTTCGGCCTGGACGGGAAGATGTACGAGATCGACCTGAATCCCGCCAATGCAAAGAAACTGCGCAAGGCGCTTGCCCCCTACCTCGCGGCGGGGCGGAAGCTGTCGGGCAGGGCCGCGGCGGCCCGCGGCGGCGGCTCGGCCGGCCCCGTCACTTCGTACAAGCACACCGCCCTCGCACCCGACCCGGCGGCGGTCCGCGCCTGGGCACAGTCCAACAAGATGGACGTACCCGCCCGCGGCCGGATCCCGAAGCATGTGTACGAGGCGTTCCGCGAGGCCAGTTGAGACCGTCGGCCGACACCCGCCGACTCGCCCCGGGAACCGAGTTGCCATGCACCCCCGCTGATCGGCTAGAGTCTGGATCACGCCGAGGGGCGAGGCCGCAGGGCCGAACCTCACGCAGCGTGCGGGTGTAGTTCAGTAGTAGAACATCCCCCTTCCAGGGGGAAGGCGCAGTGTGCAATTCCTGTCACCCGCTCTGCATCGTATTACCGACCACTCACGTGGATCAGGTAGAGTGGTGCTCGCACCGCCCAGTGAAAGCTGAGCGGCAGCAATGCGGACGTGGCTCAGTTGGTAGAGCATCACCTTGCCAAGGTGAGGGTCGCGAGTTCGAATCTCGTCGTCCGCTCCATACGAAGAAGCCCCCGGTCGAACCGACCGGGGGCTTCTTCGTGTCACCTGCTTCGCAGAGCACCCTGACATTTGTCATGTCCAGTGGTGACAGGGCGCACTGCCGACGGCCCCCGTCCGGCGGAACGCTGGAGCCATGACCAACGTGATCGAGGCGGAGGACCTCCGCCGGACGTACTCCGGCGGCTTCGAAGCCGTCAACGGGATCTCCCTCGCCGTCCCCCGAGGTGAGATCTTCGCCCTCCTCGGAACCAACGGGGCCGGCAAGACCTCCACCGTCGAGCTCCTGGAGGGCCTCGCCGCCCCGAGCGGCGGCACGGTCCGCGTCCTCGGCCACGACCCGTACCGCGAACGGGCCGCCGTCCGCCCCCGGATCGGCGTCATGCTCCAGGAGGGTGGCTTCCCCTCCGACCTGACGGTGGCCGAAACCGTACGCATGTGGGCGGGGTGCACCAGCGGCGCCCGGCCCACCGCGGAGGCGCTGGAGGCGGTCGGTCTCGGCGCCCGCGGCGGAGTGCGGATCAAGCAGCTCTCCGGCGGTGAGCGGCGCCGCCTCGACCTGGCGCTCGCCCTCCTCGGCCGCCCCGAGGTCCTCTTCCTCGACGAACCGACCACCGGCCTCGACGCCGAGGGCCGGCGCGACACCTGGGCGCTGGTCCGCGCGCTGCGGGACGGCGGCACGACCGTGCTCCTCACCACGCACTACCTGGAGGAGGCCGAGTCCCTGGCCGATCGGCTCGCGATCATGCACCAGGGCCGGATCGTCCTCTCCGGCACCCCGGCCGAGGTCACCGCCGCCCAGCCCGCCCGGATCCGCTTCCGCCTCCCCGAGGGCGTGGCGCCCGGCCGGCTCCCGCTCGGCCTCAGGGCCGCGGCCGAGGGCCGGCGTGTGGAGATCCGTACGTACGAACTCCAGGAGGCGCTCGGCGAGCTGCTGGTCTGGGCGCGCGACGCCGGCGTACGGCTGGAGGGGCTGGACGCCCGCTCGGCCTCCCTGGAGGAGGCGTTCCTGGAGATCGCCTCCCGCTCGACCGTGAACCGTACGACTGAGGAAGCAGGGACCCGATGAGCACCACCGCGACCGTACGCCGGATGACCTCGTTGGGCCGGGCGGAGCTCACCCTCCTCGGGCGGAACAAGAACAACCTCTTCATCGCCCTGCTGATGCCGCTGCTGATGATCTTCGTGCTGCGGTCCTCGGTCGCGCAGATGGACTCGGACACGCTCCCCCTGGGCGTCGCCGGAGCCACCCTCGTCGGCGGCACCGGAATGGTCCTCGTCCTCGTCGTCTACATGGGTCTCGTCTCCGCCTACGTGGCCCGGCGCGAGGAGCTCGTCCTCAAGCGGCTGCGCACGGGCGAGGCGCGCGATGTGGAGATCCTCGCCGGGGCCGCCCTCCCGTCCGCCGCCATCGCGCTCGTCCAGTGCGCCGTGCTCACCGTCGGCGGGACCACCGTCCTCGACGTGCCGGCGCCCGAGCGGCCGGACCTGCTGGCGCTCGGGCTGGTGGCCGCCGTGGCGCTGCTCGCCGGCCTCGCCGCCGTCACCACCGCCATCACCCGCAACGTCGAGAGCGCCGGCCTCACCACGCTGCCGTTCTTTCTCGTCTCCTCGATGGGCTCGGGCATGTTCGTGCCGCGCGAGGCGCTGCCGGACACCGTCGCCTCCGTCTGCGCGCTGCTGCCGATGAGCGGGGTCATGGAGTTCGTCCGCGCCGGTTGGTTCGGTGTGGGCGAGAGCGCCGGGGCCGTGGACACCGGCGACCTGCTGACCGCCGCGCTCAACACGTTGGCCTGGAGCGCGATCACCGTGTTTGCTGTCCGGCGGTGGTTCCGCTGGGAACCGCGTCGCTAGGAAGTGGGGAGGGGGCCGGCCGGTGTCCAGGTTGACGGGGTGGTGGGTGCGCCGCAGCACGGCGGGCAAGGTCGAGTTGTACACGCGGTGGACCTTCCACTTCTTCGTCCTGGTCGAGATCGCCTCCATCGGCGGCGTACCGGTCGGGCAGACCGACCGCGACCCGCTCGGTCCGCCGCTCGCCGCGGCCCTGGCGCTGTTCGTCTGCACGCACGCCGTCCTGAACGGCGTCCTCTCCTCCCGCGCCCTCGACTGGGTCCTCGACCGCCGCGAACGGCCGGTCCGGCTCGCGGTCACGCAGCTGACCCTGACCGCGGCCGGGGTGCTGACCGTCATCGCCCTGCGGGCCACGGGCGTCCTCGCCAACGGGGCGGTCGCCGCCGGCGTGATCACCGGCACGATCACGTTCACGCTCGGCAGCCTGGTCATGTGCCTGAAGCGGGTGCGGCACATGCTGTACGCGGCGCCGCTCGCCGCGCTCACGACCGGCGCCGCGGTCGCGGCGATGGGCGTCGGCATCCCGGAGGCCCTCGGCTACACGCTCGGCATCCTGCTCGCGGGCGGCGGGCTCGTGGCCGCCTGCGGGTTCTCCGCCTGGCTGATGAAGATGGTCTGGGAGCTGGAGCGGACCAAGGAACTCAAGGCGCGCCTCGCCGTCGCCGAGGAGCGGCTGCGCTTCGGGCGCGACCTCCACGACGTCATGGGCCGCAACCTCTCGGTGATCGCGCTCAAGAGCGAGCTCGCGGTCCAGCTCGCGCGGCGCGAACGCCCCGAGGCCGTCGACCAGATGATCGAGGTGCAGCGGATCGCGCAGGAGTCGCAGCGCGAGGTGCGTGACGTGGTGCGCGGTTATCGGGAGGCCGATCTGCGGGTCGAGCTGGAGGGCGCGCGGGGCGTGCTGAGCGCGGCCGGGATCGCCTGCGCCATGGAATCGGACTTGGAGGCGGGCATGGGGTCGGGCGTGGGTAAGGCGGGCTTGGGGTCGGGCGGGGGTTCGGGACTGGGCTCAGGAGACGACGGGCTGCCCTCCGAGGTGCGGTCGGCGCTCGGCTGGGTGGTCCGGGAGACCACGACGAACGTCCTGCGGCACGGGGACCCCTCGCGCTGCGCGATCTCGCTGCGGAGGAAGGACGACGCGGTGGTACTGACCGTGGAGAACGACGGCGTACGGGAGGCACCGGGGCCCCGGGTCGGCGGCTCGGGCCTCGCGGGCCTGCGCGAACGGCTCTCGGCCGTCGACGGCACCCTGACGGCGGGGCCCGGCGACGGCGGCACCTTCCTGGTGACGGCGCGCGTGCCCGTACCGCGGCGAGGGGACGCCGCATGAGCGGGGCGGAGACAGGCGGCCAGGGCGGAACCGTCCGCGTGCTGCTCGCCGACGACGAGCACCTGATCAGAGGGGCGCTCGCCGCGCTGCTCGCGCTCGAGGACGACCTCGTGGTCGTCGCCCAGGCGGCCACCGGACCCGAGGCGCTCGCCATGGCCCGCGCCCACCGGCCCGACGTCGCGGTCCTGGATCTGCAGATGCCGGGCGCCGACGGTGTGAAGGTCGCCACACTCCTGCGCGCGGAACTGCCGGAGTGCAGGACCATGATCGTGACCAGCCACGGCCGCCCCGGGCACCTCAAACGGGCCCTCGCGGCGGGGGTGCGCGGCTTCGTCCCCAAGACCGTCAGCGCCCAGCGACTGGCCGAGATCATCCGTACCGTACACGCCGGAAACCGTTACGTGGACCCGGAGTTGGCGGCCGACGCGATCGCCTCCGGCGACTCCCCGCTGACCGCTCGGGAGGCCGAGGTCCTGGAGCTGGCGGCCGACGGGGCGCCGGTCGCGGAGATCGCCGAGCGGGCCTCCCTCTCGCCGGGAACGGTCCGGAACTACCTGTCGTCGGCGGCCGCGAAGCTCGGTGCCGAGAACCGTCACACAGCGGTGCGACTCGCGCGGGCGAAAGGTTGGGTATAGTGGTCTCCGCGCTACGGCGCATGCGGACGTGGCTCAGTTGGTAGAGCATCACCTTGCCAAGGTGAGGGTCGCGAGTTCGAATCTCGTCGTCCGCTCCATACGAAGAAGCCCCCGGTCCTTTGGATCGGGGGCTTCTTCGTGTTCCGGCTCCGGCGTTACGACCAGGTGTGGCCGGTCAGGAGCTCGTACGCCTCGATGTACTTGGCGCGCGTCGCGTCCACGATCTCCTGCGGGAGCGCGGGCGGCGGCTGCTCGCTCTTCCGGTCCCAGCCGGAGGCCGGCGAGGTCAGCCAGTCGCGGACGAACTGCTTGTCGTACGAGGGCTGGGCGCGGCCCGGCTCCCAGGTCTCGGCCGGCCAGAAGCGGGAGGAGTCCGGGGTCAGCACCTCGTCGGCGATGACGAGCCTCGGCCCGTGCTCGGTGGCCTCGAAGCCGAACTCGAACTTCGTGTCCGCCAGGATGATGCCCCGCTCGCGGGCGATGTCCCGGGCCCGGCTGTAGACGGCGAGGGTCGTCTGGCGCAGCATGGCGGCGGTCTCGGCGCCGACCTGGCGGGCGACCTCTTCGTAGCTCACGTTCTCGTCGTGGTCGCCGACCGCGGCCTTCGTGGCCGGCGTGAAGATCGGGGCGGGCAGCTCGGAACCGTCGCTGAGGCCCTCGGGGAGCGCGAGGCCGCACACCGTACGGGACTCGTTGTACTCGACGAGGCCGGACCCGGTCAGATAGCCGCGGGCCACGCACTCGACCGGGACCATGTTCAGCGACTTGCAGACGAGAGTGCGGCCCTCCCAGTCGGCGGGGGCGCCCGCGGGCAGGTCGGTGGAGAGGACGTGGTGCGGGACCAGGTCGGTCAGCCTGTCGAACCACCAGAGGGACAGCTGGGTGAGGACCCGGCCCTTGTCGGGGATCTCGGTCGGCAGGACCCAGTCGTACGCGGACATGCGGTCGCTCGCCACCATGACGAGGTCGCCGGCCTCGTTCCGGTAGAGGTCACGCACCTTGCCCGTGTGGAGATGGGTGAGGCCCGGGACCTGGACAGGCTCGGGCTTTTCTACGAATCCGGACACGGTTCCTCCGCGTAGGTTGATCCAGGAGCGCTTCGATTCTCTCGCACCCGGACGCGGAGCGAGTGCCCGGGCCCCGCCCGCGATGGCCCGTCCGGGCCTGGGCCGGTCCCGCAGCCCTCCCGCCGGTCAGTCCCGCTTGCAGATGCGGTCCAGGAGGTTGGCGGTGGCGCGCTGGATGCGGCGGTCGACATGGCCGGGCCGGTCCAGGGCGGGCGACCAGGCGAAGGTGCCGGAGGCGAAGACCCAGGCGCCGGACGGCGCCCGGTAGAGGGAGGTCTCCTGGTGGCGCAGGGCGCCCTCGCCGTCCCGGTAGGGCGAGTGGGCGAGCAGGATGCGGCCCTGGTGCTCGGGGAGGGCGGTGCGCGGGAAGTAGCGGTCGGCCTCACCGGCGACCAGACCGGGGATCTCGTCCCCCTCGCCGGCGCCGGTGGCCTCCCACAGCCAGTGCTCCGCGTTCCGTACGACCAGGGGGTGCGGCTCCGGCACCCGTCCCGCGTACTGGATGCCGAGCAGCTGCTGTTCCGGGCGGTCGACCTCGCGCCAGAGGGCGGGCCGGCCGGGGCCGCGGCGCTTGCGGCAGGTGAGGAGACGGTCGGGCACACCGGAGGGGGAGGGGCCGAGCTCCACCTGCCAGTACATGGTGTTCGCGGAGAGGAAGACGAGGGAGGTGCCCTGCTCGCGGGCGAGTTCGACGGTCCGGCGCATGGGGACCGACCAGTACTCGTCGTGGCCGGGGAAGACCAGGCCCCGGTAGCGGGTGGGGTCGACGCGGCCCGCGTGGAGGTCCCGGGTCTCGGCGTAGGCGAGGTCGTAGCCGTACCGCTCGGCCCAGCGGATGAAGTCGTAGGCGTGGCCGACGTGCAGCGGCAGGCCCGCGCCCGCGTAGGGGCGGTCGAAGGAGACGGTGACCGCCGCGTCCTCCTCGCCGAGGAGGCGGCCCTGCTCGTCCCAGGCGTGGTAGAGGCTGGCGCCCGTCCGGCCGTCCTCCGGGTAGAGGTTGTACGCCTGCCAGGTCACGTCCGGGAGGACGAGGAGGAGGTCGGCGGGGTGGTCGTCGCGGACGGTGAAGGGGATGTGGGAGCGGTAGCCGTCGGCGGTGGTGAGCACGGCGACGTACGCGCCGATCGACCAGAGGGACGGGATCTGCAGGCGCCAGGACTGCCACCAGTGGTGACAGGAGACCGTCCGGTCGGCGGTGAGCGGGGCCGGCTGGACGATGCCGGAGAGCCGGGGGCTCGTCGTGATCTTGGCGGCGCCGTCGCCCGCGTAGTGGCCGATGCGGTAGATGTCGACCGAGAACTGCTGCGGCGGGTCCACGGTGATGTGGAAATCGATCGCCTCACCGGGGGCGACCGCTCCGACGGACGCGAAGCCCTTGATCTGGCTGCGCACGTCGTCGGCGGTGCGGGGGCCGCCGCCCGCGCCGCGGGCCAGGGTGTCGTCGGCGTACCAGGGGACGACCTGCCCGGTGTCGCCGAAGTAGTTCTCCGACCCGCGCAGCCAGGGCAGCGGGCCCTGACCGAAGGGGTCCGTCACGGCATGGGCCAGCGCGCCCGATTCCCACCGCCTGATCTGCTCCGCCCCCATGCTGCGCCCCTCCCTCGACTCCCCCGTGTCATGTGCTCTGTCAGGTGTGTCAGTCGTGTCGGTCATGTGTGTCATGTGCTGCTGTCAGTGCCGGTCCCCAGCACATCACATAACGCACGCACTCCGTCACCGTTCGTCGTGAATTGACGTTAATGGAAGCGGGAGTTCCGGATTCCCGGGGCCGGGAGGGCCGGGAGGGGTTCGGGGGGGCGGCGGGGCGGCGTGGGTCGCGTTGGCCGCGTGGGGGCTCCTGGGCCGCCGGGGCCTCATGGGCGGGCGCTACACGAGGCGGACGGGCTTCTCGGGGCGGACGCCGGTCTTTGTGAGCCAGGCGCGCAGCGGCTCGGCGTCGCCGTCCTCGACCAGGGCGAGGACGCGGGCGGTCAGGTCGGTGTTCCGCTCGCCGCCGATGAGGAGGGCGGGCCCGTCGAGCCAGTCGAGGCCGGGAGCGGCGCCCGCGGTGTCGACGGCGGCGCAGCAGACCATCGCGGTCACGTGGTCGGCGAGCAGGTCGCGCCCCGTGCGGGGCGGCTGCAGCGGGAAGAGCGGCAGCTGGTCCGCGCCGCCCACGGTCAGGACGGCCCCGTGCGGGCCGCTCAGCGGCACGGTGGGCCTGCCGGCCTCCTCGCGGGCGACCTGCGCGGTCAGGGCGGCGGCGAGGGAGTCGGCGGCGGGGTTGGGCGGATCCTGAGGCGCCGGGTCCTGAGGCGCCGGGTCCTGGGCGGCTCGGTCCTCAGGAAGGTGGCGGGCTTGGGGGGCTTGGGGCGCTTGGAGGGCTTCGCGGGACGAGGCCTCGGCGGCCTCGCGGGGGTGCGCCGGGTCCGAGGCCGTCGTGGTGGCGTGCCCGGGAGTCGAGAGGTGGGACATGACGCGGCTCAGAGTCGGGCCGTCGACGGTCGCGCTCCCGGCGCCCGGGCCCGTACTCGTACCTGTACGCGTACTCGCGTCGGTGTCGGTGCCGCCCGCGCGGACGCCCAGGTCGTCGAGGACCTGGTGGAGCCGGGCCGCGTCGGCGCGCCATTTGCGGTCCACGACCTCCTCCGGATACTGGCTCCAGTCCACCGGGGACCAGTCCGGGCCGACCTCCGCCGGGCCTCCGTGGAAGAGCCGGGCGGCCAGCAGCGAGGCGGCCTCGTCGACCACGCCGGGCTCTTCGAGCAGGTCACAGGCGGGCCGTTCGCCGAGCCGGGAGGTGAAGCCCTCGGCGAGGCGATCGCGGCGGGAGAGTTCGGTGAGGGCGGAGACCACGCCCGCGTCGAGGCGCGAGGGCCAGCGGCCCATCCGCCAGGCGGGCAGCGCGACCCGGGTCAGGAGCCGGTCCCAGCCCGCGTAGGCCAGGCCCACCTGCTCCTGGGCGACGATCCGGACGCCGTAGTCCACAGCCTGTGCACGCTCGGAGCCGGCCACGGCGACACCGCGCTCCATCTCGACGGCGTGCGCGCGGCAGCCGCGCAGCAGGACGCGGGCGACCCGCCCGACCCCGTGGGCGCCGAGTCGGCTGACCGGGTCGAGACCGGGCCTGCGGGGCACCGCGACCGCCGCGTCCAGGCCCTGCACGAAGCGGCGGGCCGCGGCTATGTCGGGGTGAGCGGCCGGAGCCGTACCGGCGACGACCGGGGCGAGGACCGCCCGCAGCTCGCCGACCCGCATCCACCACAGGAAGGGCGAGCCGATGACGAGCACGGGCGCGTCGGCCGAGCGCCGCAGACCGGCCGTGCGGTCGTGCGACGGATGCGTACGGTCCTCCAGCCAGCTGTCGCAGTCCGGCGTCAGAGCTATCGCGGAGGGCGCCGGGACGCCCAGCCGGTCGGCCAGGTCCCGCACCAGCCGGTAGAGATCGGGGGCGGCGGTCTCGGCGAGCTCGACGGTCGGGGTGACCGCGGGGCGGGCCCGCGCGACGACCAGCGCGACGGCGGCCGCGGCGAGCAGGACGACCAGGGCGATCACGGTCGTCACCCAGCGGGCGGCGTCCCAGCCGGACCCGGTGAAATGACCGGTGACCCCTCCCGCGTACAGGATCACGGCGGCGGCCGCCGGGAGCAGCGCGACGCCGAGCGCCCTGCCGCGGACACGCAGCACGGCGAGGGCGCGGGTGCGGGCGGCGCGCGCACCCATCTCCTCGCCGACAACGGAACCGGTACCGGACACGCCGTACATCACCCCCTCCTGTCCTCGTCGGGACTGCCCGTGGCGGTGTTGGTCACTCCCCCACTGTGGCACCCGCCACTGACATCGCAATGCCGGTGGGCCAAGTGCCGGAACGCCTTCGCCGCACCCTAGTTGGGGGTTCGGCGGGCGTCATCCGGATGGCCCAGTCGTCACTCGATGGAATGGCTTTGGGCAAAGGTGATGACGGTCGGGCGTGCTTAGGGGTTCACTCCCCCGCGGCCTTGCGCGCGATGTCCGTACGGTGCTGCGAGCCGTCCAGACGGATGCGTCCGACCGCCGTGTACGCCCGCTCGCGGGCCTGCGCGAGGTCCTTCCCGGTCGCGGTGACGGAGAGGACACGGCCGCCGGCGCTCACGATCGCGTCGCCCTCCCGCTTCGTCCCGGCGTGCAGGACGTACGCGTGCGGGGCGTCCTGGGCCGCGACCTCGTCGAGGCCCTCGATCGGGTCGCCCGTGCGCGGAGTCCCCGGGTAGTTGTGCGAGGCGATCACCACGGTCACGGCGGCGTCCTCGCGCCAGTTCAGCGGCGGCTCGTTGTCGAGCGTGCCGTTGGCCGCGTTCAGCAGAACGCCGGCCAGCGGGGTCTTGAGCCGGGCGAGCACGACCTGGGTCTCCGGGTCGCCGAAGCGGGCGTTGAACTCGATGACCCGTACGCCACGGCTGGTGATCGCCAGGCCCGCGTACAGCAGTCCCTGGAACGGCGTGCCGCGGCGGCGCAGCTCGTCGACGGTCGGCTGCAGGACGGTGTCCATGACCTCGTCGACCAGCTTGGGGTCGGCCCAGGGCAGCGGGGAGTACGCGCCCATGCCGCCGGTGTTCGGGCCCTCGTCGCCGTCGAGCGCGCGCTTGAAGTCCTGCGCGGGGGTGAGGGGGAGCACGGTGGTGCCGTCGGTGATCGCGAAGAGGGAGACCTCGGGACCGTCCAGGAACTCCTCGATGACCACGCGGTCGCAGGCGAGCGCGTGCGCCCGGGCCTCGGCGAGGTCGGAGGTCACGACGACGCCCTTGCCTGCGGCGAGACCGTCGTCCTTGACGACGTACGGAGCGCCGAAGGCGTCCAGCGCCTCGTCGATCTCCTCCGCGGTGGTGCAGACGTAGCTGCGGGCGGTCGGGACGTTGGCCCCGGCCATGACGTCCTTGGCGAACGCCTTGGAGCCCTCCAGCCGCGCCGCCTGCGCGGACGGGCCGAAGCAGGGGATGCCGGCCGCGCGGACCGCGTCGGCGACGCCGGCGACGAGCGGGGCCTCCGGACCGACGACGACCAGGTCGGCCTGGAGGCCGACGGCGAGCCGCGCGACGGCTTCGCCGTCCAGCTGGTCGACGGGGTGCAGCTCGGCGACCTCCGCGATTCCGGCGTTGCCGGGCGCGCAGTGCAGAGCGGTGACGTCGGGATCGAGGGAGAGAGAGCGGCACAGGGCGTGTTCGCGGGCGCCGCCGCCGATGACAAGGACCTTCACGC
Organism: Streptomyces sp. NPDC015346; assembly: GCF_043078785.1. Lineage (NCBI taxonomy): Bacteria > Bacillati > Actinomycetota > Actinomycetes > Kitasatosporales > Streptomycetaceae > Streptomyces > Streptomyces sp. NPDC015346. The sequence continues at coordinate 234,140 of NZ_JBIBTW010000009.1, read as the reverse complement.
CAGCCAGGGTAGCCCGCGGGGCGGGATGCCCTTTGTGCGGGCCACCGAGCGAGACGGCCCTACTCGTTCGTGTATTCCTCCACAACCGTGGCCCCGAGCTCGCGAACGATCAGCTCGTGGCCGGAGAGCGCCGAGTCGACGAGGTCGGGATCGTCCTCCTCCGGCACGTCGTCCTCGGGCGCGACGGGCTGCGGCCGGGACGGCGCCTGTACGGGCGTGGGCGCCGGCGCCCGGTGCTGCTGCGCCGGGGGTACGGACGAGGCCGGGGAGCCCTGGGGTCCGGAGGCGGGCGGGGTGGAGGGCGCCCACTGCTGCTGCGGTGGCGCGGCCTGGGCGGCGGCCGGGGGCTGGGACGGGGCGTGGGCCTGTCCCGGGGACGCGGCTGGTGAGGGGGCGTGCGCCTGGGTCTGGGCCGGGGAGTGGGTGTGGGCTGGGGAGTGGGCCGGGGCCTGGACGGGGCGTCCGCCGCCGAAGTTCGCGGCGGCGGGCGGCGGGTTGACTCCGCCCGAGGGGTCGATGATCGCCTCGATCTTCCACTGCACGTTGAACTGCTCGGCCAGGACCTGCTTCAGGACCTCCTCGCTGCCGCTGCTCGCGAAGTTGTCGCGCGCGCCGGCGTTGAGGAAGCCGAGCTGGAGGGTGGTGCCGTCGAACCCGGCGACCTGGGCGTTCTGGCTGAGCAGGATCCAGGTGAAGCGGCGCCGGTTCTTGACGGCGTCGAGGATCGGCTGCCACATGTTCCGCACCTGGGCGGCCCCTTGGGCCATGTCACCGGAGGCGGCGGGGGCCGGGTTCGGGGCCGGGGACGTGGGGGCTTGATATGCGGCGGGCGCCTGGGACGCGGGCGTGGAGGCTCCGGGCCAGGCACCGGGTGTGGCGGCTGCGGGCGTACCGGCACTGGGCATACCAGCACCGGACGTACCGGCACCGGGCGTACCGGCGCCCGGTGTGGCGGCTCCGGGCCAGGCACCGGGGCGCGGGGCGTCGGGGCGCGGGGCGTCCACGGGCGCCGGGGGTTGCTGGACCTGGGGGGCCTGGGAGGGCTGGGCCTGCGGCGGAGGTGGGGCGACCGGGGTGTGCGCCTCCGGACCGGGGACGTACGCCATCGCGGGCGCGGCCGACCCGGTGGTGAAGACGGGCGCGGGCGCCGCGGCGGCACCGCGCTCCAGGCGGTCGATCCGGGCCTGCAGCGAGCGCTCGTCGTCGAAGGCGGCGGGCAGCAGCACGCGCGCGCAGATCAGCTCCAGCTGCAGCCGCGGCGAGGTGGCCCCGCGCATCTCGGTCAACCCCGTATTGACGAGGTCGGCCGCCCGGCTGAGCTCGGCGGCCCCGAAGACGGAGGCCTGGGCCTGCATGCGCTCGACGACGTCCACGGGGGCGTCGATGAGCCCCTTGTCGGCGGCGTCGGGCACGGCGGCGAGGATCACCAGGTCGCGCAGCCGCTCCAGCAGATCGGCGACGAAGCGGCGCGGATCGTTTCCGCCTTCGATGACACGGTCCACGACCTCGAAGGCGGCGGCCCCGTCGCCGGCCGCGAAGGCGTCCACGACAGAGTCGAGGAGCGAGCCGTCCGTATAGCCGAGAAGGGACGTCGCCATGGCGTATGTCACACCGTCGTCCGCCGCACTGGAGAGCAGCTGGTCCATCACGGACATCGAGTCACGCACGGAGCCCGCACCGGCGCGCACGACGAGCGGCAGCACGCCGTCCTCGACGGGGATGCCCTCGCGCCCGCAGACCTCGGCCAGATAGTCCCGCAGGGTGCCCGGGGGAACGAGCCGGAAGGGGTAGTGATGGGTCCGCGACCGGATGGTCCCGATGACCTTCTCGGGCTCGGTCGTGGCGAAGATGAACTTGAGGTGCTCCGGCGGCTCCTCGACCACCTTCAGGAGGGCGTTGAAGCCCGCCGAGGTGACCATGTGCGCCTCGTCGATGATGTAGATCTTGTACCGGCTGGAAGCGGGCCCGAAGAACGCCTTTTCCCGCAGGTCACGGGCGTCGTCCACGCCACCGTGCGAAGCGGCGTCGATCTCGATGACATCGATCGACCCCGGCCCGTTCCGCGCCAGGTCACGGCAGGACTGGCACTCCCCGCAGGGGGTGGGAGTGGGACCCTGCTCACAGTTCAGACAGCGGGCGAGGATGCGCGCACTGGTCGTCTTGCCACATCCACGGGGACCGCTGAAGAGGTACGCGTGATTGACCCGGTTGTTCCGCAGGGCCTGCTGCAACGGGTCGGTGACATGCTCCTGCCCGATGACCTCGGCGAAGGACTCGGGGCGGTAGCGGCGGTACAACGCGAGAGACGACACGTATACGAGGTTATAGGCGCCCACCGACAACCCGGGAACGTCGGACGGGGCCGGACCACCGGCCGACCCGGGAACGCAAGCGCCCCTCACGCACCCGCCAGAGCCGACCTACCCTTGCTGCCTTCCGGCCCTGGGGGAGTTCAGTCAGATAGCGCCACGTGAGGGGCTCCGCCAAGGGTACCTGATTCCAGACCCCTCACGTCCCCCCGGGAGCTGCCCCGGACAACCGTTGTGGATCACGTTCGCGAGCACCCCTCAACGTCTTGTATTGTTTGCGGCGGAGGATTCGCCTAGTGGCCTAGGGCGCACGCTTGGAAAGCGTGTTGGGGGCAACCCCTCACGAGTTCGAATCTCGTATCCTCCGCCAGTGCCTCACCGGGCACGATGTCGAAGGGCCCCACCGTTCGCGGTGGGGCCCTTCGACGTGTGTGGTCTCAGTTCTGGTCTCAGTTGCACAGGACGAACGGCCGCGGACTTCCACGGACGGGCTTCCGGCCTCCTCCACCGAGGATCACGTCGCTGGTCGACGAGCCTGGGCCTCGTCCACAGCAACCACGACAGCGGCAGTCGGGCACCGTCCACTCGATGCGCGGGGCAGCACGTGCTTGATCCACAATCGGGCGGCTGGTCGCGTTGCTTGTTCGGGTCGTTTGCCGCTTTTCGTGGTCCTGGGGAGGGATATCGTTGCTCCCCCGGCAGGGACGTGCCCGTCGTGCACGTGCCGGGCGCGCGTCCGAAACAGGGTGACCAGCAGGACCACCACGGCCCTCGGGTCGCCACCCCTAGATGAGCAAGGACACCCCCGACTGATGGCAGTGACCCAGCAGGAGATCGAGAGCAGGTTGTGGGATGCCGCCGACGAGCTGCGCGTGGCGATGCCCGAAGCGCAGTACTCCTCGGTCGTCTTCCCGCTGATGTTCTGGAAGTACCTGTCGGACACCTGGGAGCACCACCACCAGGAGTTCCTGGCTGACAACGAGGGCCTGGACAACCTGTCTGCCGAGGAAGCTCGCGAGATCGAGTATCGCGACTACCAGTCGTTCGAGATCCCGTTCATCTATCCCGACACCGTCCGGGAGCGTCGTGCGTCCTGGTCGTCCATCCTCGCCACCGTCACCCAGGCCGGCCTCGGCCAGCGAGTCCGCGCCTCCCTGCAAGCCATCGAGACAGCCAACCCTGACAAGTTCTCCCGCTTGTTCGGGGCCATGACCTGGACTTCCGAGGAAGTCCTGTCAGGGGAGGTGCTGGCAGCGGTCATGCGGGCAATGGACCGCACACCGAAGATGCACGAGGGCAACATGTCCCACGACGTTCTCGGCGGGGCCTACGAGTACCTGCTGAAGCGGTTCTCCGACGGGTCTGGCACTCGCGCCGGCCAGTTCTTCACGCCGCGCGAGGTGGTCGAACTGATCGTCGAAGTCCTGGACCCCAAGAGCTTCGAGTCGGTGTACGACCCGACCTGCGGATCGGGCGGCATGCTCATCGCCTCCGCGAACCTCCTGAAGGCCCACGGTGGACGCGGCTACACGCTCAGCCTGCACGGGCAGGAGGCCGTACCAGACACTGCCGGTGTGGCACGCATGAACCTCTTCATGCATAACCTCACCCAGTTCCAGGTCGAGGTCGGAGACACCCTGAAGGACCCACGCTTCAAGAAGCCAGACGGGTCCGTCGCGCAGTTCGATGTGATTCTCGCCAACCCGCCCTACGGTCTGAAGTGGAAGCCCTGGACCAAGGACCCGCGCGCCATCGGCGGGGTCGCGCCGCAGTCGTCGGCGGACTGGGCGTTCGTGCAGCACATGATCGCCAGCATGGACCCGGAGAAGGGCCGCGCCGGCGTCGTCCTGCCCCACGGCGTCCTCTTCCGCGGTGGTCCGGAAGCATCCATCCGCCAGCGGGTGCTGAACGACGATCTCCTGGAAGCAGTGATCGGCCTACCAGCGAACCTCTTCTATTCGACTTCCATCCCGACCTGCATCCTCGTGTTCCGGGCCCCCGGCACCAAGCCCGAAGAGCGCCGAGACGGGGTGCTGTTCATCGATGCCTCCAAGCGGTTTACCAAGGCCAAGAACCGCAACCTCCTGACCGAGGAAGACATCGCCGATGTGGTGACCGCCTACCACTCGAAGCTCGATTCCGACGGTACCCCTGATGACCATGGCGGACTCGTGGCGCGATTCGTCCCAGTCACAGAGATCGCGACCAACGCGTATGACCTCAACATCGGGCGGTACGTCAAGCAGGCCGCCGCCGAACAGGAAGATCTCGGCACCCTGATCGATGCCTACAACATCGCCCGAGCTGAGCGCCAGAAGACAGAGCAGCGCATGCTCGCTGTCCTCGCGGCCGCTGGGATCGAGGGCTTCGATGAGTGACTGGCGGCAGGTCTCGCTGTCGGACATCGTCACCCGCGTCACGACGAAGAACGTCGACGGCACCAACGAGAACGTCCTGACCGTCTCCGCCGAGCACGGGTTGATCCCACAGGAATCGTTCTTCACGAAGAAGGTCGCCAGCAAAGACACGTCGGGCTACTACGTTGTTGCTCCGGGGCAATTCGTCTACAACAAGAGCACATCGAAGTCGGCGGCCTACGGCACGGTTGCTCGCAATCTCAGCGACGTGCCAGGCATCGTCTCCCCGCTGTACTTCGTGTTCGAGGCCAAGGACGGGGGTGCGCTTCCCGAGTACCTGGAACTTGCCCTCAACTCGAGCCAGTTCTTCGGCTCCCTCGCTGGCCTGCTCAGGGAGGGAGCGCGTTCCCACGGACTGCTGAACGTTCGCTTGAAGGAGTTCTACGCCGCAACTGTCACCCTGCCGCCCCCACCCACACAAGCGCGGATTGTCGAGGTGACTGGCGCGATCGACGACCAGATCACCGCACTCGACACCGAGGCGGTGGCGCTCGCCGCAGTTCTGCGTCGTCGGCGGGCCGACCTCATCACTGACGGCTCGGCCGAAGTCGTCAAGGCCGAACACGTCTTCGATTTCTCCACCGGAGTGCGCCGAACGCCGGAACGGGCAACGGGCCCGTACATGACGCCCTACCTCCGCTCAGCGAACGTCGGCTACGGAAAGCTCGACCTTTCCGACGTGCTCGAGATGAACTACGACCCGGCGGAGCGCAAGAAGTTCGGCCTCCAGTACGGCGATGTCGTGGTGTCTGAGGGCAGCGCAAGCGCGAATGCGGTCGGGATGCCGGCTATGTGGCGAGACGAACTGCCAGGGCCCGTCTGCACCCAGATGACCTTGCTCCGTCTCCGGGCGCTGGAAGGGATCTGCATCCCTGAGTTCGTCTTCCACTGGAGCATGTGGGCCTACGAGTCAAGGGCCTTCCTTGACATCGCAGGTGGCACCAACATTAAGCACATCAGCGCCAAGCGGGCGAAGGTCATGGCCGTTCGTCTACCGTCGCTCGAACGTCAACGCGAGATAGCAGCGGATCTTGACGCGATGGAGTCCGCATTGGAGGCAACCCGTGCCGAGGCCGCCCGTCTCCGCAAAGTCCGGGCGGGGCTGCTGTCGGGGATGCTGGATCGCACCATCGATGTCGAGTCCGCCGAGTTGGAGGGCTGATCTGTGCCGAAGGGCATTCGAGAGCGTGAGTTCCAGAACTTACTGATCCGATGGTCCCTCCCGATGGGCTGGGCCTTCACCGCGGGCAGGTCGTTGCCGCGTGAGACGACGCAGACGGTGATCGCCAGCCAATTGCGGGACGCCATCACCCGGCTTAACCCTGGGGTGATCGACGGTTACGACGTGAACGCGGTGGTCGAAGAGATCGTCGCCACGGTCAACGCTGTCGAAGGCGGGCTGGTGCGGGCCAACGAGCAGGTCCTGCGCCTGCTGCGCGGGCATAAGGAGTTCCGGGACGTCGACGGCGTGTGGCACGCGCTGAAGGTCATCGACTTTGAGCACCCGACCGCCAACACATTGGTCGTATCAGACGAAGTGACCATAACCGTCCCCGGCAAGACCTCTCGCCGGTTCGACCTCGTGTACTGGGTCAACGGCCTCCCCCTGGTGGTGGTCGAGGTGAAATCACCGACCGCGAAGTCCGCATGGGCTGATGCCGCCCGCGAGATCAACAGCGTGTACGCCACCGAGTACCCGTGGTTCTTCACCCCCAACGTCTTCGCCGTCGCCTCCGACGGGCTGAAGCTGCGGTTCGGTGCCGTCGGCGCGCCCACGAACCTATGGCAGCCGTTCCGGTCCACCGCCGACGACGAGAACCTGTCCGGGCAGGCCGACGTGCAGCGCTCCGTTCAGCTGCTGCTCAACCCGGCGACCGTCCTGGACATGCTCGCCAACTTCACCCTCTTCGACACCTCCGGGGGCGGGGCGGACAAAAAGTACCTGCCCCGCTACCCGCAGATGGAGGCCGCTCACCTGATCCACGATCGGGTGCTGGAGGGCGGGTCCAAGGGCCTGGTTTGGCATCACCAGGGGTCCGGGAAGACCCTGCTAATGGTGTTCGCCGCCTCGCTGCTGCTGGCCGACACACGCACCGAGTCACCCACGGTCATCCTGCTCTCGGACCGGACCCATCTCGTCCGACAGACCTCTGGCGTGTTCACCTCCGCGATGGGAGGTGCCTACTTCCACCAGCCGGCCAACAGTAAGGAATTGCGCTCCCTGCTGGCCGACGACGTGCGCGGCGTGATCTCCACGACCGTCCACAAGTTCGCCGACGCCGGCAAAAACCTGTCCACCCGAGACAACATCATCGTGCTAGTCGACGAGGCTCACCGCACCCAGTCCGCCAAGTCGAAGTCCCTGGCTGGCCAGATGCGCGCAGCGCTGCCGCACGCGAAGTTCTTCGGCATGACCGGCACCCCCATCAGAAACCTCGCCACCGACACCTTCGCCCTCTTCGGTGAGGAGGCCGACCCGGGCAGGGTGCTGCACCGGTACTCAGTGTCCCGGTCTCTGCTGGACGAGGCGACCGTCCCGGTCATGCTGGACCCGCGCCCCGTCTCGTTCGAGATAGACGACCAGGCGTTGCAGGCCGAGTTCGACCAGTTCGCCGATGACTTCGACCTCGACGACCCCGACCGTGAGACCCTGTCCCGCAAGTTCGGGCGGCTCACCTCGGTGTTCGCCAACCCCAACCGCATCCACGCGGTCTGCCAGGACATCGTGGACCACTACCTGGCTGGCACGTACCGCAATGGCCTCAAGGCCCAGGTCGTCGCCTTCAACCGCGAGCTGGCCGTGGCGTACACGGACAAGCTCAACGAGCTGCTGGCGGGTTTCGAGGCGTCGCAGGTGGTCGCCGAGGTCGGGAAGCATGAGCGGATCACCGCCGAGGTGAACATCTCCGTCTCGGACTCCAAGGACGAAGACCCCGCTATGCGGCCTTACCAGCTCTCGGAGACCGAGGAGGAGGAGCAGAAGCGCCGGTTCCTCGCCGCTGACGACCCGCTGTGCTTCCTGGTGGTGACCGCGAAGCTGATGACAGGGTTCGATGCCCCCAACGAGGGTGTCCTCTACCTGGACAAGCCGCTGAAGGCCCACACCTTGTTCCAGACGATCACCCGCCCGAACCGCACGTGGGTGTCCCCGACCGGTTTCGTGAAGACCTCGGGCGTGGTCGTCGACTACATCGGCCTGGCCGAGGAAGTCCAGCGGGCCGTTGTCGACCCCACCGCGACGGGGACCGGCAAGGGGGGCGGGTTCGTAAGCGACGTGTCTGAGCTGGTCGCCGAGTTCCGCACCGTCTTCGCCCGTATCGAAGACCTCTTCGTGGACGTGGACGACCTGGACCTCACGATCCACGGATACGAGTCCGTGCGAGCCATCAACGTCTTCCTGGACTCCAACCCAGGCACCGCCGAGGTGTTCTCCAAGGACTACCGGCTCCTGGCTCGCCTGTACCCGCTCATCAACACCGACAAGCGGGTCGCCAAGTATCGGGACGGCTTCGGCCTGTTCGGATCTGTCTACACGACCCTGTTCAAGAAGTCGCCCGACGAGGAGAGGAAGGAACGGCTGGCCGAGCTGGGGCCGATGGTCCTGGAGATCATCAACGCCCACGTCCACTCCTTCTCCGTGGTCGCTTCCCAGGAAGAAGCCCTCGTCCTGGACGCCCAGGGCATCGCCATACTCAAGGAGCTGCTGACTCTCGTCCGCCCCAAGTCCACCAAGGACGGCGGCGAGGACAAGAAGCCGCCGTCCGCGGCGGAGATTCTGGACCACATCAAGGCCGCCCTCGACAAGGGCGTCGAACCGGGGTCTGCGAAGTACACGGCCCTAGCAGAGCGGATCAGACAGCTGCGGGACCGGATCATCCAGAACGCACAGGACGCCCTGGAGTTCCTGTCCGAAGCACTCCGGATCGCCCGCGCCATCGTGAACGCGGAGAAGCACCCCGCCGAGGCCGTCGTCGTGCTGGACGACGACCACGTGGGTGTGCTGTCACGGATCATCCTCGATCACGCGCCGTCCGGCCTCACGGTCATGGAGCGGAACCTGGCCGAGGAGATCGACCAGGTGGTCACTCGCACCCTCGCCCAGGCATGGGACAACGCCGACGCCCGTAACCGAGGCGCCCGGCGCGCGACGGCCGCGGTCTTCCGCCGGTACATGTTGAAGCCGGTCGGGGAACCGTACGACTCCACCGTCGCCTACATCGAAGCCCACTACCTCGTCGACTGACGATGGCACGGAGGCCCGGCAACCTGTAATGGTTGCCGGGCCTCGTCGCGCTGCGTGGACCTGATGCCTCCCTTTGGCACTCACCTGGCCGGCGTTGCAGTCGTCCGGTCCTGGCGGGGCGGCGTTTCCGGGGGCACTACCACTCGTCGGTGTCGCCATACCTCCCCGGATTTCGGGCGCGGTCCAAAGCCTGTGCACAAGCCTCGGTGAAGGCCGCCTCCACGGCGTCTTTGTCCGTGCCTCGCACCTGGGCCTCGACCTCCTGACCCGGACCAGAGCGCCGGGCCGTGCGCCAAGCCGAGGCTCGGTCGGTGTAGCGGTCGGTGTAGCGGTCGGTCTCGAAGTCCCAGGCCGGCACCGACCACTGCTCCGGCAGTCCGGGCGCCGCCCGTTCCCCGCCGGGGAGGAACAGGGCTCGGGCGTGGAAGACCACGGCTCGCTCCGGCACGCGGTCTCGGATGGCGCTGGCGCCGTCGGGGCCCTGGTGTTCCCAGCGCCAGCGGTCCCATTCCTCGACCTCAGCGGTGTGATCGGGCCAGTCCTCGCTCCACCGAGCGACGACCTCGTCAGCGTGCTCGCGGTGGAGGAAGGGCACCCGTCGCTCGCCGAGGTGGGCGACGTGGACCACCAGCTCGGCGGGGATGGGGCTCTGGCCGGCCTCCGGCGCACTGCTTCCCGCAGCCTGGTTCGTGCCCCAGAGCAGGCCGCCGACCTTGGCGGCGGTGTCCTTGAGGACGCGGCTGGTCAGGTGCTGGTAGCGGCGGCGCATCCGGGCGGACTTGCCGGGCTCCCAGCCCATGATGGAGTCGACGACCGCGTCGGAGACGCCGAGGATGAGCAGGACAGTCGCCGCGGTGTGGCGGGCGTCGTGAAGGCGGGCATCGCGGACGCCTGCGGCCTTCAGGAGCTCCTTCCATTTAGCATCATGGGCGGATGACGTACAGCGATGCCGACCTGAACGCCCTCCTACATCGCTTGGACGATCCGGAACTGGTGGAGCATCCGCCTGGCTACGACCACGTGGCGACGCGAGCGCTGTTCGAACAACTGGTAGCCAAGCTGGACACCGACTTCGATACGGGCTGCACGGCCGATCGCCAGGTGCAGGACGCGAGCCTGCATGCCAGGGTTGAGGTGCCTGCGGAGGCCACGGTGTGCGGTGGAGCGGATCGTCGTCTCGGTGAGCAACTTCGGATCGATGGCGGTCGTGGCCGCAGAGAACCCGGGCGTCTACTCCGACACCGAGGAGGCGGTAGAAGCAGGCGCGCTCGACATCACCGACCTACGGACAGTCGAACGCGCTCTCACAGACCTGGGTTACGTACCGGTCCCCGAGCGCCTGCTCACCCGACCGTACGACGGCCTGAGCCCCCTAGCCTCGTACCGTCCCGGCGAGCGAGTCGACTGGTGGATTCGGTACTTCGACTACATCTAAACATTCGGCCCGAGAGACAACCGTGCGAGGTGGGGAAGCCGTCGGTGCATCTCCTCGGCGTCGTCGAAGTCGAAGTCCTCGCCCATGTCGGCTTCCGTGCCTACGTGTTCATCGGCCGGCTTGTACTCGGCCCAGGCTTCGTAGAAGGCGTCCGAGTCTCCGGTGAGGAGCTCGAAGGCGCCGCCGGCCACGTAGTTCATCTCCTCGTAGAACAGGGCCTCGTCGCGGTGATCCTGTATCGCTTCCACCACGGCAGGGTGGCCGGCAAGGCTGTCCGGCTCGGCGGCGACCCGCTCGTACCACTCGCGGCCCAGGGCGATCACCCCGGCCCGGAAGTCGATGAAGCTGTCGTCAGAGCACCCCCCGCCGATGAGGTACGCGGCGGCCCAGATGTCCCATCGGTACAGACCGTCATGTACCTCGTCGAACCGCTCCGCGTACTCCAGGATCTCCTGGGGTGAGCGTTCGGCGAGCAGCCCCACCAGCACCTCGTCGAGGGGCTTGCCGACGACGGTCGCGGAAGAACGAGCAGATTCGATGAGCTGCCAGAACCGGTCGATGTCCATGGCCGGCACTCTGCCATCTCGGTATGACACCGCCGGTGAGAGTTCTCCTCTCCGCCCGGCCGGGTACGTCCTTCGCATCTCTCCCGCCCGCCAGCGGCGGGAAGCCAGACGTCTACTGCGGTGAGTGTGACGGCGGCGGTGAAACCTGCTGCACCAGCAACACGCCCCTTACGCCTCAAGAAACGTCGGCCCTGCAGGGTTCAACCAAGCAGAGCCTCGTCGAGGTAGTCCTGCACCGGATCGAACAGCCCGTACGGCACGTACTGCGGAATCTCGCTGTGCGCGGCCCAGGTCAGGCCGGCCACTTCGCCCTCGCTCGCGATGATCGCCTCGCCACCGACGGGACGGCATACGACGTAGTGGATCTCCCTGCCCGTCATGGGGTGCACCCGTTGTCCCAGTGCTCTCTGCGGGGTCACGAGGAGTCCGGTCTCTTCCTCGGTCTCACGTGCTGCGGCTTCTGCCGGGGTCTCCTCCGGTTCGATCTTCCCGGCCGGGAACTGCCACGAGAGTACGCCTTCCGCCACACGCCGTCGTACGAGAAGAACCCGCCCCTCCTGAACGATGACGGCTGCGGCGACCGCCGCCTTGCCCCGACTGGTCATAGAGGTTCCCTTCCGAACGCCGTCGCCGCCCCGTATGCCTCAGCCCTCAGAGAGCAGTTCCCTGGCCGCGTAGTAGGCGTGGAGGGCGGCCTCGCTTCCGGAGCCCAGGGCGGTCATGATCCGTTGGAAGCGGGCGGAGCGGAGGTCGCCGGCCACGATGACGCGGGGGTGCTGGTCGGTGGGCGGGCAGTATCCGTCCGTGCCGCGGGTCAGGTCTCCGGGTGGGGCGGTGGGCGCGTTGCCGATGCTGAGGTAGGCGGCGTCCGCCGTGACCGCCCGCCGGACGCCGCCCTGGTCCACCGCTTCCGCGCCTTCCCCGGAGGTCAGCATCAGGTGCTCGACGGGGAGGAGGGTGACGCGGGGGTCCTCGCGGATCTCCTCGATCTTGTACGCGTCGGTCGCCGGGTACGCCACGAGCAGGCGGGTGTCGGTGGTCGGGTGGGCGCGCAGGAAGGTGCCGATCGGGCGGTCGCCGCCGAGGACGAGGAGGGTGCGGCCCTCGGCGTCGTCCGCCTCGGCCTGCCAGAGCGGGGGCAGGGTCAGGCCCTCGGGGGCGGTGATCCAGGCGGCATCGCGGGGCTGGAGGGGACCGACGCCGGTGGCGACGATGGCGTACGGGGCGGTGAGGCGACTGCCGGTGTCCACCGTGGCGGTCACCCGGTCGTCGTCGGCGTGGAGTGCGGTGACGTGCCGGCCGAGTTCGAGACGGCACAGCTCCGTGCTCTTCAGTTCCGCGACGATGGAGTCGGCGAGCTCGGGGCCGCTGGTGTAGCCGCCGAGGACGTTGTTCAGGGCCGGGATCCGGTAGAGGTTGCGGCACAGCTGGTCCGGCTCGATCAGGATCGAGCGCATGCCGACACTGGCGGCCATGCGAGCGGCGGCGCAGCCGGCCGGGCCGCCGCCGATGATGATCAGGTCGGTGTCGTACAGCGTGTCGGCCATGGGGCTATTCCAGCACCGGGGTCCTTGCGTACGCAGTGAGTTGGCTCAGCACGTGGTCGCTGGTGACGAGTTGGCCGGTTCCGATCAGGCGGCGGGCGACGACGAGGCCGGCCTCGTGGACGTCCGGACCGGCGTCGCTCGCGGAGGCGTCGGTGACGATCCAGGGCGCGTAGCCGTGCTCGAAGGCGTCGGCGGCGGACTTCAGGACGCAGCTCTCGGTGGCGATCCCGCAGAAGACGAGGTCGGTCCAGCCGGCCCGGCGGATCAGTTCGGCGGCCTCCGGAGTGAGGAGCGTGTACCCGGTCTTGTCGACGACCGCGTGTGCGCGGGCGGCAGCCTCGGTAAGCTCGGGGACGATGTCGGTCTCGGGCGCTTCCTGGAGTCGGCGCCACTGAAAGAAGCGCTCGTAGGGGCTGTCCGGATAGTTGAAGTACCGGGTGAAGATCACGGGTCGGCCGGCGGCGGACCACTGGGCGACCAGGTCGGAGACCGCGGGCACGGCGTGGCGGCTGTGGTGGTTCACGAAGCCGTTCTGCATGTCGATCACGACCAGTGCGGCGCTGTCGATGTCCATCCGCTGTCTCTCCTGCCCCGTGTTCTCAGCCGACGCTCTCGCGCAGAGCGTCCTGTGCAGCGCGCAGCCTTTCAGCCAGACCGCTGGTCTTCATGATGGCCTCCCGCATGAGGACGTGCTGCGCGGTCTCCTGGGCGCGGGCGGTGGTGAGCCGGGAGGAGGCGGCGCGCAGGAAGCGCCAGCCGTACTGCTCCGGCATGGAGGGATCCTGGCCGTCCTCGATCATCTGCTGGACCTGGCGGGTGAAGCACCACAGGGCCTGGACGGTCAGCTCGCAGGCGACCAGCTCGTCGACGGTGAGGCCGCGCTCGCGGGAGTGGGAGGCGTAGGCGACGCCGGACCAGCCGGCGTAACCGGTGGAGACTCCCCGTACGCCGAAGGACACGATGTCCGGGTGGTCGAAGCCGGTGGCGAGGAGCGATGCCTCGACCGTGCCGTCCAGCGGCGTGGGCCCGCCCGGAGCACCGCGGTCGACCAAGACCGAGGGCGTGGACAGCAGGCGCAGGGCGGTGTCGTAGGCGTCTCCGGCCCAGGGTGCGGAGGTGAGCCAGTACAGGGAGAGGACGTACTCGGGGTTGGGGACGCGGTCGTGGTCTTCGTCCAGGAGGTCGCGGAGCTTGTTCCGTGCCCAGGGCAGGTCGGAGGCGTACGAGCGGTAGCGCCAGACGGCAAGGTCGGTGAGCGCGGGAGGCTCGTGCGGTTGGACGAGGTGGAAGACGGCGGCCCCGCATGCGAAGACGTGCAGGACGCAGTCCTGCGCTTCGGGGTGGTTCACGCGGACCGAAGAGGACTCTAGCCACTGGTCGCCCGCGCTCGGCGTCATGTGTGCGCGGAGCCGGTCGGCGCGCTCGGCACCGATGAACACCGGCAGGAACTTGTGGGAGTCGACTCCGATCCGGCCTGTCACGGGTGGAGCAGCGCCGTTCGTTCCCAGTGCTGCCGCGAACCGGGCCTTCACGTCGTCCGACGCGCGGCCGAGCGCGGTGTCGAGGACGGCCTGAGATTCGGCACGAGGCTGGTAACTCGCTCCGCCGCCCTCCCAGTTCGACACCGTCCGGTCGCTAACGCCCAAGTAGGAGGCGAAGTCCCGCAGGCTCATGCGCAGGGCGTTGCGTAACAGACTGGCTTCCCGGCCGGACCATCGCTGCACCGTGACCACCGTCGTACCCCCTGTCCGTCACCCGGTGGAACGCCGAAACGGCCAGCGTAGCCAGCCTCCTTCAGCAGTGGTGCGGCATTGCTGCAGCACGTGTACGTCACACCCCGTCACCGACCTGCACCATGCTGAGTTCACCGTTCCGGGAATCGCCGGCCGCGACGAGACAGCCCTCCGCCCGTTCTTCCCTGCACCACCACCAGAAGGAGCAGACAGCATGACCGACATCGTCAAGCGCAACGCCCGCGCGATCCTCCTCGACGGCGACGAGCTCGTCCTGATCAAGCGCACCAAGCCGGGCAGGGAGCCGTACTGGGTGACCGTCGGCGGAGGGGTCGAGGTGGACGACGCGACCATCGAGGCGGCCCTGCACCGGGAGGTGTTCGAGGAGCTGGGCGGCAAGCTGGAGCGCGCCGAGCTGGTCCACCTGATCACCGATGAGCTGGAGGGCGGCGTCGGCGTCCAGCACATCTTCGCCGCGCGCCTGGAGTCGATGGACCTGGCCGCGCGTACGGGGACGGAGTTCGCCAAGCCGGAGCGGGGCGGGTACGAGGTGGTACGGGTGCCGTTCACCGCCGAGGTCGTCCGTGAGCTGAACGTGATGCCGCCGGAGCTGGCCGAGTTCATCGCCGCGAACACGGACGCGATCATCTCCGTCCTCAACACCCAGATCCGCGAGGCGTGAGCGATGACGCAGGCCCCGGACTTCGCCAGCCTCAACGGCCCTGACAACGTCGGCAAGACGACCCACCTGGTGCGGCTGGCCGAGCAGTGGGACGGATTCCAGCCGCTGGGCGCGGTCCACGAGCACGACCCCCGAGCCGTGGGCACGGGTGGCAGCCGACGACTACGCCCAGGCTGCAGACCTACTCCTTTTCAAGCCTCCTCTCATACCCAGAACCAGCTCCCTGGCGTGTTCACCATGCTGCCTGCGACCCGGCGCCCGACGCCAACGCGTACGCGATCGAGGTCCACCGCTGCCGTAGCTGGGCAGACCTCGTCGTCTGGACCTCGCACCTCATGGGCAAGGCGTGGCTAGCGCACACGGACTGGAGCAAGGTGCTTGAGGGCGCCGGTGAGTCCCTCGGCAGGCGAATCGTGCCGACCGTACCCCCAACGTTGCACCGCTAGAGAGCGCCCGGGTGCCCTCACTACCCCCGTCCGTCCCGGCTGCCGTGTCCACACTCCGCTCCACCGAGGAACCCGAATGACGCAGAGCACAACCGTCCCAGTCGGTAGCTTCCGCACAGGACGTCTGGCCGAGGGTCGCCCTCAGGCCCTGGACGCCTGGCGTGTCACGACCGACGAGGCAGAGGTGGCCGCCCGCATCGCCAACCTTCTGGGCGGTCAGCCTCAACCGAACGAGGGGGGAGGAAAACTTGCCCACGAAGTCCTGACAAAGGTTGAGACAGTACGCGTACTCATTGATGGGCCTGACGCAGTGGCGGCTCACATGATCCTCTGGGGCAGTAAGGGGATCATCCACCAATGTGACGGCTTGGAGTTCCTGTCGCCAGAAGAGAAGAAGGGCCAGCCATGCGGCTGCCCTCCAGTATTCGAGGATCGGAAGGTGGCCGCGAAAGAGGGCCGCGGCCCGACGCCGTCCATCAACCTCACCTTCCGGATCGCGGCAGAACCCGCGCTCGGCGAGTTCCACTTCATGACCAGCTCATGGCAGATGGCCGCGCAACTCTCCGACCTGACAGACGCACTGAAGCGAGTCAACGGCCCGGCCATCTGCGACCTCACGCTGGAGCTCGTCGTCTACACCACCAAGATGGGTAGAGGTGTCTGCTATCGAAAGCCGGTGGTCACAGTGCTCGGCAGCCCCGATACGGTGACGATCGAACCCCCGCAGGTGGCCGAACCCACACCCATTCCGGCACCACCCCCACTCCGCCGCAAGGCCAGGCCGGCCCCTGAGCCCACCATCCCGCCCGCGATGGAGTCGAGCCACTCGGTCAGCGTGAGCGCCGCTCTGCTCCGCCAGGCCGCCGAGGTGCTCGGCACCGCCGGTCACGAGGAAACGGTCATCGCCGCCCTGTCCGAGATCGTGGCGGGACGGCAGCAGACCGCAGAACTCTTCCGACTGCGAGAGCAGGTCGGACAGATCGCCGCCATCGCGGGGCGAGCACTCCAAGGCAGGGATTCGGCACTCACCTGATCGGCCCGGACCGTCTCGCAGTGATCAACAGCAGCTGGCACAGGCTGGTCTCAAGACGGTCGCTGGCCAGCCGCTAAGTCCACCGGGAGGCACCCTGACTCGTAGGTCTCCGTCCAACGCTCCCGATGCCGCTGATTGCCCTTCCTCAGGCCGTTCACCGCGCCGAGTGACAGCAGCGAAGTGGGCACTCAGGCCGGCTTTCCCCCGATCCGGGTCGACCATCAGCGGTCAGGTGCTCGCTGGCCTATTCGCGTCCGAGCTGGTGGAGAGACGAAGGATCTTGTCCCAGGTGACCACTAGCCCCGCCGCGGCGGCCGTGGCCAGGGCGACGCCCACAGCTGACGAAGCCAGGGCAAAGACGATGCCGGCGAGACACAAGGTGAACGCAGATCCCCGCAGCACCTGCTGCCGCCACGCTCTGCGCTCGCGGTGACTGTGCAACAGCCCGTCGGCGGATACGTCCCCAGGTGCGAGATCTTGCAGCCGGCCGCTGGCGAGCACTTTCAGGATTCGCTCCACTTCGAGCAGAGCACGCTTCGCACCGTCGATCCGATCAAGCTCAACCCCGTCCCGAAGTTCACGCACGAGGGCAGCGGCTGCTGCGAACCGAGCCACGACCTGGGGCATGGGGTTACGGCCGTCAGGAAGCGCACGTTGCACGGCATACCTCTCCAGCGCGATGGCGAAGTCTTCCAACGCTTGCACTGCCGCAACGTGCGGAGAGTTAAAGGGCGATGCCGTCGGAGGCTCCTTCCCCGTTACCTCCAGAGGCTGAAGAAGTGCCTCATAGGCCCTACGCACCGTGACCGTCATGGCCTCGGTTGTCCACCGCTGCATGCCTTGGTTCGCGACAAGCGAGGCGATCACAGCGGTGATCAACATGGGCGTCACCAAGACCACTATGGCGACGGCGTCGCGCCAGACGTGCCAGCTTGTGCGTTGGATGGCTGCGGCAAGGGCGCCACCCGCTGAGACGGACATCGCGACGGGGACGACCATCTTGAGGGCGAGTGCCTTCCGGGACGCCTGATACAGGACGTCTTCGCGCTGCAAGTAGTCCAGTGTCGGACGGTCTGGACGCGTCGCCAAGGAGCTGTCGCGGACCTGGCGCACCAGGTGAGCGCGGCGCCGTCTCGCGTGTGCCCGCGCGTGAGCCCAGCAGATCCGTTCCAGGAGCGTTCTGTTGTGTCGGCGCTGCGACGTTGCCGTCATGGTCAGGGCCCATATCGACATTGTCCAAGCGGCGAAGATGAGCGCCCCAAACTCGGCTTTCGACACGTTCTCCCCCTACGGAACATCGTGGGGCTCATCCCCATCGCAAGTCCCTATGCCCTGGGGAGGTTCACCAACGCCTCACTGTCAGTACGAAACCCTGTGCGAGCCGAGTACCGTCGATCTGCCCGTCGCGGGCCCGCGACCAGCTACAGGATCAGGCTGCCGACCTGGCAGACGACCCAGCTTCGTGGTCTCAGTTCTGGTCTCATTCGCCGCCGTCCGGCCCCGTCCGGACGGGGCCATCCCGAACGCTCCGCACCAAGTCAGGACGGGCACGACCCCCGCCGGACCCCCGTACGAACATTTGGAAAGCGTGTTGGGGGCAACCCCTCACGAGTTCGAATCTCGTATCCTCCGCCAGTGCCTCACCGGGCACGATGTCGAAGGGCCCCGCAGCTTGCTGCGGGGCCCTTCTTCGTTTCTCAGTTCTCCCCTGTCGTGACGGGTGTCGTGACGGCTGTGGTGACGGCCGGCGTGGCGGGTGTCGTCACGCCCATGCGGAGTTCTCCGAAAATCCCGTACAACCACTCGACCCGATCGCGAGTCTGATCGGGCACGGCACGACCGTGTCCGATCTTCTCGTGGGGGTTCACCTTGCAGTTCCGCTCCACCGGCACCCGTCTCGCCACGGCGATCCTCGTCGTCACGGCCCTCGGCGCCGGCACGCTGGCCACCGCCCCGGCCGCCTTCGCCGCCGGTTCGGGCTCCACCTCGGGCTCCGCCCCGGGCTCCTTCTCCGGCGCCGGCTCCGACGCCGGCTCCGCCGAGGCAGCCGACGCCCTTCCCGTCTACCCGGAGGGCACCGAACTCGGAGGGGTGGGCGCCTCCGGTTTCCTCACCTACTCGTTCGCGGACGGCACCCGGAAGCTGCTCTGGACGCCGTTCGACGGCGGCGCCCCGACCCCTGTCCAGGAGCCCGACGGCGGCGCTTGGACCATGGGGGCCGACGACGTGGTCGTCCTCGGCGACGCCGGCTGGACCGCACAGATGCGTTCGCTCACCCTGCGCCACATGGCCACCCCCTCCGCCCCGGGCGTCGACATCGACCTCGGCGCGCTGAACGGCAACTACGTGGCCGTGCTGAGCCCGACGAGCGTCCTCGCGCAGCTGACGAAGGACGACGGCACGGCGGAGCTGCACGTCGTGACCAAGGACGGCGCCACGACGACCACCCGCAAGGTGGCCGGCCTGCCCGCGGACGCCACCGACTTCTTCGGCTCGAGGGTCCACGACGGTTCCGTTCTGGTCGGGTACGAGACCGGTCCGGCGGACGCGCGGACCGGCGGCCGGGCCCTTGTCGACGTGGCGGCCGGGACGGTGACCGCGACGTACGCGGCCGCGGAGTCCGGCTACGGCTTCGAGGGTCTGGCGTTCTCGGCATCGCACGTGACCTGGTACGAGAACGAGGCCGGCACCGGCGGGATCATCCGGTCCGTCGACCGCGCGTCGGGCGAGGTGAAGCGGACCGTCCTGGGCGCCCACACCGCCGAGTGGTACCACTCGCTCGTGGGCGACTGGCTCGTCTACGGCAACCCCACGACGCAGGTCAAGGCCGTCTCCCTGACCACTGGCGAGATCCGCGACCTCCTGGACTCCGGCTCCTCGTCCATGACGGCGGGCGACGGCAGCGCGGTGGTGCACGGCGCGCGGGCCGCCGACGGCGAGGGGCTGTTCCGGATCGCGGTCGGAGCGGACGGCGCCCCGACGGTCACCAAGGTGGCGGCGACCGGCACCCCCGTCGCCGCCGGAGTGGAGATCGAGCAGGTCCACGTCCCCGACGTGGCACACCTCGACCAGACCGGCGGCAAGGTGACGCTGGGCTGGACCCTGTCCCGTACCGACGCTCTTCTGGACGTCACGCTCACCCACGTCGCCACGGGCAAGGAGTTCACCACGCGCGTGAACGCCCCGGCCACCGGCTCCCTCTTCGGCTACACCTGGGACGGCACCATCGGCGGGGTGGACGCCCCGAACGGCAAGTACGCGGTCGAGGCCGAGGCGACGCTGCTCGACGGCACCGGCGAGCCCGCCTACCAGGGCTGGTTGATGACCGTCTCCCGGACACACAACCCGCACGACTACGGCGACAACGGCTCCACCGACGTCCTCGCCCGGGACGCCTCCGGCGTGCTGTGGCGCGACGACCTGCGGGACCGGCCGGTGGACGGCAAGGTCCAGACCGCCCAGCGCACCCGGGTGGGTACGGGCTGGCAGACGTACAAGCAGATCGAGGCGGTCGGAAACCTCGCGGGCAACGAGGTCGGCGACCTGGTCGCCGTCGACGGCTCCGGTTACCTCTGGCACTACCTCGGCAAGGGCGACGGCACCTTCGCGGCCCGCGCCCGCGTCGGCAGCGGCTGGGGTGTCTACAACAAGATCACCGGCGGCTCGGACCTCAACGGCGACGGCCGCAGCGACCTCTTGGCCACGGACACCTCCGGCGTCCTGTGGTTCTACAAGGGCACGGGTTCCGCCACCGCCCCCTTCGCCCCCCGCGTGAGCCTCGGCGGCGGCTGGGGCATCTACAACCAGCTCACCGCCCTCGGGAACATCACCGGTACGGCCGCCGGGGACCTGGTCGCCCGCGACAAGGAGGGCGTCCTCTGGCTGTACCAGGGCAACGGCAAGGGCGCTTTCTCCGCCCGCGTGCGGGTCGGCGGCGGCTGGGGTGCCTTCAGCCAGCTCGTCGGCGCCGGCGACGTCGACAACGACGGACGCCCGGACATGATCGCGTACGGGGCGGGCGGCACGTACGTCTACCGCTCGACGGGCTCCACCACCGCCGTCTTCAGCCGTCAGTCGACGACGCTGTACGCGGGCGAGGGCACCAAGTTCAACAGCGTGGCGTAAGACGTAATAAGTAAGACGTAATAGACGTAATAAGCGGCACGACCTGATGCCGAAGGGCCCCACCGTTCGCGCGTGCGCGGTGGGGCCCTTCGCTGTTTCTCGGTTCCTGTTTCTCGCTTCCTGTTTCCCGGTTCCTGTTTCTCGGTCTCGGGCTTGGTTCCTAGACAGGGGCGGTACTCGAGGCTCAGCTCGCGGTCGACGGCGTAGCTGGTACGCATCGAGGCGTCGATGACCCGTCCCCAGGAGCCGTACTTGGCGTAGAGCTGATCCGCAGTGGGCCCGAGCGGATTGCCGTACTTGGCCATGTTCCGCTCCTCCAGGATCTGCACCTCCTGCGGGGTCATGCCCGCGCGGGTGATCTCCTTCGCCTGGTTCCGCATGTCGACCATCTCCCTGGCGATCTCCTCCTCGGTGGCTCCGGCCTCCCGCATGTTGGCCTCGGTGCGATGCATGTCCTCCAGGAGCCCGTGGTAGCGCATCCGGGTCCTCTGGGCCTCGACCTTCTCGTCCATCGGCAGGACACGGATGCGGCACACGACCGGGTCCGTGCTGGGGCAGGGATCGTCGGCGGAGACTGGCGGGGAGAGCGGAGCGGTGATGAGGGAACCGCAGGACTCGGCGGCCGCGGAAGCGGAGGAGGCGAAGGTCGCCAGCAGTGCGACGGCGGCCACGAACGGCACGAGGACACGCCGCGGCAGGGAGAGGGAAAGGGGCATGCGCGCATCTTTGGGGACGGCGCGGCACCCGTTCACGCAGCCACACCGGTGATCACCCCTACGGGTCGCCTGGACGCGTGGGCGCCTGTCGCACGGCAAACTGTCCGGCGATTCGGCCGATTTCACCGGTTCGAGCGGGACCGAGGAGGAAGAGACGTTCCGCCCGACCGTGCTGTCCGTAGCTAAAGGAATACTCTCCGCTACGTCCCATGTGGGGGCGCTCTGAGGCTGGAGGAAACGTGCGGAAGTTGGCGACGGCGGCTGTGGTTGCTGGGCTGTTCTTGGGCGGGGCAGGGGCTGCGGTGGCGGATTCGTGGCGTGCCATCCCATCGGTGAAGTCCGACGGGGTACGTCTCAGTGGCGCCTACCTGTGGGAGCCCAGGGGACAGAATCACGGAGGCTTCCACTTCAAGGTGACTCTTGAGGACACCCTCGCCGGGGACGGACACAACGTCTATGTGCAGGCCAAGGTTGAGGGCTACGGCTGGAACCGTTTCAACGGCGTACAGAGGAAGAACGTACAGATCGACAAGATCGTCTACGACGGCGCTGCGCAGACCACTGGCGAGGCATGGATCCGTGCCTGCCGCGACCGGGGCTCCCTCCGACCTGACAACTGCACTGTCACCCAGGAGTACAGGCGAGAGCGGTAACAGCCGACAGTCCCGGAGGCCGCCGTCGCGCGGCCTCCGTGCGCAAAGGAGTTCGCACCATCATGGACGCCATTCTCCGCGCCGAGGGCGTGGATCTCTTCTACGGAACGCACCAGGCCGTCACGGGTGCGGACTTCGCCCTGCAAGTCGGTGAAGTGGCCGCCGTCATGGGCAGCAGCGGTTCGGGTAAATCCTCGCTGCTCTACTGCCTCGCGGGGGTACTTCCCGCGACCCATGGCACCGTCTCCTTCGACGGAACCGCCTTCTCGACCCTCACCGACGACGAACTGAGCACAGTACGACGGGAGCGTTTCGGTTTCGTCTTCCAGTACGGCGAGCTCCTGCCCGAGCTGACGGTCGAGGAGAACGCCGCCCTTCCCCTGCGCCTCGCCGGACAACGGAAGGCGCCGGCCCACGCGGTGGCCGGCGAGGTGCTGGGGCGGCTCGGCATGGCCGAGCTGCTGCAGCGCAGGACCTCACAGCTCTCCGGCGGGCAGAGTCAGCGCGTCGCTGTCGCGCGGGCGCTCGTTCACCGCCCCGCCGTGGTGTTCGCCGACGAGCCGACCGGCGCCCTCGACAGCGCCAACGCCTCCGCCGTACTGGAGGAGTTCCTGCGGCTCGCCCGCGATCAGGGCACCGCCGTCGTCATCGTGACGCATGACGAGACCGTGGCGGCGCACGCCGACACCCGGTACACGATGACCGATGGTGTCCTGACGCAGCGGGTGGCGACATGAACCCCTTTCTTCTCGGCATGCGCCTGCTGTGGGGCGGCGGCCGCAGAGGGCGGGCCCGTTTCCTGCTGATGGCCTTCGGTTGCTCCCTGGGCGTGGCCTGCCTCGCCGCCGTCCTCACGATCCCCGCCATCCTCACCGCTCACGATGCACGAACCGCCACGCGTGATCCGCAGCCCGCTCTTTCAGCGACCACCGGAATCGACTTCCTCACGCACGAGGACCCCTATGGTTCTCAGCGGCTCCACCGGGTCTTTCTGGCCGGCGAACCGACCGACCCCACGATGGTCCCACCAGGAGTCACTCGCCTCCCCGCTGCCGGAGAGTTGATCCTCTCTCCCCGACTTCGCACGGTTCTTACGGAGCAGCCCGGCGTCGCGGGGCTCCTTCCCGGCCGGGTGGTCGGCACCATCGGACCGGAAGGTCTGACGGGCCCTGATGAGCTCTATGCCTACATCGGTACCACCAGGGACCAGATTCCGGGTGCCTCGCACCTGCAGAACTTCGGCGGGCCGCATCCGAGCTTCAACGCAGTGGACGAATCCACGCTCGACATCCTGCGGTTCACCCTCGCCTGCGTGGTGCTGCTGCCCCTCGCCGTGTTCCTCTCCGTGTGCGCCCGGCTCTCGGCCGAGTCCCGCGCCCGTCGGCTTGCCGCGCTCCGGCTCGTAGGCCTGAGTGTCAAAGACACCCTGCGGGTCAACGCCGGGGAGACCGTGGCCGCCGCCTCCCTCGGTGCGTTGCTCGGCGTCGGCGGGTATTTCGCCGTCAACGAGATCATGGCCCGGCTCGGCCTCCCCGGCCTCCACTGGTATCCGGCTGATGGACATCCGACGGCCTTCACGCTTGTGATCTGCCTGGTGGCATGTCCGGCCCTGGCCTGGTTCGTCGGGCGCCACCATGCCCGGGAAGCCGCCCTCACACCACTCAACGTTCGCCGGACCGCCCAGCGCAAGCCTCCCAAGAAGTTCGGGACGCTTCTCCTGGTTCCGGGCCTCGGTGTCATCGGCGGCTACTGCGCTCTCAGCATCATGGGAAGGGACCCTTCTGGAGGAAGCGCCAACTCCGTACTCATTCCCGCAGCAGTGCTGGTGACGGGAGCTGGACTCGTTTTCGGACTAGCGCCGATCACCTCCTGGCTGGCGCGCCGGCTCGCCGGGTCCGTGCGATCGCTCCCGTTGGCTCTCGCGATGCGTCGCATCGAAGTCGAACCAGGCAGCTCGCTGCGGGTGGTCACGGGGCTGGCCCTGCTCATCTATGCCACCTCCCTCACCCAAGGCGTCCTCGTCGAGCTGAGCCAGGTCAGTCGCAACACATCGCCAGTACAGGAGTACGCCCTAGGCCTAGCCGAACTCAGCCCTGAGCAGCGGGCGAAGATGCTCACGGTGGAAGGGATCCGGTCCCACGCCGTGACTGCGCACTCGTGGCGCCGAACCGGCACTTTGACTCCGTCGGTCCAAGCCGTCGTTGCCACGTGCGCCCAGCTCGCGGCTTTCAGCAAGTCGATCGATGGCTGTACTGACGGCAAGATCATGAGACTGTCGGACCCAGACCTGACACCGAACGAAGATGCACAGGCAGGCAAGTCCTACCCGTTCCTTCTCGACAACGGGCAGAAGTTCGTCGTGAAACTGCCGCAAGCTGTGGCCACCGTTCACACCTTCAGTTCCACCGATCTCGGGTCGGCCGATGTACTCATCCCCCCTCCGCTCCTTCCTGATGGCGCCCTGCCCGTAGGGGACCTGCCGACACAGGGCCAGTTCGTCCTCACCAGCGATTCCGACCCTCAGACCGTCCGCACCGCCCTCGACGGCATCGGTTCCATCGCCCCCACCGTCGACGTCGAGCCCGTCGGCATCAACGTCGATGCCCTGAGCCAGCTCACCGTCATCCGCAGCCTCCTCGCCTCCGGCATGGTTCTCGGGCTCGTCATCGGTGTCGCCGCGTTCGTCGTGTCCGTCGTCGACCGGGCCATGGAGCGGCGGGGGCAGGTCGCCGCGCTCGCCCTGCTCGGGGCGCGTAGGGCGACGTTGCGGGTCGCGCAGTGTGTGCAGGTGGTGCTGCCGCTCGCGATCGGGCTGGGGGCGGCCGTCGTCACCGGGTGGCTCGCGGAGTCGAGTTATCTGATTACCGGGGGCGGGGCCGTGCACTGGGACTGGAGTGGGCTGCCGTTGCTGCTCGTCTGTTGCCTCGGGGTCATGCTCGCCGCCGCTGCCGCCTCCCTGCCCCTCGTCCGTCGCCACGTCGATCCTGAACACATCCGCCGGGACTGACAGACGTCCCACCACACCGCCCCCCGGCCGCCGAGGAGTTCCGCGCCTCGGCGGCCGCGTCGTCCCCAAGGCCCTCAAGACCACTCAAGGCTCCTCAAGCCGCCAGGTCCGCCGCTCTTGCCTTGGAGTCCGCTTCAACTCCTAGAGTGCGCGCCGAGGAGGTGCCTTGCCCGACCACCGTACGGACATCGAGGAGACCTCTCCGTCCTCGGTGACCTCGTCGCCCAGGGCAAGATCCGCGCGTTCGGCTGCTCCACCTTTCCCGCCGAGGAGATCGTCGAGGCGCACGCCGTCGCCGAGCGGCGCGGGCTGCGCCGGTTCCGTACGGAGCAGCCGCCGTACTCGCTGCTCGCGCGGGGCGTCGAGGCCTCGGTGCTGCCGGTGGCGCAGCGGTACGGGATGGGGGTGCTGGCCTGGAGCCCGCTGGCGTCCGGGTTCCTGACCGGGAAGTACCGCAAGGGGCGGCCGGTCGATCTGACCAGCGGCCGGCCCGCGTTGACCCCGCACCGCTTCGACCCGACCATCCCCGGAAACGCCGCCAAGCTCGACGCCGTCGAGCGACTCGTCGCCCTGGCCGAGGAGATCGGCTGCTCGCTCCCCGAGCTGGCGCTCGCCTTCGCCGCCGCGCACCCCGCCGTGACCTCGGTGATCATTGGACCCGGGACGAGGGACCAGCTGGACGGGCTCCTGAAGGCCGCCCCGCTCGTCCTCGACGACGACATCCTCGACCGCATCGACGAGATCGTCCCGCCGGGCACGAACCTCTACCACCCGGACGGCGCCTGGCGACCGCCGTACCTGACGGACGCGACGCTGCGCCGCCGTCCCGTGGGTGACCGCGCGGCCATGTGAGGTCCATGCTGGTCGGCATGGGTACGAAGATGCGCGTGATCACGGAGGACGAACGCAGGGCCCGGCTGGCCGTACGCCACCGGCTGGCCGGCGAGGCGCGGGCGTCGAGCGCGGTGGAGGTGGCGAACTCCCTGGTGGCGCTGCACGCGACGGACCCGGCGAGCGTGTACCTGGCGGTGGGCGCACGGCTGAGGGGCGGGGTGGGCGGGGTGGAGGGCGCGGGGGACGTGGCGGACGCGCACCGCCTCCGCGACGCGGGGCCCGTCGCGGAGCTCGAACGGGCCCTGTACGAGGACCGGACGCTGACCCGTATGCACGGCATGCGCCACACGATCTTCGTCTTCCCCACCGCCCTCGTCCCCGCCGTGCACGCCTCCGCCACCCGCGACGTCGCCACCCGCGAGCGCGCCTCGCTCCTCAGGCACCTCACCGCCGGAAGCGCGTACGACGCCGACTGGCTCGCCGAGACCGAACGGCTGCTGCTCGCGGAGCTGGCGGTACGGGGAGAGGCCACCGGGGCCGAACTGGGAGCGGCCGTACCGAGGTTGCGGGCGGAGTACGTCTACGGTGTCGGCACTCGCCAAGAGGGCCCGCAGCCGCTCTCCAGCCGCCTCCTGCGCGTCCTCGGCATGGAGGGCCGGATCGCTCGCGGCCGGCCGCAGGGGGCCTGGACCTCCAGTCGCTTCCGCTGGACGCTGACACCGGACCGCCCGGACCCGAGCGACGAGGACGCGCACGCCGAACTCGTACGACGGTGGCTGGCGGCCTCCGGACCGGCGACCGAGGCCGACCTGAAGTGGTGGACCGGGTGGAAGGTCACCGACGTCCGCAAGGCGCTGGCGGCGATCGGCACGGAGACCGTACAGCTGGCGGAGGGCACCGGTCACGTCCTGCCGGGTGACACCGAACCCGTACCGGCGCCGGAGCCGTGGGCGGCGCTGCTGCCCGCGCTGGACCCGACGGCGATGGGCTGGCAGTACCGCGACTGGTACACCGACCCCGCCCACAAGGCCGCGCTGTACGACCGGAGCGGGAACATCGGGCCCACGGTGTGGTGGAACGGCCGGATCGTGGGCGGCTGGGCGCAGCGCCCGGACGGCGAGATCGTCTGGCGCCTCCTCGACGACGGCGGCGCGACGGGCGAGGCGGCGGGCGTGGAGGCGCGGTCCGCGATCGAGGCGGAGGCGGCGCGGCTGGCGGGGTGGGTCGGCGACGTACGCGTCACACCGCGCTTCCGCACGCCGCTGGAGCGGGAGCTGGCCGGGGCGCAGACGGGAACGGGGACGGCCGGCTGAGGCTCTGCGGGTGGAATTCGGCGGGAATCCACATCCTGCCCCGCGCGGTGTCGAGAACCGGCGCCCGGCTCCGACGTCCCCTGTGAAAGGCAACGACAACAGGTACGAGTACCAGGGAGCACGTCATGAAGTACCTCGTCATGGTGCAGGGCGCGCAGGCCGACTACGAAGCCATGAAGGGCAAGGCCTCCGCGCACAGCCCCGTCTGGAGCGAGCACGACCTGCGGGCCATGTTCGCCCACATGAGCGCGATCAACGACGATCTGGCCGAGTCCGGTGAGCTGGTCGACGCGCAGGGCCTCGTCGAGCCCGCGCGGACCCGGTTCGTGACCGTCGACAAGGAGGGCAAGCCGGTGGTCACGGACGGGCCGTACGGGGAGACGAAGGAGCTGCTCGCCGGGTATTGGGTGCTCGACTGCGAGAGCCTGGAGAGGGTCACCGAGATCGCGGCGCGCGTGGCGCGGTGTCCGCAGCCGGCCGGGGCGCCGGAGTATCCGGTGGTGATCCGGCAGATCGACGAGCGCCCGGAGTCCGAGCTCTTCACCACCTGAACCCGGGCGGCCCGGGTGACCGGGCGACGCGGGCGCCCGGGTGACCAGGCCACCCGGGCGACAGGAGAGGCATGGACGAAGAGCACGAGGCCGTCGAGGACCTGCTGCGCCGCCACGCGCCGCAGGTCCTCGGCGCGCTCGTGCGGCGGTACGGACACTTCGACGCGGCGGAGGACGCCGTACAGGAGGCCCTGCTCGCCGCCGCCCGCCAGTGGCCGGAGAGCGGGACGCCCGACAACCCGCGGGGCTGGCTGATCCGGGTGGCGTCGCGGCGGCTGACCGACCTGTTGCGGGCGGACGAGGCGCGGGCCCGGCGCGAGGAGACGGCCGCGCGCCTGGAACTCCGCGAGACGCGGGCGGCTCCGTCCGACGACGACACCCTCACGCTCCTGTTCCTCTGCTGCGACCCGGTGCTGGCGCCGGCCGCGCGGGTCGCGCTGACGCTGCGCGCGGTCGGGGGGCTGACGACGACGGAGATCGCCCGGGCCCATCTCGTACCGGAGGCGACGATCGCGCAGCGGATCAGCCGGGCGAAGCAGAAGCTGAAGCAGACGGGCCGCCGCTTCCACCAGCCGGGGCCGGGGGACCGTGACGCCCGGCTCGCCACCGTGCTCCAGGTCCTCTACCTGATCTTCAACGAGGGCTATACCGCGACCTCAGGACCCGCCCTGCACCGCGCCGACCTGGCCGGCGAGGCGATCCGGCTGACCCGGGCCGTGCGCCGCCTGCTGCCCCGGGAGGGCGCGGTGACCGGTCTGCTGGCCCTGATGCTGCTGACGGAGGCCCGCAGCGCGGCCCGTACCGGACCGCACGGCGAGCTGATCCCCCTCGACGAGCAGGACCGTACGCTCTGGGACGCGGCGGCGATCGCGGAGGGCACGGCCCTGGTGGAGGAGTCTCTGACGGAGGGCCCGCCCGGCCCGTACCAGCTCCAGGCGGCCATCGCGGCCCTCCACGACGAGGCCCGCCGCCCCGAGGACACGGACTGGCCGCAGATCCTGGCCCTCTACGACCTGCTGGTGGCCGACTCGGGCGACTCCCCCGACCCGATGGCGGAGCTCGGCCGCGCGGTCGCCGTCGCCATGGTCCACGGCCCCGAGTCGGGCCTCGCCGAACTCGCCGCCCTGGAGCCGCGCCTCCCCCACCACCACCGCCTGGAGGCGGTCCGCGCCCACCTCCTCGAACGCACCGGCGCCACCGAGGCCGCCGTCACCGCCTACCGCACGGCGGCCGGCCTCACCCTCAGCGACCCGGAACGCCACTACCTGGAGACGAAGGCCGCCCGCCTCACGAAGCGAAATCGTGAGGGCTGTGAGGGCTGTGAGGGTCCGTGAGGCGTCATGAAATACGCGTCCGACTTTCACATCGTCTCCTCGAACTCCCGCACCGGACGCTACGGTTCCCCTGGGGGCGCCCACATCGGGACATCACCTTCTTCGCGGCTGTCCGCATCCGCCTTCGGCGGCCGCATGTCCAGGGGGACACATGCACGAAATGGTCAAGGGAGCCAACGTCGGCCTGGCCGCTCTGAGCGAAGACACGGGCTCCGTCATCGTGAGCCTGAGCTGGAGCAGCGCGACGGGGGACGGCGACGCGGACGTGTCCGTATTGCTCCTGGACCGCGACGGCAAGGTCCGCAGCGATTCCGATTTCTACTTCTACAACCACCCGGCCGCTGATGACGGCAGCGTGCAACTGCTGGGCAAGACCCCCACGGAGAACGGCAGTGAGGACCGCATCAGTCTCGACCTCACCGCCGTCCCCCACGAGGTCACCAGAATCGTGATCGCGGCAAGCCAGTACGGCACCTACGGCGCCACCTGCTTCGGTGACCTGGACGATCTCCGCCTGACCCTCGCCGATCGCTCGGGCGAGGCCCTGCTCGGCTTCTCCATCTCGGACGCCACGGTGGAGACCGCCTTCATCTTCGGCGAGTTGTACCGGCGCAACGAGGAGTGGAAGTTCCGCGCGGTCGGACAGGGTTACGGAACGGGGCTCGCCGGCCTCGCGAACGACTTCGGCATCGACGTCGTCGAGGACGAAGACACCGAGGAGGCGCGCGAGGACGAGGCGGCCCCCCGACCGCCGGCGGACCCCGGCCCCGCCCCCTCCCCCGCCCCCGCCCTCGCAGCGATTCCCGTCCCCGCTCAACCGTCCGCACCGGCCCAGGAATCAACCGCTGTACCAGCCTCGGAACAGGCCTCGGCGCCGGGCTCGCAACAGGGCTCTGCACCGGAGCGCCGCCGTGGACCGCGTACCGCCAAGAAGAAGGTCACGCTGCCCAAGGCGGCGAAGAAGTCGCTCGCCGAGAACGACTCCTGGAGGCCTGCCCGCCTCTTCCCCGTGCCGTCGTACAAGAGCGACAGGGAGCGGGAGGTGCGGGCCACGTCCGTGCTGCTCTCGGTCATGGCCGAAGTACCCGAGTTCGGACGCCGGCTCACGGCGGCCTTCGGCGCCCCGGCGGGTCGGATGCAGACCTTCACCGAGGTCTCCCTCCCCCATGGCGACAGCCCCAAGCGTCCCGACGGCGTGATCCGGGTGGAGCGGGCCGGAAAGCTCTGGACGGCTCTCGTCGAGACCAAGACGAACGGCAACGCTCTGAAGACGGAGCAGGTCCAGAACTACATGGACATCGCGGCCCGGCGGGGCTACGAAGCGGTCATCACCCTCTCCAACGACGTCGCACTGGAGGGAAGCCCGCTGGTCGACGTCAAGGTGGACGGCAGGCGCAAGCACAAGGTCGCGCTATGGCACCTCTCTTGGGCCGAGGTCGCCCATCAGGCACAGATGCTGATCCGGCACGAAGGTGTGGGAAACGCCGCCCACGCCTGGCTCCTGCAGGAGCTCCTGCACTATCTCCAGCACGAGAACTCCGGCTGTCACGGTTTCCAGAACATGGGGTCCTCCTGGGTCCCCGTCCGCAACGGCATCGACACCGAAACCCTCTGTCAGGGTGATCCCCGCGCGATCGAGGTCGTCGAGAGCTGGGAAAGGCTGATCCGCCAGGTCTGCCTCCGCCTCGGCGGTGAACTCGGACAGAAGGCCCTCCCCGTGCAGCGAGCCAAGCGCGGTACGGACCCGACGTCCCGGCGGGCCGAACTCGCCGACCAGCTCTGCGAGGAGGGTCGGCTGTCCGCGGAGGTACGTATCGACGGGACCAACGGCATTCTCTCGATCACCGCCGACCTTCGTACGGGGAAGCTCCGGACCTCGATCGACGTTCCGGCGCCCGACAGCGGCTATCCGCTTTCCGTCGCCAAGCGACTCGTCCGCGTGCTGGCCGACGCCCCGGCGGACCTTCACGTGGAGACCCTGGTCGAGGGGCGGAACGGGCCACGCGGCACTCTGGAGCGCTTGCGCCCGGAGCCCGGTGACCTGCTGCCGAAGGACGGGGCGGCCATCGCCGGCTTCCGTTTGTCCCTCTTCAAAGGCATGGGCGGCAGCCGCGGAAGCACCGAGTCGGGGTTCATCCGAAGCGTCGACGAAGCCGTCGACCGCTTCTACGCCGCGGTGGTCGCCCAGCTCGCGCCGTTCGAACGTCGCACCGGTCGCGGTCGCACCGCGCCCGAGCCGGTCGGGGTGAACAGCTAGACCCGCTGCATCCGATACACCGGCTGGAGGAGTGGCCGGGGCGGCCGACGACCATCGCACCGCCCCGGCCCGCCCGCCCGCCCGCCTCGCGGGGTGAGGGGCCAAGGATCAGTGGGCGTGGGGGCCGCCCGTCAGGTGGGGTTTGCCGTGGGGGATGAGGGCGGGGGCGAGGAGGGCCGCTGTGGCGGCGGTGGCCGCGCAGAGGGTGAAGGCGGCTGTGAAGCCCGTCGTCGGGGGGTGGGGGCCGGTCGAGAGGCTTGTGGCCGCGATGGTGGAGACCAGGGCCACGCCGATCGAGCCGCCCACCTCGTGGAAGGTGTTGACGATGCCCGAGGCGAGGCCCGCCTCGTGGGGGTCGATCAGGCCGAGGGCCGTGGTGGTGGCGGTGACGAAGACCGCGCCGAGGCCGAGGGAGGCCACGGAGAGGGCCGGCATCAGGGTGGTCCAGGGGTTGGCGCCGGGGGTGACCAGGGCCAGGGGGAGGCAGCCGAGGACGGCGATCGCCATGCCGCCGGCCGCGCAGGCGCGGGGGCCGAGGGAGCCGACCAGGCGGGAGCCGAGGTGGGCGCCGACGGCGGTGGTCACGGCGACCGGGAGGAAGACGAGGCCGGTCCTGAAGGCGCTGAAGCCGCTGAGG
Source organism: Streptomyces sp. NPDC015346 (assembly GCF_043078785.1). Lineage (NCBI taxonomy): Bacteria > Bacillati > Actinomycetota > Actinomycetes > Kitasatosporales > Streptomycetaceae > Streptomyces > Streptomyces sp. NPDC015346. The sequence continues at coordinate 202,302 of NZ_JBIBTW010000009.1, read as the reverse complement.
TGCTGGAGCTGGACCGAGCCCAGGAAGAAGAAGGAGATCAGCAGCGCGGTCGCGATCAGCATCAGGAACGAGCCCGCGAGGACCGGGCGCCGGGTGAACATGCGCAGGTCCATCAGCGGGGCGCGGCTCGCCCGTTCGACGGCGGCGAAGATCCCGTACAGGAGGAGCGAGCCGAGCAGGGGCAGCAGTGCGGACGCGGAGGTCCAGCCGGTGTCGCCCGCCTGGACCAGGCCGTAGATGAGGGATCCGGTGGCGGCGGTGACCAGCAGCGCGCCGGGGGCGTCGAGGCCTCGGGCGGGCTGCGGGGCGCGGGGCGGGACGGCGGCGGGGACCACGGCCGGGAGGGCGGCGAGGAGGGCGAGGCCGACCGGGACGTTGACGTAGAAGACCCAGGGCCAGCCCGGTCCGTCGGTCAGCGCGCCGCCGAGCAGGACGCCGACCGCCGAGCCGGTGCCGCCGATGGCGGCCCAGACGCCGAGGGCCTTGGCGCGTTCGGTCCCGTGGAAGGAGGTCGTGACCAGCGAGAGCGCGGCCGGGGAGAGCAGCGCGGCGCCGACGCCCTGCGCGACGCGGCCGCCGATCACCATCGGGCCGCTCGTCGCCAGGCCGGACACGAGGGACGCGGCCGTGAAGAGCGCCAGCCCGGCGAGCAGGGTGCGGCGGGCGCCGAGGGTGTCCGCGAGCCGGCCGCCGAGCAGCATGAGGCCGCCGAAACAGAGGGTGTACGCGGTGACCACCCAGGTCAGGGAGGTGCGGGTGAGGTCCAGATCGGCGGCCATCCGCGGCAGCGCGACGTTCACGACGGTGACGTCGAGGATCAGCATGAACTGGGCCACGCAGATGAGAGCGAGCGCCGTCCAGCGGCGGGGGTGGGCGGGCGGCGGTGAATGGGCGGCCGAGTGGGCGTGGGTGTGGATCGGCGTGGGGCTGGGGGTGGGAGTGGGAGTGGGGGTGGAGCCAGGGGTGTGGGCGTCGTGCGGGGAAGTCGTCATGATCTGAACTGTACGGTTCAGTTCAGATGAACTCAAGAGTTCAGTTGTTGGTAGGGTCGGATCATGAGCGCCGAGACGCCGAAGCAGGCCCCCAGCGGCCCCCGCGCCGCCCGTAAGCGCCAGGCCATCGTGCGCGCCGCCCGCGCCCTGTTCCTGCGCGAGGGGTTCGGGGTCGGCATGGACGCCATCGCCGCCGAGGCGGGCGTCTCCAAGGTCACCGTCTACAACCACTTCGGCAGCAAGGAAGCGCTCTTCACGGCCGTCGTCGCGGGCGCCCTCGACGAGCCCCTGGCGGCCGGCGAGCACGAGAACGGCCCCGACCTCGCCCGCCTCGCCGACGCGGAGGACCTGCGCGCCGCCTTCGTCGAGGCCGCCCGCGCCTGGGTCCGGGCCGTCCGCGAGAACGACGAGGTCCGCGCGCTACGGTCCCTCGTCGCCGCCGAACTCCACCGCTTCCCCGAACTCGGCCGCGCCTGGCGCGACCACGGCCCCGCCGGCCATCACCCGGCCGTCGCCGACGCGCTGCGCGCGCTCGCGGACCGTGGCCGCCTGGAGATCCCCGACCTGGAGGTCGCGATCATCCAGCTGTACGCGCTGCTGATCTACCCGCAGATGGTCTTCAGCCACTACGGCACCGAGTTGAGCGAGGACCTGACGGACCGGCTGATCGTCGACGGGGTGGACATGTTCCTCGGCAGGTACGGCCGCTGACACCGCCAGGCAAGATCCACGAGACGCCCCAAGACACCCCCTAGGGAGTGTCCGGAAAGTATCGGCGTCCGCCCGGAGGGCGGGGTGCGCGGCGTCCGGTGCGTGCGATCGCAAGGCGGAGGAGGGAGACAATGGCGGAGCCATGGCGACCGACGACAACGCGGCGTGGGGGCACCTCCCGTGCCCGAAGGGCTACGGGGGAGTGCGTGCAGGGCGTCGCGCGCTGGGGGCACCCCCAGGCGAAGCTCTGGGGGAGAGACTTTCCGGACACGACCTAGCCGCGGCTCAGGCGTTCCAGCGTCGCGTCCAGGCCGGGCCCGGCCGCCGGGCCGCGGTTGTACGGGAGCCGGCCCAGGACCACCGCCATCCCGCAGGTGTTCGTGAGCGCCGAGAAGACGAGCCCGCCCGCGACGCCCGCCGACAGCAGCTGCCACGCCGGGTGCGCGAAGGCCCCGAGCCCCAGGCCGATCAGGACCAGCGACCCGGCGACGAGGCGGACCTGGCGCTCCATGGCCCAGGTGGCGCGCGCCGGGGCGCCCTCCGGGCGGGCGAGCGCGTGGCCGCGGGAGGCCCAGCCGGCGGTGCCGCCGGCGAGATTCAGCGCGCGGACCCCATGGGCGGAGAGCTGGGCGCAGGCGTTCTCCGAGCGGGCGCCCGACTGGCACACCACGAGCAGCTCGCCCCGGCCCGCGGCCTCCTGGAGCGCGGGCACGGCGCGGCCCAGCTGGTCGAGGGGGACGTTGAGGGCGCCCGGCACATGCCCGGAGGCGTACTCGCCGGGGGTACGGACGTCGACGACGGTCAGTTCGGCGAGCCGGGCGCGGGCCTGGTCGGCGTCGAGGGAAGAGGGATTCGGCGAGGGGGAGGGGGTGGAGGAGGAGGGAGTGTTCATGCGGGGGGGCATCCTTGGGTCGCCTGGTCATACGTGACGTGACGCATGCTCCTGGAAGCAACCCCGCCGAGGGTGGGAATTACTCCCCGCGCCCCCGATGGAGGCACCCCCGGAGGCTGTCTCCCTCCGGGGGTACGTCGTGGGTAGCGCGGGCGGGCGGCCGGGCAAGGCGGTCGGGCCGGGGGGCGGGCCCGAGGTCCGGGCGGCCGGGCAAGGCGGTCGGGCCGGCGGTCGGTCGACCGCGAGGCGTCGAGCCCCGCGGGCCGGCGGTCAGTCGACCGGGAGGCCCTTCAGGCGCTTGGCGATCTTCGTGAGCCGCTCGCCCTGGTAGCGGGCGGCCCGGAGCACGTTCTCCTCCGGGGCGCCGTTCGCGCCGGGATGGGCGGTCCCGTACGGGTTGCCGCCGGCCCCGTAGACCGCCGGGTCGGTGAAGCCGGGCGAGACGATGACCGAGCCCCAGTGGTGGAAGGAGTTGTAGAGCGCGAGCAGCGTCGACTCGTTGCCGCCGTGCACGTTGTGGGCGCTGGTGAAGGCGGTGGCCGGCTTGTCGGCCATGACGCCCTGCTGCCACAGCCCGCCCGTGGTGTCGATGAACTGCTTCAGCTGCGCGGCGACGTTGCCGAACCGGGTGGGCGAGCCGAGGGCGTAGGCGTCGGCCCACTCCAGGTCGTCGAGGGTGGCGGTCTCGATGTCGCCGGTGGCGTCCACATGGGCGCGCCACGCCGGGTTCGCGTCGATCGCCGCCTCGGGGGCGAGCTCGGGCACGCGTCGCAGCCGGACCTCGGCTCCCGACTTCTCCGCGCCCTCGGCGACGGCCTGGGCGAGCTCGTGGACGTTCCCCGTGGACGAGTAGTAGATGACGGCGACCTTGACGGACATGACGAGTTCCCCTTGCGTCTTGGGCCTGAGCCCCTGGGCCCCTGGGCCTTGAGCTCCTACCTAACCGGATTCTTCTCCGCTTCAGCGATGGGACGAGAGTAACCGGATAGATTTCCGGTTGCAAGGCGAGGCCGTGGGCAAGCCATGGGGAAGCGGATAGCGCTCCGTTATGCTCGTGTCAGGGACGGACCGAGGGGGCACGCGGACGAAGGGCAGGCGGACGAGATGGGCACCAGAAAACGCCCCGCGAGCGGCGGTACGGAAACCCCGGGCGCCGACGCCTCGCAGGATGCCGCCCCCGGCACTCCCCTGATTTCCCTCTCCTCCGGCCCCGGGCAAGGCCCCGGCCCCGGGATCCCCCTTCTGCCGACCGCCGACCGGCCCGCACCCGAGCGGGCCGATGCCGCCCGCAACCGGCGCAAGATCCTCGACGCGGCCGCCCGCATCGTCGCCGAGGTGGGCCCCGGCGCCGTCACCATGAACCAGGTCGCCCACGCCAGCGGCATCGGCGTCGGCACCGTCTACCGCCGCTTCGGCGACGTCGCCCAGCTCCTCTGGGCGCTCCTCGACGACCGGGAACGGCAGTTCCAGGAGGCGTACATGAGCGGCCCGCCCCCGCTCGGCCCCGGCGCCCCGGCCGACGAGCGGCTGCGCGCCTTCCTCGACGCCCTCGTCGACCGGGTCATCGAGCAGCGCGAACTGCTCCTCGCGGCCCAGGCCGCCGCGCCCAGCGCCCGCTACACGAGCGGTGCGTACCTCGCCATGCACACCCACGTCACGCTGCTGATCTCGCGGCTCCGGCCCGAGGCGAACAGCGCGCTGCTCGGCCACCTCCTCCTCGCGCCGTTCTCGCCGAGCCTGATGCACCACCTGTCCGTGGAGCGGAACCTCTCCGCCGACGAGCTCAAGGCCGGCCTCGACGCCCTACTGACCCTGGGGAACTGAGCCCCCGGAACCCAGCGCGCCCGATCCCGACCCCGGCCCCTCACCCGAACGACCGACAGAGCCCGACCCCGAGCCCGCCCCCGACCCCCGCGCGATCAGCGCCGCCAGCCCGTCCAGCACCCGCGCGAGACCGAAGGCGTAAGCGTGGTCCGGGCTGTAGAGACCCTGGTACGCCACCGCCGACGCCTCCCCCACCCGCGAGGCCAGCGGGAACCGCTCCGCGTCGAACATCCGCTCCAGCAGCGGCTCGTGCGCCGCCCACCACTCCTCGTCGGAGAGCGCGCTCTCCCGGTCCACCGCCCGCGCGTCCAGCTCCGCACGGGCCGCGACCTGGACGAAGCCGAGCAGGTGCGTCAGCGCCGAGTCCATGGTGACGTCGTCCAGCCCCAGGCCCTCGAAAGCGCCCAGCTCGTGCTCGTACTTCGTCATCACGCCCGGTCCGAGCGGCGGCCGGTGGACTCGCAGTTCCGCGAGCCAGGGGTGGCGCAGGTAGAGCGCGCGGTTCTCGTCGGCGACCGCCGTCACGCGCTCGCGCCAGGGCGCGTCCGCCCCGAAGGCGGTACGCGGCATCCGCAGGAAGACCGTGTCCAGCATGAGGTCGAGCAGCTCGGCCTTGCCGGGGACGTACGTGTAGAGAGTCATCGGCGTGACGCCGAGGCGCTGTGCGACCGCGCGCATGGTGAGCGCGTCGAGCCCGCCCTCGTCGGCGAGGCCGACGGCCGCGTCGACGACCGCGTCGACGGTCAGGCCCTGGCGGGGCCCGCGCCGGCTCGCCGGGGCGGTGGAGGCCGGGAGGGGGTCGTCGTCGCCGACCAGTCCCCGATCCGCGGCTCGCGCCGCTCGAACCCGGCGACGTACACGGGTCTGCTGAACCCGATCCGTACGGCCTTCGCCAAGGCCAACGGCGTCAAGGCGGCCCTCTTCAGCGCGAACTCGGAGGGCGCGTGCCCGAAGTGCAACGGCATCGGGCTCGTCTACACCGACCTGGCGATGATGGCGGGGGTCGCCTCGGTCTGCGAGGAGTGCGAGGGCCGGCGCTTCACGCCGGAGGTCCTCACCTACACCCTCGACGGCAAGAACATCCACGAGGTCCTGTCGATGTCGATCGAGGAGGCGTACGAGTTCTTCACGGCGAAGGGCCAGGCGCGGACGATCCTGGGCCGGCTGAACGACGTGGGGCTCGGCTACCTCCGCCTCGGGCAGCCGCTGAACACCCTGTCGGGCGGTGAACGCCAGCGCCTGAAGCTGGCCATCCACATGGCGGAGAAGTGCGCGACCTACGTCCTGGACGAGCCGACGACGGGCCTCCACCTGGCCGACGTCGACCAGCTCCTCTCCCTCCTCGACCGCCTCGTCGACGCGGGCAACACGGTCGTCGTCATCGAGCACCACCAGGCGGTCATGGCCCACGCGGACTGGCTGATCGACCTGGGCCCGGGCGCGGGCCACGACGGCGGCCGCATCGTCTTCGAGGGCAACCCCTCCGAACTGGTCGAGAAGGCCGAAACCCTGACGGCCCGCCACCTCCGCCAGTACGTCAGCTGAGCCCGGGGTCCCCGTCCCGCGTCCCCCGTCCCCGTCCCCGTCCCACCTCGCGCGGTGACGCGGTGACGCGGTGACGCGGGGGCCGTCCATACCGTGAAACCGCCCTTCACCCGCCCCCGCGCAGGGCCCACGATCGCCTCATGACCACGTTCCTGATTCTGCACGGCTTCGAGAACCACCGGCCCGAAGGGCACTGGCAGCACTGGCTTGCCGGGCGGCTGCGGGAGCGGGGGCATGAGGTGCGGTATCCGCAGCTGCCCGAGCCCGACGCGCCCGTCCTGGCGGAGTGGCTCGGCGCGCTGCGCGGGGAGCTGCGGCCGCCGGCCGGTGGGGGTGAGTTCGTCGTGGTGGCCCACAGTCTCGCCGTGCTGCTCTGGCTGCGGGCTGCCGCCCAAACGCCCGACGAGCTCATCGCCGACCGGGTTCTCCTCGTCGCCCCGCCCTCCCCCGCCGTCACCGCCTCCATCCCGGAGATCGCCGGCTTCGTCATGGATCCCGGCCTCGGCCGCGACCTCGACCTCGACGCCGTACGGCTGAAGGCACCCACCCGGCTCGTGTACGGAGAGGGTGACCCGTACTGTCCCGAGGGCGCCGCCGTCCACTACGGCGACCCGCTCTCCCTCGACCGCGACCTCATACCGGCCGGCGGTCACCTGGACATGACAGCCGGATACGGGGAGTGGCCCTCGGTCCTGGAGTGGTGCGAGGACCCCTCGGTACGGCTCCGCGCCCGGTAGCCGCCCACGGGCGGGTCGGCGGCGGCCCCGGACGGCGGCCCGGCTCCGATCGGCCACCGTTCCGCCGGTGAGGCCTTCGCCCGCCGTCACCCACCGCCCACCCCCCGTCACCCGCCGTCGCCCGGAGGGCCCCGCCCACGCGCGGGTCCGTCGTCGGCGCGGGATCATCGATTCATGAGCACCGAGATCCATCTCGCCCAGCAGCCCGAGGCCGACGAACTCCTCGGGCGGTCCCCGCTCGCCGCGCTCGTCGGCATGCTCCTCGACCAGCAGGTGCCCATGGAGTGGGCGTTCTCGGGGCCGTACACGATCGCCCGGCGCCTCGGCGGCGACGATCTCGACGCCGGCATGATCGCCTCGTACGACCCCGACGCCTTCGCCGCGCTGCTCTCCGAGAAACCCGCCGTGCACCGCTACCCCGGCTCCATGGCCAAGCGGATCCAGCAACTGTGCCAGTTCCTCGTCGACGAGTACGACGGTCGGGCGGAGGCCGTCTGGTCCGACGCGGCGACCGGCAAGCAGCTGCTCGAGCGGCTGCTCGACCTGCCCGGTTTCGGCAAGCAGAAGGCGCAGATCTTCCTCGCCCTGCTGGGCAAGCAGTACGGCGTACGGCCCGAGGGCTGGCGCGAGGCCGCCGGCGCCTACGGTGAGCCCGGCTCGTACCGGTCGGCCGCCGACATCACCGGTCCGGAGTCGCTGGCGAAGGTCCGCGCGTTCAAGCAGGAGGCCAAGCGCGCCGCAAAGGCGGCCAAATCATCCGGAAGTTGACCCCTCCTGATGTCAATCCTGCTAAAGGTGTCAGGAATTGCGGCCGATCTGTTCACAGAACACACCAGAGATCGCTAACTTCCCCTCAACCTCGTTCGCACCGGGAAGGACCTCTGTGAACGCATCCCATCGCAGAGCCGCGGCCACACTGGCCGCAGCCGCACTCGCGACCCCGCTCCTGCTGGCCGCCGCTTCCCCCGCCACCGCCACTACGGATCCCGCGGCCGCACCGGCCAGGGACGCCGCGAAGTTGGCGAAGAAGCTGGTCCGTGAGACGTCAGCCGACGGCGCCTACAAGCACCTGCAGGCATTCCAGGCCATAGCCGACTCGTCCGGCGGCCACCGCGCGGCCGGCTCGCTCGGACACGACGCCTCGGCGGCGTACGTGTACCAGCAGCTCAAGAAGGCCGGCTACAACGTCTCGTACCAGAAGTTCGAATTCATCTACACGGAGACGCTTGCCGAGAAGCTCTCCGTCGTCTCGCCCGAGCCCCGCACGGTCGAGATCAAGGCGATGACCTACACCAAGTCGACGCCGGTCGGCGGCATCAAGGCCGACCTGGCCGCCGTCCCGGTCGACGCCGACGGCACCACCGGCTGTGAGCCCGGCGACTTCGCCTCCGGCACCTTCACCGGCAAGGTGGCGCTGATCAAGCGCGGCGGCTGCGCCTTCGCCGTCAAGCAGGCGAACGCCGCCGCGGCGGGCGCCGCGGGCGCGATCGTCTACAACAACACCGCGGGCGCCCTCTCCGGCACCCTCGGCGACCCGGCGGCCGGCAAGATCCCGACCGGCGGCATCACCCAGGCGGAGGGCGAGAAGCTCACCGCCGACCTCGCCAAGGGCCCGGTCAGCCTCTCCCTCGAGATCCGTCAGCTCCAGGAGACGCGCACCACCAACAACGTCATCGCGGAGACGAAGGGCGGCAACGCCGCCAACACCGTGATGCTCGGCGCCCACCTCGACTCGGTGACCGCAGGCCCCGGCATCAACGACAACGGCTCCGGCTCGGCCGGTCTGCTCCAGTCGGCCCTGGAACTCGCCGAGTCGAAGGCGAAGGTCCGCAACAAGGTCCGCTTCGCCTGGTGGTCGGCCGAGGAGAACGGCCTGCTCGGCTCCGAGCACTACGTCGCGAACATGAGCGAGCTCGACAAGAAGGAAGTCAAGCTCTACCTCAACTTCGACATGATCGCCTCGCCGAACTACGGCCTGTTCGTCTACGACGGCGACAACTCCGACGGCGTCGGCGCGGGCCCCGGCCCGGAGGGCTCCGCCCAGCTGGAGCGCGACATCAACGCCTTCCTCGACAAGCAGGGCACACCGCACGAGGGCACCGACTTCACGGGCCGTTCGGACTACGGCCCCTTCATCGAGGTCGGCATCCCGTCGGGCGGCACGTTCACCGGCGCCGAGGGCATCAAGACGGCGGCGCAGGCGGCGAAGTTCGGCGGGACGGCGGGTGTCGCGTACGACGTGAACTACCACGCGGCCGGCGACGACCTGTCGAACATCAACATGACGGCCTTCGACGTCAACATCGACATCATCGCCAACGCCGTGGGCACCTACGCCCACGACATCAGCTCCCTGAAGAAGCCGGTCGTCTCCGTCCCCACGGACGGCGACGCCGGTAGCGGCGGCGGGCTCCACGACGGCCACGACCACGAGGTCACCGAGTAGTAACTCGGCCGGACGTCAGGTTCGGGGTGGGGCAGGGAGATCCCCGACCCCACCCCCTACCTTTCCCGCACCTTTCTCCCCACCTTTCTCGCTACCTTCTTCGTCGGGCCGTGCCGAAGATCGACCGGCTGATCTCCCGGCCCAGCTGCGTACCGATCGACCGCGCCAGGGACCTGAAGACCCCGCTCCCCACCACCTGCTCGGCGAGCGACGGCTCCTCACGCGGCTTCTTATGCGGCTCGTCACGCGGTTCGCCAGGCGGCTCGTCAGGCGGCTCTTCACGTGGCGCCGCCTGTGCCGTCAGCCTCTCGTACGCCGACTCCCGGTCCACCGCCTCCCCGTACCGCCCGTACAGCGGCGACGCCTTCACGGCCGCCTCCAGCGCCCCCGCCTCCACCGGCCCCATCAGCGACTCCGGCGCCCGCAGCCGCGTCGCCGCCACCGGCGTCGGCGCGCCCGTCTCGCTCAGCACCGTGACGACCGCCTCGCCCGTCCCCAGGCCCGTCAGGACCTCCTCCAGGTCATAGGGCGAGTTCGGAAACGTCCGTACCGTCGCCTTCAGCGCCTTCGCGTCCTCCGGCGTGAACGCCCGCAGCGCGTGCTGCACCCGGTTCCCCAGCTGACCGAGCACGTCCCCCGGCACGTCCTTCGGCGTCTGGGTCACGAAGAAGACGCCGACCCCCTTCGAGCGGATCAGCCGCACGGTCTGCGTGATCGACTCCAGGAACGCCTTCGACGCCCCGTCGAACAGCAGGTGCGCCTCGTCGAAGAAGAAGACCAGCTTCGGCTTCTCCAGGTCCCCGGCCTCCGGCAGATCGTGGAAGAGGTCCGCCAGCATCCACATCAGGAACGTCGAGAAGAGCCGCGGCCTCTCCCGCACCGCCGGCAGCTCCAGTACGGACACCGCCCCGCGCCCGTCCCCGGCCGTCCGCAGGAACTCGGCCGTGTCGAACTCCGGCTCCCCGAAGAACCCGCCCCCGCCCTCCTGCTCGAACGCCGTCAGCGCCCGAAGAATCACCCCGGCCGTCGCCGTCGAGAGACCGCCGATCCCCTTCAGCTCGGACTTCCCGGTGTCGGAGACCAGGAAGGCCACCACCGCCCGCAGATCCTTCAGGTCCACCAGCTCCAGGCCCTTCTGATCCGCGTAGTGGAAGATCAGGGCGAGGGACTGCTCCTGCGTCCGGTTGAGCTGGAGGACCTTGGAGAGCAGTACGGGGCCGAAGCTGGTGACCGTGGCCCGCACCGGGATCCCCGGGCCGACGCCGCCGAGCCCGTAGAACTCGCAGGGGAAGCCTTTCGCCGCCCACTCCTGCCCCACCTGCTCCGCCCGCTGCCTGACCCTCTCGCTCTCCTCGCCCGGCGCGGAGATCCCGGAGACGTCCCCCTTGATGTCGGCGAGGAAGACCGGCACACCGTGCGCCGACAGCTGCTCGGCGATGAGCTGGAGGGTCTTGGTCTTGCCCGTGCCGGTGGCGCCGGCGACCAGACCGTGGCGGGTGAGCATGGCCAGCGGGATCCGGATGCGCGCGTCCGGGTGACACACCCCGCCCCAGAGCAGCGCCCCCAGTTCGAGTGCCGGTCCGGTGAACCCGTATCCCGCCGCGATCTCGCCGGCCGGAGACTCTTCGCTCACGCTCATCGGGGGACCCCAATTCCGGGTTTGTGGCGGTTTGCCCCAGCATCCCACCGGCGCCGCGTGGCTGCGCCGGGAGCCGCTTGCCCGGTAGGCTTTCCGTGTGATCTTCAAGCGCATCGGTAACGGGCGGCCGTATCCCGACCACGGCCGGGAAAGCACCCGCCAGTGGGCGGACGTGGCGCCGCGCCCGGTCCGCCTCGATCAGCTGGTGACCACCAAGGGCCAGCTGGACCTGGAGACGCTGCTCGCGGAGGACTCCACCTTCTACGGCGACCTCTTCGCGCACGTCGTGAAGTGGCGGGGCGACCTCTACCTCGAGGACGGGCTGCACCGCGCGGTGCGCGCGGCGCTCCAGCAGCGGCAGGTCCTGCACGCACGCGTCCTGGAAATGGACTAACGACCGCCGCTCCGTACTGGGCTTCGGAACCGGCTTCCGACCGGCCCCGACGAGCCCGGAACCGGCTCCCGGCCCGGCTTCTGACCGGCCCCGAACCAGCTCCCGGTCCGGCTTCCGACCGCACGTCTCCGACCTCGGCTTTTCGCCGTGGCCCTCGCGCCCCGGCCCTTCGCCTTGACCCTTTCGGAGTCTCTTCCCGCCCATCCGGACGCGATCACATGATCATCCAGTATGCATCCCCGGCGGACGGCATTACGCTGCGCCCATGAGCATGCTCACTCCCCCCGGTATGGGCGGAAAGTACCGCATCACGGGTGACACGTACCCGCGCATGCGCCGCCCACGGCGCCGTCGCAGGATCGTCCTCGCGGCCGCCGCCGCCGTGGTCGCGCTCGGCGCGGCCGGGTGGGGGACGCTGCAGCTCGTCGACGTCTTCTCGGGCGGCGACGGTGGGACGAGGACGACGGCCGGGCGGGGCACCGACTGCAAGCCCGTCGCCAAGGCGAGCGCATCGCCCGCCGCCGCCCCCGCCCTGCCCAAGCCGGGCCAGATCACGGTGAACGTCTACAACGCGACCCCGCGCAGCGGTCTCGCCAAGACGACGGCCGACGAGCTCAAGAAGCGCGGCTTCACCATCGGCAAGGTCGGCAACGCGCCGGCAGCGTACGACAAGAAGCTGCCCGGCACCGGCCTGCTGCTCGGCGCTCCGGGGGCCGTCAAGGGCGCGTTCCCGGTCCTCGGCACCCAGCTGAAGGGCGCCACGACCAAGACGGACACGCGCGCCACGGCGGACGTGGATCTGATCCTGGGTACGGCCTTCAAGGCGCTGGACCCGAAGGCCGTGGCGGACGCGGCGCTCATCGCCCTCAACAAGCCCAAGCCCGCACCCACCGGCAAGTGCTGAGGGCCGCCGGTCGGCGGCCCCCCACGAGTCGTACTACGCGTACTACGGACTGGTCGACGTACTAGTCGACGGTGCCGTACATGCGGTCGCCCGCGTCGCCGAGGCCCGGGACGATGTAGCCGCTCTCGTTGAGCCGCTCGTCGACCGAGGCCGTCACGACGGTCACCGGCGTGCCCGCCAGCTCGCGCTCCATGACCTCGACGCCCTCCGGGGCGGCGAGGAGCACGACCGCGGTCACATCGTCCGCGCCCCGCTTGATCAGCTCCTGGATCGCCGCGACGAGCGTGCCGCCGGTCGCCAGCATCGGGTCGAGGACGTACACCTGGCGGCCCGAGAGGTCCTCCGGCATCCGCGTCGCGTAGGTCGACGCCTCCAGCGTCTCCTCGTTGCGGATCATGCCGAGGAAGCCCACCTCGGCGGTCGGCAGCAGCCGCACCATGCCGTCGAGCATGCCGAGCCCGGCGCGCAGGATCGGGACCACCAGCGGACGCGGGTACGACAGCTTCACGCCGGTCGTGGGCGTGACAGGGGTCTCGATGTCGACCTGCTCGGTGCGCACGTCCCTGGTGGCCTCGTAGGCGAGCAGGGTGACCAGCTCGTCCGCGAGACGGCGGAAGGTCGGGGAGTCGGTGCGCTTGTCGCGCAGCGTGGTGAGCTTGTGGGCGACCAGCGGGTGATCGACGACGTGGAGACGCATGGATCCAACAGTAGCCCGCACTGGCATCAACCCACGCCGCGGAGGGAAGGTGGGGGCAAGGACCCAGTCGTGGGGTGGTGTGGCCCATGCCCGACCCGCAGAACCCGAAGAACGCGAAGAACGCGAAGAGCACGAAGAACCCGCGAGACCGGACCGCGGTGCCGGACGCCGGACTGTCCGACGCGCCGGACAGCGGCCTTGAACGGTTCGGACCGCCGTCCGAGACGGCGTCCGACGCCGCGCCCGAGACGGCCGCGGAGCGCCGCCGGCGCCGCGCCCAGTTCCTGCGCGAACTGCACGAGGCGAAGGCGCTGCGCGACCGCGTCCAGCCCCGGCGCGCGCGGGCGGCACGGATGCGCCAGGCGATGCGGATGCGGACCTTTCGCTGGTGAATGCGGCGGTGACGGCCGGGGCGGCGGCGGTGACGGCCGGGGCGGCGGCGGTGCCAGGCATGGTGAACGGGTGATGACACGGCCCGGCGCGCGCGCCGCCTGCGCGCCGGGGCCGTGCGCGGGTCGACGCGCCCGCCGCGCCGCCACCCGTTCACCGACTCGATCAGACTGATGCACGACGCAAGAGCCGAAGACCTCTCCTGAAGCCGTTGTTTCTGCCACGATGCCGATTGGGCGGGGCGCCAGGAGGGCACCGCCAAATCGTCACACCTCTGATCAGTGGGAGAGTCACGGTGTACTTGGCCGCACTGCTCGCGCGCACCGAAGACGGGTGGGAAGCGAGCGACACAGAGATCGACGATGTGGAGACCCTGTCGGATCTGATCGAACTGGCCCGCGAGGCCTCGGTCGACGACGACACGGTCATCGTCTTCATCGAACAGGAGGACGCCTGGTTCGGCCTTCTCCGCGTCGAGGGCGAGGACGACCCTCGCATCTACGTGTCGGACGGGGCGGCCGCCGCCCGCTCCTCGTACGGGGAGATCCTCACCAAGGAACTCCTCGGTGAGGACCAGGACGACGACACGGCCGACCTGGACGCGCTGGACCTCGACGGCACGGAGGACGGCGAGCCTCTCGACCGGGAGGACGACGAGGAGGAGGCCACGGGCCCGGCCGCCGACGCGGTACCGGCCGCGCCGGTCGGCGACACGCTGATCCTCGCGGATCTCGGCCTGGCGGAGAAGGAGCTGCTGGCGCTCGAGAGCGACGCGCTGGCGGAGATCGCGGACGCGCTGGGCGCCGCCACGGAGGTGCTGGAGACCGTGCGCTTGTGACAGATGCAGGACCCGATCCCGTACGGGGTGACGTACAGAAGCCCGCGCCCGATCCCGTACGGGAAGACCCCCCGCGGCCGATGCCCGATGCGGTGGCCGATCCGGTGGCCGATCCCGTACGGGATCCCTGGCGGGACGCCATGCGGCTCGCTCTCGCGGAGGCCGACCGGGCCGCGCTGGCCGGTGACGTACCGGTCGGCGCGGTCGTGCTGTCCGCGGACGGCGGCATCCTCTCCGTCGGCCACAACGAACGCGAGGCGACCGGCGACCCGACCGCCCACGCCGAGGTCCTCGCCCTGCGCAGGGCGGCGGCGCGCACCGGCGAGTGGCGGCTGACCGGCTGCACCCTCGTCGTGACCCTGGAGCCCTGTGTGATGTGCGCGGGCGCGCTCGTACAGTCGCGGGTCGAAAGGGTGGTGTTCGGCGCGTACGACGAGAAGGCGGGCGCGGCCGGATCGCTCTGGGATCTCGTACGGGACCGGCGGCTGAACCACCGTCCCGAGGTGATCGCCGGCGTGCGCGGCGAGGAGTGCGCGGCGCAGCTCACGGCCTTCTTCCGCACCCGCTGAACACCGCCGCGACCTGCACCGCGATACGGATTTCATCGCGGGGGCACCTTTGGGCTAAGCTCTCTCTCGGTAGCGTGTCCGAGCGGCCGAAGGAGCTCGCCTCGAAAGCGAGTGTGGCGCAAGTCACCGAGGGTTCAAATCCCTCCGCTACCGCTTCGATCGAAGGGCCCGGTGCATCGCACCGGGCCCTTCGGCGTGCGTCCGCGGTACCCGCAGTACCCGCGGTGAGGGCAGGTTGGTCCCTAAAGGCCGGGTGAAAAGGCTCCGCTAGACTCACGCGACCACGCAGGGGTGCAGACAGGGGAGGGCGCGGCAGATGGCGCAAGCGAAGAAGGTCGCGCTGTACGCGGTGGTGGTCTTCGTGCTGTACACGATCATCAATTCCCCCAGCCGGGCGGCCGATCTGGTCCAGGTAGGGTTCGAGGGCATATCGAGCGCCGCCCAAGGTGTCGGCGAGTTCATGACCGAGCTCATCAACTAGGAGTCCCCCCGTGATCCGCCATCTGGTCCTCTTCAAGCTCAACGACGGCGTCAAGCGCGACGACCCGCGCGTGGTCGCCGGCGTCGAGGCCTTCAGGGCGCTGGGCGGGGCCATCCCGGAGCTGACGTTCTGGGAGTGCGACTGGAACATCACCGACCGGCCGATCGCGTATGACTTCGCCATCAACTCGGCCGTCGAGGACCGCGATGCGCTCCAGCGCTACCTGGACCACCCCGCGCACCAGGCCGGTGTCGCCATGTGGCGCGAGTTCGCCACGTGGGTGATCGCGGACTACGAGTTCTAGGGTCTCCGCCCTTCCGCGCACCTTCTTCTTCCCGGGCCCCTCGCCGTTACGGCGAGGGGCCTTCTGGGTATGAAAGGTCCCTTTGACCCCCAAATGCCGTCAACACGTAGCTATGCGGTGCTTGCACACAGTGGACATGTCTTGTGATGCTATGACCGCTTTTGATGGATGAGTTTGACCGTAGTTGACCAGCAAGAAGCAAGACCAGCCAAAGGGGTGGCGTGAACGTGCCGGCCAGTACAGCGCCTCAAGTCCCGCCCCAGAACGAGGCCGGCGGCCCGGACGCCCCGCGCCCCCGGCCGCAGAGCACCCGCGGCGCCGACACCCGCGCGCTCACCCAGGTGCTCTTCGGGCAGCTCAAGGACCTGGAACCGGGCACCCCCGAGCACGACCGCGTCCGGGGCGCCCTGATCGAGGCCAACCTGCCGCTCGTGCGGTACGCCGCCGCCCGGTTCCGCTCCCGCAACGAGCCGATGGAGGACGTCGTCCAGGTCGGCACCATCGGCCTCATCAACGCGATCGACCGCTTCGACCCCGACCGCGGCGTCCAGTTCCCGACCTTCGCCATGCCCACCGTCGTCGGCGAGATCAAGCGCTACTTCCGCGACAACGTACGGACCGTCCATGTGCCGCGCCGGCTCCACGAACTCTGGGTCCAGGTCAACGGAGCCACCGAGGACCTCACGACCGCGCACGGACGCTCGCCCACGACCGCCGAGATCGCCGAACGCCTGAAGATCGGCGAGGACGAGGTACTGGCCTGCATCGAGGCGGGCCGCTCCTACCACGCCACCTCTCTGGAGGCCGCCCAGGAGGGCGACGGACTGCCCGGGCTGCTCGACCGGCTCGGCTACGAGGACCCGGCGCTCGCGGGCGTCGAACACCGCGATCTCGTACGGCACCTCCTCGTCCAGCTGCCCGAGCGCGAGCAGCGGATCCTGATGCTCCGCTACTACAGCAACCTGACGCAGTCCCAGATCAGTCAGGAGCTCGGGGTCTCCCAGATGCATGTGTCAAGGCTCCTCGCCCGCAGCTTCGCCCGACTGAGGTCCGCAAACAGGATCGAGGCGTAGCCGGAACGGGTAGACCGGTTCGGAGCAGTCCCTGACGGGTTTTCGGCACCCCAAATGCCGTACACCCCTTGTTTCCTGCGCATTCGCGCTTCCTCTGTGTCGACAAGTCACTACAGCGTGTTGCCGACATGTGACATTCTGCTGGAACCGCGTTTGCCGCAGCTCCGCCTCCGGTATTCAGGTGGAGGCTGCGTTCCTCCGATGGTCGTGGCCGCCGCGACCGTCCGCGACCTCAAGGGGGTGGCATGTCCGCAGAACAGGGCAGCTCGAAGGTGCTCACGCTCACGCCCACGCTCGCGCAGACGCCGGTTCAGATGCCGGCACAGCCGCAGCCGCAGGCCCAGAGCGAAGCACCCGCCGCACCGCTGGTCGTCTCGCCGGAAGCCATCGACACCCGCACGCTCTCCCGCTCCCTCTTCCTGCGCCTGCGCGCCCTGGACGACCAGGGCGTGGCCGCCGACAGCCCGGAGCGGACCTACGTCCGTGACACCCTCATCGAGCTCAACCTCCCGCTCGTGCGGTACGCGGCGGCCCGGTTCCGCTCGCGCAACGAGCCGATGGAGGACATCGTCCAGGTCGGCACGATCGGCCTGATCAAAGCCATCGACCGGTTCGACTGCGAACGCGGCGTGGAGTTCCCGACGTTCGCGATGCCGACGGTCGTCGGCGAGATCAAGCGCTTCTTCCGTGACACCTCGTGGTCGGTGCGGGTGCCGCGCCGGCTGCAGGAGCTGCGGCTCGCGCTGACCAAGGCGAGCGACGAGCTGGCCCAGAAGCTGGACCGCTCCCCGACCGTTCCCGAACTCGCCGCCGTTCTGGGGGTGTCGGAGGAGGACGTCGTCGACGGCCTCGCGGTCGGCAACGCGTACACCGCCTCCTCGCTCGACTCCCCCTCCCCCGAGGACGACGGCGGCGAGGGCTCGCTCGCCGACCGGCTCGGGTACGAGGACACGGCCCTGGAAGGGGTCGAGTACCGCGAGTCGCTGAAGCCGCTGCTCGCCAAACTCCCGCCCAGGGAGCGGCAGATCATCATGCTGCGGTTCTTCGCCAACATGACCCAGTCGCAGATCGGCGAGGAGGTCGGCATCTCCCAGATGCACGTCTCGCGGCTGCTCACGCGGACCTTGGCGCAGCTGCGTCAGGGCCTCATCGACGACTGAAGTCGTCCCGAGCCGTTCCAAACTGACGGCTCGTCAGTAAGACTGGCGCCATGCGGCGACAGAGGTCACTTCTGGCAGTGGTCGCGCTCTGCCTCGGCGGAGCGCTGACCGCCTGCGGCGGCGTGGGTGAGGCTGAGGGATACGCGGCGGTCGGCGCGGGCACCGGCCCGAGGGGCGCGGTGCTCCCGTCGGGCAAGGTCACGCTGGTGCCCCTCGACGGCCCTTCGCCATCGGCATCGGTGTCGGTATCGGTGTCGGTATCGCCATCGGAATCGGAATCGGCAGGGTCGGCGAGCGGTACGGCGTCCAGCACGTCACACCCTTCGGACGGGGGTACGGGCGGGGGTACGGGTCCCCGGACGGGCCCGGCCTCGGCGCCGGCCCCGGGAACCTCGCCATCCGGGCACGGGAACCCTGGGACCCCCGGGACTCCTGGGGCCACCGGCGCGCCCGGCACGGTGACACCGCCCCGCACGTCGGCGCCACCGCCCCCTGGGGCGACCCCGCCCGCACCGACCACCCCGACCACGCCGGCGACACTCACGCTCTCCGCCCCTGTCCTCACGGACGCGGACCGGCGGTGGTGCGAGCGGGTCACGGTGACGTTCCGCAACACCGGGGGCACGGCGGCGAGTTCAGGGACGGTCACCTTCTTCACCCACATCATCGGCGCGCTCGGAGTCGACTGGGCGACGGTCGAGTCCAGGCAGCCGCTGCCCTCACCGATCGCGGCGGGCGCGGCCCGGACGCATACGTACACCGTCTGCGTGGAGTCCTGGCGGGTGCCGCTCGGCATGCACGTCGACACCCAGAAGGTCACCGCGACCTGGAAGTGATCCCGGCGCGGTGACGCCAGTCTGAGCTTTCAGGCGAGGACCAAGGCGGCGACGACCGGGGCCGCGTACATCAGCGGCCAGGCGACGTGCGGGTACGAGCGGGCGCGGATCACGGTGATGACGGCTCCGGCGAAGTAGAGAACCGTGCCGATCCCGGCCGCCAGGCCGATCACCGGAACCCACAGACCCACCACGAGCCCTGCGGCACCGGCCGCCTTGGCGACTCCGAGCCAGGTCCACCAGGAGCGGGGGACGCCGTACTCGGTCAGCGGCTCGACGACCCACGGAGCCTTGATGAAGATCGAGAGAGCCGAGAAGCCGACCATGAACGCGGCGACGGCGGTGACGACGATGTAGGTGGTGGACATGGTGGACATCAGGAACGCTCCTCGGTGGCGGTGTCTGCGGAGCGCTTCTCGCTCACACACCCCACTGACGGAGCGCCCGGCCCATGTGTGACGGGTATGGCGAACTTCCTCTTGGGCCGTTGTCGGTGCGGGGGCGGGGGCGGGGGCGGGGGCGGGGGCGGGGGCGGGGGCGGGGGCGGGGGCGGGGGCGGGGGCGGGGAGGGCGCCTGGGCCGGGCCGGGATCGTGGGCTTCTGGTGGTGGCCGCCCTCTCTCCGAGTGTGGCGGGTTCCACCGGCCCCTCAAGGGCGCTCCTTCGTCGCGTCGCTGCGCGATGGGCTCCGCCCACCCTTGACCGCCCGCCTCCACCCGCCTTTTCACACTCGGAGGGCGGCCCGGGGTGGGATCCCACGCCCTCGCGATTTTTGTGCCCAGGGCAGGCGGGCGTCTGCGGGTCAGGGGTGGGATCGCGCGGCAGTGCCATGGGGCGGCCCGGCTGCGCTTAGCGTGTTGCCCCCGGCGGGCAGCTGGGCTTCATGCCCCGCTGGTGGCTGTCCGGTGGGGGGTCGGGCCGCCCATTCCGGGTCCCCAGCGTGCCTAAGTGCTGTCTACTTCCGGCAACACCCGACCAGATGCCCCATTTGCGGGGATACCGGGCCTCGGCGGGGCAAGTTCGCTGCAGTTTTGGCTGCCGGGCAGTGCCCAGCGGGGCATGAAGCCCCGCCGCCCACCGAAGGTCACTCGCTAAGCCGTGCCGGGCCGCCCCATCGCACCGCCGCGCAATCCGACCCCCTACCCGCAGGCGCTCGCCCAGCGGCGGAACGATTCTGCGAAGGCGTGGGGAGCCCACCCCGGGCCGCCCTCCGAGTGTGAAAAGGCGCCCGGAGTCGGGCGGTCAAGGGTGGAGCGCAGCGGAATCGGCGGAGCCGACGCGACGAGGAACGAGGAGCGCCCTTGAGGGGCCGGCGGAGGGCGCCACACTCGGAGAGAGGGCGGCCACCACCAGAAACGTACGAACCTGGTCCGCCCCGAGGCCCCCGAAGCCGTTACCGCCGGGCGCTCAGCCCAGGGCCAGCCAGGCCACCCCCGCCAGGACCGCGATCACCGCGATCACGCCCACGATCAGGCCGACGCGGGGGCCGGTCGAGGCGGCCGGCTGCGGGCGGCCCTGCGGGGCGCCCTCGTCGACGAAGGCGCGGAACATCTGCGTGTTGCCCGAGGGGTCGTAGTTGCCCTCGGGGCCCTGACCGTGCGGTGCATGGGGGTTGTGTGCCATGGGGCAGGACCCTAGCGAACCGGAGGTTGCCGCCCCAAGCCCCGCCCCCGCCCCCGGCCGTTCCGGCACCGATCCCCCGCAACGCCTCCCACCTTTGCCGTTTCTTTAGCGCGGTTTGACCGATTTAGTTTGCCTGAAGCAACCATCCATCTCTATGGTTGCCCTAAGCAACAAGATGTGTGGGGTGCCCATGGACTCACCGGACCGTCAGGACCACCAGGACCGCCAGGACCGTCACGACTCTCGGGACCGTCACAGCCGTTACGAGTCCCTGGCCCGCCAGCTCGGCGCCATCGGCGCCGTCAAGCGCGGACTCGTCCGGGCCCTGCCGGCCGAGTGCCCGGGCGGTTCCGCGATCGTCCTCGCCCTCCTCCATCACCACGGCAGTCTGCGGATGGGCCGCGTCTCCGAGCTGATGGGCGTCGACATGTCGGTCAGCAGCCGTCATGTGGCGCACACCGTGGAACGCGGCTGGGTCGAGCGGCTGCCCGACCCGGACGACAAGCGCTGCCGCACCCTGCAACTCACCCCCGCGGGCGGGGCGATGCTCGCCGACCTCGACCGGCGGGTGACCGACCTGTTCGCCCGCACTCTCGCCGAGTGGTCCGACGACGACGTCGTGCTGCTCACCACCCTGTTGGCCCGTCTCCGCGGCTCCTTCGGGGACTGCCGGGCCCACCACGCCTAGCAAGCACGTCAACAGACACGCAAGCAAAGGAAGTTCATGGCTACGACCACACCCGACTCCGGTGTGCGGGGCGGCCACGCCAAGCATGGAGGCCATGGAGGTCCCGTCTCCGACGGCGCCCCGATGACGCACCGCCAGATCATGGAGGCGCTCTCCGGGCTGCTGCTCGGCATGTTCGTCGCCATCCTGTCCTCGACGATCGTCTCCAACGCCCTCCCGGAGATCATCACCGACCTCGGCGGCGGCCAGTCCGCCTACACCTGGGTCGTCACCGCCGCGCTCCTCTCGATGACCGCGACCACCCCCCTGTGGGGCAAGCTCGCCGACCTCTTCTCCAAGAAGCTGCTCGTCCAGACAGCCCTGGTCATCTACGTCGCCGGCTCGGTCGTCGCCGGTCTGTCCCAGAACACCGGCATGCTCATCGCCTGCCGGGTCGTCCAGGGCATCGGCGTCGGCGGTCTGACCGCGCTCTCCCAGATCATCCTGGCCGCCATGATCGCCCCGCGCGAGCGCGGCCGGTACAGCGGCTACCTCGGCGCCACCTTCGCCGTCGCCACGGTCGGCGGCCCGCTGCTCGGCGGCGTCATCACGGACACCGACTGGCTCGGCTGGCGCTGGTGCTTCTACGTCGGCGTGCCCTTCGCGATGATCGCGCTGCTCGTGCTGCAGAAGACCCTGAAGCTGCCCGTCGTGAAGCGCGAGGTCAAGGTCGACTGGACCGGAGCCGGCGTCATCAGTGCCGCGGTCTCCCTCCTCCTGATCTGGGTGACCTTCGCGGGCGACAAGTACGACTGGATGTCCTGGCAGACCGCCGCCATGGTGGGCGGTTCCCTCCTCCTCGTCGCGCTCTTCGTGCTCGTCGAGTCGAAGGCCGACGAGCCGATCATCCCGCTACGCCTCTTCCGTAACCGCACCATCACCCTGGCCTCGCTCGCCTCGCTCTTCGTGGGCGTCGCGATGTTCGCCGGCACGGTCTTCTTCAGCCAGTACTTCCAACTGGCCCGGAACGAGTCGCCGACGATGTCCGGCGTCCTGACCATCCCGATGATCGCCGGTCTCTTCGTCTCCTCGACCGTCTCCGGCATGATCATCACCAAGACCGGCCGGTGGAAGGCCTGGCTGGTCAGCGGCGGTGTCCTGGTGACCAGCGGGCTCGGACTGCTCGGCACGATCCGGTACGACACGGAGTACTGGCACATCGCGGTCTTCATGGCCGTCATGGGTCTCGGCCTCGGCATGATGATGCAGAACCTGGTCCTGTGCACGCAGAACCAGGTCGACCCGGCCGACCTCGGCTCCGCCTCCTCCGTCGTCACCTTCTTCCGCTCGCTCGGCGGTGCGATCGGTGTCTCGGCGCTCGGCGCGGTGCTGGCCCACCGGGTCACGCACTACGTCAAGGACGGCCTCGCCGACCTCGGACCGAAGGCCGCCGGAATGGCCGGCGGAACGGCCGGCGGCGGTTCGGGCGGCGGCATCCCCGACATGGACAAGCTGCCGGCGCCGATCCGTACCGTCATGGAGAGCGCGTACGGGCACGGTGTCGGCGATGTCTTCCTCTACTCGGCGCCCTTCGCGCTGCTCGCCTTCCTGGTGACGCTGTTCATCAAGGAGGTGGCGCTGAAGAGCGGCGCGAACGGGCCGGCCAAGGAGACCCCGGCACAAGCCCCGACCGCCACCACCCCAGCCGCCACCACCCCGATCGCCACCACCGCCACCACCGCCACCACCGCCACCACCCCGACCGTCAGCGGAACCGTCCGTACCGCCGAAGGCTCGGACGTGCCGGGTGCGACGGTCACGCTGATCTCGCTCGGCGGGCGGCAGCTCGGCCGCGCGGTCGTCCGGGACGGGGGCGGTTACGCCGTCGACGCGCCGGGCGCCGGGTCGTACGTCCTGATCGCCTCCGCCGACGGTTTCCAGCCGCAGGCCTCGACGGTCGTCGTGCACGACGGTCCCGGTCCGCTCACCCACGACGTGCTCCTGACCGGCACCAGCGGGCTCACGGGCTCCGTCACCGCCGTGGACGGCGGGGCACCCGTCGACGGCGCGACGGTCGTGGTCACGGACGTACGGGGTGAGGTGCTGGCCTCCGGTAAGACCGGCGCGGACGGCGGCTTCGCCTTCGCGGAGCTGGTGCCCGGCGCGGTCACGGTGGCGGTCACCGCCGCAGGACACCGCCCGCAGGCGCTGCCCGTCGAGATCGGCGGCCAGGGCACGACCCGGCTCGACGTGGCCCTCGCGGCCGGAGCGGTCGTCCACGGCACGGTCCGCGCGGGGCTCGACCACCGGCCACTGGCCGACGCGCGGGTGACCCTGGTCGACGCGGCGGGGAACGTGACGGCGTCGGCGACGACGGACACGGACGGCACGTACGCCTTCGCCGACCTGGACGCGGGCGAGTACACGCTCATCGCGACCGGCTACCCGCCGGTGGCGGGGCGCCTGACCGTGACCGGCGCCGGAGTCGACGGCCACGACATCGAACTGGCCCACCCGGGCGAGTGACCGACCCGGCCGCGCCCCGAGCGGAGGCGCGGCCGGTCCGGAAAGAGTGAGGTACGGATGGGACTGCACGCACAGGTACGGACGCGGGACGGGTGGCCGGTGCCGCACGCCGTGGTGACCGTGACCGACGGCTCGGGCGGGCAGGTCCTGCGGGCGGTGGCGGACGCGGACGGGGTCGTACGGTCGCGGCCGACGACGCTGGCACCGGGGGCGTACACCGTGGTGGTGACCGCCCTCGGGTACGCGCCGGACGCGCGCACCGCGCTGGTCGGCGCGGCCGGCCGGGCCGAGGTGGGGACCGTCGTCCTGGCCCGCGCGGGCGGCACGGAGCTGCCCGCGCCGGGCGTCTGGACCCTGGACGCGGCGCACTCCTCGGTGGGGGCGGTGGCCCAGCACCTCGGGATCTCCAGCGTGCACGGGCGGTTCACCGAGTTCACCGGGCGGATCGAGATCGCGCCCGACGTCCTGGCGTCCCGGGTGGAGGCGGTCATAGCGGCCGGTTCCGTCGACACGGGCAACGGCCTGCGGGACAAGCACCTGCGGTCGGCGGACTTCCTGGACGTGGACCGCTTCCCGGAGATCACGTACCGGAGCACGGCGCTGCGGGCGGCGGGCCCGGACCGCTGGACCGTGGCGGGCGAGCTGTCCCTGCGGGGCGTCACGCGCGAGGTGCTTCTCGACCTGTCGTACCTGGGCACGGGCCCGGACCCGTGGGGAGGGGTCCGGGCGGCCTTCCGGGCGGAGGCCGAGCTGCGGCGCGAGGACTTCGCGATGACCTACAACCAGGTGGTGTCGGCGGGCATCGCGGCGATCGGCACGACGCTGCGGGTGACGCTGGACATCCAGGCGGTACGGGCGGGGGACATCCAGGCGGCACGGGCGGGCTGACCGGGCGTCACTCCGAGCGGGCCGCCATGACCTCGATGCCGGCGATCAGGATGTCGAGGGCGTAGGCGAAGTCCCGCTCCCAGATGTCGCTGACGCTGCCGTGCGTGGCGCGCTCGTCCAGGATCTCCTTCATGTCCTCGATCTGCACCGCGAATTCCGGGTCGTCGCGGAAGGCCGAGACCGCCTCCGTGTAGAAGTCGTCCTGCGTCATGCCGGCCTCGGCCGCGCGCCGGCCGAACTGGGCCTCCAACGTCCCGTAGCCGTAGACGAACTGGAAGACCGCCGACATCGCACCCGGCCGGCCGTGCAGCGGCAGGCCGGTGTCCTTGATCGCCTCCTGGATCTTGGTGCCGACGGCGATCGCGTTCGGTCCGATGTTCAGGTACGAGCCGGCGCACGGCGAGGCCCAGGCATGGCGGGCGAGCATGCGGCGGTAGGCGAGGGCGAGCGCGCGGATCCGGCCCTGCCAGTCCTCGGCGGCGTCGACGGCGGCGAGGTCGATCTCGCCGTAGAGGGCGTCGAGCGCGAACTCGATGATGTCGTCCTTGGTGTCCACGTACCAGTAGAGCGACATCGCGGTGACGTTCAGCTCCGCCGCGAGCCTGCGCATGGAGAACTTGGCGAGACCCTCCTCGTCCAGCATCCGGATCGAGGCGGCCACGATCCGGTCGCGGTCGAGCCCGGCGGGGCCGCCCCCCGCGCGGGCGGCCCTCTTCTCGAGCCAGACGCTGGAACGCGCCGGGTTCTTCGCCCGGTCGGCTGCCTTCACCATCGCGTTCCTCCTCGTCAACGGTCGAGGCCCATGCTATGCACCGGCCGTCTCCTTGTCGGACAGCCCGGTCGCCTCCCCCGGCTTCTCCGCCCGCTTCTCCGATCGCTTCTCCGATCGCTCGGCGCGCGCGAGCAGGGCCGCCGCCACCAGGCCGCCCGCGAAGACGGCGATCGCGCCGACCAGCTGGCTGGTCTGGAGCCCCGAGGCGAAGGCGGCGGAGATCTCCTGCCGTTCGGCGCCGCTACCGGCCGCCGCGAGCGCCGCCGGCAGGGAACTCGCGGTGACGGCGACGAGCGCCGCGAACCGGGCGTTGAGGACGGCTCCGAGGACGGCGACACCGAGGCCGTTGCCGAACTCGGCGAGGGTGCCGTTGATACCGGCGCCCACTCCGGCCTTCTCCGGCGGGATCGCGCTCATGATCGCGTTGGCCATCGCCGGGGAGGAGACGGCGATGCCGCCGCCCATCAGCACCAGACCGAGCAGCATGCCCCAGTAGCTGCCGTCCGTGCCGCCACCCAGCAGCGAGATCGAGGTCAGGCCGCCGGCGACCAGGGACATGCCCAGGACGACGGTGGGCGGGGTGCCGAGCTTCATCACGATGCGCGGGCCGATGCCGGTCAGGTTGAGGCCGACGATCGTGAGCGCGAGCGGCGCCATCCGCAGACCCGCCTCCAGCGGCTCGTAACCGAGCACGAACTGCAGGTGCTGCGTGAGCAGGAAGAGCGATCCGCCCATGCCGAAGACGACCAGGATCGAACCGCCGATGGCGCCGATGAACTTCTGGTTGCGGAAGAAGTGCATGTCGAGCATCGGGTACGGGACGCGCAGCTCCCACAGCGCGAAGGCGCCGAGGGTGAGGACGCCGATCGCGGCCGGGGTCAGCACCTCGGCGGAGAGCCAGCCGTGCTCGGGGCCGGTGATGATCGCGTACACGACGGCGGTCATGCCGATGGTGGAGAGCAGCGCGCCGAGCAGGTCGGGGCGCGCGCCCTGCGGGTTCTTCGACTCGGGTACGAGCTTGAGGACGGCGATCAGGCCGACGACCGCGACCGGGATGTTGATGAGGAAGATCATTCCCCACCAGAAGTGGTCGAGGATCACGCCGCCGATCAGCGGTCCGCCGGCGAAGCCGAGCGAGGCGACCGTGGACCAGAGCGCGATGGCCTTGACCCGCTCCGAGTCGTCGAAGATCTGCATGACGACGGCGAGCGTGGTGGTCATCAACAGCGCCCCGCCGACGCCCATGCCCGCGCGGGCGGCGATCAACTGCGCGGTGGAGTCGGCGAGTCCGGCGGCGAGCGAGCCGAGGCCGAAGAGCGCGAGGCCGGTGGCGAGGAGCTTCTTGCGGCCGTAGCGGTCGGCGGCGTTGCCGGCGGTGAGGAGCAGACCGGACTGGACGAGCGAGTACGCGTTGATCATCCACTGGATGTCGGCGGTGGTCGCGTGGAGTTCGGAGGTCAGGGAGGGGATCGCGACGCTCAGGACGGTGTTGTCGAGCAGCACGGTGAGCTGGGCGAGACAGATGACGCCGAGGATCAGCCAGCGCTGCGGGTGTCCGCCGGTGGTGGCGGGGTGGGACTCGGCGGTCGTCGCCGTCATGGGGACAGGCTCCTTGTACAGTGTACGGGACTGGTCTCGTACACCGTACAAGGGCTCTCGTACGCTGTATAGCGATTACTTCTTCTCGGTCAGGTCCGGCAGGCCCCCCGGGCCCGGCACCCCGGGCCCGGGGCGCCCCGGGCCCGGCCCCCCGGGCCCGGCCCCCCGGGCCCGGCACCCCGGGACACCCCTACGACACCCCTACTCCCCCGGCTTGATCAGGTAACCGGCCCCGCGCCGGGTGTGGATCATCGGCGAGCGTCCCGCGTCGATCTTCCGTCGCAGGTAGGAGATGTAGAGCTCGACGATGTTGGCCTGGCCGCCGAAGTCGTACGACCAGACCCGGTCCAGGATCTGCGCCTTGCTCAGCACCCGGCGCGGGTTGCGCATGAGGTAGCGCAGCAGCTCGAACTCGGTCGCGGTGAGGTGGATCGAGTCCCCGCCCCGGGTGACCTCGTGGCTGTCCTCGTCCAGGGTCAGGTCCCCGACCACGAGCAGCGACTCGCTGCGCGCCTGCGCCGCCCCCGAACGCCGGATCAGTCCGCGCAGCCGCGCCACGACCTCCTCCAGGCTGAACGGCTTGGTGACGTAGTCGTCGCCGCCCGCCGTGAGGCCGTCGATCCGGTCCTCGACGGCGTCCTTGGCGGTCAGGAACAGCACCGGCACGTCGGGCAGTTCGCGTCGCAGTCCGCCGAGCACGGCCAGGCCGTCCATGTCGGGCAGCATCACGTCGAGGATCACGGCATCGGGCCGGAACTCCCGCGCCGCGCGCAGCGCCCCGGCGCCGTCGCCCGCGCTGTGGACCTGCCAGCCCTCGTACCGCAGGGCCATGGAGAGCAGTTCGGCGAGCGAGGCCTCGTCGTCCACGACGAGCACCCGGACGGCCGTGCCGTCGGGCCGGAGTATGTGAGGGGCGGCGGTACGCGGGGCGGCGGTACGCGGGGCCGTGGTGCGCGGGGCGGCGGTACGCGGGGCGGCGGTACGCGGGGCCGTGGTGCGCGGGGCGGCGGTACGCGGGGCGGTGCTCCCCCGGGGCGTGGTCGCGGTCATGGTGCCACGCTGGAGCGGCGTACTGAGATCTCTCTTTGCCCTCCCTGTGAATTCCCTAAGAACGCCGGGGCAGATCGAAGAGCCCGGCCGCGTTGTGGTGCAGCACGTTCCGCAGCCACTCCTCCCCGAGGCCGAGCCGCTCCAGGGCGTCGAGCTGGTGGACGTACGGGTAGGGAATGTTCGGGAAGTCGGAGCCGAGGAGGATCCGCCCGCCGAGCCCGAGAGCGCGCAGGCGCGGGAGTTCGGCGGCGGGGAAGGGGGCGAACCGTTCGCTGAAGTCGGTGAAGGCCATGGTGGTGTCCAGGTGGACGCCTTCGTACCGCTCGGCGAGGTCGAGGAAGTCGGCGTACTCCGGCATCCCCATGTGGGCGACGATCAGCCGCAGGCGGGGATGGCGGGCGAGCAGCTGTCCAACGGGCCCGGGCCCGGTGAACTTCCCGGGGGCGGGCCCCGAGCCGCAGTGGATGACGACGGGCACGCCGGCTTCGGCGATCAGCCCCCAACCACCCTCCATCAGCCCGTCGTTGGGATCGAACCCGCCGACCTGGAGGTGCACCTTGAAGACCCGGGCACCGGCGTCGAGGGCCTGCCGGACGTACGTCCCGGTGTCCGGCTCCGGATAGAGGGTCGCGGTGTGCAGACAGTCGGGTGTACGGGCGGCGAAGTCGGCGGCCCAGCCGTTGAGCCACCGCGCCATCCCGGCCTTGTGCGGATAGAGCATCGAGGTGAACGCGAGGACACCGAACTCGCGGAGCAGCGCGACGCGGCGGTCCTCCTCCTCGCGGTAGGTGATGGGCCACTCCATGCCGGTCAGGGGGCCGACGGCGTCGAAGTAGGCCCAGACCTTGTCGAGGACGTTCTGGGGCATGAAGTGGGTGTGGACGTCGACGAGTCCGGGGATGCCGAGCCGCCGGACCAGATCGCCGGGGTGGTCGGGGGTGTCATGCGCGCTCAAAGCTGTAGCTCCTCTCGACCTTCCCGATGTGGACGCTGTAGCGGTCGTACCAGTGCGCGCGCCCGTGGTGCTTCGCGGCCTGGTGCTCCGCGTCGTTCTGCCAGGCACCGAGGGATTCGAGGTCGCGGAAGTAGGCGACGGAGATGCCGATCCCGCCGGGGGTGCGGGCGGTCTCGTAGCCGAGGAAGCCGGGGATCTCCCGGACGATCTCCAGCATGCGGGCGCCGGTCTCGGCGTACCCCTCGGGGTCGTCGGCACGGACCGAGGTGAAGACAGCGGTGTAGTACGGCGGTTCGAGGCCCGCCACCAGGCTCTGGGTCATGTCGATCACCCTCCGCCGGTCGGGGCGGACCTGTCCACAGCCGGGCGGGAAAGGGGTCCAAGTCTTTACGGTCGGCTAGAACAGCCCCTCCTGGGTGCGGCCCGGCTCCTTCCGGACGGGCACGGTGACGGCTTCGCCCGCGTCGGCCGAGGCCAGCCCCCACCCCCGTACGAGCCGGGTGTCGACGGCGAGGCAGCGCCCTTCGGAGTCGAGAAGGTGCAGGTCGGGCCCTGCGGCGGCGAGGACACGGCCGGCGACGACGCCGTTCTCGCACAGCTCGGTGACGGTCCCGGAGAGCGCCGGGAGCCCGTCGAGCCCGAAGACCCCGGCGTGATCGCGCACCTCGCACGGCAGCGTGTGGAGGGTCTCTCCCCACCCGGGCAGGGCGACGGCTTCGCGGTACAGCTCCTCGATCTCGCGCCGGCGTTCGGGCGGCGCCGGCAGCCGGTGCCGTACGGCACGCTTCCCGGCGTACGGAATCCGGTCGGGCACCTTCAGCGCGTGCCGCAGCTGTTCCTCGGTCCGCCGCGCGGCCATGAGCGGCCCCCGCCCGATCCAGCTGAAGGCGACGGCCCCCTGCTCCAGGAGCCGGGCGTCGCCCCGGGCCTCGGCCGTGATCCCGACCTTGGTCATCCCGGGCCCGAACCAGGCGAGGTACACGCGGTACGGCTGGGGGTCGTCCAGCTTGGTGTCGGCGGCGACCGAATGGGCCCGGTCGAGCCGTGCGCACGCGGGGCACTGCCCGCCGGTGGCGCGCGGCGGCACCTGCGCGGACAACGGGCAGGCGTTGCCCCGGGCGCCCGGGCAGCGTCGCCCACCGACCGCCCGGAACCCGATCATCTGCCCGTACCGGAGCACGGACACCCGCCCGCCCTCCCAGCGCAGCCCGGGCACGCCCCCGCGCCACCCCATCCCGGCACACCGCCACACCACGGCTCGTTCCCCCTGCTCGTGCTCTCGTGAGCCGCCCAGTCAACCTCACCGCTCACGGCACGGCCCGCGCCCCGCCCCAAGGCACCGGGTGGCAGCGCGCCTCACGTCCCGGACGGCCGTGGCTGCTCCGGCGGAACCGAGCTCTCGGCGACCGCCATCCACTGGTCCAGGTCGGCCTGGGTGAACTCCGCCCACGGTGGGATCTCGGGAAGCCGGCGGAGGAGGTCATAGGCCTCGGGGACCCGGGGGCCGCTGAGGATCGGGGTGTGGCAGCCGGCGATGACCTCGGCGCCCAGATGCTGGAAGTCGCTGACGACCGTCCCGAACTTCTGGGAGTCCAGCAGGGCGACCCAGGGAGAGACCAGGCGTCCGCCGAAGAACTGGCCGTCGCGGAAATCGTCCGGTGACAGCTCCGCGACGTCGGGCATGGGGGCCGGCACGTTGGTGGCGAAGGTGTCGACGGCCCACAGGACATGGGTCTTCGGGTCGAAGAGGGCGCGAGTGGTGGGGTTGTCGTACAGGGGCGGTCGTTTGGCGACCAGGGTGCGGTCGCCCGCGTCGATCGTGTCGCCGTCGGTCATGAAGCGGCACCGATTGACGGGGGTCTCCCACTCCTCGGCCATGCGGCCGATGGAGAACCAGGTGGTCAGCAGGGTCGCGTTCGGGCACGCGGCGAGGACCGCCAGGAGGTTGCCGGCGTGGTCGCGGTCGTCGTGGGTGAGGAAGATCCACCGCACGTCCAGGGGGTCTACGACGGACCAGGCGGCCTCCAGCCACTGGGAGCGCACCGCGGGCGCCCCGGTGTCGACGAGGACCGGTTCGGGGCCCCGGATCACCATCGAGTTCATCGGGAAGTGCCCGACCGGCGGGGCCTCGAGGGCCCAGGGGATGACGAACGTCTCCTCGGCGATCTTGTACGGCTGCAGAAGCTCGAACGTTTCCATGGTCGTCATCGCTGCTCTCCCTAGGCCGGAGTCCCCGCAGCCCCCATGAATCCAGTCCAGCCCCGTGCCCGGCGGCCGTCAACCGCAGGCGACGCCGTGCGGGCCGTGCCTCCGGACACGCGGGCGTACACCCGGAAGAGGAAGGCCCCCGGGATCGCCCTGGAGCGACCCGGAGGCCTCGTCTCGTCCCTCGGTCCTACTTGGCCACGAACTGGGTCAGGATCGCCTGCACCTCGTAGATGTCCACGCCCTTGGTGAAGGTCTTCTGGACGGGGAGGGACTGGCCGGAGATCCAGATCTTCAGCTCGGCGTCCAGATCGAAGGTGCCGGCGGTCTCCACGGCGAAGTGGGTGATGCTGCGGTACGGGACCGAGTGGTACTCGACCTTCTTGCCGGTGATGCCCTGCTTGTCGACGAGCACGAGCCGCCGGTCGGTGAAGAAGATCGTGTCCCGTATCAACAGGTACGCGGCGTGCACCTGCTCCCCGGGCCCGAGCAGCCGCGCGTAGTCCTGCTGCGCCTGCGCCGGATCGATCTTGTGCGCGTTCCCGAACAGTGCCATGCCAACCCCCACAAATCCGAAGACAAAACGATCTTCAGACCTTATCCCCCACCACCCTTACGAGCGAGCCCCCCGGCCCGTGCCGCTAGGAGGCGGAGACGGCCAACGCGTAGTCCACACCCACCGAGAAGCCGCCCGACCGTCCACGGATCTTCAGCTCATGCTTCCCCGGCGCCAGGGCGGGCAGCTGGACCCACAGGCCGCAGCCCGTGGCGGTGAAGCTCCCTTCCTCCTCCGTGACCGCGTTTCCCCGAGCGCCGCGCACCGTCATCGCGTCGCCCCGGTACGTCTCCGGCTCGACCGCCTCGCCGTCCAGGAACACGGTCCCCCGCGCGCCCCTCATGAAGGCCGCGCAGTCCGCGGGCTCGCCGTAGGTGTTGACGACGGGGAAGGCGATGGGACGGCCGCCGGGAACCGCGCACTCGCGCGTGACCCGACCACCGAAGGTGCCGGCCAGGAACCAGACGTCCTCCGGTTGGTTGCGTCCGCACTCGCCCCCGTCCTGGTCGGACACGGGGTTGGTCTCCGGGGGCTCCGAAGCCGCCCAGGACCACCACCGCCCCTGAAGCTCCCCGGCGGAGAGCCGGACGCCCTCCGCCACCGGCGGGGGCGTCGCAGCCGAGGGGCTTGCCGCTGAGGGGCTTGCCGGCGCCGCACCCGTCGCCGTGCTCTCCGGGCCCGTCGCGGGCGCCTGCGTCGTCCCGCACCCCACCAACGCGGCCAACGACACGAGCACCCCAGCGGTCAGCCCCGCCCTCCCCGCTCCGAACCTCATGCGATCCCTCCCCACCGAGCGCGCCGTCCATCTCCCCGACGGTCGGCACGACCTGTCCTTCGCCGCTGTACGGCCCAACGCAAGAGGCCCCGGACTCTCGTCCGGGGCCTCTCAGGCTGTGCACTCGGCAGGATTCGAACCTGC
Source organism: Streptomyces sp. NPDC015346 (assembly GCF_043078785.1). Classification (NCBI taxonomy): domain Bacteria; kingdom Bacillati; phylum Actinomycetota; class Actinomycetes; order Kitasatosporales; family Streptomycetaceae; genus Streptomyces; species Streptomyces sp. NPDC015346. Next base: position 170,111 of record NZ_JBIBTW010000009.1, on the reverse strand, counting down.
AACCTTCTGATCCGTAGTCAGATGCTCTATCCGTTAAGCTACGAGTGCTTGTGCTTCTCGGCGTTTTTCTTGCCGGTCGGCGTTGCGTGGACAACATTACATGACCTGCGCCGTAGCGCGAAATCCATTAGCCAGACCCGCCCTGACCTGCGAAAACGTCTCTCAGGGGCAGATCCGGGCCCCCTCCCCCCATCCGCCGGACGGGTGACCCGGCGGGCAGTCATGGGCCTGACGCACCCGGGCCGGGAACGGCCGAAGCCCCGGCCGTGGGGCCGGGGCTTCGGGTGGGGCGGAGGCGGAGGGATTTGAACCCTCGATGGGCTTTAAGACCCAAACCGCATTAGCAGTGCGGCGCCATAGACCGGACTAGGCGACGCCTCCCTGCACTTCGCGCGGGCGCGAACGGTGCGTGCAGATGATGACACAGACGAGCCGGGTGCCACCAATCGCTTCTCACCGTACTAGCCCTCCCGGGCGGAGAGCAAAGTCCTCCGGCCCCTCCCGCTTGCGCAACGAACCCGGGGACGCAGCGTTAGAGGAGACGGGCCGCGAGTCCGTAGCCCCCACCCGCTCACCTGGAGTCCGTATGCTGCGCCGCCTCGTCCTCTCCACCCTCGCCCCCCTCGCGGCCACCGCCGGCGCCGCCGGGCTCGGGCCGGTCCCGCCGCTGCCCCTGCTGTCGCCGCCCGACGCGCTCACCGTGACGGTCTCCAAGAGCGGCCACCCGAACGCCAACGGCACCTACCGGCTCGAGTGCGGCAGCCGGGCGAGCGGGAACCACCCGGCCGCCAACCGCGCCTGCGAGCGGCTCGACCGGCTCGCGAAGGAGGGGAAGGACCCGTTCGCGGCAGTGGACAAGAACCGTTACTGCACGCAGCAGTACGGCGGGCCGGCCGTCGCCCACATCACCGGGGACTGGCAGGGGCGCCCCGTCGACGCCCACTTCGCCCGCACCGACGGCTGCGAGATCGCCCGCTGGGAGAATCTGGAGCCCGTGCTTCCGCACGTACACGGATGAAGCGCCCACGGAGCTCCACGAAAGCTCCCACGAAGCGCCGCATTGTGCCGGAGGCAAGAGACCTCCCCCCGCGCCCGGCGGCCCTGCCCTTAGACTCACCTCAGTGACAGGCCGGGGCCCGAGAGGCAAGATGGGGCCGGCCGGCCACCGGGCAGTGCAGCCGGGCAAGCGCAGTGGGTCAGGGAGGAAGCGTCGTCGTGAGCAGCAGGCCATCCCGAGGCGCTGCTCGCCTCGCAGCCATACTTGACGCCCTCCCCGACGGCCTCGTGCTCGTCAACTGCAACGGCACGGTCGTCAACGCCAACACCATCGCCCTCGGCATGTTCGAGACCCCGGGCACCGCGCTCGTCGGCCGCGGCCTGCTCGATCTGCTGCCCGGCTTCGACTCGCGCCTGATCCCCGGCTCGATGCGGCTGCCCGAGGGCACCGACGAGCGGGGCCGTACGAAGCCGACCCGGATGATCGCGCGCCGCACCGACGGCAGCGAGTTCGCCGTCGAGGTGACCAGCGCGAGCCTGGAGGACGGCCGCGAGGCCTACGACTCGTACAGCGCCTACACCGGCGACGAACTCCTCATGCTCGTCGTCCGCGATCTCACCGGCACCCTCGACACCGAGGCCGAACTCGCCCGCTCGCAGCGCCAGACCGAGATGATCCTGCGCGCGGCGGCCGAGGGCGTGGTCGGCACCGACACCGACGGACGCGTCGTCCTCGTCAACCCCGCCGCCGCGCAGATCCTCGGCTACCGCGCCAGCGATCTCGGCGGCAAGGAGCTCCACCCGCTGATCCTGCACTCGCGGGCGGACGGCGAGCCGTTCCCGTACGAAGGGTCTCCGCTCGCCGACACCCTGAAGTCGGGCCGCAAGCACCGGGTCCGCAACCAGGTGCTCTGGTCGAAGAGCGGTGCCCAGGTGCCCGTCGACCTGACGACCGCGCCGGTACGGGACGGGGACCAGCTCGTCGGCGCGGTGATGACCTTCACCGACCGCCGGCCGTACGAACAGCTCGCCGAGCAGCACGCCGCCGAACTCGCCGACCGCGCCGAGCGGCACGCGGCCGAGCTGGAGCGGCAGGCGGAGCTGCTGGAGCGGGAGAAGGAGCGGTACGACGCCCTCGCCGCCCGGCACGAGCAGCTGACGGCCGTCCTCGGCGAGTCGCTGCGCGGCCCGCTGGAGGAGCTGCGCACCGAGCTCGCCACCCTCGCGGCCGACGACGCGGGGCAGCTGTGGCCGGAGGCCAACCAGTTGCTCCACCACCTGGCCGCCGGGTACGCCCGGATGACCACCCTCGTCGACAACGTCCTCGGCTACCAGCGCCTGGACGCGGGGGCGGAGACCCTCGACAAGAACGTCGTACCGCTCGACCGGGTCGTCGGGGCGGGTGTCGACGGGGCCGTGGAGCTCATCGGGCCCGGCCGCGTCCAGTTCGCCGTGCACGCGCCGCCGATCGAGGCCGAGGTGGACGCCGGCCGGCTCGCGACCGCGCTCGCCCACCTCGTCGCGGACGTGGCCGGGGTCGACTCCACCGGCAAGGCCCGGCTCGTACCGGGCGCCGGATACGCCGACTCGACGATCGTCGTCGCGGCCGCGCAGCGCGGTGACGTCGTACGGATCGAGGTGCGCGGGCCGTACGCCGGGGGCGACGCCGTCCATCAGCCCATCGTCCGCGGGATCGTGGCGGCGCACGGCGGTGTGGTGCAGACGCACGAGGTGCCCGGGACGAGCGGCAGCGCGTACGTGCTGGAGGTTCCGCTCGGCGCCGGGAAGGGAACGGTCGCCGCCACGGCCGCGGGGCCGGGAGCTGGACTGGCCGTGGCGGGGGCGCAGCCCGAGCTGGGGCCCGTTCGCGCGGCCGCGGCGCAGCCCGCGGCTCAGGCACAGGCACAGGCACAGGCACAGGCACAGGGAGCCCAGCTCGCGCTGCCCGCGCAGGCATCGGAGACGCAGGGCGGTGGACGGCGACGCGCCCGCCGGGCGTCCACGGACGCCTTCCTGGAGAGCGCCGTCGCGGCGGAGAGCGGTACGGGTGACGGTGCGGGCGGCGGTACGGGCGCCGGTGGCGGTACGAGCGCCGGTGCCGGTGGCGGGTCCGGTGGCGCCGTCGAGCCGACCGGTCGCCGACGCGGCCGTACGGAGGACGGCCAGGCGGCCCCCGCCGAGCTGATCCCCGCCCAGAACGCGGGCCCGAGCACCCCCTCCGGCACCGAACCGACCGGTCGTCGTCGGGGCCGCCCCGCCGAGGGCGCCGTGGTGACCGCCGCCGAGGGGGCGCAGGGGCGCGCCGCTCGGGGCGACGCCGTGCCGCCGCAGGGCGTTCCCGTCCCGGCTCAGGGCACGTCCATGGAGGCCCCCGCCCTCGCCCGGGCGCTGCCGGCCGTGGCGAGCGGCGAGGGGGACGCGGCATCGGGGCAGCAGGCGGGCCGCCGGGCTCGCCGGGCGCTCGCCGCCCAGGAGCGGACCGCCGCCGCCGACGCGGGGCCCCGCACGCCGTTCGCGCTTCCGCCGGCCGATGCGGACCGGCCGTCCGAGGAGGCGGCTCAGGCCCCGCACGCCGCCCCCTTCGCGGCCCCGCAGCCGGCCCCGCAGCCGGCCCCGCAGCCGGCGCCGCAGCCTTCCGCCCTCCCCGTGAGCGACGAAGGACAGCACGACGCCGCCCGGTCCGTGCCGGGCACCGAGCACACGGCGCCGCACGCGCACCCGGTCTCCGAGCCGACCGGCCGTCGCCGGGGCGCGGATTCGGGCATCCCGCAGGAGACCCGTTCCGGTACCGGCACCGGGTCCGTACCCCTGCCGCCGGAGGCACCCGCGTCCGCGGGCGGCCGGGCCTTCAGCGTCCGTACGCTCGGGCAGGGCGTGCCCTTCGCCCAGCAGATCGCCGCCCAGCAGACGGCTGCCCAGCAGATCGCCGCGCAGCAGGCGGCTGCCCAGCAGACCGGCCAGGTCGCCCCCGGCCAGGTCGCCCCCGGGCAGAACGCGTCGAACGGCTCCGGTCGGCGGCGTAAGCTCGCCACTCCCCCCGAGGGGGACCGCCCGGCCCCCTCCGAGCCGGCGGCCAAGCCGCACCCGAACCCCCACCCGCACCCGCAGGCGTCGGACCCTCAGCAGCCGCAGCCGCAGCAGCCACTGCCGCAGCCCAAGCTCGGGCCGACCGCCCCCGAGGGCCGGGCGTACGCCATAGGAGCGCCCGCCGAGGGCTCCGCCGAAGGGCCCGAGCCGCTCGACGGCCCGGGCGGCGCGGTCGAGGTCGCGAACAGGCCGCTGCCGCAGCCGGTCGACGACGAACTGCCCCCGGAGCCGCTGGACAACCCGCGCCGTCTGCTCGTCTGGCCGGCGCCGGACGTCTCCACCCAGCAGGCGCTGAGCGACCGCGGCTACCGTCCGGTGATCGTCCACTCCCGCGAGGAGGTCGACGCCCAGATCGCGGCCTTCCCGGCCGCGCTCTTCGTCGACCCGCTGACCGGCCCCATCACCCGTACCGCGCTCCAGTCGCTGCGCCAGGCCGCCGTCGCCGCCGAGGTGCCGGTGCTGCTCGCGGCCGGGCTCGGGCAGGCGACCCGCGAGGCGGCGTACGGCGCCGATCCCGCCGTACTCCTCAAGGCGCTCGCCCCGCGCGACAGCGAGCAGCACCCCTCCCGCGTCCTGCTCATCGAGGAGCACGAGGAGATCGCGCAGGCGCTCGCGGCGACCCTGGAGCGGCGCGGCATGCAGGTGGCGCGGGCCGAGGCGGACGCCGAGGCGGTCACGCTGGCGGCGCAGATGCGGCCGAACCTGGTGGTCATGGACCTGATGCAGGTGCGCCGCCGAAGGGCCGGGATCATCGACTGGCTGCGCGCGAACGGCCAGTTGAACCGCACACCGCTCGTCGTCTACACCTCGGCCGGCCTCGACGAGGCCGAACTGCCCAAGCTGGCGTCCGGCGAGACGGTCCTCTTCCTCGCGGAACGCTCGACGAGCGACGAGGTCCAGGCCCGGATCGTGGACCTGCTGGCGAAGATCGGCACCAACTGACCGGAGCGGCCGCGGGCCGGCCTGCGGCGAGGCGCCCGGTCGTCAGACGTACGCATGAGTGAGAGGGGGCGGTGTCCGCGCGGACACCGCCCCCTCTCACTCATGCGTACGGGCTCAGAGCTGGGTCACGTCCAGCTCGCCCTCCGCGTACTGCCTGCGGATCACCTTCTTGTCGAACTTCCCCACGCTCGTCTTCGGCACCGCCGGGACCAGCGCCCAGCGCTCCGGCAGCTGCCACTTGGCGATGCCGCCCTCGGTGGCGAGGAAGGACTTCAGCGACTCGTAGTCCGCCGTCGAGCCCTCCTTGAGGACGACGGTCGCCAGTGGCCGCTCGCCCCACTTCTCGTCCGGTACGGCGACGACGGCGGCCTCGGCGACCTCCGGGTGCGCCATGAGGGCGTTCTCCAGCTCGACGGACGAGATCCACTCGCCGCCGGACTTGATGACGTCCTTGGCCCGGTCGGTGAGCGTGAGGTAGCCGTCCGCGCTGATGACGCCGACGTCGCCGGTCTTCAGCCAGCCGTCCTCGCTGAACTTGTCCGCCGGACGGATCTCCTCGCCGTCCACCCCACCGAAGTACGCGCCCGCGATCCAGTTGCCGCGGACCTCCAGCTCACCGGCCGACTCGCCGTCCCAGGGCAGGTGTTCGCCGCCGGGGCCGACAAGCCGGGCCTCGACACCGGCCGGGAAACGGCCCTGGGTGACGCGGTACGGCCACTCCTCCTCCGCCGTGAGCCCGGCCGGCGGGTGCGCCATGGTGCCGAGCGGGGAGGTCTCCGTCATGCCCCAGGCGTGGCAGAGGCGGACGCCGAGCTTGTCGTACGCCTCCATGAGGGAGGGCGGACAGGCCGCGCCGCCGATGGTGACCTGCTTCATGGACGTCAGGTCGCGCGGGTTGGCGGTGACCTCGGCGAGCAGGCCCTGCCAGATGGTGGGGACGGCGGCGGCGTGGCTCGGCCTCTCGCGCTCGATCATCTCGGCGAGCGGGGCCGGCTGGAGGAAGCGGTCCGGCATGAGCATGTTGATGCCGGTCATGAAGGTGGCGTGCGGCAGGCCCCAGGCGTTGACGTGGAACTGCGGAACGACGACGAGGGTCGTGTCCTTGTCCGTCAGGCCCATCGACTCGGCCATGTTGACCTGCATGGAGTGCAGGTAGATGGAGCGGTGGGAGTAGACGACGCCCTTGGGGTCGCCGGTGGTGCCGGAGGTGTAACACATGGCGGCGGCGGCGCGTTCGTCCAGCTCCGGCCAGTCGAAGGTGGTGGGGCGGCCGGCGAGCAGCTCCTCGTAGTCGTGCACGCGGGGCGCCACGCCGTCGAGGACGGATCGGTCGCCCGGGCCCGAGACCACGATGTGCTCGATGGTCGGCAGGTGCGGCAGCAGCGGGGCGAGGAGCGGGAGCAGGGAGCCGTTGACGAGGACGACCCGGTCGGCGGCGTGGTTGACGATCCAGACCAGCTGCTCGGGGGGAAGACGCAGGTTGAGGGTGTGGAGGACCGCGCCCATGGAGGGGATCGCGAAGTACGCCTCGACGTGCTCGGCGTTGTTCCACATGAGGGTCGCGACCCGCTGGTCTCCGGTGACGCCGAGCTCGTCGCGCAGGGCGTTCGCCAGCTGGGTCGCGCGGGCGCCCGCCTCGGCGAAGGTGCGGCGCTGCGGCTCGGGCTCACCCGTCCAGGTGGTGATCAGTGACGTCCCGTGGATCGTCATCCCGTGCTGCAGGATGCGGGTGACGGTCAGTGGTACGTCCTGCATGGTGCTCAGCACGGCGTCCTCCCGGTGGGCGCTACGTGGCAGTAGTAAGGGTGTGCAGATTCTGCGCACGTACCGCGCGGTATGTCACTACCCGGGAGTACTGAAATCGCCAGTGATGACTGGCAGGAGCGGATTCCGGAGGTTCCTACGGGGGTCGGCCACCGCACGGGGGTTGGTCACCGTACGGGGATCGGTCACCGTACGGGCGTCAGCTCCGGGTCCTCGCGAAGCTTGCCGAGCGCCCGCGAGACCGCGCTCTTGACCGTACCGATCGACACGCCGAGCACCTCGGCCGTCTGCGCCTCGCTGAGATCCTCGTAGTACCGCAGGACGACCATCGCCCGCTGGCGATCCGGGAGCTTCATCACCGCACGCCACATCGCGTCGTGCAGCACCTGGCGCTCCGCCGGGTCAGGCTCCGGCTGACCGGCCGGTTCCGGCAGCTCCTCGCACGCGAACTCGTCCACCTTGCGCTTGCGCCACTGGGACGTACGGGTGTTCACCAGGGCCCGGCGGACGTAGCCGTCCAGGGCGCGGTGGTCCTCGATCCGCTCCCAGGCGACGAAGGTCTTCGTCAGCGCGGTCTGCAGCAGGTCCTCGGCGTCCGACGGGTTCGCGGTCAGCGAGCGCGCGGTGCGCAGCAGTACGGGCCCGCGAGCCCGCACGTACGAGGAGAAGGACGGGTAACCGGTGGTCACGGCGGCCCCCCGGGCGGCCGTGGAGGCGCCGGCGCAGACGGGGCCAGAGGGTGGCGGAGTCATGCCTCCACGCTAGGAGCGGGGGCCTCGCCAGGGATCGGCCCCAGGTCCCGAACCGTGCTCCCCCTCAGGTTGTAGGGGTGGGGGCAGCTGGACCTCCTGAAGGTGGAGTCGGGCGGGGTACGGCTCAGGGTTGGGCGCCGGTGAGGTGGGCGGCGCCGGTGAGGTGGGCGGCGGCGGTGACGTGGGCGACCGGGGCGTCGACGGCGTTCCGGTCGATCAGCATGCTCCGGCCTCCGTACGACTCCCGCACGTTCCCCGCGTACTGGTGGATGCGGCTGCGGTCCCGCCAGGCGAGTGGGTGCAGCTCGGACTCGGCGTACAGCGCCGGGGCGCCCTGCCAGCGCGCGAACCAGATCACGGACGGAAGGTCCTTCACGCCGGCCTTCCGCGACCGCTCCATGTGGCGCACGCCGGTGTCGGCGCTGCTGTAGAAACCGGGCAGGTAGCCGTGGCGGCGGACCTCGCGGTTCCAGGCGCGGATGAAGAGCAGGGTGGTGGCGGCGCAGCGTAGATCGGTGAGTCGATAGGCCTCCATGTCGAGGTAGAGCGGACTGGACGTGGCGATCCCGAGGGCGCGGGCCGCCCGGACGGCCTCGCCGGCCTCCTTCGTGCCCTGCTCCCATGGGGCGCCGCCGATGGGGACGTCCTTCTTGTGCTCGGCGAACACGCAGGGCGCCTGCGACCCCACGAACAGCGGCAGCACCCGCCACCCCAGGGTCTCCACCGAGGCCACCCAGGCCTTGGTCAGGTTCTTCTGGACCAGGCAGCCCCGGCCCCGGCCCCCGAAGTACACGCCGACGGCCCGGTACGGGGACGCGCGCCAGGCCCGCATCACCGCGAGGGACGGCGCCTCACAGGTGTCGAAGGCCCGTCCGAGGAAGTGGCGGTACGGGGAGGGGGCCCGGGGAGCGCCTGCCGGAGGAGCACCTGCCGCGGGGGCGTCCATGGCAGGGGCGTCCGTGGCAGGGGCGTCCGTAGAGTCCGTCGCTGAGCCGCCCGCGGCCGTGGGCGGTTCGGAAGCCGGGGACGAACCGGAGGCCGGGGGCGACCCGGAGGGGTTGAACGCGGCGGGCGCGGCGAGCAGCGTGGTGGCGAGCGCGGCCGCCAGCGCGCGGGCGAGTGTCTGGACGGATCGGCGGCGGGGCCGCGACGCGGGGACGGTCAGGGAGCCTTTCATGGGGCGAGTGAAGGGCGCCCCGGCCCGACCGGCCACCGCTCAGGGCTTCGCCTCAGCCGTCCGTGCCCAGGATCAACCCGGACGTGGGAACCCCGGTGCCCGCCGTGACCAGCGTCCTGGCCGCGCCGGGTATCTGGTTCACGGACGTGCCCCGCACCTGCCGCACGGCCTCCGCGATGCCGTTCATCCCGTGCAGATACGCCTCGCCCAGCTGCCCGCCGTGGGTGTTCAGCGGCAGGGCGTCCGCCGCGACGAAGTCGGCCGCCTCCCCGGGCCCGCAGAACCCGAACTCCTCCAGCTGCATCAGGACGAACGGGGTGAAGTGGTCGTAGAGGATCCCCACGTCGATGTCGCCGGGCCCGAGTCCCGAGGTCCGCCATAGCTGCCGGGCGACCACCCCCATCTCCGGCAGGCCTGTCAGATCGTCCCGGTAGAAGCTGGTCATCGCCTCCTGGTTGCGCCCGGCGCCCTGGGCCGCGGCGACGATCACCGCGGGCGGCCGGCGCAGGTCGCGGGCCCGTTCGACAGAGGTGACGACGATCGCCTGGCCGCCGTCGGTCTCCTGGCAGCAGTCGAGGAGACGCAGCGGCTCGGCGATCCAGCGCGAGGCGGCGTGGTCGGCGAGGGTGATCGGCTTCCCGTAGAAGTACGCGGCCGGGTTGCGGGCCGCGTGCCGGCGGTCGGTGACGGCGACCTGGCCGAAGGCCTCGGGAGTCAGGCCGTAGGTGTGGAGGTACCGCTGCGCGGTCATGGCGACCCAGGAGGCGGGGGTGAGCAGCCCGAAGGGGAGCTGCCAGCCGAGCGCGGCGCCTTCGGCGGAGGGCTCCCGCCGCTGGACCCCGGAGCCGAAGCGGCGCCCCGAGCGTTCGTTGAACGCGCGGTAGCAGACGATGACATCGGCGACGCCGGTCGCGACGGCGAGGGCGGCCTGCTGGACGGTGGCGCAGGCGGCCCCGCCTCCGTAGTGGACGCGGGAGAAGAAGGACAGCTCGCCGATGCCGGCCGCCTGGGCGACGGTGATCTCGGGACTGGTGTCCATGGTGAAGGTGACCATGCCGTCGACGTCGGCGGGGGTGAGCCCGGCGTCGTCGAGGGCGGCGTGGACGGCCTCGACGGCGAGCTTGAGCTCGCTGCGGCCGGAGTCCTTGGAGAACTCGGTCGCGCCGATGCCGGCGATGGCGGCGCGGCCTCCGAGGCCGTCCGCCCCGCGGACGCTCATGACGCTCCCTTCTCGCCGGCCTCGTCGGCCTCGTCGGTCTCGTCGGCCTCGCCAGTCTTCGGCAGGAGCACGGTGACCGTGCCGGTGACGTGGTGGCCGAGGCCGTTCGCGCCCACGACCCGTACCCGCGCGGTGTCGCCGTCGATGTCGGTGACCGTCCCGGTCAGAGTCATGGTGTCCCCCGGATAGTTGGGCGCCCCGAGCCGTATCGCCACCTTGCGGAGCACCGCCGCCGGGCCGAAGTGGTCGGTGATGTACCGCCCCACGAGCCCGTTGGTCGTCAGGATGTTCATGAAGATGTCCGGAGAGCCCTTCGCCCGCGCGAGCTCCGCGTCGTGGTGCACGTCCTGGTAGTCGCGGGAGGCGACGGCCCCGGCGACGATCAGCGTGCGGGTGATCGGGATCTCCAGCGGCGGCAGTTCGTCCCCGGCGTTCACAACGGGTCTCCGTTCGCGATCAGGTCGCCGAGTTCGGCGAGGAGTTCGGTGCCGCAGCCGAGATAGGCGTCGAGCTGTCTGCCCCAGAGGAAGTGCCGGTGCACGGGGTGGTCGAGGTCGGCGCCCATGCCGCCGTGCAGATGCTGTCCGGTGTGGACGACCCGCTTGCCGGCCTCGGAGGCCCACCAGGCGGCGGTCAGCGCGTGCTCGGCGGCCGGCAGGCCCTGGTCGTGGCGCCAGGCCGCCTCGTAGGCGGTGACCCGGATCGCCTCGGTGTCCATATGGGCGTCGGCGGCCCGCAGCTGTACCGCCTGGCGCGTGGCGAGCGGGCGCCCGAACTGCTCCCGTACGGAGGTGTACGCGACGGCCCGGGCCAGCGAACCGGCGCAGACCCCGGCCTGAAGCCCGGCGAACGCGATCCTGGCCGCTGCCAGCACATCCGCGCAGGCCCCCGCACGAGCCTCCGCCTCCCCGCCCGCCGGGGCCCCCGCACGAGCCTCCGCTCCGCCGATCCGCTCGCCTGCGGCACCGTCGAGGACGAGCCGCCCGGCGGACCAGGGGGCGGTGAGCTCGACGGGCGCCACGGACGCCTCCGCGGTGGCGACCAGCCACAGCGCGCGCTCCTCGTCCGGTACGAGGACGTGGGTGGCGTCCCGGAGCCAGGGCACCCACTCCACGCTCCCGGAGAGCAGACCGTCCTCCCGGGCGTGGATCCGGCCGTCGGCCGGGAAGGCCCCGGTCACCACCGTCGTACCGTCCCGCAGGCCGGGCAGCAGTCTGGCGCGCTGTTCGTCGCTGCCGTGGCGGGCGACGGCGAGGACTCCGTACACACCACTCGCCACCAGCGGCACCTGGGCCGTCGTACGCCCCTGTTCCTCGGCGAGCAGCACCAGTCCGAGGAGGCCGATCTCCTCGACCGCCCCGAGCAGCCCGGCCGAGGACAGCGCCTTCCACAGCTCGGCGTCGGTGCCCGTCCCGGCGGCCGTGAGCCGTTCGTGCGTGGCGAGATCGCCGAAGATCCGCGCCGTGAGCTCCCGGGCGGCCTCCTGCTCCTCCGTGGGGGTGAAGTCCATGTCAGTCCTCCCCTCCCGCGCGGAAGACGGGAAGCTCCAGCTCCTCGTCGACCCTCAGGAACGTGAGCGTCACCGGCATCCCGATCCGGACCTTGTCGTAGGGCACCCCGATCACGTTGCTCACCATCCGTACTCCCTCGGCCAGTTCGATCAGCCCGACCGCGTAGGGAGGGTCGAAGGCGGGGAAGGGCGGGTGGTGCATCACGACGTACGAGAAGACGGTCCCGGAACCGCTCGCCTCGACCGTGTCCCACCGCTGCGAGCCGCAGGCGTTGCAGCCGGGCAGCCACGGGAAGCGGAGGGTCGCGCAGGTCCCGCAGCGCTGGATGAGGAGCCGGTGCTCGGCGACGCCCTCCCAGAACCCGGCGTTGTCCCGGTTGATCACGGGCCGCGGCCGCCGGGTCTCCGGCTTCCGGGAGGTCTCCGGCTGCCGGGACGGCCGGGCGGCGGGCGCGTACTTGAGGATCCGGAAGCGGTGGGTGCCCGCCGGCTCCCCGCCGGCCCGGATGTCCATCCGTGTGGTGACGAAGTGCCCCGTGCCGAGCTTGGTCGTCTTGCGCTCCGACACCGATTCGATCACCGCGTCGAAGGTGATCGCGTCCCCCGGTCGCAGCGGCCGCAGATACTCCTGCTCGCAGTCGGTGGCGACCACGGAGGTGTACCCGGCGCCGTCGAGGAGCGCGAGCAGCTCGTCGTACGCCTCGGAGCGGCCGGTGTGCCCCGACAGGCCGCCCATCGTCCAGGCCTGGAGCATGGTCGGCGGTGCGACGGCGTGCGGGCCTTCGTACGCCGGGTTGGTGTCGCCCATGGCCTCGCACCAGTGTCGGATCATCGGCTCGTTGACCAGGTCCTTGCCGATGCCGGCGCTTACGGCCGCCCGCCCCTCGTACGCCTTCAGCCGCGCGTCGATGTCGTGCGCCGCGCCCTCGCCGTTCACCGCCGCCCCCCGTCCCGCTCCGTACCGGCGTCCTTCTTCGTGCCGGCGTCCCCTTTCGTACCCGCGTCCCCCTTCGTACCCGCGTCCCCCTTCGTGCCGGCATCCTCCTTCGTATCCGCGACCCCCTTCGTACCCGCGTCCCTCTTCGTGCCGGTCATGCCGAGTCGCATCGTCGCGACGATCTCCCGCTGCACCTCGCTCACCCCTCCCCCGAAGGTGTTGATCTGCGCGGCGCGGTTCATCCGCTCGAGCTCACCGCCGTCGAACTCCCCCGGCGACCCAGCCCTCACCAGCCCCGCCCCGCCCGCGATCTCCTGACATATTCGGTACACCTCCACCGCCGATTCGGTTCCCGCGAACTTCACCCCGCTCGCGTCGCCGGGGGCCAGTCGCCCGGCCCCCACATCCCCCACCAGACGCCAGTTGAGCAGGCGTGTTGCCGCAAGGCGGGCGTGTGCCTCGGCGGCCCGAATCCGTACCCACGGCTGGTCAATGCGGCGCCACCCCGTCACCGGATCGGGTGTACGGGCCCGGCGGAGCACCGATGCGTAGAAGTCCTCGGCCTGCATGCCGATGGCGGCGAGTGCGACCCGCTCGTGGTTGAGCTGGTTGGTGATCAGCCCCCAGCCGGCGTTCTCCTCCCCGACCAGGTTTCCGGCAGGGACCCGGATCCCGTCGTAGTACGTCGCCGTCGTCGTCAGGCCGCCGACCGTCTCGATGGGGGTCCAGGAGAATCCGGGCGCGTCCGTCGGGACCAGGACGATGGAGATTCCCCGGTGTTTGGGGGCCTCGGGCGCGGTGCGGCAGGCGAGCCAGATCCAGTCGGCGTTCTGGGCGTTCGAGGTGAAGATCTTCTGTCCGTCGATCAGCCAGGAGTCCTCCCCCCGTACCGCCTTCGTACGGAGTGAGGCCAGGTCGGTGCCGGCCTCCGGCTCGCTGTAGCCGATGGCGAAGACGGTCTCGCCGCGCAGGATGCGGGGCAGGAAGTACGCCTTCTGCTCCTCGGTGCCGTACTTCATGAGCGTCGGGCCGACGGTGTTGAGCGTGACCATGGAGACGGGTGCGCCCGCCCGGTAGGCCTCGTCGAAGAAGACGAACTGCTCGTCTGGCCCTCGGCCCTGACCTCCGTACTCCTGCGGCCAGCCGAGCCCGAGCATGCCGTCGGCGCCGATCCGGCGGAGCAGCGCGCGCTGCGCGGCGGTGTCGGCGGGGAGCGGCGGGCCTTCGGGCATGAGGTCCCGGAAGTACGCGCGGAGTTCGGCGCGCAGCCGTAGCTGCCGCTCGGTCGGGGCGAGGTGCACGGCGACGCCTCCAGGACGGACGACTAAGGTTTCTGACTGTCCGTCAGATACGCGAGCCGTGTCAAGGTCACGGTCGCCACCCCCTGGGCAACCCTCGCCCCTCGCCGCCCACACGCCGAACGGCCCGCGCGCCGGTACCGAAGTACCGCCACGCGGGCCGCCGCTCTCCCCGCGGTCATACCCCCCGTCGGGCCGGATCCCCGCTGTCGGCTAGAACCACCAGGGGTGGAAGTTGACCACCGTGTTCGACTGACCGATGGAGGTGAATCCCCCGCCGTTCACGCTCGCGGTGTTGTTCTGATTGGAGGCACCGGAGCCGGTGGCCACCTGCTGCGTGGTGGTCGAATTACCGAAGTTGCCGCCACCCACGCCGCTGCCGAGGATGGTGGCGACGCTCGTGTTCGATCCGTTGTCCGCGAAGCCGCCGTTGTCGGCCTGCGCCACTCCGGTGAAGAGCGCGGCCGCCAGGGGCAGCGCGGCGGCAACGGCGACAAAGCGGGCGGTACGGATGCTTGCCATGTGTTTCCTCCTGGAACCGAACTCAGCTGAGCTGAGCTGAGCTGAATCGAGCTGTGCGGAACTGAACCGAGCCGTGACTCTCGCGCCGATGCGCTGAAGTGCGGCTCGCACCAAGGCGGTTGGCCGACCGCCCCGGTCGTTTGTGCTTGACGTCGCGACTCCAGAGTTGCCCACCGAATCCCCGGCGAACCACCCCTGAGCGGTCGATTCCCTCGCAAGCGTGAGGACAAGTCGATAAACCACCTTCAGCACCTCAAAGCCCGCTGGTCACATCCGTAGCGGCGTTCCAGCCGGGGGACCGAGCCGCCGCAAGGGGCGAAGCGTTCCGGCAGATTTGCAGCCAATCCCTCTCCCGCACCCCTTCCAGCCCCTCCCTCTTCCTTTCTTCGAACGCGTGTACGAAAATAGAGGCATGGCCGTCTCCTCCCGGCACTCCGCCACCCTGGCCCTCGCCCACGCGCTGTCCGCAGCGGAGCGCGGGCTCCCCGTCATCCCGCTGGCCCCCACGAAGCTCCCGGCCCTGCGCTCACCGCACCGCGACGAGGCCGTGCCGACCCGTTGCCGCGGGGAATGCGGCCGGCCCGGACACGGCGTGCACGACGCGACCACCGACCCGGCGGCCGTACGGGCACTGTTCGCCGCCGCGCCCTGGGCCACCGGCTACGGCATCGCGTGCGGGCGCCCGCCGCACCACCTGATCGGCATCGACCTCGACGTGAAGCCGTCGCCCACGGACACCGACCCCCCGGCCGACGACCCCACGGCCAAGCTCCGGCACCTGGCGCTCGAGCACCTCTTCACCGTGCCGCCCACGGTCACCGTCCTCACGCCCAGCGGCGGCCGCCACCTCTGGCTGACCGGCCCACCCGACGTCGTGGTCCCCAACTCGGCGAGCCGCCTCGCCCCCGGCATCGACGTCCGCGGGGCCGGCGGCTACCTGGTCGGCCCGGGCTCGGTGACCGCCCGTGGCGCGTACCGGCTCGCTCCAGAAACCGCCCACCTCGCCCCGGCGCCCTGCCCGCTCGCCCTCCTCAACCTGATCGCACCCCCCGCACCACCCCGGCGCCCCCACCACCCCGATCACACCGACGCCCGCCGCGGCCAAGGCCTGGTCCACTTCGTCCTGACCGCACACGAGGGCCAGCGCAACACGCGCCTCTTCTGGGCGGCCTGCCGCGCCTACGAGAACGGCCTCGGCGACTCCCTCGCCGAGGCCCTCACAACAGCGGCGATCCGCACGGGCCTACCCGAACACGAGGCCCGCGCCACCATCCACTCGGCAGCCCGCCTGACCCTCCACTGACACCGGCGCGGGACGCGAACGGACTCCACAGCGCCCGGACGCCCGGACAGCCCGACGGCCCCTGACCGTCGTTCCTGGTCAGGGGCCGTCTCACGGGGCGGTGGGTGTGGGATTTGAACCCACGGAGACATCGCTGCCTCGACGGTTTTCAAGACCGACCGGCATGCAGCGGGCATTATCACTCTGACCTGCGCGTTTCCCGGGCCGAGATCGCTGTATGGCAGTCCCGGCCCACACATGGCCCACGAGGCCGTGGAAAGCCCCCCTCTCGGGGCTCCACGGGTGCCCGTCCGCAACCGACGCTCGGGGCGGGCCATCCCCGGAGATGACAGGGGTCGAACCCGCGGTCTCAGCTTGGGAATCTTGAGCAGGTAGTGCGTGGACAACGATCAATCCGGCTCGATCAACGCCAACACACTCTCCGTTGTCCAGTGGCCAGCTGCTCCCGGGCACGTGGCCAGGTAGGCAGCAATCTCAGCTGGCCCCCATGCGCCCGATTCACTCAGTCCTGCCGCGAGGTGCTGGACGTAGGGGGCGGACGGTTCCCGAAGCTGCACGTCCGTCATGCGCCATGGGGCGGTGAACGTGAGGACGGGAATGTTGCTGAGCGCGCCGGCGCACACGAGAGTCTCGTACCGTCCCGGGCCGAGTTCCGCTCGGCCATGAGTAAGCGCCTGAGAGAGGTCCAGATCCACTCCGGGCTCCCGGTACATTTCCTGGGCTGCGATGTCCGAGAACTGGGCTGCGGTGATCAGGTGAGCGCGTGCGAACGCGAGGCCCTCCGCTGTCGGATCGTAGAAGCCGCGACCACCTGACCAAACGGGTGACTCGGTGGCGAAATAGACCGTCCCCGGAAGCACCACTGGTAGGGACTGGACCGGAGGTGTCTTGTCCCGGCACCCGGGATATACGCGAGAGGCACCCGGTGGCCGCCCCCCAGCGATGTAGTAGTTCAGCCGCGCGGTGTGCATGTTGGAGCCGTAGGACGCGTACCAGACGTGGGAGTTGTCTGCCGTCGCGGAGAGTTGAGTGGCGAGGAAGTGGGGAGCAGTCATGTTCTACTCGGCCGGTACGTCGTATCGAATGACGTGACGATCGCCCGGCAGAACGGTCACCATCACTCGCAGCGGGCGGCCGTCCTTGTCGTAACCGGTCCGGACGTGGACCGCTACGGGGGTGGCGGTTGGAAGGGCCAGCTTCTCTGACTCCGCCCGGGTAGGCATTCGTACGGTGATCTCATCCCTGTAATGCGTCTGAACGAGCCCGATGCTGGCAAGTACGCCGCCGGGTGCTGAGACGTCCTCCGGCAGCATCAGGGGCGTGCCTCGCACCAGTTCCTCCGGGAAGTAGGAGTCGGCGAGGGCGTACGGCTCGTGATCGACGAGTCGAACCCGCTCGCGCACCACAGTGAGGGCGTCGTCCGTCGACAGTTCGAGCTTCGTCGCGACATCTGCTGGCGGTCGACGAATGGACACCGCGACCTCCTGGCGTGGTTGACGGCCACTTTCGGCCACGATGCTCGACCACTGGTCGCCGTTGTTGTCGGACGTGTGGCGCGACCGAGATTCGAGGATCGACCAGTCCCAGACGGCTGGCGTGTGGCGCTTGCGTACGAAGCTTCCGCGCCCCTGACCAGCAATGATGAGTCCTTCATCGGTCAGGCGCCGGAGGGCTAGGCGGACCGTGTTACGGCTGACGGAGTAGTGCTCCATCAGCTCGTGCTCCGTCTTCAGCTGCTGCCCCGGGGCGAGTTCACCGCGCTCGATCTGGGTGCGCAAATCATCAGCAATCCGGTGATACCTAGGCGTTTGCTCGCCCATTTCGGCGCCTCCATGGTGTTGGCCGACTTGTTCCAACAACATACGCCGATGCGCTTGACGCGCCAAGCGACGACGGACACACTCAGGGCAACGAGTTGTTGGTACAACACCAACTGCTGGACCAAGCCCATTATCTGAGCTTGAGTCAGGCGGCTCGGGGCGCCCGGAGGGCCCGTGAAACGGCTCTATGGAAGCGACCGTTGGTTGAGAACTGAACAGCGTGATGAGTGACGAAGCCGCCCCTTGATGGGGCGGCCGGCGCGGCGAAGGCCGCGCGTTCAACCTCTCCGCAGCTCTCCTAACTGCGGCCGGTTGCCTCCCCCGCCCGTCCGACCCCTCTCGGGTGTCGTACGGGCGGGGCCGAGGGGAGCCGGATGGTTCTAACGGCGAGAGGCCCCGGAGTTGCACCTCCGGGGCCTCGTTCCGGGCCGTTCCTGTCTGAGAGGAACACACCCAATGAAGTCCATCGCTGCACTTCAGGCCGTTGTTACGGCCGTCCCGTTCGACGGCGACCCGTCGGACGCGGAGCTGGACGCGATCGAGCGCGAGATGCCGCTGATCCTGGCGGAGGTCGACCTGCTCGACGCGCAGATCATGACCATCGACCGGCCGGCCACCGAGCTGGACAAGCGGCGGACCCGCCGGGCCCGCAACAAGGTCATGGCGGCCCGCCGCGACCTCACGAACCGCCTGGGCTCGGGAGAAGCGGCGTGAACCGGGCCGGGAAGACCCTGCTCGTCCTCGCCCTGGTGGCCGTCGTCGGCATGGCGTTCCGGGTCTCCTGGAACGCGCTGCGAGACGTCGCCACCGCAGTCGGCGCGGACAAGACCGGAGCGACGCTCTACCCGTTCGTCGTCGACGGCCTGATGGCCCTCGCCCTTGTCGCCACGCTCGTCCTCACGGATCGGGCCGACAAGAGGTTCGCCCTGCGGGTCCTGGCCGCCTACACCGCCGCCTCGCTGGTGCTCAACTTCGTGCACGGTCTCGTACCCGAGCTGCACGGCGAATCGGTCGACTGGACCCGACTGGCCGACTGGGATCCGGTCAACTGGCTGCTCGTCCTGCTCGCGACGTCGCTTCCGGTCGGGTCGATCTACTTCGGTTCCGATCTGGTCGCCAAGGTGCTGCATCATCAACCGATCGACTCCGCGAATGCGGAGGAATCGACCCAGACTGACCCAGAACGGTCTACCCCTGACGTGGTCGAACCCGCACCGGAGCTACCCCCCGTCCTGGTCGAGCCGGTGGCCATCGAGCCGCCCGAGCAGGTCGATTCCCCCGCTGAGGAGGAGCCGACCGATCGACTCGCCGTACACGCGGTCGCGGCCGAGCAGTCGACCCCGCGTCGGGCGACCGGCCGAGTCCCCGAAGCGGCCCGATCGACCCGGCCGCGCCGATCGGCCGAGGAACTCCTCGCCGAGGCACGTCAGGTGACTGAGTCGTGGCCGGTCGAGCAGTTGACGGCCGAGGGCATCCGCAAGGCGCTGCGTACGTCGCCGGACAAGGCCCGGACGCTGCGGGAGACCCTGCGGGCCGAGCGGACCGCCGAGCAGGCACCTGAGCCGGTCGCGGTCGCGTGATGGGCGCCATCCCCGTCTACCGGTGGCGCCTCGCCCCCGAGGGTCTCGCCACGTTCCGGCAGCTCCGTGCCATGGGACTAAGACCGGGCGGTCAGCCGGTCGCCGCTCAGCTCGAGCGACCGCGTCGACGGCGGGGGCCGCTCGTCGCCTACCTGTACCGGGTCGACCTGGCCAAGCCCGTCCGCCCCATGACCCCAGCCAAGCGCGCGGCGCTCGACAGGGCGAACGCGGCCCGACAGGTCTGCCCCAAGTGCCGCCACGACGCCGGGTACCGCATCCCCGCCTCGCTCGGCATGTGCACCCCCTGCGCCTTCCCCGAGCAGCGGAACGCTGCCTGACCAGAGAGGACTCCTGCCGTGAGCAACCTGCCTGAGCCGGTCCGGGTCGTTCAGCTCCCGGACGGTACGTACGTCTACGCCGACCATCTGCCCGCTATCCATCAGCCGACCGCCGCCCCGCAGGTCGTGCATCAGCACATCCATCAGGCGCCGCCGGACCGGACGGTGCAGCGGGTCGCGCTGGGCTCCGGGGCCGGTGCCGGCGCGGTCGCGGCCGGGGTCTACTTCGGCCCCCTGCTCGTCGGTGCGCTGACCGCCATCGCCGCGAATCTCGCGCTGCTCGCGTTCCTCGCCGTCGCCCTGTCCTGGGGCGTCGTCACCGTCGTGAAGACGGTCGGAGGCAGCCAGGGCAAGGCAGCCGGAAAGGCGGTCCGCAGGGCCCGCCGGAAGGGGCGGTGACGATGTTCAACGCCGGAGACAAGGTCCTCATCGTCGCCTGTGAGGACGACCCCCGCGCCAAGGGCCGGACAGGCCGGATCGTGGACGAGGTCCCGCCGGGCCCACTCACGAACGGCCGGTGGACCGTCGCAGGAATCAGCTGGTTGATCGCCCCCGTCCTCTGCCACAGCCACGAACTGCGCAAGACCGGCTGACGGCTGCCCGATCCGCCCAACTCCGTGTGGGCGGTGAGGGGAGCCGGACAGTCCGGCCCCGGAAGGGACCTACTCCTGTGGACAGCACCCAGTACCGGGAGCGTGCCGAACAGCTCCTGAGCCGGCAGCACCCGCTCGACCTGAGCCCCGCCGTAGTCGAGCAGGCGGCCGTGTGGGCCCAACTCGCCACCGCCGCCGCGATCACCGAGGCCACCAAGCAGAAGACGGAGGCCCACTGATGGCTGACCCGAAGCTGACTGCCGGTGAGACCGCCAGGGTCGCGTACTACGTCGCCCGGATGGCCAAGCGCTGCATTGCGAGCGAGACCGTCGACCGCAGTGACCTGGAACGGAAGGTCGAGCGGGTCATCGACGGCGCCCGTAAGCGGGCCGAGAAGGACGCCAAGAAGAAGTAGCTGTGCCCCGGGGGCGGCTGTCCCGGCCAAGGATCCAGGCCGCCCCCGGGTTCCCCACCACCCCTTTTCGAGCGGCAGGAGATGCCCATCATGACCGAGCCCGCCCCCGAGGCTGCTGTCGTCAGCCTCGACGAGCACCGCGCCGCCCGCATCGAGGCGGCCCCGATAAGCCTGGACAAGCCCACCACCCCCGACGAGCAGACCGCCGTGACCCTTGCGGGCGTGGATGTGGTCGACCTGCCCGGCAACCCGCTCTCCGACTGGCTGACCGTCCCCGACGCGCCGGTCCTGCCGGTATGGGCCCGCTCGGGTAAGTCGATCCTGGCCAACGTGGCCGCGTTGGGGCGCCTGTCGTGGTGGCACACCCGCTACCACTCCGTGAGGACGCCGAAGTATCTGTTCAAGACCGTGCTGCTCGCCGCCCGCGGCTTCTACCGGGCGCTGGCAGGTGTGTGGCCGTGGATGTCCGCGCAGGAGCAGTCCGCCACCGTCAAGGCGCTGCGCGCACAGTCCAAGCTCCGCCCAGAGGACATCGACCTGGCGGCCCGTCACCAGGCCGCCTACGCCGAGCGCACCCGCTCCCGGAAGTGGCGGTTCGGTATCGCCGCCGCCGGTGTGGCCGCCGCCGCGACCGGCATCATGCTCGCCGACCCGCTGCTTCAGGCCGGTATCGCCGCCGCCGTCACCATCCCCCTCGCCCACCTCGGCCGGGGCGAAGAGACGCGCCTGCTCGACCAGGCCGCCCCGCCGATCCGTGTGGACATGTCCGCGCAGCAGCTCAACGACGCGCTGCGGGCCGCCGGCCTCCTGAAAAGCGGCAGCGGCAAGGACGAGAAAGACCTTCCGCGCGTGTCGTGCACGATGGGCCCCGTCCGTGACGGCCGTGGCTGGTCGGTGATCTTCGACCTGCCCCGGGGCGGGGGGAAGACCGCGTCCGACGTCCTTGCGAAGCGTGAGGTCATCGCGCAGGAACTCGGCGTGGACGAGATCCAGGTCATCATGTCCCGCGTCCGCGCGGCCAAGGGCGGAAACGCCGGCCGGGTCTCGATGTGGGTCGCCGACGACGACCCCTACCTCGGCACCCCGAACCCTTCCCCGCTGGAGAAGGCCGAAAGGTTCTCCATCTGGGAGCCGGTCCCCTTCGGGCAGGACGCCCGGGGAACCCGGATCGACGTGCCGGTCATGTGGCAGTCGATGTTCTTCGGCGGCCTGCCCCGCCGGGGCAAGACGTTCACCCAGCGGCTCCTCACGTCGGCCGGGCTGCTCGACCCGTATGTGCGGCACTACGTCGCTGACGGGAAGGGCGGCGCGGACTGGATGCCCATGAAGGCGGTCGCCCACCGGCTGGTGATGGGCGCCGAGGACGACGCCATCGAGGCCCTGAAGGCCATGTTGGCGGAGCTGCTCGCGGAGATGGAACGGCGCTTCGCCCTGCTCCGGGACCTGCCGACGTCGGTGTGCCCGGAGGGCAAGCTGACGCCGGACATCATGGTCAAGTACAACCTGCCGGTCATCTTCCTGACCATCGACGAGCTGCAGGAGTACTTCACCGCCATGGAGCGGGAGGACCGCGAGCAGGTCATCAACGACCTGTGCCGGATCGCCCGCCGGGGTCCGGCCGCCGGGTTCATCTCCAACTACGCCTCCCAGCGCCCCGACGCAGAGTCCGTCCCGACCAAGCTTCGGGAGATCATCACCATCCGGTACTCGACCCAGGTCGTGGACCGGGCATCCAGTGACATGGTCCTCGGCAAGGGCAAGGCCGCCCAGGGAGCCGACGCCTCGGTCCTGTCCGAGGAGCACAAGGGTGTCGGTGTGTTGGTCACCGGACCGGCCTCGTATGTGACCGTGCGGGCCGACTACCTCGACGGGCCCACGTTCGCGTCCCTGTGCCGCAAGGGCCGGACCCTGCGCGAGCAGGCGGGGCAGCTCACCGGCGAGGCCGCGGGCGACGTCACCGCCGCAGCCGACGCGGCCGGCATCACCGTGCCCGCGATCGTCTCCGACGTCCTCGAAGTGATGCGGCACTCCCCGCGCATGTTCACCACCGACCTCCTCGCCGGTCTCGTGAACATCGACGAGGACACCTACGGCGACTTCAACGCCGAACAGCTCGCCGCCGCCCTGGAGAACGCGGGCGTGAAGCGCACCAGCAAGCAAGTCAAGATCAGCGGCGCCAATGGCGCGGGCTACCAGCGGCGCGACATCGAGGCCGCCGTCCCCGCCGAGATCCTCCTCTCGGTCGGCAGGTAGCGGTTGCCCCTGTACCACTCCATGGACTGGTAGAGGGGGTCCCCTCTACCGCCCCCCAAGATCACCACCCGAACCGCCGCCCCTCAGCCCATCGCTGAGGGGCGGCGAAGTAGAGGGGGCCCTTTACCCCGGTAGAGGGGGAGGTAAGGGCCTCTGACCTGCAAGGTAAGGCCGGTAAAGGGGGGCGTCGCCCATCCCTGCCGGACCCTCCCAGGGCCATGCACCCGGGCCCGCCCACAACCAGGGAGACACACCCCATGGCCATCACGGTCTCGCTCGTCGCCCTCTTCGGGCTCGTCCTGTTCTTCCTCCTGCGCTCCCGCACCCTCAGCCCCGGCGCCGCGTTCGCCGCCGCCGGGTTCGGCTTCTTCCTCGCCTCCACCGGCGCCGCCGAACCCATCAACCAGTTCACCGCCGCCCTCGTCCACGCCATCCCCAACCTCTAGGAGGATCCGTGCCTCGACTGCGCATCCGCCGGATCACCTGGCCCCGCCGGGCCCTGGTCATCGGCGACACGCCCCGCCCCGACTGCCTGATCTGTGCCGGAAAGGGCGGGGTCTCCTACGGCGACTACTACGACGGCGACTGGGAGCCCTGCCGGTGCTGGGACGAGGACCGGTACTGGGTCCTCCTCCCGCTCCCTCGCCACGGATACAGCGACGAACCGCCGTTCTAGCAAGGCCAAGGGCGGCCCCCGTCTCGCCAAAGTCCGGGGCCGCCCTTGCCTGCCAGCACTCAACACAGAACTGGAGACACCCAGCATGACCCATCCGATCGTGATCCGGCGAGACGGCCCGCGGCCGTTACTCCTGGACCTCTTCTCCTGCGCCGGCGGCGCGGCCATGGGCTACCACCGCGCCGGATTCGACGTCCACGGCGTCGACATCCGCCCCCGCCCCAACTACCCCTTCCCCATGCATCAGGACGACGCCCTCGACCACCTCGCCCGCCTCATCACCTCCGGAGAGATCAAGCGGTATGCGTTCATCCACTCCTCCCCGCCCTGCCAGGGAAAGTGCGCACTCACGGTCGGCACGAACCGGTCTCAGGGCTGGGGCGGTGACCACGTCGACCTCGTACCGCCGACCCGCGAGCTACTGGAAGCGTCGGGCCTGCCGTACGTGATCGAGCAGCCGAACGGCCGGGCGGAGATCCGCAAAGACCTCACGCTGTGCGGGGAGATGTTCGGTCTCGGAGTCCTCCGGCACCGCAACTTCGAACTCGGCCGCTGGACCGTCCAGCGCCCCGTTCACGTCCCGCACCGCGGCCGGGTCCGGGGCTGGAGGCACGGGGAGTTCTTCGACGGCCCGTACGTCGCCGCCTATGGCAACGGCGGCGGCAAGCCGTCCGTGCCGGAGCTTCAGGCCGCGATGGGCATCACGTGGACCGACGTCCGTGAGGAACTGACCGAGGCCATCCCGCCCGCCTACTCGCAGTGGATCGGCGCCGCGTTCCTCGCCCGTACGGCGCTGGAGGTGGCGGCATGAACAACCACCTCCTGTACGCCGCCCTGAGCGCCGCCGAGCGCGGCTGGTCGGTGTTCCCCCTCCGCCCTGGCGACAAGCGGCCCGCGCTCCATGGCGAGGAGCAGTGCCCGCAGATTCGGGACTGTGCCGGTGGGCACCGCAAGTGGGAGGAGCGGGCCACCATGGACCCCGACCGCATCCGCCGCGCGTGGGCCGACCGTCCGTTCAACATCGGCATCGCTACCGGCCCGTCCCGGCTGCTCGTGGTGGACCTCGACCGGCCCAAGCTGAAGAGCAATGCGGACACGCCTGACGGCGTGACGACCTTCAAGGCGCTCTGCGAGCGCGCCGGGCAGCCCGTCCCCGACACCTACCGGGTCCGGACCGCGAGCGGTGGAGAGCACCTGTACTTCACCGCCCCGGACGCCACCCGCCTGATCAACAGTGCGGGCAAGCTCGGCAGGCTCATCGACACACGGGCGTGGGGCGGATACGTCGTCGCCCCCGGCAGCCTCACCCCCGCCGGCGCCTACACCGTCCTCGACAACCAGGCCCCGGTCCCGCTCCCCGAATGGCTGCACGCCCTGCTCGTCCCCCGCCGCGTCTCAGCGCCCACGCGGGCCGCTGCGGCCCGCAGGAGCGTGAGGGCGGACCGGTACGCGCTGCGGGCACTGGACCTGGAGACCGCGAGCGTGCACAACGCCGTCCAGGGCGAGCGGAACGCAACCCTGCTGTCCGCCGCGCGAGCCCTGGGGCGGTTCATCGCGTGGGGCGACCTCCCCAGGAACGTGGTCGAGGAGGCTCTTCAACAGGCGGGGGAGGCGGCCGGCCTGTCGACGCGGGCCTGTGCGGCGACCATTCGCAGCGGTCTGAACTGGTCCATCGCCCACAACCCGCAGCGGAGGGCGGCATGACCACCCCTCCGCCTCCCCGCCTGAAGAGCCACACCCGCACCCCGGACCGCCCCAGCACCGCCGAACAGCCCCGCCGCCTGCGGACCGTGGGCGCCTCGAAGGTCGTCGCCGAAGGCGTCCCTTCTGCTCTTCTCCCCAACCCCGGCGACCCGACGCCGGACGCGCCCGGAATCCGCATCCATGCGGCGCCGGTCTACCGCTCGCACTACGACGGCGCCCGCTGGTCCAAGCGCACCGACGGAACCCCGAACGCCGCCTACGCCTGCGCCTGCGGGCAGACCGCCACCGCCATCGGCCTTCAGGCCGTGACCGCGCTCGTCGCTGAGTACGACGCCCACAGGTCCGACTGCACCGGGGCCCCCGTCGCCCCGCTCACCGAAGGGAGGACTGCCGCATGAGCGTGCAGCCCATCGACGGCGCTGCCCTGCTCGCCGAAGTCGAGCAGTTCCATCGCCGCTTCAACGTCTTCCCCCGCGAGGCCGCCTACGTCGCCGTGGCTCTGTGGGACGCCCACGCGCACCTGCTCGACTGCTTCGACTCCACCCCGAGGCTCGCGTTCCTCTCCCCGGAGCCGGGCTCGGGCAAGTCCCGGGGGCTGGAGATCGTGGAAACCCTGACCCCGAACCCCATGGTCGCGGTCAACGCGAGCGCGGCGGCACTGTTCCGGGCCGTCTCCAACCCCGAGGGACGGCCGACGATCCTGTTCGACGAGATCGACACAGTCTTCGGCCCCAAGGCCGGAGACAACGAGGAACTCCGCGGCTTCCTCAACGCCGGCCATCGCCGCTCCGGAGTCACCTACCGGTGCATCGGCGACGGCGGCAACCAGACCGTCCAAGCCTTTCCGTCCTACACCGCCGTCGCGGTCGCCGGACTCGGCTCCCTGCCGGACACGATCCTGACCCGCTCCGTCATCATCCGCATGCGCCGCCGCGCCCGGAACGAGAAGGTCGAAGCGTTCCGGCAGCGGATCCACGAGAAGGAAGGGCACGCGCTGCGCGACCGGCTCGCCGCGTGGGCCGACCAGGTGCGCGAGCAGGTCGCCGGAGCGTGGCCCGAGATGCCCGAAGGCGTCACTGACCGCCCGGCCGATGTGTGGGAGCCGCTGCTCGCCGTCGCCGACGCCGCCGGGGGCGAGTGGCCCAAGCGCGCCCGCAAGGCGTGCGTGGAGCTGGTGGCAGCCGCGCAGGTCGACGACAAGGGCAGCCTCGGGATCCGGCTGCTGACCGATCTGCGCGACCACGTCATGGTCGGCGTCGACCGACTGCCCACCATCGCCGTCATCGACCGTCTCAACGCGCTCGACGACGCCCCCTGGGCCGACATGGGCGGCCGTCCGCTGGACTCCCGCCGCCTGTCGAAGATGCTGCGCGAGTACATGACCGGCGACAACGAGCCGATCGTGACCCGCAACATCCGCACCGCCGGCGGCATCCTCAAGGGCTACTTCGCCGCCGACCTCGCCGACGCCTGGGCCCGCTACTGCCCGCCCGCTCCCCAGCAAGCGCTACATCCGCTACAGCCGCTACACCCCAGCTCAGAAGGGGTCCCCGCGTAGCGGCAAACCCCGAATGTAGCGGCTACGGATCACGGACCGATCCGGCGCCGTAGCCGCTACATCCCGCCCCTCCGCTACACAAAACAAGCCGCTGACCTGCGATGTAGCGGATGTAGCGGATGTAGCGGACTTCCCAGGAGGGGGCCGAGAGGCCCCAAGCCTCTTTACCAAGGAGTGCACCGTCATGGCACGCCCGCAGATGCTCAAGCTCCCCGAGGTCTTGGCAGAACTCGGCATGAGCCGAGCCGCCTTCTACCGGATGCGCGCCCGCGCTCAGGGGCCGCGCCTGATCAAGCTCCCCAACGGTCAGCTTCGTGTGCGTCGTTCGGACCTGGATGCATGGCTGTCCGGGTGCGAGGAAGCCGCCGCCTGATCCATCCGTCATCGAGAGGGCCCGCCATCCGGCGGGCCCTCTCTGCCATTGGAGAGACATGCTCACGTACGACGTAGACATCTGGTCCATCCGACAGCGCAAGGGTCGTCCGAAGCCGTTTGAGCTGCGCTGGCGGGTCGGCTCACGACCGCACTCCCGCAGCTTCAAACTCAAGCCGCAGGCTGACGGGCGCCGTTCAGAGTTGCTGACCGCCCTCCGCAACCGTGAACAGTTCGACGAGCAGACGGGGCTTCCTGTCTCAGAGTTCGAGGCGCTGACTACGCCGACCTGGTTCGAGCACGCCACCGCGTACGCGCTCATGAAGTGGCCGAAGGCGGCGGCCAAGCACCGTGCGAGCATCGCCGAAACGTTGGCCACCGTGACGCCGGCGTTCGTGTCCGCCTCGCGCGGAGCACCCGACGACGTCGTACTACGCAGGGCCCTCTATGGATGGGCATTCCGCGCCGCTCAGGGCGATGACGGGGTTCTTAGCCCACGCCACAAGGTCGAGGATCCGCCGGAGGACATCGCGGCAGCACTCGCCTGGATCGCGGACAACACCGTCAAGATGACCGAGGTCGGGACGTCGGATCGGCTGCGCAAGGCGCTGGACGCACTCTCCAAGAGGCTCGACGGAAAGCCCGCGGCTGACAACACGGCGAACCGGAAGCGCATGGTTCTGAGCAATGCCCTGCGGTACGCGGTAGAGCGCGGCACCCTCACCGTCAACCCTCTCGGGCGCGTCGACTGGACCGCCCCGGACAAGGACGACGAAGTCGACTTCCGGTACGTCCCCAACCCGGATCAGGCTGCCGCCCTGATCGATGCCGTACGGCAGCTCGGCGTGCGCGGCGAGCACATGGCCACCTTCTTCGGGTGCCTGTATTACGCCGCCATGCGACCGTCAGAGATCGCGGCTCTGCGCGCCGAGGACTGCACCCTGCCCAAGACCGGATGGGGTGAGCTGATCCTTGCCGGAAGCAGCCCGGAGGTGGGCTCAGGCTGGACCAACGATGGGAAGTCGTACGAGCAGCGCGGACTCAAGCGCCGTGCCCGGACAGCCACCAGGTCCGTGCCCATCCCGCCTGTGCTGACCGCGATGCTGCGGGAGCATATGGAGAAGTACGGGGTCGCGGATGATGGCCGACTGTTCCGCGCGGCTAGGGGCGGGCGAGTCCGGTCTACGGAGTACTGCGCGCTCTGGGACGCGGCCAGGGTCAAAGCCTTGTCAGCGAAGGAAAGCAAGACCCCCCTCGCTGACGTGCCGTACTCGCTGCGCCACGCCGGGGTGTCCCTCTGGATCAACTCGGGCGTCGACCCGATGGAAGTCGCCCAGCGGGCCGGACACAGCCTCACGGTGCTCTTCCGCTTCTACGCCAAGATCCTCAAGGGTCAGCAGTCCCGCGCGAACGAGCTGATCGAGAAGGGCCTGAGCGGCGGGTGAGCCCTCGGGTCCTGGCCCACACATGGCCCATACGCACTGGTCAGCACCGGGATACAGCCGATTCAGGGTGAGACACGGTGAGCACAGAGGGCGGGCCCCGGATTCCGGGGCCCGCCCTCTGACCTGCTACTTCTCTGACCTGCAAGCGGTGGGTGTGGGATTTGAACCCACGGTGACTCGCGCCACGACGGTTTTCAAGACCGTTCCCTTAGGCCGCTCGGGCAACCCACCCCGCGCCGGATTCCGTTGGAGTGGCGCGGGGGACAGCCTAGCCGGTCAGTTGTCGCCCGTGCGTTCGCCGAGGGTGACCGTGGTGGTGGCGGGCTTGCCGTCGCGTTCGTAGGTGATCTTGACCTGGTCGCCCGGCTGGTGGGTCCAGATCTCGCTGATGAGGGTCGGGCCGCTGTCGATCTGGCGGTCTCCGAAGGCGGTGATCACGTCGCCCGGCTTCAGGCCGGCCTTCGCCGCCGGGCCGTCCGGGGTGATCGACGGGGTGCCGCCCGCGCCCTCCTCCGCGATGGTGGCGCCCTCGCCCTTGTCGGTCATGTTCACGGTCGCGCCGATCACCGGGTAGACCGGCTTGCCCGTCTTGATCAGCTGCTCGGCGACGTTCTTGGCCTGGTTGACCGGGATCGCGAAGCCGAGGCCGATCGAGCCCGCCTGGGACTGGCCGAAGCCGCCGCCGGTCGACTGGATCGCCGAGTTGATGCCGATCACCGCGCCACGGGCGTCGAGCAGCGGGCCGCCGGAGTTGCCCGGGTTGATCGAGGCGTCGGTCTGCAGGGCGCTCATGTACGAGTTCTTGCCGCCGGATCCGTCGCCGGAGGCGACCGGGCGGTTCTTGGCGCTGATGATGCCCGTCGTGACCGTGTTCGACAGCCCGAACGGCGCGCCGATCGCGATCGTCGAGTCGCCGACCGCCACCTTGTCCGAGTCGCCGAGCGGCAGCGGCGTCAGGTCCTCCGGGGCCTTCTTCAGCTTCAGGACCGCCACGTCGTAGCCTTCCGCCCGGCCGACGACCTCCGCGTCGTACGTCTTGCCGTTGGAGAAGGTCGCCGAGAGCGCGCCGCCCTCCGCCGCGGACGCCACCACGTGGTTGTTGGTGACGATGTGGCCTTCTTCGTCGTAGACGAAGCCGGTGCCCGTGCCGCCCTCGCCCTCGCTCTCGAGGCCACCGGACTTGGCCTGGATGGTCACGACGCTCGGCAGCGCCTTGTTCGCCACCGCCGCGACCGTCCCCGGCTCGCGCTTGAAGGCCGCCGGGGAGTCGCCGGCGGTGACCGTGGTCGAGCTCGTGGCCTCGTCACCGCGCTCGGCGGCCCAGTAGCCGATGCCGCCGCCGACGCCACCGGCGACCAGGGCGGCCGCCAGGACCGCCGCGACGAGTCCGCCGGTCCGCCGACGCGGGGTTTCCGGAGCGGGCGGGACGGGCGCGCCCCAGGCCGGCACGGCAGGCGGAGGCGGCGGCCAGCCGCCCGCGGTACCGGCGGCGCCCGTAGCGCCCGAGGCACCCGTGGTCTCCGCCGCGGGTGTCACGGGCAGCGGTGCGGTGGCGGGCTCGGACCGGGGGGAGTGCCCGGGCGCCGCCTCCGGCACCGCTGCCGGCTCAGGTGCTGACGACGCCGGCGGTACGGGAGGGGTGGGAGGCGCGGGAGGGGCGGACGGGGCACTCGGGTCCGCCGGAACCGACGTGCCCTCGTTCTCGGTGCTCACAGCTCTCTCCTCGTTCACTGCACAGGTGGATGCCATCGTCAGGGTGCTGGGGACAGCTTTTCCCACAGGGCGTCAGGCCACTGTAAGCCGGAGCTGTGCATCCGCGTCCCATTCTTTATTTACGGACAGAACGGACGCGAACCGGTACGGCCGTCCCGCCAATGGCACCATGACGCGGTGACCCACGCACGGCAGCACACGAACCGCGTCCCCGTCCAGGTGGTCGCCCACCGCGGCGCCTCCGAGGACGCCCCGGAGCACACCCTGGCCGCCTATGTGAAAGCCATCGAGGACGGCGCCGACGCCCTGGAGTGCGACGTCCGGCTCACCGCCGACGGCCACCTCGTCTGCGTCCACGACCGGCGGGTCAACCGCACCTCCAACGGCCGCGGCGCCGTGTCCGCCCTGGAGCTCGCGGACCTCTCCGCCCTCGACTTCGGCGTCTGGAAGGGCCGCGAGGAGGCGGGCGAGAGCCCGGACTGGAAAGACGCGGGACTCACTTCCGTACTGACCCTGGAACGCCTGCTGGAGCTGGTCTCCGACGCCGGGCGGCGGGTCGAGCTGGCCATCGAGACCAAGCACCCGACCCGCTGGGCGGGCCAGGTCGAGCAGCGGCTCCTCCAGCTGCTCCAGCGCTTCGGCCTCGCCGAGCCCGCGACCCCCGAGGAGTCCCCGGTCCGCGTCATGAGCTTCTCCCCCCGCTCCCTGAACCGGATCGCGGCCGCGGCGCCGACCCTCCCCACCGTCTCCCTGACGCAGTTCCTCACCCCGCGACTGCGCGACGGACGGCTGCCCGCCGGCGCGCGGATCGCCGGCCCGTCGATCCGGATCGTCCGCCACCACCCCACCGTGATCATGCGGCTCCAGAAGGCCGGACATCAGGTCCACGTCTGGACGGTGGACGATCCCGAGGACGTCGAGCTGTGCGAGCGGCTCGGCGTGGACGCGATCATCACGAACCGGCCGAAGCAGGTCCTGTCCCAGTTGGGTCGCCTTTGACCCGTTCTCCCCGCCCGTCTCGGCCCTCACAGGGAGTGCACCGGCGCGTTCGGCACGTACTCGATCGTCACGAGTGCGTCACCGGAGGTCGATTGGCCGGTTTCCGGTCCAGGCCATTGGGGCATTCACACCGTGGCGTGGGGCAAAGGAGGTCTCGGGGGTGGCGTTTGTGGTGGCACAGGAGGTGCCCACGTCGTCGAGCATGGCCGTACCCCATGGCCCTGCGGGCGTGGGTGAAGCGCGACACCGTATGCGGGAGCAGTTGAGCCGCAGCGGAATGTCGGAATCGGTCGTCGACGATGCGGTACTGATCCTTTCCGAACTGCTCAGCAATGCCTGCCGGCACGGCAGGCCGCTGGGGCGGGCGGAGGTGGGCGACGGGGACGTCCGTGCGGCCTGGCACATCGACCCCTCAGGGGGCCTGACGGTCGAGGTGACGGACGGCGGTGGTCCGACCCGGCCTGTCCCTTCGACGCCCTCGGTCACCGCACGCGGCGGCCGTGGGCTGAACATCATCAGTGCGCTGGCTCAGGACTGGGGTGTCCGGGACAGCGCCGCCGGCGAGGTCACGGTCTGGGTGGTCGTCACCCAAGGCCATCGCGGCGAGGACTTCGCGGCGCGGGTCGGCGGCGGCTCCGGCTCCGGCTTCGAGTTCCTGGACGCGTACGACGAGCTGACCTGAACCCGCGAGCGGCGGGAGGGCGGAATCCGCGAGCGGCGGGAGGGCGCTGTGGCGTGCGCCGGGCGCGTACGACGGAGCCGGTTCCGCACTACGGGGGCGGCCGAGGCGTGGCCTGCGCCCGTAGTGCGGAGGCGGTTGCGGACGTGACCTGCGGCGCCCCTACGACGTGAGGCGCGGCGGGACCCGGGGGCGTACGACTGCCCCGGCCTGAGCCCCTCACCGCCTCCGTGCGGCTAGGCTCGCCCGACACAGAGCCGTGCACGCAGCACTGCCCTGCACCACAGCACCGCCGCTATCGGGAGAAAGCCACACCATGGCCAAGAAGCGCCCCCAGACGAAGGCCGCGAAGGCACAGGTCACGAGCGGGGAGATCCCGGTCGTCGGTGCGCGCGAGCCGTGCCCGTGCGGTTCGGGCCGCCGCTACAAGGCGTGTCACGGCCGGGCCGCCGCACACGCCGTGACCGAGCTGGTCCAGCGCCCCTTCCAGGGCCTGCCCGGCGAGTGCGACTGGGTCGCGCTGCGCGAACTGGTGCCCGCCGCCACCGTCCCGCTCACCCTGAAGGACGGTCTGCCCGAGGGCGTGCCGTCCGTGACGCTCGCGACGGTGCTGCCGATGGCGTGGCCGGCGCTGCGTCGCGACGACGGCTCCGTCCTGCTCGCGCTGCAGAACGACTCCACCTCCGGCGACCTCGCGCGCGATCTCGCCGACACGCTTCTGCGCGCTCTGGAGGCGCAGCCCGGCACCCCCGTCGCCGCCCGCCGCGTCCCGGCCGAGGGCCCGCGCCTGCAGGATCTGCTCGACCCGAACGGCGATTTCGCGCCGGTCGTGCACTCGGGCTTCGAATTCTGGATTCCGGAGACCGCGGACAACTCCAACCCCGAGGTCGCTGCCTCCTTGGAGCGCGCCAACGCCGCCGCCATCCCCACCGTCAAGCTGACCGGTGTGGACGCCGCGTACTGGTGCGAGACCCCGGAGAAGAACCACCTGCGCTGGGTCATGCCGCACCCCGAGGAGAAGCTCCTCGACGCACTGGCCCGCCTGCACGCCGCCGGCACCTCCTCCCTGGGCGACAACACGCGGCTCGTCGGCTCCTTCCGGGCGCACGGCCTGATGGTGCCCGTCTGGGATCTCCCGACGTCGATGGGCGCCGAGGAGTGCGAGAAGCCGGCCGCCGAGTTCGCCGAGCGGCTGGCCGCGGCCCTCGCCTCCGACGCCCCGCTCACGCCGGAGGAGCGCCGCGCCCGCGGCGGTCTCACCAACCGTCAGGTCACGCTCAGCTGACACGGGGGCGGCGATGGTGACTGACAGACCGACCAGTCGGTGACTTCCGCCACAACCCCCCGATCGGCCGGGTAAATCCCTGTCCGAATAACCGAGATCGAATTTGCGAACAGCAGATCTCTTGTTACGGTTCTAGAAGCCCGGTCGCTGGTGCATCCCCCGTCGCCAGCGACCGGGCGTTCTCATGCCCGGACGGATCCCGTCCCGGCCACCTTCCAAGGCTCAACTGCCGCCCGCCGAGACCGTGTTGCTTCCGGATCGCAGCAGCAGCGGCGTACTGTCGCCCTCTCCCGCACCCGCGAATTCCGAGACCGCGGAATATGCCGAAACCGCACCGCGAGCACGTTCCCGCGGCGTCTCGCAGGCCCCCGGTTCATCCTGTGCCGTGACCGGGCAACGCACTTGTACGGTCCGCCCGCCGGGGCCCATCAGAGTGAGTACGGCGTCGAGCCGCTGGCCGGTGGCATTGCGGTAGTACGTACGCCCCCAGGTGTCCGGCCCCTCCGTGAGGACACAGGTCTGCGCCTCGATGCCGTCGGGGGAGACCAGTTCGGGACCGCAGTGCGAGGCCCGAGCGGGCGCCTGCGCGCGCGTGGACGCGGCAGGGGAGGAGAACGGGGGCAGGGCGGGGGCCGGGGACGCCTTCTCCGCGGGCCCGCCGAGGCCGAGCCCCGGCAGCAGACCGCCGTCGGCCTCGCTGCCGCCCTTGGCTTCGGCCTTGGCGCCGGGCTTCGCGTCGCTGCCGGGGGCGGGGCCGGCGGCGGGGCCGGGGGCGGTCGCCTCGCCCGCCAGGGCGGCCAGCGGCAGGAGCGTGGCGCACACCACGACGGCCCCGAGCCCGATCATGCGGAGATTCATGGGACCACCTGCCCGGCTGGCTGCGACTCGTGAACGGTGGGCCGAAGATATCGGCGGAATGGGGGCGCACGACCCAGCGCGCGCCCGTTTCCCGTACAAGTCGGCCCGCGTCACACCCGTACGGGTGACACGCGGGTGACATACGGCGGCAGACCCGGCGGGCAGACGGTGCGGGCAGACCCAGCGGGCAGACCAACCCAGCGGGCAGACCAGCGGGCAGACGCGGCGGGCACGACATCGGCGGACATGACATCGGCGGGGACAACCACCGGTTGCCCCCGCCGATTTCCGAACCCCGCGCCGGACGGGGTGACGGATGTCAGTACGCGAGTCTGCTGCCGCCCTCCGGCGCTCCCGTGCTCGCCTCCACCAGGGCGTCCACGACCGCCTCCACGTCCGGCAGCCACGGGGTGGCCGATCCGGTGAGCGGCGCTCGCTCCCAGCGCACCTGGCCCGTCCCGGCGACCGACGGCGGCAGCAGGAGGTAGCCGCCCTCGCCGTGGAAGCGGAGCGAACTGGGCACGCTGTCCTTGGCGTAGAGGAGTTCGCCGAGCTGTTCGAGGCTGTACGGGGCGACCAGCAGGGACCAGCGGGTCGGCGTGGCCACCACCGGGCCGAGCCGCATGCCCATCGCGTCGAGGGCGGTCAGGGCGCGCGCGCCCGCGACGGCCGGCAGGCTCAGCGCGCACGGCGCGGCGCCTCCGGTGGCCAGGACGACCGGGGCGTCCGGGCGCCGCGTCCACCACCAGCGGATCATGCGCTCGTCGGTGGTGGCCGCGAGCAGTCCGGGGTCGAAGGGGTG
Organism: Streptomyces sp. NPDC015346; assembly: GCF_043078785.1. Taxonomy (NCBI): domain Bacteria; kingdom Bacillati; phylum Actinomycetota; class Actinomycetes; order Kitasatosporales; family Streptomycetaceae; genus Streptomyces; species Streptomyces sp. NPDC015346. The sequence goes on along the minus strand of NZ_JBIBTW010000009.1, from coordinate 135,514 downwards.
TGCGCCGGGAACGACGCACTCGGGGTCGGGGCAGGCGCAGCCCGCCCCTCTGGTCGTACGGGTCGTCGCCTTGAGCCCCACACCGGGCAGTACGGGCCAGCCCCACTCGGTGGCGCAGGTGAGCGCCGCGTCGAGCTGGACGGTCCTCTCCTTGCGCCGGAACCGGAGCCTGCGTCGCCTTCCGAGGATCTCGCGCATGAGCGCTCGTTCCTTTCCGTTGAACGCCGAATCCACATGACACCATGTGCGGAACAGTTCACTGTGCGTATCAGCGCGTACAAGGTCGGCGGTTCACCGCCCCGTGCGGTGGGGCGGGAGGGGCCGAGCTGAGGCTCGTCGTCCACTCGAGGAGCGCGGCCTGCGGCGGTGAGGACGCCCAGGCACCCTGCCAGGTTCCGGGGCCGTTTCAACTGCCCCTGGCCATCACCGATTACGTACCCATCACGTTCAAATCAACGCGCCTTCAAACGACGCCAGTCGATCGCGAAAGGTGCACGACGGGGGCAATTTTCGGCCAACTTGGCCCGCACTTCAACCCTTCTGCAAAACCCCATAGACACCACAAGTCCCGCAGGGACAATGCTGGACATCCCTCCTCTTGTGCGTGTACATGTGGATGCATGGATAGCGGCGCAGAATGACATGGGGGTTTGCGATGCTATTGCGCGAAACGCACCGGTCGGAAGGCCGATTGACATGAGCGCCCCTCACCTGCCGAAAGTGGCTGGAATCGATTCCACGGTTCCTTCTCCCGCGCACACTGCCCCGCCGGTCGCGCCCACCGCCCCGTCGGCGGCGCACCTGCCGAGCCTCCCCGGCGCCCTGATCCAGGACCGGCTGGCCAGCTGGGTCTCCGACCTCACCACCCTCCATGAACTCACCGAGCGCCTGATCAGGACCGGTTCGCTCGACGAAGCACTGCGCGAGGTGCTGCGCGCCGGCGCCGCCCTCGTCGGGGCCCGCCGCGGCATGGCCGTCCTCGAACCCGCCGACGGACTGGGCCCGTCCTCCACCGTCGGCCTCGGTCTCGCCCACGCGGAGCTCGGCACCATCGAGACCGTGCCGCGCAGCGCCACCTCGTACGGCCGCATCCTCGAAGGCCTCCCCGACCCGGCCGCCGACCCGACGGCCGTCCGCGACCCGACCGCCGCCGACCTCGGCCCGGGTCCCCGTCCCCACGCCGTCCCCGGCCCCATCGCGGTCCCCGACCTGCTCGGCGAGGCGGAGCTCGACCCGCGCCAGCGCGAGGTCGCCGCCCGCCTCGGCTACGCCGCCAGTTACGCCCTTCCTCTCGCCACCGAGGCCGCCGGGAAGCTCGGCGCCGTCGTCTGGCTGTACGACGAGCCCGCCGAACCCGTCGAGCGCCAGCGCGATCTCGTCGGCCTCTACGGCCGGTACGCCACCGAACACCTCGCCCGCCTCCTGGAACTGGAGCGCGCCCGCGTCCGGGTGGCCACCGTCGCCGAGGAGTTGCTGCCCAGCCGCCTCCCCCGCGTCCCCGGCGTCCAGCTCGCCGCCCGCCACCGCACCGGACCCCACGGCGGCGGCGACTGGTACGACGCGCTGCCGCTGCCCGAGGGCGCCCTCGGGCTCGCCGTCGGCTCGGTGACCGGCAGCGGGCCGAGCGCCCTCGCCGCCATGGGCCGGCTGCGCGCCTCCCTGCGGGCGTACGCCGTCATGGAGGGCGAGGACCCCGTCGCCGTCCTGTCCGACCTGGAACTCCTCCTCCGGCTGACCGAACCCGCCCGCTCGGCGACCGCGCTTTTCGCCTACTCCGAGCCGAAGCAGCGCAGGATCGTCCTCGCCGGAGCCGGGCACACCCCGCCGCTGATCATCGGCGACCACCGCACCGAGTTCGTCGAGACGTCCCTCTCGGCCCCCCTCGGGATGCTCGCCTGCTGGGAGGCGCCCAGCATCGAGATCGCTCCCGGGCCCGGAGAAACGGTGCTGCTCTACACCGACGGGCTGCTGCGCCGGACCGGTGACCCCATGGACCGGGCCTTCGCACGGCTGCACGCGGCCGCCGCGAGCGTGCCGAAGGCAGACCGCCACGACCCGGGCGCCATCGCCGACCACGTCCTGCGGACGATGCTGCCCGACGACCTCGACACGCCCCGGGACGGGGAGGACGTGGTCCTACTCGCCGCCCGATTCGAGTGACTCGCCGTCCGTTTCGAGTGACCCGCCGCCCGTTTCGAGTGAGCGGTACGTGACTCGGCACGACCGGCAGGTGACTCAGCGGTAATGGGTCTTACGGCCCTGGGCCCCCTTCCGTACGACCGTACGATGGTGGGGGTTCAGTGTCGTACCAAGAGGAGGCAGACCCGTGGCCGAAGAGCTCACGCCGGAGACCCCGGAAGAGACTGAAGAGCCGATCAAGCAGCGCAAGAACGGCCTGTACCAGGGCGTCTCCGACGAGCTCGCCGAGAACATGAAGTCGGGCTGGGCCGACACCGAGCTGACGGGTCTCGCGCCGATCGCGCAGGCCGAGCACACCGCCGCCCGCCGCGCCGCGCTGTCCGCGCGCTTCCCGGGCGAGCGTCTGGTCATCCCCGCGGGCAACCTGAAGACCCGCTCGAACGACACCGAGTACAGCTTCCGCGCCTCCACCGAGTACGTCTACCTCACCGGTGACCAGACGCAGGACGGCGTGCTCGTCCTGGAGCCGGTCAAGGGCGGCGGCCACCAGGCGACCGTCTACCTCCTGCCCCGCTCCAACCGTGCGAACGGCGAGTTCTGGCTCGACGGCCAGGGCGAGCTGTGGGTCGGCCGCCGGCACTCCCTGGCCGAGGCCGAGCAGCTGCTCGGCATCCCCGCCAAGGACGTCCGCGAACTGGCCGGCGCCCTCAAGGAGGCGACCGGTCCGGTGCGCAACGTGCGCGGGCACGACGCCGGCGTCGAGGCGGCGCTGACCGACAAGGTCACCGCCGAGCGCGACGAGGAACTGCGCGTGTACCTCTCCGAGGCACGCCTGATCAAGGACGACTTCGAGGTCTCCGAGCTCCAGAAGGCCTGCGACGCCACCGCCCGCGGCTTCGAGGACGTCGTCAAGGTCCTCGACAAGGCCGAGGCGACCAGCGAGCGCTACATCGAGGGCACCTTCTTCCTGCGCGCCCGCGTCGAGGGCAACGACATCGGCTACGGCTCGATCTGCGCCGCGGGCCCGCACGCCACCACCCTGCACTGGGTGCGCAACGACGGCCCGGTCCGCTCCGGCGACCTGCTGCTGCTCGACGCCGGCGTGGAGACCAACGAGCTCTACACCGCCGACGTGACCCGCACCCTGCCGATCAACGGCCGGTACACCGAGCTCCAGCGCAAGATCTACGACGCCGTCTACGAGGCGCAGGAGGCCGGCATCGCCGCGGTGAAGCCCGGCGCCGCCTACCGCGACTTCCACGACGCCGCCCAGCGCGTGCTCGCCGAGAAGCTCGTCGAGTGGGGCCTGATCGAGGGTCCGGTCGAGCGCGTCCTGGAGCTCGGCCTCCAGCGCCGCTGGACCCTGCACGGCACCGGCCACATGCTCGGCATGGACGTCCACGACTGCGCCGCCGCGCGCACCGAGGCGTACGTCGACACGACGCTGGAGCCGGGCATGTGCCTGACCGTCGAGCCGGGTCTGTACTTCCAGGCCGACGACCTGACCGTGCCGGAGGAGTACCGGGGCATCGGCGTCCGGATCGAGGACGACATCCTCGTCACGGAGGACGGCAACCGGAACCTCTCGGACTCGCTGCCGCGCCGCGCGGACGAGGTCGAGGCCTGGATGGCCGGCCTGAAGGGCTGACCTCCGAACCCTCCGTACGACAAGGGTGACCGAACCGGGAGGGCCCCCGCCGACGCGTATCGGCGGGGGCCCTTCATGTACCCGCGTACAGGCCGTCAGGTCAGCGCAAGAGGAGGTCCGCCCACGCCCCAGGGCGTCGGAGGCGCGTCCGTCCGCCACTTCACGATCTTGTCGAAGCTGACGACGGCACCGCCCCGACCCGTTCTGTTGCCGAACTGGACGTGATCCGCCAGCTCTTCGATGAGCCGCAGCCCCCGCCCGTGCTCGGCGTCGGGAGCGGCCCGCCGCACCGTGGGAGCCGCCCTGGAAACGCCGGTGCCCAAAGAGACGGGAAAGCCGGGGCCCGAGTCGGCCACCTCGATACGGCAGGTCTCGCCGTCCAGGTAGGCGGTGACGCGGTACGCCTCCGAGGCCTCGCCGTCACTCAGGTCGCCGCCGTGCTCGACGGCGTTGGCACAGGCCTCGGTCAGGGCGACCGACAGCTCGAAGGACACGTCCGGATCGACACCAGCCGTCTCCATCGTGCCGAGGAGCAGCCGCCGGGCGAGAGGAACACTCGCAGCTTCGCGCCGCAAATGGAGAGACCACCAGATGCTCATGCTCCAGCCTCCTGGCTGCGGCTCGACATACCGATACGTATTGCCGCGCGGAGCGGACCGTAAGCCCCTCGCCGGGACAAGAGCGCTCGTTCGGCGGATGCACCGGCGCCGCACGCCGGTGTATGTCCACCCGAAGCCACCAAAGGTGATCTTCCGGACCTGCCTCACGGCGACGACAGGCCTGGTGCGATGATGGCCCCGCCATGTCTGCCCCCGCGCTCGCGCCACGCCTGCTGAGGGCCGCGGTGTTCACCGCGGTCTGCGTCGTGCTGTCCGCGCTGGGCCACGCCCTCGCCGCGTGCGCCGGCGTCGCGCTGTGGACGCTGGTGGCAGGCTTCCTCGGAATCTTCGCCATCACCGTGCTCTTCGCGGGGCGGGACCGCTCGCTGACCGTCATCGCCGGCGCGCTGGCCGTCGGACAGCTCGGACTGCACGCCCTGTTCGGTCTGGGGCAGCGCTCGCTCGCGGCAAGCTCCCCGGGCGCCGGGCGCGCGGGGCTGGGCCATGAGGCCGACGAGGCACTGATCCGGATGGCCGCCAAGCTGGTCTGCGGCGCGGGCGCCGCGGCGATCAGCCCCGCCGACGCGACCCGGATCATCACCGACGCGGGCCTCGACCCCGCCGACGCCGCCGCCCAGGCCCACGGCCACGCGCACGCCCTGACGGCGGCTCCGCAGAGCGCGGGCCTCGTGCCCGACCTGCCCATGCTGCTCGGGCACCTGCTCGCCGCGCTCGTCACCGGCTGGCTGCTGCGCCGCGGCGACCTCGCCCTCGGCCGGCTCGTACGGCTCTCGGCGCGGCTCTCCGCTCAGGGCGCGACCGGGCTCGCGGAGGCCGCGCTCGTCCGCTCGCTGCGCGCGGCGCTCACTCTCGTACGGGCGCTCCTCGCCGGTCTCCCCGGAGTTCCGGCGGCCGGCCCGCGCCGCCTTCCACCGGCCGCGGCCGACATTCCCGTACCCCCTGGTGCGGAAGCTCTCCAGCACACCGTGATCCGGCGCGGCCCGCCGGCCGCCGGCTGCGTACTCGCCGCCTGACGCGGACCGCTCACAGGGAGCGGGTCCGCGGTCGTCCGCACGCTCGTGGTCCCGCTCGGGGTCCCGCTCCTGGTTCTGGTCCTGCTCGTGGGCCCGCTCGGGAGCCCGTGACCCCGTGTCCTTGCCACCGTCGGCGTGCCGGATCTCCCACCTTCTCTCCCGAGCTGGAGTGTCTTCACCATGAACGTTTCCCGTATCGCCGTCGTCGGCGGCATCGCCCTCTCCTCCGTCGTGCTGCTCTCCGGCACCGCCTTCGCGCACGTCAGCGTGCAGCCGCAGGGCGAGGCCGCGAAGGGCGGCTACGCGACCGTCAACGTCAAGGTCCCCAACGAGCGCGACAACGCCTCCACCGTCAAGGTCGAGATCAACTTCCCGACCGACCACCCGCTCGCCTCCGTGATGCCGCAGCCGGTCCCGGGCTGGAAGTCCGAGGTCACCAAGGCCAAGCTCGCCAAGCCCCTGGAGCTGCACGGCAAGAAGATCAACGAGGCCGTCTCCAAGGTCACCTGGACCGCCGACGGTTCGAAGATCGGCCCGGGGCAGTTCCAGCAGTTCCCGCTCTCCCTCGGCCGGCTGCCCGAGGACACCGATCAGCTCGTCCTCAAGGCCATCCAGACGTACGACAACAACGAGGTCGTCCGCTGGATCGAGGAGACCAAGGAGGGCGCGGCCGAGCCGCAGAACCCCGCCCCCGTGCTGAAGCTGTCGGCGGCGACCGATGACCACCACGGTGGCGGCGCCACGAAGACGGACGAGAAGGCGGGCCAGGAGGAGGACCTGAAGGAGGAGAAGGGGCACTCCCACACCGAGGCCGCCGGCTCCGACTCCGACTCCGACTCCGACTCCGACTCCGGCGCCAGTGACACCACCGCGCGCGTGCTGGGCATCGTCGGCATCCTCGTGGGCGTCGCGGGTGTCGCCTTCGGCGTGCTGGCCGGACGCCGCCGCTCCGCCTGACAGCCCGGCCCGGCCCTGAAACCGGCCCACCCGGAAACCGGCCCGGCCCGGCCCGAACCACCTCAAGAAAGATCACCATGTCTGTCCAGAAGAACGACGAGCAGTCCCGTGAGCAGTCACGCGAGCAGTCCCGGCCGAGCCGACGCGCTCCGCTGATCGCCGCCACCGTCGTGGTCATCGCCGCCATCGCGGTGACGACCGTCATCGGCCTCACCGGCGGCGACGGCACGTCCACGGGCTCCGCGAACGGACCGGTCGCCGAGGTCTCCATGGAGGCCGACTCCACCAAGGCGGCGACCGTCCTCGACCGCCCCTTCACCAAGCCCGACCTCGTCCTCACCGACACCAAGGGCCAGAAGTTCGACCTCCGCGAGCGGACCAAGGGCAAGCCGACGCTGATCTACTTCGGCTACACGCACTGCCCCGACGTCTGCCCGCTGACGATGAGCAACATCGCCATCGCCAAGAAGCAGCTCCCCAAGGCGGACCAGGAGAAGCTCCAGGTCGTCTTCGTCACCACCGACCCCGAGCGGGACACCTCGGCCGAACTGGCCAAGTGGCTGCCGGCCGCCGGCGACCCCTCCTTCACCGGTCTCACCGGCGACTTCTCCGCGATTCAGGCGGGTGCCCGCCAGCTCGGCATCGGCATCGACCCGCCGAAGAAGGAGAAGGACGGCTCGGTCGTCTCCATGCACGGAGCCCAGGTGATCGCGTTCTCGCCCACGACCGACCAGGGCTACGTCCTGTACGGCGAGGACACGACCGTCGACGACTACGCCAAGGACCTGCCGAAGATCATCAAGGGGGAGAACCCGTGACCCGCCGTACCACCACTCTGTTCGCCGCCGTGGCTCTGGCCGCCGGGCTCGCGCTGACCGGGTGCTCGTCCGACAGCTCCGGCAGCACCGGCAGCTCCGACAACTCCCACAGCTCCGCCGGCAAGCCGCGACTGAAGATCAGCGGCGCCTTCATGCCGCAGCCCGCGACGGACATGGCGGGGGGCTTTCTGACGATCACGAACGACGGCGACGCGGCGGACAAGCTCCTCTCCGTCACCAGCTCCCTCTCGGACGACGTGACGATCCACGAGACGAAGGACCAGAAGATGCGGGAGGTGAAGTCCTTCGACATCCCCGCCCACGGCGAGCTGAAGCTGGAGCGCGGCGGCAACCACATCATGTTCATGGAGCTCAAGAAGCAGCCCAAGCAGGGGGAGAAGGTCGACATCGAGCTCCACTTCGAGAAGGCCGACCCGATCGCGGTCGAGCTTCCCGTCGAAGCCGCCACCCACAACCCGAAGCAGCACTGAGCTCCCTGAGGGACTGACACACCTATGCCAGCCACCGCCCCGCGCCTCGGGACCGCCCTGACCCGGCTGCTGCTCGTCACGGCCGCACTCCTGGGCACGCTGCTCGCCGGCGCCGCACCCGCCTCCGCGCACGCCGCGCTCACCGGCAGCGACCCCAAGGACGGGGCGGTGGTCGCCACCGCCCCCAAGGACGTCAACCTCACCTTCTCCGAGCAGGTCGCCATGAGCGCCGACTCGATCCGGGTCCTCGACCCGGCGGGGAAGCGGGTGGACACCGGGGAGATCCGCGACCTGTGCAGTGGATCGATCGTCCGGTACGGGGTCGGCCTCCGCTCCGGCCTGCCGGAGGGCACCTACACGGTGGCCTGGCAGACCGTCTCCGCCGACAGCCACCCCATCGCGGGCGCCTTCACCTTCTCCATCGGCGCCCCCTCCCGGACCTCCGTCGCCCTCCCGGACCAGGAGCCGGGCGGCGGACTCGTCGGCACGCTGTACGGGATCGCCCGCTACCTCTCGTACGCCGGGTTCGCCGTCCTCGTCGGCGGCGGCGCGTTCGTCCTCGCCTGCTGGCCGCGCGGCGCCGGCGTCCGGCCCGTGCAGCGGTTCGTGGTCCGCGGCTGGCTGACCCTGACCGCGGCCACGCTCGTCATGCTGCTGCTGCGCAACCCGTACACCGGCTCCGGCGAACTGGCCGACGCGTTCGACCTGGGCGGACTCAAGGCCGTCCTGGAGACCAAGACGGGCGCCGCGCTGATCTCCCGGCTCATGCTGCTGGGCGCGGCGGCGCTGTTCGTCGCCGTGCTCTTCGGTGCGTACACCCGGCGGACGGACGAGAAGGAGAAGAAGGACCTCACCTTCGGGCTCGCGATCGGCGGCACGGTCGTGGCCGCCGGCATCGCGGGCACCTGGGCGCTCGCCGAGCACGCCTCGACCGGTCTCCAGCCGGGGATCGCGATGCCCGTCGACATCCTCCATCTCCTCGCGGTGGCGGCCTGGCTGGGCGGTCTGACGACGCTGCTCGTCGCGCTGTACCGCGCGCCGGGCATCGAGGGGGCCGCGGTCGAGCGGTTCTCGAAGATCGCTTTCGGGTCGGTCGTCGTCCTGGCGGCCACCGGGCTCTACCAGTCCTGGCGCCAGGTCGGCTCCTGGTCCGCCCTCACGGGCACGGCGTACGGGCAGCTGCTGCTGGTCAAGGTCGGGCTGGTGGCCGTGCTGGTCGGGATCGCGTGGATCTCCCGGCGGTGGACGCGACGCCTCGCCGCACCGACGGAGGCAGAGGCGGAGACCGAGACGAAGGCGAAGGCGGACGAGCCGGGCGAGGCGGGCGAGAGCACCGGGGCGGGCGCCGAGGAGCAGGCCACCGAAACCGCCGAAGCCGTCAAAGCCGCCGCAACCGCCGAAGCCGGCGAAACCGTCGATCCCGAGCGGGCCGCTCAGCTCGCCCGGCAGCGGGCCGCCGTCGCGACCGCGCGGAAGAAGCGCGACCGGGACGCCGACCCGGAACGGACCGGCCTGCGCCGCTCCGTGCTCACCGAGGCCGTCGTCGCCGCGGTGCTCCTGGCCGTGACGACCGTACTGACGTCGACCGAACCCGGGCGCACGGAGGAGGAGGCGGGCCGTTCCTCGTCGGTGTCCGGCTCGACCGCCGTCCCCGAGCGGCCCGTCGACATCCGGCTGCCCTTCGACACCGGAGGCGTGGACGGCAAGGGAACGGTACGGCTCAGCCTCGACCCCGGCCGTACCGGCGCCAACGCGCTCCACCTCTACGTGGACCGGCCCAACGGGCGCCCGCTCGACGTCCCCGAGATCAAGGTCGCCTTCACCCTGAAGGAGAAGGACGTCGGCCCGCTGCCGGTCGTGCCCGACCGGATCCAGACCGGACACTGGAGCGCGAGCGGCGTCCAGATCCCGATGCCCGGCACATGGCAGATCCAGGTGACCGTCCGTACCTCCGACATCGACCAGACCACCATCGACAAGAACGTGAAGATCGGCTGACCCGCGTGCCTGACGACGACAACCTCGAACTCTCCCGGCGGCGCCTGCTCGGCACCGTCGGCGCGGCGGGCGCCGCCGGACTCGCGCTCGGCGCGGCCGGTGGCGCCGGCGTGTACGCGGCGGTCTCCGGCCCCGACTCCACGGCCTCCGATGTCCCGGCGCTGACGACCGTCGGTGCGACGGAGGCGATGTTTCACGGGAAACATCAAGCGGGGATCACCACTCCGCTTCAGTCCCGGGGCCATCTGATCGCCTTCGACCTGGCGCCCGGCGCCGGTCGCAAGGAGGCCGCCGCGCTGCTGCGCCGCTGGTCGGCCACGGCGAAGGCGCTGATGGCGGGCGAGCCCGCCACCGACGACACCGGTATCGCCCTGGACGCCGGCCCCTCCTCGCTGACGGTCACCTTCGGCTTCGGCCACTCCTTCTTCGGCCGTACGGGCCTGACCGCGCGCCGCCCGACGCAGCTCGACCCGCTGCCCGCCTTCTCCGCCGACGCGCTGGACCCGAAGCGCTCCGAGGGCGATCTGTGGGTGCAGATCGGCGCGGACGACGCGCTGGTCGCCTTCCACGCGCTGCGCGCGCTGCAGAAGGACGCCGGCTCGGCCGCGAAGGTCCGCTGGCAGATGAACGGCTTCAACCGGTCGGCGGGCGCGACCGCGCGCCCCATGACCGCGCGGAACCTCATGGGGCAGGTGGACGGGACCGGCAACCCGAAGCCGACCGATCCCGACTTCGACCGGCGGATCTTCGTACCGGCGGAGGCCTCGGGCGCGCAGGAGTGGATGGCGGGGGGCTCCTACGCCGTCGTACGCCGGATCCGGATGCTCCTCGACGACTGGGAGAAGCTGCCGCTGGACCGGCAGGAGAAGGTCATCGGCCGGCGGAAGTCGGACGGGGCGCCGCTGACCGGCGGGACGGAGACGACCGAGCTCGACCTGAACAAGGTCGGACCGGACGGCAAGCTCGTCATCCCGGACAACGCCCACTCCCGTATCTCCGCCCCCGAACAGAACGGCGGAGCGGCGATGCTGCGGCGGCCGTTCTCCTTCCACGACGGGATCGCCCCGGACGGGACTCCCGACGCCGGGCTTCTCTTCATCTGCTGGCAGGCCGATCCGCTGCGCGGCTTCGTACCGGTGCAGCGCAAGCTCGACCGGGGGGACGCGCTGTCGGCTTTCGTCCGGCACGAGGCGAGCGGTCTCTTCGCCGTCCCGGGTGGGGCGGCCGAGGGCGAATACGTGGGTCAGCGGCTCCTGGAGTCATGAGCCCGTCCGGGCGGGGGGCCGACGGCTCGGGCGCCTATTAGGGTGACCGTATGTCAGCCACCCGGTATACGTATCTCGGTCCCGAAGGCACCTTCACGGAGGCCGCGCTGCGTACGCTGCCCGAGGCCGCGACGCGCGAGCTGGTCCCGATGGTCTCGGTCCCGGCCGCCCTGGACGCCGTACGCAACGGGCAGGCCGCGGCCGCTCTCGTACCGATCGAGAACTCGGTGGAGGGCGGGGTCACCGCCACCCTGGACGAGCTGGCCTCCGGCGAGCCGCTGATGATCTACCGCGAGGTGGTCCTCCCCATCGCCTTCGCGCTGCTCGTGCGGCCCGGGACGAAGCTGTCCGAGATCAAGACGGTCACCGGTCACCCGGTGGCCCAGCCGCAGGTGCGGAACTGGCTCAGTGCCCACCTGCCCGACGCCCTGTGGGAGTCGGCCGCGTCGAACGCGGACGGGGCGCGGCTCGTGCAGGAGGGCCGCTTCGACGCGGCCTTCGCGGGCGAGTTCGCGGCGGTGACCTACGGCCTGGAGGCCCTGGAAACCGAGATCCACGACGCGGAGAACGCCGAGACGCGCTTCGTCCTGGTGGGCCGGCCGGCCCGGCCTGCGGCGCCGACGGGGGCGGACAAGACCTCCGTGGTGCTGTGGCTGGGCGACGACCACCCGGGCGCCCTCCTCGAACTCCTCCAGGAGTTCGCGGTGCGCGGGGTCAACCTGATGCTGATCCAGTCCCGCCCGACGGGCGCGGGCATCGGCAACTACTGCTTCGCCGTGGACGCCGAGGGCCATATCGCGGACCGGCGCGTGGGCGAGGCGCTGATGGGGCTGAAGCGGATCTGCCCCAAGGTGCGGTTCCTCGGGTCGTACCCGAGGGCGGGCGTGGCGGTGCAGGACGTCCGAGCGCTGCGGCGCGGGACGTCGGACGAGGAGTTCATGGCGGCCTCCGATTGGCTGGCGAGGGCCCAGGACGGTCGGGCCTGACCCGAGAGTGCCCGACCGCTCCCTCTGGCGGGCGCGGTCGTCCACAGGTGTGAACCACTAGTCCTACCTGCATACTTTTCGGTTACCCACAGAAGTTATCCACAGGCTGACCTCTCGACCTGGGGACAAGTCGACACCGCATGCCGACACAGTCGACAAATCGCCCTAGCCACCCCCCATCCGTCCACATGACGCAGGGCGGGCTGTGTCACCTCAATTCCCTTGATCAACTCTTTAGGGCGAGGAATTCCCACCCGAATGAGTGTCTGAGGGAGGTTTGATCGGAGAATTCCGAGGCCGACGCGCCCCATTCCGGACGATCTTCTCCGGAATCCACAGAACTTCCGCACAGCCTGTGGATAACCCGACGGATCCGCGCTCTCCTGTGGAGAAGTGCCGTGATCCACAAGCGGGTTCGGTCAAGCCGCACAGGTCGATCCGCCCCGTTCAGGGGGCGGATGAGTCATTTATTGACGAATGGGGAGGCTGTTTACCAGCCGGGGCTCGCTCTCGCCCCAATCCTGTCTCAACTCCCCTAATTCGGGCAAAGCGACACGCAAGCCGATATCGGGTGGGGGGCCGCGAGCCCACACCGGTAGCCTGGTGGGGTGATTGACCTTCGCCTGCTCCGTGAGGACCCCGACCGTGTTCGCGCCTCCCAGCGCGCCCGTGGAGAGGACGTCGCGCTCGTCGACGCCCTGCTCTCCGCCGATGAGCGGCGCAGGTCGTCCGGCGTCCGCTTCGACGAGCTCCGTTCCGAGCAGAAGACGCTCGGCAAGCTGATCTCCAAGGCCACCCCCGAGGAGCGCGCCGAGCTCCTGCGGCGGGCCGAGCAGCTCAAGTCCGACGTCAAGACCGCCGAGGCCGAGCAGAACGAGGCCGACGAGACCGCGCGCGCCCTCCTGCTCCAGCTCGGCAACATCGTCCACGCGGACGTGCCGGTCGGCGGCGAGGAGGACTTCGTCGTCCTGGAGACGCACGGCACCGTCCGCGACTTCGCGGCCGAGGGCTTCGAGCCCAAGGACCACCTGGAGCTGGGCGAGGCGCTGGGCGCCATCGACGTCGAGCGCGGCGCCAAGGTCTCCGGCTCGCGCTTCTACTACCTGACGGGCGTCGGCGCGCTGCTGGAGCTCGCCCTCGTCAACGCGGCGATCGCACAGGCGACGGAGGCCGGGTTCATCCCGATGCTGACGCCGGCGCTGGTCCGCCCGCGCGCCATGGAGGGCACCGGTTTCCTCGGCCAGGCCGCGGAGAACGTGTACCACCTGGAGAAGGACGACTTCTACCTCGTCGGTACGTCCGAGGTGCCCCTCGCCGCGTACCACATGGACGAGATCATCGACGCGGACAAGCTGCCGCTGCGCTACGCCGGCTTCTCGCCCTGCTTCCGCCGCGAGGCGGGCACGTACGGCAAGGACACCCGGGGCATCTTCCGGGTCCACCAGTTCGACAAGGTCGAGATGTTCTCGTACGTCGCGCCGGAGGACGCCGAGAACGAGCACAGGCGGCTCCTCGAGTGGGAGAAGCAGTGGCTGACCAGCCTCGAGCTGCCCTTCCAGGTCATCGACGTGGCCACCGGCGACCTCGGCTCCTCGGCCTCGCGGAAGTTCGACTGCGAGGCGTGGATCCCGACGCAGGGCAAGTACCGCGAGCTGACTTCGGCGTCGAACTGCGACGGCTTCCAGGCGCGGCGGCTGTCGGTCCGGATGCGGGACGACCGCGACGGCAAGAAGGTCGTCCAGCCGCTGGCGACGCTGAACGGCACGCTGTGCGCCGTACCGCGCACGATCGTGGCGATCCTCGAGAACCACCAGCTGGCGGACGGATCGGTGCGGGTGCCGGAGGTGCTGCGGCCGTACCTCGGCGGCCGTGAGCTCCTGGAGCCGATCCCCAAGTGACCTCCTTCCCCTACCGGCTCGTCGCGACCGATCTCGACGGCACGCTGCTGCGGGCCGACGAGTCGGTCTCGGACCGGACGCGTGACGCTCTCGCCGCCGTGGTGGCGGCGGGGGCGGCGCACATCGTCGTCACCGGCCGGGCCGTGCCCTGGACGCGGCACATCCTCGACGACCTCGGGTACGACGGGCTCGCGGTGTGCGGTCAGGGCGCGCAGGTCTACCACGCGGGCGAGCACCGTCTCCTCACCTCGGTGACGCTCGACCGGCAGCTGGCCGGTCTGGCGCTGTCGAAGATCGAGGCGGAGGTCGGCCCACTGGCGCTCGCCGCCAGCCGGGACGGTCTCGACGGCGAGGTCCTGGTGGGCGCGGACTACCGCGTCCTGGAGGGGCCCCTGCCGGTGCGCGCCTTCGAGGACCCGGCGGAGCTCTGGTCGGCCCCGCTCAACAAGGTGTACATCCAGCACCCGACGCTCTCGGACGACGAGCTGGCGCGGGTCGCCCGCGCGACGGTCGGCAGCCTGGTGGACATCGTCATGGCGGGCGCCGGGGTCGTGGAGATCCTGCCGCTCGGTCTGAGCAAGGCGACCGGCCTGTCGCTCGCGGCGCGCCGGCTGGGGGTGAAGGCGGCGGAGACGATCGCCTTCGGTGACATGCCCAACGACATCCCGATGTTCGGCTGGGCGGCGCGGGGCGTGGCGATGGCGAACGCCCACGACGAGCTGAAGGCGGTCGCGGACGAGGTGACGGCCTCGAACGAGGAGGACGGCATCGCGGTCGTACTGGAGCGTCTGCTCGCGCAGCACTCCTGACCCGGCCGATCCCGCGGAGGTGGGGCGGCCCGCGCGGAGAATCCGCGCGCTCGAAGCGGCCGCCCCAGCGGCGCCGAGGGACACCCCCTGGATGCGCCGCCCTGCGGGAAGCTCGACGGACTCCGACTCCGGCTCGAACCGGTGTCGGTCGACGTCGCGCTCCTCCCCGGTCTCGTGACTCCGCAGACCCTTCCCCGCCGAACTATTGTGCGGGCGACGGAGGTTCGGGGACCAACGGTTTTCCGACGAGCGGCCGGACATGCGTACCGGGTGACGAACGCCCCCCGACCTGATCGGTCGGTCGGGACGGTTCGCCACCCGGCGGCGAGGGCTCGACTAGAAATTGATCATGTGTCCGGCAAGGCCGTGGATCGCTTCCTTCACGGCCTCGCCCAGCGTCGGGTGGGCGTGGACGTTCCGCGCCACCTCGTGGACGGTCAGGTCCCACTGCTGGGCCAGCGTCAGCTCGGGCAGCAGCTCGGTGACGTCGGGACCGATCAGGTGGGCGCCGATGATCTCGCCGTACTTCGCATCGCTGATGATCTTCACGAAGCCGGTCGAGTCGCCGAGGCCGTGCGCCTTGCCGTTCGCCGTGAACGGGAACTTGGCGACCTTGACGTCGAAGCCCTTCTCCCGCGCCTGCGCCTCGGTCCAGCCGAAGCTGGCGATCTGCGGTTGGCAGTAGGTGGCGCGCGGGATCATCGGGTAGTCGAGCTCCATGGTCTCGGCGCCCGCGATCGTCTCGGAGGCGACGACACCCATGGACTCGGCGGTGTGCGCGAGCATCAGCTTCGCGGTGACGTCACCGATGGCGTAGATGTGCGGCACGCTGGTGCGGCAGCGGCCGTCGACCTCGATCGCGCCGCGCTCGGTCAGCGCGACACCGGTGTTCTCCAGGCCGTAGCCCGTGACGTTCGGCGCGAAGCCGATGGCCTGAAGGACCTTGTCGGCCTCCAGCACCTTCTGCGCGCCGTCCTTGCCGGTGACCGTGACGCGGACCTGCGGGCCGGACTCGTCGATCGTCTCGACGCGGGTGGAGGTCAGGACGTCGATGCCGAGCTTGCGGTACTGCTTGGCCAGCTCCTTGGAGACGTCCGCGTCCTCCAGCGGCGCGATCCGGTCGAGGAACTCGACGATGGTGACCTTCACGCCGTAGTTGTGCAGGACGTACGCGAACTCGATGCCGATCGCGCCGGCACCGGCGATGATGATCGACTGCGGGACGTCCTCGGCGACGATCTGCTCCTCGAAGGTCACCACGCGCTCGCTGCGGGCCGTGCCGGGGAGCAGGCGGGGGGTGGCGCCGGTGGCGATGACGCAGTTGTCGAAGGTGATCGTCTGCGAGGTGCCGTCGGCCTTGGCCACCTGGAGGGTGTTCGCGTCGACGAAGGTGCCGCGGCCGTCGAACTCGGTGATCCCGTTCTTCTTCATCAGGAAGTGGACGCCCTTGACCCGGCCGTCCGCGACCGTGCGGCTGCGGCGGAACGCCTCGCCGTAGTCGAAGGAGACCGTGCCGTCAACCTTGATGCCGAAGGTCTTGGCCTCGTGGTTGAAGATGTGGGCGAGCTCGGCGTTGCGCAGCAGCGCCTTGGTGGGGATGCAGCCGACGTTCAGGCAGACACCGCCCCAGTACTTCTCTTCGACGACCGCGACCCGCTTGCCCAGCTGGGCGGCGCGGATGGCGGCGACGTAGCCGCCGGGGCCAGCTCCGAGTACGACGACGTCGAAGCGGTCTGACATGACTGACTCCCGAAGGTGGTGAGGGTTCGTGTCCGCGTACGGCCCCCACAGTAATCCGGGGCCGACCGGGCCCGCGACGCCTGTCGCCCCGGGCCTCAGGCCCCGCCGCCGGTGGCCGGGGGGCCTACTCCTCGCCCGCCAGCTTCAGCGTCCGCAGCTTCTGGCCGGCGTACCAGGTCGCGGCGACCGTCACGCCGATCAGCAGCGCCAGCGCCGTCGACAGGCCGACCTCCGAGGTGACCAGACCCTCGCCGCTGACCTTCTGGGCGACCGCCAGCGCCCACTGCTGCACGCTGAGCGTCTTCGCCCCGGAGATCAGGGAGCCGAAGAGGGCCTCCCAGACCAGGGCGTAGACCAGGCCGATGACCACCGCGTGGCGGCTGACCGTGCCGAGCAGCAGGAACAGCGCGCTGTAGGCGATGGAGGCGACCAGCGCCGCGACGGTGTACGCCACCGCCACCTGCTGGCCGTTGCCGTTGAGGATCATGCCCGCGAGGAACGTGGGGACGGCCGAGAAGACCATCGTCACGGCGATCGCCACGATCAGCTTGGTGAAGATGATCGTCGGGCGCTTCACCGGCTTGGACAGCAGATAGACGATCGAACCGTCGTCGATCTCCGGGCCGATCGCGCCCGTGCCGGCGATGACACCGATCAGCGGCACCATCGTGGCGAGCGCGAACCCGCCGAGGACGTCGGCCGCGATCTGGTCGTCCGCGCCGTTGAACGCCCGTACCGCCGCGGCGATCAGGAGCAGCAGCGCGGGGAGTGCGAAGAGGATCAGCGCCCGTCGGCGGCCGAGCAGGGCCCGGTAGGTGAGCCGGGCGACTGTGGGGTTGTACATCGGTCAGGCTCCTTTCAGGCCGCTACGAGATACGAGAAGACCGATTCGAGGGACTCGTCCGAGGGCGAGACCGTCAGCAGGCGGATGCCCTGCGCCCGGGCGACCTGGGGCAGCAGCTCCGTGAAGCGCCCGAAGTCGACCGCCTGAACGCGCAGCGCGCCCTCCGCCAGGTCGACCTCGATGCCGGCCGTGGACGGGTCGGCGATGAGCGCGGCGGCCAGCGCACGGTCGTCGCTCGACCGTACGAGATAGCGGTGCGGCCGGTCGGTCATGAGCCGGCGGATCTTGCGGAAGTCACCGGAGGCGGCGTGCCGTCCGGCCACGATCACCTCGATGTGCGAGGCGAGCTGCTCGACCTCCTCCAGGATGTGCGAGGAGAACAGCACCGTGCGGCCGGCCGATCCCATGCGGCGCAGCAGGTCCATCAGCTGCATGCGCTGGCGTGGGTCCATGCCGTTGAACGGCTCGTCGAGCAGGAGCACGGACGGCTCGTGGACGAGGGCCGAGGCCATCTTCACGCGCTGCCGCATGCCCTTGCTGTACGTGGCGATCTTCCGGTCCTGCGCGTACTCCATCTCGACCGTGGCGAGGGCGTCCTGGGCCTCCTTGGCGCCGAGCCCGTGGAGCTCGGCGTTGGCCAGGACGAATTCGCGGCCGGTGAGGAAGTCGTACATCGCCTCCCGTTCGGGCACGACGCCGATCTGCCGGTAGACGGACTCGTTGCGCCAGATCGGCTGCCCGTCGAGGGTGACCGTGCCGGTGGAGGGGGCGAGGAAGCCGCCCATCATGTTGATGAGGGTGGACTTCCCGGCGCCGTTGGGGCCGAGGAGGCCGGTCACACCGGGGCCGATCGTCATGGTGACGTCGTTGACGGCCACGACGTTTCCGAACCACCGCGAGGTGTGGTCGATGTTGATCGTGGTCACAGCCCGACCTTTCGGTAGCGGCGCATCAGGACGCCGTAGGAGCCGGCGATGAGCGCGAGGACGACCAGCACGTAGACCGCGCCGGCTCCGGCACCCGGAGCGGCGGCCGCGCCGCCGGGGAAGGCGGACGGTGCCCCGAGGAACGCGGTCTGCACGCCGTCGACGAGGGTGATCGGCGAGAAGAGGCCCATCCACTTGATGGCGTCGACGTTGTCCGTGCCGTAGGCGATGCCCTGCAGGGTGGAGACCGCGCCGTACGAGATCACCATCACGGCGATCACGGCGGCGACGCCGAAGCCGCGTCGCGGGGTGAGCGCCGCCATGACCAGGCCGATCCCGCCGAAGAGCAGCGAGAGCAGGGCCACGGAGACGAGTCCCTGGCCGAAGAGCTTGCTCTGGGTGGCGAAGTCGAGCTTGGCGAGCAGCGAACCGATCCAGAGGATCAGGAGCGGGACGGCGGTGAGGATGAAGAGCGCCGAGGCCATCGCGCCGTACTTGGCCAGGACGTAGTCCACGCGCTCGATCGGCCGCGAGAAGTACAGCGGCACCGTCCTGAAGCGGAGGTCGCGGGAGACGGACTGGGGCGCCTGGGCCGCCAGGTAGATGGCGATGACGAGCTGGAGGTAGATCGCGTACTGCGTGTACTCGATCGCGAGCTTGGGCGCCTTGGTGACGACCGCCACGGCGACGATGATCAGCGCGGGGACGCACATCACCGCGAAGAGGATCATCGGCAGCACCTTGGACTTGGCGCTGCGGCCCAGTCCGTACGCGCCACGCAGCGACTGGGAGAACAGCGCCCGGCGCGCGTACGCACGGCCGAGGCGCGGCCCGTCGTAGTTGCGGTACCCGATGTTGTGGATGCGGGTGGTCTCGGGGGTCTGGGTCGGGGAGCTCATCGCGTCGGCACCTCCTGCTGCTGTTCCTGGGAGCCATCGGCGCGGAAGACCTCGGCGATGTGGTGGCGGCGCTGCTCCATGCGGACGAGACCGAGGCCGAGGTCGGCGACGGTGTCGCGGACGAGGTCGTACGTCTCCTCGCCGGCGGCCTCCACCAGGAGGATGTGGCCCGCGCCGGGCAGTCCGTCCTCGACGCCCTCGTGCAGGGTGACCCCGGCGGCGGCGAGGGCCGCTCGCAGTATCGCCGTGCCGTCGGGGTGGGTGTCGGAGTCGGTCACCTCGACCGCGAGGGTCGTGGTGATCTGGGTGAAGTCGCTGGTGGAGCTGGAGCGCAGCAGCCGGCCGCCGTCGATGACGACGACGTGGTCGCAGGTGCGCTCCAGCTCGCCGAGGAGGTGGGAGGTCACCAGGACCGAGATGCCGAATTCGGTCCAGACCCGGCGGATCAGGCCGAGCATCTCGTCGCGGCCGACCGGGTCGAGGCCGTTGGTCGGCTCGTCGAGAAGGACCAGCTGCGGGTCGTGGACCAGCGCCTGGGCCAGCTTCACCCGCTGCTTCATGCCGGTGGAGTAGCCGCCGATGGGGCGGTACCGCTCCTCGTACAGGCCGACGTGGCGCAGCGTGTCGGCCGTCCGCTCGCGGGCGGCGGTGGCGGGCAGGCCCGACATCCGCGCCATGTGGACGACGAACTCGGTCGCCGAGACGTCCGGCGGGAGGCAGTCGTGCTCGGGCATGTAGCCGACCCGCTCGCGGATCTGGGCGCCCGAGGTGGAGACGTCCAGGCCGAGCACCTCGGCCCGGCCCTCCGTGGCGGGGGACAGCCCGAGCAGAATTTTGATCATCGTGGACTTACCGGCTCCGTTGGCACCCACCAGTCCGGTCACACCGGGCCCGATGTCCAGGGAGAGCCGGTCGAGAGCGGTCACCCGGGGGAACCGCTTGCTGAGGCTTTCGGTGGCGATCACAGTCACGCTTCGACGGTAGTGGCGCGCGCCACAGCGGTCGTCAGCCCAACGGCTCGATCCGTATCCGACTCCAGGCGTACGAACCCGTAGGGGAGTCGAGACCAAAGTCGTTCGGCACCGTCGTTTTCCACAGGCTCACGCACGACCCTTGACGCAGCCGTCGAGCATTGTCACATTCATCAGTGTCAAGTTACGGACACGTAGCGCACGCGTACGCTCACATCGGACGGGCGGGGTGGCATGGCCTCAGCAATGACAAGGGCCTCAGCAGTGACGAGCGAACCGGCCGCGGACCTGCGGGGGTTCAGGGAAGTGCAGCGCCTCGCCTACGAGTGCGCGGAAGCGGTCGCGGCGCAGCTCAGGCCGGGAGTGACCGAGCGCGAGGCCGCGAAGATGCAGCGGGACTGGCTGTACGAACGGGGGGTGCGGGACTGGTTCCACCGGCCCTTCGCCTGGTTCGGCGACCGCACGGCCTTCGTGGACTTCAAGATCCCGCTCCAGTTCTTTCCCACGAACCGGCGCCTGGAGGCGGGGATGCCGTTCATCCTCGACATGGCCCCGGTCCACAAGGGCTACACCTCGGACATCGGCTACTCCGGCTGTCTGGGCCTCAACCCCCTGCACGACAAGCTGCTCGCCGATCTCAAGGCGCACCGCGAGCTGATTCTGAGCCGGGTGCGCGAGCGGCGCTCGCTGCGGGAGATCTACGAGGACGTGGACCGGCTCATGGTCCGCCAGGGGTACGCCAACCGGCACCGCGCGTATCCCTTCGGCGTGATCGCCCACAAGATCGACCGGGTCAGGGAGCGCCGCTGGTCGCCGACGCTCTTCGGCTTCGGGACCCAGTCGCTGAAGGGGCTGGCGAGCGACGCCGTGCACGGCCACCGCGACGGCTGGTCGCCGCTCTGGTCGCCGTACAAGTTCTCCGACCACCCGCCCCGGCCGGGGCTGTGGGCGGTCGAGCCGCACCTCGGGTTCCGGGGGACGGGCGCGAAGTTCGAGGAGATCCTGGTCGTCACCGACTCGAAGGACCCCGAACAGAGCGCGTTCTGGCTGGACGACGATCTGCCGCACGTGCGGCGCTGGAACGAGAGGGACGTGTGATGGCCGGGCTGAAGGGGGCGCGGGAGCGCTGGGTCCGTACGGGTGGGATCGAGCTGGGCGTGGCCGAGCTGGGCGACGAGAGCCGGCCGACCGTCGTGCTCGTGCACGGCTATCCGGACTCCAAGGAGGTCTGGTCGGAGGTCGCGCACCGGCTCGCCGAGCGGTTCCATGTGGTGCTGTACGACGTCCGGGGCCATGGCCGCTCCACGGCGCCGACACCGTTGCGCGGCGGCTTCACCCTGGAGAAGCTGACGGACGACTTCCTGGCGGTGGCCGACGCGGTCTCCCCCGGTCGGCCCGTGCACCTCGTCGGTCATGACTGGGGCTCGGTGCAGTCGTGGGAGTTCGTGACCGTTCCGCGCACGGAGGGCCGGATCGCGTCGTTCACGTCGGTGTCCGGCCCGTCCCTCGACCACTTCGGGCACTGGATCAAGCAGCGCATGGCCCGGCCCACCCCGCGCCGGATCGGCCAGCTCCTCGGCCAGGGCGCCAAGTCCTGGTACGTGTACATGCTGCACACGCCCGTGCTGCCCGAGTTGGCCTGGCGCGGCCCGCTCGGCAAGCGGTGGCCGAAGATCCTCCAGCGGGTCGAGAAGGTCCCGGCCGGCGACTATCCGACGCCCTCCCTGCCCCATGACGCGGCGCACGGCGCCTGGCTCTACCGGGACAACGTCCGCGCACGGCTCGGCCGCCCCCGCGCCGACGCGTACGCGCACGCGCCGGTGCAGCTGATCACGCCGACCGGTGACGTCTTCCTCTCCGAGCGGCTCTACGACGACCTCGCCGCCTGGGTGCCCGACCTCACCCGTCGTTCCCTGCCGGCCAAGCACTGGGTTCCGCGCACCCGGCCCGACCAGCTCGCGGCCTGGATCGGCGAGTTCGTCCGGGCGAACGAGGACCCGTCCACCAAGGCGCCGAGGACGGTGGCGAAGAGCGGGGTCCGACCGGAGTACGCGGAGCGGTTCGGCGGCCAGCTGGTCCTGGTGACCGGCGCGGCCAGCGGCATAGGACGGGCCACCGCCTTCGCGTTCGCCGAGGCGGGCGCGCGGATCGTCGCCGTCGACCGGGACGGCGAGGGCGCGGCCCGGACGGCCGAGATGTCCCGGCTCATCGGCGCCCCCGCGGCGTGGGGGGAGACCGTCGACGTCAGCGACGAGCAGGCCATGGAGAAGCTCGCGGCGAAGGTGGCGAGCGACCACGGGACGGTCGACGTCCTGGTCAACAACGCGGGCATCGGCCTGACCGGCTCGTTCTTCGAGACGACCAGCGAGGAGTGGAGGAAGGTTCTCGACGTCAATCTCTGGGGCGTCATCCACGGCTGCCGGATCTTCGGCGGGCAGATGGCCGAGCGCGGCCAGGGCGGCCACATCGTCAACATCGCCTCGGCGGCCGCGTTCCAGCCCTCCCGCGCCCTGCCGGCGTACAGCACGTCCAAGGCGGCCGTGCTGATGCTGAGCGAGTGCCTCCGTGCCGAGCTGGCCGGTCAGGGCATCGGCGTCTCGGCGATCTGTCCCGGCATCGTGAACACCAACATCACCGCGACGGCCCGGTTCGCCGGGGTCGGCGAGGAGGAGCAGAAGCGCCGGCAGCGGAAGGCCTCCCGGCTCTACGGTCTGCGCAACTATCCTCCGGAGAAGGTCGCGGACGCGATCCTGCGCGCGGTGGTCCGCAACGAGGCCGTCGTCCCGGTCACCCCCGAGGCGCGCGGTGCCCACTTCATGTCACGCTTCGCCCCGAGGACCCTGCGCGCGATAGCGCGTCTGGAGCCGCCGGCGTGATCGAGCGGAGCCACGCCGGGCGCGCTTGAGGCCGGCGGACGGACAGGCGGGGCGGGCGGTGGGAGCGGTGGGAGCGGGTTTGTCGGAGCAGTCAGCACAGTCGGCCGGGGGCGGGCAGCCGTCCCCGGCGGAGTACCGGATCGAGGATCTGGCCCACCACAGCGGTGCCACGGTCCGCACGATCCGCGCCTACCAGGACCGCGGCCTGCTGCCGCGACCGGAGCGCCGGGGCAGGTCCAATGTGTACGGGGACACGCATCTGGCGCGGCTGCGGCAGATCGCGGATCTGCTGGACCGCGGCTACACCCTGGCCTCCATCAAGGAACTGCTGGAGGCCTGGGACACGGGGCGCGGCCTTGGCGGTGTGCTGGGTCTGGTCGCCGAGGTCGACGGCCCGTGGACGGATGAGGAGGCCGACCGGATCTCCCGCGAGGAGCTGGACGCCACGTTCGGCGGCAAGCCGGACGAGGACGCGATCCGCGAGGCGATCGAGCTCGGTGTGCTGGAGCGGGTGGCGGGCCGGGAGGACGAGTTCCTTGTGCCCAGTCCGCAAGAGCTGGCGGTGGCGGCCGAGTTGTACGCGGCCGGCGTCCCGCTCCAGGCGATCTCCGGGCACCTGCGGGAGCTTCGCGGCCAGGTCGAGCACATCGCCTCCCGTTTCCTGGAGTTCACGACCGAGCACGTCTTCGCCCGCTACCTGGAGCATCGCCCGCCGACGGACGCCGACGCTGCCGCCGCGGCGACGATGGTGCGCCGACTCAGACCCCTGGCCCAACAGACGGTGGACGCCGAACTGGCGCGGGCGATGCGGCTGTTCGCCACCCGCCATCTGCGGCATCACCTCTCGCCCGATCCTCCTCCGGTACGGGACGACGAGCCGCGCCCGGTCGTCCTGCCCTCCGGCACGATCCGGGCCGTACAGCGCCTCGTCGGCGCGGAGAACGTGGCCGCGTTCATCACGGCGGCGGCCGAACGTGAGGTACAGACCCGCACATTGGACGCTCTGACGACAAGCACGAAGGAAGGGGCTGAGTAGCCCAAACACCTTCACTTCACCCGTCTGTTGTCCACAGATCCTCCCCTTCCCTTGTGGATAACTACACTTCGCTGTGGATCAAACATCTCAGCCCGAACTGAATGGTCGAGCCATGGACGACAGACGCACCGTGAAGGTGTCGAAGTACCTCGCGAGGCATCTGCGCCATCAGCCCGAGCGGATCGGACTCGTCCTCGACCCGAACGGCTGGACCGAGATCGACGCGCTCCTGCGCGCGGCGGCCGAGCACGGCTTCCCGATCACCCGCGACGAGCTGGACCATGCCGTCGCCACCAACGACAAGAAACGCTTCGCGATCGAGGGCACGCGGATCCGCGCCAGCCAGGGCCACACCGTCGAGGTCGACCTCGACCTGCCGGTCGCCGAACCGCCCGCGTACCTCTATCACGGTACGGTCGCCGCCCACCTGGACGCGATCCGGACCGAGGGCCTGCGCCCCATGTCCCGCCACCACGTCCACCTCTCCCCCGACCGGGAGACCGCGACCCGGGTCGGCGCACGGCGCGGCCGCCCCGTCGTCCTGGCCGTGGACGCCGGCGCGATGCACCGGGCCGGCCATGTCTTCCACGTCAGCGCCAACGGCGTCTGGCTGACGGAGGCCGTCCCACCGGAGTTCCTCCGCTTCCCCGGCTGACATGTGCCGAGGGCTATACTCGCGGCCGCATTCGACATGGTGAGAGGAAATCCAGGTGGCGGGTCCGACTGTGCTGAATTCGGTGATCGACGGCAAGGAGATCGCCGGGGACGGCGTCACCTACACCTCCCGGAACCCGGCGCGCCTGAGCGACGTCGTCACCGAGGTCCGGCCGGCCGACGCGGAGACCTTCCAGGCCGCCTGCGCGGCGGCACGCGAGGCACAGCGCGAGTGGGCGCGGGTGCCGGCCCCGGTGCGCGGGCAGGTCGTGGGGGCCTTCGGCCGCCTGGTGCAGGCGAACAAGGAGGGCCTCGCCCGGCTGGTCACCCGCGAGGTGGGCAAGACGTACGCGGAGGCACTGGGCGAGGTCCAGGAGATCATCGACACCTGCGAGTTCTTCCTCGGCGAGGGCAGGCGACTGTACGGGCACACGGTGCCTTCGGAGATGCCCGACAAGCAGCTGTTCACCTACCGGATGCCCGTCGGGGTGGCAGTCATCGTGACGGCGGGGAACTTCCCGGTGGCGGTGCCGTCGTGGTACCTGGCCCCGGCCCTGCTGTGCGGCAACGCGGTGGTGTGGAAGCCCGCCGAGTACGCGGCCGCGACCGCGCGCGCCCTGGCCGAACTCGCCTGGCGGGCGGGGGTGCCGGCCGGAGTCCTCAACCTGGTCTACGCCGACGGCGAGACCACGTTCGAGGGGCTGGAGGCCGCACTGAGCCGCGGCCTGGTGGACAAGGTCGGATTCACCGGCTCGACGCTGGTCGGCCGGCGGATCGGTGAGCTGTGCGGCCGCCACCTGCAGACGCCGTGTCTGGAGCTCGGCGGCAAGAACCCGATGGTCATCGCGCCCGACGCGGATCTCGACCTGGCCGTGCAGGCCGCGCTGTTCTCCGGCTACGGCACGGCGGGCCAGCGCTGCACCTCGCTGGGCACCGTCATCGCGCACGAGGACGTGCACGCCGAGTTCGTGCGCCGGTTCGCCGAGGCGGTGCGCTCCGCGCCGGTCGGCGAGCCTTCCGAAGGCGTCGTCTACGGCCCGCTGCTGGACGAGAAGTTCGCGCGCTCCTACGAGTCCACGCTGAGCTGGATCGACGCCCACCACACAGTGCTGGGTTCGAGCGCGGTCGGCAGGATCACGGCCGAGTCGCCCAGGGAGGGCTTCGTCGGTGACCCGTCGGACGGCCTGTACTACCACCCGGTACTGGTGGACGGGGTCCGCCCCACGGACCGGATCTTCCTGGAGGAGACCTTCGGGCCGATCGTCGGCGTGACCACGTACCGGACGCTCGACGAGGCGATCGAGCTGGCCAACACCCCGGGTTACGGGCTCTCCGCCGCCGTCTGGACCAGCGACCCGGCCACCGCGTTCCGCTTCCGGCAGGGCATCGGCGCCGGCATGGTCAGCGTGAACAACTCCACCTCGGGGGCGGAGGCCCACCTCCCGTTCGGCGGGAACGGCAAGTCCGGCAACGGCAGCCGCCAGTCCGGCGTCTGGGTGCTCGACCAGTTCACCCGCTGGCAGTCGATGAACTGGGACTTCTCCGGCTCGCTGCAGAAGGCCCAGATGGATGTGGCGACCGTCGAAGCCGACCTGACCTACCGGCTGCCGGCCGCGTGGACAGAAGGAATCTGAGAACGCCGCCGGCGCCGAGGGCGATGGTCGTACCATCTCCGTCGGCGCCACAGCGGTAGCGGACCCGTTCAGGAACGGCGGTCCGCCCAGGTGCGCTGGACGACCGTCTGCGCGTGGCCCACCGTCCAGTCCGGCAGCGCCGCGAGGGCCTTCTTCGCGTCCTCCCCGGTCCGCAGGAACACCTGGTCGACCTGGATCTCGACCGGACCGGAGCGTGCGACCGTGACCGTGTGGCCGTCGAAGCGGCCGACGACGTCGACGACCGCCTCGCCGCCGTCGAAGGACCGGCCGCCGACGGAGAGGCCGGGGCCCGTCACCGTGATCCTGATCAGCTCCGCACGGTTCGCGCCGAGGGTGATCCGGACGGGCGCGGTCGTACCGGCGGTGGCGAAGGAGACGGTCCCCTCCGGTACGGACACCTTCCGCGCGGTGAGCGCGCCGTCGCGGGCCCGCAGCCCGGTGTCGCGTGCGACCTGGTCGACGACGCCCAGCTTCTGGGGCGTGAGGTAGTCGCGGCCCTCCAGCACGATCCGCGCCTCCTCGCCGTCGGTCTGCTCCTGGAAGAGCTCCACCAGCTTGGGGTGCGCGCTGTCGTACGGCGAGGTGAGGCCGACGACGAGGAGTCCGCAGACGGTGTACGCCGCGAGCACGAGCCCGGACCGGCGCGGCGGCCGCCCCGCGTGCACGGCGAACGGCGCCAGGATCAGCGCCAGCGGGACGGCGACGAGGACGGATGCCACAGCGAGGGCCGCGTCCATGGGGATGGCGGTCGGCATCCGGCCCATCATCGGGACCGCCAGCTCGAACAGGTTCCAGGTGAACTGGGCGATCAGCACGAACGACACGAACGCGCTCACGAGCAGCGGCACCGCACGCCAGTGGCCCGGCAGCACCAGGAAGCCGGCGATCGACACGACGAGCAGGGCGGAGGCGACCCACAGCAGGTAGCCGGGTCCGACGCCGAGCCAGGCGGTGAGCGCCCCGAGCAGGGCCACCGCCCAGGCGTTGGCAAGCAAGGCGGTTCGGGCCGCCGACCGCCGGGTGCCGTCCAGGGCGCGGCGCCTGCGCTCGAGGAGCAGCTGGGGGGCCAGCGCGCCGAGGACGACGAGGGGCAGCGTCACCAGATGGACCAGCCACGGGTGCGCGAACCAGGAGTGCGGGCCGGCCAGGGACTGGGCCGCACCCACCACGACGCCCGTGAGCACGGCCGCCGGGAGACCGAGCAGCGCGGCGCCCGCGGTGGCGGCCACCCGGCCGGGCCGAATGTCCCAGACCCGACAGGCCCGCCAGGACAGCGCGGCCAGGGCCAGCAGCAGCGCGAGCGTGCCGATCTTCGTCATCAGCGGGTCGAACGTCACCCACCAGCGCGACAGCACGTCGAAGTAGTAGGGGGCGGGCCGAGGGTCGTTCAGGTCGGCGGACCCGGTCACGTCGGAGGCGAACCGGACGGTCAGGTCGGTGACCGCCTGCGCCGATCCGGCGCCGATCCCCTCGACCCGGTCGTTCGGCGTGTGGTAGCGGTAGCCGTCCTCGAAGAGGGCGTAGTCGAGGCCGGACCAGCCCTGGGCGCGCCACACCCGGGCGTCGGTGTCGGAGTTGATGAGGCCCGCCTGGAACAGCCACTGGCCGAGGACCGAGCCGTAGGGCCGTTCGGTGTTGCCCGCGAGCTCGATCAGCCGACCGTCGTCCTGGCCCGCCTGGAACAGGATGGGCAGTCCGCCCGACCCGACGGCCTCCAGGTTCAGGAACCAGCGGACGTCCGCCGCCCACGGGTGCCGGGTGAACGCGTCCGCCCCGGTGAGGCCGACCTCCTCGCCGCCATTGAACAGGTAGATCACCGTGCGGTGGTGGTCCTGTCCGGCCAGCTGACGCGCGGCCTGGAGCAGCGCGCCGACGTTGACGCCGTCGTCGGCGGCGCCGGGCCCCTCCATCGCGGAGTCGACGTGGACGTTCACAAGGAGGGCGTCGTCGGAGTCGCCGGGCTGGCGGGCGATCACGTTCTCGACGCTGTAGTCGACGGCGCGGTCGTGGAAGCGGTACGAGCCAGAGGCGCGCTGCCGTTCCACCTGAAGGCCCGGGACCGTCTCCAGTTCGCCGGCGACGATGTCCAGCGCCTCGGCGACCTGGGGGCTCCCCGCGACGTGCGGGCCCAGGTCTTCGAGACGCTGGGTGGTGGCGAGGGCGGCACGGCCGGCCTCGCCGTCGGGCGCGGGACGGGTCGCCCAGTGCGCGACGCCGAAGGCGACGACCAGGAGCAGGCCAAGGACCGCCCAGGTGACGGCGAACCGGCCGAGACCGGGCCGGTTCGCGACACCCACGAGGGGCGGTGTTTCACGTGAAACATCGTCGAGGCCGGACCGCGCGTCGCCGGTCCCGTCCCGTACGGACCGCACGTCGCCGGCCTCGTCCCGTACGGACCGCGCGCCTGCCCCGTCCCGTACACCCTCGTCCGCCCCGGACTTCAGCGGGCTCACCGCCGTGCCTGCCCCCTCGGTCATGACCCCGCGCCCCTGATCTCCCGCAACCACGCGCGCAGTTCCCGCTCGACCGTCTCCGGGTGCTCGAGGGTGAGGGCGTGCGCGGCGTCCGGGACCCGTACGAGCGAGGCCTGCGGACAGGCGTTCTCGATCTCCTGTGCCGTGGCCCGCATGCCGGCGGTGTCCGCGTCCCCGACGAGGACCCGGACCGGGCAGCCGAGCTCCGCCAGCCGGCCGGCCGCGGGCTCCGGCTTCACGAAGCCGGGAGTGTCCTTCTGCTGCGTGTAGTTGAGCCGCAGCATGTCGGCGACCGTCTCGCGTACGGCGGCGCGCGCGGGCTCCGGTTCACGGCCGGGTCCGTCGACGAACAGCCGTACCTCGTGCGCGATCAGCTCCTCGACCGTCCGGGCGGTGTCGGCCGTCTCGGCGGCGTCCCAGGCTTCCTCGGCCGCCTCGACCGCGTCGAGCAGCGGGCGCTCGTCGTCCGCGACCGGGCTGTCGAAACCCGAGACGTCGGGCGCGAGCAGGAAGAGCCCGCCGACCCGCTCCGGGTGGGCCAGCGCGAAGTCGATCGCGAGCCGCGCGCCCCGTGACTCGCCCACCAGGACGGCGGACTCCAGTCCGTAAGCGTCGAGCACGCTCGCGAGATCGTCGATGTCCGAGAACTCGCCGTCGAGCGTCGTCGTGGACCGGCCGAAGCAGCGGCAGTCGTAGGCGACACCGAACACCTCGTCGCCGAGCGCCCGCAGCAGTGGGGACCACATCTCCCCGTGGGCGATGCCCGAGTGGACCATGACGGTGGCGGGGGCGGCCGGTGCGCCGCTGCTGGCGGTGTGGAGCGAGCCGCCGGCGACCGTGATCGTGCGTGTTTCCATGTTCATCCTTCCAGTGACTGCAGGGAGCGGCCGATCGACCGCATGTGGCAGCCGATCACGAATGCGGCGACTTCCTCGGCGTGATTCAGCAGATACATGTGTCCGCCCTGCCACATCCGGGTCGGGCAGCCGTTCTCGGACTGCTCCGCCCAGGCCGCCAGCCCTTCGGCCGGCACACCGGGGTCGTCGGTGCCTCCCAGGGCGAACACACCCGCCGAGAGCTTCTCGCCGTCCCGGTACCGGTAGCCCATCGCCATCCGGTAGTCGGCGCGCAGGCCGGGCATGACGAGCTCCAGCAGATCCGGCTGCTGGAAGAACTCCGGCGGTGCCACACCGTGCGAACGGAGGTTCGCCAGGATCTCGGTGTCCGTGGGCGCGCGCCTGTCGGGCAGCACCTGGGGCGCCGGCATCCCGGAGACGACCAGGCAGTTCACCGGGAGCGCCCGCCGCTGGAGCCGACGGGCCACTTCGAACGCGACCAGCGAGCCGAAGCTGTGCCCGAACAGGCTGGTCGGCCGTCCGTCCGCGGCGAGCTCGTCGGCCAGGGTGGCGACGAGCAGCTCCATGTCCTCCACGGGCGCTTCGAGCATCCGCTGTTCGCGGGCGGGCAGGTCGGGTGCCCACAGCTCCACATCGGAGGGGAGCCACGCGGTCCAGCTCTCGTAGACCGTCCCGTTGCCGCCCGCGTAGGGCAGACACACGATCCGGCTGGTCCCGTCACCGGCGCTGAGCCTTCTGAGCAACGTCATGACGGCCGATCAGCCCCGCACGCAGCGCGGACGCATGTCGGTCCACACCGTCTCGATGTGGTCGAGGCACTCGTCCTTGGTGCCGGACGGCCCGTCGGCCTCCCAGCCGGCCGGCAGCTCGCGGTCGCTTCGCCAGATCGAGTACTGCTCCTCGTCGTTGACGACGACGACGTACTCGGGCTCCACGGTGGTCACAGTCATCGCACTACCTCTTGGGGTGTAAGGGTCGGGGTGTTCGGAGTGTTCGTGGTTGGGGGGAGGGTGATCTCGGGGGCCGCCGTCGGAAGCCGGCGGCTGAGGCCGCCGAAGGCGACGCTGATCGCGATGCAGGAGAGCGCGATCACGGCCAGGGTCACGGAGCCGGAGGTCGCCTCCAGGGCGATGCCGGCCACCAGGACGGACAGGGGTTTCAGACTGAACGCGGCGACCTGGGCGGTCGTGGTCACGCGGCCGAGGAGTTCGTCCGGGGTGAGCCGGGCGCGCAGGGTGCTGTAGAGGATCGCGGAGAGCGACTCCCCGCCGCCCGCGAGCAGGACGACGCCGAGCGCCAGCGGCAGCGACGCGGTGCCGCTCAGGACGAGCAGTCCGACGCTGCCGAGGACCGTGCCCGCGCACATGACCGCGACGGACGCCTCCTTGATCCGCGAGGCGAGCACCGCGCCGGCGATCGCGCCGACGGCGTAGACCGCGATGATCGCCCCCAGCACGCCGGGCGACCAGCCGAGATCCTCGCGGATGAAGTACGTGGCACAGATGATGATCGGCGCTGTGAAGAACGTGATCGCCGCCCAGTAGAGCAGCGCCGCCCGCAGCAGCCGGTGCCCGGCGATGAACCGAAAGCCCTCCATGACCTGCCGGCGCATCGGCGCGGGCGCGTGCTCCCGCGCGCTCTGCAGCGGCCGGCGGATCAGCATCAGGGAGACCGCCGACACCGCGAAGGTCAGCGCGTCGACGCCCAAGGTGCCCGCCCCGCCGATGCCCGTCACCAGGACACCGGCGAGCGCGGGTCCCGCGATGTAGCCGAGCGCGTTGCCGATCGAGAGCAGCGAGTTGGCCTCGCCGAGCCGGTCGCGGCCCACCAGAGACGGCACACAGGACAGGCAGGCCGCCTCGAAGACGGCGTACAGCACGCCGACCGGCACGGCGATCGCGTACAGCACCGGCAGCATCGGCAGGTCGAGCACCGCGGCCACGGGCACCACGCCGACCAGCACGGCCCGCCCGACGTCCGACCAGAGCATCATCCGCCGCCGGTCGAAACGGTCGGCCCAGGCGCCTGCGGCGACGCCGAGCAGCATCATGGGCAGCGCCGTCAGCATGGCGATGAGGCCCATGTGCAGTCCTGAGCCGGTGAGGGCCAGGACCAGCAGCGGCAGGGCGGTCTTGCTCAGCGCGTCGCCGAGCGCCGAGGCGCCCTGGCCGCCCGCGAACAGCAGGAAGTCGCGGTCCCGCAGCAGGTTCCGGCCGGCGGGGGTGGCCGTGCTCGCAGGTGTGCTCACCGTCAGGCCCAGTCGTCCCAGTCCTTGGCGCCGGTCACGTTACGCAGACCGCCCTGGGACTTGAAGTACATCTGGGCCAGGTAGCGCTCGGGGATGCAGGTCAGCCAGCCGAGGGCGTTGTCCTCGCCGACGATCTGGTGGCTGTACGAGATCGAGGTGTCCATGGCCTCGATGGCGTGCCAGTAGCCGCTGGGGACGTACAGCGTCTCGCCCGGGTGCAGGACGGTCTCCTCGACGACCACGTCCTTGAAGCGCGGGTGGCGCGTCAGGTCGGGGCGGCGGTAGTCGACCTGCGCCATGCCGAACTGGCGGCGGAACGGGCGCGGGTACAGCTTCTCGTGCTGGTCGGGGGAGACGAAGTAGCAGCGCTTGCGGCCGACGACCTGGCTCAGGTAGGCCGCGGTCTGCATGCCGTCGCTGTGGAACGGGGTGACGGTGCCCTTGCTGCCGACGAACATCACGGCCGCGACGCGGGAGGACACGGTCTCGCGCGGGGCGCCCTTGCCGCCGCCCCGGTTGAGGAAGGTCTTGGCGAGGTAGAGGCCGAGGAGCCTGGCCGGGTTGACCGTGCCGGTCCGCCAGTCCGCCTTGAAGCGGATGTCGGCCCAGTTCGGCGCCAGGTCGGGGAGGTCGTAGTCGTCGGCGAGCCCCGGGTAGTGCTCGACCATCCGGTGGACGGGGTAGGCGCGCAGGTAGTAGGCGCGGTTGTCGTCGGTGTTCTTCTCGATCTCGTCGAGCAGGGCGGCCAGCTTCATCCCGCGGAAGCCGCCGACGTTGCCGAGGATCAGCTCGTTGTCGAGCCGCTGGAGGTTGGCGTGGATGTCCAGGTCGCCGAAGTGCTCGCGGAAGTAGTCGAGGCTCCAGCGCTCCATGGCCGGCCAGGAGTCCATCAGGCCGGTGATGACGGCGGGCTTGCGCTTGTAGACGTACTCGCGCGTGAACTCCTCGCGGGAGGGTGCGTGGATCCGGTCGATCGCGTCGGTCTTCACCGTGGCCTCGGGGAAGATCGTGCCGACGACGGTCTCGTCCTTCTCGGTCGAGTTGATGGTCATCGTGGGTCCTGTTCCTTTTCCTGTGTCCTGTGGGGTGGCGATGTCGGGAGGGGCGGGCGCCGTCAGCGGGACAGCGCCGTGCGCAGGGCCTCGTGGATCAGCTCGCAGCCGTGACGGAGCACGTCGAGCTCCATGGTCAGCGCGGGCAGCAGCTTGAGGACGGCCTTGTCGCGGCCGGTCGACTCCACGATCAGGCCGCGTTCGAAGCACCAGGCCACCACGGCGTCCGCGGCCTGGCGGCCGCCCGCGTGGGTCAGGTCGATGCCGATGGCGTGGCCCTCGCAGCGCACCTCGACGCCGGGCAGCGGGTGGTTCTCCCAGAAGGCGCGGAGCAGTTCGGCGCCGTCACGGGCCTGGTCGAGGAAGGCCTGGCTCTGCCAGAGGTCGAGGGCGCCGCAGGCGGCGACGAACGCCAGCTGGTTGCCGCGGAAGGTGCCCGGGTGGTCACCGGCCGCCCACGAGTCGAGGCCCTCGCGGATGAGGAGGATCGACATCGGCAGGCCCAGGCCGCCGATGGACTTGGAGACGGTGATGAGGTCCGGGACGACCCCGGCCTGCTCGAAGGAGAAGAAGCCGCCGGTCCGGCCGCAGCCGGCCTGGATCTCGTCGGCGATCAGCACGATGCCGTACCGGTCGCAGATGTCGCGCAGCCGCCTCAGGTCGGCGTCGGGGATGCGGTAGACGCCGCCCTCCATCTGGACGACTTCGAGGATCACCGCCGCGGGCACCTCGACGCCGGACAGGTCATCGGTGAGGTACTGCTCCAGGAGGTCCATGGTCGGGAACGCGCCGCGCGGGCCGACCGGGAACGGCAGGTGGGTGACCTCTCCGAGGTGCGTCCCGGCCACCTTGCGCAGCGACAGGTCCGCGGTCGCGGCGAGGCTGCCGCGGCTGACGCCGTGATAGGCGCCGGAGAAGGCGATGACCTGCGTCCTGCCGGTGTGCTTGCGGGCCAGCTTCAGCGCCGCCTCGACGGCGTCGGTGCCGGTGCTGCCGCAGAACTGGACGCGGTGGTGCAGACCGCGCGGCTCCAGGATCTCCCGGCCGAAGCGGTCGAGGAACTCGCGCTTGGCCGCCGTGTGGAAGTCGAGCGCGTGCAGCAGTCCGTCGCCCTCCAGGTGCGCGACGACCTGGCGCTTGATGTGGGCGTGGTTGTGGCCGTAGTTGAGGGCGCCGGCGCCGGAGAAGAAGTCGACGTACTCGGTGCCGTCCTCCGCGACCAGGGTGGTGCCGTGGGCCGAGCTGAGCAGGACGGGGAACGCCCGGCAGTAGGAGCGGACGGCGGACTCGCGGTTGTCGAACACCTGGGTGGGCGGGGTCGCGAACGCGGGGGTGGACGGGGACCGGAACGCCTCGGCGGACGAGGTCTCCAGCACGTCGGTGGACGAGGCCTCGAACGCCTCGGTGGACGTGGTCAGATCTGCCAGGACCGTCATCGGGGGTCTCCAATCGGGAGGGGTGAGAGCGGGAGTACCTGGCCGACGGTGGCGGCAGGCGTACGGGCGACGGCGGCGAGCAGCGCGAGGTAGTCGTCGAGCAGCCGCCGGGCTTCGGTGTCGGCGACGCGGTCGCCGTAGTACGACAGGGCGATACGGGGTTCGGCGTCGTCGGTGATGTCCAGGCGGAGCGCGTACTCGGTCTGGTTTCGGGTGCCGTCGCTCTCGGTGCCGCGCTGGACGCTCGCGGACTGCTGGGCGCGCAGCCCGGAGGACACCGGGTAGTTGGCGACGACGACGACCGAGTCGAACAGCGGTCCTTCGCCGGACCCCATCCGCTGGAGGGTGCCGGTGGGGACCGAGGTGTGCTCGGCGCCCTCGACGCGGGCCAGTTGGAAGCGGTCGAACAGGGAGGTCAGGGTGTCGTCCCGGTTCACCTCGATCCGGACCGGCAGGGCGGCGATGAACAGGCCGACCGCGCGTTCCAGGCCTTCGACGGCGCGGTCGCGGCCCGCCGAGACCACGCCGACGGTGACGTCGGCGCGCTCCAGGCGTGAGGCGGCGAGCAGGGCCCAGCCGGCGCAGGCGAGGGTCGAGAAGGTGTGCCCGTGTTCGGCGGCCCGCTCGCGCAGCGTCTCGGCGACCGCGGGGTCGAGCCGGCCCGCCGTACGGCTGAAGCGGGACGGACCGAGGCGGCCCGGCTCCGCGGCGAGACGTGAGGGGAGCGCCCCGGCGAGCCGGCCCCGCCAGAAGGCGCTGTCCGCCTCGGGGTCGGCGTCCTCGGCCTCCAGTGCGGGCACCGGCGGGAGGTCGGCGTCGCGGCCTTCGAGAGCGGCGAGGTACAGCGCGAGGAGTTCGTCGAGCAGCACCAGGTTCGACCAGCCGTCGGCCACGAGGTAGCTCTGGATCTGGCCGAGCCACCAGGTGGACGGGCCGCGCACCAGCCACACCCGCCACAGGGGCGGCCGGGACACGTCGAAGGGCGTGGCGCGTTCGGCCTCCAGGAGGGCGATCAGCTCGTCGGCGACCGCGTCCGGCTCGTGGTCGCTCCAGTCCAGCACCTCGATCACCGGGTCGAGCCGGTCGGCGACGACCGGGGTCCAGGCGCCGCCGACTCCGGCACCGTCTCCGCGGCCGTGTCCGTCTCGGGCGCCGTCGCCCTCGCGCCGGAAGCCGGTGCGCAGGACGGCGTGGCGGGCGTGGAGCTGCTGCCAGGCGGTCCGGAAGCGGTCGGGGTCGATCTCGAAGGGCAGTTCCGTCGTGGACTGCATCTGGTACAGGCCCGGCACCCAGGCACTCTCGAGCACGTCGAGCATGTGGTGCTGGCCGGGCGTCACCGCGGGCTCGGCGGACCGGGTCCGGCTCGCCCCGGCGGTGGTGGAGGTGGAGGCCTCGCGCTCGTCGATCGCCTTCGCGAGGGCCTCGACGGTCTGGTGGGCGAACACCATGCGCGGCGTCATCTCGATCCCCGCGCGGCGGGCGGCGCTCACCATGCGGATGACCGCGATGGAGTTGCCGCCCAGGGTGAAGAAGCCGATGTCGACCGGGACGTCGTCGCGGCCCAGCGCCTCGCGCCACAGCGTCACCAGGGCCCGCTCGGTCCCGGTGCTCGCGGGACGCCCCGCGAGGGCCGTGACCGTCGGCGCCGGCAGCTCGCGGCGGTTGACCTTGCCGTTGTGGGTCAGCGGGAAGGACTCCATGCGTACGAAGGAGGCGGGCACCATGTGCTGGGGCAGCCGCGCCGACAGCTGCCGCTTGAGCTCGGCGTCCTCGGGGATCTCGCCGCCCGGAGGCGCCACCAGATAGGCCACCAGGGTCTTCGCGCCGTCGCGCGGGCCGTGCGCCGCGACGAGGCAGGAGCCGCCGCCGATCACCTCCCGCAGGGCCGCCTCGATCTCACCGGTCTCCACCCGGTAGCCGTTGACCTTGATCTGGAAGTCGATGCGGCCGAGCAGTTCGAGGTTGCCGTCCGGCATCCAGCGGGCGCGGTCGCCGGTGCGGTACATCCGGGCCCCGGGTTCCGTGCTGAACGGGTCGGGCACGAAGCGCTCACCGGTCAGCCGGGCCCGGTTGTGGTAGCCCCAGCCGACACCGACGCCCCCGAGGTACAGCTCGCCGGGCACGCCGACGGGCAGCGGAGACAGGGCCGCATCGAGGACGTACGAGGTCTGGTTGGCCATCGGGGCGCCATAAGGGATGCTGCGCTGCTCCGGCAGGACCTCGCCGATCAGGTGGATCGTCGAGTCCATGGAGACCTCGGTGGCGCCACCCATGCTGACCAGCTGCGCCGTGGGGATCAGCTGCGCGGCGGCCCGCTGCGGGAGCGCCAGCGGTATCCAGTCGCCGCCGAGCAGCACCAGCCGGATCGGTAGCCGCGCCCCGCCGCGTATCTCGCACTCCTCGACGAGGAGCCCGAACAGCGCCGGTACCGAATGCCACACGGTGACGGACTCGCGCTCGATCGTCTCGATCCAGCGGTGCGGCGAGCGCTCGTCCTCCGGGGCCGGGAACACCACGGTCGCACCGGCCATGAGCGTGCCGAACACGTCGTACGCGCTCATGTCGAAGGCCAGCGCCGAGACGCCGAAGACCTTGTCGCCGGGGCCGACGAGGAAACGCCGGTTGAAGTCGGTGAAGTTGTTGACGCGGCCCCGATGGTCGAGCAGGACGCCCTTGGGCAGACCGGTCGAGCCCGAGGTGTAGATCAGGTACAGCAGGTCGTCCGGGCGAACGTCGCGCTCGGGCCGGGTCGCGGGGAAGGACCCGGCGGAGGCGGGGTCGACGGCCGTGACGCCGTCGCCGGCGAGCCGGTCGTCACGGGTGACGACCAGGCGGGCGCCGGAGTCCGCCAGCATCCACTGGAGCCGCTCGGCCGGGTAGCCCGGGTCGAGCGGTACGTAGCCCGCACCCGTCTTGGCGATGGCGAGCTGGGTGACGACCAGGTCGATGCCGCGCTCCAGGCAGACACCGACGCGCTCGTGGCGTCCACAGCCCTGTTCGAGGAGCAGGTGGGCGAGCCGGTTGGCGCGGGCGTCGAGTTCGGCGTAGTCGACGGCCTCGTCGCCGCAGACCACGGCGACGGCGTCCGGCTCCAGGTCCGCCCACTCCTCGAACAGGCCGTGCGCGGTGGCGTGTGCGGGATACTCCTCGCCCGTACGGTTCCACTCGTCGACGACCAGCTCACGCTCGGCCGGGGTGAGCAGGTCCGCGTTGTCGACATGGACGTCCGGGGTCTCGCACAGGCCGCTGAGCAGCCGCCGGTAGTGGCCGAGCAGGCGTTCGGCGGCGGCGGTGTCCAGCACCGACTCGTCGAACTCCAGCGACACCATGACCTCGTCGTCCGTCACCGCGCAGGACAGGTCCAGGGGGAACTTGGCCGTGCCGGAGTGCAGGTGGGTGGGGGTCAGGGACAGGTCGCGCAGCCGCATCTCGTGGCCGGGGCCGTTGTTGAAGACGAACATGGCCTCGAACAGCGGGCTCTCGGCCAGCGTGCGCTGTGGCGCGACCTTGTCGACCAGCACGTCGAAGGGGATCTGGTGGTCACGCGCCCACAGCGACTCGCGGGTGATCCCGGCCAGCACGTCACCCAGGCTGCCGGCTCCGGCGGACAGGTCGGCCACCACGGGGACGGTGTTCGCGAAGTAGCCGACCAGGCGCTCGGTCTGCCGGTTCCGGTTGGCCATGACCGTGCCGATGGCGAACCGGGAGGTGCCCGTGTACCGGTTGAGCAGCACCGCGAACGCGGTGAGCATCACGTTGAAGACGGTCGTACGGTGCGCCTCGGCGGTGCGCTGGAGCTCGCGGCCGAACTGCCCGTCCCACTGGCAGCGGATGCGCCGGCCGGTACGGGCCGTGCCGCGGTCCCCGTTCGGCGAAAGACCGAGCGGCTGGGCCCAGGCCAGCTGCTCGCGCCACTGCGCGACCAGCCAGCCGTAGTCCTCGGGCTCCTGGGCCCGCTCGTGCGCGGCCGCGTCGGCGTAGTCGATGCCGAGCGCGGGCAGCCGGGGCGAACGGCCCTCGCGGGCCGCGTCGTACAACTCGGCGAGGTCCTCCAGGAGGACGCCCACCGACCAGGCGTCGGTCGCGATGTGGTGCACGACCAGCGCCAGCAGATGGTCGTCCGCCGCGATCCGGAACAGCCGCCCCTGGATCACGGGGCCGGCCGCCAGGTCGATCGGCCGGGCCGCCTCGCGCTGCGCGGCGGCCACGGCGGCCTCCTCGTCGCCGGCCTCCTCGACCGGCAGCGCCACCGGCTCAGCCGGCAGGACCAGCTGCTCCAGGCCGCCGTCCGGACGCTGCCGGTAGACGGTGCGCAGGACGGAGTGGCGGGCGACGAGCCCGTCGAGCGCGGCCCGCAGCGCGGTGACGTCGAGCGCACCGCGCAGCCGCACGCCGTAGGGGACGTTGTACAGCGGCCGGCCGTCCGCGAGGGACTCGGCGACCCACAGCTGCTCCTGGCCGCGAGAGAGCAGGCAGGGCCTGGCGGGGTCGCGGCGGCGGATGGTGCGCGCCGCGGCCCGCTGCCTGCCGCGGGCCAGCAGCAGCGAGGCCATCAGCTCCCGCTTGGCCGCGGACAGGCCCTCGACCCTCTCCCCCGCGGCCACGGACAGGCCCTCGACCGTCTCCCGCTTGGCCGCGGACAGGCCCTCGACCCTCTCCCCCGCGGCCACGGACGGGCCCCCGACCGTCTCCCGCTTGGCCGCGGACAGGCTCTCGATGCTCTCCCGCCCGGTGGCGACTTCCCGGATCATGCGTCCCTCTCCTCGCCGGCCGCGAGCAGCTCGCGTGCCTGGTCGTCGGTCACTCCGTCGAGCAGCACCTCGAGTTCGAGGAGCTCGGCCTCGCTCAGCCCGGCCATCTGGAGCTCCTCCAGGGCCTGTGCGACGCCTCGCACGGTGGGCTGCTCGAAGACCGTGCGCAGCGGCAGTTCGATGTCCGTCCGCGCGGCCAGTTCGGCCACCAGACGGGTGGCGAGCAGCGAGTGGCCGCCCAGGGTGAAGAAGTCGTCCAGCGCGCCGACCGCCGGGGTGCCGAGCAGCTCCTCGAAGACCGAGGCCACGAGCCGCTCGGTCGGACCGGACAGCTCCTCGAAGCGCCGGCGGACCCGCTCGACGGTCACGTCGCCCCGCTGGAGCGCGGCCCGGTCGACCTTGCCGTTCGGGGTGCGCGGCAGCCGGTCGGCGAACACATAGCCGGTGGGGACCATGTAGCGCGGCAGGCGGGTGCCGACCGCGGCGGCCAGGACGGCCGGGTCGCGTTCGGTGCCGACGACGCAGGCGACCAGGGTGGGCTCGCCGTCGCAGTCGCGCAGGACGACCGCCGCCTCCCGCACGGCCGGCAGCTCGCACAGGGCCGTCTCGACCTCGCCCGCCTCGATGCGGAAGCCGCGGATCTTGAGCTGGTCGTCGAGCCGTCCGAGGAACTCCAGCCGGCCGTCGCCGTGCAGCCTCACCCGGTCGCCGGTGCGGTACAGCCGGGCGCCGGGGACCACCG
Organism: Streptomyces sp. NPDC015346; assembly: GCF_043078785.1. Taxonomy (NCBI): domain Bacteria; kingdom Bacillati; phylum Actinomycetota; class Actinomycetes; order Kitasatosporales; family Streptomycetaceae; genus Streptomyces; species Streptomyces sp. NPDC015346. Next base: position 95,711 of record NZ_JBIBTW010000009.1, on the reverse strand, counting down.
AGTACGGGTCGGGGACGAACCGCTCCGCGGTGGCCCTCGGGTCGCCGAGATAACCGCGTCCCACCACCGGGCCGCCGATGGCGAGCTCGCCCGGCACGCCGAACGGCAGGCGCCGCCCCTGCGCGTCGAGGACGTGGGAGGTCACGCCGGCGACCGGACTGCCGAGGGTGACCGCGCGGTCGGTCGGCGGTGGTGTGGACAGCACCGCGAGGTGGGTGTCGTCCGAGCACTCCGCGGGGCCGTAGGCGTTGACCATCGGGATCCCGGGGAAGCGGCGCAGCCAGTCCGCGGCGAGGTCCGGGGGCAGCGCCTCGCCGGTGGCGATCAGGAAGCGCAGGCTCGCCAGGTCACCGTCCTCGGCGTGGTCGAGCAGGGCCCTGATCATGCCGGGCACCAGCTGCAGCACGGTGACGCCCCGCTCCCTCACGAGGGCGAGCAGCGCCTCGGCGTCCCGGCTGGTGGCGTCGTCACCGACCACGGTGGTCGCGCCGCGCATCACCGCGACGAGCATCTGCCAGACCGAGATGTCGAACGACTGCGAGGCGGTCTGCGCGATGACGTCGCCCGAGGACAGCTCCAGGTCGTGGGCCATCAGCTCCAGGTGGTTGAGCAGTCCGGCCTGTTCGATCTCCACGCCCTTGGGCTCACCGGTCGTACCGGAGGTGAAGATGACGTAGGCGCGCCGCGCCGGGTGCGTCTCGTGCGCGTCCAGCGGACGGTCCGCCGAGACGGAGTCGTCCAGTACGAGGTGGGTGCCGCGGGCCTCGCCGAGCAGGGCGGCGATGCGGCCCGCCTGCTCGTCGTCGGTGACCGCGACGACCTCGCCCAGCCTGTCGAGCATGGTGGCGATCCGCCGGTCCGGGACGGCCGGGCTGACCGGCACGTAGGTCGCGCCGGCCGCGCCGCAGGCGAGGGCGGCGGCGATGTGCCGGGCCGAGCGCCCGGCGCACACCACCACGGCCGGCTCGGGGCCCGAGGCCGCCGTGGAAAGCCGCTCGGCGAGTGCCGCCACCCGGTCGCGCAGTTCGCGGTACGTCCAGACGGTGTCGCCGTCGATGACGGCGGGGGCGTCCGGGGTGTGCCGGGCCCAGTGCTCCAGCGCCTCGGCCGTGGTCATCGGCGTGAAGGCCGGCGGACCGGCGCTCAGGGCGTCCTGAGCCTCGGCCTCGGTGTCCGGGCGCAGCTCCAGGTCGGCCACGGTCCGCCCCGGGGCGGCGGCGATGCTGCCGAGCAGGGCCTCGAAGTGGTCGAGGAGCGTCTCGCCGGTCGCCTCGTCGAAGAGGTCGGCGTTGAGCTCCAGCGTCGCGTGCAGCCCGTCCCTCTCCTCGGCCAGGTCCAGGCTGAGGTCGAACTTGGCGGTGCCGGTCGGCGCGTGCAGCCGCTCCAGCCTGAGGTCGCCGAGGTCGATCTCCGAGTAGGGCGCGTTGTGCAGGGTGAACATGACCTGGAACAGCGGGCTCGTGCTCAGGTCCCGGCTCGGCTGGAGCGCGTCCACCACGCGGTCGAAGGGGACGTCCTGGTTGGCGTAGGCGGCCAGCGTCGTGGACCGGACACGTTCGAGCAGCTCGGTGAAGGACTCCTCCGCGGAGAGCTTGTTGCGGAAGACGATCGTGTTCACGAAGAACCCGACCACGTCCTCGATCTCGACCGAGCGGGTCGACACCGGGGTGGCGACCGCGATGTCCGCGGCGCCGCTGTAGCGGTGCAGCTGGCAGTTGAACGCCGCGAGGAGGGTCATGAACAGGGTCGCGTTGTGCTCGCGGCCCACCTGCCGGACGCCGCCCACCAGTTCGGCGTCGATCACCCGGCGGACCGTCAGGCCGCGGTTGGTCATCGCCGCGGGCCTCGGCCGCTGCGCGGGGAACTCGAGCAGCGGCGCCGGCTCGGCCAGCGTCTCGCACCAGAAGTCGAGCTGTGCCTGGTGGTCACCGCCTTCGACGCGGTCGCGCTGCCAGCTCGACCAGTCGGCGTACTGCACCTCCAACTCGGCCAGCGGGGAGGCCGTGCCCTGGCGGCGTGCCTGGTACAGGGCCGCGAAGTCGCGGACCACGATCTGCAGGCCCCAGCCGTCGGCGACGACGTGGTGCACGGTGAGGACGAAGACGTGGTCCTCGGCGGAGAGCCGGATCAGGGTCGCCTGCTCCAGCGGGGCCGCGGCCAGGTCGAAGCGGTGCCGTGCGGCCTCGTCGACGAGCCGCGGCCAGCGCTGCTCGGCGATCTCCTCCGGCTCGCCGCTCAGGTCGACGAGCGTGAGCGGCATGGTGACCTCGCCGGCCGGCTCGACGATCTGGCTCACCCGGCCGTCGTCCATGACCAACCGGGTGCGCAGCACCTCGTGCCGGGTGACCAGCTCGTCCAGCGTCGCGGACAGGGCCTCGGTGTCCAGCGGGCCGCGCATGCGCACGACCGTGGCGCTGTTGTAGGCGCCGGTGTCACCCTCCAGCTGGTCGAGGAACCACAGGCGTTCCTGCCCGTAGGAGGCGGGCAGCGGGCCGGTGCGGGGCAGCGCGACGACCGGTTCGCCGGTGCTGCCGCCGCCGGCGACGCCGTCGATGTACGCGGCGAGCTCCCGCACGGTCTGCTTCTCGAACAGCGTGCGCAGCGCGAGCTCGCAGCCGAACACGCGGCGGATCCGCGACACGACCTGGGTCGCCATCAGTGAGTGCCCGCCGAGGTTGAAGAAGTTGTCCTCGGGACCCACCTTGGGCGCGCCGAGCACGTCCTGCCACAGGTCCGCCACCAGTTCCTCGGTGGGGGTCAGCGGCGAGCGGGATCCGTCCTCGTGGGAGCCGCTCACCGAGGACGGCTCGGGCAACGCCGCCCGGTCGATCTTGCGGTTCGGGGTCAGCGGGAAGGCGTCCAGCGCGACCACGAACGCCGGGACCATGTAGTCCGGCAGCTGCTTGCGGACGAAGGCCTTCACCTCGTTTCCGGCCGCCTTGGTGCCGGGCCGCGACACCACGTACGCGACCAGCGCGTTCTCGCCGCTCGCGTCCGCGCGGGCCATGACCAGGGCGTCCTGGACGTCCGGCGCGGCGCAGATCACGTGCTGCACCTCGTCCGTCTCGACGCGGTAGCCACGGATCTTGACCTGGTTGTCGGCACGGCCGAGCGGGGTGACGGAGCCGTCGGGCAGATAGCGCCCGAGGTCGCCGGTGCGGTACATGCGGTCGCCCTCGGCGCCGCCGAACGGGCTGCGCACGAACTTGGCGGCGGTGAGCGACTCGTCGTGGGCGTAGCCCAGCGAGAGGTGCGGGGAGCGGATGACGATCTCTCCCGGCTCGCCGATGCCGGCCTGCCGCCCCGCCTCGTCGAGCACGAGCAGCTGGACATCCTTCATGCCGCGGCCGAGCGGGTACGTGACACCGGGGTCCGTGTCGGCCGCCCCGTGGGCCGCGGGCACCACGTAGTAGCCGACCGCGCGCTGCGTCTCGGTCGAGCCGTACAGGTTGACGCAGGTGGCCGAGCCCGCCATGCGGGTGATGGCGCGCACGTCACGGCTGGTCAGCGTGTCACCCAGGAAGAACACCCGCTCGAGGAGCGGCAGCGTGCCCGGAGCGACCGACAGCTGGTCGAACAGCCGCGCCATCGGAGGCGTGAGGTGGCTGACCGAGACCTGCGCGGTACGGAACCACTGGGCGAGTCGGCCCGGGGTCTCGACGTCGAGCCGGTCGGGCACGCAGATCGTGGCGCCCGTGACCAGCGGTGTGAACACCTCGCGGTGCAGCGGGTCGTGGCTGATGCCGGAGAGCATGCTGTAGCGGTCGGTCTCGCGCAGCCCGAACGTGTCCACCATCCAGGGCACGAAGTGGGTGAGGGACCCGTGCGCGCCCCGGATGCCCTTCGGCTTGCCGGTGGAACCGGAGGTGAACGCGATGTACGCGCAGTCCCGCGGCCCGACCTGGACCGCCTCGGCCGGCTCCGCCCCCTGCGGCACCAGGTGGCGGGCGTCCCCCAGCCTGGACGGCAGCTCGAAACGGCAGCGCAGCGACGCTCCCTGGAGCGCGGTGTCCACCGCGAGCGGCACGGCGCCGGCGCCCTCCAGCTGGAGAAAGGCGCTCGGGCGGGCCACCGCGAGACAGTCGGCGATGCGGTCGGCCGGATAGCTCGGGTCGAGGATGGCGAACGAGGCACCGGCGCGCAGCACGGACAGGATCGCCCAGACCAGCGAAGCGCTGCGCTCGCCGTAGATGGCGACAACATCGCCCTTGGCGACGCCCTGCTGTGTCAGCAGGCCCGACATCGCCGCGGTCGCCCAGGCCAGGTCGCCGTAGGTGAGCTCCTGGCCCGGCTCGCTGATCGCGATCCGCCGCGGTTCACGGGCGGCCCGCCGCTCGAACTGCTCGACCACCGACCCGTACCAGGTCGTGTCCAGCGGCGCGGCCGGGTCGGGCAGCTCGCGGCGCGCCAGCGGCGTGTCGAGCCGCAGCGAGTCGATCGGGCTGCCGCTGTCCGCGACCGCCTGCTCGATGACCCTGACCCACTGGGCGAGCAGCTCGTGCACCGTCGCCTCGTCGAACCGGTCGGCGGCGTACATCAGGTCGAGCGAGAGGCCCGGCTGCGCGGGGTCGACGTAGAAGGTCAGGTCGAACTTCGCGCCCAGGTCCGGGACGGCGAAGGTGTCGACCGTGAGGCCGGGCAGCTCGGCCTGGTGCGGCGGGATGTTGAGCAGGTTCAGGTAGACCTGGAACAGCGGTGTGGTGCTCAGGTCGCGCTCGGGGGCGAGCTTGCCGACCAGCGTCTCGAACGGGACGTCCTGGTGCTCGTACGCGTCGAGCGTGGTGGTGCGGACCCGTTCGAGCAGCTCGGCGAAGGTCGGGTCGCCCGAGAGGTCGGCGCGCAGCACGAGCGAGTTGATGAAGAAGCCGATGAGGTCCTCCACCTCACGGTGCCGGCGGCCCGCGATGGGCACGCCGATCGCGAAGTCACGCTGGCCGGCCAGCCGTCCGAGGGTGAGCTGGAGGGTCGCCGCGAGCACCATGAACAGGGTCGCCCCGGACTCGGCGGCGAGCCGCTCCATCGCCTCGCGCAGCTCCGGCGTGACGGTCGCCCGCGCCCGGTGGCCCTGGGTGGCCCCGGGCTCGGAACCGCCGCGCGAGGTAGGCAGGGTGAGCGAGGGCAGCGCGTCGAGCTGCTCGCACCAGTACGCGACGGAGGCGTCGAGTCCGCCGGAGTCGAGCTGGTGGCGCTGCCAGCGGGAGAACTGCTCGTACGTGACCTGGAGCGGGGGCAGCGGAGTGCTCGGCTCGTGGCCGGTCTCCTCGGCGTAGAAGTACGTCAGGTCCCGCTTGAGGATCTCCATCGACCAGCCGTCGCCCACGATGTGGTGCAGGGTCAGGACAAGCACCGCGTCGTCGTGGCCGAGCTGGAGCAGCCGGACCCGCAGCAGCGGACCGGTGGACAGGTCCATCGGCTCCGCCGCCTCGCGCTCCACGAGGGCGAGGGCCTCGGCCGCGCGCTCCTCGGCGGTCGCGCCGGTCAGTTCGGTGCGCGACAGCATGACGTCGGCGCTGTCCAGGACGGCTTGCGTCAGCACGCCCTCGTGGTGGGAGACCACCGTGCGCAGCGTGGTGTGCCGGTCCACCAGGCGGGTGACGGCCCGCTGGAGGGCGGCCTCGTCGAGCTCGCCGGTGAGCCGGATGGCGCCGGCCAGGTGGTAGCGCCCGGTGGAGGCGTTCCGGCCGGAGCCGTTCTCGATCTCCTCAAGCAGCCACAGCCGCTCCTGCATCACCGACAGCGGTGCGTCGCTCCCGCCGGCGGCGTGGGTCACGATCCCGCCCGAGGTGTCCCGGGCGGCCGCGGCGTCGCACAGCGCGGCGTACTCCCGGAGCACCGGCGCCTCGAACAGGGCCCGCAGCGGGATCTCCCGGCCGAGCTCCTCGCTCACCTGCGAGGTGATCACGGTGGCGAGCAGGGAGTGGCCGCCGATGGTGAAGAAGTCGTCGCCGGCGCCGACCACGTCGACGTCGAGGACCTGTGCCCAGACACGGCCGACGATCCGCTCGGTCTCCGTCTCCGGCTCGGCGAAGTCGGCGTGCGCGAAGTCGGCGCGGCGCGGGCGCCCGAGGCGGCTCGGGTCGATCTTGCCACCGGGCAGCCGCGGCAGTTCCCCGCGGACCACGAACGCGGCCGGGACCATGTGCGGCGGCAGCTCGGCCGCGCACAGCTTCGCCAGCTCCTGCGGGGTCGGCTCCGGCTCAGCGGCCTCGACATGGGCCACGAGAACACCGTCGACGCCCCTCACCACGGCCTGCGTCACACCGGCCAGGGCCAGCAGCACCGACTCGATCTCGGCCGGCTCGATCCGGTAGCCGCGCAGCTTGATCTGGCTGTCGCGACGGCCGCGGTAGTCCAGGGTGCCGTCGGCGCGCAGCCGGACGAGGTCGCCCGTGCGGTACATCCGGGCGCCGGGAACACCGGAGAACGGGTCGGGCAGGAAGTGCTCGGCGGTCAACCGCGGCCGGTCGTGGTAGCCGAGGGCCAGGCCCGTGCCGCCGACGTACAGTTCGCCGACCGCACCGGCGACCACCGGCCGCAGGTCCGCGTCCAGGACGTACGCCGTCCCGCCCGGCAGCACCGCGCCCAGCGAGGCGGGGCGCCCCGGCTCGCACTCGGCGGCCGTGATGGCGACGGTGCACTCGGTGGGGCCGTACGCGTTGACGAAGCGCCGGCCCGGCTGCCACCGCTCGACCAGCTCGGCGCGGCAGGCCTCACCGCCCGACACCAGGGTCGTGAGGCGCGGCAGTTCCCGGACGGGCAGGGACGCGATCACCGACGGCGGCAGCAGGCACACGGTGATGGCGCGCTCGGCGAGGACGTCGGCCAGCGCCTCGCCGACCAGGGCGTGCTCACGGCCGACGACGCACAGGGTGCCGCCCGCGGCGAGCGTGGAGAAGATCTCCCAGACGGAGGCGTCGAAGCTCAGGCTCGCGAACTGGAGCATGCGCGAATCGGCGTCGATCCCGAAGACACGCGCCTGGGCCGCCGTGAGGTTGGCGAGCGCGCGGTGGGAGACCAGCACGCCCTTGGGGCGGCCGGTGGAGCCCGAGGTGTACAGCAGGTACGCGGGCGCGTCCGGATCGGCCTGCGGAAGCTCCACGGCCTCGGCGGGGGCCTCGCGCAGCGCCTCCTCGACGAGGTCGCGGGTCACCAGACCCCGCGCCCCCGAGTCGGCCAGCATGAACTCCTTGCGCTCGGCCGGGTAGGCGGGGTCGATCGGCAGGTACGCCGCTCCGCAGCGCTGCGCCGCGAGGACGGCGACGACCGCCTCGACGGACGGCTCGACCGCCACGGCGACGACGTCCCCGGGGCGCACGGCGAACCGCCGCGCGATCACCCGGGCGACCTTGTCCACCCGCGTGCGCAGCTCGCCGTAGGTCAGCGCGCCGTCGGGGCCCTCGAGGGCGATCGCGTCGGCGCGGCCGTCGGCGACCTCCTCGAACCGCGCCCAGAAGGTGTCGGGACGCTGCTCGGCGTCGGACAGGAGCGGCTCGGACGGCCAGCGGTCGAGGGCCGCCGCAGCCGAGGGGGTCTCGACGCGCTCGTCAGGACGCTGCGCCATCGCGCGGGCCGTCTCGCCGAACAGCCGGGCGATGAGCCGCGCGGTCTCGGGCCGGAACAGGTCCGAGTTGAACTCCAGCCAGCCCGTCAGCGGACCGCCGTCGTCGGTGATCTCGAAGGTCAGATCGGTCTTGGCGGTGCCGGTGTGGAGCGGCGCCGTCTCGACCCGCAGGCCGGGCAGGGCCGGCGAGGGCAGCGCGCCGCTGCGGACGTCGAGGATCGCCTGGAAGAGCGGGCTGCGGCTCGGGTCGCGGTCCTGGCCGCTCGCCTCCACGATCGCGGAGAACGGGATCCACTTGAACGGCATCGCCTCGAGCGTGGTGGCCCGGGCCCGGTCGACGAGGGCGCGGCCGGTGGCACCGCCCGGCGCCTCGAAGCAGAGCGGGACGGTGTTCACGAAGAAGCCGACGACGTCGTCGTACGCACCGTCGTCCGGGCGGTTGGCGTCGGGCACGCCGATGACCACCCGCTCCTGGCCGGTCAGCCGGGCGAGGGTCGAGGACACACACGCGGCCAGCGTCATGAAGACGGTCGCCCGCCGGTCCCGGGCGAGGGAGCGCAGCAGGTCCGAGTCGGCCTGGCTCAGCGTCAGCGGCACGCGCATGCCGTCGAAGGTCTGCACGGCCGGCCGGGGCCGGTCGAAGGGCAGGTCGAGGGCGAGCGGCGCACCACTGAGGTGCTCGGTCCAGAACTCCAGGCCGCGCCGGCCCTCCGCCGACTCCAGCCGGGCGCTCTCGTCGACCGCCCACCGGGCATACTCGTGGACGACCGCGGGCGGTTCGCCGTCACCGGCGCCCGAGCCGTGCGCGTACAGCTCGGCCAGCTCACCGGCGACGATCTCCATGGAGCGGCCGTCGGAGACGATGTGGTGGAAGGCGAGGAGCAGGGCGTGCTCGTCGGCCCCGAACCGCACCAGGGCGGCGTTCATCAGCGGCGGCTCGGCCAGCTCGAAGGGCTGCCGGGCGTGGTCGTCGACGAGTCCGGCCAGTTCCGCCTCGCGCTGTGCGGGCGGGACCTCGGTCCGGTCGAGCACCTTGAAGGGGCAGGTCAGGCCGGTGTGCACGAAGGGCACGGGCCGACCGCCCTCGTCCTTGAACCCGGTGCGCAGCGCGGGGTGCCGCTCGACGATCGCGTCCAACGCGCCGCGCAGGACGGCCTGGTCGAGCTCCCCGTACAGCCGCAGCACACCCGGCACGACGTAGGCGCAGGAGCCCGGGGCGAACTTCTCCAGGAACCACAGTCGGCGCTGGCCCAGCGACAGGGCGGGTTCGACCGCGGCGGGCACGGCGGGTGCGACCGCCGAGGGCGCGGCGTCCACCTGGGCGTCGGCCGGTGCGGTGGAGGCGAGTTCGGCGATCCGCGCCGCCTGGGCGCGTACGGTGACGGACTCGAAGAACATCCGCAGCGGCGGCTGAACGCCGAACTCCCGGCGGACCCGGGTGTTGAGGTCCGCCGCGCGCAGCGAGTGGCCGCCGAGCGCGAAGAAGTCCTCGTCGGGACCGACCCCGGCGACCTCGAGGACCTCGCACCAGAGGGCCGCGAGCCGGCTCTCCAGCGGCGACATGTCCACCGCCCCGGCCGAGCGGGACACCTCCAGGGCGAGCTCGCGCAGCGCGTGCGCGTCCACCTTGCCGTTCGAGGTGAGCGGGATCCGGTCCAGGACGAGCAGTCGGCTCGGGACCATGTAGCTCGGCAGCTCGCGGTTCAGCCAGTCGCGCAGCCCGTCGGTGCCGAGGCCCTCCCCGGTGACGGCGGCGATCAACTCCGTCTCGCCCGTACCGCGGGAGGCGACCACGGCCGCCTCGGCGACCTCGGGGTGACGCCGCAGCGCCACGTCGACCTCGCCGAGCTCGATGCGGTAGCCGCGTACCTTCACCTGCTGGTCGGCGCGGCCGACGTAGCGCAGCTCGCCGTCGGCGGACCGGCGCACCAGGTCGCCGGTGGCGTACAGCCGCCGGCCCGGCTCGGCCGCGAACGGGTCCGGGACGAACCGCTCGGCGGTCTTGCGCGGCGCCGACGCGTAGCCGCGTCCGACGCCCACGCCGCCGATGTACGCCTCTCCCACGACGCCGTCGGCGACGGGCCGCAGCTCGGCGTCGAGGACGTGGATCACCGCGTCGGTCATGTCGGCGCCGATGGAGACGTCCCGGGCGCGGGAGACCTGACCCGACTCGGGACCGAGGTGGGCGACGGTCGAGCACACCGTGGTCTCGGTGGTGCCCCAGCGGTTGTACAGCTCGACGTGGCCGCGGTCGGCCGCGAACCACTGCGCGAGCTTGTCGGGGTGCGCGGCCTCGCCGCCGATGAGGATCGAGCGCAGCGCCGGCGGCACCTGCGCCGCACCGGCATCGAGGGCGGTGACCAGCACGTGGAAGAAGGCCGTGGGAATGTCGACCAGGGTGAGCCGCTGCTCCTCGCACCAGGCCCAGAACCGCTCCGGCGAGCCCAGCACCGACTCGTCGCGCAGCACCAGCGTCGCGCCCCGGGTCCAGGCGGAGAAGATCTCCTCCAGGCAGGGGTCGAAGGTGAGCGGCGCGAACTGCAGCACCCGGTCGCCCTCCTCGACGTCGAAGGCGTCGAGGAAGGACAGCAGGTAGCTCAGCAGCGACCGGTGCTCGATCTGCACGCCCTTGGGGCGTCCGGTCGAGCCCGAGGTGAAGATGGTGTACGCCAGGTTGTCGCCGGTGGCGACGAGCGCGGGGCGGTCCTCGGGAAGGTCCGCGCCGGACTCCTCGTCGACGCGGGTCGCGGCACCGAGGGAGCCCGCGAGGTCGGCGGTCGCGGCATGGCACAGGATCCGCGCGCACCGCGCGTCGCCGACCATGTCGGCCAGACGGGCCTGCGGCAGCGTCGGCTCCAAGGGCACGAAAGCGGCCCCGGACTTCATGACCGCGAGCATCGCGACGATCAGCTCGGGGGAGCGCTCCAGGCACAGGCCGACGGTGTCCTCGGGTCCGAGGCCGTCCTGCCGCAGCCGGTGCGCGAGGCGGTTCGCCGCGCGTTCCACCTGGGCGTACGTCAGGTCCACGGCACCGGCCGCCAGGGCGACCGCGTCGGGGGTGCGGTCGGCCGTCGCCTCGAACAGCTCGTGCACGGAGGTGATACCCGGCAGGGTGCGGGCCGGGACGTCGGCCCGGGTGAGGGACTCGGTCGCGCCGGTCAGCCGCAGCGCCGAGACCGGGGACTCGCCGTGCACCACGATCTGCTCGAGGAGCTCCAGGAACTGCTGCCCCAGCTGCGCGGCCAGGGCCTCGTCGAAGCGGTCCGAGCGGACCAGCATGTGCGCGAGCAGGCCGCCGTCGGCCGGTACGGCGTGCAGGGTGATGTCGAACTGGGTGGCCAGTTCGCCGGCCGGGAACGGCTCCAGCGTGAGGCCGCCGAGGACCGCGTGGTCGCGGCCCGCGCCGAAGAGGACCGAGGTGACGTCGTCGGTGATCGTGTTGTGCGGCCGCTCGAAGACGACCGCCGTGTTGATCGCGGCCGAGGTGTTGCCCTGGGCGCGCAGCAGCTCGACGAGCCGGCTGACCGGGAAGTGCTGGTGGCCCAGCGACTGCCGCAGCTGCTGTCCGGTGCTGCGGATCAGTTCGGTGACGCTCGTGTGGGCGCCGGGCTCGGCGCGTACCGGAATGGTGTTGGCGAAGTAGCCGAGTGTGTTGCGGAAGCGCGCCTGAGGACGACCGGCCGTGGTGGCGCCGACGACGAAGTCACGCGCACCGCTGTGCGCCGCGACGAGGACCTCGAACGCCGCCATGAGCACCGAGAAGACCGTCGTGCCGCTGTCACCGGCGACCCGCTCCAGCTCGGCGAGCAGCTCGGCGTCCACCGTCACCCGGTGGCTCGCGACGCCCTTGTCCGGCCGCGGACGCTCCCGCACCGGAAGCGTCGGCGCCTGTACGTCACCGGCCAGCAGGTCGAGCCAGTAGCGCTCGTCGGCCTGCCACTGCGGGGAGCGCTCGTAGTCCTGCTGCCAGCGTACGAACTCCTCGTAGCCGACGGCCGCCGGGAGTTCCGGGGTGCGCTCGTGCAGCAGGTCGCCGTAAGCGGTGGTCAGCTCGTCGAGCAGGGTCACCACCGACCAGAAGTCCGTGATGGCGTGATGCTGCGCGAGGACCAGGACCGGCGCGCCACAGCCGGTGAACAGCTTGGCGCGGGCGACGTCGCCGTGCTCGATGTCGAAGGGAGCGAGGGCGCACGCGTCGACCCGGGCCCGGAGCACCGGCTCCGCCTCGCCCGTCAGGTCGACGACGTCCAGCTCGAACGGGACACCCGGGTCGATCAGCTGCGCGCGCCGGTTGCCTTCGGTGCCGAAGCGGGAGGTCAGGATGGGGTGGCGGGTGCCGATGTGGCGCACGGCGGCGGACAGCACCTCGACGTCGACCGGCCCCGACAGCCGGACCGCCACCGAGACGTTCTGCAGGCAGTCCGGGCCTTCGAGCTCCCGCATGAAGAGCAGCGACCGCTGACCGGCCGACAGCGGTACGGCGCCACCGCGCTGTCCGGGCGCCTGCGCCACCGGGGCCTCGGGGGCGGTGCGCATCCGCTCCTCGATCGCCGCGGCCACCTCGCGCAGGCTCGTCGGCTGGAGCAGCAGGCTCGGGTCGGTGACGACGCCGAGCTGCTCCTCGATCCGGAAGGCGAGGTCGACGGCCGCGAGGGAGTCGAGGTCGAGCTCGGCGACCATGGTGGCGGGCGCGTCACCCTCACCCCGGCCGGCCAGGCTCAGCGCGCGCTCGATCGCGTCGACGCGCTGCTCGGGGGAGAGCACGAGCAGCTCGGCGCGCGACGGGAACGTGAGCTGCTGCTGCTCGCCGCGGACCGGGGCGGTCGCGGAGCGGCGGTACAGCTCGCCCTCGACCTGACCGGCGGTGTACGCCGTCCGGCCGGCCAGGCGCTGGATCTTGCCGCTGGAGGTCTTCGCCAGGCTGCGCGCGCCGAGCAGGACCACGTCGAACAGGGCGATGCCGTGCTCGTGCCGGACGGCCGCGGCGATCGCGTCGGCGATCCGGGGGAGCTCCTCCTCGGGGGTGCCGACGGCGACCTCGTGCAGGATCACGCACTCCTCGCCGTTCCCGGTCTCCACCGAGAACGCCGCGCCACAGCCGGGGCGGGCCCACTTCGACGCCGCTACGGCGGTCTCCTCCAGATCGTGCGCGTAGAGGTTGCGGCCGCGCACGACCATCATTTCCTTCAGGCGGCCGGTGACGAAGATCTGGTCGTCCAGGACGAAACCGAGGTCGCCGGTGCGCAGGTAGGGCTGCGGGTCGTCCGCGAGGCGGGCGCCGAAGGACGCGTCGGTCGCGGCTTCGTCCTCCCAGTAGCCGGAGGCGACGGAGGTGCCGCGCACCCACAGCTCGCCCACCGCGCCGGGAGCGACGCGCTCACCGGACGCCGGGTCGACGACGGCGAGTTCATGTCCCTCCGCCACGAGGCCGGAGGAGACGAGGTGGTCGCCGTCGGCGCGCGGTTCGGCGCGGCCCTGCTCCAGGGCCGCGCGGTCGATCCGGGTGGTGTGGGCGCCGTTGCCGCGGCCGCTGCCCGCCACGAACAGCGTGGCTTCGGCGAGGCCGTAGCAGGGCAGCAGCGCGGACCTGTCGAAGCCGCTGGGGGTGAACGCCTCGGCGAAGCGCTCGAGCGTGCGGTGGCGGACCGGCTCGGCGCCGCAGAAGGCGACCCGCCAGGACGACAGGTCGAGGGCCTCCCGCTCGGCGGGGGTGCTCTTGTTGACGCAGAGGTCGAAGGCGAAGTTCGGACCGCCGCTGACGGTCGCGCCGCGGGAGGAGATGGCCTCCAGCCAGCGCATGGGCCGGCGCATGAACTCCAGCGGGGACATCAGGACGTTGGAGAGACCGGAGAGCATCGGCTGCAGCACGCCGCCCAGCAGACCCATGTCGTGGTAGAAGGGCAGCCACGAGGCGACGACGTCCCCTTCGCCGATGCCGAATCCGCCGGCGATCGCGGAGCCGTTGGACAGCAGGTTTCCGTGCGTCACCACGACACCGCGCGGGGTGCCGGTGGAGCCGGACGTGTACTGGAGCAGGGCGATCGATCCGGGCTTCAGGTCCGGGCGGCGCCAGTCGTCGGCACCCTCCAGCATCGCCTCCTCGGTGATCACCCAGGGCAGCCGGGCCACCTCGGGCGCCTGCTGCTCGAACAGTTCGTGGGTGAAGGCCCGCACCAGGCTGTCCGAGAGGACGATCTCGGCGCGGGAACTGCGCACCACCGCGCGCAGCCGGGGCAGCGTACGGGCGACCCGCATGGGGTCCGGCGGGTACACGGGGACCGCGACCATGCCGGCGTAGAGCGTGGCCACGAAGCCCACGACGAAGTGCTCGCCCGGTGGGTACAGCAGCATGACCCGCGCACCCGGCTTCGCCCGCTCCAGCAGGGAGACGGCTATCGCCCGCGCACGCCTGTCGATCTCGAGCATGCTGAGCTCGGTGTCGACGCCGCCGGCGTCGGCGAGGAATTCGTAGCTTACGGCGGCACCGCGCTCGGAAACATTGCGGCGGATGACATCAACGACAGAGTTGTTTGCGTACATAGACCGTTCTCGCATCGGCGTGGAGTTCTGGAGCCCGGACGGGGCGGAGCAGACCCGCGGGTGCACCGCGGGGGCGGAACCGACGGCAGGAAAAGGGATGCCGTCGGTCCGCCCGGGAAATCGCGGTCAGTAGCCGGCGACGGGCCGGCGGTGGCAAATGGCGCGGATCCGCTCCTGGACACGTGCCCGCAGCGCGGGATCGAGCGCGTACGTGGTGGTGGACGTGTTCTCCGTGGCGGTCAGCACCTCGTGGACGAGGTCCGCGACCTCCGCGACGTCGGCGAGGTCGAAACCGCGGGCCGCCATGCTGTTGCTGCCGAAACGCACGCCCGACGTCACCATGGCGGAGTGCGCGTCGCCGACGATCCGGTTCTTGTTGACGAGAATGCCGCACTGCTCGAGTGCCTTCTCGGCATTGACGCCGGTGATGCCGAACGACGTCAGGACGTCGGCCACGACGATGTGGTTGTCGGTGCCGCCGGAGATGACCCGGACGCCCTGGCCCATGAGCTGCTCGGCGAGCGCGGCAGCGAGGTCGCGCACCCGGTGGATCCTGGCGGTGAACTCCGGCGTGGTCGCCGCCCCCAGGGCGTAGGCCTTGGCGGCGATGCTGTTCACCACGGGCGCGCCCTGGATCAGCGGGAAGAGACCGCTCTGCAGGGTCTGCCGGAGCGTCCGGCCGGTGGGGAGCACGGTGTCGGCCGAGTCGCCGAGCAGGATCAGACCGCCGCGGGGACCGTAGAGCTGCTTGTGCGTGCAGGTGGTCACCACATGGGCGTGGGCCAGCGGCGACGGGTGCAGCCCGGCCACCACCAGACCGGCGATGTGGGTGATGTCGGCGAGCAGGTACGCCCCCACCTCGTCGGCGATGGCGCGGAACGCGGCCCAGTCGAGCGTGCGCGGGTAGGCCGTGGTGCCCGCGACGATCAGACGCGGCCGGTGCCGCAGGGCCTGGGCCCGGACCTCCGCGTAGTCGATCAGCCCGTCGGGCCCGAGTCCGTAGCTGTGCGCGTCGAAGATCCGGCCCGAGATGTTGACCGAGGCGCCGTGGCTGAGGTGGCCGCCGGCGTCCAGGTCGAGGCCCAGGATCGGATCGCCGGGCTTCAGCAGCGAGTTCATGACCACCTGGTTGGCGGTGCTCGCCGAGTGGGGCTGGACGTTCGCGTAGCGGGCGCCGAAGGCCTGCTTGGCGCGCTCGACCGCGAGCTCCTCGACCTTGTCGACGTTCACACAGCCGGCGTGGAACCTCCGGCCCGGGTACCCCTCGGCCGTGACGTTAGCGAAGAAGCTCCCTTCGGCGAGCAGCGCCGCGGGGGTCACCGGGCTGCACGAGGCGACCAGGGCGAGGGTCTCGTGCTGCCGGCGGAGCTCGTCGTCCAGCAGCCCGTACAGGGCCGGGTCTCCGAGCTCCATGGCGTGCAGGGCGTTTTCGTAGAAGGACGACAGCGGAGCGGTCGGGGCGGTGAGCGTGGGCAGGCCGACGGCGTGGGCCATGGAGGCGAATCCAAACTGTGAGAGCGGCGGTCGACGGGCGACAGGGGGGGAGGGGTTGATCAGAAGTTCGGCGTCGAGAGCATCGCCGCGACCTTGCGGTCCGGGTCCTCGAAGCCACGCCGGCCGTGCATCACGCGCTTGTTGTCGATCATGACGATGTCGCCGGCCTCCCACTGGAGGTCGACCCGCACCTGCTCGGTGGCGTCGAGCGCGTCCCAGCGGCAGTGCTGCGGGATGGACGACCCGTCCTCGAAGGAGACGATCGCGCCCGAGCCCAGGTAGCTGTTGCACAGCGTGGGCGCGTCCACGTAGGGCGCTTGCGGGACCGCGGAGACGGTCCACTTCCAGTTGAGGTTCCCGGCGTCGTCGAAGTCGTACTCGAAGTCGTCGAACGTGGCGAACAGCGCCTCCAGCTCGGCGCGGTCGGCCGTGCCGAACACGCGCTCCTGGTGCTCCGGGGCGGTCGGGAACGGAAGGCGCCAGGTCAGCCGGAGCTTGTCGAACAGGTCTCGGGTCTCCGGGGCGAGCCGCTTGTACGCCTCGACGCCGTCGTAGACCGTCGTCTCGCCGTCCTCGTCGGCCGGCCGTACGCAGTAGAACCACTGGAGGCCCGGGTGCAGCGGGCAGTAGCTCATCTCGGAGTGCGCCGGAATGGGATTCCGGTGCGCGTCGACCAGCAGCACCGCGCCGTCGTCGGAAATCGTCTCGCGGTTGGGATTCTGGTGGAAGAAAAGCTTCGACGAGAACCGCTGGACGAGTTCACGGAAATCGTCGGCGGTGGCCCCGAAACCGCGGAACATCAGCGTGCCGTGCTGCTTGAAGAGATCGGAGATCTCGGCGTGCGGAAGTTCGGCGAGGGGAAGATCCGCGCTCTCGATCACCAGACCGTGGTGAGCGGAAAGGGGAGAGGTTTTGAAGGGGGTTGTCGCCATGAGAATTCCTACGTTAGGAGAGGCCCTGGGATTCGATCACGACCGTGACGTTAGAGGGGCGGCCAACCGGTGGGCAATATCGGGATCCTGGACTGATCCGGTCAATGACGGGGGCGTGTAATTCCGTCCAAAGGCTGCTGTTCGCGATGTCCCCGAAACAGGTGTCACGGCTTTCGGGGGCGTGTGTTCGCGCCGTCCTGCCGTGAGCATGGGAGGCCGATCGGTACATGCGGTACCTCCCCGTCCCGGCAGTGGAAGGCAATGCGGTGAAGGATGACCTCGGGCTCGATGCCGTACGTGGCCGGCTCGCAGAGATCTGGTGCAGGGCGCTCGCCGTGGACCACGTCGAGGACGACACGGACTTCTTCGCCGTCGGCGGCCGCTCCCTGCTCGCGGTCCAGGTCAGCGCGCAGGCGGCCGATGCCTTCGGTGTCGAGGTGAGAAGCGGCGACCTGGTGGTCGACGCCTCGTTCAGCTCCATGGTGGAGCGCGTCAAGAAGGCGCTGCCCTCGACAACAGGGAGAGCACGTGCTGCTTGACGCACCCCCGGCGGTCCCGGTGCTCGGTCCGGCCGACTGCCACATCTGGTGGGCCGATCCGGCCACGGTCACCGACGACTGCCTGGCCCTGCTCGTCGGGGCCGAACAGGAGCGGATCCCGCAGCTGCGCAGGACGGAGGACCGCCGGCGGTTCATCGCCGGCCGGGCCCTGCTGCGTACGGCCGCCGGCGGCTATCTCGGCCTTCCGCCAGCACGCCTCGAGGTGGTCGCCCACTGCCCCGACTGCACCAGGAACCACGGCAAGCCCGAACTGCCGGGCACCGGGCTCCAGGTGTCGGTGTCACACTCGGGCGGCCGGGTGGCGGTCGCCGTCACCCGGGCAGGTGCGGTCGGGATCGACGTGGAGGAGATCAGCACGTCGGTGTCGCCCGCGGAGTTGCTCCCCCATGTCATGGGGCCGACGGAACCCCGGACCCCGGCCCACGCCACCGCGAGCGGCTTCCACCGGATGTGGACCCGGAAGGAGGCCGTGCTCAAGGCGACGGGCCAGGGGCTGCGGGTGCCGTTGTCCGAGGTCGGGGTGTCGGCTCCGGAGGAGGACCCGAGGGTGCTGTTCCTGGGAGGTCCGGCGGCCGGGCCGGCCGAGGACTTCGTGCTGGCCGACCTGGAGCCGGGTGCGGGTTGTGCGGCCGCGGTCGCGGTGATCGGCGGCGGGTCGCTGGCCTTCACCGCCTACTCCCGGAGCCGTCCCTCGGCGGCCGCCTTCAGTTCGGGGCCGCCGCGGGCCGCGGGGACCGGGCGCTGAGCGGCCTCATGTCCGTCCACACCCGCTCGATGTGGTCGAGGCACTCCTGCCGGTCGCCGCGGAACCCGTCCGGCTCCCAGCCGGCCGGCAGCTCGCGGTCGGCGGGCCAGAGCGAGTACCGCAGTTCGTGATCGCGCACCACGAGATGGGTGCCGATGCCTTCGTACGTCATGTCTCCACCTGCTGTCGTTGTCGTGATTCGGTGTGCGCGGAGTGAGTGCGCGGGGCGGTCAGGGCGGCGCGGACCAACTGCGCCTTGTTGTGCGCGCCGAGCTTGGAGCGGATGCGCTTCACGTACGTGTCGACCGTGTGCTGGCTGATGCCGATCCGCCGGGCCGCCTGGTCGTGGGTGCAGCCCTCGACGAGGTGCCGGAGCACCTCGCGCTCCCGCGGGGAGAGCGTGGCGACACCCTGACGGGCGACGGTCACGGCACCGGCCGGATCCGATCCCTGGCCGGCTACCCGCCGGATGGCGTCGACCAGCAGCAGGGGCGCGTCATCGAACGGATGCGTCCCGCCCATCCGGTCCGGGCCCATGGCCCGGTCGGCAGCGGTCCCGTCGGGGGTCCCGTCGGCCGTCAGCAGGACCGTCCGGGCGGCGGGCACGCCGAGCGTCCCGAGCGGAGGCTCGGGCAGCTCGTCGAGCAGGGCCAGGTCGAGGACCAGGCAGTCGACCGTGCCGGCCGCCACCGCGAAGGGTGTGCTCGTGGCGAAGGCGACCTGGATGTCGGCCTCCGCGTCGAGCAGATAGCGGATGCCCAGCAGGGCGAGCTGGTTCCGGACGAAGATCCCGGCACGCACCATGTCGACTCCCCGTCTGCGCTGGTTCCGGTCCACTCCGGCGGTACGGGGCCAATCTTCATGATCGGAGCACGGACCGGAAGACAACTCCGGTGGCACATTGGGGCCCTGGACACAAGGGGACATCCGGGGGCCGGTGCCGACATGCCGTGGCCGCGGGGGTCACGGCGAGAGAGGGGCCGTTAGCGCGCTGTCCGCGGCGCGCACGACGGTTCAGCCGCGCACGGCGGTTCAGCGGTGCACGACGGTTGAGCCGCGCACGACGGTTCAGCGGTGCTCCGAGAGCCAGCCGTTCTGCACCGCTCGAACGCCCGCCTCGAACCGGCTGCGCGCCCCGAGCCGGGTCATCAGCTCGGAGGCCAGCCGCCGTGCGGTACGCGGCGACACCCCGAGCCGCTTGGCGATGGTCTCGTCCGTGTGGCCCTCGGCGAGCAGGACCACGACCATGGACTGCTGGTCGGTGAGCCCCTGGTCGTCGGCCCTGCTCTCCTCGTTCAGCGGCCGGGCGCCGTTCCAGACGCTGTCGAAGAGCGCGCACAGCGCGGTCAGGGTGCCCTGGCCGGTCAGCACGACGGCGCCCTCGGCGCTGTTGTCGCTGTTCACGGGGATGACGGCGGCCTTGCGGTCGACGACGATCATCCGGGTCGGCAGCGTCGGCACGGTGCGCACCTCGCCGCCCAGCTGGGACAGCCAGCTCACGTACTGGAGGGTGTGCGGGCTGTTGCTGGCGCTGTTGAGGTAGACCGTCCGCATCCGGACACCGCGCTCCAACAGCTCCTGGTTGAGCGGCTTCGCGGCCTCGATGTGCTCCGGCCGCTGGGGCCCGTCCGGGGCGAAGGTCATGACCTCCTCCCGCGTGTCCCGGGTGAGTGCCGCGAGCCTGTCGCGGATCTGGTCGATCCCGGTCAGGCGCTCGCTGTGCGGCCCGTTGTCGGTCGGCCGTGCCTCCGCGTACTCCGCGATCAGCCGGGCCGCGGCCGCCCTCGAGTCCTCCAGCCGTTTCTGATGCGCCGCGAGTTCGGCCTGCTGACGTGCCATCAGCACTTGGAGGCCGACCTCGGGCGATACGGGCCACAGCTCGCCCTCCCGGTCGTAGGAGGGTCTCAGCAGGGCCAGTTCACTCAGGGTGTCCAGCCCGTGGCGGACCTGCTCGGGCGTGAGCGCCAGTCGCTCGGCGAGATCCGTCACGCCGTCACGCGGCTGCGCCAGGAGTCCCCGGTAGACAGCCTCGGCAATGGAATCGAGACCAAGCGACTTGAGCACGGAAACATCTCCCCCCGGAGGTCTCGCCGTAAAGACGCTCCATCATCACACGTGTGGCCGAATTTCTACAGGAGGAGGCGTGGACTGTACCGGCCATTGCCGGAATGGGACTTCTGGTGCTCTTCTCCCTTGTTCGCCCTTTTGGGAAAATGCGAGGCGTGTATCTCGTTCACACCGAACTCCTTAACAGGAAGGCGGAGTTGTGTATCCCTCAGAACCTCGCGGATCTCCTTCGTGCCCTGGCGCACGCCGACGACGGCGTGGAACACGTGGTCGTCCACCCCCATCCGGGACATGGGGTGACGGTGGGCGTCTACCTGCTGGCCGACCGCCTCCGTGATGCGGAGGAGACGGCGGCGAGACTGTGCGGACGCGCGGTGGACGAGATCGGTCCGCTGCCCGGATGGCTGGTCGGACGCTCCGAGGCGCCGCTGCTCGCCCCGTACGGCCTCGACGGCCTCGACGACCTCGAAGCCCTCGACGGCCTCATGGACTGAGCCCTGAGACACCGCCCGCTGACCGCTTCGGTCCAGGGCCCGTTCCGTCCACCGGATCTCTCTTCCGAACGTCTTCCTGCTTGGCGAAGCTTTGTCGCACAGAAGGAACAACTCACCGACTTCGGAAGGGATTCATCCATTGCTGCGCTTTCGTCCCGCTCGCTGGGCCGCGGTTCTCCTGACGGCCTTCGCCCTCCTGACCCCGGCGTTCACCGTGTCCGGCGACACCGCGGAATCCGTGGTTGCCGGCACCCCTGTGCCGGGCGACATGATCTGGGGCTGACATCCGCCTCGACGCCATGGCGTCGACCGGCGGCGCGGGACGAGGGTGCCCGAGGCGCCCCTTCCAGGATCTCGGACGGCATCGAAGACATCGGCCTTCGGTGCCGTCTCGTCCTTCACGCACGCCGTGGTCACCCCGAACCGGACACCGCGGAGGCCGGAAAAGGCGCTCTCAGATGTGCGCCCCCTCGCACGCCCGTGCATCTTGTACGGAAGAATGGATCGGTGACCTCACCCCACGCTCCGCGCCCCGCCGCCCCGGCCCCCCGGCTGATCGCCACCGACCTCGACGGCACGTTGCTGCGCGACGACAAGTCCGTCTCGGAGCGCACGGTCGCGGCGCTCGCCGCCGCCGAGCGGGCCGGTGTCGAGGTCTTCTTCGTCACCGGCCGCCCGGCCCGCTGGATGGACGTGGTCGCCGACCACGTCCACGGCCACGGCCTCGCGATCTGCGCCAACGGAGCGGCCGTCGTGGACCTGCACGCGGGCGGCACGTTCCTGGAGGTGCGTCCGCTGGACCGGAGCGTCGCCCTCGACGTCGTACGGACACTGCGCGCGGCGGCCCCCGGCACCTCCTTCGCGGTCGAGCTCACCACCGGCATCCACTACGAGCCGGAGTACCCGCCCTTCTACCTCGACCCCGGCGCGACCGTCGCCACGGCCGAGAAGCTCCTCTTCGAGGAGGAGCCCGGCGCCGCCGCCCCCGTGCTCAAGCTCCTCGCCCAGCACCCGGGGCTCGACCCCGACACCTTCCTGGCCACGGCCCGTACGGCCGCCGGCGCACTGGCGTCCCTCACCCGGTCCAGCCCCACGGCGCTCCTGGAGATCAGCGGCCTCGGCGTCTCCAAGGCGTCCACCCTGGCCCTGTGCTGCGCCGAGCGCGGTATCTCGGCGGACGAGGTCGTCGCCTTCGGGGACATGCCCAACGACATCGAGATGCTGACCTGGGCCGGCCGCTCGTACGCGATGGGCAACGCCCACCCGGACGTGATCGCCGCCGCCTCAGGACGTACGGTCGCGAACAATGAGGACGGTGTGGCCGTGGTCATCGAACGGATCCTCGCCGGCACCCTCTGAGCCAAGGCCTGCCCGGCCCGGGTCAGGGCGGGTCAGGGCCGGTCAAGGCCGGTCCTGGAGGGTAGGCCCGGGCAGGCCGGTCCGGACCCGGGACCCCCGCGGGCTACAGCGGTGCCTCCCACACCACCGTCGTACCGCCGCCGTCCTCGCCGATGCCCGGGCCGCACCAGCTCGACCCGCCCAGCGACTCCGCGCGTCGGGCCAGGTTGCGCAGTCCGCTGCGCCGCCCGCCCTCCGGAATGCCCACGCCGTCGTCGGCGACCGAGAGCCGGACGCCGGCGGTGCCGTCCGGCAGCTCCGCCCCGGCGTCGACGACGACCTCGATCCGGCTCGCCTCCGCATGGCGGAAGGCATTGGACAGCGCTTCCCGCAGAGCGGCGATGAGGTTCTTGCCGGTGAGGTCGCCGACCGTCGAGTCGATCGCGCCGAGGAAGCGGTGCGCGGGCTTGAAGCCGAGCGGCACGGCCGCCATGTTGATCTCCCGCAGAATCCGGGTGCGCAGCCCGGACGGGGCCTCGGCCGGTCCCTGCTGGAGCGCGAAGATGGCGGTACGGATCTCCTGGATGGTCACGTCGAGTTCGTCCACCGCCTTGCCGACCCCGTCGCGCACGGCCGGCACGACCGACTTCCGCTGGGCGCTCTCCAGCATCATCCCGGTGGCGAACAGCCGCTGGATCACCAGGTCGTGCAGGTCACGGGCGATCCGGTCACGGTCCTCGTAGACGGCGAGGCGCTCCCGGTCCCGCTGCGCGTCGGCCATCATCAGCGCGAGCGCGGCCTGGGAGGCGAACTGTGTGGCCAGGGTCCGCTCGGTCTCGGTGAACGGCCGAGCGCCCTTCGCGCGGGGGGCGGCGAGCGCGCCGAGCACCTTCCCTCCGCTCTGCAGCGGCAGCAGCATGCTGGGCCCGTACGGCGCCGCGAGCCGGCTGAACATGCGCGGGTCCGTGGAGGCGTCGTCGAGGAACACCGCCTCGCCGTCGAGCAGCCGCTCCACCACCGGGTTCTTCGAGGGGATCACCACGCCCAGCGACGTGGTCGCCCGCTCCGAGGCGACGGCGACGATCTCCAGGCCGCCGTCCTCGGCGGGCAGGAGGACGATCCCGGCGGCCGCGTCGGCGAGCCGGCGGGCCTGCTCGGCCACGACCGTGAGCGCTTCGTCCGCGTCGCCCCCGGCGAGCAGGGCCGTGGTGACGGCGACGGATCCGTCGATCCAGCGCTCGCGCCGGCGGGCGGCTTCGTAGAGGCGGGCGTTGCCGATGGCGATCCCCGCCTCGGTCGCGAGGACGCGCACCATGTGGACGTCGTCGTCGGTGAACTCGCCACCCTTCTTCTCGGCCAGGTAGAGGTTGCCGAAGATCTCTCCCTGGACCCGGACGGGCATGCCGAGGAAGCTGCGCATCGGAGGGTGTCCGGCCGGGAAGCCGGCGGCCCGCGGGTCGGCGGACAGATCGGCGAGCCGGATCGTCGCGGGGTCGCGGATCAGTGCGCCGAGCAGCCCCGCATGCCCGTCGGGGCGCCGGCCGATCCGGCGGGCCACGTCCTCGCCGACGCCGTGGGTGACGAAGTCGCAGAGCCCGTCGCCCTCCTCGTCGACGACGCCGATGGCGGCGTAGCGGGCGTCGGCGAGTTCGGCGGCGGTCCGGCAGATGCGGTCGAGGGTGGAGTGCAGTTCGAGGCCCGTGCCCACCGAGCGCATGGCCTCCAGGAGCTGCGGCACGCGCGCGGTGAGCTCGGTGGACAACCCCTGGAGGCCGCGGGTGGCCCGGGCCGCGGCTTCGAGCGGGTCGGATTCCAGCGGCCTGGTCTCCAGCGGGTCCGGGTCGTCGGGCACGGCGGCGGTCATGCACGCGAGCCTAGTAAGTCCTATTTGGCAAGAAAAGTCGGGTTTCCGTGACCGACCCCGCCCGGGGCGAGCAGCAGGTCGCTCTCCCGCTCCCGCAGCAGCATCCGGCGCAGGGGCCCGTCGGCCTCCGCCAGCGCCGCGTACGGACCCCGCTGCACGGTCCGGCCCTCGTCCAGGACCACCACCTCGTCGACGGCGTCGAGGCCGCGCAGACGGTGGGTGATCAGGACGGTGGTGCGGCCCTCGGTGGCCCGCAGCAGGTCGTCGGTGAGCGCGTCCGCCGTGACCAGGTCGAGGTGTTCGGCCGGCTCGTCCAGGACGAGGACGGGGAAGTCGGCGAGCAGCGCGCGGGCGAGGGCGAGGCGCTGGCGCTGGCCCCCCGAGAGACGCGACCCGTGCTCGCCCACCAGGGTGTCGAGACCGTCCGGCAGGCTCTCCACCCAGTCGAGGAGACGGGCCCGGCCGAGCGCGGCGCGCAGCTCCTCGTCGCTCGCACCGGTACGGGCCAGCCGCAGGTTCTCGCGGAGGGTGCTGTCGAAAATGTGCGCGTCCTGGGCGCAGAGTCCGACGAGGCGACGGACGTCGTCGCCGTCGAGCGCCGCCGCCTCCACCCCGCCGAGCCGGTACGAACCGGCGTCGGCGTCCAGGAAACGGAGCAGCACCTGGGCGAGCGTGGTCTTCCCGGACCCGGAGGCACCGACGACGGCGACCCGCCGCCCGGCCTCCAGGGTGAGCGTGAAGCCGCCGAGCGCGTCCCGCTCCTGTCCGGCGTGACGGGCGGAGAGGTCGGTGACCTCCAGCGGGAACGGACTGCGCGGAGGCGCGGCGGCGTGTTCCGGCTCGTGTACGGGCACGGGCGCGTCGAGCACCTCGAACACGCGCTCGGCACTGCGCCTGACGCGCTGGCGGTACTGCACGGCGAGAGGGAGTCCGGTGACGGCCTCGAAGGCGGCGAGCGGGGTGAGGACGACGACCGCCAGCGTCACCCCGTCGAGCCGCCCGTCGCGAACCGCCTGGACGCCGACGAGCGCGGCGGCGACGACCGTCAGGCCGCAGACGAGCGCGGAGAGGCCGGCCCCGAGCGCGGTGGCGGCGGCCTGGCGTGAGGCGATGGAGGTGAGCGACCGGTCGGCGACCCTGGTCCGCTCGACACGGTCCCTCAACGCCCCCGCCACGGTCAGTTCGGCGCAGCCGCGCAGCAGGTCGACGACCGCGGTGGCGAGCGCGCCGCGGGCGGGCGCGAGTCGGCGCTCGGCCCGGCGGGCGAGGGCGCCACTGACCAGCGGTACGGCCACCCCGGCGGCCAGCAGGCCGATGGCGAGCACCGCCCCGGCCTCGGGCAGCAGCCAGGCGGTGAACCCGACCGAGCCCGCTCCCACCACAAGCGCGGCGCCCGCGGGAAGCAGCCAGCGCAGCCAGTAGTCCTGCAGGGCGTCGACGTCCTGGACGAGCCGGGAGAGCAGGTCGCCGCGGCGGGTGCGGCGCAGCCCGGCGGGGGCGATGCGCTCAAGCCGCCGGTACACGGAGACGCGGAGCTCCGCGAGCATCCGCAGGACGGCGTCGTGGGACACGATCCGCTCGGCGTACCGGAACACGGCCCGGCCGATGCCGAACGCCCGCGTGGCGGTGACGGCCATCATCAGATACAGCACCGGGGGCTGCTCGGAGGCCCTGGAGATGAGCCACCCGGACACGGCCATGAGCCCCACGGCGGAGCCCAGGGCCAGACTTCCGAGCAGCAGCGCGAGCCCCATCCGGCCCTTCAACTCGCCCGCCATCGCGCGGACGCGCCGGAGGACCGACCGTCCGGCACCGGTCGGCGTGCCGGAGGCCATCGGTGCGTCGTCGGACGTCGGGACCACGGAAGGCGGGGCGGTGACCGACGGCACAGCTGAGGCCGACAGCGTGGCAGAGGCCGACGGCCCGGCAGCCCTCGACCGCCCGGCAGCCGTCGGCGGTGTGACACCGTCCCCCGCCTCCGGCGCCGTCCCGGTCGCCCGCTCCGGGCGCCGCAGCTCCACCACGCGGTCCGCGACCGAGAGCAACGCCGGGCGGTGAACCACCAGAAGGACCGTGCGGCCGGCCGCGAGCCGGCGCACCGCGTCGACGACGGCCGCCTCCGTGGCGCCGTCGAGCGCGGCCGTCGGCTCGTCCAGAAGCAGCAGCGGCCGATCGGCCAGGAAGGCGCGGGCCAGGGAGAGTCGCTGGCGCTGCCCCGCCGACAGGCCGGCGCCGTCCTCCCCCAGCATCGTGTCGGCCCCGTCCGGAAGCTCCGCGACGAACCCGTCCGCCCCGGCGTCCCGCAGGGCCTCCCGTACCGCCTCGTCGGAGGCGTCCGGCCGAGCCAGGCGGACGTTCTCGGCGATGGTGCCGGCGAAGAGGTAGGGCCGCTGCGGCACCCAGGCGATCCGGGAGCGCCACTCCGCCATGTCCAGCTCACCGAGCTCCACGCCCCCGACCCGGACGGAGGAGCCCGTCTCCGGAGTGGCGAATCCGAGCACCACGTCGAGCAGGGTGGACTTGCCGACACCGCTCGGTCCCACCAGGGCCACCGTCTCGCCCGGCTCCACGACCAGCGAGACCGCGTCCAGCGATGCTTCGCTCCGGCCGTCGTGACGAACGGTCACGTTCTCCAGCTCGATGCGCGCGGACGGGGGCACGACCGCCCCGCGCCCGTCCACCGCCGGGGTCTCCAGCACCTGGAAGATCTCCTCCGCCGCGGCCAGCCCCTCCGCCGCCGCGTGGTACTGCGCCCCGACCTGCCGGATCGGAAGGTAGGCCTCGGGAGCCAGGATCAGGATGACCAGACCCGTGTACAGGTCCAGGTCGCCGTGGACAAGCCGCATACCGATACCGACCGCGACCAGCGCGACCGACAGCGTGGAGAGCAGTTCCAGGGCGAACGACGAGAGGAACGCGATGCGCAGCGTCTTCATCGTCGCCCGCCGGTACTCCGCCGTGATCGACCGGATCGACTCGGCCTGCGCCTTCGCCCGTCCGAACACCTTCAGCGTGGGCAGCCCGGCCACCACGTCCAGGAAGTGGCCGGACAGCCGGGACAGCAGCTTCCACTGACGGTCCATGCGGGCCTGGGTGTACCAGCCGATGAGGATCATGAAGAGCGGAATGAGCGGCAGCGTGACCACGATGACGGCGGCCGAAATCCAGTCCTCGGTGACGATCCGCGCCAGGACCGCCACCGGCACCACCACCGCGAGCCCCAGCTGCGGCAGATAGCGCGAGAAGTAGTCGTCCAGCGCGTCCACGCCGCGCGTCGCGAGGGCGACCAGCGAGCCGGCCCGCTGTCCGCCGAGCCACCCCGGCCCCAGCGCCGCCGCCTGCTGGAGCAGCCGCCCCCGCAGCTCGGACTTGACCGCCGCGCCCGCCCGGTGGGCGGCCAGCTCGGTCAGCCAGGAGACAAGGCCGCGCCCCACCGCGACACCCGCGAGCAGGAACAGGGGCGTACGCAGGTCGGAGACGGGGAGGCCTTTCTGGAAGGCCCCCACCACCACCTCGGCGATGAGCATCGCCTGGGCGACGACCAGCGCCGCCCCGGCCAGGCCGAGCACCACCACGGCCGCGAGGAAGAGGCGGGTGGCTCGGGCGTACCGGAGCAGGCGCGGGTCGATCGGTTTCACGTGAAACATCCCCCACTAGTGAGCGGCGTCGGCGATGTGCTGCGTGCCGATCCGCTTGCGGAACACCCAGTAGGTCCAACCCTGGTAGAGCAGCACCAGAGGAGTGGCGATCGCCGCCAACCAGGTCATGATCTTCAGCGTGTACGGGCTCGACGACGCGTTCGTCACGGTCAGGCTCCACGCGGGGTCGAGCGAGGACGGCATGACGTTCGGGAAGAGCGTCAGGAACAGCATCGCGAACGCCGCCGCGATGGTGACGCCCGACAGCGCGAACGACCAGCCCTCGCGCCCGAGCCTGATCGCGCCGATGGCGGCGCCGAGCGCCACCACGGCGACGAGCATGGCGGCCAGGCTCCAGACGTCGCCCTTGTCGGCCTGGGTCCAGGTCAGGAACCCGAGGGCGAGGACAACCGTGACCGGTCCGAGCTTCAGGGCGAGCGCCCGGGCCCGTACCCGGATGTCCCCCACCGTCTTGAGCGCGGCGAAGACCGCCCCGTGGAAGGTGAAGAGCGCGAGCGTGACGAGGCCGCCGAGGATCGCGTACGGGTTGAGCAGGTCCCCGAAGGTGCCCACGTACTCCTTGTCCGCGTCGATCGCGACTCCGCGCACGATGTTGCCGAAGGCGACGCCCCACAGCACCGCGGGGATCAGGGAGGTCCAGAAGATGGCCTGTTCCCAGTTGCGCTGCCAGTTCTCCTCCGGCCGCTTCGCCCGGTACTCGAAGGCCACACCGCGCACGATGAGGCAGACCAGGATGAGCAGCAGCGGCAGGTAGAAGCCGGAGAAGAGGGTCGCGTACCAGTCGGGGAACGCGGCGAAGGTCGCGCCGGCGGCCGTCAGCAGCCAGACCTCGTTGCCGTCCCAGACGGGGCCGATGGTGTTGATCAGGACCCGCTTCTCGGCGCGGTCGCGCGCGAGCAGCTTGGTCAGGACGCCGATCCCGAAGTCGAACCCTTCGAGGAAGAAGTAGCCGATCCAGAGGACGGCGATGAGTACGAACCAGACGTTGTGGAGTTCCATGCCTCGATCTCCTGAGCCTCAGTACGAGAAGGCCATGGGCCGGTCGGGGTCACGGTGTTCCCCGCCGATCTTGGTGGGCGGGTTGAGGTCGTCCTCGCTGAGCTCGGGCGGTCCGGCCTTGACGTACTTGACCAGGAGCCTGACCTCGATCACGGCGAGCACGGCGTAGAGCAGGGTGAAGACGATCATCGAGGTGAGGACCTCGCCCGTGGAGACGCCGGGGGAGACCGCGTCCCGGGTGCGCAGCACGCCGTAGACGACCCAGGGCTGGCGGCCCATCTCGGTGAAGATCCAGCCCCAGGAGTTGGCGATCAGCGGGAAGAGCATGGTCCAGAGGGCGACGAGCCAGTACCACTTCGTCAGGCGGGGGCTGAGCGCCTTCCGCCGGAACAGGACCAGGTTCGGCACCTCGTCCTCACCGGTCCGCATCCCCGGCGGCAGCAGGAACCTCTTCCGGGTCAGCCAGAGACCGAGCATGCCGAGGGTCAGCGAGGCCATGCCGAAGCCGATCATCCAGCGGAAGCCCCAGTAGGCGACGGGGATGTTCGGCCGGTAGTCGCCGGGGCCGAACTTCTCCTGCTCGGCCTTGTTGACGTCGTTGATGCCCGGCACGTGCGAGGTGAAGTCGCCGTTCGCGAGGAAGGACAGCACGCCGGGGATCTCGACGGCGACCTTGTTGTGGCCCTTCTCGACGTCGCCGTAGGCGAAGATCGAGAAGGGTGCGGGTGCTTCGCCGTCCCACAGCGCCTCGGCGGCGGCCATCTTCATCGGCTGCTGCTTGAACATGACCTTGCCGAGCAGGTCACCGCTGATCGCCGTGCCGAGTCCCGCGATGATCAGGGTGATCAGACCCAGCCGCAGCGAGGTCCGCATCACCGGGACGTGCTTCTTGCGCGCCAGGTGGAAGGCCGAGATGCCCACCATGAACGCGCCGCCGACCAGGAAGGCGGCCGTCATGGTGTGGAAGAACTGGGTGAGGGCGGTGTTCTGGGTGAGCACCAGCCAGAAGTCGGTGAGCTCGGCCCGGCCCCGCTCCTCGTTGATCCGGTAGCCGACCGGGTGCTGCATCCAGGAGTTGGCCGCCAGGATGAAGTACGCGGAGAGGATCGTGCCGATCGAGACCATCCACATGCAGGCCAGGTGGATCTTCTTCGGCAGCTTGTCCCAGCCGAAGATCCACAGGCCGATGAAGGTCGACTCGAAGAAGAAGGCGATCAGCGCCTCGAAGGCGAGCGGGGCGCCGAAGACGTCGCCGACGAAGCGCGAGTAGTCGGACCAGTTCATGCCGAACTGGAACTCCTGCACGATGCCTGTGACCACACCCATGGCGATGTTGATCAGGAAGAGCTTGCCCCAGAACTTCGTCGCCCTGAGGTACTTCTCCTTCCCCGTACGTACCCATGCCGTCTGCAGACCGGCGGTGAGCGCGGCGAGGGAGATCGTCAGAGGAACGAAGAGAAAGTGGTAGACGGTGGTGATGCCGAACTGCCAGCGCGCCAGAGTCTCTGGCGCCAGAGCGAGGTCCACGTCGTCTTCTCCTTACATCGCCGTGGTCACAGGGGGCAGCCTGCCCCTTTAATCCCACCCATCCCGGGATGAACTGTGACACGCTTGTGAACGCGTTCACATTCACAAGCATTATGGCTCATACGAAATCCGTACGTAAGACCGGGGTACCCCTACTCGAAGGTCACCTCTTCCCCAGACCTTCAACATATTGTTGAATCTGGGGTATGACCCTTCGGATCCGTATCTCCTGGCCGGCCGGGCACACCACGGCCACTCTTGAGGAAACCCCCACGAGCAAGGCGCTCATGGGGGCTCTCCCGATCTCCTCCACCGCCCGCACCTGGGGCGAGGAAGTGTATTTCGACACACCTGTCTCCGCCGCCGTCGAAGCCGACGCACGGCAGGTGGTCGAGCCGGGCACCGTCGCCTTCTGGACCGAGGGCGACGCGCTCGCCCTCCCCTACGGCCCCACCCCCATATCCCGGGGCGACGAATGCCGGCTCGCCTCTCCCTGCAACCTCCTGGGCGCACTGGACGCGGACCCCCGCGTCCTGGCCACCGTCCGCGACGGCGACCCGATCCGCGTGGAGCCGGTGGACTAGGCGGCCAGGTGACCAGGGGGCGCCCTCAACCCTCCTTGCGGAAGCCCTCCGCCGCCTTCAGGAACAGGTCGTTGGCCTCGCACTCACCGATCGTGACGCGCACGCCCTCGCCCGCGAACGGACGCACCACCACGCCGTGCCGCTCGCACTCCGCCGCGAAGTCCACCGTCCGCTCGCCGAGCCGCAGCCAGACGAAGTTCGCCTGGGTGTCCGGCACGGTCCAGCCCTGGGCCACAAGCCCCGCGTGGACCCGCTCGCGCTCCCCCACCAGGGAACCGACCCGCCCGAGCAGCTCGTCCTCGGCCCGCAGCGACGCCACCGCCGCGTCCTGCGCCAGCTGGCTCACCCCGAACGGCACCGCCGTCTTGCGCAGCGCCGCCGCCACCGGCTCATGGGCGATCGCGAACCCGACCCGCAGCCCCGCGAGGCCGTACGCCTTGGAGAACGTACGCAGCACGGCCACGTTCGGGCGGTCACGGTAGAGCTCGATGCCGTCCGGGATGTCGGTGTCACGGACGAACTCGCGGTACGCCTCGTCGATCACCACCAGGACGTCCGAGGGCACCCGGTCCAGGAAGCGCTCCAGCTCGGCCCGGCGCACCGCCGTACCGGTGGGGTTGTTCGGGTTGCAGACGAAGATCAGCCGGGTGCGGTCGGTGATCGCCGCCGCCATCGCGTCGAGGTCGTGCACCTCACCGTCGGTCAGCGGCACCTGCACCGACGTCGCCCCGCTGATCTGCGTGATGATCGGGTACGCCTCGAAGGAACGCCAGGCGTACATCACCTCGTCGCCCGGGCCCGCCGTCGACTGGATCAGCGACTGCGCGACACCGACCGAGCCGGTGCCCGTGGCCAGGTGCGAGAGCGGGACGTCGAAGCGGTCCGCAAGCTCCGCCATCAGCCCCGTGCAGCCCATGTCCGGGTAACGGTTGAAGGACGCGGCCGCGGCCAGCGCGCTCTCCATGACACCCGGCAGCGGCGGATACGGGTTCTCGTTGGAGGAGAGCTTGAAGGCGACCGGACCGCCCGCGGCGGCGGGCTTGCCCGGCTTGTAGGTGGGGATGCCGTCCAGCACCGCGCGCAGCTTCGGGCCGCCCGCGCTCGCCCCGCCGGTCCCGCCTGCTCCGCCGGTCTCGCTCACTGCGCTCACTGTGGTCCTCCTCGACCGTCCGTACCACCAATACTCCTCACCTTATGAGGATTCGCCTCCGCTGCGAATGGGCTGTGGACAACAGGTGGGACAAGCTGTGGACAAGAGGGGGAGCGCGGGCTCGGGTGGCGTGCGCCGGTGGCGGGCGCCGTGGCGCGCATCCCCCGTAGAGGTGAGTTGAGACCTCTTCGAGACCTCGTCGCCTTGGCAGGCGCACACGTGTCGACAACCCAAGATCACACGCGAACGCCCTTAACTCCCTTGCTTTCCAAGGGGTTTGACCGCGACCGACCATGCAGAAACGTGCCTGTCAACGCGTGCATATGCGACCGGCCCGACCACCCGCCCTCGCCCTACTATCGGCTCGCCATGACAGCAGCAGGGAAGCACCAGGTGAGCCGGGCACAGACCCGGGGAAGCCGGCAGGGACGAGCGGGCATCCGGGACGTGGCCGCCGCAGCCGGGGTCTCCATCACGACTGTCTCCGACGCGCTCAACGGCAAGGGCCGGCTCCCGGACGCCACCCGCCGCCACGTCCGCGAGGTCGCAGACCGGCTGGGCTATCGCCCATCCGCAGCGGCCCGCACGCTCCGTACCGGCAAGTCGGGCCTCATCGGCCTGACCGTGACGACCTACGGGGATGAACCTTTCACCTTCACCGAATTCGCGTACTTCGCGGAGATGGCCAGAGCCGCCACATCGGCCGCACTCGCACGCGGCTATGCCCTGGTCATCCTCCCCGCCACCTCCCGCCATGACGTCTGGTCGAACGTCGCCCTCGACGGCACCGTCGTCATCGACCCCTCCGACCACGACCCGGTCGTCACCGAACTCGTCCGCCAGGGTCTGCCCGTCGTCTCCGACGGACGCCCCGCCGGCACCCTCCCGGTGACCGCCTGGGTCGACAACGACCACGAAGCCGCCGTACTCGACCTCCTCGACCATCTCGCCGACGCCGGCGCCCGCCGGATCGGCCTCCTCACCGGCACCACCACGGACACCTACACCCGCCTGTCCACCACCGCGTACCTCAACTGGTGCGAGCGGGTCGGACAGGACCCCGTCTACGAGGCCTATCCGGCGCACGATCCGTGCGCGGGCGCCGTCGCGGCCGACCGGCTGCTCGCCCGCCCCGACCGACCCGACGCCGTGTACGGACTCTTCGACCCCAACGGGACCGATCTGCTGGCGGCGGCCCGCCGCTACGGACTGCGCGTCCCGGACGATCTGCTGCTGGTCTGCTGCAGCGAATCGACCGTCTACGCCAACACCGAACCACCGATCACGACACTCTCGCTGAAGCCGCGCCGGATCGGCACGGCCGTCGTCCAGCTCCTCATCGACGCCATCGAGGGGGTCGACACCGACGGACCGGTCGAGCAGGTGATACCGACCGAACTGATCGTCCGGACGTCCTCACAGAGGCGTTCGCCCCGCACGACCGTCAGCCCGCCCCGGTCACCCGCGAAGGACTAGAAGGACTAGAAGGGGAGGAGAAGGGCCAGTACGCGGCGAGGTTCCGGCCCAAACCCAGGGTCGGCCCGGCCCCGACCCTGGCCTGGACCTTCTCAATTCGGGCGAAACAACCGGTGAACCCGGAGTGGACCCGGATTCACCACCCCTGGTGCGTCACACAGGAGGACCCTCATTCCTATGATGGGCGCACGACATCGCGGACCACCCCGACCAGGCCGGTCCGTGATGTGCAGGGCGTCACGACGGTGGTGGAGGGGTCGATGACTCAGGGGGCCGGGCAGGAACCCGTGGTGCGCACGGCGACATTGCGTGACTTCCGCGTACCGCCGTACGCCCGCGTGCCCGTGCAGGGTCACGCCACCGAACCGCCCACCGAACCACCCGCCGAGCAGTCCGCCGGGGCCCACGGGGTCCCCGTCGCCCCGCCGGTGCCGCTCGGTCCCCCCGTCGACGCCATCGCCCCGCCGGTGCCGCTCGGTCCCCCGGTCGGCCCCGCCTCGTCGCTCGCCCCCACCCTCCGGCTGAGCCACGTCACCAC
The DNA here is from genome assembly GCF_043078785.1 of Streptomyces sp. NPDC015346. Lineage (NCBI taxonomy): Bacteria > Bacillati > Actinomycetota > Actinomycetes > Kitasatosporales > Streptomycetaceae > Streptomyces > Streptomyces sp. NPDC015346. The sequence goes on along the minus strand of NZ_JBIBTW010000009.1, from coordinate 62,183 downwards.
GCCGCCCGCCGCCGGTTCGTCCATCGTCGCCGTCGCCACGGGACACCCCGGCAACGCCTTCCCGGAGGACGACCTCCCCGAGGGCTACACCCCCACCGAGCGGGACCTCCCGGTCATCAACCGGGGAGACACCGTGCAGGTCCGCGTCGACCCGGTCCCGTCCCCCGCCCCGGCGCCCGCCGGCGAAGGGCCCGGCCCGCTCTACGTGGTCGGTGACGTCCACGGCTACCTCGACGAACTGCTCGTCGCCCTGCGCGAGCAGCGCCTCATCGACGAGAACGGCGCCTGGGCGGCCGGCAACGCCCGTCTCTGGTTCCTCGGCGACTTCACCGACCGGGGCCCCGACGGCATCGGCGTCATCGACCTCGTCATGCGGCTGTCCGCCGAGGCCGCCGCCGCCGGCGGCTACTGCAAGGCCCTGATGGGCAACCACGAACTGCTCCTCATCGGCGCCAAGCGCTTCGCCGACACCCCGGTCAACTCCGGCGCCGGCACCGCCACCTTCCAGGCCGCGTGGCTGCTCAACGGCGGCCAGAAGCACGACATGGACCGCCTCCAGGACGTCCACCTGCAGTGGATGTCCCGGCTCGACGCCGTGGTGGAGGAGGACGGCCACCTCCTGATGCACTCCGACACCACCGCGTACCTCGAGTACGGCTCCACCATCGAGGACGTCAACGAGACCGTCCACGAGATCCTCAACCGGAACGACGCCGACGAGGTCTGGGACCTCTTCCGGAAGTTCACCAAGCGCTTCGCCTTCCGCGACGACGCCGGCCCCCAGGCCGTGCGGGAGCTGCTCGGCACGTACGGAGGCGGCCGGATCGTCCACGGGCACAGCCCCATCCCGTACCTCCTCGGGCAGGTCGGCACCGAGGACGACGAGGGCGGCGCGGGGCCGGTCGTCGACGGCCCGCACGTCTATGCGGACGGTCTGGCCATCGCCATGGACGGCGGCGTGACGATGGCCGGAAAGCTGCTGGTCGTCCAACTGCCTCTCCAGCGCTGAGGCATAACCCTGCGCATCCGGGGAAGTCGATTTCCGGAAACCCCCTGTCACGCTGTGCCGTAACCGCAATACCATCGGCTCATCCGTAGCAGGCTCTCCTCCGTCTCCGCCCAACTGCCCGTTCTTCCAGGGTCGATCCGGCCAGACGGGGCATCGGGGGATGCACATGAACGTGGCTCCGCACCTGCTGACCGAGGACCGCGCCGAGTTCGAGCGCATCCTCGACGACGCACTGCGCACCGCACACGAACGTCCGGATCTCGCCGAGGTCGGGAAACGGTTCACGACCGAGCAGCTGCGCACGATGGCGCTGAACGCGACGGCGCTGATCACCACCGCGGCGGCGGTCGAGTACGACCACTTCGTGAAGGTCCGTCAGGAAGGCCGCTCACCCAGCGGTACGAGTGTCATGAACGCGGTCCTGACCGGGGACGGCGACGGTGTGAGCGGTCCGGGCGCGGGCATCGTCGCGATCGTCACGGTCCTCGCGCCGGTGCTCTCCGGCACGGCCGCCGTGATCTTCCTGCTGGTGGGCGCCGTTCTGAAGGTGCTCGATCCGGCGATGGTGTTCGCCGAGACCCTGCTGACGGCAGGTCTGCTCTTCGGCTCCGTCGCCGCCGCAGGACTGCTCTGCGCGGCCGCCGGGCTGCTGGTCACGGCGCTGCGCAACCGCCCCACCGAAGTGGGCGCGGCAGCCCCGGGCGACGCGGACGACGAACTGTCCCGGGCCCGCGACGCCTGGCGCCGCGCGCTGATCGAACGGGGCATCCTGCCCTTCCTGCGGGAGGCCTTGGCCGAGCCGGACACCCGCCCGGCCCCGCCCCTGCCGCCCCCGCGGACGTCCCGGATACCGAAGATCGGCTACAGCGGCCCGGACTTCTCCAGCCCGAGCGAGGGCTCCTCGGGCAACCGGCCGACGTTCTCCAGCCCCGACTTCTCCAGCCCCGACTTCGGCCCGCCCGAGCACCGGCCGGAGTGACCCCGACGCGATGCCCCGTCGGGGCGGGCACGTGCCGCACGGCCCCCCATGACCGTGCGGTTCGCGCCCGTCCCGTACGTACGGACGCGGCCGGCTACTCCGCCAGCGGCAGGTAGACCCGGTTGCCGGCGGCCGCGAACTCCGCGGACTTCTCCGCCATGCCGGCCGCGATCTCGTCGGACTTGAGGTCGCCCCCGTGTTCCCGGCGGATGTCCTGCGAGATCTTCATCGAACAGAACTTCGGACCGCACATCGAGCAGAAGTGGGCGGTCTTCGCGGGCTCCGCCGGCAGCGTCTCGTCGTGGAACTCACGGGCCGTGTCCGGGTCGAGCGCCAGGTTGAACTGGTCCTCCCAGCGGAACTCGAACCGCGCGTCCGAGAGGGCGTCGTCCCACTCCTGCGCTCCCGGGTGCCCCTTGGCCAGGTCGGCCGCGTGCGCCGCGATCTTGTACGTGATGACACCGGTCTTCACGTCGTCGCGGTTGGGCAGGCCCAGGTGCTCCTTCGGCGTGACGTAGCAGAGCATCGCCGTGCCCCACCAGGCGATCATCGCGGCGCCGATCCCGGACGTGATGTGGTCGTACGCGGGCGCGACGTCCGTGGTCAGCGGGCCGAGGGTGTAGAACGGCGCCTCCTCGCAGATCTCCTGCTGAAGGTCGATGTTCTCCTTGATCTTGTGCATCGGGACGTGGCCCGGGCCCTCGATCATCGTCTGCACGTTGTGTCGCTTGGCGATCGTGTTCAGCTCACCGAGCGTGCGCAGCTCGGCGAACTGCGCCTCGTCGTTGGCGTCCGCGATCGAGCCGGGGCGCAGACCGTCGCCCAGCGAGTACGTGACGTCGTACGTCGCCAGGATCTCGCAGAGCTCCTCGAAGTTCGTGTAGAGGAAGTTCTCCTTGTGGTGCGCGAGGCACCAGGCGGCCATGATCGAGCCGCCGCGCGAGACGATGCCGGTCTTGCGGCGGGCGGTCAGGGGCACGTACGGCAGCAGCACGCCGGCGTGCACCGTCATGTAGTCGACGCCCTGCTCGGCCTGCTCGATGACCGTGTCCTTGTAGATCTCCCAGGTCAGCTCCTCGGCCTTGCCGTCGACCTTCTCCAGGGCCTGGTAGAGCGGCACGGTGCCGATCGGCACGGGGGAGTTGCGCAGCACCCACTCGCGGGTGGTGTGGATGTTGCGGCCGGTGGAGAGGTCCATGACCGTGTCCGCGCCCCACTTGGTGGCCCAGGTCATCTTCTCCACCTCCTCCTCGATGGAGGAGGTGACGGCGGAGTTGCCGATGTTGGCGTTGACCTTCACCAGGAACCGCTTGCCGATGATCATCGGCTCGATCTCCGGGTGGTTGACGTTCGCCGGCAGCACCGCGCGGCCCGCGGCGATCTCCTCGCGTACGACCTCGGGGGAGACGTTCTCGCGGATCGCGACGTACTCCATCTCCGGGGTGATCTCGCCCCGGCGGGCGTACGCGAGCTGCGTCACCGCCTGGCCGCCGCGGCCCCGGCGGGGCAGTCGCGGACGGCCGGGGAAGACCGCGTCGAGGTTCTTCAGCCCACCGCCGCGCGGCGAGGTGTGCTTGATGCCGTCGTCCTCCGGGCGGACCGGGCGGCCCGCGTACTCCTCGGTGTCGCCCCGGCCGATGATCCAGTTCTCGCGCAGCGGCGGCAGGCCGCGCCGTACGTCGGTGTCGATGGTGGGGTCGGTGTACGGGCCGGACGTGTCGTAGAGCGTCACGTCCTTGCCATTGGTGAGGTGCACCTGCCGGACCGGCACGCGGAGATCGGGGCGCGAGCCCGCGATGTACCCCTTGTGCCAACCCGGCTTGCGCTCGACCCGGCCGTCCTCGCCTTTCTGGCCGTCCTGGCTGGTGGCAGGCGTGCGTGCGTCCTGAATGGTCATGAGACCGATCTCCCTACGCCGGCATTACCCGGTAACAGGTTCGGCGGTCGGCGCAGCGAATCTTCAGCGCCCTCTCAGCCCGGTGCTCCGAGCTCCCGCGTGTGCAAAGGTGCCACCACGCTAGCGTCAACCCGGGCGTGCTGAACAGTGGGCCCCCGTCGTTCTTGCGATGATCGGTCGGTGACTTCCTCGCAGCAGACCCCCGAACCCGACGGCCACGACGTTCATGGGAGCGCCGGCCACGGGCACGGCCACGCCCACAGCCACGGGCCCGCCGCGCCCGTGTCCCGGCATCTGCGCAAGGTCATCGCCGCGGTCCTGATCCCGTTCGCGACCGCCGTGGTGGTCGGACTCGCGGTCCTGTGGCCCGGCGGTGCCCCGGCGCACGAGCGCACCGGTGTCGGCTTCGACCGCCAGACCGAGCAGGGCAAGGTCGTCTCGGTCGAGCGGATCGACTGCAAGGACGTGAACGCCGCTCAGGTCCCGCCGACCGACGACACCTCCACGCCCCAGGGGCGGGAGGCGGTCGCGGCCCAGCAGGGCGAGTGCGAGAAGGCGACGATCGAGGTCACCACCGGAAACGACAAGGGCCGCACCTTCGTCGAGATCGTGCAGCCGGACGCTCCCCGTCAGCTGGACGAGGGGCAGGGCGTGGTGGTGGCGTACGCCCCCGACGCGCCGCGTGACCTGCAGTACTCGGTCACGGACGTGAACCGCAAGGTTCCGCTGACGGTGCTCGCCCTGATCTTCGCGCTGGCGGTCGTGCTGGTGGGCCGGATGCGCGGTCTGATGGCGCTCATCTCGCTCGCGGTCAGTTTCCTCATCCTGACCTTCTTCATCCTGCCGGCGATCCTGCAGGGCTCGAACCCGCTGGTGGTGGCGGTGGTCGGATCGAGTGCGATCATGCTGATCGCCCTCTACATGTGCCACGGCCTCTCGGCCCGTACCTCGGTCGCGGTGCTCGGGACCCTGATCTCGCTGCTGCTGATCGGGCTGCTCGGCTCGCTCTTCATCGGCTGGGCCTCTCTGAGCGGCAACACGGACGACAACACCGGTCTGATCCACGGGCTGTACCCCGGCATCGACATGTCCGGTCTGCTGCTCGCGGGCGTCATCATCGGTTCGCTCGGTGTCCTCGACGATGTGACGGTGACCCAGACCTCGGCGGTGTGGGAGCTGCACCAGGCCGATCCGAGGATGGGGCCGCGGGCGCTGTACCGGGCCGGGATCCGGATCGGACGCGACCACATCGCGTCCGTGGTGAACACGCTGGTGCTCGCCTACGCGGGCGCGGCCCTCCCCCTGCTGCTGCTCTTCTCCATCGCGCAGAGCAGCGTGGGCACCGTGGCCAACAGCGAACTGGTCGCCGAGGAGATCGTGCGGACGCTGGTGGGCTCGATCGGTCTGGTGGCCTCGGTGCCGGTCACCACCGCGCTGGCCGCGCTGGTGGTCTCCGCCGACCGGCCGGCGTCCGGCTCCGCCGGAGCCCCGGGGTCCCCGGGGTCCGCGGGGTCAGCGGGTCCTCTGGGCTCCCCGGAGAAGCGTTCGTCCAAGGGCGGGCGGCGGCGCCGGGCGAAGTGACCGGCCCGGCGGGGGCGTTCAGCCCGCGTTCTCCTCCGCGAGAATCCGGCCGAGCGCCGCCTCCAGGTTGTCCTCGAAGTCACCCCACGTCCGTTCCTGACCGAGTGGGACCAGCTTGTCCGTTCGGTCGAGGAAGGCGACCAGCGGCGGGGCGCTGACCCGGAACAGGGCCCGGTCGCTGCCGACCTGGAGCCGGATGGCGACGTCCGCAAGATCCTCGGGCGCGGTCGGCGCGATGTGGACGTCGCCGTCCCCGCTCGGCCGGTTGATCCCGTCGATCAGCAGCTCCCGGCCGAACGCCCAGGTCACGGGCGTGTCGCCGGGAAGGTGGAAGGTCATCCGCACCGCGTAGGGATCCCGGCTGTCGTATCGCAGTTCCACCGGGATTCTGAAGGAGAGCTCCTCGGAGACCAGGAAGCTCATCAGGACCTCGGCCTGAACCGACTCTCGCATCGTGTACCCCGCAGTAGATGAAGCAGATGTGTGAGCACAGCCGCTGAAAGCTGTGGTCGAAACGGCCAGGAATGATCCCCCATGGCCCTCTTGACGCAATCGTGCTGTACGCGCTAGCAGATCACAAGGAGTGATTTTTCAGATACTGATAGAGAAAGCGAACGAGCTGAAGAGCCTTCCGATCTCGTTCTGTAGTCGATCGACTGCGGGGAGCAACCGTTCTTCCTGGTGAAGGGGGAGGGAAATAGCCATGGCGGCCGCCGTCGACCCGGCCGTGATGGGGATGGCGGCGCAGACCGTGCCGAGCGCATATTCCTGACGCTCCACCAGCGGTTCCATTCGCCCCATACCGCCCAAACGATCCAAAAGCATCCGCCGGTTACGCACCGTATACGGAGTGATGGATTCGACCGGATGCCGGTCGAGGTGGTCTTGACGGCTCTTCAGATCGAGTTGGCTCAGCAGGCACTGGCCGATCGCATGGGCGTGACCCGTCTCGCGGAAGTCGGCCCACTCGTCCACCGCGGGGGCGGAGGCGGTGTCGGCGACGGCGACGAGCTCGATCTCACCCTCGCGGTAGATGGCGAAGTAGACGGGGACGCCGATCTCGTCGCGCCAGTGCGCGAGCGAGTCTTCGATCTTGGTGCGACGATTCTGCAGAACTCCGCCGCCGGCCAGCCGACCGGCGGCGTCGCCGAACACGAACACGCCCTTCTCCCGGCGCAGATACCCCTCATGCGTCAGGGTGCGCAGCAGGTGGTACGCGGTGGGGAGCGGGAGTCCCGCTTCGCGCGCGAGCTGCTTGGCGGGGGCTCCGTCCTCGTGGGAGCCCACGGCCTCCAGAAGTCTCAGCGCCCGCTGCACCGAGCCGATCAGGGTAGGGACAGCGGATTGCGTAGCCGTGGCCAAAGGTCACCCCCAGGCGAGACGACGGGTGCCGTGCACCCGCCCGCGGGGGCCGCCCCCGCGCGCCCGCCGCGACCCGGGAACCGGTGGGGTCCGGTGGCGGACCCGCCCGGGAGAGGTGAAGACCCGCTGGTCGGAGCAGAGATCTACGCCGGCGTTTCCCCGGAGCGGCAGAGGATTTCCACTGTAAGCGCAGCCTCGGGAGGTGCGCCCGGTTTCAATCAGCGGGTTCCCTCGGCCGGGCTAACGTGGGCCGGCTGCCTGATACCGACGGGTAGCTTGTGCTACCAATCCCCTCTCGAGGTGGAGGAGGACATGAACTTCCGGACCACGTAGACCACTCCGCCGACGAGGGCCACGAAGAGCAGCACCTTGAAGAGCAGACCGATCACGAAGCTCGCGATGCTGGTGATCAGGCCGCCGAAGACGAACAGGGCGATGAGGGGTATGGCCACCCACTTCACCCACCAGGGCATCCCCGCGAGAATCTCTCGTACCGCCATCGCGCCTACCTCGTCTCCCGAAGTGTCCGTTCCGCGCGCTCTGCGCCGAACACCCTCGATGCTAGGGCCCCCACCGTGCCCCATGGGGGCCACGTGGCCCTTGGAATCCCCTGATCCGCCCCCTAGGGAATCGACGCCGCGGCCCCCGGGAAAGTCAGCTCTCCGGAGGAGAGAAGACCACCAGGACCCGCAGATCCTCGGTGATGTGGTGGAACTTGTGGGCCACCCCCGCGGGGACGTAGACCACACTGCCGCGCGCCACCTGGGTGGTCTCCATCCCGACCGTGATGGAGGCGCGGCCGCTGACGACGAAGTACACCTCGTCCTGGCCGTGGGGCTGCTGCGGGTCGAGCGCACCGGCGTCGAGCGCGTACAGACCGACCGACATGTTCCGCTCGCGCAGGAACTGGAGGTACCTGCCGTCGTTGGCGGCGCGCTCCGCCTCCAACTCGTCCAGTCGGAATGCCTTCATCGTTCTGTCCACCCCTGCCTTGTCCCGATCATGTCTGCCACGATCAGACACATGAAGAATTTCGTAGTCAAGACGCTCGCCAACGCGGGCGCGCTGGGAGTGGCCATCTGGCTGCTCCAGGACATCACGCTGACCGGTGAGAGCACCGGCAAGAAGGCCTGGACGCTCATCCTCGTCGCCCTGGTTTTCGGGCTGGTGAACTTCTTGGTCAAGCCGGTCGTGAAGCTGCTGACGCTTCCCCTGTTCATCCTCACCCTCGGCCTGATCACGCTGGTGGTCAACGCCCTGATGCTGCTGCTGACCTCCTGGCTGGCCGACCAGCTCGACCTCAGCTTCCATGTCGAGGGCTTCTGGACCGCCGTCCTCGGCGGCCTGATCATCTCCGTCGTGTCCTGGGCGCTCAACGTCGTGCTGCCCGACGGGGACTGAGTGCCCATGGAGCCGACAGAGTCGACGCGGTCGTGGAACGCCGGACTCGGCGACGGGACGCGCGCGGTACGGGCCGGGCTGCCCGAGCCGGTGAAGTACGAACCGACCCTCCCGGGGCCGGTCTTCGCGGCCCACTTCCACCTGCCGGGCGACCCCACCGGCCCCTACACGTACGGGCGGGACGAGAACCCCACCTGGACGCATCTGGAACGCGCCATCGGCGAACTGGAGGCACCGGGGGAGCGGGACGTCGAGACACTCGTCTTCGCCTCCGGCATGGCGGCCGTCTCCGCCGTCCTCTTCTCCCAGCTCAGGGCCGGCGACGCGGTCGTCATGCCGGACGACGGCTACCAGGCGCTGCCCCTGGTCCACGAGCAGCTGCGGGCGTACGGGATCGAGGTCCGCACCGCGCCGACCGGCGGCGACGGCCAGCTGTCCGTCCTGGACGGAGCGCGGCTGCTGTGGATCGAGACTCCGTCCAACCCCGGGCTCGACGTCTGCGACATCCGTCGCCTGGCGCGCGCGGCGCACGAGGCTGGGGCGCTCGTCGCCGTCGACAACACCCTGGCCACCCCGCTCGGCCAGCGGCCCCTGGAGCTCGGCGCGGACTTCTCCGTCGCCAGCGACACCAAGGGCATGACCGGGCACGGCGACATCCTGCTCGGCCATGTGAGCTGCCGTGATCCACGGCTGGCGGCGGACGTACGGCGCTGGCGCAAGATCGTCGGAGCGATCCCCGGCCCCATGGAGGCCTGGCTCGCCCACCGCTCGCTCGCCACGCTCCAGCTCCGCGTCGACCGGCAGTGTGCCTCGGCCCTCGCTCTCGCGCGGGCTCTCGGCGAGCGCGGTGAGGTGACCGGGCTGCGCTACCCCGGGCTGCCCGACGACCCCTCTCACCAGGTGGCGTCCACGCAGATGCGGCGCTTCGGGCCCGTGGTGTCCTTCGTCCTGCCCGACAAGGCCTGGGCCGAGCGGTTCCTGGAGGGCTTGCGTCTCGTCGACGACGCCACCAGCTTCGGCGGCGTGCGCTCCACGGCCGAGCGGCGCGGACGGTGGGGAGGCGACGCCGTCCCGGAGGGCTTCATCCGCTTCTCGGTCGGGGCGGAGGATCCGGACGACCTGATCACGGACGTCCTGCGGGCGCTCGACCAGGCCGACGGCGACGTCGGCCGGGCGACGGCGGGCTGACGCGGGCACAGCGGCCGGACCACGCCGACGTACGGAACGAGGGCGCTCCGAGCCTCCCCCCTCATGGCTCGGAACGCCCCGGTTCCACGCGCGGAGAACCCGCCTGCACAAGGCTAGTTGACTCTGCGTCAGTGTCCAATCACGGTAGCGACAGAGGCCTATCGACTTATTTATAGTTGGACGGTCCTGAGGCGGCGTCAGCCGGCCGCCCGAGTCGAACGGCCGCACGGCCGGGAGGGGGCGGACATGGACCTCGCCCTGCTGCGCACGTTCGTCACGGTGCACCGGGCCGGTTCCTTCACCCGTGCCGCCGCACTGCTCGGACTCTCACAACCCGCGGTCACCAGCCAGATCCGCACCCTGGAACGGCAACTGGGTCGCCCTCTCTTCCTCAGACAGGCCCGTGGGGTCACCCCCACCACCATCGGCGACGAGCTCGCCCACCGCGCCGCCCCTCATCTGGACGCCCTCGTCGAGATCGCCGAGACCGGTCTGGACGAGGAGAGCGGCGTACGGACCCTCCATCTCGCCGGCCCTCCGGAGTTCACCTCGGCCCGAGCTCTGCCGGCCCTCACCCCGCTGGTCGCCCAGGGTCTGGCGGTCCGGGCGTCCTTCCTCGGCAACTCGGAGGACATCCTCGACGGGCTCGCCGCGGGGCATCACGACCTGGCCATCGCCACCGCCCGCCCGCGCGGCGGGCTCCTCACCTCCACCCCCCTCTGCGACGAGGAGCACGTCCTCGTCGCCGCCCCTCGGTGGGCCGCCCGGCTCGTACCCGAGGTGCTGCTGCGCAGAGGCGCGGTCGTCCTGGAACAGCTCCCCGTCGTGGAGGTGCACGAGTCGCTGCCGTTCGTCTCCCGCTACTGGGCGGCGGTCTTCGAGACCAAGCCGGCCGCGGCGCGACGGTCATAGCTCCGGATCTACGGGCCGTCCTGGAGTCGGCGGCCTCCGGTTCCGGGCTCGCCGTGCTGCCCCGGTATCTGTGCGAGGAGGCCTTGGAGCAGGGCCGTCTCGTCGCGCTGCTGGATCCGCCGGTGCCTCCGCTGCGGACGTACTTCCTGATCGTTCGCGCGGGCACCCTCGCGCTACCGCACATCGCGCGGGCACACGAGTGGCTGTTGCGGGCCTCCGAGGACTGGTGAGTTTCAGGACACCTCTTGTGGGCCATTTTCTTTCCATGACCGAACGTCCCGTGGTCAAGCGCACCGCACGCGCCATCCTGCTCGACGGAAACGACCTCATCCTGATCAAGCGCACCAAGCCGGGGATGGATCCCTACTGGCTGACGCCCGGCGGCGGGGTCGAACCCTCCGACTCCACCGTCGTCCAGGCCCTCCACCGCGAGGTGTACGAGGAGCTCGGCGCCAAGATCACCGATGTGGTCCCTTGCTTCGTGGACACCGTCGAACACATCGTCGATGGCGGCGTCTCCGGAGTGAAGGTCCAGCATTTCTTCGTCTGTCGGCTCGAATCGATGGACCCCGCACTGCGGCACGGCCCCGAGGTCGAGGAGCCGTGCGGCGAGTACGAGATCGTCCGGGTGCCGTTCAGCCGGGTCGGCATCGCCGCCGTCCATCTCGTACCGCTCTCCCTGCGTCACTACCTGGACGGCAACATCGAGGGGGTCCGTGCGATGCACGCCCCCGACCTGGGCTGACACCCGGCCGAACTCCAAAAGCAGCGTTCTGGGCAATCCTCCCCCGGGGCGCGGCTACGGTACGTCGTTTCGCACCAGTTCATAGGCCTCCCGCAGATCGCCGCCGACGTACTCTCGGCGCGCCAGACCGGCCAGGTGGTGATCGGCGTTCACCGCCACCGTCATCGGTACGACGGAGAAGAGTTCCGCGTCGGACATCGAGTCCCCGTAGGCCACGCAGTCGTCGAATCCCACCCCGTACTCCTCGCAGAGGCCGCGCGCGATCCGTACCTTCGCGCGCGCGTCGAGGATCCCCGGCCGGTGGATCGGCCGGGTGAAGGGAACGGCCGGCCAGCGAGACCCATGAGTGGCGTCCGCCCCCCAGTCGAGAAGGCGCTCGACGAAGAAGTCCGGGGAGAGCGAGATGACGGCGCAGCGACCGCCCTGTGCGCGGATGTCCGCCCAGACCTCGCGGATCCCGGCCAGCCAGGGAGCCCCCTCGAAGGCGGCCGTCACATGCTCCGGTGTCAGAGCGGACCAGAGCTCTCGCGCCTGAACGGCGAACTCGTCCGGTGTCATGCCCTGGAGCAGGAACGCCTGCTCCAGGGCCGTGATCTCCTCGCGGAGGCCGAGCTGCCGGGAGATCTCCACGGCAGCGGCCGATCCACGGATCAGGGTGCCGTCGAGATCGAAGAGATGGAGCCTGCGCCTGTCTGTGGCACTCGTCATGGACGCCGAGGCTAGTAGGTGCGGTGTTTCACGTGAAACATCCGCTCTGGGGACCGGCCGGCAGAGGTCGCCGCCTGCGGGTATCGGCCAGTTCCGGTAAAGCGGTGGACGGACGATCACCGTGTCGGACAGCCTGAACGGCATGCCGACCTCGATCGCCCCGCTCGACCAGCTCCCCATCCGCTGTCTCACCTCGGGCGACCTCACCGCCTGCGCCGATCTCTCGGAGGACCGCGGCTGGCCGCGTGAGGAGCACAAGTGGGGCCTCCTGCTCGCCGCAGGAACGGGGTACGGCATCGACGACCCGGCGGGCAAGGGGCTCGTCGCCGCGTGCGTGGTCACCTCCTACGGTCCTGGTCTGGCCGCGATCGGCATGGTGCTGGTGGCCGAGCGGCACGCCCGCCAGGGTGTCGGACGCCGACTGATGGACTATGTGATCTCCCAGGCCGCCGGCACCCCGCTCACCCTGCACGCCACCCCGAACGGCCGGCCGCTCTACGAGCAGCTGGGCTTCGTCCAGACGGGCCGTGCGGAGATGGTCCAGGGCCGATTCACCCTCAGGGAACCGGCCCCGGAGATCCCGACCCGGCCGGCCACCGCCGAGGACCTCCAAGCGATCGTGCGTCTGGACACCGAGGTCTTCGGCCTGGACCGCACTCCGATGATCACCCGCCTCCCCGCCTTCGCGGACCAGCTCCGGGTCGCGGAAGTGAACGGCGAGATCACCGGCTACGCGGCGGCCTGGCCGAACATGCAGACCCATGTCATCGGTCCCCTGATCGCCCGTGACGAGGCCACGGCCCGGTCCCTCGTCGCCTCACTGGCCACGAACACGGACCGCCCCCTCCGTACGGACATCGATGTACGCCACGAGTCACTGCTGAACTGGCTCAAGATGAACGGGCTCGCCCCGATCGCCTTCAACGCGGTCATGGTCCGCTCCCTGCCCGGCCTTCCGGGCGACTGGACCCGCCGCTTCGCGCCCCTCACCGTGGCGGCGGGATGACGCCCGACCCGTCTTGATTGCACACGCGGGCAATTGCGCGCATCGTCTACTCTGGGAGAAGCCGCTCGGGATCGAGGAGAGACCATGACCGCGACCGCGCCCGCACTCACCGCCCTTGCCCAGGGCTGGTGCGCCCTCTCGCTGCTGCACGGCAGGATCGAGTCGCACATCGAGCGCGCCCTGGAGGCCAAGCACGGCCTGAGCGTGCGCGAGTACTCCCTCCTCGACGTACTCAGCCGCCAGCACAGCGGCCCCGGGGGCCACCTGCAGATGAAGCAGGTCGCCGACGCCGTCGTGCTCAGCCAGAGCGCCACCACCCGGCTGGTGACCCGCCTGGAGGACCGGGGCCTGCTCACGCGGTACCTCTGCGCCACCGACCGGCGCGGCATCTACACCGACGTCACCGAAGCCGGCCTGAAGCTGCTCGAAGAGGCACGGCCCACCAACGACGGCGCACTGCGCGAGGCACTCGACGAGGCCGCCAAGAATCCGGAGCTCGCTCCCCTCGTCCGTGTCGTCGAGGGGCTGGACGTCGAAGGGCTGGACGTTCCCGCCTGACGCCACCGGCCGGAGGCGTACGCTGCGCCGCATGAGCGATCTTGAGATACGGCCCGCCACCGCGGGCGATCTGCCGGCCATCGTCACGATGCTCGCCGACGACCCCCTCGGCGCCCAGCGCGAGTCACCCGACGACCTCACTCCGTACACCGTGGCCTTCGAGCGGCTCGCCCACGACCCGAATCAGCGTCTCGTCGTGGCCGTGCGCGCCGGCACGGTCGTGGGCACCCTGCAGCTCACGATCGTTCCCGGCCTCTCCCGCCGTGGATCCACCCGCTCCATCATCGAGGGCGTCCGCATCCACGCACAGGAACGAGGCAGCGGCCTCGGGACCCAGCTCATCGAATGGGCCGTCGAGGAATCCCGCCGCCAGGACTGCCGACTGGTGCAGCTCACCTCCGACGCGACCCGCACGGACGCCCACCGCTTCTACGAACGGCTCGGCTTCGAGGCGTCCCATCTGGGATTCAAGATGAGCCTCTGAGACCCGCCGTCAGGACAGGGCGTCGAGCAGCGCGCCTCGACGCCCTGTTTCACGTGAAACAAGCGCTCAGAGGCCGCGCCAGCTCGCCTCGTGCACACCGCCGGGCACAGCGTCCCCCTGTTCGTACGGCTCGCGCGTGAAGACGAAGGACGCCAGATCCAGGTGGCTCACCGAGCCGTCCGGGCGGCGCACCACGCGGAGCGTCTCCCCCGCGTAATAACCGTTCAGGCCGATCCATCCCCCTTCCGGCAACGGCCGGAAGTCCGCGCGCCGACCGGCGCCGCGCAGAGGTTCCAGGGCCACACTCCGCCCTGGCCCGAGGCGAAGGCCGTATGCGTACGTTCCCCAGTACCAGGGCCCGGTCAGCTCCAGCAGTTCCTTGTCGACCTCGGCCTCGGGCAGCGGCCGCCACGGCTCGGGAAACCTCGGCTCGGCGTCTGCCACGATCCGTACGAGATCGGCGGCCACCACCGCGGTCAACGGCCCGGAGGTCGCGTTGGCGAGGGCGACCGCGGCCACTCCGTCCGCCACGCTCACCCACAGGCAGGCGACGAAGCCCGGCAGCGAGCCGGTATGACCGATCAGCGTCCGGCCGTCCTTGTGCACCAACTGCACGCCGAGGCCGTAACCGCCCTCCCAGTCCCCCGCCGCCGGCGGCGCCGCGGGGGTGCGCATCTCCTCGACGGTCGCCGCGCTCAGGACCCGGTCGTCCCCCTGGGCGAGGAACCCGGCGAAGCGGCAGAGGTCGTCGGCCGTCGACCAGAGCTGCCCGGCCGGTGCCATAAGGCCCAGGTCCTCGGTCGGTTCGGGAAGCATCACGTCGGCCCAGGGGTGCACGGCCCAACCGCCGGCATGCGGTGCGACCGGCTGCGTACTCGTACGGGTCAACCCCAGCGGCTCCAGGATCTCCCCGCGCAGCGCCTCTTCCCAGGAGACCCCACGCACCGCCTCGACCAGGGAACCGAGCAGGGTGTACCCAGGGTTGGAGTAGTGGTGCCGGCGCCCCACCGGCTGGACGAACGGCTCGTCGCCGAGCACATCGGCCAGCTCCGGCCGCACGGTCCCGGGCGTCCGCTCCCACCACGGCGCGGGTGTCTCGGCCCCGAGTCCGGCACTGTGCCCGAGAAGCTGGGCGATGGTCACCTCACCGACTCCCGTACCCGAAAGATGCTTCTCCAGCGGGTCGTTCAGATCGAGCAGCCCCTCGTCCCTGAGCCGCATCACCAGAACAGCGGTGAACACCTTCGTGAGAGAGCCGATCCGGTACTGCGTATCCGCCTCCGACGCGTGCCCGTCGACACAGCCGCGCGATCCGCTCCACACTCTCCGCCCGCCACGGGCCACCGCCCCGACGAAGGAGGGCGCCCGCCCCTCGGACTGGGCGACGGCGACGCGGTGCGCCAAGGCCCGCTCGGTACTGGGAAGCAGCGCTTCGAAAGATGAGGTCATACGCCGATCCAACGCTGCCGCCGCGGCGGAGTCGACCACATTCCCGATCAGGTCTGCGCCATGTCCACGAAACGTGAGTAGTGGCCCTGGAAAGCCACCGTGATCGTCGCCGTCGGGCCGTTACGGTGCTTGCCCACGATGATGTCCGCCTCGCCCGCGCGGGGCGACTCCTTCTCGTACGCGTCCTCGCGGTGCAGCAGGATCACCATGTCCGCGTCCTGCTCGATGGAACCGGACTCACGCAGGTCGGAGACCATCGGCTTCTTGTCGGTGCGCTGCTCGGGGCCACGGTTCAGCTGGGAGAGCGCGATCACCGGCAGCTCGAGCTCCTTGGCCAGCAGCTTCAGGTTTCGCGACATGTCCGAGACTTCCTGCTGCCGGCTCTCGGCCCGCTTGGAACCGCCGGACTGCATCAGCTGCAGATAGTCGATGACGACGAGCTTGAGGCCCGCGCGCTGCTTGAGGCGGCGGCACTTGGCACGGATCTCCATCATCGACAGGTTCGGGGAGTCGTCGATGTACAGCGGGGCCTGCGAGACGTCGGGCATCCGGCGCGCCAGCCGGGTCCAGTCCTCGTCGGTCATGGTGCCGGAACGCATGTGGTGCAGCGCCACCCGGGCCTCCGCCGAGAGCAGTCGCATCGCGATCTCGTTGCGGCCCATTTCGAGGGAGAAGATGACGCTGGGCAGGTTGTGCTTGATGGAGCAGGCCCGGGCGAAGTCGAGCGCCAGCGTCGACTTACCCATGGCGGGGCGGGCCGCGATGATGATCATCTGGCCCGGGTGCAGACCGTTGGTCAGCTGGTCGAGGTCGGTGAAGCCGGTCGGCACACCCGTCATCTCGCCGCTGCGGGAGCCGATCGCCTCGATCTCGTCGAGCGCGCCTTCCATGATGTCGCCGAGCGGCAGGTAGTCCTCGGTGGTGCGCTGCTCGGTGACCGCGTAGATCTCGGCCTGGGCCGAGTTCACGATCTCGTCGACGTCTCCGTCGGCCGCGTATCCCATCTGCGTGATCTTCGTGCCCGCTTCCACGAGACGGCGCAGCACGGCGCGCTCGTGGACGATCTCCGCGTAATAGGAGGCGTTGGCCGCGGTCGGTACCGACTGCACGAGGGTGTGCAGATACGAGGCACCGCCGACGCGGTTGATCTCGCCGCGCTTGGTGAGCTCGGCGCCGACCGTGATCGGGTCGGCCGGCTCGCCCTTGGCGTACAGGTCGAGAATGGCCGCGTAGACCGTCTCATGAGCGGGCTTGTAGAAGTCATGGCCCTTGATGATCTCCACGACGTCCGCGATGGCGTCCTTGGAGAGCAGCATGCCGCCCAGCACCGACTGCTCGGCGTCGAGGTCCTGTGGGGGAACCCGCTCGAAGCCGGACAGGCCGCCGTCCCAGGGGCCGCTGTCGCTCCCGCGGTCGTGCTGGTCGTCACGGCCGCGGCCACGTCCCCGGCCCTCGCTGCGCGGGCGGGCGACCGGCAGCCGGTCGCTCGGTCCGCTGTCGGCCCAGGGATCGTCCAAGGGCTCGGGAATGCTCATCAAGCCACCTCCTCCCGTCCGCTCCGGCGGACCTAGCCGTGCACTCTTTTCTTACGCCACGGCTCGGACAAACAAGAGGCTTTGACTCCGCTTCTGGCGCGTCGGGCGCCGGACCACGGTAGGCCCGCGGGCACCTTCAGCCAATCTGGTTATCCACAGGGCCTGTGGGTGAAGGACCAGATGCTGTGGAGAACCCCGCCGAACCTGTGCACGGACCGGGGGACAGTCATGTGGACAAACTCATAGCCACCCCCCTGCCACCGCTCTGACCTGGCCTTCTTCCATCCACGGGCTGTGGGGGAGAAAAACTTCTGCCGCCGGATCAAGATCAGAACAAACGGCGCACACCCGAAGCTCCGCCCCAAGGATTTGTAAGGACCCCTGCGGCATTGCATCTCTTACCTGTGGAAGATTAGATTGGGGCCCATGACCCAGGCACCCGCGACCCCCAAGGCCGTCCGTCGGCGACACGATCGAGAGATCATCTCGCTCGCCGTCCCGGCCTTCGGCGCGCTCGTCGCCGAGCCGCTCTTCCTCATGGTCGACAGCGCCATTGTCGGCCATCTCGGGACCCCGCAGCTCGCCGGTCTCGCCATCGCCGCGGCCCTCCTGGCCACCGCCGTGAGCGTCTTCGTCTTCCTCGCCTACGCCACCACGGCGGCCGTCGCCCGCCGGGTGGGGGCGGGCGACCTCCAGGCCGCCATCCGGCAGGGCATGGACGGCATCTGGCTCGCCCTCCTGCTCGGCGGAGCCGTCGTCGCCCTCACTCTTCCCGCGGCCCCGTGGCTCGTCGACGTCTTCGGCGCCTCCGACACCGCCGCTCCGTACGCGATCACCTATCTGCGCATCTCCAGCCTCGGCATCCCCGCCATGCTCGTCGTCCTGGCGGCGGCCGGAGTGCTGCGCGGCCTCCAGGACACCCGCACACCGCTGTACGTGGCCATCGCCGGCTTCGCAGCGAACGCGGGCCTCAACGTGGGACTGGTCTACGGCGCCGGGCTGGGCATCGCCGGCTCCGCCTGGGGAACCGTGATCGCCCAGTGCGGCATGGCGGCGGCCTACCTCGTCGTGGTCGTTCGTGGCGCCCGCCGCCACGGCGCCTCCCTGCGTCCGGACGCGGCCGGCATACGCGCCTGCGCGCAGGCGGGCGCCCCGCTGCTGGTCCGTACGCTCTCACTGCGGGCCGTCCTGATGATCGCCACCGCCGTCGCGGCCCGCCTCGGGGACGCCGAGGTCGCCGCCCACCAGATCATCCTGTCCCTGTGGAGCCTCATGGCGTTCGCCCTGGACGCGATCGCCATCGCGGGACAGGCCATCATCGGCCGGTATCTCGGCGCCGACGACGCCGAAGGAGCCCGTCAGGTCTGCCGCCGCATGGTGCAGTGGGGTGCCGTCTCCGGCGTGGTCCTCGGCGCGCTCATCGTTCTGGCCCGCCCGCTGTTCATCCCGCTCTTCACCGGCGACACCACGGTCCAGGACACCCTGCTCCCGGCCCTCCTGGTCGTCGCGGTGTCCCAGCCCATCGCCGGGGTGGTCTTCGTCCTCGACGGCGTCCTGATGGGAGCCGGCGACGGTCCCTACCTGGCCTGGGCGATGCTGCTCACCCTCGCCGTCTTCGCCCCGGTGGCCCTCCTGGTCCCCGCCATGGGAGGGGGCCTGACCGCCCTGTGGTGGGCGATGACGCTGATGATGACGGTCCGGATGCTGACCCTCTGGCTGCGCTCCCGCTCGGGGCGGTGGCTCGTCACAGGAGCCACGCGCTGAACGTTTCACGTGAAACGGCGGAAGGGCCGCACCCCTGAGGGGTGCGGCCCTTCCGTACTGCTGAGCGCAGCGTTACGCGGCGACGACCTCGACACCGAGCTTCGCGGCAACCTCGGGGTGCAGACGCACGGACACCTGGTGCGAGCCCAGGGTCTTGATCGGCGAGCCGAGCTCGACGCGACGCTTGTCGACGTCGGGGCCACCCGCGGACTTGATCGCCGTGGCGATGTCGGCCGGGGTCACGGAGCCGAAGAGGCGGCCGGCGTCGCCGGAGCGAACGGCCAGACGCACCTTCACGCCCTCGAGCTGGGCCTTGATCTCGTTGGCCTGCTCGATGGTCGCGATCTCGTGGATCTTGCGGGCGCGGCGGATCTGCGCCACGTCCTTCTCGCCACCCTTGGTCCAGCGGATCGCGAAACCACGCGGGACCAGGTAGTTGCGAGCGTAACCGTCCTTGACGTCGACGACATCGCCGGCGGCACCGAGGCCAGAGACCTCGTGGGTCAGGATGATCTTCATTTTTCGGTCACCCTTCCCTTATCGCGCGGTGGACGTGTAGGGCAGCAGCGCCATCTCACGGCTGTTCTTCACGGCCGTGGCGACGTCACGCTGGTGCTGCGTGCAGTTGCCGGTCACGCGGCGGGCACGGATCTTGCCACGGTCGGAAATGAACTTCCGCAGCATGTTCGTGTCCTTGTAGTCCACGTACGCGGTCTTGTCCTTGCAGAACGCGCAGACCTTCTTCTTAGGCTTGCGCACAGGCGGCTTCGCCATGGTGTTTCTCCTGTGTGATCAAGAAGTGGGGGTACGAGCTTCCTTCGAGGGGAGTGCCCTAGAAGGGGGGCTCGTCCGAGTAGCCGCCGCCGCTGGAGCTTCCGCCCCAGCCGCCACCGCCTCCGCCACCCTGCTGCGGCTGACCGCCGGCCGGCGCACTGGTCGCCCACGGGTCGTTGGCGGGAGCACCGCCACCACCCTGCTGAGGACCACCGGAGCTTCCGCCCCAGCTGTCGCCGCCCTGCTGGCCGCCGCCATAGCCACCCTGGCCACCGCGACCGGTGGTCTTGGTGACCTTGGCCGTGGCGTTCTTGAGGCTGGGGCCGACTTCGTCGACGTCCAGCTCGTAGACCGTGCGCTTGACGCCCTCGCGGTCCTCGTACGACCGCTGCTTCAGCCGGCCCTGCACGACGACGCGCATGCCTCGCTGAAGCGACTCGGCGACGTTCTCCGCCGCCTGACGCCAGACCGAGCAGGTCAGGAACAGGCTCTCGCCGTCCTTCCACTCATTGGTCTGACGGTCGAAGGTGCGGGGGGTGGACGCGATACGGAACTTCGCGACCGCCGCACCGGACGGGGTGAAGCGCAGCTCGGGGTCGTCGACAAGATTGCCGACGACCGTGATGACGGTCTCGCCTGCCATTGGGTGAACCTCTCGGCGGGATTGCTTCTGGCTGCTTACTGCTACTCGAACCCGATGACCTCTGAGCTAGGTGCTCAGTGGGTCTCGGGACGGAGGACCTTGGTCCGGAGGACCGACTCGTTCAGGTTCATCTGGCGGTCGAGCTCCTTGACGACCGCAGGCTCGGCCTGCAGGTCGATGACCGAGTAGATGCCCTCGGGCTTCTTCTTGATCTCGTAGGCGAGACGACGACGGCCCCAGGTGTCGACCTTCTCCACCTTTCCGTTGCCCTCACGGACGACGGAGAGGAAGTTCTCGATCAGCGGGGAGACAGCGCGCTCCTCGAGATCGGGGTCGAGGATGACCATCACCTCGTAGTGACGCATGTGGAACCCACCTCCTTTGGACTCAGCGGCCACGGTCGTTCCGTGGCAGGAGGGTCGTGATGCGTGAACAACGGTATCCGCCACCACTGACAGTCCCCCTCGGCGAGCGAGGGACACGGTCGGTCCGGGACGGACCTGGGCAGACACCGGTGCAGACCGTACAGAGTACCCGCACACCGGCTTCCGGTTGAAATCCGGTGATGGGGGGACGCAATCTGTACACAACGGATGTCGGCGGCGCTAGGATGCGCCGCCTTCCGGCAGCCACGCCAGGAGGTGCCCCATGGCACAGGCAATGCGACACGACCCCGGACATTCCCTTCTCGCGACCGACGGCAAGCCACACCCGCTCCAGGACACGCTGGTCGGGGTGACGCTCGTACTGGGCGCCCTCGCCTTCATCACCGCGATGTTCCACAACCTGCACCTGCTCAGCTCCTGGGCGGGCCTCGTCGGGATCATCACGGGTGCGTACGGGCAGTTCATCTCCGTCACGACCAGGGAACGCTTCGCTCTGATCGTCGGCCTCGGCGCCGCCGGGGTGGGCTTCTTCCTCGGCATGGCACACGGCGGTCTCTTCGGCGGCGTGATCGGCTAGCCGCGAGCCAAGGGCCACACAGGCCCATCGAGGCGCTCCTCGGTCGCAGTAGGCTTCGGCGCGAGAGCCGGAGCCCCTGAACCGATGGGGACACACCTGCCGAGGAGCGCCCCGCATGAGCCTGACCCTGAGGACCATTAGCCGAGAACAGCATCTGGCGTACATCCAGAGCCTGTCCTCGGCGAGCCACTGCCAGGTCCCGGCGTGGGCTGATGTGAAGACCGAGTGGCGCTCGGAGAACCTGGGTTGGTTCGACAAGTCCGGCGAACTGGTCGGCGCGGGCCTCGTGCTCTACCGCCAACTGCCGAAGATCAAGCGCTACCTGGCCTACCTCCCCGAGGGGCCGGTCATCAACTGGTACGCCCCCAACCTCGACGAATGGCTGCAGCCGATGCTCGCGCATCTCAAGCAGCAGGGCGCCTTCTCCGTGAAGATGGGGCCGCCCGTGGTCATCCGCCGCTGGGATTCCGCCGCCATCAAGTCCGGTATCCAGGACCCGGACGTGAAGCGCCTGAAGGACGTCGAGGCCACGCACATCGAGCCGCGCGCCTTCGAAGTCGCCGACCGGCTGCGGAAGATGGGCTGGCAGCAGGGCGAGGACGGCGGCGCCGGCTTCGGCGACGTCCAGCCCCGCTACGTCTTCCAGGTGCCGCTGGCGAACCGCTCGCTGGACGACGTCCTCAAGGGCTTCAACCAGCTGTGGCGACGCAACATCAAGAAGGCCGAGAAGGCCGGCGTCGAGGTCGTCCAGGGCGGCTACGAAGACCTCGCCGAGTGGCAGCGGCTGTACGAGATCACGGCCGTCCGCGACCACTTCCGGCCGCGCCCGCTCTCGTACTTCCAGCGCATGTGGACCGTCCTCAACAACGAGGACCCCAACCGCATGCGGCTGTACTTCGCCCGCCACAACGGGGTGAACCTCTCCGCGGCCACCATGCTCGTGGTCGGCGGACACGTCTGGTACTCCTACGGAGCCTCCGACAACATCGGCCGCGAGGTCCGGCCCTCGAACGCGATGCAGTGGCGGATGCTGCGCGACGCCTACGCGATGGGCGCGACGGTCTACGACCTGCGGGGCATCTCGGACTCGCTCGACGAGACCGACCACCTCTTCGGACTGATCCAGTTCAAGGTGGGCACGGGCGGCGAGGCCGTGGAGTACGTCGGAGAGTGGGACTTCCCGCTCAACAAGCTCCTGCACAAGGCGCTGGACATCTACATGTCGCGCCGCTGACGGTCCCGCCGACGGTTGCGTAGTCTCGTACGTAATCTCGTTGGTGTCGTACATACCTTTGATACACCGCAGCCACCAGAAAGGTTCCGGGCCGGCCATGGCGCTCTCCCTCTACGTCGACACCGCTCGTTGGCGAGCGCACCAGAAGACCGTGATCGACCAGTTCCCCGGTCTCATCCCGGTCTGCAAGGGCAATGGCTACGGCTTCGGCCATGAGCGCCTGGCGGACGAGGCGGCACGGTTCGGCTCGGACATGCTCGCCGTCGGCACCACGTACGAGGCCGCGAAGATCAAGGACTGGTTCGGCGGCGATCTGCTCGTCCTCACCCCGTTCCGGCGGGGCGAGGAGCCGGTGCCGCTGCCGGACCGGGTGATCCGCTCGGTCTCCTCCGTGGACGGCGTGCACGCCCTGGTGGGCGCCCGTGTGGTCATCGAGTGCATGAGCTCGATGAAGCGCCACGGCATCCTCGAGGAGGACCTGGGCCGGCTGCACGCCGCCATCGAGGACGTACGGCTCGAGGGCTTCGCCCTCCACCTGCCCCTCGACCGCACGGACGGCACGGACGCGGTCGAGGAGGTCATCGGCTGGATGGACCGGCTGCGCGCCGCCAGGCTGCCGCTGCACACCATGTTCGTGAGCCATCTGCGCGCCGAGGAGCAGGCCCGCCTCCAGCAGCAGTTCCCGCAGACCCGGTTCCGCGCCCGCATCGGAACCCGGCTGTGGCTGGGCGACCACGAGGCCACCCAGTACCGGGGCGCCGTCCTGGACGTCACCCGTGTCGCCAAGGGCGACCGCTTCGGCTACCGCCAGCAGAAGGCCGCCTCCGACGGCTGGCTGGTGGTCGTCGCGGGCGGCACGTCGCACGGCGTGGGCCTGGAGGCGCCCAAGGCGATGCACGGCGTGATGCCGCGTGCGAAGGGCGTGGCCCGCGCCGGCCTCGCGACCGTCAACCGGAACCTCTCCCCGTTCGTCTGGGCCGGCAAGCAGCGCTGGTTCGCCGAGCCGCCGCACATGCAGGTGTCGATCCTCTTCGTCCCGGCCGACGCCCAGGAGCCGAAGGTCGGCGACGAACTGGTGGCGCATCTGCGCCACACCACGACCCAGTTCGACCGGCTCGTCGAGCGCTGACCCGCCGGGCCCCTCGGGCCCGGCCAGGACGGTCAAGCCCCCCTAGTCCCGCGGAACGCCCCACTCCACCCGAGGGCCCTCCACAGCCGCTGCCGCGTGCCGGGCGGGATGCGCGGCCCTGCCCATGACGAAGACGTCCTCCGCGCCGTCCAGAACGCCCCCTGAGGGGTCGTCCGAGCCGTCCTGGCGCACCACGTCCCGCTCGGGCGCCAGGATGTCGCGTACGACCACCGCGCACAGGTACAGCGTCCCCAGCACGTGCAGGACGACGACGAAGTGGTAGCCGTCCGTCGGCAGGCCCTGCTTGTCGCCGCTGGTCGTGAAGGCCAGGTACATCCAGATGCCCAGGAAGTACGTGACCTCGCACGCCTGCCAGATCAGGAAGTCGCGCCAGCGGGGCCTGGCCAGCGCGGCGAGCGGGATCAGCCAGAGCACGTACTGCGGCGAATAGACCTTGTTGGTCAGGACGAACGCGGCCACGACAAGGAAGGCGAGCTGGACGAACCGGGGCCGGCGTGGTGCCGTCAGCGTCAGGGCCGCTATTCCGGCGCAGGCCAGCAGCATCAGCAGGATGGCGAAGGTGTTCGCCGTGCCGGGAGGGATCGACACGCCGGTGCGCTGGCTGATCAGCAGCCAGACGGAGCCGAAGTCGATGTTCCGTTCCGTGCTGAAGAGGTAGAACTGCTTCCACCCCTCGGGCGCGAGGAGCATGACCGGAAGGTTCACGGCGAGCCACGCCCCGCCGGCGCCGAGCAGCGCCACCGAGAACTCCCGCCACTTCCATGCCCGCCAGCACAGCAGCAGCAAGGGGCCCAGGAGCAGGAGCGGATAGAACTTGGCCGCGGTCGCGAGGCCGATCAGGATGCCGAAGGCGAGGAACCGGCCGCGTGACCACATCAGCACGGCGGCGGCGGTCAGTGCGACGGCCAGCAGGTCCCAGTTGACCGTGGCGGTGAGGGCGAAGGCCGGCGCCAGCGCGACGAGGAGACCGTCCCAGGGCCGACGGCGGTGGGTACGGGCCACACAGACGGCCATGACGGCGGCGCAGACCATCAGCATGCCCGCGTTGATCATCCAGTAGGTCTGCTCGCGGTGCATCATGTCCGCGCCGTCGGGCGTGAGCCAGGCCGCGAGCTGCATGAACAGGCCGGTCAGGACCGGGTACTCCAGAAACTCTATGTCGCCGCCGAGTCGGTCGAAGTACGGGACCAGGCCTTCGGCGAACCCGCGCCCGATGAAGAGATGCGGGATGTCGGAGTAGCAGGCGTGCGTGTACTGGGAGGTGGTGCCCCGGAACCAGGCCCAGTTGTAACAGGGAAGCTTCTGCACCATGCCGAGCGCAAACATCCCGATGGCCACCAGTGCGATCACCCGCACCGGGGTGAGAGCGCTGCCGCCGGTCAGCGCCCGGCGGCCGAACGGCCCGCCGATCAGTTCGCTGCCCGCCGCGGCGATCTCGTCCTGGTGCGTGGGGCACACCACCGGTGAGACCTGCGGCCGGCCCTGGGGCGGACTCGTCTTCTGGAGGCTCGGCATGGGGGACATCCTGCCGTACGTCCCGGGAAACGGTGAGGGCCGCCGCACCCAGCCACGTACCTCGATGTACGTGTCGGACACGGCGGCCCTCAGAGCCGTACCGGACGGCGTCGCCCGGCAGGCGGATCAGCCTCCGTCGAGCCAGCCGGTGGTTCCCCCGTTGGGTTTGCCACCGCTACTACTACTGCTGTCGTCCGTGCCGGTCGGTGTCGGTGCGGTCGGCGTACCGGTCACACCGCCGTCGGACGTCCCACCGTTGTCGTTGCCGGAGTTGGCCCCGCCGTCCTGCCCGCCGTTCTCCTCGCACGGCCAGTTCCACACGTCACAGGTCTTGCCCGGGTCCGGCGTCTTGCTGGGCGTCGCGGACGGGGTCTGCGACGGGGTGGCGGACGGGGTCTGCGAGGGAGTCGGCGAAGGAGTCGGCGTGGGGCTGGTGAGGCCACCGCCCCAGACCGTCTCTGCGTCGAGCTCCTCCGGCTCCGGGAAGGACTCGACCTTCATGCCCTCGAGCGCGTCGGTCATGTAGTCGTTCCAGATCCGCGAGGGGAACGACGAGCCGTGGATCTTGGGCTGGTTACCCGTGCCGAACATGGACTCGAACTTGCGCTTCGTGTTGTTCGCGTTGTCGTCGAAGCGGTACATGTCGATCGCCGTCGAGAGCTGCGGGGTGTACCCCACGAACCACGCGGAGTTGTTGCCGTCGGTCGTACCGGTCTTGCCGGCCACGTCCCGACCCGGGATGGCGGCCTTCCGGCCGGTGCCCTTCGGGTGCTCGACGACGTCCCGCAGGACGTCGGTGACGTTGCTGGCGATGGCCGAGGAGAAGGCCCGCTCGCCCTTCGCCTTGTGCTCGTAGACGACCCCGGCCTTCGAGTCGACCTTCGTCACGGAGTACGGCTCGTTCCGCTCACCGTTGTTCGCGAACGTCGCGTAGGCACCGGCCATCCGGATCGCGCTCGGGTCGGAGATACCGAGGGAGAACGACGGCACGTTCGCCTTCACCAGGGAGCTCTCGCGCAGACCGGCCTTGACGGCCGTCTCACGGACCTTGTCGATGCCGATGTCCATGCCGAGCTGGACGTAGGGCGAGTTCGCCGAGCGGATCATGGCTTCGCGCAGGCTCATGGGGCCGTAGCTGGCGTCGTCGTCGTTGACCTGCTCCCACTCGTCGCCGTTCTCGTCGTGCCAGATCGTGCCGTCGTAGTTCCTGATCTTCAGCTTGTTCTTGCCGGAGTAGCGGCTCTTGTCGGGGTCGACGATCCTGCGGTCGGAGGGATCCCGGGGATTCCGTACGCCGTACTCCATCGCCGCGGCCAGCACGAACGGCTTGAAGGTCGATCCGACCTGCGCACCGGTCTGGTCGGCGTTGTTGGTGAAGTGCTTGGTGGCGTCGGTGCCGCCGTAGATGGCGACGATGGCGCCCGTCTTGGGATCGACCGAGGCACCACCGAACTGGACGTGGGTGTCCGTCTTCGGCCGCTTCTTGGGGTCGATGTACTCGTCGTAGATCTTCTTGACCGAGTTCTCGAGCGCGGTGACCTTCTTCTTGTCGAAGGTCGTGTAGATGCGGTAACCGCCCTGGGCGAGGTCCTCCTCGCTGACGTTCGAGTTGTTGATGAAGTTGGCCTTGGCCGTGCTCACCAGATAGCCGATCTGGCCGGTCAGCTGGGCGTTCTTCTTCGGCGGCTGCACCTTGGGGAACGTCGGGTACTTCGCCCGCTCCTCGGGCTGGAGGTGGCCGTCCTTGACCATCTCGTCGAGGATCCACTTCCACCGCAGGGTGGCGCGCTCCCTGTTCGCCTCGGCCGTCGCCTTCGGGTCGATCTCGGGGGAGCCGGCCGGGTCGTAGTACGTCGCGCCCTTGAGCAGCGAGGCGAGGAAGGCGGACTCGCTGACGTTGAGCTTGTCGGAGTCCTTGCCGAAGTACGTCCGAGCCGCGGCCTGAATGCCGTAGGCACCGCGACCGTAGTACGCGGTGTTCAGGTAGCCCGCCATGATGACGGGCTTGTCCAGCTCACTGCCGACCCGTATCGAGATGAAGAGCTCCTTCACCTTTCGGGTCAGCGTCTGCGACTGGTCGGCGAGCCGGTTGTTCTTCACGTACTGCTGGGTGATCGTCGAGCCACCCTGGGTCTCCCCGCCCTTGGCCATGTTCCACACGGCCCGGCCGATGCCCATGGGGTCGATGCCGGAGTCCTCCCAGAAGGTCTTGTTCTCCGCCGACACCACAGCGTTCTGCATGTGCTTGGGGATCTTGTCGAGGCCGACGATCTGGCGGTTGACCTCACCACCGGTCGCCGCCATCTGCGTGCCGTCGGCCCAGTAGTAGACGTTGTTCTGCGCCTTGGCGGCCAGGTCCTCGTTCGGGACCTCCACCCACGCGTACGCGAGCGTCGCCGCACCCATCAGGCTGCCGAAGAACGCCAGGCACAGCCCGGTGACAAGCTTCCAGGAGGGCATCCAGCGACGCCAGCCGTACTTGTCGTACCGCGGGTAGTCGATCAGCCTCTTCCTGCCCGGCGGGCGACCACCACCACGGCCGCGCCCCGGGCCGCCCTGTCCGCCGCCCCCGCCACCACGGCGGCCACCGCCGTGACCACCGTGACCGCCCGCGCCGCCGTCGGGGGCGCGCCTGCGGCCGCCTCCCCGCTGCGCGGCACGGCGGGCCTCCGCCCGACCGCCGTAGGGCCGCTCCTCTCCGTATCCGGAGGAAGGGGACCCCGTACTGACATCCCGGGCCTCGGCCGACCTGCGGCCCATGGGCTGCTGGGCGGCGCGCCTGGCCGCCGCGCGGCCGCCACTGGGCGGCTGCGACTGCGGCATCTTGCGACGGTGCTCGCTCATCGAACGACTACTCCTCGGGCAGGCGCGTGCGCCTGGAAGCGGCAGTTGAGTTCCGGTCCCCCCGAAATGCGCACGGACGGGCCCCATGGGAGGCCCTTCCGTACCGCAGCCGGTCACCCGCAGCACTGACGCCCTGCGGCGTCGCTCGGTTCCCGGTGGTCTGCATGCCGCACAGACTACGCACGGCCAAAACCCACCTAGGGACGAAGTTCACCCCAAATCAGGCAAGTCGATCGCTGTGAATTGACGATGTGACGCCGGTCACTGCGGTCCCACTTGTCGCAGGAGGACGACCGTTCTATCGTCGAGATGTATCGAGTCGATACATCAGTACGGCATAAGGGACCCGAGGGTGGAGGAGGCGACGGATGAGCAGGCGCTCCGGAATCCTTGAGTTCGCCGTCCTCGGCCTGCTCCGCGAAGCCCCGATGCACGGGTACGAGCTGCGGAAGCGGCTCAACACCTCGCTGGGGATCTTCCGGGCCTTCAGCTACGGGACCCTCTACCCCTGCCTCAAGACGCTGGTCGCAAACGGCTGGTTGATCGAAGAGCCGGGCAGCGCCCCTGAGGACGCTCTCGCCGCTTCACTCGCAGGGCGCCGCGCCAAGATCGTCTACCGGTTGACGGCGGAAGGTAAGGAGCACTTCGAAGAGCTCCTCTCCCACACCGGCCCGGACACCTGGGAGGACGAACACTTCGCGGCCCGCTTCGCCTTCTTCGGTCAGACCGAGCGCGAGGTGCGGATGCGGGTACTGGAAGGCCGCCGCAGCCGGCTGGAGGAACGTCTGGAGAAGATGCGCGCCTCTCTGGTCCGTACGCGCGAGCGCCTCGACGACTACACGCTTGAGCTGCAGCGCCACGGAATGGAGTCCGTGGAGCGCGAAGTGCGCTGGCTGAACGAGCTCATCGAGAGCGAGCGGGCGGGGCGGGATCAACGATCCGGCCCCGACGCCCCCGAGGGCGCCGCTCAGCAGGACAACGATTCTGGAGAAACGGGCGGCCTGCCCCGGCACGGGGGCAGTACCCGGCCGGATCCGTCCGACGACACCGCCAAGTGAATCCCCGCACCTCGGGGATTCCACGATCAAACAGGGAGCAACCGGAAATGGGTTCGGTTCGCGTAGCCATCGTCGGCGTGGGCAACTGCGCCGCCTCGCTGGTGCAGGGCGTCGAGTACTACAAGGACGCCGACCCGGCGTCCAAGGTGCCCGGCCTGATGCACGTCCAGTTCGGCGACTACCACGTCGGTGACGTCGAGTTCGTCGCCGCCTTCGACGTCGATGCGAAGAAGGTCGGCCTCGACCTCTCGGACGCGATCGGCGCCAGCGAGAACAACACCATCAAGATCTGCGACGTCCCGAACAAGGGCGTCACGGTGCAGCGTGGCCACACCCTCGACGGGCTCGGCAAGTACTACCGCATGACCATCGAGGAGTCCGCCGAGGCTCCGGTCGACGTCGTCCAGGTCCTCAAGGACCAGCAGGTCGACGTGCTCGTCTGCTACCTGCCCGTGGGATCCGAGGATGCCGCGAAGTTCTACGCGCAGTGCGCCATCGACGCCAAGGTCGCGTTCGTCAACGCTCT
The DNA here is from genome assembly GCF_043078785.1 of Streptomyces sp. NPDC015346. Classification (NCBI taxonomy): domain Bacteria; kingdom Bacillati; phylum Actinomycetota; class Actinomycetes; order Kitasatosporales; family Streptomycetaceae; genus Streptomyces; species Streptomyces sp. NPDC015346. Next base: position 32,898 of record NZ_JBIBTW010000009.1, on the reverse strand, counting down.
CCCGGTCTTCATCGCAGGCACCAAGGAGTGGGCGGACAAGTTCACCGAGGCCGGTGTCCCGATCGTCGGTGACGACATCAAGTCCCAGGTCGGCGCCACCATCACGCACCGCGTGATGGCGAAGCTGTTCGAGGACCGCGGTGTCCGCCTCGAGCGCACCATGCAGCTGAACGTCGGCGGCAACATGGACTTCAAGAACATGCTCGAGCGCGACCGCCTCGAGTCGAAGAAGATCTCGAAGACCCAGGCCGTCACCTCGCAGATCCCCGACCGCGACATGGGCGAGAAGAACGTCCACATCGGTCCGTCGGACTACGTGGCCTGGCTCGACGACCGCAAGTGGGCCTACGTCCGCCTCGAGGGTCGCGCCTTCGGTGACGTTCCGCTGAACCTTGAGTACAAGCTCGAGGTGTGGGACTCCCCGAACTCCGCCGGTGTCATCATCGACGCCCTGCGCGCCGCGAAGATCGCCAAGGACCGGGGCATCGGTGGCCCGATCCTCTCCGCGTCCTCGTACTTCATGAAGTCCCCGCCGGTGCAGTACTTCGACGACGAGGCCTACGCCAACGTCGAGAAGTTCATCAAGGGTGAGGTCGAGCGCTAAGGCGCCTGATCCGGCTCGTCGATGGAGGGTCCCCGGTCTGACGCCCGGGGGCCCTCTTCGTATGTGAGTCTTGCTGCCATGCCCGTCGTACGTGATCTGCGCGTACTCCTGCGCCTGACGAACTTCCGCCGCCTGCTCGCCGTCCGCCTGCTCTCGCAGTGCGCGGATGGGGCCTATCAGGTCGCACTGGCCACGTACGTCGTCTTCTCCCCCGAGAAGGAGACCTCTCCTGCGGCCATCGCGTCCGCCATGGCGGTGCTGCTGCTCCCGTACTCCCTCGTCGGCCCCTTCGCCGGCGTTCTCCTTGACCGCTGGCAGCGGCGCCAGGTCTTCCTCTACGGAAACCTGCTGCGGGCTCTCCTCGCCTGCGGCACGGCCGCACTGATGCTGGCCTCTGTTCCGGACTGGCTGTTCTACGTGTCGGCCCTCTCCGTCACGGCCGTCAACCGCTTCGTCCTCGCCGGCCTCTCCGCCTCCCTGCCCCGGGTCGTCGACACCGAGCGGCTGGTCGTGGCCAACTCCCTCTCGCCGACCGCGGGCACCCTGGCCGCGACCCTGGGCGGCGGACTCGCCTTCGGGGTACGGCTGCTCTCCGCCGACTCCGACGCCGCGGTGGTCGTGCTGGGGGCGCTCCTCTACCTCTGCTCCGCCCTCGCCTCTTTGCGCATGTCCCGGGAGCTCCTCGGCCCGGATCCCGGCATGGTCCAGCCGCGGCTGGGCGCCGCGCTGGCCTCGACGGCTCGCGGCCTCAGGGAGGGGCTGGGCCATCTGGCCGAGCGGCGGCCCGCCGCCCGGGCGCTGGCCGCGATGACCCTGATGCGCTTCTGCTACGGAGCCCTGACGGTCACCGTGCTGATGCTCTGCCGCTACGCATGGAGCTCCACGGAGTCGGAAGGACTGGCGCTACTGGGCCTCGCTGTCGGAATCTCGGGCGCCGGCTTCTTCGCGGCCGCCGTGATCTCGCCCTGGACGATCGGCACATTCGGCCCTCTCCGCTGGATGGCCTTGTGCGCGGGAGCGGCCGCGGTTCTGGAGCTCACGCTGACGCTGTCGTTCAGGGAGGCTCCCATCCTGGTCGCCGCGTTCCTGCTCGGGCTCATCACCCAGGGCTCGAAGATCGCGACGGACACGGTGGTCCAGACGTCGGTGGACGACGCCTACCGGGGCCGGATCTTCTCGCTCTACGACGTGCTCTTCAACGTCGCTTTCGTCGGCGCGGCCGGGGTGGCGGCGTTGATGCTGCCCCCGGACGGTCGCTCCGTCCCGCTCGTCGTGATGGTCGCCGTGCTGTACGCCTCGGTGTCGCTCGCGCTGACCCGTTCACGCGACGAGGGGTGATGTTTCACGTGAAACATCACCCCTCTCCCGCTCCGGCCAGTCGATGTTTCACGTGGAACATCGACCTGTCCGGCTCACTGCTGAGCCGCCCACCACTCCTTGAGCGCCGCGACGGCGGCTTCCCGCTCCATCGGCCCGTTCTCCAGGCGCAGCTCGAGCAGGAACTTGTACGCCTGCCCGACGGCCGGACCGGGCCGGATGCCGAGGACCTCCTGGATCTCGTTGCCGTCCAGGTCGGGGCGGATCGCGTCCAGCTCTTCCTGCTCCTGGAGCTGCGCGATCCGCTCCTCCAGCCCGTCATAGGCACGGGAGAGGGCACCAGCCTTCCGCTTGTTCCGCGTGGTGCAGTCCGAGCGGGTCAGCTTGTGCAGGCGCGAGAGCAGAGGGCCGGCGTCGCGGACATAGCGCCGCACCGCGGAGTCGGTCCATTCGCCGGTCCCGTACCCGTGGAAGCGGAGGTGCAACTCCACCAGGCGCGAGACGTCCTTGATCATCTCGTTGGAGTACTTGAGCGCCGTCATGCGCTTCTTGGTCATCTTGGCGCCGACCACCTCGTGGTGGTGGAAGGAGACCCGGCCGTCCTTCTCGAAACGGCGGGTCCGCGGCTTGCCGATGTCGTGCAGGAGGGCGGCGAGCCGCAGCACGAGATCCGGCCCGTCCTCCTCCAGGTCGATCGCCTGGTCCAGCACCGTCAGGGAGTGCTCGTAGACATCCTTGTGCCGGTGATGTTCGTCGCTCTCCAGCCGCAGCCCCGGCAGCTCGGGGAGGACGTGCTCGGCCAGGCCCGTGTCCACGAGCAGACCGAGGCCCTTTCGGGGGTGGGCCGAGAGCACGAGCTTGTTGAGCTCGTCACGGATCCGTTCGGCGGAGACGATCTCCAGACGGCCGGCCATCTCCGTCATGGCAGTGACGACCTCGGGAGCGACCTCGAAGTCGAGCTGCGCGGCGAAGCGCGCCGCGCGCATCATGCGCAGCGGATCGTCGGAGAAAGACTCCTCCGGGGTGCCGGGGGTGCGCAGAACACGGGCGGCGAGATCGTCGAGACCGCCGTGCGGGTCGACGAACTCCTTCTCCGGGAGCGCCACGGCCATGGCGTTGACGGTGAAGTCGCGCCGGACGAGGTCTTGCTCGATGGAGTCGCCGTAGGAGACCTCCGGCTTGCGCGAGGTCCGGTCGTACGCCTCGGACCGGTACGTCGTCACCTCGATCTGGTAGCCGCTCTTCTGGCAGCCGACCGTGCCGAAGGCGATTCCGACCTCCCAGACGGCGTCGGCCCAGGGGCGGACGATCTTCAGTACGTCCTCGGGCCGGGCGTCGGTCGTGAAGTCGAGGTCGTTGCCGAGCCGGCCGAGCAGCGCGTCCCGTACCGAGCCGCCCACCAGCGCGAGGCTGAACCCTGCCTCCTGGAAACGGACGGCGAGGTCGTCGGCGACAGGGGACACGCGCAGCAGTTCGCTGACCGCGCGGCGTTGCACCTGGCTCAGTGCAGTCGGGGTGTCTTCGTTGGCGTTCGGCACAACAGAAAAGGGTACGTGCCCCGGCCCCCGGCGACGTCCTCGATTTCCGGCGGGTGACCGGTCCGCTCCCATCAGCTGGAGCAGTCCCCGGCACTTGGCCACGGCGTGCCTCGTTACCATGCGTGGACACAGCAACCGGGAACCACCGACACCACTGATACGACGAGGACGGCGAACGCGTGGCCGAGGCGGCAGACATCCAGGGGACCGTTCCCTCACCTGCCCGCCGATGGCTGCGGCGCACGGCGGCTCTGCTCGCCGGAGCACCGCTGCTCGCCGGACTCCTGCAGCTGCCGGTGGCCTCCACGGCTTCCGCCGCGGAGGAGCCCGCCGGATCACGAACCGTCGATGTGTCTCTCGACACGCTCTCGCCGAGCGCCCCGGTGGAGGGCGACACGCTCACCGTCTCCGGGACCCTGACCAACAAGAGCAGCCAGACCGTCACCGACGCCCGGGTGGACCTCAGGGTCGGCCCCCGCATGACCAGCCGGAGTCAGATCGAGCAGGTCTCGGGCCGGACCGGTTTCCGTCAGGGAAGCGATCCGGCGCCCCTCGGCGGCACCTACACGGTCAAGATCCCCCGACTGGCCGCCGGCCTCAGCACGGAGTTCATCCTCTCCCTGCCCGTCGCCAAGCTCGGGCTCGACGACGCGGGCGTCTACCAGCTGGGCGTCTCTCTTTCGGGCCGGACCACCGCACAGCCCGGCGACCGGGTCCTGGGCATCGAGCGGACCTTCCTGCCCTACCAGCCCGAGGCCACGGAGAAGAAGACCCAGCTCACCTACCTCTGGCCGCTGATCTCCTCCGCCCGGGTCTCCGCGCAGACCGGCACGGACGACCAACGGACGCCCGTCTTCGAGAACGACGACCTGGCCGCGGAGATCGCACCCGGCGGACGGCTCGACCACATGGTCACGCTCGGCAAGGAGCTCCCCGTCACCTGGGTGATCGATCCGGACCTGCTGGCCACGGTCGAGGCCATGACCAGGAGCTACCAGGTCAAGAGCGGCACGACCACCGTGCCGGGCACGAACCAGGCTGTCGCCAAGCGCTGGCTGGATTCGCTGGAGAAGGCGGTGGTCGACCGCAAGATCGTCGCCCTCCCGTTCGCCGACCCCGACATCGCCTCGCTCGCACACCGCGGCAAGGACGTCCCCGGATCGCTGAGCCATCTCCAGCCCGCCACGGAGCTGGCCGCGACGACCGTGGAGACCATCCTCCACGTGAAGCCGTCCACCGACTTCTCCTGGCCCGTCGAGGGAGCCGTCGACCCCTCGATCATGGATGTCGCGACCTCGGCCGGCGCCCACAAGGTGATCGCCCGCAGCGACAGCTTCCGTGACGCCCTTCCGTACACGCCCACGGCCGCGCGTCCCATCGGCGGTGGCACCACCGCCGTCGTCAGCGACGCCTACCTGTCGACGGCGTTCGAGGGAGACCTGGTCCGCACCGGGAGCGCGACCCTCGCGGTCCAGGAATTCCTCGCCCAGTCGCTCGCGGTCACCCTGGAACAGCCCGATCAGCAGCGCAGCGTCGTCGTCGCGCCCCAGCGGATGCCCACGACGGCCCAGGCGCAGACCATGGCGAGCGCCCTGCGGGGTCTGTCGGCGCAACGGTGGACCGAGCCCCTCGACCTGATCGCGGCGGCGGCGGTGAAGCCGGACCCGGACGCGTCCACCTCGGTGCCCGGCGCCGCCCGCTATCCGCAGGCGCTGCGCCGGCAGGAGCTGCCGGTCCAGGCCTTCCGGGACATGAAGGACACCCGCGAGGAACTCGACGACTTCAAGGTCATCCTGACCCAGGCCGACCGCGTGGTGACTCCCTTCGGTACCGCGATCAGCCGTGAGATGTCCACATCGTGGCGTGGCCAGGCCCCCTCCGCCTCGCTGTACCGGATCGAGGTGCTCGACTATCTGCGGGCCCTGACCGAAGAGGTCCGGCTGATCGAGAAGTCGGATCTCATGCTCTCCGGTCGCAGCGCGACCATCCCGGTCACCGTGCAGAACAAGCTGCTGCAGGGCGTGGACCACCTGGTGCTGCGGCTGACCTCGGGCAACAAGACACGCCTGAACCTCAACGGCGGTGACCCGATCGCCGAGCTGCCGGTCAGGATCAGTGCCGGGCACAGCCAGTCCGTGAAGTTCACCGCCTCGGCCAACGCCAACGGGCCGGTGCCGATGACGGCCCAGCTCTTCACCGAGGACGGCACACCGTACGGGCAGCCGATGACCTTCACCGTGAAGGTCTCGGAGATCACTCCGACCGTGATGCTCGTCCTCGCCGGTGGTGTCCTGCTGCTCGTCCTCGCGGGCGCGCGGATGTACACCCAGCGCAAGCGGGCGGCCGCCCGAAACGCCGAGGCCGAGGCCGCGGAGGACGACGGGGCAGAGGGCCCCGAGGACTCCGAGCGCGGCGAGGCCGAGGACACACAGGACGACGATCCCGAGCAGCCGAGTGACCCGACGCCGGACACCGGTCCCGAAAGCGGCGCCCCGTCGGGCCCGGGTGAGAAAGTGGACCGTTGAGCGATGTCGTGGCCGGTCGGCCGGGGACGATGAGGTGGGGTAACCATGAACGCGCCGTACGACGGTGACCGCGGCCAGGGCGTGGGCGGCGGCGAGCCGTCCGGTGGAACGCCCGCGGCGCCCCCGGGATCCGGCCAGGCGCCGGCTCCCCCGCCGCAGCAGCCCGCCTCGGACCCGTACGCCCAGAACCAGTACGCCCAGGACCCCTATGTCCAGGACGCCTACACGCACGATCCCTACCGGGCCCGGGACCTGTCCGCGCAGGACCCCGTGAGCGAGGCGCTCTACGACCGCGCCGCGCACCCCCCGCCCCCTCCGGGCACCTACCAGGAGCCGCAGCCGCTCTACCAACAGCCCCCGGCGCCTCAGCACGCCCCGGACCCGCGGGTCTGGGCGCAGACCCCGCCCCCGGAGCCGGACGGGCCCTCCCGCCACCTCCCCTACGGCGACGACGCCCGCACGGTCCAGTTCACCGGCGTGGACGACCTGGTGACCCGGGCCGGCGACGAGCAGCCCGAGCCGGACGCCTTCGCTCACCTCTACCGGGACCAGCAGACCCCCGGCCAGGTGCCCTCGCCCGCTCCGGAGCCCGATCCGATGCCCGCCCCCGCCCCGAAGAAGTCAGGCCGTGCCTCCGGGCTGCTGAAGTCCAGCGCGGTGATGGCGGCCGGCACCCTGGTCTCGCGTCTCACCGGCTTCGTCCGCAGCCTCTTCATCACCGGCGCGCTCGGCGCCGCACTGCTCGGCGACACGTTCACCGTCGCGTACACGCTGCCGACGATGATCTACATCCTCACGGTCGGCGGTGGACTCAACTCGGTCTTCGTGCCGCAGCTGGTCCGCTCGATGAAGAACGACGAGGACGGCGGCGAGGCGTACGCCAACCGTCTGCTGACTCTGGTCATGGTGGCGCTCGGTCTGATCGTGGTGGCCGCCGTCTTCGCGGCCCCGCTCCTGATCCGGCTGATGTCGAACACCATCGCCGACGACGCCGCGGCCAACAGCGTCGCCGTGACCTTCGCACGCTTCTGCCTGCCCACGATCTTCTTCATGGGCGTGCATGTGGTGATGGGTCAGATCCTCAACGCCCGGGGCAGGTTCGGCGCGATGATGTGGACGCCCGTTCTCAACAACATCGTCATGATCGTCACGTTCGGCCTGTTCATCTGGGTCTACGGCACCTCCGCCGAGTCCCACATGGGTGTGCAGACCATTCCGGACGAGGGCATCCGCCTGCTCGGCGTCGGCACCCTGCTCGGCCTGGTCGTCCAGGCCCTGGCGATGATTCCCTACCTCCGCGAGGCGGGCTTCCGCTTCCGCCCACGCTTCGACTGGAAGGGCCACGGGCTCGGCAAGACGGTCAAACTCGCCAAGTGGACCGTGCTGTTCGTCCTGGCCAACCAGGCGGGCGTGCTGGTCGTCACCCAGCTCGCCACCGCGGCCGGTGAGGAGTCCGGCAAGGACGGTGCCGGCTTCCTGGCGTACTCCAACGCCCAGCTGATCTGGGGCATGCCGCAGGCGATCATCACCGTCTCGGTCATGGCGGCGCTGCTGCCCCGCCTCTCCCGCGCGGCCCACGACGACGACCCCAGCACCGTCCGGGACGACATCTCGCAGGGGCTGCGGAACTCGGCCGTCGCGATCGTCCCTGTCGCCTTCGCGTTCCTGGCCCTCGGCGTCCCGATGTGCACCCTGCTCTACGCCTCCAGCGGCATCGAGGCCGCCCAGGGCATGGGCTTCATCCTGATGGCCTTCGGCCTCGGCCTGATTCCGTACTCGGTCCAGTACGTCGTCCTCCGCGGCTTCTACGCCTACGAGGACACCCGGACGCCCTTCTACAACACGGTCATCGTCGCCGCGGTCAACGCGGCCGCCTCGGCCGCCTGTTACTTCCTGCTTCCCGCCCAGTGGGCCGTCGTCGGCATGGCCGGATCGTACGGACTGGCGTACGCGGTCGGTGTCGGCGTCGCCTGGCGTCGCCTGCGCAACCGGCTGGGTGGCGACCTGGACGGCGCCCATGTCATGCGGACCTACGCCCGCCTCTGCCTGGCGTCGCTGCCCGCCGCGATCGTCGCCGGTGCGGTGGGATTCGGGCTCCTGAAGGCGCTCGGCGAAGGTGCTCTCGGCTCGCTCGTAGCCCTGCTCGTGGGCGGCGTCGTGCTCCTCGGAGTCTTCTTCGTGGCCGCCAAGCGGATGCGGATCGAAGAGCTGAACTCCATGGTGGGTATGGTCCGTGGACGCCTGGGACGGTAAGAAGCCGGTCCCGCACAACCATCGTCGGCAACCGCGTGTCGTGCATAGCGGCCGACTGTGGGCACAATTGGCTTGGCTGTGGGATGCGGTGCAACGGATGGGGAGGCAGGAACGACGGTGGCGGAACGTAGCACGGCTGCCGTCGACGTGGCCGACAACAGCGGTGACGACCCGCTGACCGCCAAGGCGGACAAGGCCGCGACCGACGGGGTGGCGGAAGCGCAGGACACGGCGGAGAAGTCCGCCGACGACGCAGACAACAAGGCCGGCGACCGGCAGAACGGCGAACAGCCCTCCATCGAGACTCCCGAACTGCACAGCGGGCACAAACTGGCCAGGCGCTACCGGCTCGAGGAGTGCGTCACTCGTCTGGACGGTTTCAGCAGCTGGCGTGCCGTCGACGAGAAACTGCGTCGCGCCGTCGGCGTTCACCTCCTGCCGGCCGACCACCCCCGGGCCCGTTCGGTCCTCGCCGCTGCCCGCTCCGCGGCGCTGCTCGGCGACCCCCGTTTCGTCCAGGTCCTCGACGCCGTCGAGGAGAACGACCTCGTGTACGTGGTGCACGAGTGGCTTCCCGACTCCGTCGAGTTGACCGCGCTGCTCGCTGCGGGACCGCTGGAGCCGCACGACGCCTACCAGCTGGTCAGCCAGGTCTCCCAGGCCATGGCCGCCGCCCACCGTGAAGGCCTCGCCCACCTGCGCCTCACACCGAGCGCCGTACTGCGCAGCTCCACCGGCCAGTACCGGATCCGCGGCCTCGCCGTGAACGCCGCGCTGCGGGGCATCAGCGCGGAGCGCCCGCAGCGCACCGACACCGAGGCGATCGGCGCCCTGCTGTACGCGGCGCTGACGCAGCGCTGGCCCTACGACAGCGACGCCTACGGGCTCTCCGGACTCCCCAAGGGCGTCGGGCTGCTCCCTCCCGACCAGGTGAGGGCCGGAGTCCACCGCGGCCTGTCCGAGATCGCCATGCGCGCCCTGGCCAACGACGGGGCGACCGCCTCGCGCCAGGAACCGCCGTGCACGACCCCGGACGAGCTCGCCAAGGCCGTGGCGGCGATGCCCCGCATCCGCCCGCCGGAGCCGGAGTTCCCCACCCCGCCCGAGTACCAGCGCACCACCTACCAGCAGGGCACGTACGGCCGGCCCCAGCAGCGTCCCGGGGTCACCGTCCTCCAACCGCTGGCGCCGCCCCCGGCCCCACTGGAGAGCCGTACCGGCAGGATCCTGAAGTGGGCCGTCTCGGCACTGCTCATCGCGGCACTCGGACTGGGGAGCTGGCAGGTCGCGGACCGGTTGCTCGACCAGAACAAGGGGACCGAGACTCCCAAGAACACCCAGCCGCAGGATGTCGAGGACAAGAAGGGACAGGCTACGGGCAAGCCGGTCACGATCGTCGAGGCGCACGACTTCGACCCGCTCGGCGACGGTTCCGAAACCCCCTCGGAGATAGGGAAGGCCTACGACGGCGACCCGTCCACGTCGTGGCAGACGTCCAACTACTACGGCTACCCGAACTTCGGCAGGCTGAAGGAGGGCGTGGGAATCGTCCTGGATCTCGGCACGGTCCAGCAGGTCGGCAAGGTGGAGGTCACGTTCGAGGGCACCACCTCGGTGCAACTGCGGGCAGCGGGGGAGAGCGTCTCGTCCCAGCCCTCGTCGCCCGGCGACTTCACCACCCTGGCCGCGCAATCGGGAACGCACGTGACCCTCGCCCCGGCCACGCCGGTGAAGACGCGCTACGTTCTCGTCTGGCTGACCGAGCTGCCCAGCAGCGCGGGCGGCTACCGCGGCAAGATCTCGGACATCAAGATCACCAGCTGACGGCACCTCGGGAGGGGGCTCACCGTTGGACGAATCCATAGGCGACGGCACCAGCGACCAGGAACTGCTGACGCGGCACGTCGCCGGTGATCCCCAGGCCTTCGGTGAGCTCGTACGGCGCCACCGCGATCGGCTGTGGGCGGTGGCTCTGCGGACCCTGGGGGACCGCGAGGAGGCCGCCGACGCCGTCCAGGACGCCCTCGTCTCGGCCTTCCGGGCCGCCCACACCTTCCGTGGCCAGTCGGCCGTCACGACCTGGCTCCACCGCATCACGGTCAACGCCTGTCTCGACCGGGCCCGCAAGACCGCCTCCCGCAAGACCGCCCCCGTCGACGACACCGCACGCTTCGAGCAGCTCCTCGAGCCGGCGGAGTCCGCCGAGGCCCCCGCCGAGCGGCAGGACCTCCACCGTGAGCTGCTGGCCGCCCTCGCCACCCTTCCCAAGGAACAGCGCGCGGCGCTCGTCCTCGTCGACATGCAGGGCTACCCCGTCGCCGAGGCGGCCCGCATCCTGGACGTACCCACCGGAACCGTGAAGAGCCGCTGCGCGCGCGGCCGGGCCCGACTGCTGCCGCTGCTCACTCATCTGCGCGCCGACACGGTGGGTAACGAAGGCCTCGGCGGGGGAAGGAACCGGACGCCGGGGACATCCGTCCCACCGGTGTCGGGGTCATCGAATACCGGTCCGAACGGCCCGGCTGCTGTGAAGGGCGGAGGTGGGCGCGCGTGAGTTCCACGACCGGCATGGCCGACACGACACAGCACCCGGACGTCACGGAGATCTCCGACCTCACCGAGGGGCTGCTCCCGCCGTCCCGCACCGCGGCCGTACGCAAGCACATCGAGGGCTGCTCCCTGTGCGCCGAGGTAAGGACCTCCCTGGAGGAGATCCGCGGGCTGCTGGGGACCCTCCCCGGCCCGCCGCGGATGCCCGCCGAGATCGTCGGCCGGATCGACGCCGCCCTGGCCGCCGAAGCGCTGCTCGACGCCACCACGCCGGACGTCAGCACCGATGTTTCACGTGAAACAGCGAGCACCCGGTCCGAGCCGCCTCTGTCGTCTTCCCCGTCGCCTGCCGTCGACCGCCCCTCCGGACGCCCCCGGGCCGCCACGGGCCCCGGCCGACCCGGCAGGGCGCGACGCCGCCGCATCGCGGCGCTCGGCGCGGCCTTCGGAGCCGCGGCCCTGGGCATGAGCCTCTTCTTCGTCCAGGGTGGCCTTCAGACCCTCAGTGGCGAATCCGGCAACACCAAGAGCGACACGGCCGCCAGCTCCGCCTCGCCGGGACACTTCAGCGGCACGCCGGTCGAAGCCCGGGTCCAGGAACTCCTGCACCGGGAGGACAGCGTCAGGGCCCCCAAGGCCACGACCCCTGAGTCGATGTCTGCCGAGGGCGGGGACACCCCCATGCGCGGGACGGCCGAGTCGGCGCCGAGCTGCGTCACGGCGGGCACCGGCCGCACCGAGACGGTGCTCGCCTTCCAGAAGGGGGAGTACCAGGGGACAGCGGCCTACCTCCTCGTGCTGCCCCATGCCACCGACGGCTCTCGGGTGCAGGCCTATGTGATGGACGCCTCCTGTGCGGAGACGGGCGGGAAGGGCAAGGCCGAGGTCCTGCTCACGGAGTCCTACCCTCGCTCCTGACGTGGCCGCCGTGGTGCGCGGCGGACTCGGGAATGCTCGCCCCTTAGGATCCGTTGGGTGGGGTGAGAGTCACCGACCGATCGCCCCGTAGGCAGTAGGCAGTCTGCAGAGACGAGGAAGAAACCCGTGAGCGACGTCCGTAACGTGATCATCATCGGCTCGGGGCCCGCGGGTTACACCGCTGCGCTCTACACAGCACGTGCGTCGCTGAAGCCGCTGGTCTTCGAGGGAGCCGTCACCGCTGGTGGCGCCCTGATGAACACCACCGACGTGGAGAACTTCCCCGGCTTCCGTGACGGCATCATGGGCCCGGACCTGATGGACAACATGCGCGCCCAGGCGGAGCGCTTCGGCGCCGAGCTGGTCCCGGACGACGTCGTCGCCGTGGACCTGACGGGCGACATCAAGACCGTCACGGACACCGCCGGCACCGTGCACCGTGCGAAGGCCGTCATCGTCACGACCGGCTCCCAGCACCGCAAGCTCGGCCTGCCCAACGAGGACGCGCTCTCCGGCCGCGGTGTCTCCTGGTGCGCCACCTGCGACGGGTTCTTCTTCAAGGACCAGGACATCGCCGTCGTCGGCGGCGGCGACACCGCGATGGAGGAGGCCACGTTCCTCTCCCGCTTCGCCAAGTCCGTCACCATCGTCCACCGCCGTGACACCCTGCGCGCCTCCAAGGCGATGCAGGAGCGTGCCTTCGCCGACCCGAAGATCAAGTTCGCCTGGGACAGCGAGGTCGCCGAGATCCACGGCGACCAGAAGCTCTCCGGTCTGACGCTGCGGAACACCAAGACGGGCGAGACCAGCGAACTGCCGGTGACCGGTCTCTTCATCGCCGTGGGCCACGACCCGCGCACGGAGCTCTTCAAGGGCCAGCTGGAGCTGGACGAGGAGGGTTACCTCAAGGTCGACGCCCCGTCGACGCGGACGAACATCCCCGGCGTCTTCGGAGCCGGTGACGTCGTCGACCACACCTACCGCCAGGCGATCACCGCTGCCGGAACGGGCTGCTCCTCCGCACTCGACGCGGAGCGCTTCCTGGCCGCCCTCGCCGACAGCGACAAGCTCGCCGAGCCGGAGAAGACCCCCGCGGTCTGACCCATCGGCTGTCCCCACCCCACACCCCGCGAAGTTAAGGAGGCCGCTGTGGCCCTGAAGACCGTGACCGACGCTTCTTTCGAAGAGGACGTTCTCAAGAGCGGCAAGCCCGTCCTGGTGGACTTCTGGGCCGAGTGGTGCGGCCCGTGCCGCCAGATCGCCCCGTCGCTGGAGGCCATCGCCGCCGAGCACGACGAGATCGAGATCGTGAAGCTCAACATCGACCAGAACCCGGCCACGGCCGCGAAGTACGGCGTCATGTCGATCCCGACGCTGAACGTCTACCAGAACGGCGAGGTCGTGAAGACCATCGTCGGCGCGAAGCCGAAGGCCGCGATCCTCCGCGACCTCGAGGGCTTCGTCGACGCCACCAAGGCCTGACGCCTCTGTTTCACGTGAAACACGAACGGCCCGTCCCCTTCGAGGGGCGGGCCGTTGTCGTACCGTACGTGCGAAACGCGCGTGGGCGGGCTACAGAGGCCGCAGCGCCGGTTCCTTCTGGACGGCTCCGAGAAGCCGGTCCAGGGCGAGTTCGACGTCTTCCTTCCAGGAGAGCGTCGTCCTGAGCTCCAACCTCAGCCGGGGATGCGCGGGATGCGGCCGTACGGTCTTGAAGCCCACCGCCAGAAGGTGGTCCGCCGGCAGCACACACGCCGGTTCCTTCCAGCGGGCATCACCGAAGGCTTCGATCGCCTTGAAGCCCCGCCGCAGCAGATCCTTGGCCACCGTCTGCACCATCGTCCGCCCGAGCCCCTGCCCCTGATAGCCCGGCATGATCCAGGCCGTCATGAGCTGCACCGCGTCGGCGGAGACGGGACTCGTGGGAAAGGCCATAGACCGCGGGACATACGCGGGGGGCGCGTACAGGACGAAGCCGACGGGAACCTCGTCCACGTAGACGACCCGCCCGCAGGAACCCCACTCCAACAACACGGCGGAGATCCAGGCTTCCTTCTCCAGCTCTGGTCGGCCCGCTTTCACGGCGGCCTCTCCGCTGACGGGGTCGAGCTCCCAGAAGACGCAGGAGCGACACCGCTTGGGAAGGTCCGGAAGGTTGTCCAGAGTGAGCGGCACGAGCCGACGCCCCACGGCTGTTCCTCGCTTCCCTTGACCGTCGCAGCATGGATACGCCTTCCTGGAATCGTATCCAGGGGACGATCAGGGCGATACCGCACACAGGCAAAGGGCGGACCGTGTTCCGGTCTTCACCGGTGCACGGCCCGCCCTCAGCGATACGGAGGAGCTCAGTCCTCGTCGGTTTGCTCGCTCTGCTCCGCGTTGCTCTGGTCCAGGACACGCCCCTCGCCGGGAGCCAGGGTCGAGAGAATCCGGTCCAGATCCTCTATCGAGGCGAACTCGACGACGATCTTGCCCTTCTTCTGGCCCAGGTCGACCTTCACCCGCGTCTCGAAACGGTCCGAGAGCCGTGACGCCAGGTCCGTCAGCGCCGGCGACACCCGCCCGCCGGCCCGCGGCCCCTTGGGCTTGGCCGTGGTCGTGGGCTCCGAGCCCATCAACGTCACGATCTCCTCGACCGCACGGACCGACAGCCCCTCGGCCACGATCCGGTACGCCAGTTTGTCCTGCGTCTCCGGGTCGTCCACGGAGAGCAGGGCGCGGGCGTGGCCGGCCGAGAGGACTCCGGCAGCCACCCGACGCTGAACCGGCGGGGAGAGACGCAGCAGGCGCAGCGTGTTGGAGACCTGGGGGCGCGAGCGCCCGATTCGGTCAGCCAGCTGGTCATGTGTGCAGTTGAAGTCCTTGAGCAGCTGGTCGTAGGCGGCGGCTTCTTCCAGCGGGTTCAGCTGCGCTCGGTGGAGGTTCTCCAGCAGGGCGTCCAGCAGAAGCTTGTCGTCGTCCGTGGCACGAACGATGGCGGGGATGCGCTCCAGACCGGCCTCACGGCAGGCCCTCCACCGGCGCTCGCCCATGATGAGCTCGTAGCGCTCGGTGCCCAGCTGCCTGACGACGACGGGCTGCAGCAGACCGACCTCCTTGATGGAGGTGATCAGCTCCGCCAGGGCGTCCTCGTCGAAGACCTCACGCGGCTGCCGCGGATTGGGCGTGATGAAGTCAAGCGGCAGCTCGGCGAAGTGGGCCCCGGCAGGGGACTCCTGCTCCATGGCCGACTCTGTCTCGCGCACCGGCTCCATCGGCATCGCCGCGTCCGGAGACTGCGGGCTCTGGGGGAGGGTCGCCACCTTGGCGGCGGCCACCCCTCGCTCCGCCGAGAGCCCCGGTACGGCGCCGGGGGAGGCGGAACCCGCCCCCACACCGACAGCCGGCGCCTGCCGCTCCTGGGGAGCAGCGGGGATCAGCGCACCGAGCCCACGCCCCAAACCCCTACGTCGCTCACTCACTGGATCCCCTCCGACATGTTCTGCTGGCTGTTCTGGTGGCCCACTCGGGCATGCTGCGGGTCGTAGTGGATGCCGACGCCGCGCAGCGCGATCTCACGAGCCGCTTCGAGATACGACAGCGAGCCACTGGAGCCCGGGTCGTAGGTGAGCACGGTCTGCCCGTAGCTCGGCGCCTCCGAGATGCGTACGGATCGCGGGATGCTCGTCCGCAGCACCTCCTTGCCGAAGTGGCTGCGCACTTCGTCGGCCACCTGAGAGGCGAGCCTGGTCCGACCGTCGTACATGGTGAGCAGGATCGTCGAGACGTGAAGCGTGGGGTTGAGGTGCCCACGCACCAGGTCGACGTTCCGCAGGAGCTGACCCAGTCCCTCCAGCGCGTAGTACTCGCACTGGATCGGGATCAGCACCTCGGCCCCTGCCACCATGGCATTGACCGTCAGCAGACCGAGCGACGGCGGGCAGTCGATCAGGATGTAATCCAGCGGCTGCTCGTACGCCTGGATCGCGCGCTGCAGTCGGCTCTCCCGCGCCACCAGCGACACCAGCTCGATCTCCGCACCGGCGAGATCGATGGTCGCGGGGGCGCAGAAGAGGCCTTCGACGTCCTGCACAGGCTGCACCACGTCGGAGAGCGGCTTGCTCTCCACCAGGACGTCATAGATCGAGGGGACTTCGGCGTGATGGTCGATCCCCAGCGCGGTTGAGGCGTTTCCCTGGGGGTCGAGGTCGATGACCAGGACCCTGGCGCCGTGGAGCGCCAGAGAAGCGGCAAGGTTGACCGTCGTGGTCGTCTTGCCCACTCCGCCCTTCTGGTTGGCGACCACCATGATGCGCGTCTGGGCAGGCCGAGGAAGACCCTCGCCGGCACGCCCCAGTGCCTCTACTGCCAGCTGGGCAGCACGACCAATGGGGGTGTCGTCCATCGGGGGCGGTGTTTCACGTGAAACATCCTCCCCCACCGATTCGGTTCGGGGACCGGGGACCGGATCGGTCATCGGTCCCGCGATGTTGGCGTCGGACCGCAAGGATTCACTCTCCTCGGCTTCAGGCTCGCGATGAAGAGAGCCTGCCATGCTTTCGGGGTCGTGAACCAGCGAGGCCCCTGGTTCTGTGGACGAATCCACCTCTGTGGACAACCCCCTCACCCTTGCGGGGGGCTTCACGGGGGGCTTGCGGTCCCGGGGCGTGGCAGCCGCACGGCCGCGGCTGATGATCCCCTGCAGCAGTGAGCGATGTTTCACGTGAAACACGATGCACTCGCCGCCGACCCAGGACCGCTCGACACTCCGAAATACGTACGTATGGCAGCGTGTACGGATCAATTGCGCACCGATGGCAGTTCGGCACAACTCAGGGCAACTCAGCGGCGACGGCGGGTCCTGCTGGGGCGGGCCGCCTTGGCTCGCTTCGCGGCGAACCTCACACCGCCCGGACTCTCCCCGACCTCCACCCGTACGACGGTCGACAAGGGGTCCACGATGCCTTCACCAACGTGCAGCACCGTGGTTTCCACCACACCGAGCTTGGCGAGCGCCGCGCGAGCGCCGTCGATCTCCTCCTCGGCCGTGTCGCCCTTGAGGGCCAGCATCTCTCCGTACGGACGCAGGAGCGGAACACCCCAGCCGGCCAGCCGGTCCAGCGGGGCCACGGCGCGGGCGGTCACCACATGGACGGGCTGGAGCGTGCCGAGCACCTCCTCGGCACGACCGCGGACCACGGTCACATGGTCGAGCCCGAGCAGCTCCACGACCTCCTGGAGGAAGTTCGTCCGGCGGAGCAGCGGTTCCAGGAGCGTGATCTTCAGGTCCGGTCGCACCAGGGCCAGCGGGATACCGGGCAGGCCGGCGCCCGAGCCCACATCGCACACGGTGACACCCTCGGGAACCACCTCGGAGAGCACCGCGCAGTTCAGCAGGTGCCGCTCCCACAGCCGGGGCACCTCGCGAGGGCCGATCAGGCCACGCTTGACACCCGCGTCCGCGAGGAGCTCCGCATACCGGACAGCCTCCGGGAAGAACTCACCGAATACCGTCCGAGCCTGTTCGGGCGCAGGGGGGAGCTCCGCTGCCTCCGTCACGGGAACCGTCCTTCCGCACCGCACGCATAGGTGCGAGCGCACTGTGGTGGCTGAGTATCAGGCTGACAAGATCGGCCCCGCCTGCGAGCAGACGGGGCCGACACTGCGAAAGGGCTCAGGCAGGGAGA
Organism: Streptomyces sp. NPDC015346; assembly: GCF_043078785.1. Taxonomy (NCBI): domain Bacteria; kingdom Bacillati; phylum Actinomycetota; class Actinomycetes; order Kitasatosporales; family Streptomycetaceae; genus Streptomyces; species Streptomyces sp. NPDC015346. The sequence goes on along the minus strand of NZ_JBIBTW010000009.1, from coordinate 15,527 downwards.
ACGACGACGAAGCGCTGCGGCTCCTCGCCCTCGGACTCGCTGCGCAGACCGGCGGCGGCGACCGCGTCGTGCACGACCTTGCGCTCGAACGGCGTCATCGGGTCCAGCTTGACCGGCTCACCGGTCGCCTTCACCTCGGCCGCGGCCTTGGCACCGATCTCGGCGAGCTCCGTACGCTTCTTGGCGCGGAACCCGGCGATGTCGAGCATCAGCCGGCTGCGGTCACCGGTCTCCCGGTTCACGGCCAGGCGGGTCAGCTCCTGGAGCGCCTCCAGGACCTCGCCGTCACGGCCCACGAGCTTCTGCAGGTCACGGCTGCTCGAGTCGCTGACGATCGAGACCGCGGCGCGGTCCGCCTCGACGTCCATGTCGATGTCGCCGTCGAGGTCGGCGATGTCGAGCAGACCCTCGAGGTAGTCGGCCGCGATCTCACCCTCCTGCTCGAGGCGGGTCAGGGTGTCGCCACCCTCGGCGGCGGCGGAGGTGGTGCCTTCCGTCACGGATCGACTCCTTCTACTTCTTGGACGACGGGTGCTTGGGGCGCTGCTGGCCCTTGCGCTGACCGGACTTGGCCTGACGGGAGGCTCCGGAGTTGGCCCGGCTCGGCCGCGCGGGCTTCTCGCCCTGCGCCGAGTCCTTGGCCGTGTCCTGAACCGCGTCCTGCGGCTTCTTCTCCAGCGAGGTGGTGGCCTCGCCGGAATCGGTGGAGTCGGCGACGTCGTCGGAGCTCTTCGCCGTGGACTGCTGGGCCGCGGCGGCCTGGCGCTTGGCCTTGGTCTGGCGCTTGGGCTGCTGGCGCCTGGCGGCGCCGCCCTCGGCCTCGGCGGTGACGGTGTCGCTCTTGATCACGGTGCCGTCGGGCTGGGCCGCGAAGCCGGCCTTGGCCAGACCCGCGAAGAAGCGGCGCTCGTTCTCGTTGCGGTCGCTGCCCTTGGCCACGATGGCCTTGACGACGTTCTTGCGACGGCGGCCGCGGACCTCACCGTGGGCCCCGACGTTCTTCAGCAGGCGCTGGAGGTAGGCGTCCTGGGCCTTGCTGCCCGGGGTCGGGTTCTGGTTGATCACGTACATCTGCTGCCCCATGGTCCACACGTTCGTGGTCAGCCAGTAGACGAGAACACCGACGGGGAAGTTGATGCCCATGACCGCGAAGATCACCGGGAAGATGTACATGAGCATCTTCTGCTGCTGCATGTAGGGCGTCTTCACCGAGAGGTCGACGTTCTTCATCATCAGCTGGCGCTGGGTGAAGAACTGCGAGGCCGACATCAGGATGATCATGATCGCGGTGACGATGCGGACCGAGGTCAGCGAGGCGTCGAGAGCCGCGACGTCCTGAGCGCTGTCCGTGAAGGTCGCGGCCAGCGGGGCGCCGAAGATGTGCGCCTGTCGCGCGCTGTCGAGCAGCGACTGGTTGATCACACCGACCGTGTCGCCCTCGGCGATGTTGGAGAGCACGTGGTACAGCGCGAAGAAGAACGGCGACTGCGCCAGGATGGGAAGGCACGAGGAGAGCGGGTTGGTACCCGTCTCCTTGTACAGCTTCATCATCTCTTCGGACTGGCGCTGCTTGTCGCTCTTGTAGCGCTCCTGGATCGCCTTCATCTTCGGCTGGAGCGCCTGCATGTTCCGGGTCGACTTGATCTGCTTGACGAACAGCGGGATCAGACAGATCCGGATCAGCACCACGAGGGACACGATCGACAGGCCCCAGGCCCAGCCCGTGTCAGGACCGAAGATCGCCCCGTACACCTTGTGGAACTGGACGATCACCCATGAGACAGGTGTGGTGATGAAGCTGAAAAAACTGGCAATCGTGTCCACTAATCAGGCTCCTTGAGCATTGGGCGAGGTCTCTGCGGCCGGGCTCGTCTCGGCGGTGGACCCGCCCTTGTCGTCACGCAGCGCGTTCCGCAGCATTTCGTGCCAGCGAGGACGCTTGCGCGCAGGCACGTGGTCCACGCCGCCGGGCGACCACGGATTGCACCGCAGGATGCGCCAGGCGGTCAGGGCGGTGCCCTTGATCGCGCCATGCCGGTCGATGGCCGTGAATCCGTAGTGGGAACACGACGGGTAGTACCGGCAGACGGGCCCGAGGAGCGGGCTGATCGTCCACTGGTACAGCTTGATGAGAGCCAGCAGCGGGTACTTCATCGCGTGCCCCCTCCCAGGAGCCGCTGAAGCGCGGCGTCCAGGTCTCGGGCCAGCTGTGCGTAATCGGCGTCACCGGCTCCGGGCAACGCCCGTACGACCACCAGGCTACCGGGGGGCAGCTCGGAGAGCCGTTCGCGGACGAGATGGCGCAGACGTCGCTTGACCTGGTTGCGGACGACCGAACCGCCCACGGCCTTGCTCACGACGAAACCCGCACGCGTCGGGGAAGCGCTCTCCCCAGGCGCGTGCGGGTCCGTTGCACCGCTGCTCAGATGGACGACGAGGAGCGGGCGACCGGCCCGGCGACCTCGGCGTACCGCGGTTGCGAAGTCCTCGCGCCGCCTCAGCCGATTCTCGGTAGGCAGCACGTCATGACCTGTTTAAGCGGATCAGGCGGACAGGCTCGCGCGACCCTTGGCACGACGGTTCGCCAGGATGGCGCGACCGGCACGCGTGCGCATCCGCAGGCGGAAGCCGTGGGTCTTGGCGCGACGACGGTTGTTCGGCTGGAAGGTGCGCTTGCTCACTCGGGGGCTCCAGAAATGATTCGTTGGTGGCGGGACATCGCCTGGCTGTCACCGTGCGCCCACGAGTAGCTCGCAATACGCCCGAGTGCACCGCTTCACGATCACAGACCGTGATCTTTGCCCATCGGAGGCAGGCGGCAGCAGCCATCGACAACTCGACCTGGTTACGGTACGCGCGGCTACGCCATCCGGTCAAACCGGCCGATCACCGGGCCCCCATTGTGCACAGGCTGTGGACAACAACTTGAACGAGGTCAGCCGCCACGACTACCGTGGCTGGACTCCCGAACCTTTTCCCGTTCTGTCCTTACCTGTCCTCACGGACTTCGACCTACCGTCCCGAGAACCACACATTCGTGGGACCTGCGAGGAAGCGTGCCCTGTGGCTGACGTACCTGCCGATCTTGCCGCAGTGTGGCCACGCGTGCTGGAGCAGCTCCTCGGAGAAGGCCAGCAGGGCATCGAGCCCAAGGACAAGCAGTGGATCGAGCGCTGCCAGCCTCTCGCACTGGTGGCCGACACCGCGCTCCTCGCCGTTCCCAACGAGTGGGGCAAGCGGGTCCTCGAAGGACGCCTGGCGCCGCTGATCAGCGAGACGCTGAGCCGCGAGTGCGGCCGACCGATCCGGATCGCGATCACCGTCGACGACTCCGCCGGCGAGCCGACCCCGCCGGCCCCGCCCGTCCAGCAGCAGCGCTACGACGAGCGCCCGCCGACGGAGTCGTACGAGAAGTACGACGGGTACGGCCACCGGCCGATGCCCGACGACGGGCTGCCCACCGCGCGCCCCGCCTATCCGGACTACCAGCAGCAGCGCCCGGACCCGGGCTCCTGGCCGCGCACCCAGGAGGACCTCTCCTGGCAGCAGCCGCGACTCGGCGGCTACCAGGAGCGCGACCCGTACGCGGGTCCGCGGCAGCAGTCCCGGTACGACGAGCGGCCGTCGGCCTACGACCAGCCGCAGCGGCCGGAGCGCGGCGAGCTGCCCGATCCGCAGGGCCACGGAGCGGGCCAGGGCCAGCGTCCGGGCGGGCCCGTGCCGGGCCCCGTCGGCGGCGGCCCCGGGGTGGGCCGACCGGGCTCCTCCTCCGGCCAGGGTGCGTCGTCCGGTGCCCCGGGCGAGCAGCACGCGCGCCTCAACCCCAAGTACCTCTTCGACACCTTCGTCATCGGCTCCTCGAACCGGTTCGCGCACGCGGCCGCCGTCGCGGTGGCCGAGGCGCCCGCGAAGGCGTACAACCCGCTCTTCATCTACGGCGAGTCGGGCCTCGGCAAGACGCACCTGCTGCACGCCATCGGGCACTACGCGCGCAGCCTCTACCCGGGCACCCGGGTGCGGTACGTGAGCTCGGAGGAGTTCACCAACGAGTTCATCAACTCGATCCGCGACGGCAAGGGCGACACCTTCCGCAAGCGCTACCGCGATGTGGACATCCTGCTGGTCGACGACATCCAGTTCCTGGCGAGCAAGGAGTCGACGCAGGAGGAGTTCTTCCACACCTTCAACACGCTCCACAACGCGAACAAGCAGATCGTGCTCTCCTCGGACCGGCCGCCCAAGCAGCTGATGACCCTGGAGGACCGGCTGCGCAACCGCTTCGAGTGGGGCCTGACCACCGACGTGCAGCCGCCGGAGCTGGAGACGCGGATCGCGATCCTCCGCAAGAAGGCGGTCCAGGAGCAGCTCAACGCCCCGCCGGAGGTGCTGGAGTTCATCGCCTCCCGCATCTCGCGGAACATCCGTGAGCTGGAGGGCGCGCTGATCCGCGTCACGGCCTTCGCGAGCCTCAACCGGCAGCCGGTGGACCTGGGGCTCACGGAGATCGTGCTGAAGGACCTGATCCCCGGCGGCGAGGACTCGGCACCGGAGATCACCGCCCCGGCGATCATGGCCGCGACGGCGGACTACTTCGGGCTGACGGTGGAGGACCTCTGCGGTTCCTCGCGCAGCCGGGTCCTGGTGACGGCCCGGCAGATCGCCATGTATCTGTGCCGGGAGCTCACGGACCTGTCGCTGCCGAAGATCGGCGCGCAGTTCGGCGGCCGCGACCATACGACGGTGATGCACGCGGACCGCAAGATCCGCGCGCTCATGGCCGAGCGGCGCTCCATCTACAACCAGGTCACCGAGCTCACCAACCGCATCAAGAACGGCTGAGAGAGCCGCTCCGCACCCTCCGAAGGGCGCTCCGGGACACCTTCCGGGGCGCCCTTCGGCGTGCCCGGCCGCGCTGCCGGCCCGTGTCCACACGCCTGTGCGCCGTCGGGCTGTTCGAATCCGAGGCGTGGGTGGCGGGTTCTCCACAGATTGGGGGATGATCTCCCGTCCACAGGGTGGGGACTGCGGAGTTATCCGGATCGCTTCCACAGGCGACCCGGTGGACTGCGTATCTCGCCAGGTCAGAGGGGTGTGGATTTGTTGGCAACCTTGATCCACAGCCTGTGGACGAATTTTTCGTCCACAGGGGCCCGCGAAGGTTGTCCACTGGCAACCCACAGGCGGGTCGTGGTTGCCCACAGCTTCTCCACACCGCTGTCCACTGTTCGGCAACGAAACACCCCGGCTCACTGCGTCGAGTGAAAGCGGTCACACCAAGGGAGACGATTGGGCTGTGGGGAACGTGGGTAAAGCTGGGGACAGCACTGGGGAGAACTCCCCGTGGCCTGTGTACCGGGTGTGCAGAACTTTCGGGCGTCCACAGAACACCCCGGTTGTCCACCGGTTCCACCCACAGGCGCGGTGGACAAAAAACCGGCTCTGACCTGCGAATACGGTGTTATCCACCGTTTCCACAGGCCCTACTACTACTGCCACCTAGAGTTAGCCCGGAATCCGCTTCGAAGTGGGACCTGTGCACAACTCGGCGCCGGAGCCTCGGCGGCCTCTTGTCGCGACTTGACCCCGAGCCGCACCGAGTGTCGGTGGCGTACGTCAGACTGGTTCTCGCAGTCGACGAAGAGCCAGCAACAGCAGGAGGCGGTTCCGGTGAAGATCCGGGTGGAGCGCGATGTACTCGCGGAGGCGGTGGCCTGGGTGGCCCGCAGCCTTCCGGCCCGTCCGCCGGCGCCCGTACTCGCGGGCCTTCTGCTGAAGGCCGAGGACGGCGCGCTGAGCTTCTCGAGCTTCGACTACGAGGTCTCGGCCCGGGTCTCCGTCGAGGCGGAGGTCGAGGAGGACGGCACGGTCCTGGTCTCCGGCCGCCTGCTCGCCGACATCTGCCGCGCGCTCCCCAACCGGCCGGTGGAGATTTCCACAGACGGTGTACGGGCGACCGTGGTCTGCGGCACCTCCCGCTTCACCCTCCACACGCTGCCTGTGGAGGAGTACCCGGCGCTGCCGGAGATGCCGACCGCGACCGGCACCGTGCCCGGCGAGGTCTTCGCCTCCGCCGCCGCTCAGGTCGCCATCGCCGCGGGCCGCGACGACACGCTGCCCGTCCTCACCGGTGTGCGCATCGAGATCGAGGGCGACACGGTCACCTTGGCCTCCACCGACCGCTACCGCTTCGCGGTCCGCGAGTTCCTGTGGAAGCCGGAGTCCCCGGACGCCTCCGCCGTCGCCCTGGTGCCCGCGAAGACCCTCCTTGACACCGCCAAGGCGCTGACCAGCGGTGACACCGTCACCCTGGCGCTCTCGGGCTCCGGCAAGGGCGAGGGCCTGATCGGTTTCGAGGGCGCGGGCCGCCGCACCACCACCCGGCTGCTCGAAGGCGACCTGCCGAAGTACCGCACCCTCTTCCCCACCGAGTTCAACTCGGTGGCGGTGATCGAGACCGCGCCCTTCGTCGAGGCCGTCAAGCGTGTGGCCCTGGTGGCCGAGCGCAACACCCCGGTCCGGCTCAGCTTCGAGCAGGGCGTGCTGATCCTGGAGGCCGGCTCCAGCGACGACGCACAGGCTGTGGAGCGTGTGGACGCGCAGCTGGAGGGCGACGACATCTCGATCGCCTTCAACCCGACCTTCCTGCTCGACGGCCTGAGCGCGATCGACTCCCCGGTCGCCCAGCTCTCCTTCACCACCTCCACCAAGCCGGCGCTGCTGAGCGGCAAGCCGGCCGTGGACGCGGAGGCGGACGAGGCCTACAAGTACCTGATCATGCCGGTGCGTCTCAGCGGCTGACAGGGGCGTCGACTGAGCGGCTGACCCCACAGGTGTGCACCGGGGTCCGGGCGTAGGCTCGGACGCGGGTACGAACCGCACACGACGCTTAAGGAATCTCTGATGGAGCTCGGTCTCGTCGGTCTCGGCAAGATGGGCGGCAACATGCGTGAGCGCATCCGCCGCGCAGGCCACACCGTCATCGGATACGACCGCAACCCGGACCTCGCCGATGTCCACAGCCTGGAAGAGCTTGTGGGCAAGCTCAAGGGTCCGCGCGTCGTGTGGGTCATGGTCCCGGCCGGTGCCGCGACCCAGTCCACCATCGACGAGCTGGCCGAACTGCTCTCCCCCGGCGACATCGTCGTGGACGGCGGGAACTCCCGCTGGACCGACGACGAGAAGCACGCCGAGGAGCTCGCCGCCAAGGGCATCGGGTTCGTCGACTGCGGCGTCTCCGGCGGTGTGTGGGGTCTGGAGAACGGCTACGCGCTGATGTACGGCGGCGACGCCGAGAACGTGGCGAAGGTCCAGCCGATCTTCGACGCGCTCAAGCCCGAGGGCGAGTTCGGCTCCGTCCACGCGGGCAAGGTCGGCGCCGGCCACTTCGCGAAGATGGTCCACAACGGCATCGAGTACGCGATGATGCAGGCGTACGCCGAGGGCTGGGAGCTCCTGGAGAAGGTCGACTCCGTCACCGACGTGCGCGAGGTCTTCCGCTCCTGGCAGGAGGGCACGGTCATCCGTTCCTGGCTGCTCGACCTGGCGGTCAACGCCCTGGACGAGGACGAGCACCTGGAGCGGCTCCGCGGCTTCGCGCAGGACTCCGGCGAGGGCCGGTGGACCGTGGAGGCCGCGATCGACAACGCCGTGCCGCTGCCCGCGATCACCGCTTCGCTGTTCGCGCGGTTCGCGTCCCGTCAGGACGACTCCCCGCAGATGAAGATGATCGCCGCACTGCGCAACCAGTTCGGCGGCCACGCGGTCGAGTCCAAGAAGTAATCCACAGGCTGTGCACCCACCGTGCACAGCAGCCGCGGGAAGGTCGGCGCACACCATGCATGTCACGCATCTGTCGCTGGCCGACTTTCGCTCCTACGCCCGGGTCGAGGTCCCGCTCGACCCGGGCGTCACGGCTTTCGTGGGCGCGAACGGCCAGGGCAAGACCAACCTCGTCGAGGCCGTCGGCTATCTCGCCACCCTCGGCAGCCACCGCGTCGCCTCGGACGCGCCCCTCGTACGGATGGGGGCGGACCGGGCGGTCATCCGCGCCGCCGTCACCCAGGGCGAGCGCTCCCAGCTGATCGAGCTGGAGCTCAACCCGGGTCGCGCGAACCGGGCCCGTATCAACAGATCCTCGCAGGTCAGACCGCGTGACGTGCTGGGCATCGTACGGACCGTGCTGTTCGCGCCGGAGGATCTCGCCCTGGTCAAGGGCGATCCCGGGGAGCGCCGGCGCTTCCTCGACGAACTGATCACGGCGCGCGCGCCGCGGATGGCGGGCGTGCGCGCGGACTACGAGCGCGTGCTGAAGCAGCGCAACACCCTCCTGAAGACCGCGGCGATGGCCCGGCGGCACGGGGGTCGTGGCATGGACCTGTCGACCCTCGACGTGTGGGACCAGCATCTGGCCCGGGTGGGCGCCGAGCTGCTCGCCCAGCGGCTGGATCTGATCGGGGTGCTGCAGCCGCTGGCCGACAAGGCCTACGAGCAGCTCGCGCCGGGCGGCGGACCGATTCTGCTGGAGTACCGGCCGTCCGCGCCGGGCCCCGGCCACACGCGCGAGGAGCTGTACGAACAGCTGATCGCCGCGCTCGCGGAGGTGCGCAAGCAGGAGATCGAACGGGGGGTCACGCTGGTCGGACCGCACCGCGACGAGCTGCTGCTCAAGCTCGGCGACCTGCCGGCGAAGGGATACGCGAGCCACGGGGAGTCCTGGTCGTACGCGCTGGCGCTGCGGCTGGCCTCGTACGACCTGCTGCGCGCGGAGGGGAACGAGCCGGTGCTCGTCCTCGACGACGTCTTCGCCGAGCTGGACGCGCGGCGCCGCGAGCGGCTGGCGGAGCTGGTGGCCCCGGGCGAGCAGGTGCTGGTCACCGCCGCGGTGGACGACGACGTGCCGGCAGTGCTCGCCGGGACGCGGTACGCGGTGGCCGACGGGAACGTGGAGCGGTTGTGAACGAGAACGAGCAGGGACAGCTCGGGGCGCCGGAGACCGAGGGTCCCAAGGTGCCCGAGGCCTCCGGGGTGGACCTCGCGCGGGTCGCGCTGCGCGCCGCCAAGGAGCAGGCGAAGGCACGGGGCGCGGCGGCCCAGCAGAAGAAGCAGGCCCGGCGGGGCGGCGGGCTGCGCTCCGGCTCCGGAGCGGACGGCCGCGACCCCTTGGCGCTCGGCGCCGCGATCAACCGGCTCATCACCGAACGCGGCTGGGAGACACCGGCGGCGGTGGGCGGGGTCATGGGGCGCTGGCCGCAGATCGTGGGCGAGGACCTGGCGAAGCACTGCGTACCGCTGAAGTACGAGGAGGACCCGGACGCCCGGGTGCTCACCGTGCAGTGCGACTCGACGGCGTGGGCGACGCAGCTGCGTCTGCTCGCACCGAGGCTGGTGGCGCGTCTGAACGAGGACCTGGGCCAGGGGACCGTGCGGATGATCAAGGTCTTGGGGCCGTCGTCGGGCGTGCGGCGGGGGTACGGGCCGCTGCGGGCGCCGGGGTCCGTGGGGCCCGGGGACACGTACGGCTAGGGCGCCGGGCGGGGTGGTTCGGTACAAGCGCGCGGGCTCGCGTGTGAAGGCGGGTACGGGTGCGGAGCGCGCCCGCGGAGGCGCCGTTCCGCTCTGCCCACCCGTTCCGCCCCGGCGGAACGATTGCCCACAGCGGGGCGTCACCGCCCGAAGCGCTGGGTGGCCGTCAGAGCGTTCTGGAGACCCTGGGCGTATATGGGGAGTCGGTGAGGACCCGCTCAGGGCGGCACATGCGGACTCAGGTACCGGCAAACCCCCATGAGTGTCAGCGCTACCGGTAGACTGGAAGACAATCCCGCCACCCTGCGGAACATGTCGAACGACGCAGCCGCTCCCGCATGCCCGGAGCCCGGCTGTGCTGTGCCAGAAAGGGCGCTTCGTGGCCGATTCCGGCAACCCCAACGAGAACACCCAGTCCGCCAACGCTGCGTCGTACGACGCCAGCGCGATCACCGTGCTCGAGGGTCTGGACGCGGTCCGCAAGCGACCCGGCATGTACATCGGCTCGACCGGTGAGCGTGGTCTGCACCACATGGTGCAGGAGGTCGTCGACAACTCGGTCGACGAAGCCCTGGCCGGTCACGCGGACACCATCGACGTGACGATCCTGGCCGACGGCGGCGTCCGCGTCGTCGACAACGGCCGTGGCATCCCCGTCGGCATCGTCCCGTCCGAGGGCAAGCCGGCCGTCGAGGTCGTGCTGACGGTCCTCCACGCGGGCGGCAAGTTCGGCGGCGGCGGCTACGCGGTCTCCGGCGGTCTCCACGGCGTCGGCGTCTCCGTCGTCAACGCCCTCTCCACCAAGGTCTCGGTGGAGGTCAAGACCGACGGCCACCGCTGGACGCAGGACTACAAGATGGGCGTCCCCACCGCGCCCCTCGCGAAGCACGAGGCGACCGACGAGACCGGCACCTCGGTCACGTTCTGGGCCGACGCGGACATCTTCGAGACGACCGAGTACTCCTTCGAGACGCTCTCGCGCCGCTTCCAGGAGATGGCCTTCCTCAACAAGGGCCTGACGATCACGCTCACCGACGAGCGCGAGTCCGCGAAGGCCACGGTCGGCGCCGACGACCCCGACGCCGAGGCGGCGGATGAGCAGCCGGCGAGGACGGTGAAGTACCACTACGAAGGCGGCATCGTCGACTTCGTCAAGTACCTCAACTCCCGCAAGGGTGAGCTGATCCACCCCACCGTCATCGACGTCGAGGCCGAGGACAAGGAGCGGATGCTCTCGGTCGAGATCGCGATGCAGTGGAACTCGCAGTACACCGAGGGTGTCTACTCCTTCGCCAACACGATCCACACCCACGAGGGCGGTACGCACGAAGAGGGCTTCCGCGCCGCGCTCACCGGCCTCGTGAACCGGTACGCGCGCGACAAGAAGCTGCTGCGCGAGAAGGACGACAACCTCACCGGTGAGGACATCCGCGAGGGTCTGACGGCGATCATCTCCGTCAAGCTCGGCGAGCCGCAGTTCGAGGGCCAGACCAAGACCAAGCTGGGCAACACGGAGGCCAAGACCTTCGTGCAGAAGGTCGTGCACGAGCACCTCAACGACTGGTTCGACCGGAACCCGAACGAGGCCACGGACATCATCCGTAAGTCGATCCAGGCGGCCACCGCGCGCGTGGCGGCCCGCAAGGCCCGCGACCTGACGCGCCGCAAGGGCCTGCTGGAGAGCGCCTCGCTGCCGGGCAAGCTGTCCGACTGCCAGTCGAACGACCCCTCCAAGTGCGAGATCTTCATCGTCGAGGGCGACTCCGCCGGCGGCTCGGCCAAGTCCGGCCGTAACCCGATGTACCAGGCCATCCTGCCGATCCGAGGCAAGATCCTGAACGTCGAGAAGGCCCGGATCGACAAGATCCTGCAGAACACCGAGGTCCAGGCGCTGATCTCGGCCTTCGGCACCGGAGTCCACGAGGACTTCGACATCGAGAAGCTCCGCTATCACAAGATCATCCTGATGGCGGACGCCGACGTCGACGGCCAGCACATCAACACCCTGCTGCTGACCTTCCTCTTCCGCTTCATGCGTCCGCTGGTCGAGGCCGGTCACGTCTACCTCTCCCGGCCCCCGCTGTACAAGATCAAGTGGGGCCGGGACGACTTCGAATACGCGTACTCGGACCGGGAGCGCGACGCGCTCGTCGAGCTGGGCAAGCAGAACGGCAAGCGGATCCGCGAGGACTCGATCCAGCGCTTCAAGGGTCTGGGTGAGATGAACGCGGAGGAGCTGCGCATCACCACCATGGACCAGGACCACCGCGTGCTCGGCCAGGTCACCCTCGACGACGCGGCCCAGGCCGACGATCTGTTCTCGGTGCTGATGGGTGAGGACGTCGAGGCACGGCGTTCGTTCATCCAGCGCAACGCCAAGGACGTTCGCTTCCTCGACATCTGAGTCGGCCTCAGCTGACCGTACGAAAGGACTGAAGACCAGCAATGGCCGACGAGAACACCCCTGTGATGCCCGAAGAGGAGCCGATGGTTCCGGGCGTGGGCATGCGCGTGGAGCCCGTGGGGCTCGAGACCGAGATGCAGCGCTCGTACCTCGACTACGCGATGTCCGTCATCGTGTCGCGTGCGCTGCCGGACGTACGGGACGGTCTCAAGCCCGTCCACCGTCGCGTGCTGTACGCGATGTACGACGGCGGCTACCGCCCCGAGAAGGGCTTCTACAAGTGCGCCCGCGTCGTCGGTGACGTCATGGGCACGTACCACCCGCACGGCGACTCCTCGATCTACGACGCCCTGGTCCGGCTGGCCCAGCCGTGGTCGATGCGGCTGCCGCTGGTGGACTCCAACGGCAACTTCGGCTCGCCGGGCAACGACCCGGCGGCCGCCATGCGGTACACCGAGTGCAAGCTCATGCCGCTGTCGATGGAGATGCTCCGGGACATCGACGAGGAGACCGTCGACTTCCAGGACAACTACGACGGCCGTAACCAGGAGCCGACGGTCCTGCCGGCGCGCTTCCCGAACCTGCTGGTCAACGGCTCGGCGGGAATCGCGGTCGGTATGGCGACCAACATCCCGCCGCACAACCTGCGCGAGGTCGCGGCCGGCGCCCAGTGGGCGCTGGAGCACCCGGAGGCCACGCACGAGGAGCTGCTTGACGCGCTCATCGAGCGGATCAAGGGCCCGGACTTCCCGTCCGGTGCGCTGGTCGTGGGCCGCAAGGGCATCGAGGAGGCGTACCGCACCGGCCGTGGCTCGATCACGATGCGCGCGGTCGTCGAGGTCGAGGAGATCCAGAACCGCCAGTGCCTGGTGGTCACGGAGCTGCCCTACCAGGTCAACCCGGACAACCTCGCGCAGAAGATCGCCGACCTGGTCAAGGACGGCAAGATCGGCGGCATCGCCGACGTCCGCGACGAGACCTCGTCCCGTACCGGCCAGCGGCTCGTCATCGTGCTCAAGCGCGACGCCGTCGCCAAGGTCGTCCTGAACAACCTGTACAAGCACACCGACCTGCAGACGAACTTCGGCGCGAACATGCTGGCGCTCGTCGACGGTGTGCCGCGCACGCTCTCGCTCGACGCGTTCATCCGCCACTGGGTGACGCACCAGATCGAGGTCATCGTCCGTCGTACGCGCTTCCGGCTGCGCAAGGCGGAGGAGCGCGCGCACATCCTGCGCGGTCTCCTCAAGGCGCTGGACGCGATCGACGAGGTCATCGCCCTCATCCGGCGCAGCCAGACCGTGGACGTCGCGCGCGAGGGCCTGATGGGCCTGCTGCAGATCGACGAGATCCAGGCCAACGCCATCCTCGAGATGCAGCTGCGCCGGCTCGCCGCCCTGGAGCGCCAGAAGATCGTCGCCGAGCACGACGAGCTGCAGGCGAAGATCAACGAGTACAACGCGATCCTCGCCTCCGAGCAGCGTCAGCGCGCCATCGTCAGCGAGGAGCTGGCGCTGATCGTCGAGAAGTTCGGCGACGACCGCCGCTCCAAGCTGGTGCCCTTCGACGGTGACATGTCCATCGAGGACCTGATCGCCGAGGAGGACATCGTCGTCACCATCACGCGTGGCGGCTATGTGAAGCGTACGAAGACCGAGGACTACCGCTCGCAGAAGCGCGGCGGCAAGGGCGTGCGGGGCACGAAGCTGAAGCAGGACGACATCGTCGACCACTTCTTCGTCTCCACCACCCACCACTGGCTCCTCTTCTTCACCAACAAGGGGCGGGTCTACCGGGCCAAGGCGTACGAGCTTCCGGACGCCGGCCGGGACGCGCGCGGTCAGCACGTGGCCAACCTCCTCGCCTTCCAGCCGGACGAGCAGATCGCCGAGATCCTCGCGATCCGCGACTACGACGCCGCGCCCTACCTGGTGCTCGCCACCAAGGGCGGTCTGGTGAAGAAGACCGCGCTGAAGGACTACGACTCGCCGCGTTCCGGTGGTGTCATCGCGATCAACCTCCGGGAGACGGAGGACGGCGGCGACGACGAGCTGATCGGCGCGGAGCTGGTGTCGGCGGAGGACGATCTGCTGCTCATCAGCAAGAAGGCGCAGTCGATCCGCTTCACCGCGACGGACGACGCGCTGCGTCCGATGGGACGAGCGACATCAGGCGTCAAGGGGATGAGTTTCCGCGAAGGCGACGAGCTGCTCTCGATGAATGTCGTCCGGCCGGGTACGTTCGTCTTCACCGCCACCGACGGTGGGTACGCGAAGCGGACCAACGTCGACGAGTACCGCGTCCAGGGTCGCGGTGGCCTCGGTATCAAGGCCGCCAAGATCGTGGAGGACCGCGGCTCGCTCGTGGGCGCGCTGGTGGTCGAGGAGACGGACGAAATCCTCGCCATCACGCTCTCCGGCGGTGTGATTCGTACGCGAGTCAACGAAGTCAGGGAGACCGGCCGTGACACCATGGGCGTCCAGCTGATCAACCTGGGCAAGCGCGATGCCGTCGTCGGCATCGCACGGAACGCCGAGGCGGGCAGCGAGGCCGAAGAGGTCGACGCGGTCGAGATCGAGGCCGAGAACGGCGAAGTCGTCGAGGCCGCGACCGCGGTCGAGGCAGCCGAGGGCACCGAGCCCTCGGCCGGGGAGCACGAGGAGTAGAGCGTGAGTGGAGCCACGGGCGCCGGATCGGCGGCTGCCGGAGCTTCTGCTGGTGCTGGAGCGAACGGCGCCCGTGGCCCCGCCACGGACTCCCAGGGGGTTGCGGTGACGGACACTCGGGGGCCCAAGCCCTCGTCCTACGAGACGTACAACGGGCCGCTGCCCGGCGAGCGCGCGGGTGCGCAGCAGCCGGGCGGGCCGTACCACCCTCCGCAGGCGTACGGCGCTCAGGCGCCGGGCGCGGGTGCGGGCGGCGGCACGGCCGGCGGCCCGGGCGGAGCGGTCGGCCAGAACGCCGGCGCGGTGCGCCTGCCGCGTACGGGGGCGCGCACCACGCCCCGTACGCGCAAGGCACGGCTGCGGGTGGCGAAGGCCGACCCGTGGTCGGTGATGAAGGTGAGCTTCCTGCTCTCCATCGCGCTGGGCATCTGCACGGTGGTGGCCGCGTCGGTGCTGTGGATGGTCATGGACGCCATGGGCGTCTTCTCGACCGTCGGCGGCACGATCAGCGAGGCGACGGGCTCGAACGAGTCCAACGGTTTCGACCTGCAGTCGTTCCTGTCGCTGCCGCGCGTGCTCATGTTCACCTCGATCATCGCGGTCATCGACGTGGTCCTGATGACCGCCCTGGCAACCCTGGGCGCGTTCATCTACAACCTGTCGGCCGGTTTCGTGGGCGGTGTGGAGCTCACGCTGGCGGAGGACGAGTAGCGCCGCCGTCGGGTGACCGGGAACCGATTTTGGGACTGGCCCCGACGTGCGCTAATCTTCAGGAGTCAGCGCGCGGGACACACTCCGCAGAGCGCGGCGGGGCTATAGCTCAGTTGGTTAGAGCGCATCCCTGATAAGGATGAGGCCACAGGTTCAAATCCTGTTAGCCCCACCAGCGAAAAGACCCCCAGTCGATAGCGGCTGGGGGTCTTTGACATCTACGG